>NZ_JAAFZU010000009.1:22902-97876 GCF_018263905.1 Loktanella sp. SALINAS62 | reverse complement strand
TGTCGATCTCGACCTTCTTCACCCATTCATTCAGCGTTTGCGGCGCACAGCCGATCTTCGCAGAAATCGACAGGATCGCAGACCAGCGACTGTCATGCTGCCCTTCGCCATTCAAAACCATCCGCACGGCACGTTCGAGCACTTCAGGTGTATATTTGTTGGTTGTCTTGTTCATGATGCTCCATCCTACTCATCAGTTGGAGCCTCCGGCAAACCCGGCGCGGTTCATCTGCCTTCGACTGGAAGCTCTTCACCGAGGCCCAGGCCTTGACCAACGTTCCATCCACCGAAAAATGCTCGTCTGACAAAAGTGGTGCCACCTCGCGATGCGCCAGGATCGCGGCCATCACCTTGCGCGACATCTCGGTCGTCAGCAGCCGATCGCGGTTCTTGGTGAAGACGGTTGGCACCCAGACCGGATCGCCGACGCCAAGGCCGACGAACCAGCAGAACAACAGTTATACTGCGTCTGTTCCATCAGTTGTAGCTCGGACCGGACCGAGATGGAAAACGAGCTTGCCCCAAACGCCCAATTAGAGAAGCGTACTATTCTGTCCCCTCCGACATCAGACCCTAGTATAACAAAACCCGCCTACACAGCGCCATCGGTTACATCACGCCACAAGAAGTGAGTTCACTATCCGCAAGCACTTAGCCCTCGGCTGGAAGTTATCTGTGGCCTTCGGACAGAAATCCCCGTAACAACACCTAACTGGAATGGAACCGGTACAGAACCAGCCACAACATCAATGGATGTTAGCGCCCGAACCTGACGGACCCCGTGCAGGACTTAAATTTTCAGACAATACACAAAACGGTTTTTGCTTGCTTTCATCTCAATTGAAAAGAATTGGTGCCATGGTGGCTCCCGAACGGGCGGCGCAGGAAGCGGCGCGGCGTAAGTTCGCTCGGCTAGGCCGTGACGCGAATAACTTCACCCATCCCGATCAGCTAAGTGCGCTGCTGTCACCCTACCAGCTGGTTAGCTTCGACCTGTTCGACACGCTCATCTGGCGCGAGATCGCGCTAGAGGACGTCCACCTGAAGACTGCCGAATTCGGCGAGCGGGTGATCTGCGGGGAAGACGGGCCGCTGCCTGCCGGTCTACTGATGCATTGTCGGCAGCGCCATCAGGCTGCCCTGAAGGCCATCGGCATGACCCAGGATGCCGAATTCCGCAACGAGGTCGATCTGGCGGAGGTTTTTGATAGCGCGCTTGCCCCCTATATTACCGATAATGCCCGACGCGCGCTTGCGGTCGAGGCCCTTATCTCATACGAGCTCGAAACTGAGCGTAGGACCTTGGTGCTCAATCCCGTGATGCGTGATTTTTTGGTGCGGCTACGGGCACATGGCAAGACGCTGATCCTAGTCTCTGACATGTATCTACGCGAACGCTGGCTGCGGCCAATCTTGGAGGATCACGGTCTGGACGACCTTTTCGACCATGTTTTCGTGTCCTGCGACATGGGCGTCACCAAGAATAGCGGCCTGATGTTCGACCGTATCGACGCCCAGCTTGGCAGTGGTGACTGGCGGCGTATGCACTTGGGCGACAACTGGATCAACGACGTCCTGCGCCCTCGGGAACATGGCTGGGACGCGTTGCATTATTTCGAAAGCGAAAATGAGATCCGCAAGGCAAGGCTGGATCACCTGACCCAACTGGGCGCCCATCGCCGACCGGCGGCGGCGCGGCGGCTGATCTCACAGATCACAGAGGGCGATCCGACTGAGGGCCTCGTTCGTTTGATCTCGGCCGGGTTTGTCAGCTTTACGCGTAAGGTGCTGGCTACGGCCCAGCAGGGCCGCTTTGATCGGGTTCTGTTCCTGACGCGGGACGGCACAATCTATCACCATCTGCTGCGCCAACTAATCGCCGATACGGGCGCCCCCGGAGCGCTGAATCTGCCCCAGTTTCAGGACTTGGCCTTTAGCCGCCGTGCGGGCGTATTGCTGACCTGTCCCGATCTTTCTGCTCCGGGTTGGGAAGACTACATCCGGCTCCACGTCCGCTGGATGCAGGACGAGGAGGCAACACAGGGCAGCATCATTTCCGCCTTCGGCCTGCAGCCAGAAGAGCTGGGGCCGCTGGCCGAAGCGAACGACGGCATGCCCATAAAGGACATCATGGCCGATGCCGCGATGTCCTCGGCTCTGAACGCTGCGCTGCAGGCCAAACGCCAGCGCGTCGTTGACTATCTGGACCAACAAGACCTGTTTGCGCCCGACCAGCGCATTCTGCTGGTTGATATCGGCTATTCTGGGACGGTGTTGAAGTCGCTGTCTGAACATATCTATGCACTTGAGGCAGGAGGCCGCAGCGTGCGGTCCCGGCTGGTGTTGATGATGTTCGCGGCTAACCGGTACTATGCGGGTAATCTTGGGCGGATGCATCCTCGCGCGGCTATGCTGGATACGGCAATGATCGGCCGAGCCGACTGGCGCCACCGCGCCGCCGCGTTAAACTTTGCTTGGTTGGAGCCATTTGCCGTCGATCGCAGTCGCGGCAGCCTGCGCGATTTCCGCGCCGATGCCTCTGGCAGACTGCAGCCCGTTTTCGGCCCTGGTTCTGCAAAAGTAGGGTCTGTTAGTCGTGGCCGGCTACTCAGCACCGCAAGCGCAATGGACCGGCTACTACGCATCTCACCGCTGCCCGATGCTACGGCGGATGCCGCCATCGCGCAGGCCATCACCAGCCACTTCACGGCTCCGAAGCGTGCCACGCTGAAGGCGGTGGACGGGCTGACCCATCAGGCTGGCCTAACAGAAATCACCGAGGGTAGCCTGCTGACCCGCGTACGCCCTTGGCGCTTACAGTCAGACCTGTCTCGTTGCGTTTACGAGGACCGCTGGGTTCAAGGAAGCATGGCAGCCAGCCACTTAGGCTGGCTGAACCCCCTACTCAACCGATTGATTGGCTTGCTAACCCAATGAAAATACTCATCTATAATTGGGCTAAGTTCGACAGCCCTGTAATGGCCGGCGGCGGCGTCACGATGTATCTGCGCAACGTCATCCGCGAACTGCTGGCGCGCGACAACGTTGAGGTATGGTTCCTTTCCTCGGGCAACAGCTATCGGTTCTGGAATCGCAAGCCCTGCATCGAAGAAACCGCCAACGCTTTTGATCATCCACGCCTGCGAACCTTCACGCTGGTGAATTCGCCGATCAAGGCGCCGGCCCATGCAGCATTTAACGACATTGACCAATGGCTGCGCGATGAGGTCACACCGCGCCTAGTATACAATTTCATTGACCTGCACGGGCCATTCGATGCCCTGCACATTCATAATCTGGAAGGCATCGGCGCGGATGTGCTGAACCTGCCAAAGGGTGATAAGCTGCGGCGCATCTTCTATACTTTCCATAACTACATGCCTGTCTGCCCACAGATCGAGCTTCTTTATGATAACAGACTGACCTGTAATGATTATAACGACGGAAATAGTTGTGTCGGCTGTCTTGCCAGCGACCACCGAATGGCAGACCTGATCGCAATCGATCGGATCGGGGGAGCGATCAAGCGACAGGGTTTAGCCGGACACCCATTGGGTGGGTTCTTGTTCGACATGTTTGTAGGCACCAAATCTTATATAAAGGCGGCCAGGAACTTGACGCACGACCTTATCGGCGGGCTGCGCACCGGGTTTCGCGATTGGGGTTTGCGCGCGCGTAGTGAGGCGGGCAAAAGTCATGACTGGAAGGCCGGCCCCAAAACACGAGTTCTCCTAGCCTTTCCCCCCGCTGCCCGCCTACAAGAGGCCAGCGCCTATCGCCAGTGGCGCGAGGCTAATGGTCTGGCGCTGCGCGATCATGTAGATGGGATCTTTGCCGTATCCGACCTCTGCAGGCAGACCGCAATGCGCTTTTTGCCGCCGGGCACCAAGGTCGAAACCCTACTGCTTCCAATCGATATCGAAGTCCCGACCACCGAGCGACAGGCGTTGCGCGCCAATCGTCCCATAGCCCTCGTTATCCCCGGTGAGGCCCCGCCCAGCCCCGGCCTCACCTTGTCCTTCATTGGCTATGATATTGTGTCAAAGGGACTGCCTTTCCTGATCGACGCGCTGACCGCGATCGACGACACTCTGTATCGCGAGACGGTCGATCTGCTGATCGTCGCTCGGCTTTCACCGCGGCTCGAACGCCAGCTGGCCCAGCTCGAGACACGCTTTCGCAGCGTGCGGGTGGTACCCGGCTATGAGCGCGACCAGCTGTCGGCTCTATCGCAGATGATCGACCTGAACATCGTCCCCTCGATCTGGTGGGAAACCTTCAACCAGGTTATGGTCGAGTTGGCACGCTTGGGCGTGCCATCACTGGTTTCGTCGCATGTGGGGGCCAAGCAGACGCTGACCCGTCCTGAGAATTTTGTTTTCGAAGCGGGCGACCCGCAGGACTTTCGGAACCAACTGGATCGCCTGCTGCGCAATGCAGAGCTGCGCGACAGCTTCTTCGACGAGAACCTGCAGATGCCCAGTCTGATTCAGCATGTCGATCAGCTGGTGGCGCGCTATTGCGGGCATGCTACGGCATCCAGTTCGCCGAGCAACCTCGGAACCGGAACACTGCAGCTTCGCGGTTGATGCGGTTCGACATGATCTGCGAGGCAAAAGGGATCGAATATCGGCTCACCAAGCCCAACCACCCCTGGACTAACGGCCAAGTGGACGAACGAACCGCACGATCAAAGAAGAGACCGTCAAGCGATACCACTACGAAAGCCAGCTCCGAACGCACCTCGCGGATTTCATGTCGGCTTTTAACTTCGCCCGCAGGCTCAAGACACTAGCGGGCTCACACCCTACGAATGCATCTGCAAAATCTGGACATCGGAGCCAGACATATTCATCATCGACCCGATCCACCAAATGCCGGGACTGAACACCTACAGCGTACTGGCCCCAGCCTTGGATGAAGTCAACGCGGCCGAGTGATCGGCTTCAAACAGGCTGGCCAGTTCATCCGGCAGCGTCCAGTCAAGCGGCACAAACTTACCGAAATCTACCACCGGGAAGGTACTCATCAGCGCGGTGTTAACCTTCTCGGACCGGTTGGGGTGGATGATCTCGTTGTTCATCACCCGGCAAAGATGAACGGCGCGCTGCGAGGGTGAAGGGTTGTGAACTTCGTCGGTATTCATATCCAGTCCCAGATGTCCGATCCCGAAGGCGTCCAGCGCGGCACGCAGGAACCCGTTCATGCCGACCTCTTGGGTCATGGCCAGTGTCAAGGCCTGCACTGATTCAGCTCCAAACCTGTCTTGAAAAGCGCCGACGGCAGGCTGCCACAGAAGATCCGGCAGGCTGACCTCGGCCTTCAGCCAAGCGCTAAAATGTCGGGCTTCGCGGTGGCGGTGAACGAAATGCGTATAGGTGGAGGTCAGGAAATTCACCTGTGGACGGATGCTCAACACCACCTTAGTGCGGGTCGCACCGGTCGTCCCCATCAGTTCGGCTGACCTAGCCGCGCGGTCGATCCCGCCCGAAGCTAATTTCCGCGACGGCATAAAATCGTGGCAGAACGTTTCCTCGCTGCAGATGACCAGTTCGTGCCGTCCTAGGATCGGGGCGAAGAAATCCTTGGTGCAACGCGCCATGTCGGGCACGTCTTCGCCACGATAGGCAGCCAGATAATTGCCCAGATAGGCCTTGCCGCGCAAGTCCTCGGGCAGGATCAGGCCGACACCTGCACTGGATAGCAAGGATCGGTTCGCTCGCAACACATGCTGCAAGGTCGAGGTCGCGGTCTTTGGAGAACCAGGATGTAAAATCAGTGTCGTCATGGCGTGGATCCTAACAGGTCAGGGCCGATTAATGCTCCTTGGCCGCATGCGTCGGGTGGATCGCCGTTTGGTAGCGCCCTAGCAGATAATGATGATATGGTAACCATTCACCCTTGCCATTGAATTGAGTGGCCCAGATCTGAGGATGGTCGCGCAGATAGCCAATGTTATCGAAATGATCCGGGCTGGGGATAAGGTGGAACAGCTTGGGAAGCCAGGTCTGGCTGCGCGAGGGGCTGTTCATCATCGACAGGCGCAATTCCCAACGCAGCCGCGCGGCGATCCGTCGTGGTGAGGCTGTGTAAGGTAACTTCTTGCGCAGAACATTGCGGATGTGGCGCATATCTTCATCTAACAAAGTAGGTGCCTCGGTGAGCTTTGCCGCTTCCTTGGCTGTTTCGCGGTCTGGATAGATTTGTTTCAACACGGCTTGTTGGTTGTTCCACGAAACCCCCATGTGATGATCCAGACGACCCTGCAGTTGTTCGACAGCACTGCGTAGGGTCTGGACATTGTGTTCCATGACGCGCTGCTGATGCGCGTTGCTGATGACTTGGCGCAGACTCTCGGGGGTCGAAGGATCACGCAATATCCGGTTCGTCACCACTGAAAAATATTGGCTATGCAGGCTGCGCGCACCGACTACGGAATTGGCATAGACGCCATCGCTTGAACTGTCACCCATGTCGCGGTGGTGGTAATGTGACAGATAGCGGTCAAGAAAACCAATATTGCCGCACATCAAGAAGTCTAGGTTGAAGCGCCAGTCCCCCAGCACCGGCAGCCTTTCGTCGTAACCACCTACCTCGTCGAATACCCACCTGCGGTACAGAAAGCTGATTGGCGCGAAAAAATTACCAACCGCCATCTGTGCCAGAGACACCTCGGACACCCAGGGCATATAGGGTTCGCTGCGGTGGATGGTCACCTGATCGCCATCGATTTGTTCCGAGACGCGCCAGGCGCGCGACAGAACACCTTCGAAATCTGCCGCAGCGGCGCGCGGCGTTTGCAAAAACTCGATGCTTTCGCACAGAAAATTTGGCTCCCACCGGTCGTCGTCATCGTGAATGACCACAAATTCCGTATCGACCGCACGCACACCCATGTTCGACGCCGCTTCCATACCCACACTGGCGAAGTTTTCAATAAGCGTGATACGGGTCGGATCGATGCCGCTCGCTTGAACGATCTCCCGTACGGAATCTGTCTCACCCCCATCATTTACCACCACCCACTGGATATTTTTCCAAGTCTGTCGCGCAATTGACTGCATCGCGCGCCGCAGTAGCAGCGGGCGGTTTTTGGTGCGCGTCACCACTGCGACAGAGCCAGCCCATTCAGCGGGCTTCCCGACAACATAGGCTTCGGCGCGGGGGCTCTGCCGGGGTTTTTCGTGCGAGGCGAAGAACGACCTAGAATCTTCCAGTCCTGAGACCTGAAGCTGAAGCTGGCGAGCCTTTTTGCTCTCGTGCTCCAGCGCGATTTGGCCTTGTGGCCACAACGAACACTGGATGCGCAACTGGGCCGTATCTTGCGCGCGGTCCTGCATGAGAACCGGAACATTGCCCTGACGGCCGAAATCGACCGAGCGGTTCTTGCCCGCCAGTGCCAGCGCATCTTCGCGGCTTGGGGTAATCAGCGAGGGCACCAGCTCGGCCAAGGCGTGGCGATACTCGGTGAAGACACGGTCCGACGAGAGATCGGAATGCGTTGCGATGTAGTCGCGGATGCCTAGGAATAGCGCGTCGCTGTTGGGGTCAGGAATTTCAGCCCGCACGGCTTGTAACTGGGCGCGGGCCAGCGCGTCATTGGGCCCGTACACAAGCTCTTCGACCGAAGGGGCGTTGGGTTCCAAGATGGTTTCGATTAGGTGGCGATGGATGGTGAATACCGTCTCAGGGCGATCGCTGCGGTAATGCGGGGCGTCAAAGACGATGCCATATCGGCCAGGCATGAACGCAGCGTCCTGCACGCCGAAATATACACCCTCGAACCCGTAGCGCGGAAAGACTTCACCCAGCATTCGCTGGATCGAGCCCTTCCAGCCGCTGTCCACCAGCACATATCCAGTATTGTCGCGCTTGTCTTGGGCGGTGTGTAGATGGTCAGATAGCCAGCGATCGAGCCCCGCATGGTTTGCGATCAGCCGGTCGCGAAAGAACACGGATGCGGGGTCGTTCGCAGCAATCAGGCTACGGAAATTGCTCTCGTTGTAGGGCTGACGCAAACCCGAAAGGGCGGCCATTGCTGGATTGGCATCGTCCCATTCGTGCTGCAGGTAGGCGCCGCAGAGATCCGCGAGTGTGACATGACGCAGCGATTCCGACGTAATCCGATGCGCTGTGGAGAAGGTTTCGGGAAAAGGTGCGCCAACTTTGCAGGCCGAAATTCTTGAGATACCGAACAATTCACTGTCGAAGGGTATCCCAGTGCTGGCATAGGCTTGCATCAGATCCTCGATGCGTTTGCCAGCCCGGGTGCAATAAAGGGCCTTTCGACCCTTCGTGTCTGCAAGGAATGCAAGCTTGTCATGAAGCTGCGCGATCCAATGCAGGAACACTGGACCCAAAAGTTCGGTATATTTACTGGTCATCATTCACTCAGAGAGCTGGCGCTGCCATTGGCAGACTGGTCTGGCGCCTACCGAACATGGTCGCGCAGCATTGAAAATGGCTTTCGCGGCGCTTGATCAGCGTAGCGCGCGGCACGGGAAGATAGCGCGCAGCCCAGCCCGACCGGATTGGCATGATATAATCCGAGGTCAGACTGTCGCCCATGTGCAGGAATGCTCCCGGCTGCAGGTCCATCTCTCGAAAAATGCGCGGAAAAATCGTGCCACTGCGCTTGTTCACACGTTCGTCCGCCGTCGAGATCAGCCGCGTCACCCGGCCTAGGTCGAAGGCCAAATTATTCAGCAGTTGTCGGATCTGGTCGGCCTGAAGATACATATCCGACAGAAAGATCACCTGCTTGCCATCCGCCACAAGCTGGGAGATCAGCTGGTCAATGAAGGGCGCGACGCGCAGCTGTCGGGTTTCGACCTCAAGTTCGGTCTGGCACCACAGGCGCGCTGCCTCCTGCCTGTCGCCTGCTACCCGCATTGCGTGCATCATATTCAGTGCGATGTCACTCAGCCGTCCTTCAGTTGTGCCATCGACTATCTCGGACATCTGATAGGCATGCGAAGCGCTGAAGATGCGCGCCGCCAGCCAGGCCCGCGCATCATGGCCCGGCATCCGGCCGGTAAAGGCCCGAGCGATATAGGCGAAACGTTCAAGCTCACTTTTGTCGTCGCGCCACAGGACAGTATCGAAGATGTCAAAGGAAACGATCTGGGCGCTACTGGCCTGATCCATGATGGCATCGCGTAGCCTTTCCGATGCGGGGCTGGCGTGAAAATCCTCGAAACTTGCGGCATCCTTCAGCGCCTGCTCCAGCGCTCCGATGCGGGTTATGACCGTGGTGCCAATTTGATTTAAATCTTGCATACACCCTAGCCAAGTTGCGCATGTGTTGCGCGACTGTTAGCTATGGATCGAATATGAAACAACCCTTTTCCGCCGAAAGAATACGTACTGCGCGCGTGGGACGCATTGTCTCCGGTCCGGCGGAAATCTACCGATATGAAGGTGTAAGATGGCCGATCTCGTCAAGAAAGACCTTTTCTCGCTGGAGTGGTTCGCCCGCAGCAGCTTTGCTGGAATCGATGCCGCGATGCACAATCGGCCCACCGTGTCCCGGCACGAACAATCCCTGATCCGCAACCTCGTCCTGAACCTGCTGGATGCCGAAAAGGCGGAAGCCGATTTCCGCCTGTCACCAATGCTGTCTTTTTACGCCTTCTGCCAGCCGCTGGTGCGGCGCAGCTATGCGCAAATCCTGCAGGATTTGTGGGTGCTATACATGCTGGGGTTAAGGCGTGGCGGCTATTTTGTGGAATTCGGTGCCTGCGACGGTCGGACCCTGTCCAATACTCGCTTGCTTGAGGAATCCTATGGCTGGACCGGCATCCTGGCTGAGCCGAACCCTGTCTGGCACGAGGCTCTGGCGACTAACCGCAAGGCCGTAGTTGATCTGCGCTGTGTGGCGGCCCGCAGTGGCGAGATGGCGGATTTTCTGTCTACCGACGCCATGCCCGAACTGTCGCGCATGGCTGATATCGTGCCCGACGACGTGCATGAGCATAATGGCAACCGAACCCGCCAGACGCTATACAAGGTGCCAACCGTATCGCTGGATGATCTGCTGGCCGAACATGGTGCGCCCGACATTATTGATTACCTTTCGGTCGATACTGAGGGGTCGGAATACGAGATCCTACGCCACACCAACCTGAATCGGCGGCGTTTTCGCCTGATCTCGGTCGAGCATGCAGGTGAAACGGTCAAGCGCGACCAGATCTTTACGCTGCTGGAGGCTGCGGGCTACCGCCGCTGGATGCCGGAACTGAGCCGATGGGATGATTGGTATGTTCATCAGGACGATCTTGGGCGTGCCGAACCCACCTTGGCACATTGATGCCGTCGGGGGCGACGGCATCATAAAAGCCGGGGATAAGCAATATCTGCTGCTTGCTTGCTGTTGTTGACAGCCCGCGATACCCCCCTTAGCAAACTAGTTTCAGCCCCCGTAACAAGGATACGACTATGGCCTTAACGGTTGCAATTTTCGGGACCAATGGCGGCACTTCATTTTCGGGCTATGGGTTCGACAACGCCCTGACGCGCATCGGCATGAATACCGGAAACGCAATCTTTCAGTTTGCTCTATGGAAGATGGTTGCCAACTCCAAGCTGACGGTTGAACCGGGCATAACTGCAGAATACATCCGCGACAACGCGCAGCACCTCCTAATCCCGGCTGCAAATCAAGTGAATGCGGCTTGGGACATGGGCTGGCTGGCCGACATGCTGGAGCGTTGCAACCTGCCGGTAACCTGCATCGGGCTGGGCGCACAAGCCGAGACTGACAACGACCCGCGCCTTGATTTAAAGTCAGGAACGGTGCGCTATCTCAAGGTGCTCTCCGAACGCACCAGTCGCATCGGCCTGCGCGGTCCGTTCACTCAGCAGGTGCTGGAACATTTCGGCGTGACAAACACGGTCATCACCGGCTGCCCGTCGCAGACGATCAACCCGCACCTGACGGGGGCCGCGATCCAAGCGCAACTGGATGGCGTCCGGCAGATGCCCCGCCCCTCGGTCGGTTATGTTTTGGGCACGCTCGAGGCCGAGACCCGTCTGGCAGAACGCATGATGGCCCAGCTGATCGCGTCCCTGCCGCATCAGCTAATCCTACAGACGGATCCGCGCCTGCTGCGTATCATTTACGATCGGCAGGTGACGCAGGATGACTTGGCTTATGTGAAATGGGTCCAAGGGGTTATGCGTCCAGATCTAGAAATCGTTGCTTTTATTGACTATTTCCTCAATAATGCTGTGTTCTATTCCGACGCGCGTAGCTGGATCGACGCGATGCGCCGCCACGACGTCGTCCTAGGCATGCGTATCCATGGCGCGGTCACAGCGATCCAGGCGGGCAAGCTGGGCGTTTGCGTGACTTTTGACAGCCGCACTAGGGAACTGGCCGAGACGATGGGCTATCCTTACTTGCCGATGGAGCGCATAGTTAAGGACCAGACGCTGGCCCAGATGTTAAGGCATGTCATCTTCGACGCTGATCGGTTCGATGCCGCCCGTGCGCGCAACACCGCCACCATCCGCGACATTCTGCGGAAGGACGGCCTTACCCTCTCCTGAACCGGGACACCACCCGCAGCTCCGGCGCAAACCGCTGCAAGCGTTGGCGGTGCAAGTCCGGGGTCAGCACCGGCTCCAATCGGGTCGAATATTCGACCAGCGCGAAATCGCCGCCATAGACATCCTGAGCTACGCAGTCGCCGACAACGCATCCATCGGCTGCGCCGCCGGCACAGGCCCGTAAAATGCGGCCGCTGCATTCTCTAGAACGACCAGCTTGCCCTGTGCCGCGCAAGCGTCCGCCAAGACGACAGGTGGTGGGCTTTCACCCCATGCCGACGCGCCACCTCGTTCACCGTAACACCCGTCACCAGCGTCTCGGCGACGATCCGGCCCTTCGCCTCATCCGACCATCGCCGCTTGGCGGCCGGGCCGTCAAAAGCTCGACAAACCCAACGGCCTCCATACTGCGCTCCCGATGGTCTCCCACTGACACCTCCCATGCAAATCTCCACACAGGAGCGCATCGCAGCTTACGGATTTAGCAGGAAGGTGGGGCTGGGACAGTGCTTACGGTTCGGCGTGCATCCAATGGAATCGTGCGCTCTTGGATGGTGCGTCCGGTGTGTTTGAACGCGGTGACCGCAAGGCGCCGGTCATCGATGATGATCACGTCAGGGACCTGCATGCCAAGATCGGAGAGCTAAAGCGTCCCGCCTTTAACCTGCGACATATCCGGCAGCAGTGAAGTAATTCCAGCATTCTTCGGGTGAGTAGAGGTCGCAGATCTCGGCGATTGCATTGAATATGTCGGTGAAGGTGCGTTCGCCGATCCGGCGCAGGTGTGCTTTGAGCTTTGAGAACGCCATTTCGATGGGATTGAGGTCGGGACTGTAGGGCGGCAAGAAAAGGAACCAGCATCCTGCCCTGCACATCGCCTTTTCCGCTTCGACGTTTTTGTGCGTGGCGAGATTGTCCAGAATGACCACGGTTCCGGGTGATAGTTCCGGCACCAGAACCTTTTCAACATGAGCGGCGAAGGCCGCGCCATCCATGGCACCTTTGATCACCCAGGGGCGATCATCGCGTCGGCACTCAGTCCGGCTATAAAGGTCTGGGTGCCCCATGAGCCGAAGGGGGCGTCCATGATCAGGCGGTTTCCGCAAGGGGCCCATCCCCTCTACCTCGTCAGGTTTGTCTTCACTGATGTTTCATCAATAAAGACAAAGCGTTTCGGATGCTTCGATACGGCTGGAATGCGGTGCTTGAACCAATCCTCGCGTTGCCGCCTTATCTTGGCACGGCGGCGTTCGGTGGCGACCAGTAACTTTTTTATAAGTGTAGCCCAACTTGCGTAGGAACTTGCCGATGGCGTTGGGATGCGCCCGAACGCGCGTTGCGTCAAACAGGGCTGCGCTCAGCTCGGGCATCGTGATGTCACCATCTTGCGCGATGATTTCAGCGAAGAAGCCCAGATGCGGGTCCAGCTTGCCCTTGCCTTTCGGTCGGCCCTGCGGAGCGGCCTCCGCTCGGCCCGTCCGCCGGATCGCAAGCGCCCATCGCGCTCCCGTGGAGGGCGAGAGTTTCAAGCGCAATGCCGCTGCGCGACCGCTTGACCCTTCCTCAATGCATCGCTGAAACCGCGCCCGAAGCGCGTCTGGCAAAGGTGCTGACATGATCCATCCTCCCAAACAGGATGAATCAAAAAATCATGCGTGTGGGAATCCCCGCGATTCAGGTTTTGGGCGGGGCGCTTTAGCGGTGGCCAACTCTTTTTTGGAAAGAAAGCTCAAGCCTTGGGGCGAGAAGTGAGGCGCGGCATTGTCGAGCGCGACCACCCAGAGCTGTCCATCAGCAAACAGTGCAAGCTGCTGTCAATGCGCGCTCGTCCTTCTACTACAAGCCGAAAGGCGAGACCGAACAGAACCTCGGCCTGATGCGGCGGATCGACGAGCATTTCCTGGAGACGCCGTTCTTCGGTGTCCACCAGATGATCTGGCACCTGCGTAACGACGGCCACCTGGTGAACGAAAAGCGGGTACGTCGGCTGGACCACTCGATGGAGGCAGACTACAACGTCAAGCTTAGTTGGGTAACGCGTAAATGTAACGCTGAAAAGACATGGCAAGGATGTATTGCAAAACTCTTTTATAAACTGCCAGTTTCATACACGATACCACATGAAACCGCCCGTTTTGGCTGCATGCACAGGGCCGTTGTGCGGACGGCTGTTCACGGTTTCCTGATGTCCGGGCCTTGTGCGTTCCGGCTGACCTCCCTTAGGACATCTGCGCATCCCGACCTTGGAATTCTTTCAGCATGCGTTTTCTATCCTTCTTTCGCCGCGAGAAAACCCGCCCCTTTGACGCGCCGCTGGATGTGCCAGCCCCCGTGGCGGTGATCGGCGATATTCATGGCTGTGATCAATTGCTGGCCCAGCTGCTGGACCAGATTGCACAGGCGGACCCCACCGGAATACAGATCGTCTGTGTCGGTGATTATATCGATCGCGGCGACGGGTCGGCCGCGGTGATCAATCTGCTGCTGGACCGTCCCGACATCATCTGCCTGAAGGGCAACCACGAAGCCATGTGCCTGCGGTTTTTGGACAATCCCGACAAGCACGGCGCAAGCTGGCTGCAGTATGGCGGGCTGCAAACACTTGCCAGCTATGGTGTTGCGGGGCCTGCGGCGGACGGCACACGCCCGTTTCAGCGGGTGCGCGACGATCTGGCATTGGCGATGGGGACTCGGCGCATCACCTGGATGCAGGATCTGGCCATAAGCTGGCGCAGCGGCAACCTGCTGGTCACCCACGCCGGGGCCGACCCTGCCCGCGGGCCTGACGACCAAAGACCGCAGGACATGATCTGGGGCTGTGCAGCATTCGATGACACCACCCGCACCGATGGTCTGTGGGTGGCGCACGGCCACGTCATTCAGGACAGACCCACCGCACAGGGCGGCCGAATCGCTGTCGATACCGGGGCCTATGCGACAGGGCGACTGACGGCGGCTATTTTAGGAAATGGCCCACCGCATTTCCGGATGACGGGGTGACGAGATTTATCACATGCTGCAGCGGGAAAATCCGTTTTCTGTCGCCGCACTCGCAGCCTTGCCCGGCAGCCGTTCACGCCGCAGGCGATGCATTCGCTGACAACAGGCTATTCTGACCGCTGAAGAAGCCTGCGTTTGTGGTGATGCAGCCGTCGTGTCGGCCAAGCTGACCGACCAGAACACCATTTCCGCTGTCTGCGCCGAGGATAGCGCGCTTGGCCCTCGCCACTGGTCGGCAGCTTGAGCGCGGGTGCAGCCGCCGCAGGATGTACGGCTTGCGCTGATCCACGCCACGGTGGCGATCAGCAGATCGCCCCCAACCGCTTGGCACGCGCAGCTGATCTGCGGCTATATCCGCGGCCTGCTTCAGGTTCTGGACAGCCTTGGGTAATATCATCATCACAGGCCCTGCAACCTTGGCCTGCGTCAGATTCCGGAAAGGACAGGCATGACCGATCTTCGCAATCGTCCCGGACCGGCGGACGCGCCCGGCCATTGGATCGACGATCCGTCACACAGGCGGTTTCTGGCGGCTGACGCCCGCGCGCAGCTTGATTTCTTTGCTGCCAGCCTCGACCAGAATGGCGCAATCGCGGCACTGGACAGGTCCGGCACCCCGCGTCCCGTCCCGCAAGAGCTGCATACGGTCACCCGCTTTGTGCATTCCTATGCGCTGGGGCAGATCGCCGGGTATCCCGGTGCCGCGCGCCTTGTGGATGCGGGACTTGATGCGCTGTGGAACCAACACAGGGACACCGTGCATGGTGGCTATGTCTGGGCGGTCCGAGATGGCGCCATAACAGACGACCAGAAACTGGCCTACGGGCATGCCTTTGTGCTTCTTGCAGCATCAACCGCGATGATCGCGGGGCATGAGCGGGCCCGGAACCTGTTCGACGACGTGGCCGGTGTGATCGACGCACGCTTCTGGGATGAAACCGCAGGCCTGATGCGCGAAGAATTCCGGCGAGACTGGACGACGTTTTCCACCTATCGGGGCATGAACGCCAACATGCACACCACCGAAGCGATGCTGGCCGCCTTTGAGGCAACCGGTGACCGCACGTGGCTGACACGGGCCGGACGTATTCTGGCTTTCCTGACCGAAGTGATGGCGCCGGCCCACGCCTGGCGCCTGCCGGAACATTATACGGACGATTGGCGTGTCGATTTTGGCTATGCGGGCAATCCGATGTTCCGTCCGGCGGGCACCACGCCGGGGCATTCGTTTGAACTGGGGCGGCTTTTGATCCAGCACTGGGCGCTGTCAGGCAGGCCCGACACCACGGCCCCCGGCACCGCGCGTCGCCTGATCGAAACCGCCCTGCAGGACGCGTGGCGGCCGGATGGCGGCTTTGTCTACACCTTGTCCCACGGCGGTGCGGTCGACATCCCGGACCGCTACTGGTGGCCGATGACAGAAGCCATCGGCGCGCTGGCGACCCTGATCAAACTGGACCCGCAACCGCGTGACGAAGACTGGTATCGCCGGATCTGGACCTTTGCGGCAGCGCATTTCATCGATACCGACAGAGGCGGCTGGATCCCCGAAATCGACGACGCGGGCCTGCCCATCGAACGACAGTTCGCTGGCAAACCCGACATCTATCACGCGCTTCAGGCAGATCTGTTTCCCCTGGCCAGCGGTGTGGCCGACACCCCGAAACACCTTGCGGGGTGCCTTGGGGACGCATGACGCATCGCGCAGCCGGTCCTATCTGGCCACGGCGATCTGCATCCCGTCACGTGGGGCGGGCGGAAACAGGTTCAGGGGAATGCCCATGTCCTGCGGTGGCACGTCATAATCCATCCCGACCAGTTGGGCGATTGCCTCTGTCAGCAGGACCTGCGTCAGGTGTTCCCCCGGACAGCGGTGGTTTTGCAGATAGTCGCCGCCGCCCTGCGGCACCATCGATTGCCGCTGTGTGGGATTGCGGTCGATGTGCCGCGCAGGGTCAAAGGTATCGGGGGACGGCCAGATCGTGGGGTCGCGGTTCGTGCCGTAAAGATCAAGCAAGAGCCAGTCAGAACGATCGAACCGGGCGCCGTGCCAGGTAAAGGGTTCCATGACCCGCCCGCCTATCATCGGAAAGAACGGGTAAAGCCGCCGCACCTCTTCCCCGACAAGCGCCAGCCTGTCGCGGTCGCCATCCGCGATGAAATCCGCGATCCGCGCCCTGTTTTGATGCAGCGCATGCACGGCAAAGGTGATGTAGACGCCGACCGCCACAAGCGGACGCAGCACGTTCAGCAGTTCGACCACCGCCGCCGCGTCCGACAGGCGGGACTGGTCGGCATCGCGGTGCAGCACCAACCGGTCTGGCACACTGTCGGCCCCGTCTTGCGGCGCGCGCGACCGGGCCGCGCGCACGATCCGGAGGGCCCAGCGTTCCGACCGGGCACGCAGTGCCCGCGCCTTGACGTATCCCGGACCCAGACGGCCTGCATTGCGAAACATCGCCCCCAGTTCGCGGGATCGCGCCGTCACATCCTGATCGACAACGGGGATGCCGCACCAGCGCAGCGCCGTGCGGGTCAGCACAACGTCGATGCTGTCGCTCAGACAGATCGTCCGGCCCCGCCAATTCTGTCTGGCGGACTGCCATTCTTCGGCAAAAAGCCTGCGCGCCTGTTCCAGCCGGTCGGGGTCATCATGTCCATAAACAGGGCCTTGCGCTGGCGGTGGTCTGCACCGTCAAGCTGCTGCACGCTGCCTTTGTCCTGCAACAGCGCCACGACCGCCGCCGGCATCGCACCCCGCCGGGTCATGCGACCGGGGGCGTAAAATGCCTGCACCGCATCGGCCCCGCGCAGGCAGGTGACAGGGCGCAACATGATCCGCGCATGAAACCCGTCGGCGTTCAGGGCGTCGCACCGCCGCGCGATGAAACCGTAACCTTCGTGCAGAAACGCCAGCGTGCTGTCCGGGCTTTTCAGCGTCGGCAGTCCCGAACCATTGTTTTTCGCCCGGATGCGCACGGGGCACTGTCCTTGATCAGGTGTTGATACGGTAACCGGTCCGGCGCGCGCGGGTTCCGGGACAGTGTCGTACGTTTGGGCTGTCAATCGGTTGTTCTAAAACCAGGACAGGACTTTCCCGGTTCAGGGATGCCGCACCGCCCTGCGGCACTATGACGAAAAGGAGACCATGGCGGGGTTTGCTGCCGCCCGATGTGTGCAGCAGGAGAAACACGTGTCGATTGACATCTTTTCAGGCAGCTATTGCGGCACGGGGCCCGCGCCGGGACTGGTCTGGGCCACGTGGAATTTCGACCCGGTCTTGCTGGCCGCCCTGTCCCTCATGGCGTTCGCCCTGCGGCACAAGCCGTCCGGGCTGGCCTGCGTGGCCGTGCTGGTGGTGGCCTTCGTCTCACCACTTTGTGCCATGGCGGCCGGGTTGTTTTCGGCGCGGGTGGTGCATCACGTGCTGCTGGTCGCCGTCGCGGCACCGCTGCTGGCCACAGCCCTGCCCCGGCAGCGGCCATCCAGCCCGGTGGCCCTGCATTTCGTGCTGTCGACGGCCATCCTATGGGCCTGGCATGTCCCGGCCGCCTATGATCTCGCGTTGCGGGACATGGCGGTCTACTGGATCATGCAGATCACGCTGCTGGGGTCCGCGACCCTGTTCTGGCGGGCGGTCCTTGCGGGCCGTGATACGGTCAGCGGCGTGCTTTGGTCGCTTGCCGGGCTGATGCAGATGGGATTCCTGGGTGCGATCCTGACGCTGGCGCCCGTGGCGCTTTATGCAGCGCATCGCCGGGTGCCGTTCCTGTGGGGCATGTCACCGCTGGCCGATCAGCAGTTGGGCGGCCTGATCATGTGGGTTCCGGCGATGCTGCCCTATCTTGCCGTGATCGCGCTGCTGGCCCGGCGCGGCTGGCGTGCCGGGGTCGGACCGGTGTCGACATGACCACGCTCATGGTCCTGATCCCCCATTTCAAGGCGCTGCACATCGGAATGCTGCTGCTGTGGTGCAGCGGGCTGTTTGCGCTGCCGCTGATGCTGGCGCGGCACGACCCGGTCATTGGACAGACCGATTACGCCCGCATCCGCCGTGCCACGCATTTTGCCTATCTGTTCTTCATCACTCCCGCGGCCGTGCTGGCCATCGCGTCGGGCACGGCACTGGTCTTTCTGCGCGAGGTCTACGTGACATGGATGTTCGCCAAGCTTGTCTTTGTGGCGACGATGGTGACCTTTCACGTCTGGATCGGCTACGTCCTTGTCGCCGTGGCGGAACAAGGGGGAACGCACAGCGCCCCGGCACCCACCGCACCGCTTGTCCTGCTGCTGGTGGCGGTCCTGTGCGTGCTGACGCTGGTTCTGGCCAAGCCGGATCTGGACGACATCCCGCTGCCGGGCTGGCTGACAGAACCGCGCGGCCATCAGATGCCTTTCGACGTTCCCAAACGATAATCAAAGACAAGCTTGCCGCCATGCCATCCCGTCACCATCACCACCAGCACGTTGAAGCCGGACAAAAGGATGCCGTAGGGCAGCACGGCTGCCTGATAGCCCTGCAGCCGGTAACCCCAGTTCGTGCCAAGCAGCGACAAAAGCAGCACAGCAATCACGAAATGCGTCCAGGCCGGTGCGCGGATGCGGATACCGGGCACCAGCAGCAGTTCAGCGGTCCCTGTCAGCCCTGCGGCAAGACCGAACAAAAAGGCCGTGCCTGCCGCCCAGATCGCGGCACGGGCCCAGAACAGCTCGCCGCTCCACCAATAGAACAGGTCCGCCCCAAACGTGCAAAAGGCCAGCGCTACGGGAAAGGCGACGGTCATCGCGTGCAGCGGATGACCCCAGATGCCCACAAGGGATTCCGTCGTGTCATAGCCGGAATGTTCAAGGATCGGGTCCGTCAGGTCATCGGGTGTGTTGTTCATCTTATCGGGCATGTCCGGTTCCTTCTGCGTTGCACTCTTGGGGGGGCAACGCTTTTTCTGCTGCCGGGTTGCGTGGAATCTCTGTCGACCGTGCATCCGGCCGGACCTGCGGCGGCGATCATTGCGACATTGTGGTGGGTGTTGCTGGCCGGTGCGACGGCGATCTTTCTTTTCGTGACCGGGCTGATCGTCTGGGCGTGGCGGCAACCAGAAGGCCAGCGCGATGCGCGGGGGTTCGTGATCGGGCTGGGTCTGGGCTTTCCGCTGGTCGTGCTTGCCGCCCTGCTGGCTTACGGTCTGGTCGTCGGGGAACGCCTGCTGCCGCGGGCCGGGCCCGATGTGGTGCGCGTGCACGCCGAGGGACGGCAATGGGCATGGCGGTTCGGCTACGACGATGCGCCGGGGCACCGGACCGAAAACGTGCTGCACATTCCCGCCGGGCGACCGGTGGATGTGGCGATCACGACTGCCGACGTGATCCACGCCTTCTGGGTGCCCCGGCTGGCCGGCAAACTGGATGCGGTGCCGGGGCACGTGAACGTGCTGCGGATCGAGGCCGATGCGCCCGGCCGCTATGACGGTCTGGGATCGGAATACAACGGTCGCGGCTACCGCGACCACCGTTTCACCGTGGTGGCACATGATGCCGCCGCGTGGGATCGGTTCCTGCGCGAAGAAACGCCATGACAGCACTGCGCCGCCACCGCGCCCTGACCCGGATCTGGGCATCCGATACCGGCTGGAAAGGCTGGTTCACCACGGTCAGCCATACCGATCTGGGCCGCATGTTTCTGGCGGTCGCCGTGTTTTTCTTTATCGTGGGCGGCATCCTTGCGATGCTGATCCGCGCGCAGCTGGCCAGCCCGCGTTCGGCCTTTCTCGGGCCGGAACACTACAACCAGATTTTCACCATGCACGGGACCATCATGATGTTCCTGTTCGCGATCCCCCTGTTCGAGGGGCTTGCGGTCTATCTGCTGCCGAAAATGCTGGGAACCCGCGACCTCGCCTTTCCCCGGCTGACGGCCTACGGGTTCTGGTGCTACGTCTTTGGCGGGTCGATGATGATCTTTTCGCTGCTGGCCGGCGTTGCCCCCGACAGCGGGTGGTTCATGTATCCGCCGTTGTCATCGGCCATCGGCGCGCCGGGGATCAACACCGATTTCTGGCTGATCGGGATCACCTTTGTGGAAATCTCGGCCATCTCGGCGGCGGTGGAAATCACCGTGACGATCTTGCGCTACCGCGCGGCGGGGATGCGCCTGTCGCAGATGCCGATCTTTGCCTGGTATGCGCTGGTCACGGCGGTGATGATCCTGACGGGATTTCCGCCGCTGATCCTCGGCTCTATCCTGCTGGAACTGGAACGTGCCTTTGGCATGCCCTTCTTTCAGGTGTCAGAAGGGGGCGACGCGCTGCTGTGGCAGCATCTGTTCTGGCTGTTCGGACATCCAGAGGTCTACATCATCTTTCTGCCCGCCGCCGGCGCGATTTCGACCATCCTGCCGGTGATGGCCCGCACCCGGCTGATGGGCTACGGCTGGATCGTGGCCGCCGCCGTATCGCTGGGGATACTCAGCTTTGGGCTGTGGGTGCACCATATGTTCACCACCGGCATCCCGCACATGGGGCTGGCCTTTTTTTCGGCCGCATCGACGCTGGTGGCCGTGCCCACGGCGGTGCAGATCTTTGCCTGGATCGGGACGCTGTGGCAGGGCCGGCCCACGATGCACCTGCCGATGCTTTGGCTGATGGCGTTTTTCGCGACCTTCGTGATCGGCGGGCTGACGGGCGTCATGGTGGCCATCGTGCCTTTCGACTGGCAGGCCCATGACACCTATTTCATCGTGGCGCATCTTCACTACGTGCTGGTCGGCGGTTTCGTCTTTCCGATGCTGGCCGTACTTTACTACTGGATGCCGCATGTCGCCGGACGCACCAGCTATTTCAACCTTGGCACTGTGGCGTTCTGGCTGATCGTGCCGGGGTTTCACGGCACGTTCCTGCTGCTGCACTGGGCCGGGTTGCTGGGAATGCGGCGGCGGATCGACACCTATGGGTCCGGACAGGGATGGGAGGTCATCAACCTGATCGCCTCTGTCAGCAGCTTCGTGATGGCGATCGGCTTTGCCATCGTGCTGATCGACGTGGTGGTGAACGCGGTCATGGCGGTGCGCGGCGCGCGCGATCCGTGGAACGCCGGGACGCTGGAATGGGCGATGCCGACGCCGCCCGCGGCCTACAATTTTGCCAGCATCCCCCGCGTCACGTCGCGCGACCCGCTTTACGACACGCCCGACCTGCCGGTGCAGATCGCACGCGGCGAAGGCTATCTGGGCGATTGTGCGCGGGGGCGGCGCGAAACCCTGTCGGTCGACACAGCCACCGGAGAGCCGCGCTATATCACCGTCTTTCCCGGCAACACGGCCCTGCCGATCCTGATGTCGGCCATCACGGGGGTGTTTTTCCTGGGTATGCTGCTGAAAGCCTATTGGCTGGTGCCGCTGTCCGCCGTGGGCGTGATCGCCTGTGCGCTGGTCTGGGTCTGGGGTCTGGGGCGCAAGGAAACCGAGGGGCGGATTCCCGCAGGGCATGGCCTGTCGCTGTTCACCGCCGCCGACGTGCCGGACCCGCCGGGCTGGTGGGGGTCGGTCTTTTTGTTGTTGGCGAACGGGACGTTCTTTGGATCGCTGCTGTTCGGCTATGCCTTTTTGTGGACGATCGCGCCGAACTGGCCGCCACCGGCCTATGTCGATGCGGGAACGGGGGGTCTGTTGTTGCTTGGCGGGGGGGCCGCGCTGATCCTTGTCGGCACGCGTCTGCGACCCGTCTGGGGGCTGGCACTGGTGTTGGCGGGGCTTGCAGCGCTGGCCGCTGTCTGCGCCGGTCTTATGCTGCGCGCGCCGGACCCTGCGGCCCATGCCTATGACGCGACCCTTTGGGTGCTGATGGGTTACGCGCTGCTGCACCATCTGGTCGTCGCGCTGATGCTGGGGCTGCTGGCCGCACGCAGGCTGGCCGGTCATGCGGCGGCCACGACTGTCGGCGCCGCCCGCATTGGCCGGCTTTGGGCCGATTATGCGGTGGCCATAACGCTGGTCGCGGCAACGGCTGCGATGCTGCCCGGATTGCTGACATGAACGCCGTGTTGCGCCTGTCGCTGCCCCTGACGGTCTGGCTGGCGTCCTTCAGCGCGGTCTACGGATTGCACGGCCTGCTGTGTTCCGACCGGGGAAGCATGCTGTTGGGCAACGGCATGGGGCGGGCCCTGCTGATCCTTGCCACGGTCGCGGCGATCGTGGTTCAGGCGGTTCTGCTGGCCGCACTGCGGTCGCGGCGGTGGCGCGATCCCGACCCTACCCTTCAGCGCATCAGTCTTGGTCTGGCCATCGTCGCATTTGTCAGCACGGTCTGGACGTTGCTGCCGCCGGTTGTCGCCACGCAAACCTGTGACAGAAATCCGCAGGCACAACTTGATCCGTCGGATCGGCGCCTGCGTGAAGATCCGCACCAAGCCAAAAAGAGTGCGTGGCCCATCCCTGCCGGTGTCGTGGCCTGAACCGTCCGCACAGGGCGCCGCAAAGGAATCGCAGCCGCGCAGGCCAGACGCGGGACGCGCCTGATCCGTCGCCAGACCCCGTCGCAGCGCCCAAAACCGCGCCATAAAGACCAAAGTCAAACAAGTTTGATGAACTTTTCGTGTGGTAATACAAGCATAAGCTGTGCCTACGGCTGGACAGGCGGCACAGTTCACCTACCGTCTTGAAAGATACCAGAAGGCCTGTGCATGACAAAGAGCGATCCAGAACAGCTGATCGTCCCGGTTTGTGCCATTGGCGCATCTGCGGGGGGGGTGCAGGCGCTCAAGGATTTCTTTCGGCACGTTCCCGAAGATCTTGGACTGGCCTATGTGGTCATCATCCATCTTGCACCCGATCAACCCAGCGCACTGAGCGAGATCCTGTCGACTGTGACACAGATGGAGGTTTTCGAGGTCAACGATTCCCCTGCCCTCAAACCGAATTGCGTCTATGTGATCTCGCCCGACCGTGAACTCGTGATGGAACCGACCCACATTTCGTCGCGGCCCTTTTCAGACCCGCGCGGACACCGTGCGCCCATCGACATGTTCTTCAGGTCCGTTGCCGCCGCCCGGGGCGACGGTCTGGCGATCATCCTGTCGGGCGCGGGATCGGACGGATCGCTTGGTGTGCGCGACATCAAGGAAGGCGGCGGGGTGATCCTGGTCCAGGACCCCTCTGACGCCGAATTTCCGATGATGCCCCGCAGCGCCATCGCGTCAGGTGTGGTCGATATCGTCGCACCGATCCCGCGTCTGGTGGAACGGATGGTCGGGGTCGTGCACAGCAAGGAAGCCGTGCGATCGCTGTCGCAGGACACGGCACACCGGCATCTGCAACAGATCGTGGGGTTTCTGCATGCCCGCACCGGCCACGATTTTTCCAGCTACAAACGCGCCAGCGTCATGCGCCGCGTCGCCCGGCGGATGCAGGTGACGCGCAGTGACAGCATGACGGCCTATGCCGATTATCTGACCACCAACCCCGAAGAGGCACAGGAACTGTTCGGCGATCTGCTGATCTCTGTCACGTCGTTCTTTCGCGACGAATCCGCCTATGACATTCTTGCAAAAGAAGGGATCAGCGCGCTTTTCGATAAGGCGGGTGACGACGGACTGCGCGCATGGGTCGTGGGCTGCGCCACCGGCGAAGAGGCCTATAGCCTTGCGATCCTGCTGCTCGAAGAATGCGAACGGCGCCAGGTCAAGATGCCGTTCCAGATCTTTGCCTCGGACCTTGACGAAGGCGCCTTGGCCACCGCCCGCGAAGCCCGCTACCCCAAAAGCATCGAGGCCGACGTCAGCGAAGAACGTCTGGCGCGCTTTTTCAGCAAGGAAGGCCTGCACTACCGCATCAACAGCGAGGTGCGCGATATGGTGCTCTTTGCCTCGCACAGCGTGTTGAAGGACCCGCCGTTCATGCGGCTGGACCTGATATCGTGCCGGAATCTGCTGATCTACATGGAACGTCAGCTTCAGGCCGAAGTCTGCGCCCTGTTTGCTTACGGGCTGAAACAGAACGGGCTGTTGTTTCTGGGATCGGCGGAAACGGCCGATGCATCGCCCGCGCTGTTCACGCCGATCCACCGCGAGGCGCGGCTTTACAGGGCCAACGAACAGGCCGCGAAAACCGCGCCGGTCGTGTCGCGGATGCCCGAATCCCATCGCCCCCCGGTCATCAGCCGCCCGCGTCACGATGTCGAACCGCAGCGCGACCGATCGGCAGGCGCGCTGCACATCAATGCCCTGGAAACCGCGGCACCCCCCAGCATCCTTGTCGACCGCACCTACCGGGCGCTGCATCTTTCGGCCAAGGCCGCGCGCTTTTTGCTGCCGTCAGCCGGCCCGGTCAGCACCGATATCGTCGACATGGTCCGGCCCGAACTGCGGCTTGATCTGCGCAATGCCCTGCAGATGGCACTGGACGACGGCAAGACGACGCTGACACCGCCCGTTCCCGTCGCATTCGACGGTGGCAAGCGCCGCATCATGCTGCAGGTCGCCCCGGTGATCGCAGACGGCGCCGATTACGCAGCACAGGCGCTGGTGGTCATTCTGGACGGCGGCCCGGTGCGCGCAATCGAGATGCCGACAACAGACGTGTCGCATGACGAAATCCAGGATCTGCGCGAAAGCCTGGATACCGCCGAAGCCCGGTTGGCCGCGTCGCGGGCCGAACACGAGACGACGATACAGGATCTGCGGGTCGCGAACGAGGAATTGCAGTCGATCAACGAGGAATACCGGTCCGCGTCAGAGGAACTGGAGACATCGAAAGAAGAGCTTCAGTCGATGAACGAGGAGCTGCGCACCGTCAATGCAGAGCTGAAAAGCAAGCTTGAAAGCATCGGATCGGCCCACAGCGACCTGAAGAACATCGTGGCCGCGACCGATATCGGAACGCTGTTTCTGGACCGCAAGCTGCGGATCAGGATGTTCACACCGCGGGTCGCCGACCTGTTCAACATCACCGATGTGGATGTGGGGCGGTTGATCACGGATTTCACCCACCGTCTGGACGATGACGGGATATCGGCTGACGTCGAACGGGTCCTGAACGATCTTATTCCCGCCGAACGCGAGGTGCGGACACGCGAAGGCCGCTGGCTTGTCATGCGGCTGCGCCCCTACAGGACCATCGACGAACGTATCGAAGGGGCCGTCATCACCTTTGTCGACGTCACCACGCAGCGCGAAACAAGCGAACGCCTGCGCGAAAGCGAAGAGCAAAAGGATTTCCTGCTGGCGCTGACCGATGCCCTGCGCGCACTGACCGATTCCGCGGATATCGAAAGCGTGACCTGCAACAGGCTCGCCGATTGGCTGGCCATCGATCAGGTGTTCCACACCGAACTGGACACGCCTGCGCGTGTCACCATTCTGGGTGGCATCGACATCCCCCGCGCGCGTCCCCCGGACGCACCCGGTCAGGCACTGGCGCAGTTTTCATGGGCGGCAGAGGTGCTGGAACGGGGTGAATGCCTTGTGGTGGACGACATCGGCACATCGGCGCTTGTGCCGCAGGACGATCAGGCCAGCCTGAAGGATCTGGGGTTCGTGTCCTTCATGTCCGCGCCCATCGTCAAGGACGATCGCGTGCTGGGCGCGCTGACGGCCGCCTGTGACCGGCCACGGGACTGGTCGACGGCAGACACGGAACTGTTGCGCACGGTCGCGGACAGGCTGTGGTCCCGGATGGAACGGGCCGCCGCCGAAAAGGCGCTGCGCGACAGCGAAGAACGGTTCAGGGCGCTGATCCGGGCGACGTCCGACGTGCTTTACCGCATGACGCCGGACTGGTCGGAGATGCTGGAACTGCGCAGCGACGGTTTTCTGGCCGAAACGACCACCGCCGCAGGCGACTGGACGGATCAATATATTCTGCCCGCGGATCAGCCGCAGGTGCGGGCCCGCATCGATCAGGCGATCCGCAACAAGGAACCGTTCGAATTCGAACACCGCGGGCGGCGGGCGGATGGATCGATCGGCTGGACCTTTTCGCGCGCCATTCCGATGCTGGATGCGCAGGGCGCGATATCGGAATGGTTCGGCGCGGCCGGCGACGTCACCGAACGGCACCGCAGCGAAGACCGCCTGCGCGAAGCCCGTGACGCGCTGCGACTGGCGACCGAAGCATCGCAGCTTGGCTGGGGCGCGTGGGATTTCGGGACCGGTCAGGCCGACTGGGACACCCGTGGCCGCGAAATCATCGGTCTGTCCGAGGACGAAGACAACGTCGCCGCATGGATGGAACGCGTGCACCCCGACGACCGCGACCGCATCAGCGCCGAAATCACGGCCTGCCTGCGCGACAAGCGCCCGTTCAATCTGGAATACACGGTCCTGCGCCCGGACAAGAGCGTGCGGACCGTGCATGCCACCGGACATTTTCAGGTGCCAGAGGACGAAGAGGCCGTGCGCGGCACCGGCCTTGTGCGCGACGTGACCGAATTTCGCCGCTGGAAGGAATCGCAACGTCTGCTGATCAGCGAGCTGAACCACCGGGTCAAGAACATGCTGGCGGTGATCCAGTCGATCGCGCGGCAGACCCAGCGTTCCACCTCGGACGTCGATACGTTCAACGAGGCGTTCCAGAACCGTGTGGGCGCGCTTGCCACGGCCCACAACATCCTGACCCGCCGCGAGTGGAGCGGGGCCTGCCTCAAGGAAATCGTGCTGGCCGCGCTGGATACGTTCAACGAAGACGACAGCCGGGCGGATATTTCGGGGCCAGAGGTCAAGCTTGGACCCGACATGGCCATCGCCTTGGCCATGGCCCTGCACGAGCTGGCCACCAATGCGATCAAGCACGGTGCACTGTCGGGTCCAGAAGGTCATGTGAACGTGACATGGCAGATCACCGACGATGGACGCGTCGTTTTTGAATGGATCGAAAGCGGTGGCCCAAAGGTAACGCCCCCGACGCGTCAGGGCTTTGGGACGCGTCTGCTGGCGCAGGGCATCGCGCGCGAACTGGACGGTGAAGCCCAGATTGAATACCGTGAAGACGGTTTCTACTGGAAGGTCCGGTTTCTTCTCGAGAACACAGAGTAGGCTTAATGAAACAGACGGGGCAATCCGCACTGCGGGTTTTGGTGATCGAGGACGAAACGATCCTTGCGATGGAACTCGAAGACATCCTGGAGGATCTGGGCCATCGGGTGGTGGGCGTTGCGGCGACCGTGCCACAGGCCACCCAGATGATTGAAACAATGGCGCACCGGATCGACGCGGTGGTGCTTGACGCCAATCTGGCTGGCCAGTTCGCCTCTTCGATCGCGGACGCGCTGGCGGCGCGCAATATCCCCTACATCGTCGCCTCGGGTTACGGACCCGACGATCTGCGCGCCAGCGGGTTCGACGCGCCTATTCTCAGCAAGCCCTACCACGCGCATGAAATCCGGGACGCCCTGCTGACCCTGCGCCGCAGCGACGCCGGATAACGGGTCAGGGGGCTGTTCCCGCATCCCAGACCCGGCAACATCCCGACAAAAGCGTTTTGCGCAGACGACATCATGGATAATCCCGGTGCCGTTCAGCCCAAATGGCCGCTCCCGCCTTATTTACATGGCTTATCTGATGCGACGCCCAACCTTTGTCTGGAAATATGGACGGCTTTTCTTATTGCTTTGAAAACCGACGCAACATGTTTTCCATGACGACAATATAGGGAAAGGCGGTGTTGAAGGGGATTTCTTGTTGTTTTGAAAACCGACAAGACGCGTCTTTCATATCGCGAAAGCCAAAAGTCTGCTGAAATACTTATGCTCGGACAGCCTAAAATGGTCCAACGGCTGAGAGGCATCTGGCGGCACGTCCAGCGTCTCGAGCATGTCACCGGTTACCCCATTTACGTCCCTGCAGAGGCCCGCCCAACGCAGCGCCATACGCCACGGGACAATCGGAATGCAGTGCCGATCAGACCCGTGCCACATCCCGATCCCGATTGATCCATAGCGATCCGCCTCTGATGAAGCCTGCGTCATTCGACTGTTACACAGGTCTGCTTGATAGGGGTGCAAGGGTGCTGTCCCTCGTGCGGCATGTGGGCGTGCGGACCGGTGGTCGCGACGGTCTTGGAACCGCGATCGGGAATGAACATGATCGCACGTTTCGTCAGACAACCGAAATCCTGCAGGGCATTTCGCAGTCTTCTGGACCCCGCGCCACAGGATGACGGCGGCGATTTTCGCGTCCAGTTGCTGGCGAAGGCTATCGCACCGCACCGCATCGGGTTCACGCAAAACAATCTGGACAGCGGGTTTTCCGCCAATCTGTCACGGCTCTTCCCTCAGATGATCGCGCTGGACGCCCCAGGGATCGACAGCGATGCGCCGATGCTGATCTATGGCGCGATGCTGGACACGCTGCGGCAGTCGCATGCCAGCACCACCGCCCTGATGCCCCATGTGAAACCCGCCGATCCCGCCCTCTTTTTCGAGATGGGTTTCCTGGCCTCGACCACCAGCTGGGCCGAGGCGCTGGCCTCGCGCGATCCCGCACAGGCCTGTCTGGGTTATATCTTTGATGACCGCGCGCAATATTACATGTCGGATTATGAAACGCGGCTGGATGAGAAACTGAACGGCGATTTCACCCTGTCACTGCAGGAGCGCGACCGGGCAAAGGCGGCCATGCGCCGGATCGTGGCGGACCGGATTTCCAAGTATAACTCTCAGCCGTTCTATCGTCCGGTGGTGTCCCCCGGCTACGATCGGCGGGTGCTGGTGGTGGACCAGAATTTCGCCGACGCCTCTACGTTTTACGGGCGCACAGGCCCGAATGCCTTCAAGGCGATGCTGCGCGCCGCCATCGCGGAAAACCCCGATGCGGAAATCCTGGTCAAGACGCATCCCGATTTAGCCTGGTCAAAAGACGGCACGCGGCGCGGCTATTTCGATCATCTGACATCGCAGGGACGGGTGCGGATCATCCGCGATGCGGTCAATCCGTTCGAACTGTTCGATCTGGTCGACACGGTCTATGTCGGCACCAGCGGCATGGGGCTGGAGGCCCTGCTGGCGGGCAAGCGGGTCGTGTGTTTCGGCGCACCCTGCTACGCGGGCTGGGGGTTGACCGACGACCGCGTGACGGTGCCACACCGGCATCGGCACCGCGATCTGACGGAATTTTTTCATGCGTTCTACATCTGGTATACTGTCTATCACCTGCCCAACGGTCCGGTGCCTGCCCGGATTGAGGACGTGCTGGACTACATCGTGGCCCACCGGCCGGTGCAGCCCATTCCGCTGTTCGCCCCGACGGACCCGGCCTTGTCCATCATCATCCCCGTCCACGGGGTCGAAGCTTACATCGCTGAGTGCCTCACCTCGATCCAGCAGCAGGGATTTCAGGATTACGAGGTCATCGCAATCGACGATGTCAGTCCTGATCGGTCAGCTGAGGTCGTGCAGGCTTATGCTGATCGAGACCCCCGTTTCCGGCTGGTGAGCCGAACAGAAAACGCAGGCCCCGGTTTCGTGCGCAATCAGGGCATCGATCTGGCGCGCGGGCGGCACCTGCTGTTCATCGACCCTGACGACTACATGCCCGACCCCGACCATCTGGGCCGCATCGTGGCCATGGCTGACGCCGACGGTGTGGACATGGTCCGGTTCCGCAAGGTCCACGAACAGGTGGAGGCACGCGACGGTAGCGTCCTGCAGATGCGCGCCGACGTGACAGAGACGTTTTTTGACCAAGAAACCCACGATACCACCCCGGCGGATCATCCCAAGATTGCCCATTCGCGCCATTTTTGGAACTGGCTTTACCGGCGCGATTTTCTGAACCGCAACGCCATCCGGTTCAGGACCGCCTACCGAGAGGAACGGGCATTCCTGATGCAGGCCTATCTGGCCAACCCGCGCCTGTCCGTCTGCGACAGCAACGGCGTGGTCTACCGGATCAGGCCCGGATCCGCCGTGCGCCGCACCCAGACAATGACGGATGTGCATGACCAGCTCGACAACTTTGCCCATGTCGTCGCCCTGCTCGACGATCACGGCGCGTTCGATCCGGGATCACCGCACCGCTGGCTGGCCCGGTTTCAGGTGTCGCAGTTTCTGCATTACCTGTTCTTCGGGTTCGCATGGAAGACCGCGACCCGTGCGAAAGAAACAGCGACCTTTCTGACAAAACTGTCCGCGACGCTGCATCGCACGGGGCTGGGGCCGCAGGATCTGATCGGCGATCCAGTGTCACTGTCGGCAAGACATTTCCAGCACGGCGCCTACGGGGTGCTGCTGGCGGCAACACAGGCAGGACGGACCGACCTGATCGCACTGGTTCGCGATATGAACCCGGTCCCGGCGGACCTGCTTTACGATATCTATCTGCACGTGCCGCTGACCCCTGTAGACCAGATGCTGCAGGACGCGCTGAACGCCTATGCCCGCAACGAACGGGTGACCGTCCCGTCCGGGCGGGCCGTATCGCCTGCCAAACGCATCCGGCTGATCATCCATCTGGGCGCCACCAAGACCGGCAGCACCAGCCTGCAGCACCTGCTGGACGACAACCGCCCCGCCCTGCTGCGCGCCGGTGTCTGGTATCCCGAAGTCGGCCTGCTACGGCAGGTCGACCGTCCCAACAAGCAGGCTGGTCACGCCCGCTTTATGGCAGAGGCACGGCGCGGCAGCGCGGCCCTGCGTCGTCATATCCTGCAGGGTCTGGACACAATGCAGGGGCGCATCCACACGGTCGTTCTGTCGTCAGAGGCATTCTTTCTGGCCCCCGATTCCACCGTGCTGGCGCGTCACTTCCCAGATTTTGATGTCGAGATGATCGTCTATCTGCGGCGGCAGGATGAATGGGCCAACGCGCAATACGCCGAATTCGTCGCGGGCGGTGCGATCAGCCGCGAGGCACTGCCTTTCGACGACTGGATCACAGCCCCCGCCACCCAGGATCTGCTGAACTACGACGCCCTGCTGAAAGAGTGGGAAGAGTGTTTGCCCCGTCAGGCGCTGCACGTGCGCCGCTACGACAGGGGACGGGGCCACGACTGGGATATCGTGACCGATTTTGCCGACACCCTCGATCTGCCGGTGATCCGTGACCTGCCGCCCCTTGATGCGGTCCGGGGCAACGCGGCCAGCCTGTCGGCCTGCCATGTGGAACTGATCCGGCAATACAACCTACGTGATTTCGAAACGACCAATACCTATCTGGCCTTTGTCGGCACCCTGACCGACCGGCTGCTGGACTGGCGCCGCACGCGGGGCCTGCCGATGGTGAGACCCTGGTTCCTGACCGACGCCCTGTCGGACCGGATCATGCGGCGCGCGGCAGAAGGCAACGCCCGGATCGCCAGCACCTATTTTAACACCACCGGCGATGATCTGTTTCCACCGCGCGCGGAAGAATCTGCGGACTGTCCGCTTTATATGGCCGAATGCGACCTTGCCACCGAGACATACCGTGAACTGGCCTATCCCAGCCCAGTCCAGTCGGCCACGCGCCCGGGCACGGTGGGTTATGGCGTTCTGGCATGGCGGCGCTGGACCTTCGTGCCGCTGGTGACGGCCGGTTACCTGATGGGTGGCAAGCGCAGGCTGGCGCGGCAGTTCTGGACGAACCCCGCAGCCTTTGCATTGACCCATTGGGCCGGACGCAGACCCCAACTGGTCCGTCTGACATTCGCCAATCTGCGCGCGGACGGCGCGCAGCGGTTCTACGTGCAGGACCGTGAGGGGCGTGGCCCACTCAGTCGCCTCGCGCACAAAATCATGATGTCGGCCAAACATCCCAACAGCAAAGGTGCCATCGATGCCTGATGTCGTGATAACCCGCCGCCCCATCACCCTGGAAGTGCCTGAGGCGTGGCTGATGAACCCCAACGACGGCGCGCAGCACAGAATGTTCTATGCCGGCCTGCTGTCGGCACTGGCCGAAATGAACGTGACGATCGATCCGGTCTGGCTGCCGCGCGGGGCCGAACGCGCACCGCGTCGGACCACCACGGACAAGTTCGCCATCAGCTTTCACTCGCACGGGTCTGACGGCTACCTGATGCGGTGCAAGGAATCCTATATCCCGATGTATTTCACGATGGATTCGATGGGGTATTCCTGTTTCTCGGAACTGGCGCGTCATCCCGAACGGTTCATGCCCGCCATCGCCCGGATCGATACGTCCCGCGCCAAGGCCTTTGTCGACGGGGTCGCGCGCGATCTGCGCGCCAACAACCAGTCGAAATATCCCCAGCCCGCCTATGTTCCACCAGCCTATACCGGCTATCTGTTCGTGCCGTTGCAGATGGAATGGGATTCCGTCGCACAGGGCACCTGGATCGACCCGCTGGCCGCACTTGAGCGGACGATCCATGCCGCACGGGCGCGCGGATTGCATACGGTCGTCAAACGTCACCCATTGTGTCGCAGCGCCAAGATCGCCACCGTGCTGGACCGGCTGGATCAGGCATCCGATGTCACCGTTTCGACAGATTCGGTCAACACGCTGATCGAGGGCGCGTGTCTGGTCGTGGGTGCCAATTCCGGCGTCCTGTTCGAGGCGCTGTTGCAGGGTCGCGACGTGATCAGTTTTGCCGCCTCAGATTTTGGCACGGCGACCCATCAGGTCCGCAGCCTTGCGGTGCTGGAACGGGCCATCGCCGCCCCGGCCCCGCCCGACGCGGCATGGCGCTACCGATTCCTGTCGTGGTATCTGCGCGAATACTGCGTGCAGGCCAACGACGTGGCCGCGATCCGGCGCAAGATCCAGGCCTTTGTCGCCCGGCCCCGATCCAGCGATCTGACCGCGACACATCGGTTCTATGGCGGACAGGGCAGCCTGTATCTTTATTCCGCGTTCGACCGGATCAAGCGGCGCATCTTTTCCTGAAAAGCCCCCTCTCATCACGATTCGGATGCCATCGAAATAACCCGCTTCCCAGTCAGCCGGCGGGCCTGCGCGTGTCGCACGGCCATTCCCTGCCATAGCACCCTTGGCCGGGGCCGATCCTGGTCTGGCTGCGGCGCCACGGGTCTGCCGCATTCTCATCATCCGACGGTCGGACTGCGATCATCCTTTGGTCTGATCGCCGTCTGACGTCGGACGGTGCCGTGACCCGTCACCCCATCGGCGGATTTCGACCCGGCGGCGGGGCTGTCAGATTGAGGGCATCCCGGATCACTTCCGATCCTCCCAACCCGAAAGAGACCACCATGACCATGACACGCAGCATCATCGCCAAAACCATCCGCACTTTCGTGCGTGACGAAGACGGCGCAACCGCCATCGAATACGGCCTGTTCGCCGCCCTGATCGGCGCCGTGATCGTCGGCACCGTCGCCACGCTGGGCACCGATACAAAGGCCGGTTTCACCGCAATCAGCACGGAACTGAAAGCGGCGACACCTGCAACGACAAGCTGATCCAGCGACAAGGCGGTGCGCGTCGGCCTCTGCGCGCACCGTTCTTTTCCTTTTTTGCCAACGACCGATTTTGGCCCGCTTTATTTTGACCACTACTTTCCAGGATCAGCCCATGACCCCTTCCCAGCAGAGCTCTACACTTGCCGCCTATGTCTGCACCGACCAAGGTGCCGATGTGGCCCGTGCGGCTGTGGAACGATCCGGCGGCGGTGACGCCGACCTGCGCGGCGGCGGGCTCAGCGGTGCAGCGCGCCTGTGTTCGGGTGCCCCCATTGCCCGCATCCTGCTGACCGAAATGGGCAACATTCCCGTCGATATGGCCTGCGACTGCGTCACCGAAATCCGCGCCAACGGGGCAGAGGTGATCGTGCTGGGCCAGGCCGACGATCTGGGCACCTACCGCGCGCTGCGGCAGGCCGGCGCGCTGGAATATTTCGCCTTTCCCGTCAGTGCTGACGATATCCTTGCGATCCAAAACCGCCCGGCCGCCAACGATACCGATGCCCCCGTCCACCGCCGTCCCTGTATCGGTGTCGCGGGCAGCAACGGCGGTGTCGGCGCCAGCCTGCTGGCGCGCAATCTGGCGTTCCATGCCGCCAACCCCAAGGGCCACAACCTGCGCACGGCATTGATCGACGCCGATCTGCGGTTCGGTGCGCAGGCGATCGATCTGGACCGCGACGACACGCCCGGTCTGGTCGATGCGCTGCGCAGCCCCGACCGGGTCGATACGACCTTTCTGACCGCCACGATGGCCGAACTGGGTCCACAACTGGCGATGTATAGCCATCATATCCGCATCTCTCAGGACCCCGACACGCTGGAAGCCGGATTGCCCGGCCTGATCGGCGCGCTGCGTAACGATTTCGCCGCCACCGTGCTGGACCTGCCCCGCAACCTGCTGCTGCGTGATCCAGCCCTGACAGCGGCACTGGATGCGCTGATCCTTGTGGTGCCGGGCGGGTATGGCGGGGTCAATGCCGCCGCCCGCCTGATCAAATCCCTGCGCGAAGACACCCCCGATCTGCGCATCCTACCGGTGCTGTCGGACCTGCGGCGCGATGCGGGCCTGACCGCGCACGACATCGGGCGCAGCATCGGTCAGGATATCGCAGCCACCCTGCCGCGCTGCGACAAGGCGGTGATGCAGGCGCATCGCAGCGCCACGGCACTGACCGATACCGCACCGCGCACCCCCTATGCCCGCGCCGTGCGCGCGCTATGGGCGCAGGCCGTCACACAGCCCGGCCCCGCTGCACCGCTGCGTGGATCGATTCTGAAACGGATGTTCGGATGACATTTCATCTGGCCCAACCGTCGCTGCGCGACGCGGTGGCGCAGGTTCTGGATCTGGCCCGGCGCATCGATGCCGAAGGGCTGGATCACCAGGACCGTGCCAATGCTGCGATTTCCCATCTGCTGGACAACGGACAGGTCGTCTGGCCGCTGGCGCTGCAACGCCAGATCCTGACCGACGCCACCCGGTCCCTGACCGAAGACGCGGGACAAACACTCGACGACGCAGCCAAAGCGCCCCGGCCGAGCTTGCGCGCCGTGGCCCACCCCGATCCGGCCCCCGCCGCTGCAGCCCCTGCGATGGCCACGTCCAATGCCGGTGCCGACCTGATGGATCTGTCCAACGCGGTCATCGGCGCCATGTCCGACACGCTGGATTTTTCCGACATGGCGGGTCAGTCACGCGACGATCAGGACCGCATGATCCGCGACAGCATCGCCAAGCTGGCGGACCGCCGCAAACTGCGGCTGAACGGGCAGGACATCACCGATCTGGTCGGCGTGATCATGGCCGACATGATGGGTCTTGGCCCGCTGGAACCGCTGCTGGCCGATCCCGAAATCACCGACATCATGGTCAACGGCCCGTTCCAGATCTTTGTCGAACGCGGCGGCAAGCTGGAACTGACCAGCCTGCGGTTCCGTGACAACGGCCATGTCATGGCGATCGCCACCCGGATTGTCGCCGCCGTCGGACGCCGCATCGACGAGGCACAGCCGATGGTTGATGCGCGGCTCAAGGACGGCAGCCGGGTCAATGTGACCGTGCCGCCGCTGGCGATTGATGGGGCCACCATCACGATCCGCAAATTCCCCGCAGCGCCGGTGCAGCTGTCGCGTCTGGTGGCAGGCGGCAGCCTGTCGGAACAGATGGCGGGCTTTCTGGAACTGGCGGCCTTTTTGCGGCTGAACATCCTTGTCTCAGGCGGCACCGGGTCGGGCAAGACGACCCTGATGAACGCCATGTCGCAATTCATCCCCGAAGGCGAACGCGTCGTCACCATCGAGGACGCGGCGGAACTGCGGTTCCAGCAGCCCCATGTGGTCCGTTTTGAGACCCGCCCACCCAACGTCGAAGGCACCGGAGAGGTCACGATGCGCACATTGGTCCGCAACGCCCTGCGGATGCGCCCCGACCGGATCATCATCGGGGAAATCCGCGGCGACGAGGTGCTGGACCTGATGCAGGCGATGAACACCGGTCACGACGGGTCGATGTCGACGCTGCACGCCAATTCCCCGCGCGAGGCGCTGACCCGCGTCGAAAGCATGGCCGCCCTTGCCGGGTTCGCGCCGGGTGGCGGTGTGGTGCGCCGCCAGCTGGTCGATGCGGTGCAACTGATCGTGCAGGTCAGCCGGATGCGCGACGGCAAGCGGCGCATCACCTCCATTTCCGAAATCGCAGGGCTGGAAGGCGACGCGATCACCCTGCAGGAACTGTTCGCCTTCGTCCCCGATGCCACCAGCACCCGCACGCAGGTCAAGGGGCGCTATGTCTATTCGGGCTATCGTCCCAAATTTGCCGCCCGCGCCGCCGATTACGGTGTGGCCGCCGATCTTGACGCGGTGCTGGGGGGCTGACGCCATGCCGTTTGTCATCGTGACATTTCTTGCGGGCTTTGTGGTCTATGCGGCGCTGGCGCTGGTCGCCGTCATCATGGCCGATCGCATCCGCCGCCGGCATCTGGCCCGGCTGGACCGGGCGCACCCCGACACCGGCACCCTGCAGATCGACACAGCGCAGGTGGCCGTGCCGCGCAAAACCGCCCCCGCCGCACCGCAGGGCGCGCTCAGCGCGCAACTGGCCAACCGGATCGCCCGCGCGGGCCTGCATCTGGGTATGCGGGACGCGATGATCCGGATGATGCTGGCCGCCGTCGGGGTCTATGCCGCCGGCGTGCTGGCGCTGGGGCTGCATCCGCTGATCGCCCTGCCGCTGGCGCTGGCCGTGCCGGTGCTGCTGGGGGCCCTGATCCTGCGGATAGCCCATGCCCGCTATATCAAGGATTTCACCGCCGATCTGCCAGAGGCGCTGGATGTCTTTGCACGCGGGCTGCGGGCCGGGCGCCCGGTTACGGATTCACTGACCATCGTGGTCGAAACAGGCACCGGCGGCGCGCCGATCCTGCGTGAATTCACCCGGGCGCGCGATGCCATGCGGATGGGCGCCAGCCTGCCCGACACCCTGCACCGTCTGGGCCAGCGCATCCCCACGCCCGAGGTGTCGTTCTTTGCCGTGGCCACCGCCCTGCAGACCGAAACCGGCGGCAACCTGATCGAAACGATGGAAAATCTGGCCGCCCAGTTGCGCGACCGTCGCCAGTTGCGCCGCAAGGCCCGCGCCCTGTCATCGGAAGCGCGCGCCAGTGCGGTCATTCTGGCATCCCTGCCCTTTGCCGTGGGTCTGCTGATCGGGTTTTTGAACCCCGCCTATCTGGCCCCGCTGTTCACCGATCCGCGCGGTCAGGTGATGGCCGTGATCGCCGTGTCCAGCATCGGTCTGGGGATTTTCACCATGGTGCGGATGGGCAAGCTGAATGTCTGACGCGATGACCCCTGCATTCTGGCTGGCCTTTGCCGGTCTCGCGGTCGCCCTCGCCGCCCTTGGCGCGCTGATGCGGGCAGAGGTGCTGCGCGCGCGCACCGCGACGCGGCTGCAACGGGCCACCGGCACCGGACCGCAGCGCCGCGGCCGCAGTCACGATGGCACCCCGTCCGCCAGCGGCGCGCACCTGCGGCGCATCGTGCTGCTGACCGGCGAACGACTGGCCGCGATCATGGGCGGCGAGGCGCGCGAAACCGCAGCCGAACTGGCATCGGCGGGGTATCGCGGGCGCGACGCGCTGCTGATCTATGCCTTTTTGAAAACCGTGCTGCCTGCCTCCGCCGTCATTCTGGGCGGGATATGGCTGTGGCTGGACGGGCCGCGCGGCACCGCGATGATCCTGCCCGGCGGGCTGGTGGTCGCGGTGGCGCTAGCCCTGTCCAAGGGCGTCGATATCTTCATCGACCAGCGCCGCCGTGCCCGGCTGGCCCGGATCAGGGCAGGCTTTCCCGACATGCTGGAACTGCTTGTGATCTCGTCAGAGGCGGGTCTGGGACCGCAACCTGCCCTGCACAGGGTTGCACGCGAACTGGCCCTGACCCAGCCGGAACTGGCCCGCGACGTGCTGCAGATGGTGTCTGAAATGAGCATGACAAACGACCGGCGCAGCGCTTACGACCGCTTTGCCGCGCGCATCCCCCTGCCAGAGGTGGCCGTGTTCCTGCAGACGCTGGACCAGTCCGACACCTATGGCACACCCTTTGCCCGCGCGATGCGGACGCTGATCGTCGAACAACGCGCCAATCGGCTGATGGCGGTCGAAGAACAGGCCGCACGCCTGCCCGTCCTGATGACCCTGCCGCTGATCTTTTGCATCATGCCAGCCGTTTTCGTGGTGCTGCTGGGCCCCGCCGTACTGAACATCATCGACAACATCATGAGCGGAGGCTGACCATTTCCCACCTTAAAAAACAGTCTCTGAAACGCTGGATAGGCTCATTTGCGCGCAGCCGTGACGGGGCGGTCGCCATCGAATTCGTGCTGATCGCACCGATCCTGTTTGCGCTGCTGTTCGGGATCGTCACCGTGGGCTATTTTCTGACGCTCAGCCATTCGGTGCATCAACTGGCCAGCAGTGCGGCGCGGGTGTCCGTCGCGGGGCTGGACAGCACCGAACGCACGGCACTGGCGCAGGATTATCTGGATGCCGCCAGCACTCATTATCCGCTGCTGACCCAATCCGCGATCACCCCCGTCGTGCAAGTGTCGGATACGGGCATCCGCAGCATCACCGTCGATGTGACCTATGCCATCGACGGGTCCCTGCTGGACCTTGCCAACGGGTTTCTGCGGCTGGGGATCAGCGATATCGCGGGGCGCGCCTATGTCGCTTATTAACGCCACCTGGCCCACCCGTTTCGCGCGGAATGAGGACGGCGCCGTCGCCGTCGTGGTGGGGCTGCTCATGACCGTGCTGATGGGCTTTGTGGCTTTTGGCGTGGATATCGGCGCGCTTTACCGCGAACGCGCGCAACTGCAGGCGACCAGCGACCTGACCGCGATCAGCGTCATGACCGACACAGCCGCAGCGCAGATCCGCGCCGATACCGCACTGGGGCGCAACGGGCGCGCGACCGATACCTTGCAGGACCTGCAGACGGGTCGGTTCCGGCGCAATCCTGCCATCGCACCTGCCGACCGCTTTATGCCCCTGCCCACGGGACACCCCCGCATCAATGCGGTCGCGGTCACGCTGTCCGATGCGGCCCCGCTGTATTTCGCGCAGATCTTCACCGATGCGACACAGGTGCCGGTCACCGGGCGCGCCACCGCCACACGGACCGGGGCCGCCAGCTTTTCGCTGACGAGCCATATCGCACGGCTGGATGCGCTGGACCTGAACACTGCCATTGCGCGCCGGTTCGGCACCGATCCCAACCTGACGCCTGCCGATATCGACAGCTTGGCCAGCGCCCGGCTGCGCGTCGGTGATCTGGTGGTGGGCATCGACACCGGCACCAATGCCAATCCGGCGGCCATTCTGGACGGCACGACCACCGATGACCGGGCACTGGCCGCCCTGCGCGAACTGGTCCCCGACCCCGCCGCTGCCGCACTTGACCCGGTGGCAAATGCCGCCCGTGCCCAAGGGTTTGCGATGACGGACCTGATCAGCGGCGCGGATACCGATCTGGGGCTGACCGTGATCGAATTTCTGGATGGGCTCGACGCCTCTGCACTGGATCTGTTGCGCGGGCTGGTGGCCACCGGCGGGGCCGCCACCACGCTGGATCTGGCGACGGACCTTGCCGTGCCCGGCGTCACATCCGTCACCGCCGACATCGCATCGGGCGCGCCGCCCGCGCAATCGGGCTGGATCGCCATCGGAGAGGCGGACACCACGCTGAACCGCGCCGCCGCCCGGCTGAATGCCGATGTGACGCTGGCCCCCGATGTGCTGGGCCCGCTGGACATTGGCGTGACGGCCACGCAGATCAATTTGCCACTGCGCGTGGAACTGGCCGGATCGACCGCCACGCTGGACCGGATCAGCTGCACCGGATCAGATCCCGACGATGTGGTGGCGCGCTTTCGCACCAGCCACACACCGCTGCATCCCGGCAACGGCACATCGGTTGCGGCCCTTTATCTGGGCACACTGCCCGCAGGGGTGCCCGTCGATCCCGCAACACTTGATTTCGCGGACCTGCTGGACCTGACGATCCGGATCGAACTGCCGCTGCTGCCCGATCTGGTGGTGTCCGGCATTACCCTGCAGGCGCGCAGCACGGCCACGGTCGGCCAATCCGCCATCGACACCATCGCCTTTACCCGCGCCGATGTTGCGGCCGGGCGCACCCGTGCCGGGTTCGGATCAGGGCAGCTGACATCGACCGCAATCGCGGACCTGCTGTCGCCGGGTAATCTGGAACTGCGCGTCAAACCAGAAGACGCCGGGCTGGTCGACACGCTGGTGGCCCCGGTGCTGGACACGGTGATGGCCGCGCTACCGGGACAGATCCTGGCCGGGCTGACTGGACCGCTGGATGCGGTTGTCGACGGTGTGCTGGCCCCCACCGGGCTGCAACTGGGCGAGGGTGAGTTGACCCTGACGGGCCATCATTGCGAGCTGATCCGGCTGGTGCAATAATTCCCCGGTTCAGCCCGCGATGCGCTGCTGCGGTGTGTCGGACTGTGCCACGGCAGCGGACCTGCGGGCACGCCCGACCAGCGGCAGCACCTTGCGGGTCTCAAGGCGGGCGGCAGGCCGCAGTGTATCGGCAACCTTGGCCATCGAACAGACCTCGTCCGTGACAAAGGCCATCAGCTGATACCGCGACCCCAGCCCCGATTTGGTATAGATCGCGCCCAGTTGAGATTTCACCGTGGAAATGGCGCAACCGCGCATCTCGGCAATTTCGCTGTTGGAAAACCCCTTGGCCACGAAAATGGCGACATCGGCTTCGGCCTGCGACAGCGCCCAGTCCTGCGCACAGCGGGCGATGATCGTTTCCTTGGCCACGGGTTCACCGGCGCCGGGGGCGACCCGTTTGCGGCGCTGATCCATCATGTAGCCCCGCAACTGCGTGACACCGATATACCCCGCCCCCGCCGTCATCGCGGCAAACAGCACGAACAGCCCGCCGATCGTGGCCATATCGACCTGATCGGCCGTCAGCACAAAGCTGGTGACAAGAACGGTTTTCAGCGCGGCAACGCCTGTAACAACCAGTGAACCAATGAACCAATACCGGGACATGCGACTTATCCTTGATAACAACAGACGTGACCGTCTTTGTCGCCAAGGAATATGGCCGATTTATGCCCCTGCACGGATCGACCGTCATACCACCGTAAGGATGATCCGGTTTATGTCGACGTCACTCGCGGGCATAGACGTCTTCGTAGCGGATGATGTCGTCTTCGCCCAGATAGCTGCCGGTCTGCACTTCAATCAGGACCATCGGCACCTTGCCGGGGTTTTCCATTCGGTGCACGGCCCCCAGCGGAATATAGACCGACTGGTTTTCGGAAATCAGTTGCACCGCGTCGTCCACCGTCACCTTTGCCGTGCCCTGCACGACGATCCAGTGCTCGGACCGGTGGTGATGGCTTTGCAGGCTCAGCGCCGCACCGGGGTGGACCACGATGCGTTTGACCTGAAACCGCTCGCCCACGACCAGGCTTTCGAACCAGCCCCAGGGGCGGTGATCCTTGGGGAACGCTTCGGCCTGCGGGGCTTTCTTGCGTTTCAGCTCCGCGACCGCCTGCTTGACGTCCTGCGTGCGGTCCTTGTGGGCGATCAGCACGGCGTCGGGCATGGCGATGGCCACGATGTCCGACAGGCCGATGCCGACGATGGCCTGACCTTCGACCTCTGATCGCAGCAGGGTATTGTCGCAATCCAGCGCCGTGGCGGGGCCGGACAGCGACAGGCCCCCGTCCTGCGTCTCGCGCCAGACCGCGGCCCAGTCGCCCAGATCGGACCAGCGCCCGCCGTAGGGCACGACCGACAGGTTATCCGCCTTTTCCATGACGGCGTAGTCGATCGAAATCGCAGCGGCCTGTTCCCAATGGGTCGCGGCCAGCCGGGTGAACCCCAGATCGGATTTTGCCCCGTCCAGTGCGGCCTGCACCGCCGTCACCATGTCGGGGGCAAAACGGGTATAGGCCGCGACGATGGCGCGCACCGAAAACAAAAAGATCCCCGCGTTCCACAGATAGCGGCCCGCATCCAGCATGTCCTGTGCGGTGGCGGCATCGGGCTTTTCGACAAAGGCCTTCAGCGGCAGCGGCACGGGATCAGCACCGACAGGTTTCGCCGCCAGTTCCAGATAACCGTAACCTGTTTCCGCCCGGTCAGGCCCGATCCCGAATGTCACCAGCCGCCCGTTGCGCGCCGCAGGCAGGGCCGCCTGCACCGTCGCGTTGAACGCATCGGCATCGGGGATCACGTGATCGGACGGGGCCACCAGCATCACACCGTCGGGGTCGGCCGCGAACAGATGCAGGGCGGCGGCCAGCACAGCAGGGGCGGTATCGCGGCCCATCGGTTCGATCAGCACCGCACCGGGGGCGATCTCCGCTTCGGCCAATTGTTCGGTGACGATGAACCGGAACGCATCGGCGGTCACGACGACGGGGGCTGCATAGCCGTCCCCGGCCAGACGGCGGGCGCTGGCCTGAAACAGGCTTTCATCGCCCATCAGCGGTGAAAACTGCTTGGGATAGCTCTTGCGCGACAGCGGCCACAGCCGCGTGCCCGCCCCACCGCACAACAAGACCGGAGTGATCATCGGGGAAACCTCATCATATTCTTTGCGCCAGCCTACTGGCAAAACATGGCATCACGATGCCGCAATCTGTTCTTTTCGACGAGGCCGGGATAGTCCCCGCACCTCGCTTTCTTCGAAATACGCCCGCTAAAGGCCCTCATCGGTCATTGATGATACCCGGCCCGCATCATCTTGCCCCAAATACTCCCGCCGGAGGCACCTGTCCTACTTGGCGCGCACGGCCGTCCCGGCGTCCAGCTGGTCCAGATACCACGCATAGGTCTGCGCAATGCCCTCGGCCAGCCCGATCCGCGCGGTCCAGCCCATCCGGGCCAGCCGTGACACATCCATCAGCTTGCGGGGCGCGCCATTGGGGCGGCTGGGATCGGTCAGGATCGCGCCCTGATACCCCACAGCCGCCGCCACCATTTGCGCCAGTTCCAGAATGGTGACGTCCTGCCCAGTGCCCACGTTGATATGGCTCAGCATCGGTTCGGTCTCCGCCTCATAGCGCCCCCGGTCCAGATCCATCACGAACAGCGACGCCGCCGCCATGTCGTCCACATGCAGGAATTCGCGCATCGGCGTGCCAGACCCCCAGATGGTGACGGACGCATCGCCCGCCTGTTTGGCGGCATGGAACCGCAAGATCATCGCGGGCAGCACATGGGAATTTTCGGGGTGAAAATTGTCGCCCGGACCATACAAATTCGTGGGCATCACCGACCGATAGTCGCGGCCATACTGCCGGTTGTAGCTTTCACACAGCTTGATGCCCGCGATCTTGGCCACGGCATAGGGTTCGTTGGTGGGTTCCAGCGGGCCAGTCAGCAGCGCGTCTTCGGCCATCGGCTGCGGGGCCGCGCGCGGATAGATGCAGCTTGATCCCAGTTGCAGCAGGTGCTGCACACCCTGCGCATGGGCCTGATGGATGACATTGCATTCCATCATCAGGTTTTCATAGATGAACTGCGCCGGATAGGTGTTGTTGGCGATGATCCCACCCACGCGTGCCGCCGCAAGGATCACCGCATCGGGTTTTTCCACCGCCATGAAATCGGCCACCGCGCGCTGATCTGTCAGGTCCAGTTCGGCACTGGAGCGGGTGATCAGCTCATCCGTGCCCCGCGCCGCCAACTGCCGCAGGATCGCCCCCCCCACCATGCCGCGATGGCCCGCGATGTAGATGCGCACAGCCCTAACCCTCCAAGCTGACCGGCAGGTCCAGACCGTGGGTTTTCAGCAGGGCGTGGCGGCGCGCAGATTTGAGGTCTTCGCGGACCATTTCGGCGCACATCTCCTGCGCCGTGATCTCGGGTGTCCAGCCCAGGTTCTTTTTCGCCTTGGCGGGGTTGCCCAGCAGGGTTTCAACCTCTGCGGGGCGGAAATAGCGCGGGTCGATCCGCATGACGATATCGCCCACCGCAATATGCGGGGCCAGATCGCCGGCCACGTCCGTGATGGTCGCGATCTCGTCCACGCCGGTGCCGGTGAATGCAAGCGAGACGCCCATTTCAGCAGCCGACCACGTGATGAAATCGCGCACGGAATACTGCACACCGGTGGCGATGACGTAATCCTCTGGCCTGTCCTGTTGCAGCATCATCCACTGCATGCGGACATAATCGCGGGCATGGCCCCAGTCGCGCAGACTATCGATGTTACCCATGAACAGGCATTCCTCCAGTCCCATGGCGATATTGGCGAGGCCCCGGGTGATCTTGCGCGTCACGAACGTCTCGCCCCGACGCGGGCTTTCGTGGTTGAACAAGATGCCGTTGCAGGCAAACATATCGTAGGCTTCGCGGTAGTTCACGGTGATCCAATAGGCATACATCTTGGCGACCGCATAGGGGCTACGGGGATGGAACGGCGTGGTTTCGGTCTGCGGTGTTTCCTGCACCAGACCATAAAGTTCGGACGTGGATGCCTGATAAAATCGGGTCTTTTTTTCCAGCCCCAGAAAGCGGATCGCTTCCAGCAGGCGCAGGGTGCCCATGCCATCGACATCCGCCGTGTATTCGGGCGCCTCAAAGCTGACGGCGACGTGGCTCTGCGCGCCCAGGTTATAGACCTCGTCGGGCTGCACTTCGCTGATGATGCGGGTCAGGTTGGAACTGTCGGTCAGGTCGCCGTAATGCAGCTGGAACCGCTGGTTGTCGGTATGGGGGTCCTGATAGATGTGATCGACCCGGCCCGTGTTGAACAGCGACGCGCGGCGCTTGATGCCATGCACCTCGTATCCGCGGTCAAGCAGGAATTCGGCCAGATAGCTGCCGTCCTGTCCGGTCACGCCGGTAATCAAAGCCCGTTTTGTCATGCTGCCGCCCCTTTTGTCGTGCCGAGACACTTATGGCGCGGACGGTGGCCACGACAAGACACGGTGGAACGGCAGTGCACTAGGTGCGGGTTTAAGGGCACAAATCATGCCCCATACCCGTTCAGCGGCGGATCAAACTGTCCAGATCAAAGGTCGTGCGCGGCGCTACCCCGTCGGCCAGAATCCGCAGGTTGATGCGGGTGGATGGTATGGCCCCCACGACCGACAGGACCGACCGGCCGAACCGCGGCTTCCACTTGCGCCGAAAGCTGAACCAGTGGACCCCCGGCTGGCCTGTGGGATAGGCAGGCACCTGATATTCGGCGGCGACCTCCCCTTCGCCCACGATACGCACCCTGGGACTGGCGCCTTCGGGCACGTCATGCAGCAGACCAAAGAATCGCCCCCAGTCGCCATAGGCGGCCGTGATCGTGATGGCATCGAACCCGGCAAAACGGTCGGTCAGGGCATTGTCGATCCCGGAGATCCTAGCCCGGACGGCGGGCAGAACGCGGTCAGCGGCATCGACCCGGTTGGTATAGCGGTGATGCGCCTCGAAGGTTTCTGCCCGGCGCAATTCCTGCGTCGGCCGATCCGCCTTTGGCAGTTGCGCCCGGCGATCCCATTCGGCGCGTGACTTGGTATAATAGTGATGGATCCGCGCCAGCCCCGGCATAGGGGCCGCCATCCGGATAGGCATGGCGGGATCGCGGACATAGGGCCGCAGGGCGCTGTCTATATAGGCCCCCTGCACCAGATCGGCGATATGGGTGCGAAAGCTGTAGGTGCAGCGTGGGTTGAATATCGTTTTCACATCCGCCGCCGTGCGGTCTGCTGCCATGCGAAAGCGGTCCAGCACCAACCCTGGTGTCTGGACCTCCTGCCCGCTCGACCCGAAGATCAGCCAAGGAATGGCGATCGCCCCCACTGCTCCGTGCCGCGCCTCGGCCCGATCCAAAAAGCCGTTCACGTCCAATCCAGCATCGAAAATCAGGAATTCGTCCAGATCGCAGACCAGCACGTAGTCGTGGTCGCGGGCATGCGTTTCTAGAAAATGATTGTAGGCATCCCGCTGCGGCGGCACGGCCGGGCGACGCGGCCAGAACGTGCGGTGGATCACCCCCAGATCGTGCAATGCAGCTAAAAGTTCGCTGGTGCCGTCATCGCTGTGGTTGTCGTAGATGTGGATCGTCTGGAACCCCAGCGCGCGGTAATGGGCAATCCATTCCACGACATAGTCCCGTTCATTGCGGCAGATCGCGCAGACGGCCAGTTTTCGCGGGGTCATGGGGCATCCTGTGATCTGCAGTGCGATGGTCTTCACCGATGTCGGATGCAGGTTGCGGGGTCAAGGTCTGCGCTACCCGCGACCGTTGCGATCCCGCCCCATGCAGCGCACGCTGCGGTCAGACCCCGTTCACTGTGACGCGGGACATCATCGCGCGATCCCCAATCACCGGAGCCTGCGCGCATGACCACCTTTTCCCCCCGCCTTGATCTTCCGTTTCTGGAAGCCGCACAGGCGCAAAAACACGTGACCCATAACGAAGCCCTCGAACGGCTGGACCTGATCGTTCAGGGCACACTCGAAGCGTTCGACGCCGTCCTGCCGCCCGCAGCCCCGGCAGAGGGCGCCTGCTGGCATCTGGGCACCGCCCCCACCGGGGTCTGGGCCGGACACGATGGGCAAATCGCAGCCTTTGCCGGTGGTGGCTGGCTGTTCGTGACCCCGGCGATCGGCTGGCGGCTGTGGGACCGGGCGGGCGGCATGCTGCGGGTCAACACCGGTGCGGGCTGGGACCGGATCGGCGGCCCCCCCGATCTGGACAATCTGGCGGGCGTCGGTGTGAACGCCGCATCCGACGAGACCAACCGTCTGGTCGTCGCGTCGGACGCCACGCTGCTGACCCATGCGGGTGCGGGCCACCAGTTAAAGGTCAACAAGGCCACCGCCATCGATACCGCCAGCCTGCTGTTCCAGTCGGGCTGGTCGGGCCGGGCGGAAATGGGGCTGGCAGGCAACGACGATTTCGCAATCAAGGTCAGTGCGGATGGCCCCAGCTTTGTCGAAGCACTGCGCATCGATGCGGCCACCGGGGCCGTGACGCTGCCCGCGACGCCTGTGGTGGCCACTGGCCCGCAGCCCCCCGCGCTGTGCCAGTTGCGCAATACCGACACCACGACCGATCTGCTGTCGCTCGACTTTGCGGATGTGCCGATGAACGGGGTCGCTGACATGCACGACACGGCGGTCTTTGCACGCTTGGGTGATGGCATCCAATGCCTGCAGGCAGGACGTGTGCGGATCCATGGGCAGGTCACAGGGGATGGCGGCACATTGCAGCGGGTGGCGTTCAATCTGTCGGTTGCGGTCAACGGCACCCGGTTTCCCGGCATTGGGCAGTCATCCTATGCGCGCAGTTGGAGCGGCCACCGGACCGGCACCAGTGCCATCAGCCGCTGGCTGGACGTCGCCGCGGGCGACGTAATCACGCTGCAATCACAAAAGGCCAGCGACATCCTTGGCCCGATGGTGATGACGGCGGGTGAATCCATCCTGATCGTGGAACATTACCGCTGATCGCTTAACGGGCGATGCGGCCCTTGAGCCATCCCAGATAGGCCGCATCCGCCGAGCGCAGCGCGGGGCGGCCACTGGACACCCAAAAATCACGCCATTCGGATTCCAGGGCATAAACATCCATCCCCGGCGCCAGCGCGCGGGCAGCATCCATGGTCTGGGGCTTGAGCGTGATCCCCGCCTGATCCACCCCGACCCCGCGCCGGGTGACGCGGATCAGATCGCCGGATTCTTCTTCCAGCGTGTAATCTGGCAGCAGGTCGGCCACGATCATCCGGCGCAAGGCCGCACGAAACACCCGCAGGGGCGCATCCGATCCGGCCTTTTCATGCAGCGTCGCCACGCTGGCCCGCCAGGTGCGTTGCTGGCCGCAGTGTTTGCGGGCCAGCTCATAGATGCGGCGTTCCAGCGGTTTGCGCAGGCTGAAGTAATCGCGTGACAGCGTCAGCACCGATTTCGAGGTGACCGCCCGGAACAGCCAGTCCGACAGTGTGACCCGCACACTGACCATGCGCCCGCCGCGTGACTTGCGCACGATCTCCCAGCTTTCGATCAGGCCAAACCCGGTGGTGGTTTCCAGATCGCCGGTGACGATGTTGGTGGTGATCCGGGTGCCGGCCAGCCGCTCGAACCCGTCGCGCAGCCGGGTGTAGCTGTCGCCGCCGGTATCGCGCTGGGTCGCAGTCAGCAGGTCGTGGGCGGTCAGCGTCAGGGTGCGGGCAATCGCGCGGCCCGCGTTCAGCGCCGCCATCAGCTGGCTGATGCAATAAATCAGGATGTCCTTGTCGTGGATCGTCGCGCGCCCCCTGACCGACGGTGTCACGGTGATCGTGGTATCGCCGCGCATGTAATGCCGGATCGTCCGGTCGGGCCGGGTCGATAACGAAAACATCGGATGTTCCATCGTGCCCAGATCCCCCTTGGGGGCGGCATCAAAGATGTCGCACACGAAGAAATCGGCGGGTGAAGCCGTGCTCATGGGTCTTTTGCCTGTCCTGCTTTTCCGGTCGTTGCCGGAGAATCCCGCTTCGGGGTTTCAGTGACACCCTAAAGTTATCCACAGCCCGCTGTAAACGCCCGTGAACGTCGGATCAGAGTCGCGGCAGCGGGGTTTCAGATTCGCCCCATCGGGGTATCAGAGTCGCACTGGTGTTTTGGTGACGCATTTCCGCGTTCAAAATCAGCTATTTGACGAACAACCTTGATCCCATAACGATGATCTAACAGAATTTAACAACGCTTTTTTTTTGGAACGCCTCAAAAAACGTGGTAGCCCTGCTGCATCCCCCTTGAATTGCTGGGAAAAAGTACGCCATGTGCAACCTTTTCTTCCATGTGCGCGGTTTTTGCGTATATTGAACCAAAGGCCGCACATAAGGCCGCCAGAGGGATCAAAGACATGAGCAGCAACGAGCTTCCACCGTATTTCAGGATCAACCCCGATCAGGCCCATGCCGATCTGGACGGCCCCGTCACCACCACCGGGTTTGCGGCCATCGCCGGGGCCGCCCGTGAAGGGCGTGACGATCTGGCCAGCCGTGGGTTGGCCGAAGACGGGCGGCGGCATCTGCGTCTGTTCTCGACCTGGGAAATCACCCGCTATCTGATCCCCGTCGCACAGGCGCATTTCCGGCGCGTGCTGAAACAGAACCCCGACCTGCCGCAGGGCCGGTCCGAAACCGCCGCCGGGGCCAAGTGGTTCACCCTGGACGAGGTGCTGCGCCTGCGCGCCTTTTTCGGACGCGAAGGTTCCAAGGCCAAGGAATACGTCCCCTACCGGCCCAAGGGGCTGCCCGCCAAAATGGTGGCGGTCGCGAACTTCAAGGGTGGGGTCGGCAAGACCAGCACGGCGGCGCATCTGGCGATGTCGGCGGCACTCGATGGTTACCGGGTGCTGGTGATCGATCTGGACAGTCAGGCGTCGATGACATCGGTGTTCGGCGGCAAGGTCGACGACGAATGGCAGACGGTGTTTCCGCTGCTGGCGCGGCACTATGCGAAACATCTGCAAACCGACAACCAGCGGCGACTGGATCGCGGCGATGCCCCCGTGCCGCTGGACGACACCCTGACCGAAGCCTTGGGGGTCACCGCGCAATCGCTGGTCCAGAAAACCCACTGGCCCAACATCGACCTGATCGGCGCACAGCTCAACCTGTATTGGGCGGAATTTCAGGTGCCGGTCTGGCGGATGCAGGGACGCGGCTGGAAACTGTGGGACGCGCTGACCGATACGCTGGATGCCGACGGGATCCTGGACGAATACGATGTGATCTTTATCGATACGCCCCCCGCACTGGGGTATTTGACGATCAACGGGCTGGCCGCGGCCGACATCCTGCTGGTGCCTGTCGGGGCCAGCTTTCTGGAATTCGATTCCACAGGCCGGTTTTTCGACATGCTGCACACCACGTTCCAGTCGATCGAGGACGGCGAAAATCTGGCCGCCCGCGCGCTTGGCCGTGAAGAAATGGCGTTCCAGTGGGATGCGGTCCGTGCCGTCGTGACCCGGTTCGATGCGGGACAGCAGACCGAAATGGCGGGTCTGATGCAGGCCTATCTGGGCAAGACGCTGTCGCCACACCGACAGGATTTTACAGCCCTGATCGGGCAAGCCGGTGAACAGGTGCAAGGCATCTACGAAGCCGATTACCGCGATTTCAACCGCGAAACATATGCCCGCGGGCGCGAGACATTCGATGCCACCTATGCCGCGTTCAAGACCCTGTTGCTGGGGGCCTGGCGGCGTGACGAGCTGGCCCAACAGGCCGCTGCCGAGTGATCGCTATATTACATAATATGTTTCGCATGCGAAACATCAATGAATCGACATATAATTTTGGCGGCACCGCGCGCAGCGTGCAAAAGGCGTTAACCGCCCTGCCCCAATGTCCGATCCGCAAGGAGGCACAGCATGGCCAAACGTAAACGTCTGACACCGGAACCGACCCGCAATCCACTGGCACCCGCGCCGGAAACCAAAACCGCGATGCCGCGTGGCCTGTCCGGTGGACGTGTGCCGATCGCGGATGTGGCCCAGGACGCCGCCTCATCCGCCGCATTGGCAGAGGTCGCACAGACCCTGACCGTCGCCCGTAACGAAGGCCGGCTGATCCAGCGTCTGCCGCTGCATCTGATCGACGCGGATCATCTGGTGCGCGACCGGATCGCGGCGGACGCCGACGAAATGACGGTGCTCAAGGACAGTATCCGCGAACGGGGCCAGCAGACCGCGATCGAGGTGGTGGCGCTGGAGGGCGGACGTTTTGGCCTGATCTCTGGCTGGCGGCGTCTGGGGGCGTTGCGCGACCTGATGTTCGACACCAAAGACCCAGCGTTCGAGACGATCCTGGCCATTGTGCGCACCCCGTCGGACGCTGCCGATGCCTATGTCGCGATGGTCGAAGAAAACGAGATCCGTGTCGGATTGTCGTTCTACGAGCGGGCCCGGATCGTGGCGCGGTCGGTGGACAAGGGTGTGTTCGGATCGGACCGCGTGGCGCTGGCCCAACTGTTCGCATCCGTGTCCCGGTCAAAGCGATCCAAGATCGGCAACTTTGTGGGTCTGGTGCGCGCGTTAGACCCTGTTCTACGTCACCCGACGGACCTGACGGAACGGTCCGGACTGGCATTGGCGCAGGCGCTGGACGCAGACCCCGCGCTGACGGATCGTCTGGCCGATGCGCTGTCACGCGAACCGGCCCGTGACGCTGCACAAGAAGCGCGGATCATCACCGATACGATCATGGCGCCCGCCACCACCCCTGCCCCGCCGTTCACCCCGGCAGACCGGCCCAAATTACCGTCGCTGCGCGAAACACTGTGCGACGGTCTGGAATACCGGGTGGAAAAGGACGGCAACATCCGTCTGACGGGAGCCGCATTGCAAAACCGGGCTTTCGTAACGCGGATGTTGCAGGCGCTGCGGGATCTGGATCGCGCCTGATTTCAGGCTCGAAGATTATGGATAGGTTCTGTTTCGCAGCGCGACAGGATCATTCGTCCTCTGTCGATCCCATGTTGATATGGTGCTGCGCAATGGCGTCCTGAATATCGTCGAAATAGGTCAACTGCCCGTTTTCCAGCACGACACCGGAGTCGCACAGTTTCGCGATCTGCGCCATCGAATGGGTCACCACGATGGCGCCCGCCGTTTCCATCCGATCCATGAACGCGGCCCGGCTTTTGCGTTTGAACGCGGCGTCACCCACGGATGTCACCTCGTCCACTAGATAGGTGTCAAAGGGGATGCCGATGGAAATGCCGAACGCCAGACGCGATCTCATGCCGGATGAATAGCTTTGGATGGGGGCGTAAAAATGCGGCCCCAATTCGGCGAAATCCTTGACGAATTCGACCAGTTCATCGGTGTCCACACCATAGATGCGGGCCACGAATTTTGTATTCTGCGCCCCGGTCATCAGTCGGTTGAAGCTGCCGGCGAAGCCCACGGTCCAGCTGATCGATCCGGTCTTGTGGATGATGCCGCTGTCGGCACTGATCGACCCGCCGATCATGCTCATCAGGGTGGTCTTGCCCGCGCCGTTGCGCCCCAAGAGCCCAACGGACCGTCCCTTTGGAAAGGTCACGTTGGCGTTTTCAAAGATCGTCTTGCGCCCGCCGGGGGTCCAGAAGGTCTTGGTGACGTTTTCGAACCGGATCATTTGCGATCGCGCAGCGCATAGTAGATCAGGCTGGCGATGGCCCAGATCAGAAAGCTGAACATCCCCACCAGTCCCAGGATCAGCCAGCGTTGTGGATACTGAGATTTTTCCGCCAGCGTCGGCGTGATGTAGGGTGCCAGGTAAAAGCTTTGCCGGTTCGCTTCGCCGCGCGCCACGTCAAAGGCGCTGAGGGCCAGCGCGTAAGCGTTTTCTGCGTATTCGCGATCAACGGACAGGCGTTCGAATTCAGCGACTGTTTCAGCGTATTCGACACCTTCGGGATCGGTGGATCGGTTGCCGGACCCGAACTTGCGGCGTTCCTCTGCGATACGCGATTCAATAACTTCCAACCGGCGGCGGGCCTGTGCCACGCGCGGGTCAGAGGCGTTGGCGGTTTCGGAAATCAGGTCGTATTCGATCAGGGCCGCAGCCTGTTGCGCCTGCAGTGTGTTCAACAGACCCATCTGGCCCTGAATATCGGCATTCAGATCGACGATCTGGTTTTGCAGGCGGAATTTCGTCAGCGCTTCGCGGACGTATTTCAGCCGGTCGACGGCGACCAGCAGATCCTCTTGGGCATAGCGGGTGGCGTCGTCGCGGGCGATCTGTGACAGCTGGTTGATCAAGGTGCTGCTTTGTTCAAATATTTCCTCTGCGATGCGGGTGGCATCGGCGGGATTAAACGCCAGCACCAGCAGTTCCATCAGGCCAGAGGTGCTGTCGTAGGAAATCCGCACCATGCGCTGCCAGTAATCGGTCAGATCCTCGATCGTCGCACCTTGGGGGTCAAAGGACAGCAGCGGGTCCGTGTCGCTGTGTGCTGAATACAGCGTCCGCAGGTCCATCGCATCGTCCACCCGGCGGACCATTTCCTGACTGCGGATGAATTCATAAAGGATATCGGTTTCGCGGCTGGCCGGACCGCCGCCTGCCAGACCGCCCCCCAGACCGCTGAGCATGTCGGCGGGGGTTGCTGCTTCTTCTGTGCGGACGGTGAAGCCCACGGTTGATGCGTATTGGTCCGCCGCACGGGTCCACAGGTAAAACGCACTGAGCGCTGCGGGCAGTATGACGATCAGCACAAAGGCCGCTAGCAATCCCCAGTGCCGCGGTTTCGCCTGCGCGGGACGGGCCACCGGTTTGATGGGCCGGGCGGGTTTCTTTGGCGGCGGCGGTGCTGCGGCTGGGGTGGATGTGTCCGTCGCGGGCGCGCCCGTATTGGGCGCAGGTGTGTCGGCTGCTGGTTGTGTCGCGGGCGTCGGTGTTGACGTCTGCGGAGTATCCGGAGTCTTTGGGGTGTCGGTCATCTGTGGCGTGGCCTTTTCTGCTGGGGCCTTGTTACGCCGCTTGCACGGGTTTGTCAGCGGCCCTCGCAAGAGCGTGTGCAGGATCACAGCGACCCCGGCGGCGCAGTAGCCCGTCGCGCAGGCCCATCCGCATCAGGCGATAGTAGGTCCGGCGTTCCAGTCCCTGTGTATGACGGCCCCGGCGCCACCACATGACCGTGTAATAGGCCAATGCTGCGGGAAATACGATCGGGCCTGCCGCCTGCCGCGCGATGCTGACGCCGTTGCGGCAATGGTAATAGATTTTCCACAGCGGACGATAGACAAAGCCTTCGCCCAAGGTGCCGCAGTCGTGTTCGAATCGCACCGACGGCAGCAGCGCCATGGTGAACCCCGCGCGGCGCAGGCGCAGGGAATACAGCACGTCATCGCCGTAGATGAACAATCCGCCCTCGGGCAGGCCGATCTGGGCGATTGCATCACGGTGCACGAAATAGCCGACAAAGGACGCCACATCGAGCGGCAGGGCAGGGGCGTCGGGGGCAAAGGCCGCGTCGTCCACATGAAACCCGGTGCGCGATCCCATCACCAGCGTCTTGGCGAACAGGCCCGCGTTCCAGAACGGGTTGCGCGACGGTCGGTTCATTTCGCACAAGCTGCCGTTGGGGTAGAACACCGCCGCGGCGATACAGCCAAGGCGGGGGAAATCAGATTCCAACGTGGGTGTTTCGCGGCGAAACACCGCCAGCGCACCCGGGGCCGGGCGGGCGTCGTCATCCATCAGCACGACCCAGTCGGGGTTCAGCACGTCACGGGCATGGGCCATGCCAGCCTCAAAACCCCCGGCACCGCCGGTGTTGTCGTTCAGCCGGATCACATGCACCCGGTCACTGGCCTGACCCGGCAGCCAGTCCGGGGTCGCATCGGTGCAGGCATTGTCGACGACAACGATATGGTCGAGGTCTTCGGCCAGCAGACGGGTCAGGGTGATCTTGAGTTCGTCGAGCCGGTTGAAGGTGACGACAACGGCGCAGAGTTTCACAGTGGCGACTGGGAAAACAGCGGTGCTGGCGCACCTGCGGCATGAGCGGCTAGAAAGGCGTCGGCGGTGTCCAGCGCCTCGCGGATCGTGACATCCATATCCAGATAGCGATAGGTGCCCAGACGGCCCATAAAGGTCACGTTAGACACTGTTTTGGCCCGTTCGACGTAATCGGTCAGCAGGGCTTTTTCCTCGACCAGCCGGATCGGGTAATAGGGTGTGTCATCGGGCCCGCAGGGGCGGGCATATTCGCGGTAGAGCACTGTTTTATCGTGATTTTCCCAAGGCGAGAAATGCTTGTGTTCGGTAATGCGCGTGAACGGCACATCGGGGTCGGGATGGTTCATCACCGCACAGCCCTGCCAGTCGCCTTCGGCGCGGAAGGCTTCGAAATCCAGCGTGCGATAGCCCAGCCGACCCTGATCGTAGCCAAAGAACCCGTCCAATGGGCCGGACCAGAAGACATGATCCCAGTCGCCAGCGGTTTCAGGGTCGAAAACAGTCTCTAACTGGACGGTAATCAACGGATGATCGAGGATGTTTTCCACCAGTGCGGTGTAGCCATCTACAGGCATGCCCTGATATGGATGGGCGAAATAATTGTCGTCATAGTTGAACCGCAGCGGCAGGCGTTTCAGGATCGAGGCGGGCAGATTGGCGGGCGAGGTGCCCCATTGTTTTTCGGTATATCCCTTGAAAAACGCCTCATACAAATCGGGTCCGACAAAGGCGAGCGCCTGATCTTCAAAGGATTGGGGTTCCGCAATATCGGCGGTCAGGGTCGCCACGTGGGCGCGCATCTCGTCGGGGCGCAGGGCGGTGCCGAAGAACTGGTTCATCGTGTGCAGGTTGACGGGCAGGGTATAGACCTGACCCTTGTGGGCGGATTTCACCCGGTTCTTGTAGGGCACGAATGTGCCGAATTGCTGCACGTAGTCCCACACCTCATCGTCACCGGTGTGAAATATATGCGGGCCGTAGGTATGGACCATCACGCCTGTTTCGGGATCGCGCGCGGTGTGGCAGTTGCCTGCGACATGGGGGCGGGCATCGACGACGGTGCAGGCGTGCCCCGCCTCTGCCAGCTTGCGCGCGACGACGGCCCCCGAAAACCCTGCTCCAACCATGATCAGTCTCATTATCTGTACACCCGTGGGCGGCTATTTACCGGGCTGCTTTTAGCTTTATTTTGGTTGTGGGGTAAAGGGCACGGAACACGGTGGGAAACCCCGGCCCGGCCAATGGGCGATTGACCCTGTGGGGCAGGCTTGTATTTTGCGCCGGACTGCATCGGCGCCGACTCCCCCGGGGGGTATCCGGGCGGACAAGGGGAGACTGCCATGAATGCCATCATTCGCGCGGCTGTGATGACGGTGCTGTGCGCCGGTCTTGCGGCCTGCAACGCGCCGCGCGGGGCCGGTTTCCAGTCCGAAGTGCTGGCCGCCCGTGACACGCCCGTGGTGGAGGTCGATGGTGCCCCGGTCTATGATTTTTCCGTCTTCAGCGTGACGCGTAACAGTCTGCCGGTGCTGCAGGCCTGGCCGTCAAACAATACCGAACGTCTGCCGTGGATTGCCAATCAGGCGCAGCCGCAAAGCAGCATCATCACCGCAGGCGACACCCTGTCCATCACGATCTGGGACGCCGAAGAAAATTCACTGCTGACCGCCCCCGGCCAGCGGGTCGCGCAGTTGCAGAACGTCACCGTCGGGACCGACGGGCGCATTTTCCTGCCGTTCGTAGGCACCATGCGTGTCAGCGGCATGGCCCCCGATACCGCGCGCACGCGCATTCAGGAAATGCTGGTTGATACCGTGCCGTCCGCACAGGTCCAACTGCGGGTCGAACCGGGCCGCGCCAATACCGCCAATCTGGTGGCGGGTGTCCGTGCCCCCGGCGTCTATCCGCTGCCCGACCGCAATGTCAGCCTGCTGACCCTGATCGCCACGGGGGGCGGCGTGAACGATACGTTGCCCAATCCGCAGGTGCGTCTGTTCCGCGGCAACCGGTCCTATGGCATCGGGCTGAACCGCCTGTTCGACGATCCCGCACTGGATACCGTGGTGCAGGGCGGCGACCGGGTGCTGATCGAACCCGAAGAACGCTATTTCCTGTCGCTGGGGGCGACCACGGCGGAATCGCTGCACGTCTTTCCCAAGGATCAGGTCACGGCACTGGATGCGCTGGCCATCGTGGGCGGCGTGAACGATCTGCGTGCCAACCCGCAGGCCATTCTTATCCTGCGCGAGTATCCGGCATCTGCGACCGTGCAGGGCCCTGTCAGCGCTGCCGGTCCGCCGCAGGAACGGGTGGTGTTCACCATCGATCTGACCACGGCGGACGGGCTGTTCAGCGCGGGGAAATTCCAGGTGCAGAACGGCGATCTGGTCTATGCCACCGAAAGCCCGCTGGGGGCTGCGGCCACGGTCATCGGGTTGGCCTCTGCCACGCTGCGCCTGACAAATTGATGCGGATGCCGGCGCTGATGCCGGCATCGCGCGGTGATTGTCGCGCGTGTGCGAACAGTGTGTTGCAACCTTAACGCGCCTTAACCACAATTATGCCGAAGATCGGTCGCTGCCCCGCCCGGTTTGCGCTGTTGCCTGACGGTTCATTCTTTTCGTGACTGCCGCGAAACGTCTCCGAACCGAAGGCTGCCCCCGTCGTGTCATTAAACAGTAACGAGCAATACCTGTTGGAGCTGATCAACCGGGCCCGGCTGGACCCCGCGGCCGAGGCCGAGCGTCAGGGTCTGGACCTGAACGCAGGCCTGAAAGCCGGCACCATCGGCACCGATGCCAGACAGGCGCTGGCGCCCAATGCGATGCTGGAAGACGCCGCCGAAGGCCATAGCGTCTGGATGCTGGAAAACGATTCATTCAGCCACGGCGGGCAGAACGGGTCGAACGGCGGCGACCGGATGCGCGCCGAAGGCTACGATTTCACCGGGCATTGGTCCTGGCGTGAAAACCTGGCCTGGCGCGGGGTGACGGGCACATCGATCGACGTGGGTGCGGCGATCCTTGCCCATCACGAAGGGCTGTTTGGCAGTGAAACCCACCGGGTCAACACCTTTGCGCCGCAGCTGCGGGAAATCGGGATCGCGCAGGTCACAGGGCAATTCACCCACGACGGCATTGATTACGCGGCATCAATGATGACGCAGAATTTCGCAGTGGCGGGCACCGACGGCTTTGTCACCGGGGTGGCCTATGACGATCGCGACGGCAACCGCTTCTACAGTATCGGCGAGGGGGTGAAGGGCGTGGCGATCCACAGCGGCGCGGCCTCTGCCAGCACAACTGCGGCGGGCGGCTATGCGCTGGCGGTCACGCCGGGGTCTGCCACCGATGTCACGGTGATGGTCGATGATGCGGTGCTGGCGGAACTGGCAATCGATACCAGCCACGGCAATGTGAAACTGGACGTGGTGACCGATGGCGATGGCGATACGGTCCTGCTGCTGTCGGGGTCAGCCACGGTGATGTCCGGCCTGTCAGAGGTCCGCCTGCTGGGCGTCGCCGATCTGGACCTGACGGGCAGTGAAACAGGCGATTTCCTGATCGGGAATTCAGGGCAGAACCAGCTGACCGGTGGTGAAGGCCGCGACCGTCTGTCCGGAGAGGACGGCGACGATATCCTGACCGGGGGCGTGGGCCGCGACCGGCTGTCGGGCGGCGTGGGCGACGATACGCTTTACGGTGGCGGCGGGATGGACGTGCTGTATGGCGGGAAGGGTCACGACACGCTGTATGGTGGTGCGCATGACGACCGGCTGGTCGGCAATAACGGCAACGATCTGCTGTTTGGCGGGGACGGCGACGATTTCCTGATGGGCGGGGCCGGGGCTGATACCTTTGGCTTTAGCGCAGGCCTTGACCGGATCGCGGATTTCGAGGTCGGGATCGACCGGTTGCTGATCGCTGCGGGGTTGGCCGACGACGTGCAGGACGTGATCGACCGGGCCCGTGTCGTGGACGGCGATACAATCATCGATTTCGATCAGGGCAACATGCTGATCGTCGAAGGGCTGACCGACGTCACGGTGCTGGCGGACAATCTGGAATTTATGTAGGTCTGGCCGTTGCGCCCCCCGTGGCGGGGCGCGGCAACGGGCTGGCACATGACGACGGACGACACACATATCCTGATCCTGGGCGGCACTGGCAAGCTGGGCCGCGCGCTGACGCGTGTCTGGCCCGCAGGCCAGGCAGCGCTGTGGCAGCACCGTCCCGGTCGTGCGGCACCGGGGAATGCGGGGATCGTCTGGGATATCCTGAACGCCACCGCCCCATTGGACGATCTGCGCCGGGCGCGTATCGGCGGGATACTGGCGCTGGCGGGATACGCCGGCCCCGATCCTGACCGGTTGGGCGAAAACACAACGCTGGCGCTGGCCGCCGCCCGGTTGGGCGATGCGCTGTCCTGCCGGGTGCTGGTGGCGTCGTCGCAGGCGGTCTATGGCCCGCAACCCGGCCTGCTGCACGAAGGGTCCGTCTGCGCACCGCAGGGCGGTTATGGACAGGCCAAACGGGCGATGGAAAACGCACTTGCGGACCAGCCCCACGTTACCTTTCTGCGGATCGGCAATGTCGTGGGCTGCGACGCGCTGGCGGCGGGGATCGCCCGCGCGACGCTGGACGATCCCGTGGTGCTGGACCGTTTCGCGGACGGGCAGGGGCCGCGCCGCGCGATGATCGGGGCGGGCGATCTGGCCGCGATGCTGCCGCCGCTGTTTGCGGCCCCCGACCTGCCGCCCGTGTTGAACTTCGCGCGGGCGGGATCTGTGGGCATGGCCGATATTCTAACGGCGCTTGGCCAGCCGTTCGTCTGGCGCGATGCGGGGCCGGATGCGCTGCCTGATCTGCAGCTGGATGTGACCCTGTTACAGGGGTTTTGCCCCGTGCCGCCGGGTGATGCCGCAGCCCTTGCAGCCCAGGGGTGGCCCGCATGACGTCTGCGAAACGCCTGCTGGATCTGGTGTTGGCGCTGACGCTGGGGATGCTGCTGCTGCCGCTGATGATCGTGCTGGTGGCGGTCCTGCTGATCACCGAAGGACGGCCATTATTCTATGTCAGCGAACGGATGCGGAGCCCCCGGCAGGGGTTCGGGCTGATCAAGCTGCGCACCATGCCGGTGGGGTCCGACCGCGTCGGCGGTGTCACCGGCGGCGACAAGCAACGCCAGATGAGCCGGATGCACCGTCTGCTGCGCCGGTCCCGCGCGGATGAAATTCCGCAGCTTTGGAACGTGATCCGGGGCGATATGAGCCTTGTCGGGCCGCGCCCGCCGCTGCGCCGCTACGTCGCGGATTACCCCGAGCTTTATGCAGCCGTGCTGGCCTGCCGTCCGGGGATCACCGGGCTGGCAAGCCTTGTCTATCATGGTCACGAGGAACGTCTGCTGGCCGCCTCCACCACGCCCGAAGCCACCGAAGCCACCTATCGCAGGCGCTGCATTCCGCAAAAGGCGCGGCTGGACCTGATCTATGCCCGGCACCGGACATTGTGCTGGGATCTGGTGTTGATCGGACGGACGGCGGTCAAGCCGTTCAAATGAACACCAGCGCATCAGCACGTCCAGACTGCCGATGTCCAGCACCGTCAGCCGGGTGCCATCCCCGAAATCCAGCGTGGCGTCGGCCCCGGTCAGGGTGCCGTGCAGGAACATCAGATCGTTGCGACTGGTCCCGCCGCCCCACAGATCCGTTTCGATCATCAGGGTATCCAGCCCTGCGGTATAATCGGTGACGGTGGCCGCGCCCTGCCGGAACACAAAGGTATCGGCCCCCGCATCGCCTGTCAGAAGATTGACGCCGCTGCCGCCCTCCAGCCAGTCATCGCCCGCGCCGCCCGACAGGGTATCGTCGCCGTCGCCGCCCAGCAGCCTGTCGTCACCGTCACCGCCGGACAGGGTGTCATTGTCCGCACCACCGTAGATCCGGTCATCACCCGCGCCGCCATCCAGCAGGTCCGCGCCTGCGTCGCCGTGCAAGCTGTCGTGGCCTGCATCGCCTGTCAGGGTGTCGTCGCTATCGCCGCCATATAGCCAGTCGTTGCCCGCACCCCCGAAGAGATGGTCGCGGCCCGGATCGCCGTTCAGGGTATCGTCACCGTCGCCGCCCAGGATTGTGTCGTTGCCTGCCGATCCCAGCAGCCTGTCGTTATCTGTGCCGCCGTCGATCCAGTCGTCGCCGTCATTGCCAGAAATGATATCCTGGCCCGACCCGCCATGAAGCGCATCGTGACCCGCGCCGCCCGACACCGTATCGTCACCGCTGGCCCCATAGATCAGGTCACGCCCGCTGTTGCCGTAGATCAGGTCATTGCCGCTGTCGCCACTGATGCGGTCATCGCCTTGCCCGCCCGCAATCCGGTCATGGCCCGACCCGCCAAGGATGCGGTCATTCCCGAACCCGCCGTAAAGCCGGTCGTTCTGCGATCCGCCATACAGGGTGTCATCCCCGGACCCGCCAGCCAGGACGTCATGGCCCGACGTGCCATACATCAGATCGTTGCCTGACCCGCCGTTGAGGTAATCGTTCCCGCTTCCGCTGGACAGGCGATCGTGGCCCGACCCGCCGAACAGGCGGTCATGGCCGCTGCCACCATAGAGCCAGTCGCCGCTTGATCCACCATAGAGCCTGTCATTGGAACTGCCGCCCGACAACCAGTCGCCACCGGATGCGCCATGGATCCTGTCCGCGCCCGCGCCGCCGAACATCCGGTCACCGCCGGACGAGCCATAGAGCCGGTCGTTGCCGGACCCGCCATAGAGCACGTCGTCGTAACTGCCCCCCAACAGGACATCACTGCTTGACCCGCCATAAAGCCTGTCGCGGCCCGATCCATGAATGCGTGACAAGTTTCGATCAAATGCCGCACGGCTTTGATACAAGTTGTGTGCAAGGGTCATGCAAAGGTGCCGCCTGCGCCGTCTTGCGGTCACGAAAGGCAACAGACCCGTGCAAAACCGCACGCCGGGCGGGCTGCACCCTTGAAACAGGGGGCCGTGCGGGCCAAAGACAAAGACAGCGGCCCGGTGCGGGGCCGGACAAGGGAACGAACGGTAATGTATAGATGGGTCAGCATTCTGACGCGACGCACCAAGCGCGGTGTGCTGCTGTTCGTCGATATTGCCCTTATTCCGGTGGCGCTTGTGCTGGCCCTGACCCTGCAGGGCAATGCGCTGGTCGATCCTGGCACGCTGTCGCTGCACTGGCTGGCGCTGCCGGTGCTGATGGCGATCGGGGGGCTGTTGTCCAGCGTGCTGGGCCTGCCGCAGGTGCAGCTGAAATCCTATGAAAGCCACGCCATCGCCCTGACCGCAGGGCATGCGGTGCTGATGGGCGTGTCGGCGGCGGTGATCTATGACATGGCGGGGGTTGCAGCACCGCTGGCCAGCTTTATCAATTTCGCGCTGGTCTATTTCCTGATGTCGGTCGCCGCCCGGATCGCGATGCTGAACATCCTGCTGCATATCTATCGGCAGGGTCAGGATATCAGTCGCGTGCTGATCTATGGGGCCGGGCGGACGGGGCGGCAGCTGGCCGCGGCCCTGCGCGGGGATGAAACCGTATTTCCCGTGGCCTTTATCGACGACAACGTCAGCGTGCAGAACACGATTATTCAGGGGATCATGGTCTCGCCGCCCGTGGCGTTGAATGCGCTGGTGCGCGACCACAAGATCGACCGGGTGCTGCTGGCGATGCCATCGGCCCCGCGTGCGCGGGTGGCGCAGTTGTCGCGCCGTCTGGAAGACATGGGACTGGAAGTGCAGACGCTGCCGTCCTTTGCCCAGCTCACCGGGCGCGAGGCGCTGGTCGACCAGTTGCAGCCCGTGGTGCCGGGCCGGTTTCTGGGCCGCGCGGCGCTGGATGGATCGCTGCCGACCTCTGGTGTGACCTATCGTGGCCGGGTGGTGATGATCACCGGGGCGGGCGGGTCGATCGGGTCGGAACTGTGCCGCCAGTTGCTGACGCGCAAACCGTCCAAGATGGTCCTGTTCGAGGTCAGCGAGCTTGCGCTTTACACGCTGGATATGGAACTGCGCGCGCTGCTGCGCGACCAGACCATCGAAATCGTGCCGGTGCTGGGGTCGATCACCGACGAGGCGCTGTTGCTGCGCACCATGACGGGCCACGGCGTGCAGGTCGTGCTGCATGCCGCCGCCTATAAACACGTGCCGCTGGTCGAAGCCAATCCGCTGGTCGGCATGTCCAACAACGTGCTGGGCACGCAGGCGCTGGCGCAGGCGGCCCAGATGGCCGGTGTGGACCGGTTCATCCTGATTTCATCCGACAAGGCGGTGCGCCCGACCAATATCATGGGGGCCAGCAAACGGCTGGCGGAAATGGTGTTACAGGACATGGCCAGCCGGGCGGGCAATGGCGGGACGATTTTCACCATGGTCCGGTTCGGCAACGTGATGGGATCGTCAGGGTCGGTCATCCCGCTGTTTCAGGACCAGATCCAGAAAGGTGGCCCGGTCACGCTGACCCATGCGGACGTGACGCGGTTTTTCATGACGATCCCCGAAGCGGCGGCGCTGGTGCTGGTGGCGGGCGGTTTTGCGCAGGGCGGCGATGTCTTTGTGCTGGATATGGGCAAGCCGATCCGCATCTACGATCTGGCCCGCCAGATGATCGAAAGCGCGGGCTACCGCGTCATCGACGATGCCACCCCCGACGGCGATATCGAGATCAAGATCACCGGTCTGCGCCCCGGCGAGAAAATCTATGAAGAACTGCTGATCGGCGAAGGACAGCTGACCACGCCGCACCCCAAGATCCTGCAGGCCCGCGAGGCGCATCCGTCCGAAATCGAAGTCGCCGCAGCGCTTAAGGCGCTGCGCCGCGCGCTGGAGACCGCCGACGAAGACGCGCTGCGCGCGCTGGTCGCCCGCTGGGTCGAAGGCGGCGAACAGGTGCTGACGCCGCGCGTGCAGACAAAGACACCACAGGGATAGACCCGCCATGGCCCCGAAATTCGGCACCTCTGGCCTGCGTGGCCTTGTCGTGGACCTGACCCCTGATCTGGTGGCCGATCATGTGCACGCTTTTGTGGCGGCCTGCGATATGGGCACCGGGCTTTATGTCGGGCGCGACCTGCGTGACAGCGCGCCCGCGATTGCCGCAATGGTGGTTGATGCCGCCCGCGCCGAAGGGCTGGATGTGACCGATTGCGGTGCCGTGCCGACGCCTGCGCTGGCGCTTGCGGCGATGGGGGCGGGGGCTGCGGCGGTGATGGTCACTGGCAGTCATATTCCCGCCGACCGCAACGGGCTGAAATTCTATCTGCCCGGCGGCGAGATCGGCAAGACGGACGAAGCCGCGATCCTGTCGCATCTGGGCCGGGACAGTGCCGGGCTGACGGGGACGCTGACGGTCAACGACACCGCCGGGGCGGATTATGTGGCCCGCTATGTCACCGCCTACGGTGCGGCGCTGGCGGGACTGCGGATCGGGGTTTACAGCCATTCCGCCGTGGGGCGCGATCTGCTGCTGGCCGTGGTGACAGGATTGGGGGGCACCCCGATTGAGTTGGGCCGGTCCGATCATTTCATTCCCGTCGATACCGAAGCGGTCGATCCGGCGGTCGCGGCACAATTGCGCGACTGGGCCGCGGCGCAAACACTGGATGCCATCATTTCGACCGACGGTGACGGCGACCGGCCGCTGTTGGCGGACGGACAGGGACGGGTGATCCCCGGCGATATTCTGGGCCAGATCACCGGGACGGCGCTGGGGGCAGAGGTGGCAGCAACACCGGTGTCGTCCAACACCGGGGCGGAACGCGTGTTCGACCGTGTGATCCGCACGCGCATCGGGTCGCCCCATGTGATCGCGGGCATGGCGCAGGCACAGGGTCGCGTGATCGGATATGAAGCCAACGGCGGGTTCTTGCTGGGCTGGGATGCGGATGGGCCGGCGGGCGTGCTGCCCGCGCTGGCCACCCGTGACGCGGTGCTGCCGCTGGTGGCGCCATTGGCTGCTGCAGGGAATGCGGGCGGATTGGCAGCACTGGTGGCGCAACAGCCTGCCCGGTTCACCGCCGCCGACCGATTGCAGGGCGTGGCCACACAAACGTCGCTGGGGCTTGTCGCCAGACTAGAGACTGATCCGCAGGATAGAGCCACATTTCTGGCAGAGATCGACGGTATGGAACAGGCACTGGACCGCACCGACGGGCTACGGGTGACGCTGCAGGATGGCCGCATCGTGCATCTGCGTCCCTCTGGGAACGCGCCGGAACTGCGGCTTTATGTCGAAGCGGACAGCCCTGATGCCGCAGCTGTGACGCTGGAACGTTGCCTCGCACTCTTGCGTCGGACATTGGGCTGATTGATCTTGGACACCATGACCGAAACCAGCCTGCCCGAACCCAAGCTCAAGCCGCCGCGCTTTCAGGCGATCCGCGCCATCGTGGCGCTGATCCTGCGCGAGATGTCGTCGACCTATGGTGCGTCGCCGGGCGGCTATATCTGGGCTGTGCTGCAACCGGTGGGGATGCTGGCGCTGCTGTCGCTGGCGTTTTCGCTGATCGTGCGGGCGCCGTCGCTGGGCACCAGTTTCGTGCTGTTCTACGCCACGGGCTTTCTGCCATTCACGCTGTATTCAGAAATAGAAGGCAAGACCAGCGGTGCCATCCTCTATTCCAAGGCGTTGCTGGCCTATCCGCGGATGACATGGATCGACACGATCATCGCGCGCCTGATCCTGAACACGCTGACGCAGGCGGCGGTGTTCTGCATCGTGATTGCCGGTATCATTGTGATCTTTGAATTGCGCCTGACGATCACGGTGGGGCCGATCCTGATCGGGCTGGCCATGGCGATCCTGCTGGGGCTAGGCGTGGGGCTAATGAATGCGGTGCTGTTCGGACTTTTTCCGGTCTGGAAAACGATCTGGCGGATCATCACCCGCCCGTTGTTTCTTGCGTCCGGCATCTTCTTCATTCTCGAAGACATGCCGCCCTTTGTGCAGGAAATCCTGTGGTGGAACCCCCTGATGCACGTCAGCGGGTTGGTGCGTGTCGGGTTCTATTCGGTCTATCACCCCAACTACATCTCGTTGACCTATGGGTTTGGTCTGGCGCTGGTGCTGATCCTGCTGGGCCTGATCTTTTTGCGGGCGAACTATACCAAGGTGCTGGAAGCCCGCTGACATTCCTCAGTCCCAAGGAAAGACGAACAGTGTGCGGTCGGCGTCGCGTCGCAAGTAGCCTTCTTGCCATAGGATCAACTGGGCGATCTGGCTGTCGGTGCTGCCATCCGGGCGCAGGGCGATGCGCAGGTGTTCCGCCACGGCAGTGGGGTTGCGCGGAAAGCTGATGTTGGGCGTGCCGGTGGAACAGTCAAAGCTTTTGACTGGTGTGCGCCAGCCGCCGTAGTTTTCCGTCAGGTAGCGGTCGGCATCGGCAGGTCCACGTACCGACAGACCCGATATTGTGTAATCATCGAGCTCAAAGGCGCGGTTGTCCCAGCGATGTTTGGCCGAGCCATGCCAGCACAGATCGCCGTCAGGGTGGTGGACGAAGACGTCGAGCCCGATGCCGCTGACATGCATCACCCGATAAAGCGCGGGCAGTGGCGCGCCGCGCCATAACCCCTGTGCGTCACGGGTCAGGTTCAGATAGGCGCTGGCGTTGACATAGGCCAGATCGGGGCTGTTCGCGATCTGGGCGCGCAGCCGCGCTTCGTTGAAATCTGCGATGCCGATGCCGATGTCGATGTCGTAGTCATGGGCGAGAAACGCGCCTTCGCGCACGGCACCCAGAAAGGTGCCGGATATGACATACCAGGGCATGTCGATCTGGGACATCGCGACCAGTGCTGCACGGGCCTGATCCAACGTGAATTGTGGCGCGGATTTTCCACTGCGCTTTTTGGTGGTGTTGGGACGGGGCATATCGGCAACGAGCTGGCTGGCTAAAGTCTGAAAGCCCTGCATCAGGGTCTGTTGTGTGGCGGTGTCGCGGGCGTTGCGGATTCCGCGGGCCAACACGTAAAGCCGCGCCAGATCTGCGCGCTGCCCCTGCCGCTTGTCCAGCCAGCGCGCCATTATGGGCACGATGCCGGGTGACATTCCGGCGGTGGGATCGAACAGTGGCACGCTGCCAGGCCACAAGTGAGCGGTCCAGCCATGGGTCAGATACCAGCGCATCCGGTGCAGGCCGGTCATGATCCGGTCGCGGCGGCACAGCCCCGCCGCCTCTCGCGCCAGTCGGGGGTAGCCTGTCACGGTCAGCACCACCGTGCCCACCAGCCCGGCCATGGCATGGCGCAGGACTGCCCCGTGTGGGCGATGCAGCCAGCGCAGCGCGATGAACGTGAGTTGAACCGTCATCCCGTCTGTGTCGTATGAATATGCTTGATTGCGGTTGAGGAAATTCTCGGCGTGCGTGGCAAATAGACAACTCGACAAAGGTCGGAAAGGAAATCGAACCTGCCATCCCAATCGCTGCCCATGGTGAATACATCAATGGAGTGGGCAGCCACGTCGTGGCGTTTCTGTTCCCAAGTGTCTTCGGGAATAATCATGTTAACGCAGCGCAGTTCAGTCAGCAAAGCGTAGCGGGTTGCGTAATCGAAATGCGATGCCTTGCCTTTGGTCGCGTTGAAGTCATCCGACGACAGTGCCACGGTCAAATGATCACCAAGCGCCCTCGCGCGTTGCAACAGTAAGATATGACCATAGTGCAGGGTGTCGAACGTGCCGTATGTGATGACTTTGATCATGTATCGGTTCCTGTGGGACGCAGGCCCCAATTGGATATCGCGGTAGCATGGTGTGGGGTAGCGTTTCAAGCGGCAGGGCCGATGAGCATTAGGCGACGAAGCCCTTTCCCTATGGATACAAAGTGGCTTAAGGGTGCTTCTGGATTGCATGGCGTCGATCCTGACGCGATACGAGAGGCTCGCATGACACATCTAAAAGTAACAGGCGGTAAGCCGATTTCGGGGTCTGTAACCGTTTCGGGCAACAAGAACGCCTTGCTGCCAATGGTCTGCGCCAGCTTGCTGACCAATGATCTTATCACGGTATCAAACGCGCCAAAACTCTCCGATATCGCAAAGATTTCGCACATGTTTGCACAGATCGGGTCAACCGTCAGTCATGACGGCGCAACATTCACGGTGCAGCACCGCGCCGATGTCGACAATATTGCGCCAGAGGCGCTGCCCACTGGCATTCGGTCCGCTGTGTTACTGTTCGCGCCTGTATTGCACAAAACCGGACGTTTCGAGTTTTCCCAAGATGCCAAGGGTTGCGCGCTGGGTGTGCGTGAGATTGACCCGCATCTGGAAGTGCTGGAAAAATTCGGCTGTGGCGTGGCATACAATGGGACCTCTTGCGTACTGACATGCCCTGATGGGTTTATCGGCGCTGATGTATGGCAGGATTATCAGTCCGTCACCGCGACAGAGACATTCCTGATGGCTGCAGTTATGGCCAAGGGCAAGTCGCGGATGATCAACGCCGCGTGCGAACCACACGTGAAATACTTCTGCTTGTTTCTCAATGAAATGGGGGCCAAGATTACTGGTCTGGGCACCTCAATCTTGGAGGTTGAAGGCGTCGATGTATTGCACGGTGTCGATTTTCGTACACCTGATGATCATCACGAGGCTGCCACTTATGCCGCTATCGGTGCTGCAACGGGTGGCGTGCTGCGAGTCGTAACCGATATCGCCCCCGAGATGGTGCTGATTGTGCGTCAGTTCCAGAAGATTGGTCTGAACATCAAGATCACCGACACTGGGCTCATTACTGGCCCCAGCAGTTTCATCGTGGAAAAGGGATTTACCCCTGAAATCGTTACCAAGGTCGAAGCCGCACCATGGCCGTATTTCCCAGCCGATATCCTGCCGCAGATCATTGGCGCCTCGATCCGCTGCAAGGGTGAGATTCTATTTTGGAACAAAATCTACGAAGGCGCACTGTTCTGGACTTCCGAGTTGCAGAAATTCGGTGCCACGGCGCATCTGTCGGATCCGCACCGGTTGATGATTATTGGCACACAAACCTTGCGTCCGGCGGTGGTCGAGGCCCCCTATATCATCCGCGTCGTGCTGGGCCTGCTTATCGCGGCGTTGCAGATCGACGGTGAATCGCTGGTCCGCAATGCCGAACCGATTTCACGCGCGCATCCAGATTTTATCGAAAAGCTGCAAGGGTTAGGTGTGCGGATCGCCTGGATCGCCTGATTCAGTTCTTCTTTAACGGTTCTTGATCCAAGACAGGATCGTGATCAATCGAAGGCGCAGATCATGAGGTAGGTTCTGGCGGATCATATGACGCAGCCGCGCCTTGAACGGGCGACTAGGCGCAGCGGGCTTGCGCTGGACCACCTCATCGCGTGGATATAGCCGCGTGAAACATTGATCCATATAGGTCCGGTTGGGGTGGGTATGATCCGACGTCAGGGTTTCGTTTACGCAAAAGGTGTCCAGTCCTGTCCACTCCCGATTGAAGACTGCGCTGAACCGCGATTGAAATGTATCGGAGCCCAGATCGAAATAGGCGTAGCGGATCGCGCCCACGACGGAACGGCCTGTGTAGGCCGCGTAATGGGCGTATAGATGTCCCGCGATGGCGTGGTCATGTGTTGACCGGAAACGGTTTTTGATGGTCCTATCCCAAGCCTCTGGCAGGTCCTTCTGCATTTGTTCCATGACCGTCCGGTCGATCGCGATGGGGGTATGCTTGAACTTGCGAAAGGCGAACCGCCCGAACCGGTCGAGAAGCAGTTGGCGGTTGTTACGTGCGGCGGCGTTTACTGCACTTTCGCGGGGGCCGACCTTGGTATGGGGCGTGGAAACGGCCGAGGAATGGAACTGGTAGCTGCGCCCCAGCTCGTCAAAAAAATTGGATGCTGCAGTGGGCCTGCCAAAGAGCACGTCGTCGTTCAGGTAAAGATAATGCTGGCGCAGTCCGGGTATCTTGTGCAACTGCGCGCCGATGGCGTGGGAGTTGAACGTCGGCAGGCAGGCAGGATCGTCAAAGATCTGCGTGTGGTCCACGATCGTGACACGGTCCAGCAGGTCGCCCAAAATGCCGGGCACCTGATTATCGGTCACGATGTAGATTCGGCCTAGATCGCCGAAATAGCGCAATGCCGAGATCACGGAAAAGAGCAGCTCTGATCCGGAATCGAACCGAGCTGCGCTATTGGCTCCCAGTATCGTATCGTCATGGCTGATACCTGCCTTGCGCGCCTGCCATTTGGTATCGGCTCCATTGACCCAAGTGTAGACGAGGTCGACCTTGGTGCGGGCGGGATGGGTCTGCCAAATGGCGTGCGCGTTGCGCAGGATCGGCAGAGGCACGTCAAGATATGTGAACTCTTCCAGCGCATCCAGATAGGCCACATCTGCTTCGGATTCGATCCCGGCACGGGGTGCGCGCCAGGACTGATTTGTGTCTGACCAAATGCAGAATTCGATTTCCACGCCGCTGGTGACGCCATGAACGAGTGTGCCTTTATGGACATATTCGGTATAGACGACACCGGTAACGCCGATATCATCGCGTGGAATGAAAGTCTGGAGGCGGTTCTTTGATAGCATGCCTATGCCCAGACCCGCCGCTCTGAGTTGTGCGCTGAAGTCGGTCATTTGATGCAGATTGCCGCAGAACCAGATCACCGGACGCGGCGACAGAACCAGATCGGCGTAGATCACACGGCCACCGACCCTCTGCGCGGCAGTTTTGATCTGGGTAAGTAATCTAGCCTGAACGTCACGTACAGTTGGGCATGAATCGCGCCACGAGGCGGGGTCAGAACGGTCGCTGGTCATAGGCATCCACGCAGTATGTTGAAAAGATTTGAAGTTTGAACGGTCTTTGATCTGCTTGGAAGGCGGCGTTACTTTCAAGCGTTCCGACAGACCGCTTCAAACGTTTTGGCGGCAATCCCGATGTCGCGGCATAGCATCTACCTGATCACCCTTATTGCCTTGCTTGCCCTGCGCCGGATAAACGGGGCCAAGCGGGTAATCAACTTCGGATTGGATCCAGATTGATCCGGCGTCTGGCGTGTGACTGGTCCCATCGGGTAAATCTGACCAAAGACCGCGTCCATGTGGCGGCGATTGGTCTTTGTATGTCTGGTTCCAATGGATTCGTTCACACAGAACACATCCAGTCCGACCCAGTCTCTTGCAAGCACGGCATCAAAACGGCTTTTGAAATCGTGATACCCCAGATCGAAGTATCCGTAACGGATAGCTCCCGGCACAGATTGCCCGATGCAGGCCGTATAGTGGCAATATAGATGACCGATGATCGAATGATCCCGTTCCGATCGCAGCGCGTTGCCAACCGTTGCGGCCCAGACTTCTGGTAGATCTGCCTCCATCTGGTTCATAACGTCCCGGTCGATACCCATAGGGGTATGCTTGAACTTCTGGAACGCGAACACGTCAAAATGCTTCAACAAGATGTCCCGGTTGTTGCGTGCGGCTGCATCGGCTGCGCTGACAACGGATCCAGGGCAGGAGTGTGGTATCGCTGCGGCCGAAGAGGCAAACCTGAGACTACGACCGGTGGTGTCGAAAAAGGTCGAAGCGGAAGTTGGCCGTCCGAACAGCATGTCATCGTTTAGATACAGAAAACGGCGCCGTAGCCCGGGGATCCTGTGCAGATAGGCTTCTATGGCGTGCGAATTGAAGGTCGGAAGGTGAGCAGGATCATCAAAGATCTCTGTGTGGTCCACAATCGTGACGCGATCAGCAAGTGCGTCGGGAATGGAAGGGGTCTGTCGGTCGGTTACGATGTAGATATGGCCCAGATCACCGAAATAGCGCCACGCCGATATCAAAGAATACGAAAGTTCGGAACCAGATTCGAACCTTACGGCGGAATTGGCCTGCGCCATTACCGGGTCGGGGCTAACGGTGGCCTTGCGAGCCTGCCAAGCGGGGTCGTTTCCGTCAACCCAAGTATAGACAAGGTCAATCTTGTCGCGGGCCGGATGCCGGTCCCAGACAGCCTTGGCGTTGCGCAGGATCGGCAGAGTAGTCCCAAGATAGGTGAAATTGTCTAGTTCATCCAGATAGATAGGATCTGCAGAATGTTCGACGCCGGCACGCCCCGCATGCCATGCACTGATATCTTTGGACCACAGGCAGAATTCGAGTTCCACGCCACTGGTGGCACCGTGAACGACCACATCACCGTAAAGGTATTTTACGAACACCAGACCGGTGACCGGGGTGGTATCTGACAGCTCGAACCGTTTGACCCGTCGCCCCACGAGTTGCGCAAGCCAAAGTCCCGCTTCGCGCAGACCTGTGACGATCTGGGCCGCTTGATCGGGTGTTCCGCAAACCCAGAGGACGGGCCGTGGCGACAGGACCAAATCAGAAAAATATAACCGTGCATCCACATCGGCCACAATGTTCGCAATCTGTGCCAATATATTGGACTGCAGTTCGCGTAGGGTCGGGCAGGTATCGCTCTGCAGCTCGGGATAACGGCGATCGTCGATCATGGAGCCCTATACAGCAGTTCAAAACGGGGACAAGATTTGGTGAGAAGAACCTACCAACTCCACCGTAGCGATGCAACGTACGCTGCCGTCTCATGCCCGTGTGGGACATGAGACGGCCTTCAAAATTATCAAGGGCCGAGCGGATCTGGTGGGGATCGTGGGCAATGAGGTGGCGGTCTTTGAATACATCAGTGGTTTTTACAATTCATATCGACGCCATTCAGCATTGGGATGGAAAAGCCCGGTCGCCGTCGATCTGAATGAAACCCGCGTTGCACAGTTGAACGCGCGGCAAAGTCCGATCGTGGATGCACCCCAGCCGGATCATCGTGGGCGGGCAGGGCGATGCCGCGCGCCGCTTTGCCGATCTGCTGGTGCAGGGGGCGATCAAGAAAGACATCCCGGTCCTGTTCACCGATGCGGGCGAGGCGGAGGCGATCAAGCTGTTTGCCAATACCTATCTTGCGATGCGGGTAGCCTATTTCAACGAACTGGATAGCTATGCGCTGCTGCGCAGCATGGACAGCCGCCAGATCATCGAGGGTGTAAGCCTGGACCCGCGGATCGGGGAGCACTACAACAACCCGTCGTTCGGCTACGGCGGCTACTGCCTGCCCAAGGACACCAAGCAGTTGCTGGCCAATTACGCCGACGTGCCGCAGAACATGATGCAGGCGATTGTGGACGCCAACCGCACCCGCAAGGATGTGCTGTCCGACCGGATCGTCGCGATGAAACCTGCCTGCGTCGGCATCTACCGGCTGGTGATGAAGGCGGGTTCCGACAACTGGCGGCAATCATCCGTGCAGGGGATCATGAAGCGGATCAAGGCCAAGGGCATCACTGTCGTGGTTTACGAACCCGTGCTGGAAGACGACACCTTCTTTGGATCAGAGGTGATCCGCGATCTGGACACCTTTAGGGCGCGCAGCGACCTGATCGTCGCCAATCGCCTGACCGACGACATCGCGGATGTGGCGGACCGCGTGTTCACACGGGACCTGTTCGGGGCCGATTAAGATGCGTTGCCCTCAGCGGCGCTGCGCTGTCCGCGTCCTGACCAAAGACGCGGGCCCAGCCAACTTCGATGACGATCTGCATGGCGGCCTTGGCGGCGGATTCGTCCCGGGCAGCGATGGCGTCGGCGATGCGCTGGTGATCGTTGCAGATCTTGGTCTGCTGATTGGGTTTTGGTTCCGGAGAAGAGCGGCGCAGCAGCGACAGCAGGGCCGCACTGACCAGCGACACTACCGAAAAGAAGAATGCGTTGCCGGCGGCGTCGAAAATCGCCTTGTGAAATTCCAGATCGGCGAGCGAAAAGTCGGCTTCGCTGTCGGCCGCGCGCATCGCGGACACGCAGCCTTGGATGCGGGCGATATCGGCCGCACTCGCGCTTCGGGCGGCGAGGGCCGCGGCATGGGGTTCGAACGCCAGACGCATTTCGAAAAGCTGTTCGTAGAAACTGTCGCTGGGTTCGCCGTCAAGGTGCCAGCGCAGCACCTGGGCGTCGAACATGTTCCATTCGTGACGGGGTCGGATGCGGGTGCCGACCCGCGCCTTTGGCGACACCATGCCCTTGGCGGCCAGCGTCTTCATCGCTTCGCGCAGGACGGTGCGGGAAACGCCGAATTGTTCGGCCAGTTCCTCGTCCCGGGGCAGCAGATCGCCGGGGGGTGGTTGGCCTGCAACGATGGCCTGACCGATGCCTTCGACCACACGACCGTGACTTCCGCGACTTTCGCGCTGTCGCGGGTCAAACTGGTCGAAAATTTGCTTCATGTCAGGTTGGTGCGTTTCGCTGTCGTTGTCCCAAGGTCAGAAGACCTTTCTGAAGCAGAATAAACAGAAGTAAAAGCATCCCGATGACGATTTTCGTCCACCAGCTGGAAAGCGATCCGTCGAACACGATATAAGTCTGGATCAATCCCATGGTCAAAACGCCGATCAGTGTGCCAAAGACATAGCCCGACCCGCCGGTCAGGATCGTGCCGCCGATCACCACGGTGGCGATGGCGGTCAGTTCGGTGCCGACGGTCGCCAGCGGATAGCCCGAACTGGTGTAGACGGAAAACACGATTCCCGACAGACCGGCCATGAACCCTGAAAAGGCGTAGATCTGGACGGTGGTCAGACCCACAGACACACCCATCAGCCGGGCGGTCTGTTCGCCGCCGCCCAGGGCAAAGACCGATGTGCCAAAGCGGGTGCGGTGGGCGATGATCATGCCGGCAATCACCGTTAGCAGCATCACCGCGCCGATCAGCGTCAGGCGCCCGCCGCCGGGCATCCGGAAATAAGCGTCCAGCATGTCGTAAAATGGATGGTTGATCGGCACGCTGTCGATGGTCAACATGTAGGCGGCACCGCGCGCCAGAAACATCCCCGCCAAGGTCACGATGAAGGCGGGCATCGCCAGTCCGTGGATCAGCGCACCCATCGCCGCCCCGAATGCCGTGGTGATCGCCAGCAGCAGCGCAAAGACGATCAAGGGGTGCAGGCCTGTGTCCCGCAGCATCACGGCGACGAAGACGCCCGCAAAGGCGATAACCGATCCCACCGACAGATCGATGCCGCCC
>NZ_JAAFZU010000009.1:21591-22892 GCF_018263905.1 Loktanella sp. SALINAS62 | reverse complement strand
GGATCACCACGGTCATCCCGACCGCGACGATGCCCAGATAGGCGTTGTCGGTCAAAAGATTGCCGATCACGCGGGTCGACAGCATCGCGGGAAACTGGATGTAGCAGATCAGGTAGGCGATCAGAAAGATCACGACAGTCGCATACAGCGGCAGGATGCGCGCGTTCATTCGGTGACCTCCTTTCGGGTGTCATGGGATTCTGCGGTGCCGGGTCTGCGTCGCAGCTTGCGCGACAGATGCGGGCTGATCCGGGGCGATTGCAGCACGAGGATGACGACGACGAGCCCCGCCTTGATCACCAGATTAAATTCGGACGGAAAGCCCGCCAGCAAGATGCCGGTGTCGATCGTCTGGATGATCAGCGCCCCCAGCAGCGACGCGGCGATGGAAAAGCGTCCCCCCAAAAGCGAGGTGCCGCCGATGACCACCGCCAGAATGGCGTCGAGTTCCAGCCACAGGCCTGCGTTGTTGGCGTCGGCGCCGCGGATATCGGCGGCCACGATGATGCCCGCCACAGCCGCACACAGCCCCGATGCGACGTAGACCGCAATCAGCAGGACCCGTGCGTTCACCCCCGCCAGCGCACTGGCGGCGCGGTTGATGCCGATCGCCTCGATCAGCAGGCCAAGTGCCGTCCGGCGGACCAGCAGGCCAAAGGCGATACCGGTGCAGATCCAGATCACGACCGGGGTGGGGATCCCAAGGATGGCCCCGGCCCCGAAAAAGGCAAAACCTTCGTTGCTGAAGGTCAGGATACGGCCTTCGGTAATCATCTGGGCGATGCCGCGTCCGCCGACCATCAGGATCAGGGTGGCGACGATGGGCTGGATGCCGAAGACCGCGACCAGAATGCCGTTCCACAGGCCGCACAGCAGTCCTGCGCCCAAGCCGATCGCAAGGGCGGGCACCACACCGTAGCCGCCCGCAATGGCCCAGGCGGATGCGGCACCACAGATTGCCATGACCGCGCCCACGCTTAGATCGATGCCGCGGGTCGCGATCACCAGTGTCATGCCGACCGCCAGCAGGGCCACCGGTGCGCCGCGTTTCAGCACGTCGATCACACTGCCGACCAGACGCCCGTCCGCTAGATCGACGGCCAGAAAGCTGGGAAAATAGGCCGTCACAAGCGCGACAACCGCGATCAGGGTCAGCAGCTGCGGCGCAAGCCTGCGCAGGATCGGGGTCATGACGTGGCCCTTTCGGCATCGCCGCGCGTGGCGATGGCGTTGATGATGTGGTCGGTGTCGATCTCTGCGCCGACCAGTTCCGAGACATGCTTGCGGTCGCGGACCACGAC
>NZ_JAAFZU010000009.1:0-21581 GCF_018263905.1 Loktanella sp. SALINAS62 | reverse complement strand
GGATCGACATGCCCTGATCCGTCAGATCGCCGATCAGCCGCAGGATTTCGGCATGGGCGCCGACGTCGATGCCGCGCGTCGGTTCGTCGAGGATCAGAAAGCGCGGGTTCATCGCCAGCCAGCGGGCCAGAACGACCTTTTGCTGGTTGCCACCCGACAGGTCGCCCACGGCCTTTTCTGCGCTGGATGTGCGGATGTCGAGCTTGCGGATATAATCGTCTGCCAGTCTTTTCTGTTCGGTCTGTGGGATCGGGCGCGCCCATCCGCGCCGGGCCTGCAGCGCCAGTGCTATGTTTTCGCGCACCGACAGATCCGCCACGATCCCGTCGGTCTTGCGGTCCTCTGGCGCGTAACCAAAGCCTGCGGCGATGGCCATGCGGGGCGTGGTGATGTCCAGCTTGCCATTCTCGTCGGTGGCCGTGCCCTGATCGGCGGGGGTCCGGCCGAACAGCACATCGGCGGTTTCGGTGCGGCCGGCACCCAGCAACCCGGCCAGCCCGATGACTTCGCCCGCGCGCACCTTCAGATCGAAGGGTTCGATCCTGTTGCGGTGGGCGAGCCCCTTGAAAGTCAGTAGTTCCGCGCCGCCGGTGCGCGCAACATGGCGCTGTTCGGCTTCGACCAGTTCGTGGCCCAGCATGTGGTGGATCAGATCGACCCGGTTCGTGTCAGCCGTGTTGGTTGTCACGATGTGCTGGCCGTTGCGCAGCACCGTCAGCCGGTCGCTGAGTGAAAACACCTGATCAAGGAAATGCGAAATGAAGATGATGCCAAGCCCGCGGTCGCGCAGGCTGCGCACCACCGCAAACAGGGTTTCGGTTTCGCGCGCATCCAGACTGGCAGTCGGTTCGTCGAGGATCAGGACCTTGCCCGACAGGGCCACGGCGCGCGCGATGGCGACGATCTGCTGGACCGCGACGGAATAAGTGCCCAGTTCGCGTCCGACATTGACCTGATCCAGCCCGTAGCCGGCCAGCATCTCTTCGGCGTCGGCGCGCATCCGGCGGCTTGAGACCAGCCCGAACCGCGTGGGCTGGCGCCCGAACGTCAGGTTTTCTGCGACGGTCAGGTTGGGCAGCAGATTGACCTCTTGGTAGACGGTGCCGATGCCCAGTTCCTGCGCGTCATGTGTCGATCCCGGCGAGATCGGCTGCCCGTCCAGTGTGATCCGCCCGCTGTCGCGGGCATGCACGCCGGTCAGGCATTTGATGAGCGTGGATTTCCCCGCGCCGTTTTCACCCAGCAGCGCGTGGACCTCTCCGGCCGCAAGATCGAACTGCATATTGTCGAGCGCGCGGGTGCCGGGGAATGTCTTGGTCAGATCGCGGACGGTCAGAAGCATCCGGTGCCTTTCTGAATCGAGAGGTGCGGCGCCCCGGCAGGGGCGCCGCGTCAGGGCGGTCAGGCCCGTGTCCGGGATGCGATCAGTAGCCCAGATCCTTGCGGGCTTCGTATTCGCCCATCGGATCGTCGTCCTGCGTGTAAAGCGTGGATTCCGTCTGGATGAACTTTTCGGGCTCTGTGCCGTCGGCCATGTAGGCGGCCAGCGCGTCAAAGGCCGGGCCTGCCATGTTCGGCGTCAACTCGACCGTGGCGTTTGCATCGCCGGCGGCCATCGCCTGAAAGATGTCGGGCACGGCATCGATCGACACGATCAGGATGTCGTCGCCCGGATCGATCCCGGCTTCTTTGATCGCCTGAATGGCGCCGATGGCCATGTCGTCGTTGTGGGCATAAAGCGCACAGATGTCGTCACCGCCGCCTTCGGCTTGCAGGAAGCTTTCCATGACTTCCTTGCCGCCGGAGCGGGTGAAATCACCGGTCTGGCTGCGGGCGATTTCGATCTCGGCGTTGCCTTCGATGGCATTGCGGAAACCGGTCGCGCGGTCGATGGCGGGCGACGATCCCGTCGTGCCCTGCAGCTCGACGACGCGGCACGTGCCTTCGGGCTTGTTGTCGACCAGCCACTGACCGGCGACTTCGCCTTCGTGCACAAGGTCGGAGCCGACGGCGGTCAGATACAGGTCTTCGGAACTGTCGACGCGGCGGTCCAGTAGAACGACCGGAATTTCGGCTTCCTTGGCTTCTTCGAGCACCGAATCCCAGCCGGTGGCTACAACGGGGGCCAGCAGGATCGCGTCGACGCCTTGGGCGACAAAGGACCGGATGGCGGCGATCTGATTTTCCTGCCGCTGCTGCGCGTCGGAGAAGCGCAGGTCGATGCCGCGCGCTTCGGCCTCTTGTCGGGTCACGGTCGTTTCGGCGGCACGCCAGCCGGATTCAGACCCGATCTGCGAGAACCCGACCGTCTGTGCGGACGCACCTGTCGAGAGCGCAGCAATGGCTACGCTGAGCAATAGTTTATTCATGGTTTCCTCCCTGGATGGCCGAAGCCTGATTCGATAAAGTCATATAGTATTACTTTTGGCAAGAAGAGACTGCAGACCGGTTCAGGATGATTGATCAGGGGCAGACTTCTGGCGGGCGCGGTGGGCTGCGTCGCCGTCGCCGCCTGTGGCAGGGGAACTTTGCCCTGCGCCGGTGGGTTTCAGACCGTGGTGAATCAAGGAGAACGGCATGGCATCGCGTGCGATCTGGAAAGGACAGTTGCGGCTGTCACTGGTGTCGATCCCGGTGGAAATTCATTCCGCCACACGGTCCGCGTCGCGGATATCATTTCGGCAGATCCACGAACCCAGCGGCAAACGAGTGAAATATGAAAAGACCGTGCCGGGGATCGGTCCCGTCGACAAGGACGACATCGTCAAGGGCTACGACACCGGCGACGACCAATACATGCTGATCGACCCCGCAGAGCTGGACGCGATCAAGTTGGAAACCAAAAAGACATTCGAGTTAGTTCAATTCGTCGATGCCTGCGAAATTCCACCGCTGTATTTCGACAAACCCTATTACGTGGTGCCGACCGACGATCTGGCGCAGGATGCCTACCGTGTAGTGCGCGACGCGCTGCGGGCGGCGGGCAGGGTCGGGTTGGGCCAGTTCACCATGCGCGGCAAGGAATATCTGGGGGCCGTCAAACCCTGCGGCGACGGTTTGCTGCTGGAAACCCTGCATTACGCCGACGAGTTGCGCGACGCGGACCCGCTGTTCAGCGATATCACCGATGACAAGGTCGACACCGATCTGCTGGATGTGGCCACGACCCTGATTGACCGCAAAAGCGGGCCGTTCGATGCCACCGCGTTCAAGGATCACTATGCCGATGCGCTGCACGATCTGATCGCCGCCAAGCGTAAGAACAAAAAGACCAAACGCGTCACGACAGGCAGCGACGATGCGCCTGCGGGCGAAAACGTCGTCGATCTGATGGCCGCGCTGAAGGAAAGCGTGAAAAAGACCAAAGCCAAGCCAGCGGGTCGCGGTGGTCGCAAAAAGGCGTCCTGACATGGCGCGCGACCCTGATCCGCTGGCCGCATACAACGCGCGGCGCGATTTCAGCCAGACCCGCGAACCGGCAGGCGAGGCTGGCACGGCGCGCACCACGGACCTGCGGTTTGTGGTGCAGAAACACGACGCGACCCGCCTGCATTACGATTTCCGGCTGGAATGGGGCGGTGTGCTGCTGAGCTGGGCCGTGACCCGTGGCCCCAGCGACGATCCGGGCGAAAAGCGTCTGGCAGTCCGCACAGAAGATCACCCACTGTCCTATGGCACCTTTGAAGGCACGATTCCGGCCAAAAACTATGGTGGCGGCACCGTGATGATGTGGGACGAAGGTGTCTGGCAGCCAGAAACAGACCCTGCCGACGGACTGGCCAAGGGCAAGCTGGCCTTTACCCTGACGGGCCAGCGGATGCGCGGCAGCTGGGCGCTGGTGCGGATGCGCGGCAAGGGGGAAAAGCGCGAAAACTGGCTGCTGATCAAGCACCGCGATTCCGCCGCATCGGACCAACCCGACCGGCTGACCGAAAATCACGACACATCGATCACCACAGGCCGGACGATGACGCAGATCGCGGCGGGTGACGATGCGATTCTGCCTGACGCGCCCAAGGCCCGGTCGGGCAAACGGCCTGCGTTCCGCAAGCCGCAACTGGCGACGCTGGTGTCGGACCCGCCCGACGGTGACGACTGGATATTCGAGACGAAATTCGACGGCTATCGCTGTCTGGCGGCCTTGGGGAAGGGGGGCACCCGGCTGTGGACCCGCAACGGCCACGACTGGACGGACCGGTTTCAGGCCATCGCGCCCGCCTTTGACGATCTGTCGTGTGACGCGGCGCTGATCGATGGCGAAGTCATGGCCCGCGATATCAGCGGATCGGCGTTTTCGTCGTTGCAGGCGGCGATCAAATCCGGGCGGCCGCTGGTGTTCTATGCCTTTGATCTGCTGTCGCTGGACGGCAAGGATCTGACCAAAACCCCGCAACTGGCCCGCAAGGAAGCACTGGACCATCTGCTGTCCGATGTGCCCGATGACGGTCCCCTGCGGCGCAGCACCCATATCGCGGGTGGCGGGCCGGATATCTTTGACAGGGCCTGCAAGGCGGGGGCCGAAGGCATCATCGCCAAACGGGCCTCTGCCCGCTACCGGGGCGGGCGGCACGCGGATTGGTGCAAGGTGAAATGCACGCGGCGGCAGGAATTCGTGGTTGGCGGCTATTCCCCGTCCGACAAGGCGGGCCGCCCCTTTGCGTCGCTTCTGGTGGGTGAATACGGCCCTGATGGGCTGCGCTATCGCGGGCGGATCGGCAGTGGCTTTGCGGAGTCTGATTTCGATGCGCTGACGTCCGCCTTCCGCACCCGCAAGACCAGCCCGTTCATCGATGTGCCGCAGGATATCGCTGCTGCCGCGCAATGGGTCACACCAAGCGTGGTGATCGAGGTCGATTTCACCGAACTGACCGCTGACGGTCATATCCGGCACGGCGTTCATCTGGGTATCCGGCGTGACAAGGACGCCAAGGATATCACGTTCGAGGCACCGCAGGACGCCGCCCCGCCTGCGCAGGATGACGGATCACAGGATAAGGGGGCAGCCCGCATCGGGGGCCAGCGGATCAGCCATGCGGGCCGCGTCGTGTTCCCGCAGACCGGCGGGACCAAGGGCGATCTGGCGCGCTATTATGATGCGGCGGGCGCGCGTCTGCTGAAAATCGCGGGCCATCGGCCGTTGTCGCTGTTGCGCCTGCCCGAAGGGTTGGCGGGCCAGCGGTTTTTCCAAAAACACGCAGGGCAGGGGATGCCCGATGCGCTGAACCGGATCGCGATCACCGAAAGCGACGGCGATCCGGCCACCTATATGGATATCAGGCGGGCTGCGGCCTTTGTCGCGGCAGCACAGATGGGCACGATCGAATTTCATATCTGGGGCGCGCGCAGCGACCGGCTGGACCGTCCCGACCGGCTGGTGTTCGATCTGGACCCCGACGAAGGACTGGACTGGGCCGATGTGCGGTCGGCGTCCGTCGATCTGGCGGCACGGCTGACGGCGCTGGGGCTGGCGTCGGTCCCTGTCGTCAGTGGCGGCAAGGGGGTGCATGTCTGCGTCAGCCTGCGCCGGACCAACGGCTGGGACACGGTCAAGCTGTTTTCAAAGACGCTGGCCCATGTGATGGCGCAGGAAGAACCCGACCGTTTTACCGCCACCATGTCGAAAGCGCGGCGCAAGGGCCGGATTTTCATCGACTGGCTGCGCAACGAACGGGGATCCACCGCCATCGCGCCGTATTCGGTGCGCGCCCGCCCGTCGGGGCCGGTCGCCATGCCTGTGACCTGGGATGAGCTGGGCAGTCTTGATGGTCCCGATACATTCAGCCGCGACGCCGCCGTCGCCCGGCTGGATGATCCCTGTCCCTATCTTGACGCAGCGGCAAAGCCGCAGTCGCTGAATGCCCGCACCATCGCCGCCCTGTCCGACAGTCTGGCGTAGGGGCCAGCGGCTATGCCTGATCGGGTGCCACAGTGCTGACATCAATGTCGGTGTGCCAGCGGGTGCAGGCGTCTTTCAGCGCCGGTGGTAGCGGGGCGTCGGTGAAAAAGACATCGATGTCGGCCAGTGATCCGATGCGCGCCGGGGCCTTGCGCTTGAATTTCGTATGGTCCGCGATCAGCATCTTGCGGCGGGACTGGTTCAGGATCGTCTGGCTGACGCCGACTTCGCGCAGGTCGAAATCAAGGATGTCGCCATCGGGGTCGATCGCCGAACATCCGATGATGCCGATGTCGAACTTGAACTTGCGGATCACATCGGTCGTGATGTCGCCCGTCAGGCCGCCATCGGACTGCCGCAGCGTGCCCCCGGTCACGATCACCTCGCAGTCGGGGTTGTGGGTCAGGATGTTGGCGACGTTCATGTTGTTGGTCACCACCAGCAGGTTGCGGTGGTGCAGCAGTTCTGTTGCCAGCGCTTCGGTGCTGGTGCCGATGTTGAGGAAAATCGCGCAGTCTTCGGGGATCATCGCGGCACAGGCCTTGGCCATGGCGGTCTTGCTTTCGGAATTCAGGCGTCGGCGTTCTTCGTAGGCGATGTTGACCGTTCCGGACGGCAGGACAGCCCCCCCGTGGACACGTTCAAGCTTGCCCGCGTCCGCAAGGTCGCTCAGATCGCGGCGGATGGTCTGAAGCGTGACGCCCAGATGCTCTGCCAGATATTCCACGGTGACCTTCCCGTCGCGCCGGGCGATGTCCAGAATTTCGGGGTGTCTGATGGTTTGTGACATGCGCGATTTTCCGTTGTGTAGCGTGGTCGATGGCAGGACGTGCACCGACAATCACACACATTTCGCATCTTGCACATCTGTATGTGCGTTTTTTGCGCGTTTGCGCATCGGGAATGTCGCTGCACCCCCTGTAATCCCGCATAAATCTGCGTATTTTGTGAAAACGAATAAAAGCGAAAATAAGGCTTTTCTTTTTGGTGCGCGATTGCGATACTTGTTTAAGAGGGTTTGGGAGGATCCAATGTGAGTGACGACACGGACATCCGTGATCTGCTGGTCATCGGCGGTGGTATCAACGGCTGTGGCATCGCGCGCGATGCGGCGGGCCGTGGCCTGACGGTGACGCTGGCCGAAATGTCCGATCTGGCGTCTGCGACCTCTTCTGCGTCGACAAAGCTGTTTCACGGCGGTCTGCGCTATCTGGAATATTTCGAACTGCGGCTGGTGCGCGAAGCCCTGATCGAGCGCGAAACCCTGCTGCGCGCCATGCCGCATATCAGTTGGCCGCTGCGGTTCGTGCTGCCCTACCACGCGGGGATGCGGTTCGAGGGCGACACGCCTACGTCCAAACTGCTGTCCATGGTCATGCCCTGGATGAAGGGGCGCCGCCCGGCCTGGCTGATCCGGCTGGGGCTTTTGATGTATGACAATCTGGGCGGGCGGAAGATTTTGCCGGGCACCCGCACGCTGGATCTGACCACCAGTCCCGAAGGTGCGCCGCTGATCGACGATTTCACCAAGGCCTATGAATACAGTGATTGCTGGGTCGAGGATTCCCGTCTTGTCGCGCTGAACGCCCGCGATGCGGTGGCCCGCGGTGCGGTCGTGCTGACCCGCACCAAGGTGGTCAGCGCCAAGGCCCAGGACGGCATCTGGACGGTCACGCTGCAGGACGTCGACAGCGGCAACCAGCGCACCGTGCGGGCCCGCATGGTCGTAAATGCCGGCGGACCCTGGGTCGGGCAGATCCTGCGCCAGCAGGTCGGATCGAACAGTCATGACGACGTGCGGCTGGTGCGGGGCAGCCATATCGTCGTCAAACGTCTGTTCGATCACGACAAGTGCTATTTCTTTCAGGGCACCGACGGGCGGATCATGTTCGCAATCCCCTACGAGACCGATTTCACTCTGATCGGCACAACCGATCAGGAACATCACGACCTGCAGGCCAAGCCGGTCTGCACCCCCGAAGAAAAAGCCTACATGATTGATTTCGTGAACGCTTATCTCAAGCAGAACATCAGCACGGACGATATCGTCTGGACCTATTCGGGCGTGCGTCCGCTGTATGACGAGGGGACCACGTCGGCCACCGCCGCGACCCGCGATTATACGCTGAAACTGGACGACAGCGCCGGTGCGCCCGCGCTGAACATCTTTGGCGGCAAGATCACGACCTATCGCCGTCTGGCCGAAAGCGCGCTGGACAAGATCGGCCAGCGTCTTGACGTGCAAAAGGGCGCATGGACCGCCGGTGTGCCGATGCCGGGCGGTGATTTTCCCATCGACGGGGTCGAGACGCTGATTGCCGGCCTGCGGCGTGATTATCCGTTTCTGACCGACCGCTGGGCGCGCCGTCTTGTGCGCGCCTACGGCACGGATGCGGCCCTGATCCTGGCCGATGCCGGGACCGCCGATGATCTGGGGCAGGCGTTCGGTGCGACGTTGACGGCGGCGGAAGTCGACTGGCTAATGACCCATGAATTCGCCCGCACCGCCGAAGACATTCTGTGGCGTCGCAGCAAGCTGGGCCTGCACGGGGCGGATGCCACGGCCCTTTCTACCTATATGGCGGCCCGCCGTCCGCAGATGAAAGACATCGCATGACCCTGAAACTTGACAACATCAGCTATGGGGTTGGCGCGCAGACCTTTATCTATCCAACGACGCTGACTCTGGAAAAAGGCAGCATGAACGTCCTTCTGGGGCCGACTTCTTCGGGCAAGACGACCCTGATGCGTCTGATGGCCGGTCTTGATGTGCCGTTGCAGGGCCGTATTCTATGGAACGGCGACGATGTGACCGGCCAGCGTGTGCAGGACCGCAAGATCGCGATGGTCTACCAGCAGTTCATCAACTACCCCGCGATGAGCGTCTACGACAACATCGCATCCCCGATGAAGCTGATGGGGCTCGACAAGGCGGAAATCGACCGGCGCGTGCGCGACACCGCCGCGCTGATGCAGCTGACCCCGATGCTGCAGCGCAAGCCGCTGGAACTGTCGGGCGGCCAGCAGCAACGCTGCGCGCTGGCCCGCGCGCTGGTCAAGAATGCGGGTCTGGTTCTGCTGGATGAACCGCTGGCCAACCTTGACTACAAGCTGCGCGAGGAATTGCGCGCCGAAATCCCGCGCATCTTTGCGGAATCCGGGTCGATCTTTGTCTATGCCACGACCGAACCCGAAGAGGCGCTGCTGCTGGGTGGCAATTGCGCGACCCTGTGGGAAGGCCGTGTCACCCAGTTTGGTCCGACAGCGCAGGTCTATCGCAACCCCGCCGACGCCACGACGGCACGGGTCTTTTCCGACCCGCCGATGAATTTCCTGAACGTGGAAAAGCGCGGCGACCGCATGCATTTTAGCCGTGACGCGATCCCCGCCGTCGGGCGCGACGTGCCGGACGGGCACTATATGCTGGGGTTCCGCCCCAATCATCTGACGCTGGACGCGGGCGATGATCGCATCCGGTTCGACACCACGCTGTCGGTCATGGAAATCACCGGGTCGGAAACCTTTGTGCACCTGACCCATGACGATGCCCGCTGGGTCGGGCTGATCCACGGCATCCGCAACCTGAAACCCGGGCAATCCCTGCCGGTCTATCTGGACCCGTCGCGCATCTATTTGTTTGCACAAAACGGCGATCTGGTCGCCAGTGCCCCCTATGCGGAGGCCGCTTGAACCATGGCCAAGATCACGCTTGATAACCTTGCCCATTCCTATCTGCCCCGCCCGCAGTCAGAGGACGATTTTGCGCTGAAGGCGTTGAACCACGACTGGGTCGATGGCGAAGCCTATGCGCTGCTGGGATCATCCGGCTGCGGCAAGTCTACCTTGCTCAATATCATTTCGGGTCTGTTGATCCCCAGTCAGGGGCGCGTGCTGTTCGATGGCCGCGATGTGACCACCGCGCCGACAGCCGACCGCAACATCGCGCAGGTGTTCCAGTTTCCGGTGGTCTACGACACGATGTCGGTGCGCGAAAACCTTGCCTTTCCGCTGAAAAACCGGGGCATGGACGCGGCAGAGATCAAGCGGCGCGTCCAGAAGGTCGCCGCGATGATCGACATGGAAGCGCAGCTTGACCACAAGGCGCGCGGCCTGACCGCCGACGCCAAGCAAAAGATTTCGCTGGGCCGCGGCATGGTCCGCGAGGACGTGAACGCCCTGCTGTTCGACGAACCCCTGACCGTGATCGACCCCCATATGAAGTGGGAGTTGCGCACGCAGCTGAAAAAGCTGCACCAGGATTTCGGCCACACGATGATCTATGTGACCCATGACCAGACAGAGGCGCTGACCTTTGCCGACAAGGTGGTGGTGATGTATGACGGGCGCGTCGTGCAGATCGGCACCCCGCAGGAATTGTTCGAACGGCCGGCCCATACGTTCGTGGGATATTTCATCGGCTCGCCGGGGATGAACCTGTTCGATGCGACTATCGATGGCACGCAGGCCCGCATCGGTGATGTGACCATTCCGCTGGACCAGCATTACAGCGCCACCGGCAAGACGCAGCTGGGCGTGCGCCCTGAATTCATCCAGCTGTCCAGCGGCGATGACGGCATCCCCGCCACCGTGCGCCGGGTCGAGGACGTGGGCCGCCACAAGATCGTCCGTCTGGATGTGATGGGGCGTGAAATCAACGCGCTCGCGACCGAGGACGCGACGATTTCGGCCGCCACCAACCGCATCAACTTTGCGCCGCAGGGGATCAATGTCTACGCCGACGACTGGCGCATCTCACCCCGGGGGACGTCCGCATGAACAAGACCGTCAATCAAAAGGCGTGGTTTCTGGTTCTGCCGGTGCTGCTGCTGGTCGCGTTTTCCGCCGTCATTCCGCTGATGACCGTGGTGAACTATTCAGTGCAGGACACGTTTGGAAACAACCAGTTTTTCTGGGCGGGCCTGTCGTGGTTCGACGACATGCTGCATTCGGACCGCATGTGGAACGCACTGGGACGCCAGTTGATGTTTTCCGCGATCATTCTGGCCATTGAGGTGCCACTGGGGATCTTTGTCGCGCTGAACATGCCGAAAAAGGGCTTTTGGTCGTCGTTCTGTCTTGTGGTCATGTCCCTGCCGCTGCTGATCCCGTGGAACGTGGTGGGCACGATCTGGCAGATATTCGGCCGCGTCGATATCGGCCTGCTGGGCTATACGCTTGATGCGATGGGCATCGATTACAACTATACCCAGAACACGTTCGACGCCTGGGTCACGGTCATCGTGATGGACGTCTGGCACTGGACATCGCTGGTGGCCCTGCTGGCCTATGCCGGTCTGCGGTCGATCCCCGACGCTTATTATCAGGCGGCCAAGATCGATCAGGCCAGCCGCTGGGCCGTGTTCCGCTATATCGAGCTGCCCAAGATGGCGGGCGTGCTGATGATCGCCATCCTGCTGCGGTTCATGGACAGTTTCATGATCTATACCGAACCGTTCGTGCTGACGGGGGGTGGGCCCGGTAACGCCACGACGTTCCTGTCCATCGACCTTGTGAAAATGGCGCTGGGACAGTTCGACCTTGGCCCTGCGGCGGCGTTCAGCCTGATGTATTTCCTGGTCATCATGGCGATTTCCTGGGTGTTCTACACCGTGATGACGACCCTCGACCAAAGGGATGGCAAGTGATGTCCGATACCGCAACTCCCGAAGTCGTCACCGATACCCGTCCCATGACGATCGAGACACCGCGCACGGCGACCCGTCGCTTGCGCCCGTCGGGCAGTGCCGTCATCATGGGGCTGTATCTGCTGTTTTTGATGCTGCCGATCTATTGGCTGATCAACATGAGCCTGAAGACGAACAGCGAAATTCTGGGCGCGTTCAGCCTGTGGCCCCGCGATCTGACGTTTGAAAATTATGCCACGATCCTGACCGATGCCAGCTGGTATATGGGTTACGTCAATTCGCTGATCTACGTGGTGATGAACACCGCGATCAGCCTTGCTGTGGCCCTGCCTGCCGCCTATGCGTTTTCGCGCTACAGCTTCATGGGTGACAAGCATCTGTTCTTTTGGTTGCTGACCAACCGGATGGCGCCGCCCGCCGTGTTCGCGCTGCCGTTCTTTCAGCTGTATTCCAGCATCGGGCTGTTCGACACGCATATCGCCGTGGCGCTGGCGCATTGCCTGTTCAACGTGCCACTGGCGGTCTGGATTCTCGAAGGTTTCATGCGCGGCGTGCCCAAGGAAATCGACGAGACGGCCTATATCGACGGCTATTCGTTCCCTACGTTCTTTATCAAGATATTCACCCCCCTGATCGCCAGCGGGATCGGCGTCGCCGCGTTCTTTTGTTTCATGTTTTCCTGGGTGGAACTGCTGCTGTCGCGCACGCTGACGTCGGTGGATGCAAAGCCCATCGCCGCCACCATGACCCGCACCGTCGGTGCCGCCGGGGTGGATTGGGGCGTGCTGGCCGCCGCCGGTGTGCTGACGATCGTGCCGGGTGCCTTGGTCATCTATTTCGTGCGCAACTACATCGCCAAGGGCTTTGCCCTGGGGCGGGTGTGATGCTGGACCTGAAAGGAGCTTCACATGCTTGACTGGATGGCCTGGACCTGGCCCACCGCCACATTCTTTATCGTGATCGCCGTGCTGCTGACCATCTTCACGGTGCTGGCGATCCGGTTCCCCGAAGTGCCGCGCCGCGGCATCCTGCGGATCGAGACCACGCGCGGTGATCGGCTGTTCATCACGCTGCTGGGGTCCGCGTTCATCAATCTGGCGTGGCTGGGGCTGGTGCCGTTTGCGCAGCCCTACGCGCTGATCGTCTGTCTGGTCTTTGCCGCAGCGGTGTTCCGCTGGGTCTAGACCACGTCAAATCCCGGCCCAGATCATCGGGGCGGATCGTCTGCGTTCAACATAAAGGGAGGAAACCTAACATGAACGTTCTGTTGAAATCGACCACCGCACTGGGGATGGCGCTTGCGCTGACCCAGCCTGCATGGGCCGACATGGCTGCCGCCACGGCGTTTCTGGATGCCGAAATCGGCGACGTCTCGACCCTGTCCCGCGCGGAACAGGAAGCAGAGATGCAATGGTTCATCGATGCGGCCCAACCGTTCCAGGGCATGGATATCAACGTGGTGTCCGAAACCATCACGACCCATGAATACGAATCCCAGGTGCTGGCGCCCGCGTTCACCGCGATCACCGGCATCAACGTCACCCACGATCTGATCGGCGAAGGCGATGTCGTCGAAAAGCTGCAGACGCAGATGCAGTCGGGCGAAAACATCTATGATGCCTTCGTCAACGATTCCGATCTGATCGGCACCCACTGGCGCTATCAGCAGGTTCGCAACCTGACCGACTGGATGGCGGGCGAAGGGGCCGATGTCACGTCGCCGACTCTGAATCTGGATGATTTCATCGGGCTGGAATTCACCACAGCACCCGATGGCAAACTGTATCAGCTGCCCGACCAGCAGTTCGCGAACCTTTACTGGTTCCGCTACGATTGGTTCAACGACCCGCAGATTCAGGCCGATTTCAAGGAAGCCTATGGTTACGATCTGGGCGTGCCGGTCAACTGGGCGGCCTATGAGGATATCGCGGAATTCTTTACCGGTCGCGAGATCGACGGCGTCGAGGTCTATGGCAACATGGACTACGGCAAAAAAGACCCCAGCCTGGGCTGGCGTTACACCGACGCATGGATGTCCATGGCCGGTATGGGCGACACGGGCGAACCCAACGGCCTGCCGGTCGATGAATGGGGCATTCGTGTCAACGAAGACTCTCAGCCCGTCGGTGCCTGTGTAGACCGGGGCGGTGCGACGAACTCTCCGGCTGCGGTTTATGCCGTCGACAAGGCGATCGAATGGCTGCAGAAATATTCGCCGCCATCGGCTGCCGGCATGACCTTTTCAGAGGCCGGTCCGGTCCCTGCACAGGGCAACATCGCGCAGCAGATGTTCATGTACACCACCTTTGTGGCCCCGCTGGTCGCATCGGACGCGGTGATGAACGAAGACGGCACGCCAAAGTGGCGGCTCGCCCCCAGCCCGCATGGTGTCTACTGGGAAGAGGGCATGAAGGTCGGCTATCAGGACGTGGGGTCCTGGACGTTGATGGAATCCACACCCGTCGACCGCGCACAGGCGGCATGGCTTTACGCGCAGTTCGTCACGTCGATGACGGTGGACGTTAAGAAATCGGATGTCGGTCTGACCTTTATCCGGGAATCGACCATCAACTCTGACCATTTCACCGAACGTGCCGACAAGCTGGGCGGTCTGGTGGAATTCTACCGCTCGCCTGCGCGGACACAATGGTCGCCGACCGGCACCAACGTGCCCGACTATCCCAAGCTGGCGCAGTTGTGGTGGCAGAACATCGGCGATGCAATGTCCGGTGCAAAGAGCCCTCAGGAAGCGCTGGATCAGCTTTGCGCCGACATGGAAAGCGTGATGGAACGGATCGAACGGTCCGGTATCCAGGGCGATCTGGGTCCGGTGATGGGTGAAGAGCTCGAGGCGTCATACTGGCTGGAACAGCCAGGCGCACCCAAGCCCGCACTGGAGGACGAGGACGAAGAGCCGGTCACGATCGGCTACGACGAACTCGTCTCCTCCTGGAGCAACTAAACAAATGACACCAGCCGGGGCGCATGCGATGCGCCCCGGCTTTTGCGTGCCTGCGGACGGGGAATAGCATGACCTATATTCTGGCGATCGACCAAGGGACGACATCCAGTCGCGCCATCCTGTTCGATGAACACATGGCGCTGATCGCACAGGCCCAGGAAGAATTTCCCCAGCACTTTCCACACTCCGGCTGGGTCGAACATGACGTGTCCGATCTGTGGGCCACCGCCGCCGGCACATGTCGCGGTGTGATCGAAAAAGCCGGGATCGCCGCAGCCGACATCGCGGCCATCGGCATCACCAATCAGCGCGAAACCACGGTTATCTGGAACCGCAGGACCGGACAGCCCATCCACAACGCGATCGTCTGGCAGGACCGCCGCACGACCGGTATCTGTGACGCGCTGCGGCGCGACGGGCATGCCGATATGTTCACGGCCCGCACCGGCCTGCTGATCGATCCGTATTTTTCAGGGACCAAGGTGAAATGGCTGCTGGACAACGTCGACGGCGCGCGTGCGGCGGCACAGGCGGGCGATCTGCTGTTCGGCACCGTCGACAGCTATCTGATCTGGAAGCTGACGGATGGCCGCCATCATGTCACCGACGCCACCAATGCCGCGCGCACCCTGCTTTATGACATTCACAAGGGACGGTGGAGCCGGACAATCTGCGATCTGTTGGGCATCCCCGTATCGATGCTGCCAGAGGTAAAGGATTGCGCCGCAGACTTTGGGACGACGCGCGCCGATCTGTTCGGTCGCCCGATCCCGATCATGGGGGTTGCTGGCGACCAGCAGGCCGCGACCATCGGGCAGGCCTGCTTTCAGCCCGGCATGACGAAAAGCACCTATGGCACCGGTTGTTTTGCCCTGATGAATACCGGTGACAGGCCCGTCGCCTCTCGGAACCGGTTGCTGACGACGATTGCCTACCAGCTGGATGGCAAGCCGACCTATGCGCTGGAGGGATCGATTTTCGTGGCCGGTGCCGCCGTGCAGTGGTTGCGCGACGGGCTGAAGATGATCCGAGAAGCGGGCGATACCCAGCCCCTGGCGCAGGCGGCGGACCCCGACCAGCAGGTCATCATGGTCCCGGCGTTCACCGGCCTGGGCGCCCCTTACTGGGATGCAGATGCAAGGGGGGCGATTTTCGGGCTGTCCCGCAATACCGGCCCGGCAGAGCTGGCACGCGCGGCACTGGAATCCGTCGGCTATCAGACGCGTGATCTGTTGCAGGCCATGCACAAGGATTGGACCACACCGGGCGACAACAGCGTTCTACGGGTCGATGGCGGCATGAGCGCGTCGGATTGGACGATGCAGTTTTTGTCCGACATCATGGGGATCGCCGTCGACCGCCCTGCCTGCCTTGAGACAACCGCGATGGGTGCCGCATGGCTTGCAGGAAGCCGGGTGGGTCTTTATCCCGATCAGGCAGGTTTCGCGCAGATGTGGGGCCGGGATCGCCAGTTCACGCCCCGGATGGAATCCGCCCGGCGCGACCGGCAATATGCGGCCTGGCAACGTGCGGTATCCGCGACCCGTGCGTTCACCGCACCTGCCGCCCCCTGATCCGGTCTTGCGCCGCGATGACCGGGATATTCTTTGATGCCGGACCGCCCAAGCCGCTTGAAACCCGGCAAATGTCGTGGGAATCCCGCCACGAACGTCTACCGCTTTGTGCGGTCCGACATCTGGCCCCGCAGTCCCGACCCCTTTGCGCAGGAGGCATAGCATGGATTTCCCCTGGCCCGCCGTCGGGGCGCCGCTGTCCGATGTCATCACCCCCATGCCCGTGATCGACGAGGACCGGCTGGCGGCCAACATCGCCCGCGCGCAGGACTATATGGACGCGCATGGTCTGGCCTTTCGGCCGCATATCAAGACGCACAAGATTCCGCAGGTCGCACAGCAGCAGGTGGCTGCCGGGGCCGGTGGCATCAATTGCCAGAAAGTGACAGAGGCCGAGGTCTTTGCCGATGCGGGCTTTGATGACATCCTGATTACCTACAACATCCTTGGTCCGGTCCGGCTTGCACGGCTGATGGTGCTGAACGACCGGGTGAAAACCCTGCGCGTGGTTGCCGACAGCACGGTGACCGTCGCGGGCCTGTCGGCTGCGGCGCAGGGCAAGAGGCTGCGTGTGCTGGTGGAATGCGATACCGGGGGCGGGCGCTGCGGCGTGCAGACGGCAGAAGCGGCGACCGCGCTGGCGCAGGCGATTGCGGCAGCACCCGGCCTGCAGTTCGACGGGCTGATGACCTATCCCGCCATCGGCGGTGCGTCGGCGGTCGAGGCGTTCCTGCGGGACACCATGGCCAGATTGACCACAGCCGGTCTTGATTGCCCGGTGCGGTCGAACGGCGGCACGCCGGATCTTTTTGCGGCCCATTTGGTGCCAAGCGCCACGGAACACCGTGCCGGCACCTATGTCTACAATGACCGTGCGATGATGCGGGCGGGGTCCTGCGGGACGGATGACATGGCGATGCATATCCTTGCCACGGTCGTGTCCCGTCCGACTGCCCTGCGCGCTGTGCTGGATGCGGGGTCCAAGGCGCTGACGTCTGATCTGCTTGGTTTTGCGGATTACGGGATCATTCCGGCCCTGCCCGGCGCGCGGATCGTGTCGCTGTCGGAAGAGCATGCGGTGGTCGATCTGACCGATTGCACCGCGCTCTTGCCACAGGTCGGCACACAGCTTCGCATCGTGCCGAACCACACCTGCGTCGTGTCGAACCTTTTTGATCGGATGGTGTTTCACCGCGACGGGATCGTCACCCGTGTCCTGCCTGTCGCCGCGCGTGGCGCGGTGTGGTAGGCTGGATCGCATGACCGAGATCATCGCCTATCATGCGCCGCAGATCTTTGACGGGACGCACTGGCACGCCGCCGCAGCCCTGCTGGTGACAGGCGGGCGGGTTGCGGGGATCGTGCCGCAGGCCGCTGCACCGGCGGGTGTGCATCTGGATCATACGCTGGTGCCGGGGTTTATTGATCTGCAGGTCAACGGCGGTGGCGGGGTGCTGTTCAACAACGATCCGTCCGCCGCAGGCATCGATGCGATCTGTCACGCCCACGCGCGGTTGGGGACAACGGCGGTGATGGCGACACTCATCACCGACACGCTGCAGGTGACGCAGCGGGCCATCGCCGCCGGGCAGGCGGCCCGGCATCCCGGCTTTCTGGGATTGCACCTTGAAGGGCCGCATCTGGCCCTGTCCCACAAGGGCACCCATGATCCGGCCCTGATCCGACCGATGGATAAGGCCGATCTGGCGGTGCTGACACAGACGTCAGCCACGCTGGATCACATGATCTGCACCGTGGCGCCCGAAGTGGTGACGCCCGCGCAGATCGCGGCACTGGTTCAGGCCGGTGTTGTGGTAAGTTTGGGGCATTCGAATTGCGATGCCGCCGCCGCCCGCACCGCGACCGATGCCGGGGCCACGATGGTCACGCATCTTTTCAACGCGATGAGCCAGCTTCAGCACCGCGCGCCGAACCTTGTGGGGGTGGCGTTGGATGACGGACGGTTGTCAGCCGGTGTGATTGCGGACGGCCATCACGTCGATCTTGTCGCCCTGCGCATCGCCCTGCGGGCAAAGGCCGGACCGGGCGGTATGTTTCTGGTGTCCGACGCCATGTCGACCGTGGGGACCGACGCGACAGAGCTGTTTTTGAACGGCCAGCGCATCCAGCGCGCCAAAGGCCGGCTGACACGGGCAGACGGAACGCTGGCGGGGGCCGATATCGCGCTGGTGGATGCGGTGCGCTACCTGCATCGGGCGCTGGACATCCCGCTGGGGCAGGCGGTGGCACTGGCTTCTGCCGCGCCAGCGGCGGCACTGGGCCTGACCGACCGGGGGCATCTGCGCGGTGGGGCACGGGCGGATTTCACCTGTCTGACGCCGGACATCACTGCCGCTGCGACCTGGATCGCAGGCGTGCCCGTGGACATGACATGATCCTGTGCTGTGATATCGGCGGCACCGCCATCAAGCTGGCAGAGGCGCACAGTGCCGAGGATATCGTTCTGAAGGGCCGGGTGCCGACACCGACGCAGGACTTTGCCGCCTTTGTCGGCGTGCTGAATACCGCCATTGCACAAGCGGAGACACCGCCCACGGCCGTTGCGTTTTCGCTGGCAGGCGTTGTCGCGCCTGATACGGGCGTGGCCACGGTGGCCAATATCCCCTGTCTGACGGGGCGGAACCTGCAGGCGGAACTGACTGCGGCGCTTGGGCTGCCGGTGATCCTGGCCAACGATGCGGATTGTTTTGCACTGGCCGAATCCCGGCTGGGCGCGGGGCGCGGGCACGCTGTCGTCTTTGGCCTGATTTTGGGCACCGGGGTCGGTGGCGGCGTCGTGGTGCGCGGGCAATTGATCAACAGTGCCGGTTTTGCGGGCGAAATCGGCCACGGCCCGGTCGCCGCACGCATCCTTGACGATCTGGGGGTCACCCTGCCCGCGTTTGCCTGCGGCTGCGGGCTGACGGGATGTCTGGATGCCGCATGCTCTGCGCGGGGCATGGAACGGCTGCATGCCCATCTGCACGGTGCGCGCGTCGACAGCCGCGCGATCGTGACCGGCTGGCAAGCGGGGGATGGTGCGGCCGCACGGACGGTCGCCGTCTGGCTGGCGCTGCTGTCCGGACCGCTTGCCATGGTTGAAAACGTGTTGGGGGCCGGGATCATTGCTGTCGGTGGCGGGCTGTCGACGGCACCGCAGCTGATCGCGGCGCTGGATACTGCGGTGCGTGAAAAAACCCTGCGGCGATTCGACCGACCACTGGTGGTGCCCGCGCAATGCACCGTCGAACCCGGTCTGATCGGGGCTGCGATCCTCGGGCTCTCGCTGGATGCCCGATAGCGTGTCAGCGCTTTCACAAATTGCTGTGTCGTAGACGGTATCCCAGAGCGCTGTGCGGCCTGACAGTGTTGTCGTGGCGGCACCACTTCTCGATCAGGATCTGGGCCGCGCGTAGCAAGGACCTCACCGTTCAGAAGTGTGTCTTAGAATCTGGCATTGAAGCTTTCGCAGTAGCTGTTCGCCCAAGGTGATCCTGACGCGATGAAAGCCGTCTTGGCACCGACCGCTACATCGCGTGATGACACATCTCGTCAACCATGTGCCTGCAACAAATGTCTGCTTGCCGTCGAGAAGCCCTCAGGCACTGGGGATGGTTGTTTCCTTCGCCAAGAAGCACCTCTTTGGGTGCGCCGTCACGCGGGCAGGGGACAGTTTACCATACACATACCCTGCGGTTGAGAGGGTCTTCTATTTTAAGAAAATGCAAGTCCTGACACGGGATGCGGCGCTGTGGTCAAAGGGGTGGTCTGGCGTGGTGAATGCCGGTGGGTTTCCGGCGGGGTGACTCCGCCCACTTGGATTTTGTCCACATAATTCTGCGGCCGACCCCGGATAAGCTGTTGGCATCGTATAGGGATTTTCGGCGATCCCGGGTAAATTCTTGCTGTGAACGCAACAGAACAAGGAATTTCACAATGACAAAGATGATTGACCGTAAGAAACTTGATGCCCTGAAAGAAGAGCTGAAAGCCCTGCCACCCCGCGAGAAATCAAAGATCAATAGCCGTGACGCAGTGTTGGAGATGGCGGACCAGGTCCGCGCGCTGCTGGCGAATAACTACTCGATCGAGGAAGTTTACGCGAAGTTCAAGGACGTGACTGAATCCGAGATCAGCTTGGCTACGTTCAGGGGATACCTCCACAGCAAGACAGCAGCGCGCAATACCGCCGACGCAGCAAAGGCCAGCCGCAAGGCCGCCAAGTTGCGCAAATCTACAAAAGCGGATGAAGTTGAAAGCACGGGGCACATCGTCATGGAAAATGCTGTGGCAACCGATGTAGACCAGCAGATTGTGAGCAGCGGAAAGGATATCGCACAGTCTGAGGTGTCTGCCGCAGCTGTTGTGGCGGAGCCGGGCGAGACGGCGCACGATGCGATCTCTGTGCCCCAAAGGAAGCCTCAGGATTTGTCGCAGGGGATGGGCGAGGCTCTCAAGGAGCGTTACGCAACCCCAGAGCGGGGAACTGAGCGGCGCGATGCAGATGCTGCCTCAATGACGGAAAACAGCCGCCGGGACGATCCGGCAAAGGATGAGCTGACGCCGGTGCCAGGGACGGTGTCATGATGAAGGCAGGTGACGGGCGGCCCAGATCACACAACCGCCGCAAAACATGCGTGATCGCGTTTCGTGTGACGCCGGAGGTTGAGACCGAACTGTCAGAGGCTGCCATGAATGACGGTTTTGATAGTGTTGGACTTTGGGCAAAGGCATTTGCATTGAACGCGATCAGACGTCCTGACGCCGAAAAAAAGGTTTTGCGCATGCTGATGGGTGAACTGGGCAAGGTCGGGTCGGACATTAAGAAGATAGCGCAGGTCGCGAACTCGACAGGACATCTGCCGGATGAAGCCATCTTGCGCCAGATGGGGAGTGTCATGAACTCTGTGTATCTGGTCTGGCCCATGCGGGTTTCAGATACGGTCACGCATTGAAGCGATCCTCGAACATTATGGCGAAATGGTTGCGTGCGGCAAACCATTCCCGGACATTTCGTCCTCCTTTCTCGAAATTGCGGATCGCCAGGTAGATTAGCTTTGTTGCGGCGTCCTCGGTCGGGAACGATCTCCGTGTTTTGATCGATTTGCGGATCACACGGTTCAGGCTTTCGATCGCGTTCGTGGTGTAGATGATCTTGCGGATCGCCGGATCGAAGGCGAAGAACGGGATCACCTCCTGCCACGCCCTGCGCCAGGCAGGGGCGATTGATGCATATTTGCCGGCCCATTTTTCTTCGAAGGCATCCAGTTCGGCGGCTGCCTGATCGGCAGTCGGGGCGCTGTAAATCCGCTTCAGGTCAGCGGCCACCTCCTTGCGATCCTTCCAAGCGCAGAAGTTCAGCGAGTGGCGCACGAGGTGGACAATGCAGGTTTGCACGGCCGTGTCCGGGAAGGCGGCGGTAATGGCGTCGGGGAAGCCCTTGAGGCCGTCCACGACCGCAATCAGGATGTCCTGCACCCCGCGGTTCTTCAGTTCCGTCATCA
>NZ_JAAFZU010000074.1 GCF_018263905.1 Loktanella sp. SALINAS62 | reverse complement strand
GAGTAATCGTTGGTTTTGTAGCGCACCAGGGATTGTGAGTTCACCTGGCCGGTGGCCTGATCGCAGGCGTCAAACGGGCACGCGGGCAGATCCATCATGGCATCAAGATCGCGGGCCAGTCGTTGCCCGATGCTGTCGCTATGCCCGCGCAAGACATCCGCCTGACGCTTGCGGCATTGCTCTTTTAGCCAGATATTGAACGCCTCCCATGTCGCAAAATGAGGGATGGGCACCATGAAGTTGCGCCGTGCATATCCGACCAGACCCTCGACAGCGCCTTTGTCGTTGCCCTTGCCCGGTCGGCCATAACGATCATGGATGAAGTAATGCGACAGGAACCCACTGAACAGCTTGGTCCGCTTGCGTGACCCGTCCGGCAGGATCTTCGCGACCAGACACCGGTCGTTGTCATAAAGAACCGACTGCGGAACCCGGCCGAAGAATGCAAAAGCATGAACATGGCCATCAACCCAGGCCTCGGAGACCGCCGCAGGATAAGCCCGAACAAAGCAGGCATCGCTGTAGGGCAGATCCAGCGCGAAGAAATGCGCCTTCTGCTCAACCCCGCCGATCACAACCATGGCTTCGCCGAAATCCGCTTGAGCATGGCCGGGGGCATGGGCCAGCGGGACAAACATCTCTCGGCTGCGCCGCCCTTGTTCCCGGACGTAATTCTTGACCGTCGTATAACCGCCTTGAAACTGGTGCTCGTCGCACAGCCGTTCAAAAATGCGCTTGGCGGTGTGGCGCTGTTTACGGGGACGGTTCAGATCGTCTTGCATCCATTGGTCGAT
>NZ_JAAFZU010000073.1 GCF_018263905.1 Loktanella sp. SALINAS62 | reverse complement strand
ATACACCGAACGGCTTGCAGAAGCCAAAATTGCGCCTTCTGTCGGCAGCGTCGGGGATTCATATGACAACGCCTTGGCCGAAACGATCAACGGCCTGTTCAAAGCCGAGGTCATTCACCGCCGTGGCCCATGGCGCAGCTTTGAAGCCGTCGAATATGCCACCCTGGAGTGGGTCGATTGGTTCAACAATCGCCGTCTGCTGGAGCCCA
>NZ_JAAFZU010000072.1 GCF_018263905.1 Loktanella sp. SALINAS62 | reverse complement strand
CCCAGCCGAACACGTCAGCACTGCCATAACCGGTGCCCGAGAACAGCGTGACGACGTTGAACGTGGTTTCGCGTAAAATGGTCCAGAAATCATCTCTGCCATCGTAGATCCGAAAGGCTACGATCAAGCCGACTGCATAAAATAACCATCGGATGTAGGCCTGTGCCTGAACGTCCGAAAACAAGGGCCGCGCATCGCCTGCCACGATTTGCACGTAGCGAATGAACGGCAGGCTGGCGAGGATCATGAAAATGACCGAAACGTATTCAAGCGGGCCTGAGAAGAGCGCAAAAGATGCATCCGATGTCGAAAAACCGCCGGTCGAGAGGGTCGTCAGCGCATGCACGATGGCCTCGAGCCATGTCATCCCGAACGCACGGTATGCGATCGCGCATGCGATGGTCAGAACTGTGTATATTTGCAAAAGCCGTTTCGAAATATCCAGCGCTCTAGGTAACACCTTGCCAAGCGTGTCGAACCCTTCCGCGCGAAAAAACTGCATGCCGCCGACTTTCATGACCGGCAAGAAAATCAGCGCAACAATGACAATTCCCAGCCCGCCCAGCCACTGCAGAATGCCACGCCACAGTAAAACGCCTTCTGGCATATCGTCCAAGCCGACGAACACTGTGGACCCGGTGGTCGTCATACCGGAAACGGCCTCGAAATAGGCGTCGATAAACGATGCCTGCGGAACGCCCAACATAAATGGAACAGCCCCCGCCAAGGGCAAAAAGACCCACAGCGCAGTCGTCAACAGAAAGGCCTGTCGTATACTCAGACCGCGAACGTCCTCGCTGCGCGTTGCAAGAAATACAAGCATGCCAAGGGTTATCGTCAGAAAGCTTGCGGTGAAAAACACCTGCCAGTCTTGACCACCGTAAACCGCGTCAAGGACTGCCGAAGGCAGCATCAGCGCGCCCATCGGCAAAAGGGCCAGGCCCACGATTCTTGCCACGGGGCGGATATCGACGGTTTGGATATGCCCGCGCGGCGTAGGGCGATCAATATTCTTCAAAATGTCGCCTTATCCACGCGATCCCGAACGCACCTATACTCTTCATGCACATGCGCGTCACCATCTTCCGGAGAAATAGGTCTGTGGAGTGTCCCCTGAGCGACCGTTCCATGCACGAATGGCAGCAATGCGAAAGCTGCGCCGCAGCGTGGAAACGGCCGCGAACGACAGGTCAGGGCCGGTCACGTTGCTGCACCTGCAGAAGAATCTCCGCCGCTGCCAGTAAAAGGAACGTTATTGGTCGCCTTCGCGTATGGTCCTCTCTGGACAAAACTCAGGCGTTTTCGTCCCGATCAAAATCCACCGATATCGGTGAAAAACTCTATCATGCGCATTCGTAGCGCAATTTACGAGAATTCTGTCCTGCTGGAACATCAAACAGGGCGGTATCTGGGGCAAAAAAGCTCAATGGCAGAACGCTTGTTTGCTTTCTGTGGCCAGCTTTAAGTTCGAGGGAGTTTTTCACCGATATCCACCGTTTTAGACAACACAGTTCTGGCAAGGGGTTTCTGTCCGACCCCCCTACGTCTCAGCCAAATGGCTCCGCGCATCTCGAACGATTATCCACGAGGAATTCAGAAACAGTCCTCCGATGGCGAACGCAACGAGCAGGTCGGGGCAGCTCCGAGAACCGAGAGGGTTGGGAGCCAGACCATGAGTTGGCTGAGCCAGTTCACCCGTTGCGGTGGTCAGAGACGACGCTTTGGGAAAAGGATTCGACCAGATCAGCATCACGATCCGTGTCGCTCCTCGCCATGTCCGCGCCCACCGAACTCGGAAGAATCGCCACAGGCGTGGCGCGCGCATTCCAATTCCAACGTCGTGTGCTCAATGTCGAAGCGGTCGGCGAGTGCCGTCTTGATCCGATCTTTCACTGCGTCGGCATCGTTCCAGCGGCCTTCGGCGATGACGACATGCGCGTCCAATGCGGCGCGATGTTCATCCATCTGCCAGAAATGCGCGTGGTGAATGTCCGTTACGCCGTCGATCCCGCGCACGGTTTCGAGAACCGCGTCCGTTTCGATCTCCGGCGGCGAGCCGAGCATCAGGATACGGATGACGGGGCCAATCTCCCGGAAGGATTGCCATAGAATATAGCCCGCGATCAACACGGTCACGAGCGGGTCGATCAGCCGCCAGTCGTAGAGCAGGATCAGCGTGCCCGCGACGATGACCGCGACGGAGCCGAGCGCATCGGCCACGTTGTGCAGGAACGCCGCGCGGATGTTCACGCTGGATTTCGACATGGCGTAGGTCAGCGCGGCCGTCACCGCGTCTATGATCAGCGCGATCCCCGCGATGATGACGATCAGCCAGCCTTCGACGGGCTGCGGGTCGGCAAAGCGCATCGCGGCCTCGTAAAGCAGGTAAAGGCCGATCACGATCAGCGTCGTGTAGTTGATGAGTGCTGCAACAACCTCGACCCGGCCATAGCCGAACGTCATGTCCGCGTCTCTTGGCCGCCGCGCGATCTTGCGCGCGCCGAACGCGATGATGAGCGATATCGCGTCGGAAAAATTGTGCAGCGCATCCGCGATCAGCGCAAGCGAGCCGGACATGATGCCGCCGACGATCTGCGCGACCGTCAGGCCGATGTTGACGGCAATGGCGGCGATGACCCTGCGGTCGCCCACTTCTGGATCGACGTGGTGGTGGTGACCGTTGCCCATGACGGCTCCTTTTGATTCGTATCGTTTCAGAGTAGATACAATCTACAGCGGCTGTAGGTTCAAGGGCCAATGACGAAAGAATATTCCATCGGTCAGATGTCGCGCCGAACGGGCGTGAAGGTAACGACGATCCGCTATTACGAATCCCGTGGGCTGATCCCGTCGCCTGGACGCACCCAAGGCGGGCAGAGGCGATACGACGAAGCGGCGCTCGAACGGCTCGCTTTCCTGCGCCACGCGCGGGAACTGGGTTTCAACCTCGATGACATCGCAGAACTGATGGCGTTGGCCGAAACTCCGTCAGAGGACTGCGCACCCGCCTACGAGATTGCACGGAAGCAGCTCGCGGCCGTGGACCGGCGCATGACTATTCTCGCGCAGCTTCGAGAAGAACTGGCGCGGATGGCTAACGCGGACGATCCAGGCCATGCCGGAAAGTGTCGTGTCATCGAGGTTCTGGGGGATCACCGTCTCTGTATTGGTTCGCATGACCTGTCGGACAGTCGCGCAGATTTATCCGGAAGCTAAACGAGGTTCAGCGATGGAAATTTTCCAAAACTCAACCGTTTCTGTCACCGGCGAAATCGACCGGTATTGGCGTATTCTATCGTCGAGGCAGTCGACCCCGCGCACGACCAGCGTGCTGCCGTCGATCCGAATCAGCCTGACAAGGGCGCTGCCGATTGGGTTGGGCCGAACAGGCGAGCGCAGCGCGAAGGTGCCGATCGTGGCGTGCGGATCACGCCGATGAACCGAAGCATCGCGTCCGAAGGCCGATCAAGCGTGATGGCTGCCTCATTCCCGCGCAGATATCTGTACGCGCCGCGGCTTACGGAAATTTTGCAGTCACTTTTTGAATGCGCAACTTATGCATCAGCCGTATCGTCACAAATCTGTGGCAATACTTCCATTTTAACCAGCCTTGATGTTTGATCATCAGGAAGTCTACAGTGCAACTTAACGGAAATAGTGCAATCGCTGGAGATTTTGCAGCAACATGGCAGACGCGTTCGGCTTGGCCCTTCAGCTGGTCTTCTCCGGCGATCCGAATCTACATGAGATCGTGCTGCTGTCATTGCGGGTCAGCCTGACTGCGACCGTTCTGGCCTGCCTGATCGGTTTGCCGGTCGGTGCGCTCGTGGCTATCGCGCGGTTCCCCGGACGCAATGTCGTGTTGATCGTGATGAACGCGCTCATGGGGCTGCCGCCGGTGGTGGTGGGCCTGCTGGTCTACCTGCATCTGTCGCGTTCGGGACCGCTGGGCTTCCTGGGTCTGCTCTACACGCCGACCGCGATGATCATCGCCCAGACGATCCTGATCGCGCCCATTGTCGCTGCGCTGTCGCGGCAGGTGCTGGAAGACCTGCACTCCGAATATGCCGAGCAGTTCCGCTCGCTCTGCCTGACGAAGCTGCAAACCGTGCAGGCGCTTCTGTGGGACGCGCGCTATTCGCTGCTCACGGTCGGACTTGCCGGGTTCGGTCGCGCCGTGGCCGAGGTGGGCGCGGTGATCATCGTGGGCGGCAACATCGACCACCTGACGCGGGTGATGACGACCGCCATCGCGCTGGAAACGTCGAAGGGCGATCTCGCGCTGGCGCTGGCGCTTGGCATCATCCTGCTGGTCATAGCACTTGGTGTGAACGCCGCCGTGCAGTCGGTGCGCATGACCGCGGCAAGGCAGGCCTATGTCTGACGCGCTGACCAGTTTGGCACCGGCGGTGGCGCCGCGAGCACAAAGCGCCGCAATCCTGCCATTGGCGGTGCGCGACCTCGAGCTGCGCTTCGGAGAGTCAGTCGTCCTGAACGGGGTAAGCTTCGACCTTTCTGCGACTGGCTGCACCATGGTCATGGGCCCGAACGGGTCGGGAAAGAGCCTGCTGCTGAAGCTGCTGCACGGCCTGATGCAGCCAAGCGCGGGGCAGATCTGCTGGGGTGATCACGCCGCGAGCCACGCGACGGCGCGCCAGGCGCTGGTGTTCCAGAAGCCGGTCCTACTGCGGCGCTCGGTCGCAGCCAACATCGACTTCGTGCTGAAGGCGCGCGGCAAGGATGCGGGTCGTCGCGATGCGCTGCTCGACCATGTCGGGCTGCGGCACAAGGCGCCCCAGCCCGCGCGCCTGCTGTCAGGCGGCGAGGCGCAGCGGCTGGCGCTGGCCCGCGCGCTGGCGACCGACCCCGAGGTGCTGTTCCTCGACGAGCCGACGGCCAGCCTCGACCCCGCGTCGGTGCTGGCGATCGAGGCCATCGTCGGCGAAGCGCGCGACCGCGGGGTGCGCGTCATCTTCGTGACCCACGACACGGGGCAGGCGCGGCGGCTGGCCGACGACGTTCTGTTCCTGCAACGCGGCCGGATCGCCGAACACACGCGTGCAGCCGACTTCTTCCCCGCGCCGCAAAGCCAGGCGGCCCGGGATTACCTGGACGGCAGAATCGTCGTCTGACAGACCAACCAAGGGAGACACCACATGAAGATCAAGACACTCGGCGCCGCCACGATCGCCACGTTCCTGGCCGGCGCCGCCTGGGCGCAGGACCAGTCGATCATCGTCCAGTCGACCACGTCGACGGCGAACTCGGGCCTTTACGACTACCTGCTGCCGATGTTCCAGGAAGAGACCGGCATCCAGGTCAACGTCGTCGCCGTGGGCACCGGCCAAGCGATCCAGAACGCCGAAAACTGCGACGGCGACGTCCTGCTGGTGCATGCAAAGCCCGCCGAGGAGGCCTTCGTCGAGGCTGGCTACGGCACGAGCCGCACCGACCTGATGTATAACGACTTCGTCATCGTCGGCCCCGAGGACGATCCCGTCGGCGTCAGCGGCATGGAGGACGTGCAGGCGGCGCTGTCGCAGATCGCCGAGGACGGCGCGCTGTTCGCGTCGCGCGGGGACGATTCCGGCACGCACAAGAAAGAAATGGCGCTGTGGTCCGACGCGGGCATCGATCCGACCGAGGCCTCGGGCGAGTGGTATCGCGAAACCGGGTCGGGCATGGGCGCGACGCTGAATTCCGGCATCGGCATGGGCGCCTACGTCATGACCGACCGTGCGACCTGGATCAGCTTCGACAACAAGCAGGATTACGAGATTCAGGTCCAAGGCGACGAGGACATGTTCAACCAGTATGGCGTGATCCCGGTCAGCCCCGAGCACTGCCCCAGCGTGAACGCCGAGGCGGCGCAGACCTTCTCCGACTGGCTGGTCTCGAACGCGGGCCAAGAGGCAATCGGCAGCTACATGGTCGCGGACCAGCAGCTGTTCTTTCCCAACGCGCCCGCGAACTGATCGGACACTTGGGGGCGGCCGGATGCGGTCGCCCCCGGCCGCGTCATCGAAAATGCATGTCAGGCAGGCGAGAAACCGGCTATCAGTGTCCGCGACGTTTCCAGAGGCCGACATATGACCGACACCGCGTTTCCGGACCACGAATTCCTGACGGTCAAGGAGCTGGCCGAGCTGCTGCGCCTGAAAGAGCGCAAGGTCTACGACCTCGCCGCCTCGGGCGCGGTCCCGTGCTCGCGCGCGACGGGCAAGCTACTGTTTCCGGCGGACGAGATCCGTATCTGGATCGACAGCGCCAAATCGGGCGGAAAAGATGGTTCCGCGGCAGGGCCAACGAACCGACCGCTGATCATGCCGGGCAGCCACGACCCGCTGCTCGACTGGGCGATCCGGCAGTCGCGTTGCGGGTTGGCCACCTTCCACGACGGCTCGCTCGACGGGCTCGAGCGTTTCGTGCGAGGCGAGGGGGTCGCTGCGGGTCTGCACATCCATGATGAACTGTCGGACAAGTGGAACGTCCCGGCGGTGTCGAAATCCGCAGCCGGCCAAAACGCTGTGCTTGTGTCCTTCGCGACGAGGCGGCGGGGGCTTGTCGTGCGCCCGGACATGCCCGCGCCGTCCGGCCTGTCCGATCTTGCGGGGCGTCGGATCGTGCCCCGGCAGAATGGGTCCGGGACCGACACACTGTTCCGGCACCTTGCCGCGCGCGAAGGGCTGAGCCTATCCGGCTTCGACATGGCCGAAGTGGCCCGCACTGAGGACGAAGCCGTCGAGATGGTGCGCCGGGGCGAGGCGGACGCGGCTTTCGGCCTGGAGGCGGTGGCAAGGGGCTACGGGCTCGACTTCGTGCCGATCCTCGATGAGGAGTTCGCGTTGCTGGTCGACCGTAAGGCGTGGTTCGAGCCGCCGATGAAGACCTTGGTGAAGTTCTGCACGTCCCAGATGTTCAAGGCGCGCGCCGACACCTATGGCGGCTATGACGTTGACGAGTTGGGCACCAACGTCTGGAACGCGTAGGACGAAGGCCGAGGCTCTCCACCTGGCAACGCTCACAACTCTCGCGGTAAGCGTCACGTGCTTCAACCTTACTCCCGCGCTTGGCTCGTGAGCCGTGTGAATGAAACTGCAATGTCAGCGCCAACAGCAGGGGGTCCGACGCGGTCTTGGGGCGACGCTGCGGGACGGAGAAACCATTATGCTCTGACCACATAGAATACCGTAAGCGGTGGTGCGAGGCGCGCCGTCACCGGGACCCATGGCGGATCCTCCGTGGCTGCATGAAGGAGAATTGTGCAGCTTTGTCTGCACAGCCGACGACCATCCCGCAGCTTATGCCATCCGTTTGAACCGACTGCGTTCGCCTGACGGTTGTGGGACAACGAGCGGTCAGAATCCACCGTATTTGACCAATAGGTTCTGAGTAGGTGTTTCCGGCCAACGGCAACCGTTCGTGATCAATGCAGCGAGCGGCAGCTGAGAGCCTATACTGACGGTCCTGGTGAACGATAGGTTAGCAGCCGCAGCGTAGATTGGCCTGCGTGAACCGGCAGTGGCTGAACCGTATTGGTGGTGCTGGCGGCGCTGCTGCCTTGGCTACAACCAGTCGCGGTATTTGAAATAGAAATACGGCAGGATGGCCGCGGCGACCATCAGCCCGATCGCGAAAGGATAGCCGTACAGCCACGACAGTTCGGGCATGTATTCGAAGTTCATGCCATAGATTGAGGCGATCAGTGTGGGCGGCAGAAAAATAACTGCGACTACTGAGAATATCTTGATCGTCGCGTTCTGTTCGATGTTGATCATTCCGAGACTCGCGTCGAGCATGAAGGTGATCTTTTGAGACAAAAAGCCGGAATGGTCGGTGAGTGAGCGGGCGTCCCTCGAAAGGGTCTTGATGCGCTCGCGCAGATCTTGCCCGAGTTCCCGCTCCGACGCGACATGGCCAAGGAACCCGGCCAACCGCTCGAGCGTCATCAGGCTGTCCCTGATGTGTGAGTTCAGGTCCCCTTTCCGCCCGATTTTTTCGAGAACCCCTTGGAAATTCTGAGGCTCCGACTTCGTGTCAGTTTTGCGAAAGATACTTGCCGACACCTCGTCTATATCCCGCCCCGCCCGCTCGAGAACGTCGGCCAGCCTGTCGATAATAGCCTCAAGAAGGCCAACCAAAACGGCGTCCGCGTCCGGCAGCTTCATGGCGGTCCTTTGTGCCTGAGTTGGGAATGTCGTAAATGCGCGGGGATCGTGGTAACGCACCGTTATCAGATGTCTGCCGGACAGGATGAAGGACACCGGCGCCATCTCCGGTTCATCTTCATCAGTTTGTGCTGGAAGAATTGCTGTCATGAATGATGCGCCGTTTTCTCGGTAAAGGCGCGAGGAAACCTCGATCTCCTCCATATCCTCCCGATCCGGAATAGTAATCCCAAGGAGGTCGCCAAGCGGCGCAACCTCTTCCGGGGACGGGTTCACGAGATCGATCCAAGTGGCGCTCAGGTCGGGGCTTCCGACCGTGTCGTCCGGCTGCAGGCGGCTTTGGTCGGTGCTGAAAGTGCGGATCATACGTTCTTTGCCTCATGTCAGTGATTGAGCTTTTAGCCACGATGTAGGCGTCGGGTCTGCGGCGGACGAGTGTCGCGCATTATTCGCGCCAGAAGTTCGGAACGAATAGGACGTAGACCGACAACAACTCAAGCTGGCCGACGATCATTCCTGCGATCATTGGCCACTTGGGCGGCGTCGGGAAACTGTCCATCGCGCCCGTCGCTCCAAGTGGACGTCCGTCAATTGCACATCCGGCACGCCCAGAATGAACGGAAGGGACCCGGCGGTTGCCAGAACCACCCAGGTCGTCGAAGGAGAAACGCCTGTCGGATGTTGAGACCCGGCGAGCCGTGATTTTTGCTGACAAGGTAGGAGTCCCGAAGTCGCAAAAAGCGGCAATCTCTGACCGCCATAGACCGCGTTGAGCGCGTCGAGCGCTGCCGAATGCAGCATAAGGGCGCCCATCCGCACGAGAAGAAGGCAGACGCTCGTCGGCGAGGTGGATGTCAATCTCGACGAACCGCTGTTGCCTGATGACGAATGACGGACAGTGCCGGTGCTGCGCCGCTCGTAGTCAACGGCTGGTCTATCTACGCGCATCCGGTCTGTCTTGATCAACTCGAGGGGCTGATCGAAGAGGTCGAAGCCCGTAAGACGCGTGATCCCAAGGCGTGGCAGAAAAAGAACTGCACAAAGCGCCTGGCTACGATCTTCAAGCTTGTGAGTGAGAATATCCCTGCCGACCCTGGAGATCCTGCTTTCCGTCAAGGCGACACGCTCGGCGAGCACCGAAAACATTGGTTACGGGCCAAGTTTTTCCAGCAGTATCGGCAATTTTTCCGCTTCGACAGCAACGCCAAAGTGATCGTTCTCGCTTGGGTGAACGACGAGAAGACCTTGCGGGCCTATGGCAGCAAGACCGATGCCTATGCATGAGGTGACGGCAGACGGGATCGGATTTGGCATGATCACGCAGAAGCTTTTCCACCCCTGCCAGTTCCTGACGCAGCGCGCGCCGCGCACACAGGATTGGTTTTGCGGCGGCTTCCAGCATAGGATTGCCCTCGGCGAGTTCCTGTACTCGCTGCTCAAAGCGCCCCTTGGCGACCTGTCCCATCTTCAGCCCAAAGTTACGCAGCACCCCGCGGATCGACAACTCAAGAGACAGAGTGGCTTGCTGGATCGCTTTGCGTGAAGACAACAGCGCGCGCATCTCCTGCGCCGACATGGATTTGCAGTGGACCGGTCGGAACCATCCCATCTGCAAGAGCCGGGCAATCCCTTCGGCATCCCGCCGGTCAGTCTTGATTGGCATCGCCTGCAGCGCACCCTTCACCTGCCGGGTTTCCATCAGGATGGTGGTAAAACCGGCCTCGATTAAATGCCGATATAACCACTGTGACAATGGCCCGGCTTCAAGACCCACCCCAACGACGCACCCAGGCAGTGCGTTTAACATCCTCACCAGATCTTCGGGTTCGCTTGGTGCTGTCGTTTCTCTCACGACCTTGCCCTGCGCGGACACCACGCAGATCGCGGTGCTTGCAAGAGAGACGTCCAAACCGATATGCAAATCCATGTCGTTGCCCTTTCTTTGTCAGAGATCTTGGGGCGCACCTCACCGCACGACCCCGTAAACACGCTGTACTGCGTGCCAAGGGCAACGACACATCAATCAACCACGTATTTCAATTCACAACGAACGCGATTCGTGACGAGCCCCAATACGGTATCTCCTTGTGAGGTTCTGGCCGGCTTTGACACCCGCCACGATATGCCGCCCTTCAAATCACGCCATCACCAAAATTCCCGCATAGCTCGCTTTTCTATCCCTTGGATGGTAAGCATCCGCCCAGGGCCGCAGCCGTGCCATACTGATTAGAGGCGTTTGGGTGCGACTTTTGGTTTGCGCGGCTTGGGGGCCCATTTTTTTGCGAGGCGCTCGAAGTTGTCGAGGATACGGCCAATCTCTGCCTCTTCAGGGTCGAACTTTCCCCCATACCACTCCAGCATCCTGTCGTGCTCTTCGTGGTTGGGGGCTGCCATTGCATCAACGAAGTCGGCGTAGCCAGGGAAGCCGCCCACATCCTCAGGGGGGCAGGCCCCGATGGCCCTGACAAGGCGTGGGTAGTCGGCGCCGGGGATGGCGTCATCGATTTTCTCGACCTTGATTACATGGTGCCAGTTGTCGCCAAAGTCATAGATGTAATGGATGGTCTTGGTGCCGACATCTTCGAGCACGTCGAACAGACTGGTTTTGCTCGCGGGCAGCGGGCCATCGTAATAGCCGTCAGGATCAGGCACACCCCAGCCGATACCGCCGGCCCTGAACTCATAGAGGTGACTGTCGGTCCATCCCATGGCGGCCTGGATCACGTCGTGCAGGCGGCTCAGCTTGATCTTGAGCGGCACATCGAAGCGTCGCAGCACCTGAGGCTCAACGTCGGAGAGTGTAACCTTGAGGCGCGCGACCAGCGTCATGCAGCAATCCTCTTCAATTCTGTTGCTGTCTTCCAATTCCAGGGTAGCAATTCATGCACCCGTGACACGGCCATCTCCGGCAGCTGCGCCAGGACATCGGCCATCCATGCCTGGGGATCAATGTCGTTCATCTTTGCTGTGACGATGAGGGTATACATGAAGGCAGCCCTGTCACCGCCGCGTTCGGATCCTGTAAAAAGCCACGACTTTCTGCCCAATGCGATGCCTCTGAGGGCTCGCTCGGCGGCATTGTTCGTCATGCATAGGCGCCCATCATCAAGGAATGCAGTAAAGGCTTCCCAGCGGCCTTCGCCGACGAGCATGTAATTCATCGCCTTGGCGACAGGGTTGTGCTTTGACATCCGGGCCTTCTCGGCGAGCATCCAGTCATGCAGATCATTGACCAGCGGCGCGACCCGCTGCTGGCGGACTTCATGACGCGCTGCGGCTGACAGGCCGGTGATCTCGCGCTCGATGGCAAAGATGGCATCAATCCGCGTCACAGCCACCAGCGCGATGGGAGAGATTTCCTCTGCCACCTTCTTACCCTTCCGGGCAGTGCCTTTGATATCGGCCAGCTCAAAGAACTTGCGCCTGGCATGGCTCCAACACAGTGCTGATTGCACCGGCCCCGGGTTGCGATCTGCCAGATACAGATCATTGTAGCCGCCATAGACGTCTGACTGCAGCACACCATGCCATCCAGCCAGATGCCGGGTCGGATGTTCTTTGCGACGATCTGTCGAGAACTTGAAGAAGACGGCAGGCGGCGCGCCACCATCCCACGGCCGGTCATCGCGCACATAAGTCCAGAGCCGCGCAGTTTTTGTGCCACCGCGCGCCAAAAGCGGCACGGTCGTGTCATCACCATGCAGACGGCCGCCGTTCAGCACGTGACGCTCGATCAGCGCATGGATCGGGGCCAGCGCCACACAGGTATGACCAATCAGATCAGCCAAGGTAGACAGGCTGAGGTCGATACCTTCTCGTGCAATGCGCTCGGCTTGGCGGTTCAGTGGTTGGTGCTGGCCATATTTGTCAAAGGCGATCATTGCGATCAGGCTGGGCCCTGCCCATCCACGCGGGATCGCGTGGAATGGAGCGGGTGGCTGACTGATCTTCTCGCAGTCCCTGCAAGTGAACTTCTCGCGGACCGTTTGGATCACCTTCCACTGACGCGGAATGACTTCCAGCGTGTCGGTAACATCCTCACCCATTTTGACGATGCGGTCTGAACCACAGCAGGTGCAGTTGGTTGGCGCCTCAACCACCACACGTTCGCGCGGCAGGTGGTCGGGAAAGGGCTTGCGCACTGGCTTGCGCCGCGTGAAGGCGCGGACGGTGCTGGTTTTGTCTTGTGCTGCTGCTTGTTCAGCCGCCAGCGCATCCTCGGTGGCGGCGGCTTCCAATTCCTCAAGCTGCAATTCCAGCTGATCAATCAGTCGCGCGCGACGTTCGGAAGAGATGCCGTATTTGTCGCGGCGCAGCTTGGCGATCTCCAGCTTCAACTCCTGGATCATCGCTTCCGTGCAGGATGCCAGGGCGCGCGCCTGTGCCAATTCGGCTTCCGCTGCTTGCGCACGGGCGGTCTGCGCGGCAAGCGCGGCGCGCAATTCAGCGATTTGCAAGGCGGCATTGGACATGGCAGATGTCTACCATGAACGCCACGAAAGGCCAATAAAAACAGGCGTTTCGTCGCAAATTATCCAGCCGTTTTGGGCCTCTGTGTCCAGCGTGGATTTCTCCAGTCTATGCCCTCCAGAAGATAGCCGAGCTGGGCGGCCGATATCGCCACCGCCGTCCGATCCTGGCTCACCGGCCAGATGAACTTCCCTGCCTCGAGGCGTTTCAAATACAGAGACATGCCGACCCCATCATGCCAGAGCAGTTTCACCAGATCACCCTTGCGGCCCCGAAAGCAGAATATCTCACCGGCATGCGGGTCGCGCCCGAGGCCCTGTTGCACCGACAACGCCAAGGTATTCATCCCGCGCCGCATATCAGTCACACCACCCGCAATCCAAACCTTCGTGCCCGCCGGAAACGCAATCATGACCTCACCATCAGGCCATTGAGCAGACGCGCAGCAGCCTCCATGTCAAAGCCGGATGGGATCGTCACGCGACACCGAGGGCCAAGGTCGATCGTTAATACTGGCGCTGGCGGCGCTGGAACATCATCATGGCCAGAGCCGTCTTCGACCTGAAAAACGCGCAAAAATTGCGGGCCAGCCCCAAGCAGCCCAATCTTGTGCCTATATCGCCAATCGTAAAGCTGTGATCGCGAAATGTCATGGCGCCGTGCGACCTCCGCCAATGTCACGCCATCGACATGGCTTTCCTCAACGATCCGGACCTTCTCGTCATCCGACCAACGGCGACGGCGGCCGGTATCAGAGACCGACAAAACTTGAATACGGCAGGTGTTCTCGTGTGCGTCCATAAGGACACTCGATAAACAATCACAACAACACACCGCCAGACGGCTCTCGGCGAATGCTTACCTTGGATGTCAGGAATTGGCTCGAATGACTGACCAAATGGCGTGATTGCGGCCGAACCGCTACGCTGTTCGGCCTGCTTCCGCTTCGTGCCGTTAATCTTCTACGGCACTTTGTGAACAATATTCTGGGGTCTCTCCGGTTTCTCTTAACCATGCGCACATCGTGCCACCTTCGAAGTCAAAGTCCGGATGCGGTGCGTCAGGATGGCGTTCGGGGAAGATAATTGCAGTGGTAGGATCCGGCGCTTCCCGGTCTAGGTTAGGATGAGCACCTGCGAACGTGCCGCAAGGGTTCAGCTCGTAGAGCCAGACATGGACCATATGGAACTCTGGAACCCAGTTCGGATCTTCGATCTGTTCGTTCCCAGCTTCTTTCGTGCGCTCAAGACACTCGCTGGGCGAAAGCCGTTCCAGGAACTGATATTCCGCAGGATCGAGCGAGGGGTTGTCGGTGTCGAGACCCACGAAGCAGGCGCCGGCGTGCCAGTGCCAGATATCGTCGTCTCCCTCAAATCCTTCCGGAGCTTCGGATAATGGTCGAAACTCTTGGCGTGGGGGATACATGCCACCCTCGGGGCGCTTATTCGACGGACCGATGTAGTAAAAAACGCCCCACAGGCTCCCGTCGGACGCATAGTTCAGGCCGAGCGGATTCGCAGGAATGAAGCTATATCCCTGGCTGCCGCCCTCCGGGTTCTGCGCCCAATGTGATCCGTGGCCGTGCAGGACCTCCGTGAATGGAGCGTATCCCTTGCGGATGGCTGTTTCCTGATCTCGGAAAGACTCGGTGTGCTGGTAGGCCAACGCGATCTGCTTGTCTCGGGGGCTACTTTGTGATCCGATTTCTTGGCGAGCGAGTTCGACGTCACTTTCGTCCAGCTGCCCGTCTGCGTTCCGATCAAAGAATGCGACGTAATCGGAAGCATCGACATGCTCCTGAATGAGTAGAACGTCCTCTTCGCTGACCTCTCCACTGGCGTTGAAGTCCGCGACGTTGAGCACTGGCGTCGGTTCCGCTTCCGACGTATCGCAAAAGGCTGCATGCCCATGCTCCTGCACTTCCAAATGCTGCGCCATTGACGTCGAGACCGAAAAAACCTGAACGACAAGCACGGCCGACCCCAAGAAAAATGTTTTCCTTTTCATCCGTTGCTTCTCCTTTAAAACGGACACTCTGAAACCTTAACGAAGCGACCATCCGAAAGTTCCTGTGCGAAGTGTCCATAGAGAGCCGGGTCATCTGTCACGGGAAAAGGAGGTGGATCGTCCGAAGAAGTTCGCCAGTCTCAACGGGCTTCTTAACAAAGGGCGCATCTCTAAAGGCTGAATCATGCTCGTCTTGGTCGGTATTACCGGAGAGCAGGATGAACGGGATGTTTCGCTCGCGTAGGGCAGCGGCAACGGGGGCTGACGACTCGCCGTTGAGGTTCATGTCGAGCGTAGCGCCATCTGGGCGCTCCGTCTCGATCAGGGCGAGTGCACGCTTCACGCTGAAGGCAGGGTCAAGCACCTCGCAGCCTTGATCCTCGAAAATCATTTCCAGATCCATCGCAAGGATGGCTTCATCCTCGACAATGAGCATACGACGTCCAGCCAGCGCCTGTGGATCAGTATAATGTGCGATGGTCACTCTCCTTTGGAGATGGGAAACACGATCTCAGCAGTCAAACCCTCTGGTGCGAGATCAAGTTCCGCCGATCCCTCAAGTTCGTAGGCACACACGCGCTTGATCAGCTTCGTCCCGAACCCCTTGGGGGCGCCGTCCGTTACGGGTGGCCCATCGCTCTCCCTCCACGACAGGCGGACATTGGGCCGCCCGTCCACCTGCATTTCGTCCCACGTCACGCGAAGCGTGCCATCATCGGTGGAGAGCGCGCCATATTTCGACGCGTTTGTCGCCAGCTCGTGCAGGATGAGCGCAAGGCCGAGACCCTGTCTCGGGGTAAGCGGCATCGGGGGACCATCGGCGACCCGGTCGATCTCGCCGTCCCTGTAATAGGCCAAGAGCGTGGTCTTAACGAGGATTGCCAGGTCGGCGGACTGCCAATCCGTTTCGAGCAGTTGGTCGTGGGCGCGTGCCAAGGCCTGGATGCGACCGATGAACCGGTCGCGAT
>NZ_JAAFZU010000071.1 GCF_018263905.1 Loktanella sp. SALINAS62 | reverse complement strand
TTGAGAACGGCAGTGCAAAAGTTGGCCACGGAAGTGGCGTGATAATCTCGCTGCGGGCAGCGTAAAATGTTGCCACTTTGGCTCTTTCTGTTTGCAGGGAGGGCGGGAGATTTTAGTCGTGGATTTATATTTGAAGGTCCGCCTCGCGCGTCGGGGCGGTATGAGCGAACGGGAGGCCGCCAGCCATTTCGGGATCTCGCGTGCGAGCGTGAAGAAGATGATGATGTTTTCGGTCCCGCCCGGTTATCAGCGAAC
>NZ_JAAFZU010000070.1 GCF_018263905.1 Loktanella sp. SALINAS62 | reverse complement strand
GTAAGCGGCGCGCCCGGCGCAAAGCGGTGGGAACCCGGGCACCGATCTTGGTCGAGGCCCGGCCCAATGCGCGTTGGTCGCTGGATTTCGTCCATGACCAGCTCGCCTGCGGCCGGCGGTTCCGCATCCTGAATGTGGTTGATGATGTCACCCGGGAATGCCTCGCGGCGATCCCGGACACCTCGATCTCGGGGCGGCGTGTTGCGTGGGAACTGGCGGCCCTGATCGAACGGCGTG
>NZ_JAAFZU010000008.1:72517-201042 GCF_018263905.1 Loktanella sp. SALINAS62 | reverse complement strand
GGCGCTCGTCTGGACGCTGATTATACCAACCCCAAAGTGGCAACATTTTGCGCTGCCCTTTGGCTCACTTTTACTCTGCCGTTGACACAGAAATCATCGCGCATCAAAAACCGTACTGGTGGGACATTTGGAACCATACGTTACGCAAGCTCAACGACCGCCCCGCCCCTTACGTTACCTTACATAGGGAAAAGCAGCCTCCTATGTACCGTATACCTAATGTATTGGACCCAGCCGACCCCAACCAAAGCCGCGTCTGGCGGGTCGAACTACGCGCTGGCAAAAACCTCCTCAAGGACACATGGGGCATCCGGACATGGGCAGACCTTTTCGACAAGTTCGGAGATCTTTGCCGCCAGTCGGGAGAAGTTGTTCGCTATACCGATCCTGCCCCGTCGGACACGAACCGCGCCCGTTGGCCCAATCACATATTCTGGGAAATCGCCTGCGCCGAAATGAACGACGACTTGACCGAGATGCGCAGCGGCGTCGACCCGAACCCGCTTAAAGAGGTTCACCGCGAACAGCACATCTCAACAATCTTTCGCAACATTCTGGGATGCAGCATCACGCTTGCTGCGTTGGAGGGAAAACTGCCCGCTGACCTGCCGGACCTGTTCGATGATATCGCGCGGGATATGACAGACGCGGTGCAGGCCGAACCAGCAAAAGCAGAGCGACAGTTACGCGAAGCAAAAGAAAGGTACGTGTTCATCCAAAAACCGGAGGTGCGAGAGTAAGGTCCGACAGGCCGAACCTCAGCGTGACGTTACCACTACGAAGGTTTTGCCTTAACGCACCTTAGGCTGTCGATTCCACCAGCCAACGCTAGCAAGTTATCTGCACAGCCTATATGATCTGAGAGAAATAGAGGGAAAACGTTGCAGTGATTAACAGAAACGACATTTATGATAAAAACCTAAACTTTCTAGTTGGTTCTGGCGCGTCAGCAGGTTTCCTACCCACACTAGAATTAAAGATAAAAGTAAGTGGAAGCACTGACTCGCATACTTTAGAAACTCTCGCCACATTTTTTGAAAATAATGAAGACATAAAGTGTCTTCTGTTCTCGTATTATGTGGAAAATGTAATTTCCCCTGCTGCAAAATTTGACATTGATAAAATCAATAAATCAGAAATGGCAGTGCTGAGAAATTACGTACGATTTATGAAAACGATTCTCAACTTACTCAATAAGAAAAGCCACTCGAAAAGAGCAAATATATTTACAACAAATTATGATGGCCTAATCGCACACTGCGCCGAAAAAATGGTGCAAAGCGGGAAGTATGATTTTATACTCAACGACGGGAGCATTGGCTTCGTCAAAAGAACATTGCAAACAAGGAGCTTCAACAGATACGCGAAGGATCAGGGCACCTTTTCTCATCATGAAACTAGCGTACCCCAGATAAATCTGTTGCAACCTCACGGCTCAGTTTATTGGTACAAAGACGGCGATAATATCGAAGTATCTTATGATATTAAAAGATCATCAACTCGCGTGGACGACGTGTCTACGTGGATGGATCAAAATTTCGCGGAGATTTTGTCAGATGATACAAAAACTGATGAGGACATTAAGACCTCTGCCTTCGCCGTGCCAAAATCCAACCGTGACGCATTCTGGGAAGACTATAAAAAACTTCCAATTGTCAATCCAACAAAATGGAAATTTCACGAAACAGTTTTCGAAGAGCACTATTACCAGTCCCTAAGGGCACTAAGCTATGAACTTGAGAAGCCCAATTCTGTATTTATAATATTCGGCTTCTCATTCGCCGATGAACACATTCTTAATTTAGTCAAGAGATCCCTATCTAACCCTACTCTTAAAGTTTTTATTTGCTGCTACTCGGACAATACAAAAGCCGACTTAGAGAAGAAGTTTGGCGGCTTTGATAATGTGGAATTAATCCGATCAGCTGACAAACTTGATTTCGATGCGTTCAATACGGAAATATTTTCAGCAGAACCCCAACCCGCACCGAAAGCATAACAATGATAGAGATTGGGCAAGTGACTGCAGTTGTTGGCGTAGAAATAACGATAAAAACAAACGAAAACTCAAACCTTGAAACTCACTTTTATGCAGGTCAGTCATTTAAAGGTGTTTCGATTAGAGAGTTCATTGCGATCGACCATGGTTTCAGGGAGGTGATCTGTATTGTTGAGGGAGAATTTCTTGATGAGAGGCTAAAAGAAGGCGAGGGCCCAAATGCACAGTTCGTACGGAAACTCAAGGTCCGCCCCATCGGATATTTCGAAGACGATCTATTCTTCGACGGAATTAAATTTCTTCCAAAAATCGGTGACCCAGCTAAGCTGCTGCCCGAACGCCAAATCGAAAGAATATTTGAGCGTGCATCCACTGAAAGTTTTATAATTGGTAGATTGATGAAGGAAAACATCGCTATCTCGTTACCTTGGCAACGTCTCTTCAATAGCCATCTTGGAATATTCGGAAACACCGGTAGCGGAAAATCTAATACACTCACGAAACTCTACACGGTACTATTCGAAAATAAGCTCGATCAGATTGGCGATATCAGCAAGTTCATATTTTTGGATTTCAACGGTGAGTATACCGGCGCTCAATTGGTCCCACTGGCAAGCAAGGACGTAATTCGATTGAAGACACGGTCCGATGATGGTGATCGGTTCCCCATAAAAGAAGATCAATTTTGGGAAGCGGAGACACTAGGAATATTATTCCAAGCCACTGCGAATACCCAAAAGCCATTCCTTAGGCGGATTATCACTGAACGGAAAAAGTACGAGGCAAACAAGGATAGTTTAGTTTCGTATGTTAAGTCCATCTTCCTACGGGTGCTTACCTCAGAAAACCCCAGCACAGAAGCTTTAGAACTTCTGAAATCTCTATCACGTCACCTGTCGTTAGCTCAGGACCTAATTAAGTCAATACATAGCGTTGGATACCTACGGACATCATCATCATTCTACTTCGACAACGAAGGTGTGCGCAGCTATTTCGACGTTGGTAAGCCGACCTATGAAGATCACTTTCAGAAATTGATAGCCGAGATAAATTTCGACAAACCGGATGGATTTCAAGAACTTCAAATTCGAGCAGAGCTCAAATTAATTTCGGACCTTCTATACGGCTCGGTCCAATACGAGCACATACAGCCGCTTATGCGTCGCATCGAATCGTTGATGGGTGACCTTGCTAAAGTGATAGCTGTTCTGCCCCAAAATGCAGAAACTAAGGCTATTACAGTTATTTCATTGAGAGAGTGCAATCAGGAGATTAAGAAAATTCTGCCAATTCTAATCGCTAAACACTATTATGAAAATCATAAGTCCAAAGTTTTATCGCCGCCAGACATTACGTTGCACCTAATTATTGATGAGGCACACAACATTTTGTCTCAACAATCAAATCGGGAAGCCGAAAGCTGGAAAGACTATCGCCTAGAACTTTTTGAAGAGATAATCAAAGAAGGCCGGAAGTTTGGGGTTTATATGACGCTAGCAAGTCAGCGCCCAGCTGATATTTCACCAACCGTAGTTTCTCAGTTGCATAACTATTTCATACATCGATTGGTCAACGACCGAGATTTGGCGCTGCTAGAAAACACTGTTGCTACATTAGATAGCGTTTCCCGCAGCCAGATTCCAAACCTACCTCAAGGGGCATGTGTAGTTACGGGAACTACTTTCGATATTCCAATGCTCATGCAAATCGATAAACTACCCAAAGACAAAGAACCCGATAGCAGTGACGTAGATCTCGAAAAATTTTGGGGAACGGTAGCTATGTAGCGAATCTCTCACCGCAGACCAAACATTCACTTTGAGAAATATCCACAACAGCTTCTCAGACCGTTCCAAAGCCAGCAAAAAACATCATTGCTGCTGCCACTGCTGCCACTGCCGCCTCGAAGCTCGAATTAATCTTAGTTCGGCGTGTCTATACAGCAACACGCATAAACTTAGCTTCCGATACGCTTCCGGATTTTTCAACGCCAAATCCACCAATTAAGGATCAGCATAACCAACTGATATTATTGGCAAATTGGTGCCCCCACACGGACTCGAACCGCGGACCTACTGATTACAAATCGAGACGAGCGCTATAATCATGGTGCATTCTCGCCAATTCGGGGCGTACGAACCCATATAAACAAGGCAATATCCGTCCTATCGGCTCACTCGGCATCACCCGAGCTGTGCCCAGAAACAGTGCTCAGGACGGTATTTATCAATGACCATATTCAAGTTCACAGAGGCGCGTGTGCGCGACCTCCCACTAGGCTCGGGCATCCACAGGGATACGGACGTGAAGGGCCTACTCTGCATCTGCCACAAGACGACGAAGACCTTCGCTGCCCAGGGCGATGTGAGGCGGAACAAGCGCCACGTCCGCACGGTGCGCGTCAAGATCGGGCGCACCGATCTGGTCCGTCTGGGCGAGGCGCGAAACGAGGCAAGAAAACTGATGGCGACGATCCAGTCTGGCGTCGATCCGACCGCTGGGCCCGAGGAGACGGGCATGACGCTGGAACAGGCGCTCACCACGCATCTGAAAGAACGGGACCTCTCGCCCGCGTCGGTCAAGAACTATCAGTATCACATGGACCAGTATCTCGGGCGTCTTCGGCGTCGTGCGGTGGCAGACATATCGCGCCAGGACTGCCGAGAACTCTTGGACACGCTGACGAAGCGACACGGACGGACCACGGGCGGTTCGGTGATGCGCACGGTGCGAGCGATCATCAACACCGCCCGCAGGCACGACGAGACGATAGCGGCCAACCCCATCGACGCGATACGCGTGCCCGCGACGGCGAGGCGGCAGGTCGATGAATTGGACGTCGCCACTTTCTGGAACGAGACATCGGCGTCGTCGGGCGTGATGCGTGACCTCCATCGCACCTTCCTGTTGACGGGCGCTCGCCGCAGTTCGTTGCTCGGTGTCAAGCGGGCCGACTTCGATCCTGATCGGGGCATCCTTACGTTCACGCACATGAAGGTTGGCGGCGCGTGGTCGTTCCCGACCGGCCGCTGGCTGACCGAAACCCTGAGGGCCAGATTGGTGGAGGACGAACCGCTCGCATCGGAGTGGCTATGGCCGTCGCCGACCTCTGCGACTGGTCGGATCGCCGAACCCAAGCGCAAGGGCATACCGTCGCCCCATGCCCTTCGTCACCATGCGAGGACGTTCATGATCGCCGCTGGTGTACCCTACGCCGAGGGTGCCCTGCTCCTTGGCCAGAGGTTGCCGGGTGCCTCGGGCGGCTACGTGCATCAGTCGCATCTCATCGAGGCCCTGAGGCCATACGCACAGGCGCTCGAGGACTATGTGCTGAACCTTGTGAAATGATGGCACCAATGCGGCGGCTCGTTGGCATACTGGGCCGTCGCAGGCTGATAATCTGACATCATCGCCGTCCACCTGGACGCAAACTGATGCAGGAGTTACCGCCATGACCAACGATCGAACCGAGACCCCCTGGATGACCAGCGAACAGGCCGCAGGCTACCTCTCCGTCTCCAAGGGCACCATGCACAACTGGCGCAGCAAGGGTGCTGGACCCCGCTACCGCACCGTTGGCCGGATCGTCCGATACCACCGGGACGACCTCGACGCATTCCTGATGGAGGGTGCGGCATGAGCAAGGTCTCAGAGGCTAAACAGCCCGCAGACGCGCAGGACTGGCAGTCAATCGAACGTGCGGTGCTCCGTGCGCTGACGTATCTGGAGACGGAACCCGAGGGTGACTTCGTGGGCCTGCTGCTGATGGAGTTCGACCGGCTTGGGTGGGGGCCGAACGATCCTTGCACGGTCTGGGCTATGGCCGTGCACGCCGACAGGTTCCCTCTGATTGTGAACGACGACGGCCGCGTCTTCTGGGCGGAACCGGAGGACGCGCTGGTGTTCTCAAAGGAACCCGAGTTCTGGGACGAGCCGTACCTGGTCGCTTTGGCGCGCAGACGTGCGGCCGATCCTGACCGCCGTCGGGCAACCCCTGGCGAACCATACAAGGGTGCGTGACGGCCGCCGTTCCCCTAACGGGTGGTAAACGCACCGAACGCCCCCGCGAAACGTTTATATCCCCGCCGTTGTGCCACCGCTAGAATGGTAACAAATGTCATTCAGATAGGAGAATAGCGGTGGCCGTAGATCAATCCACAGACGAGGACCTTGAATACATCCTTCACTGGCTTAAGGCGCAGTGGGACGACGACGGCGGCTGTTCTGGGTTCTGGGGCAACAGGAACATCATACGCAAAGCGCACGAGGAAACCTCCGAAATGTGGGTGGTCCGCGAGGACGGTAAGGCGATAGCGTTTCAAGTCGGAAGATACTCGCCAGACATCACCTGCGTGAAGGACACGCACCAGCGCAAAGGCTACGGGACCGCCCTGTTCCAAGTGGGTCTTGATCGCGCCCATGCTGACAACGTGACCATGCTCTCTGGGGAGTGCAGCCCGGCGGCGAGCTTGCCATTCTGGATAAAGATGGGCTTCAAGCAGATTGGAGACGGCTCTGGCTATGGGCAGGGCATACCAGTCGAGATGTACCTAGAGCGACGATTGAAGCTGCCCGAAGGTGACGGCGTTCTCGACGTCGAAGTCGAGCTGTACGTCTACCCGGAGAATGCGCTGTACGGAAAAGCAGCACCGTTGCCCCTGGTCAGCGCGAAGCCCGAGGCCTGTATGATGCGGGGCGAAACCAGAGTGCACCTAGGCGAGCGCTTTCTCATACCTGATGCAAACGACGCGATCAGGGACCCGGCGCTCAAGATCGTGGTCAACGGGGAACAGCTCTACTTCGACAAGGCGAAGTATCCTGGCGCTGAGAAGTTGGGCGTTCAGGACGACCCCCGGGGGTGCAGGTATATCGACTTTCTGGACGTCCCCGCGATCTGAGGCGTCGGTCGTAGTCGAGACCCTAAGCCAGCGAACGTTGCGTGCCTGCGAAACGTTAGGTTACGCGCGCATCCGGGCGCGGCATACTTGATCCAGTTGGGTGGATCGCCGCTTCGCAACGACGATCCACCCCCATGAAGAACAGACCATGAATGGACCAGAAACATGCCTGATGACGAAGAATATATCGCGGGAGTAAGCCGCGACGTACCATTGAAAGACCTGATGAACACCGGCGAGGTGGCAAAAGTCACCGGCCACACGGTCGGGACACTGAACACCTTCCGCAGCCTCCGCAACACTGGACAGGCGACCAAGGGTCCCGAGTTCGTGCAGCTCGGGCGTTCGATCTTCTACCGGCGGGACGCTGTGGACGCCTACCTCGCCAAGCGCGCGGGGCTTTGACATGAAGATGGAAAATGCGGCGGTAGCACCCGAAAAGGATGCGCTGAGGCCCTACCTTGACGCCAAGAGCTGGCAGCTCATACCGCTGCACCACTATGGCTACTCTGACGTCAAGAACGGCAAGCAGCGTCAACTTGGGAAGGCACCCAAGCACAAGAACTGGACCACTCGCCCCTACGCCTCGTTCAATGCCAAGAAGCACATGGACGCTGGCGATAACGTCGGGGTACGGCTCAAGGCCGACCAGCTCGTCCTCGACGTCGACCCGCGCAACTTCCCTGACGGCCAGACCCTTGCGTCTCCGATCAACCCGTTTGTCGAGCTGGTACTGTGGACCGGGATGGACCCTGACCTATACCCCACGGTCGAGACGGGATCGGGCGGCTTGCACATCTACATGATGAAGGACGCCTCCGTCGTCACCAGAGACAGCCTGGGCAAGGGCAACTATCCGGGCGTCGAGTTCAAGGCGTTCGGCCGTCAGGTCGTGGCGGCAGGATCGATCCACCCCGACACGCAGAGAGCCTATCAATGGGACGCCCTTGGCGTGGACCTCAGCGAGGCCCCGCTTGCCCCCGCCGACCTGATCGCCCTGATCGCGAGGCCCGCGCAGCCTGCACGTTATGCGGCCTCCGACGCCGGGAAACACTCGGCGGAAGAGCTGGAGGCAATGCTGGAGCACCTCGACCCCGAGGAATTCGGGGATCAGCAGGAGTGGTTCGAACTTATGGTCGCCTGTCATTATGCGACCGCAGGCGAAGGACGTCAGGAGTTCATAGAGTGGTCTACTGGCGCGGCTGGCTACGCCGACCACGCCGGTCTCATTGGTCCACGATGGGACAGCCTGGACATGGAACCGTCGACTGGCACGCCGATTACCCATCAGACCCTCTACAAGGCGCTCACCTCGCGGGGCCTTGGGAAGCACATTCCTGATCGGCCGGTCTCGGACGACTTTGACGAGCCGCTCGACAGCCTCCCGGACGCCGAGGAGACAGACGGGACCGTCAAGGTCGCAGTCGGTAAGGTGGTCGGCGGCAGGAAGCCCCGCATCTTTGACGGGCCGTTCGACGTCGACGTCCGCACCGGCAAGGCGAGCAACTCATACGCGAACGCCCTGAGGGCTGTGAAGGCATCGAAGCTGTCAATGGCCTGGGACCAACTGAAACAGGAGCAGATATTCCTGAACGAGCGCCTGCCCTGGGATGACAGCCTCGGGCGAACGCTGACCGAGATGACTGTCTTGCAGGTGCGGACCTACGTCATGGACCGTTGCCAGTCTTCTGGGTTCGAGCCGTCCAAGGAGCACGTCCACGACGCCCTGAACTTCCACGCCACGACCAACATCATCAATCCGATCATGGACTACCTGAACGGGCTGGAATGGGACGGCGAGAGCCGTGTCTCGCAGCTCTTCGCGAGGGGCTTCAACTGCATCACGAACGACTACACCGACGCCGTGTCCACCTGCTTCATGGTCGGCGCCGTGGCGCGCCAGCGGGACCCTGGATGCAAGTTCGACACGATGCCCATCGTGAACGGTGAGCAGGGTTCGCTCAAGTCGACCGGCTTCAAGGTGCTCTTCTCGCCCGTCTGGTTCTCCGACGCGGCGATCCCCAAGCTGTCCGACAAGGACGCGCCGCAGCTACTGCACGGCATCTGGATGCACGAGTTCGCCGAACTGGCGTCTCTCAGGAAGGCGGACATGAACGAGCTCAAGGCCTTCATGTCCCGGTCGATGGATCGCTACAGACCGCCATACGGGCGGAAGATTGAGAACCACCCCCGGCGCATCGTCTTCGCGGGCACGGTCAACCAGCGTGGGTACCTCGACGACCCCACGGGCGCGCGCCGGTTCTGGCCCCTACAGATGCCGCGCGGCGCGAGGGTCGACATCGAATGGATCGGTGAGAACAGGGACCAGCTCTGGGCCGAGGCGGACGCCCTCTACAAGGCGGGCGAGAGCGTCGTGCTGCCCGAGCGGCTATGGGCGTTCGCAGCTGAGACCCAGAAGGCGGAGACGACCGAGGACCCCTGGGCGGACGAGATACGCGAAATGCTTGCGGATCGGCTCACCGCACGCGACGCCTTCGAGGCGGGAGGGGAGGACTATGTTGAGACCGTCATAAACGGGAGCGTCCACGATCCGATCCTCGACGAGCCGCCTCAGGCCGACCGCATCCACAGCAAGGAGTTGCTGGCGGGCCTCGGTCTCAAGGCGGACAGGCAGGACATGCGCCATCCGAAACGTCTACGGGAGGTGATGGAGGCCCTCGGCTGGACCTACAAGGCCACGGTCCGCGTCGGGGGGAAGGTCGCCGCCGGATACCAGCTAGAACCCTGACCGGGCGTCCAGTGCCGAAGTGAAAAAGCCCGTCCGAATGTGGCGGGCTTTTTCACGCCCCGTCCGGTCTCACTAACAGAACCTAAACGCCGAAATCGGCACCGAACCTCAGGCGTTGTCCGGCCAAGGGAAAGATGCGGCGCGATTTTTCGGTGCCATCTGGTCGGGCGTAAGGCCTCTGTAAAGGTGCTGTAAGAGATTGAGACTTCTCGAGGTGCCTTATTTTCATGGTCCGTAAGGGTGTAAGGTCTGTAAAGGCTATTTAAGACTAAGATACCTGTGGTCAGACTTTCTCTCGCTACCTGCCACCCTGACCAAGGCGCTTTACCTTGGTCGACGCACAGAGAAAATATTTCTTGCACAGACGTACTATATAGCGAGCGACTTTTCGAGCTTACGGCCTTACACGGCCATAAAGCATATCAGTATCATGCACTTAGGCCATTTTTCAGGCCTTACAGTGAGGCTTACGAGGTTTTACGAGCCTTGCATTGGGTACTGCGTAGCCGAAGGGGCGCTCCCTCTCCCAGCTTGGTCGGACGTAATTCCTACCTTCAGAGCCAAGGGACACCGGACAACGTTGGCGAAATTTGCGCGCGGGGCCGGACACGCTGGCATCTATGCTGGCACGAAAGTGGCATCCTGACGACGAATGTAGAGGCCGAACCGCCCCTCCTTCTGATCCGCGATCAGAGGGTGTGCCCTATGAAAACGTTTCGCTTTCAATGACTTGAAGGTTGTGCGCCGGGCTGGGCACAGCGTGAAGTACAGGAAAAGGCACCGAAAATGACTGTAGATCGAAACGACGAGCCGTTCTTGCCCACGCCGAAGCAAGGCCGTCCATCCCTCAGGCCGATGAGCGTCGAGGCCGCTAAGACTTGGGTCGCAAGCTACAACAGAGCGGTCGACGACCTGCACGATCGGTGTCGGCGAGGCGAGGGCGATGAAATGCAGTTGGAATGGTTGGCTGGCGGTTTGGTCATGGACAGCGCGGTCCCCCGTTCCTGTCTCGTCTTTGCAAGGCCAGGCGGTGGGCAGACCATCGGCTACATCATGCCCAAGGGCCGCTTCAAGCCATTCGGCAAGGTGCCATGCGGCGGCCATCAGCCCTTCGACCTCGAGGCCCTCGGCGTCCGCTGGGCGGGCTGGCGCGCACCCAAGAACAGATGGGGCGGGGTCGAACCCATGCCCGTCGACTGCGAGGAGTTCGACTGATGTATTTCCACGAGATAACGCCAGCAAAGCAGGAGCGCTTCCTCGACGTGCTGGCAGAGACAGGCAACGTCCTAGAGGCGTGCCGCATCCTCGGCATGAACCGCAGCACGATGTACCACCGGAAGGCCGGCGATCCTGAGTTCGCGGCCAAGTGGGACTTTGCCCTGCAAATGAACGTGGACCACCTGCGGCAGGTTGTGGTCAGGACCGTCACGGACCTGATGCCAGTCGTGATCCGCGTGCCCCTCAAGGACCGGAACGGCGAGGTGGTCCTGGACGACGACTTCGAGCCGATCATGGTCCCCATGCCCGCGGGCGGTGACATGGACCTGCTGCGCTCCGTCGCTTCGCGGGCCGTGTTCCCCGAGAACAGGAATACAAACGTCCAGGTGAACAACTCGACTACGGTCCACACCGCACTCCCCAAGCGACCGAAGCTCGTCCAGGGCTCTGCGGTGCGTCCGGGCGGACGAGACGGCATCGAGGACGCTAAGGTCGTCCAGGGGCCACCACAGCAGACCGGGGGAGCGTCCGATGAGTGATGCACCCGAGGTTCGCGTGACGATCGTCAGACCTGGCGGCACCGCCACCCTGACATACGCCGACGGACACGAGACGATGCGTGTCGCCACTGGCTATCTGCACGATCCGAGCGACGGGCTGGTCACCGAGATGGACGCCGGGCGTGAACCCACGCCGTGGCAGTCGAAGGCTGTGCGGGACGATGCCACATGGTCCGTGGAGACTAGGCTTGACCTTGACGACGGGACGCGGGAGCGGCTTCTGGAGTGGATCGCTGGTACGCCGTTCTTCGCTGACGCCTGACCCTTCACGGTACTCCGCGCTGTGTCTGGTCGAGGGCGTCCGGGCTAAGCCCCTGATCCGGTTGCCCCTCAGAGTGTCAGTCCCGCTGATCGAATGTCGGTTGGGCACCCTCGTTGGCTTACTGGCGCGGGCGCACGCGACACGATGCGCGCATACTGTCGCCGCAGAGAGGAACGCCCATGGACGCCCCGGAGCGCCCGACGCCAGCCCTGCCCAGCCTGCGCTACAAGGCCGTCGAGGCCGAGATGCGCGAGCTGTTCCTCGAAGCGGGCATCGACGCTGAGCTGGACCCAGAGGCCTCGATGCGCTCGAACCTCGTGACGATCATCGCCCATGCGTGGAACATATCGGGGACCATCCGCTGGCCCCGCGGATGGTGCCGCGAGCTGATGCTGGTCCTCGACGCCGCGGGCTGCGAGGTGCCGTCGCCTCGGGTCCTCCGCTGGTACAGGTCGCGCATCTCCGAGAGTCCCAGTGCGTTCGTGAATACCGCGAGGGCGCCGGTAGAAATCCTCGAACAGATGGACCTCGCGCTTCTCGGGGACGACGCCGCCAACACTTGACGCCCGACCGGCACTCGCTGGTCTCCTTTTCCGACCGGTTGCGGCATCTTGGGCGAGTGAGGCCGTTTCCAGTGGCATGGCGTCCCTCACAAGGGGGCGGCTGGTTCCTGGGATCGCCGGTCGCCCCCGCCTCAACCCGTAACGAGAGGAGGCCACACATGGCAGACCCGAAAGACAGGCTGGCGGAGCTGCGTACAGAACGTGCCCGCCTGGTCGACGAACGCGAGAAGGCCCGCGCAGAGGCCACCAACGATCTTATCGCGGGCAGGAAGCCCGCCAACACGGCCGCGGCACTGGCCGAACGCATCGCCATCGTGGACGACGCAATCGAGCGGCTGACGTCTGACGTCTCGGACGCCGCCGAAACGCAAGCTCGAGCGAAGCGGACCCGGCAGGTGCAGGGGGCCATCGACGCGGCCAGCGACCGCCGCAAGCTGGCCGTTGCCGTCGACAGGGCGCTGACCGACCTAGCAACCAACTGGTCCGCGTATCGCGAGGCCGTGCGCCAGGGCGTCGGCCAGACCGCGGCGGTTGGCGGCGACGTCGGAGCCATCGACCGCGTTCTGACCACTAACCGGCAGTCCGAGGCGCTAGTGAAGGCCATGATCGCTGCGGGTGGCAGCGAACTGTCGCGGGCGCTTGGTATCGACACCCCGATCAAGGCCCGCCACTCGATCAGCCTGACCGACGCGGAGGGCCGCGTGGCGGAGTCCCTGAACCTGGAACTTCTGCGGCTTAAGGCTGCTTCGCCCCAGAAGCACCTGGCGGCCCAGGCGAAACGCGAACTCGAGGAGCTGGGACGATGAGTAAGGAAGGCGAACGCTACGCGGCGGAACTGATCCGCTTGGAGGCGAAGCGCAAGGAACTGGAAGACACCCTCGGGCGGCTTGCCCGCGACGAGGACGAGATGGAACGGGTCATGGAACTGGCCCAGGACGTGCAACAACTGGAGGCCGAAGTGGAGTCCGCTCGTGCCGCCGCGCAGATGGAGAAGAACGAGATGACGAAAAAACCGATGACGAAGGCCGACGTGGCCAAGGCGGCCGCGGGCGTGATGGCCAAGGTCGACGGGCAGCTCGACACGCTGGCCAAGACGATGCGGGCTGACGGCGAGACCTTCGAGGCCGCCTACGTCCGTGCCCTGGACACCGAGATGGGCCGCTCGATGCTCAAGACGAGGCAGGACGCACACGACCTAGCGACCGGCGCACCAACGGTCGATGACGTGGCCAAGGTCCGCATGGCCCTGATGGGGAGCAACTGACATGGCCGATCCGCACACGAAGAAGCTCCGAGTCCCAACCCGCTACTTCGAGATTGCTGCGGTCGGTGCGACCGTCGCGGCCGACACGGACCTCCACGAGGACACCCGTGGCCTGCACATCGGCACGGCTGGCAACATCACTGTCGAGATTGGCGGGTCCACGTTGACCGTGGCCGTGGCGGGCGGGATGCCGTTCTTAGGTGAGTTCGACAGGGTGCTGGCCTCAGGCTACACAGTCACCGGGGTCTGGGCACTCGTCTAAACGCAAGGTGGCATCTCAGGCTGTCTGATGACACGGCCCCGTTGACACACCGTCTGCGGGGCATCTTCCGTTTTGCGCTCAACCCGCGGCGGAGCCCTCATTTGGACCCCTCGACCCTAATAGGAGCTCCCCGCACCATAGGCATTGTGAGACTTTCTCCCCTGTAGGAACCCCGTGCCGGGGAACCACACATAGTTGGAGAGACCAATGACCATTCAAGTAGAAAAACTCGTCGACCTGCCGGGCTTTGAGCGCGTCCACTTCACCCTCAGCCTGCTGCGGAATGACATGGACGAGGCTCTGATGGAGGAGCTGCGGGAAAGCGGCCTCGATGACAACAGCTCCGCCATCGCCGCGGCGCTGCCTGCCCTCATCAGCGCCATCGGATACACCCACCACTTTCATGGGAAATCACTGTTCCCCTCGCTTCTCGACAGCATCCTCGAAGAGGAAATGGCGTTCGGCGCAAAGGGCATCGACTGGGACAAGGCCGTTGAACTCCGGGCCACGTTCGAGCAGGAGCTCCTTGCCCGCTGCACGCCGAACCCGCGTCTCGAAGGTCAGAGCCAGCAGGCGGGAGCAGCGCGATGAGCATCGAAGTCACTGAGATGGCCGACCTCGAGGGCTTCAACAACGTCCGCTTCGCGTTCACCCTGCCGAAGGACGATCTGGACCTGGACCCCGACCACGTGGACGGGATCATGCTGCGAGAACAGGGCAAGGTCGAGGAGCTGTACCTCGTCGGCCTGCTACAGTACCTCGTGCGCCATTACGGCCACCGGATGGAGACGGCGATATTCGAGCCGCTGCTGGAGAGCGTGGTCGAACGGGCGGAGGAGTTCGGGAACCCTGTCATGGACTACGACATGGCAAAGCGCATCCGTGACGCGCTTGAGGAGGCCATCCTGAGCAGATACCTCAAGGCGAACGGTCTACGGCCCTACCAATAGGACCATGGCGGCCCGCCCGACGACCATCGGGCGGGCCCATCCGCACTAGACGTCCGTCAGCGTCCATGACGCATCAAGGCTGACGGGCGACTGATGGCCCGCGAACGGCGGCGGATTGGTCGTCAGCGTCTCGAGCCCGTCGCGGTCTGACGGCGACAGCGTGACGATGGCGAACGCGGAGCCGACGACGTACGCGAGACCCAAGGCCACGAGTGCCGAGCGACGTAGCGCCCGTCTCGTCCGCCGTCTCAACTGACCTTACCCCGCATGCGGATCATCACGGGACCGCCGCGAGCCTCGCCACCGACCCGCATCGACCGTACGGGACCAGTGAGCCCGTCCAGATGGTCGTCGAGGACCCTGCGAAGAAGATCCAGCTCGTGGGCGTCGAGGAGTGCCGCGACTGCCAGCGCGGTCGGCCCGTCGCACGCGACCTCGGCGGCCACGGCGCTCAGGTTGCCGTTCCTGATTTGGTCCGCGAGTTCCTGCGCGCTGCTCATGCCGCCACCCGCGTCTTGACTGGCATCGCCTTCTTTGCCGATGCAGGAACCCACGAGACGAAGGCCACCTTGTTCTCGATCCGCCCGACGGCGGAGCCGACCCAGAAGGCGGGCGTCACGTCGCGCCCGAGGTCGTCGCGGACGGAGTGACCCATCTTGTGGACGGTGACGCGGACGGGTTGGCCGACGGCCCTGGTCAATTCCCTCGCATGGTCCAGGGCGTCGCTCTGGGCGCCCGCCAGTTCGTCGTGGGTGTAGTAGATCGTGTCGGCGATGGTGATCCTGAAGTGCATGTCTGTCTCCTGTTCGGAGGCGTCCACCGTGGACGCCCCGTAGAGACAGGTTGTCGTGGAGGTGGGGCGGCGTACGCGGCTAACCCACCGCGATCCCACGACTAATCGCTTCGGTCCCGTAGCAATTCGTCAACGAAGAATTGCGCTTTACCCATTCGCGGGGACGCCCACCCGCGACATCCTATTCCTATCAACACTGACTGGAGACGAGACATGACCATACACCTCTACGCCCTTTCGAACGACCGTGCCCGCCTCTGCCACAAGCAGGCCACCGTGTCCTGCGCCGAGACTGCCGACATGATTGAGGCTGCGTGGAGGGCCGCTGGCTTCATCGTCAACCGCCGCAGTGAAGACTGAACCCACTAACCCAAGGAGAAGACCAATGACCAAGACAACCTACATCGTCACCGCGCCCGACGGGACCGAGCTGACCCGCAAGACCGACCGCACCTACAGCCACGCCGTCCTGTTGGAAGGAGAGCAAGGGTGGGAGGTCTCGGGCTTCTGTGGCCGCCTCGACCTAGCACACAAGAAGCAGACGGAGCATCCCGGCAGCATCGTGGTCGAGGTACAGGTCCTCGGTGCGACTATGGCTGATACGCACGAGCCTGAGGCCACCGAAGACGTCAAACCGCCCGAGCACGAAGCGGTTGAGGCACCCAAGAACGAGCCGAGCGTCGACGACAATATCAGGAACGCGAAGGTGACGGGTCCCGACCGTTTGGGCACCATCGGTGAACTGGTGCACGAGCTGCTGATGGACGTAGATCATACGTACGTCGAGATTGTCGCATTGGTGAAAAGGCGGTTCCCCGACGCCAAGACGTCTGCCCGTTCGGTCGCCTCGACCGCCGCCGTCCTGAGACGCAAGGGCGCAGACATTCCCACACGCCGTAAGGTTGCAGAAGGCTAAGTGGGAGACTTGGCGCGGCCCCCTTAGGGCCGCGTCCCCTCGCTATACGGCTATCTTGCGGGAGAAATCGAGGTTCATCTGCGGGCTGCTAATCTCGGGAAGTTCGGAGGCGTGCAGCACGTCGACCGCCGTCATTGCAACTGCCTCGGCAAGGCCGCACGGGACAGCATTGCCAATCTGTCTGTAGATCGCCGACTTCCCGCCTGCAAAGTCGTAGTCCAGCGGAAACGAGTGCAGAATGCGGGCCTCCTCCAGGGTCAGACGGCGGACGAAGTCCGGCGTGTCGTGCATCCCGTAGGGTTCGCCACCGTCCATCAGGTGCGCGTGGTAGTCCTCAACCCAGCTCTGGCCGTTTCCGAAGAACTGTCGTTCGTCGATGATCGGCGTCTTGTTCCCGCCCATTGATGCGGGGAGTGTCGCGCAGGGAGCCGCCGGGTTCAGTGGGCGCCCGAGGCCGTTGAACATCATTCCGGCGTAGGGGCTTCTCCGCAAGACGGGTCTTTCCGCAATCGTGACGACCGCGTTGCAGGTCTTTGGGTTCTTATCCGTTCCCTGTGGACCCAGATGCCTGATTGCCTCAAGTGACGATACCTCTGGACGGAAATACCGCTTCACGCGCACGTCAAAGTCAATTCGGTCGCTGGCCAAAAAGCCCACAAAGAACACGCGGTCCCTTGACTGCGGAACGCCGAAGTTTCTGGAATTGAACATTAGCAACTCGGTCTGATAGCCGAGCTGGTCCGCGTAGGATCGCAATTCGTCCCGAACCTGCTTGAACTTGGACAGTGTGCCGAGGGCCTTCACGTTCTCCATAACGAAGCAACGCGGGCAAACCACCTCGACAGCCTGCATGAACGACTTGACCAACTGACTGCGTGGGTCGTCCAGCGCCATCTTGCCTGCCACGGAAAAGCCTTGGCAGGGCGGGCCTCCGAATAGACAGTCAACTCCTTTGAACTTGGCCAGCCCTTCGATGTACTCGTTAACGTCGCCCAGGGTTATGTGGTCCCCGATGTTGCGGCGATAGGTTTCCACCGCAGCCTTGTCGAAGTCATTAGCCCACTCGATCCTGAAGCCAGCCTTTCGAAACCCGACGTCCATTCCACCAGCACCCGAAAACAGCGAGATTGCGGAAAGGCTCTCTTGTGAATGGCCCTTCCGACCCTTAGCGTCTTCGATGTTGGTAATTGTCTTCATTTCAGGGCTTTCGATGAACGTTAATGTGGATAGTGGGCGAGCGTCCCAGATATTGAAGGATGCGACCCTTGCGGCGCAAGATAGAGCATATCGCGTACCACGAGATATGGAAACAAAGATTGAACAGATTATCGGGCACACGCACCTCACCTATAAGTACGTGCTCCTGACTGGCATGTTAGCCAAGGCGACCAACCCTCGGGCCAATCCCCTCGTGCTCCAGGCGGGCGCGCCACTCCAAGGCGCTTTCGACGCCCGATCGCTGTGCCACGGCGTCGTCGTGCCTTTCGAGCAGACGGTGCTTGAGAAGCGGCTTGGCGGGTCTAACGAACCGTTTCTCAACAAGCCCGCCCGTTACACGCACCTCAGCATGGACAACGCCGTGCGCCGTGGGAAGGACCGCGCGACCCTCCAGAGGCTCATCGAGGTCTTCGAGATGGTCAACGAACAGGAGAACGGCGACCAGGCGCTCGTAGCGGTCCTCTCACACGTCCTGGCGATGAAAAGCCGCGTCGTGGTATTCGATACGGACCGTTTCGGGACCTTCGTCAGTAAGGCCAAGCTGCTGGCACTGGTCGAGGCGCTGCTGGCTAAATCCTGTGAGGGCGAGACGCTCGCCCTGAGCGTCGCCTTACTCTTCGAGCTGATGGCGAAGGGCCACGGCAACGACCTCATCGTGAGTTCGCACCCCGCCAACCAGAGCGGTGCGTCGTCCAACGAGGTGGCAGACATCGACGTGTTCGAGGCGGACGGGCAGACGTTGCGTCACTGCGTCGAGGCGAAGGACAAGCCCTTCACTCGGGCAGACGTGGACCACGCAGGTGGAAAGGTCGCAGAGGCCGGTCACTCTGCAATGATCTTCGTCTACGGTCCCAATGCCAAGACGGAGCTGGTCCTGCCGGCGGTCGTCGCTGAGTACGAGGCCAAGGGCTTTGACCTAACGTTTGTCGCGGTGTCGGCCTTCGCTGACGGCATCGTGTCACTCGCACCGAGCGTCACGTGGGCGGAAGTTGTCGACCTTATCAACAAGCACCTCGCACTGATGCGGGCGAAGGAGACGACAATCCAGCACTGTACGGCTGTGCTGGAATCGTTCTGACCGCTCGGGCATCTGCATGGAAGACGGTGCTTAAACCGTTCTCGGCACAAATTCGGTACTTATACTGTGTTTGACCGAAGCGAGAACTGCCAGTGCGACCCCGAAATTGCCGTAAGTAATTGTTTTTATTGTGTAATTTTGGTGCCCCCACACGGACTCGAACCGCGGACCTACTGATTACAAATCAGTTGCTCTACCAGCTGAGCTATAGGGGCCGGGCGGGCCTTGGGCCTGCCGTTGTGGGTGCTATAAAAACGACCACAGGAAAACGCAAGCCCGGCTGTGCGCCTGAAACGCGAAAACTTGCGATCGCTTAGCGGTTGGCGCGGGCCAGCAGCAGAACGGCGCACAGACCCACGCCGCAGATGATCAGGGCGGCAGGTGCAGCGCCGCCGATATCTTCGAGAGACGCCTTGGCATAGACCCGCGTGGACAGGGTGTCGTGCCGGTACAGCATCAACGTGGCGGGCAATTCCTTGACCGCATCGACAAAAGTCAGCAACAGGGCCGATCCGATGCTGGCGCGGATCATCGGCACATGCACGCGGGCCAGCGTCTGGCCCGCCGTCTTGCCCAGTGACCGCGCGGCCATCGGCAGGCTGACAGGAATGCGCCCCAATGCGGCATCGGCGCTGCCTTCGGAAATCGCAAAGAACCGCACCACATAGGCCAGCACCACAACCCCCGCGCTTCCCGTCAGCATCAGGCCGGGATCGGTGCCCGTCACCGCCAGCACCAGATCGGCAAGGCTGTTGTCAAAGGCCGCCAGCGGCACAAGAATCCCCAAGGCCAGCACGGCGCCCGGTGCGGCATAGCCAAGTGCCGTCACCGGCAGCAGAAGCTGCGGCAGGCGGCGGCCCGACAGGCGCGTGCCATAGACCATGAACACGCCGCCCAGCACCGCCACCACGGCAGCGATGCCACAGATGGCCAGCGTCCGGATCATCGCCTGTGCCAGACCCGGTGCCAGCCATTCCGATGCATTCAGTGCGTGGGACGCGATGACCGACACCGGCAGCACGAAACCCACCAGTACGGGCAACAGACAAATCAGCATGGCGACCCAGCCGCGCCATCCCGTCAGGCGCGTGGGCACCACCGGGCGCACGTTGCGCGCGCCTGCGGCAAACCGTGCCCGCCTGCGGCTTTTCTTTTCCAGTGTGACAAGCACCACGATCACGGTCAGGATCACGCAGGCGATCTGCGCGGCGCCGCCCAGATTGCCGCCCTGTCGCCAGACCGAAAAGATACCGGTCGTCAGCGTTTGCACCGCGAAATAATCCACCGTCCCGAAGTCGTTGACGGTTTCCATCATCACCACGGCGACACCTGCCGCGATGGCGGGCCGGGCCAGCGGCAGGCCGACACGGCCAAACCGCCCCCACGGCCCCACGCCAAGGGCGCGCGCGACTTCGTATCCCGCGCCCGATTGTTCGCGGAACGCGGCGCGGGTCAGCAGGTAGACATACGGATACAGCGATGCCGCGATGACCACGGTTGCGGCTTCGCGGGTGCGGATTTTCGGAAACCAGTAATCGCGCGACGTGGCCCAGCCGAACGTGTCGCGCAGCGCGGTTTGCACGGGTCCGGCATATTCCAGAAAATCGACCAGCGCATAGGCACCCACGTAGGCCGGCACCGCCAGCGGCATCAGCAGCGCCCATTGCAGCCAGCCGTGCCCCGGAAAGCGATACATCACGACCAGCCACGCGCAGCAGGTGCCGACCACTCCCGTCAACAGACCGGTGCCCGCCATCAGTATTGCGGTATTGGCCAGATAACGTGGCAAGGTCGTCGACAACAGGTGTGGCCAGATGTTCTGGGTCGGGTTGAACGCGAACCAGACCACGGCCACCAGCGGTGCCAGCACCACGATAGCGATCAGCAGCGCGCCAAGGGACCAGGGATCGACCGCCCATGCGCGGCGGCCTTTCGGGCGGTCCAATATCTGAGCAGTTTGGTCGGACATGAAACTGCGCTATCCGATACCGGTTTCGCTGTCCAGATTTCCCGTTATATTGCGACATATTGCCAAAGACAAAAAACAGGTCATTTGATGGAAATCGCTTTACACCTTGGTGCCAACTGCACTGACGAAGATCGGCTGGTCCGCACGATCCTCAAGAACGGGGCGATTTTGGGTGAACACGGGATCGCGGCCCCCGGTCCGGGCAAATACCGCCGGATCCTGCGCGAAACGATCCAGAACCTGAACGGCCAGCCCCCTGCCCCCGACACGCGTCAGATCATCCTTGATGCGATCGTGCCGGACGAATCCCCGGACCGGCTGGTGCTGAGCAATTCGAACTTTATCTGTATTCCCAACCGCATTTTCGAAAACGGCATCCTGTATGCCCAGGCTGAATTCAAGCTGCAGGGCATGTTGCAATTGTTCCCGCAGGACGATCTGGACCTGTTCCTTGCGATCCGCGATCCGGCGGCATTTCTGCCCGATGCCTTTGCCAGATCAAACATGGATACGTTTGACGCGTTCATGCAGGGCAAAGACCCGCACGAGGTACGCTGGTCGGATCTGGTCAGCCGCATTTTGCAGGTGGCACCGCACATCACCCTGACGGTCTGGTGCAACGAGGACACCCCGATGATATGGGATGAACTGGTGATCGCCCTGACGGGTCTGCCACAGGGCACAAAAATCAACGGCCCGCATGATCTGCTGGCCACGATCATGTCAAGCGAGGGCATGAACCGTTATATCAATTACCTGAACGCACATCCGCCCAAAACGATTTCGCAAAAGCGTCGGGTGATCGCGGCGTTTCTGGACAAATACGCCATCGCCGAAGAAATCGAAGAAGTCGTGGACCTGCCCGGTATGACCGCAGAGGACATTACGGAATTGTCCGACCTGTACGAAGAAGACGTGGCCCGCATCGCCCAGATGGAAGGCGTGCGTTTCATCGGCTTGTGATGGGCCGCGCACTGTGTCGCCCAAAAGCGCGCCAGTGGAGCGTCTAATATCGCGCTTACCCTCGGCTGATACGGCGCTATGTTTGGACAGATGCGGATAAAGCGGACGACAACCTGGGTCTTTGCGATGGCGGCAGTGCTTGTCGCCGTGCTGTCTGTTGTCATGCTGGAACGTCAGCGCATCGGCGTTTCGTCCGAGCGCCTGATCCTCGCCTCGACGCCGGTTACGATCTGGCGGTCCTATGAGATCGCAGATGGCCCGCTTGTGATTGTCGCGCATGGCTACGCCGGGTCGCGCCAGATGATGCAGCCGATCTCGATCACCTTGGCGCGCGCGGGTTTTGTCGTTGCGGCGTTTGATTTCCGCGGTCATGGGCGCAACACGGATCCGATGACGGGCGACGTGACATCGGTCGCGGGCGCGACCGCCCGACTGGTAGAGCAGACTGTCGCCGTCGCACAGGCGGCACGCGGCCTGCCGGGCGTCACGGGGCCAGTGTCGCTGGTCGGCCATTCGATGGCGACGGACGTGGTGATCCGTGCGGCAGACCGGATCGATGATGTCGCGGCGGTCGTTGCAATCTCGATGTATTCCGACGCTGTCACGCCGGACTCTCCCCCGCGGCTGCTGATCGTATCCGGTGCACAAGAGGACCGGCTGCGCGAGGTCGCAGTTGACCGCCTGCGACAGCTCGAACCCGACGCAAAAGAAGGGGTGACGGTCACGGACGGCCCGGTCGAACGCCGCGCGGTGGCGGCCCCTTGGGTTGGTCATGTCGGCGTGCTTTACAGTGCGTTCACGTTGACCGAAGTGCGTGAATGGATCGCGGCGGCAACGGATCACGCATCGGCCGGTCCGCTTCCGCGTATCGCACCCTGGCTTGTGGCGTTGTTGGTCGCACTGGTGGCAGTGATGTGGCCGCTGAGCAAAGTTGTGGGTCCACCCATGGCACAACCGGCGCCAATCGGGCGCAGGGTCATCCTGATCCTTGCAGCACCGGTCGCGCCCGCACTATTGGCCGCAGTCGTGATCCCGCCCGGCGCTGGCGGTCTATTCGCATTTGGTGCTTTGGCAGTCTTCTTTGGCGCGTGGGGCGCGATCCAGCTGGCACTTTTGTGGCGCATCGGTGTGCGCTCATCTCGCATTCACCTCTTGCCGCTTGCCATTTTCCTGTTCTGGGGTCTTTGCATCTTTGCCTTGGCGCTGGACCGCTACGGGGCGGCATTCGTCCCTGTCGGGACGCGGCTGTGGATCATGTTGGTGCTGATGATCGGAACCGTCCCCTATTGCGTGGCGGACGCATTGGTCATTGCGCGGTCTGGTTGGATCGCATCGACAGTCCAGCGGATATTGCCCCTGCTGACACTCCTTTGCGCGATGCTGATCGCACCGACACTGGGAATCGCATTCACAGTGCTTCCTGTGATGCTTTTGTTTTGGCTGGTTTACGGGGTCGCAGGTGGCTGGGTCCGCAGACGCAGTGACCCGGTTTCGGTGGGTCTGTGTCTTGGCATCATCCTTGCCTGGTCCATCGCTGCCAGCACGCCGCTGGTGGCGTCGTAAGGCTGAAGCCCCCCGGGCTTTCGCCTGCACCTTTGCCAAAAAAACGTGGTTAGGGCTGTGTGGATCACCGGGGCAACCTGCGGCGTCACTGATCGTCCGGGATCGGTTTTTGTTTTGGGCCCGGAACCACGACATCCATGTTGACACCGATTGAGTCACCGAGCTTTTTCATGGCGGGCAACGAAACCGCCATATCAAGGATCGCATCCACAGTTTGCGTCACCGGCGATGTCGCACTGCCGGCGTCTTGGCCGGTGCGGCCAAGTCCGGACACGTGGTTGATCGAGATGCCCTTGATCTTTTCCGCAGGCTTGACCATCTCGGCGATGATCTGCGGCATGGCCTTTAGCCGGGCAAGTTCCAGTTCCATCGCGACCTGTGCCGCGGACCGCGCATTTTCGGCGTTGATCTGGGCAAGGTTCGCCTCAGTCTCGGCCAGCCGCATGGCTTTGAGCGCTTCGGCTTCTTCGCGCTTTGCAGCCGCCTTGTCGGCAGCCGTCGCCTTGTCCGATGCTGCGGTGATCCGGGCGCGGGCGGCGGTGGCTTCGGCTTGTTCATGCGCCGCCAAAAGGGCCAGTGCCTTGCGCCGCTCTGCCTCTGCCATCTGGCGGGCGGTCTGCACAGCTTCGGCGGCTTGAACGGCGTCGATCCGTGCGACATCGGCCTCGGCGTGCGCTTTGCTTTCCTCTTGCGACTTTGCCGCGAATGCGATGGCGCGGTTCTGCTCGGCCATTTCAAGCGCCAGCGCCTGTGCGATTTCTGCTTCGCGCAGTGTCTGCTCTTTGGCGATATCGGCGGCGGCGATATCCTGCTCCATCTGGATGCGGGACTTTGCGGCGGATCGTTCGCTATCGGCCTTCCGCGCGGCGATTTCGGACAATTGCGCCGCGATCAGGGTTTCCACCTCTTGCGTTTGCGCAATTTCGGCGCGGCGCTGTTCCAGGTTGATCTCAAGCTTGCGGCGTTCGGATTCCATCGCCGTGCGTGCGACGCTGACCTGACTGTCGCCTTCGATCTCTGCCCGCTCCTTTTTGGATTTGGCGATGATTTCGGCCAGCTTGCGCATCCCGACCGCGTTGAACGCGTTGTTTTCGTCAAGCGAGGCAAAGGGCGTCTGGTCCAATGCGGTCAGCGACACGGAATCAAGCTGCAGACCATAGGTCGCAAGCGTATCGGTCAGACTCTCGCGCACCTCCTTGACGAAACTCGCGCGGTTTTCGTGCAATTCATCCATCGTCATCCGCGCCGCGACCGAACGCAGCGCGTCGATCATCATGCCGTCGATCAGGCTTTTCAACTGGTCCGGCTGGAACACGCGTTTACCAAGCGTCTGCGCTGCACGCGTGACCGCATCGTCGTTGGGTGTCACGCTGGCGTAGAATTCCGCACCCACATCGACCCGCAGCCGATCCTTGGTAATGAGTGACGATTCACCAGATCGCGCCACGTCCATGCGCAGGGTCTGCATGTTGACCCTGTTGATTTCGTGAAAATAGGGGACAGCGATGGTGCCCCCGTCGACCACGACGCGCCGCCCGCCAAGGCCGGTGCGGACCAAGGCAACTTCGTTGCTTGCCCTTTGATAGAATGACGCAGCCAATGCGATGATGATCGCCACGACGACCAGAAGAATGATGATCCAAGCAAGTGCAGCCATGATGTGGCCTCCCTTAAGATGACAGCCCGTGCATGTCGCACAGGATATTTGATGACATGCCGCCGTCGGCCGGAATGTTGGTGCCCCTGATCCAGCGCGTCATGTCAGACAGCAGGAAGGCCACGATCGGGGCCAGATCGGCGGGTGTTCCGGGCCGATCCATGGTGCGCATGTCCTCTTCGGCCCGCGCGCCAAGCGTTTCGATGAAATCACCAAGGATCGGCGTGTCCACCGGACCGGGGCTGACGCTGTTCATGCGGATGTCGCGGTCACGCCAGGTCCAGCGGTTCTGCATCGTCCAGGCAATCAGCGCCTCTTTGGAAAAGAAATAGCTGCGCCCGCCTTCGCTGGTGATCTGGTGATCGGCGGCAAACCGGGCCGCGTCGTCCACATGGACCCCTTCGCTGGCACGGATGGCGGCAATCGCATCCGGCCAGCCGAAACCAGCAAGCGACGCAAGGTTCACGATGCTGGCGCCATCGTTCAGCTTTGGGATCAGGCCAAGTGTCAGATGTTTGAGCCCGAACAGGTTCACGGCAAGTACCTTTTGCGCCGGTGCGGTGGGCGGCAGGCCCGCGATATTCGCGATACCGTCGATCCCATTGGGCAGCACGTCGATCAAGGCATCAATCGTGGCCCCGTCGGACAGATCGGCGCGATAGAATTCTTCGACATGGTCGAACTTTTTGGTCACGTCCACGCCAAGGACCTTTGCCCCCATGGCGGTGCAGACGCGTGCCGTTTCCTGACCGATGCCCGACGCAGAGCCGGTAACGACGATGGTTTTGCCCTTTAGCAACGGTGCCCTTTCCCAGCCCATCTTAAAACACCGGCGGGAAAGGACGCCCGCCACGATCCAGTGTGATCCAGCGGGTTTCGGTAAAGGTCTCCATCGACCATTTGCCGCCATGCTTGCCGACACCAGACGCCTTGCTGCCACCAAAAGGCACGTGCGGTTCATCGTTTACAGACGAGCAGTTGACGTGACACATGCCGGTTTGCAGCTTGCGCGACATGTCCAGCGCGCGATGTTCGTCAGCGCTGATGATCCCAGAGCTTAGTCCGTATTCCGTATCATTGTTCAATGCGATGGCTTCGGCATCGGTCTTGAACGGCACAACGACGGCCACAGGGCCGAACGTCTCGTCCTGCCAGACAGCCATGTCGGGGGTCACGTTCGTCAGGATCGTCGGTTCGACGAAACGGTCCCAGACACGCCCACCCAAGACGGCCTTCGCCCCCTTGGCCAGCGCATCCTCGATCTGGAATTTTACCCGCGCGACCTGCCGGTCGTTGATCAGCGGCCCGATGACGTTGTCCTTGTCAGCGGTATCACCGGTTTTCAGCTTGGCCGCCCGCGCCACGAACTGACGCAGGAAATCAGGATAGATGCTTTCTTGCACAAGCACCTTTTCCACTGACATGCAGATTTGCCCCTGATGCATAAAGGCGCCGAAACTGGCCGCTGACGTGGCACGTTCCATGTCGGCATCTTCCAGAACGATCAGGCTGTCCTTGCCGCCCAATTCCACACAAGCCTTTTTCAGGTGGGCACCCGCCTTGGCCGCGATCTGTCGTCCGACGGGCGTCGATCCGGTAAAGGAAATCCCCTTGACCAGCGGGTTTTCGACCAATTCGTCGCCCATTTCGCTGACCCGTTCGCGTGAACAGGTGATGACGTTGAAAACACCCTTTGGCACGCCCGCCTCTTCCAGCACTTCGGCAAAGAACAGGCCACCTGCATAGGGTGTGTCTTCGGAAGGTTTCAGGACGATCGTGTTGCCCGCCGCAAGCGGAAAGGCAAAGCCGCGCGATGTCAGAATTCCCGGCATGTTCCACGGGCTGATGACACCGACGACACCCATCGGCACCCGTTCCACCATCGACACCTTGCCGTGCTGAGAGGGGAGCATTTCGCCGACCGCATTATAACACATGGCGGCTGCCGCGCGGAAAACTTCGGGCACATAGCCTGCTTCGAACATGCCTTTTCCGAACCATCCGCCGCCTTCCGCCTGCGCTGCGGCCACGAATTCCATCTTGCGCCGTTCCCACACGTCGGCGGCTTTCAGCAGGAACCGCGCACGGTCCTGAAAATGCAGTGCAGCCCAAGCCGGAAAGGCAGCCTGAGCCGCTGCGATGGCGTCGCGGGTTTCGCTGCGTCCACCGTCGGGCACCTGCGCCCAGACGGCGCCGGTCGAGGGGTTCATGTCATCGAAGGTGCGCGGGCTTTGGACCCATTCACCGCCGATATACATACCTTTGATCTGCGAACGATTGTCGAGCATTTCAGGACCTTTCAAATTCACTGCCACCGGGTTGGCGGCGATACACTTCGACCCGCGGCGCGCGGTAGACTTCGATGACGGGGGGCGGTTTGGCAGCAGCGGTCGGCTGATCGGCCACGGGCCCCGGCGCGCCGCGCTTGGGGGCGGTCATTCTGGGGCGATTGCGGGCAGCCTGCGCGGCGCGTTCGATTTCACCCATCACCGCGGCCAGCCGGTCAGTCGGAACCCGCGCAGTGGTTGCAGCACCCGGACGCTGGCGTGCGGTGACGTCGATGCTTTGCTGGCTGGCCGCTGACACCAGATCGGCCACGGACCGGCCAAGGACCGCATCGGCCGAAAGCGTCTGTTGGCTACGCGGCTTGATCGCAAAGGACGCAGGTTCGGGCGTGGGCAGGACGGCAGGTGCTGTCTGCGTCGCCGGTGGCGCGCTGCTGCCTGCCCCCAGATAGGCCGCCTGCACCGCAGGGTCCTGCATCATGTTTGCGGCGGTATCTTCGTGCACCACGCTGGCATTTTCGATCAGGTAGCAACGGTCCGCGATGGCCAGCGATTGTTTGGCGTTCTGTTCGACCATCAGCACACCGATCCCCAGATCGCGCACCTTTGCGAGGTTCTGAAACAACTCTTTTGACAAAAGCGGTGACAGGCCAAGTGACGGCTCGTCCAGTGTCAAAATGGTCGGGTTCGACATCATGGCGCGACCGATCGCAACCATCTGCTGCTCACCCCCGGACATGGTCCGCACTGTCTGTTTTTCACGCTCGCGCAGCTTTGGGAAAAGCGTATAGACGCGGTCCAGCGTCAGGGCCTCGTCATCGCGCGCGCGCCGGGAATAGGCCCCAAGCGTCAGGTTCTCGCGCACCGTCAGGTCTGGAAACACACCCCGTCCTTCTGGCACAAGGGCCAGACCGGCATCGACAATCCTGTTGGGCGACAACGTTGTCAGATCCGTGCCATCAAGCTGGATACGTCCCTGAACAATACCCTCACAGATCCCGCTCGCGGCTTTCAAAAGCGTGGATTTACCCGCACCATTCGCACCAAGGATGACCACGATTTCGCCCTTGTCCACCCGGACCGACGCATGATCCAGCGCCCTGTGCTGGCCGTAGCGGACGCTGACATCGGATAGTTCAAGCATCGTCGTCTCCCAGATAGGCGCGGATGACCTCTTTGTCGGACAGGACTTCGGTGGGTGAGCCTTCGGCAATCTTGGCCCCAGCAGCCATGACAACGCAGCGGTCGCACAGGGACCGGATTGCATCCATGACGTGTTCGACCAGAATGACGGTGCGGCCCTCGTCGCGCAGCGACCGGATCAGCCCGATTCCGATCTGCAGCTCTGTCGGGTTCAGGCCCGCCAGCCATTCATCAAGCAAAAGCACCTTGGGATCGCTGGCAAGCGTGCGGGCCAGTTCAACCCGCTTGGTGTCGATATAGGTCAGTTGCCCGACGGCCATATCGCCCTTGCCGCCCAGTCCGACCTGTTCAAGTAGGCGATCGGCATGGTCCCGCGCCTCTGCCCCCCAGCGCCTGCGATGCCCGAAAACGGCACCCGCCACGACGTTTTCACGGACGTTCATGGACGGCAGCAAACGCACCAGTTGAAACGTCCGGCTGACCCCTTTGCGGGTGATGGTCTGTGCGGGCAAGCCCGAAATCCGGTCGCCCCAAAGCGACACCTGCCCCGCAGTCAGTGGCAACGCACCGGAAATCAGGTTCAGTGTCGTGGACTTGCCCGACCCGTTCGGCCCAAGAAGCCCCACCACCTCATGCTCTGCCACATCGAAATTCATTGCGTTGACGGCCGTCAGCCCGCCGAAACGCTTCGTCACACCGTTCAGGGAAAGAACCGGTCTTGCCATGTTATGCGTCCCCCCTGCGGCCCGCGCGGGACGTCAGCCTGTCCAGAAGACCGACAAAACCCTTGGGCAGGAAATAGACGATGATCAGGAACGCGATACCGATCACCAGCGTCGATTGATTTGGAAAATTGGCCGATACCGCTTCCAGCAGGAACGTGAACGGGATCACCCCCACAAGCGGCCCCCACAGGCGCGATGCCCCGCCCAGAAGCGCCATGATCACCACCTGGAACGACAGGATCGGTGCGAAGGCCAGCGAGGGTTCGATATAGACATAGCGCGGTGCAAGAATGGCGCCCGTCATGGCCGCGACAGCGCCCGGCACCATGAACAGCAACACTTTTGCCAACGCGGTGTTGATGCCGGAATGGGCCGCGACCGTTTCGTCATCACCGATGATCCGCAGCGCAAAACCAAGCCGCGACCGCCCGATCAGCCATCCTGTCAGGAACACAGCCGCCACCAGCCCCAGAAGCCACCAGTAGATGCCCGCCTCGTCCAGATCAGTCAGGACATAAAGCCCCTTTTGACCGCTGTTGTTCTGGACCCATGTGATGACCTGCCGGACCAGTTCTGCCAGTCCCAACGTGAAGATCACAAAATACACGCCCGACAACCGCAGCGTGGCCAGCCCGACAAGGGCCGCCAGAACAGAACCGATCACACCGGCAACGCCGATCAGCGCCCAGAACGGCAGGCTGTCGATCCCCAGCCCGGTGACATAGCTGCCCACACCAAAGAATGCCGCCGTCGCAAGGCTGATGTAGTGGGTCGGCCCGGAAAACAGCGCCCAGGATGTCGCCAGTGCGGTGAACATGGCAATTGTCACGCCCAGACCCAGCCAATAGCCGCTGTCTGACAACGGAAGCAGCGCGCAAATGCCCAACGCAAGCGCGGCCAGAAACAAGGTCCGCAGATCAGCTCCGGTCAGGCTCATGTGGTGGACTTTCCGAACAGGCCCTGTGGGCGGAACAGAAGTATTCCAAGAAACAGGATATAGGCTGCAGCAAGGGTCAGGCCGGGGTCGATCAGGCTGGCGACCGCTGTTTCAACGACACCCAGCAAGAGCGCCGCAACGATGGTGCCGCGCACGTCACCGACGCCGCCCATGATGACGATGATCAGCGCCTTCAGTGTAAAGACCACGCCGGTGGATGCATCCAGCGTCAGATAGGTAGAAATCAACGCGCCCCCGACGGCCGTGACCGCCCCGCCAAGGGCAAATGCCAATGCCGACAGGCGTTTCACGTCGATACCCACCAGCCGGGCCGACGCAGGTGCCGTTGCGATGGCACGGATCGACAGCCCCGCGCGGGACTGGTTCAACCAAAGATAAAGCGCACCGCAGATCACGACGGCCATGCAGAATGCGATGACGCGGTTGGCGCCATAGGTGCTGCCCAGCAGCTCTACCGGGACGGCCATGAAGCTGTAGGAAAAATAGTCGCCCCCGAAAAAGCTGAGCATCAGCCCCACACCGATGAACGATAGTCCAAAGGTCGCAAGGATACTGTCCGTTTCCAGTTGGCCACGCGTTCTGGCGCGGTTCACGAGCGGTTGCAGCATGATGCGGTAGATCAACCAATTCAGCGCAAAGGCCAACGGCGCCACGAGGAACATCGTCACCAGCGGCGAGAGCTGTAGCGAGGCATAGGCGATAAAGGCGAAATAGCCCCCCGCCACCAGAATCTCGCCATTGGCCAGATTCATGATCCGCGCGACACCGTATTGCAGGTTCAGGCCCATCGCGATCAACGCGTAGGTGCCGCCCAGCAGTATGCCTGTGATCAGAATATCCAAGGGTGCAGGTCCTTTGCGGAAATGGGTGCGGGGCGACGCCGAACGTGCCACCCCGCATTGGGGTTTAGTCCCAGCCGTCTTTCAGGATGACCGGTGCGGTGCCGTCGCGCCCGCGCGACGCCACGCCGACGAACACGCCGTCCTGCCACTGGCCCACGGTCCAGAAGTCCGGGTTGGAATTGTTTTCATCAAAGGCAATCGGCCCAAGGATCGTCTCAAAGCTCGCCTCGCGCAGGTGGTCGGACACTGCCTCGCGATCCAGTCCGACGGCCTCGATCGATTGCGCCAGAATTTCGAGCGAAGCATAGGTCGTGGCCGACGCCCAATAATCTGGCGCGGCCCCTGTCACCGCCATGTGCGCTTCGGCGTATTCTTGGAATGCGGGGCTGTTGGGATTGACCCCGCCCGCGCCCAGAACGCCTTCGGCTGCGGCACCGAACCGTGCGCCATAGCCCGGAAAGGGTGTGGCGACCGCTGTATAGAACGCCTGCACGTCAAGGATTTCGATCATCGCCTGTTCGGTCAGACCGAATGTGTCGGGCGGATAGGACCATGCGACGAACGCGTCAGGCTCTGCCGCTGCGGCACCCTTGATCACCGGAGAAAGATCCTGTGTGCCCAAGGGGTAAGAGGTCTCGTAGACCAGCTCGAACCCGGCTTCGAGGAACAGGGGCTTGGCTGCCGTCGCAAGTTCGATTCCAAACGCATCGGCCACGTTGACCATCGCCACGCGGTTGCCCAGCTGGCCGGCTTCACGCATGTCCGTCAACACGCCGACAAGATCAGCCGCCAGCGCTGTCGTGGTTCCCAAAGTGAAAAACATATTCGGAAACTGGTCGGACAGTTCGGGCTGCTGGTCAGTGATCGCAGACACTGCAATTTGCGGATATCCGTAGCGGTCGAACAGCGGTGCTGCCGCAAGGTTCAGACCAGTGCCATAAGGTGCGATGATAAAGTGCGCTTCGTCCTGCGTAGCCAGACGCTGCACGGCCTTGATCGTCTCACCGGGGTTGGTCTGATCGTCGTATTCGATCAGTTCGATCATCATCTGTTCACCGTCGACGTTCAGACCGCCCGCGGCATTGACCTGATCGACCCACAGATAAATGGTCGGCCACTGGGTAACGGTCGCACCGCCGGCCAGCCCGCCGGTTTTCGGTGCCACGGCACCGATGCGGATGGTTTCGGCGCTGGCGGCGGTGGCCGAAATGGCGCTTGCGATTGCCAAGGCACTGACAAGTTTCAGGAAAGGTCTGCGGTTCATTGATGTTCCTCCGGTTGCAATGGTCGTTTCTTCAGCGCCTGCGGGGCCACGCCTTGATGCGTGGCGATCCAGCGGGTTTCGGTAAATTCATCGATCACGCTCTTGCCGCCAAAACGGCCATGCCCGCTTTGCTTCATGCCACCGAACGGCATGCCGGGATCGTCATGCACAGAGGGACCATTGATCTGCACGACACCATATTCCAGCACATCCGCGACCGCCTGCCCTGCCGCGATATCGCGGCTGAAGACAGCGGCGTTGAGACCAAATTCCGATGCGTTCGCGATCGAAATCGCCTCTTCCGCGTCATAGACACGGATGATGCTTGCCAGCGGGCCAAATGCTTCTTCGTGAAACACCCGCATGTTCGACGAAATGCCGTCCAGCAAGGTCGGCTGAAGCACCCCGTCATCTAGACGTCCACCTACGACAAGACGCGCCCCCTTTGACACGGCGTCTTCGATCAATCCGTGCACTCGTTCGGCGGCATCGGGTGAAACCATGGGGCCGAAAAATTCAGGGTTCGTATCTGCATCCATTCGTGCAAGGCGCGCCATGAACTTGGCCACGAACGCATCTGCGACGGACTGGACCACGATGATCCATTCGGTCGACATGCAGATCTGGCCCTGATTGAAGAACGCCCCGAAACAGGCCGCGTCAACCGCAGCATCCAGATCGGCATCGCCCAGAACGATCAGCGGCGCCTTGCCCGACAGTTCCAAAAGAACAGGTTTCAAATGACGGGCAGCTTCCATCGCCACGTCACGCCCGACGCGGGTCGATCCGGTAAAGTTTATCCGGCGAATACAGGGATGTGCGATCAGGCGGACCATTGTGTCGTGGGCATCGGCGGGTGTGTTGATGACACAGTTCAGGACGCCATCGGGCAGCCCGGCTGCATTCAGGGCCGTGACCAGGCGCTGGTGCGTCCGGGGACAAAGCTCTGACCCTTTCATCACCACAGTATTGCCGCAGATCAGCGGCCCCGCGACAGCCCGGACCCCCAAAGTGATCGGGGCATTCCAAGGCACCATGCCCAGACAAACCCCTGCAGCCTGCCGGCGCACGATCGAAACCTTGCCCGTCTTGTGGTTCTTGATGTGCTGGTCAGCAAGTTCGACCGCCAAACCCGCCGCGAAATCCAACATCTGCTTTGCAAGATCGACATTGAAGTCGATCCAAGACCGTGACGCGCCAACTTCGTCTGCGGCGAGGTCCACCAGATCATCACGCGCAAGATCCAGTTCGTGAGACATCTGCCTGATCACCCGCGCCCGGTCCGCAGGCGTCCAGCGCGACCACGATGCAAAGGCTGACGCCGCCGTGTTCGCGGCGGTATCGGCATCCAGCAAAGGCGCCTGCCGCGCTTGCACGCACACAGCCTTTGCGTGGCCCACAGGTGGCCTCGCTGCGTTCACGTTATTCCTCCCCTTCGCTGTGCGGCAGTCTTGCTTGCCATCACAGCGGCTATCTCCCGTAGCCGCCGATCACCCTATGCCCAGAATATACGAAAGAAATATGGATATCTGGGTATTTCATGTATTCTTCTGGTTATGTCTGCCGAATCTTTGACGTTTCAGTTTGGGTCCCCGACGCACGCAAGCGTTCATGCAGAGGTGTTTCAAAGTGCGCTTTATGACCGGATCCTGAGCCGCACAGTCGAATTCAACAGCCGCACCTGGACCTGCATCTTTCTTTCATCAGGAAGGCTGACACGGATCACGCCCACCGACGAACGCATCATCGTTGCACCCGCTTTCCTGTGGGAACCAAAGAACGATGGCGTGCGTATCCGCGCCCACGCAGGCAGCAATGGCACCATCATGACACTGGGTGAAACGACGCTTGCCAACGCGATCGGCCACAGACCGGAAGCCGCCGCATTGCGGATGATGACGACCCGCGATTTCGTTCTGAGCTTTGAGACCAAAGAGGATATCCGCGACAGTGCAAGGGACTGCTTTGCCGCCATTCTACAGGAATTAGAGGCAAACCAGACCGGCAAGGAAACCATCATCGAGGCGCAAATCAGGATCTTGCTTGTGCTGTTGTGGCGGGCCGGGATCAGTGACGTCATCCAGACGGGCGGCTACTCTAATTCGACCCTGACGCTGGAACGCTTTCGACTGCTGGTAGAGGCCCATTTGCGCGACCGCTGGACCGTCGCCCGTTTTGCGCAGGAACTGGGTATCTCTTCTGACAGGCTGCACGACATCTGCACGCGGACGCTGGCTAAGCCACCACAACGGCTGATACAGGACCGCACAGTGTTCGAGGCGCAGGCTTTGCTGGAAAGATCACATCAGACCATCGACCAGATCGCCGACTATTTGGGGTTTCGCAACACGTCCCACTTCAGCGCATTTTTCAAAACGCAAACCGGTTTTCCGCCCGGCGCCTTTCGCAAAGCCATCGGTCGCAAGGATCAGGCGGCGAAACTCGCCCAGTCGCGCAGCCACTCGGACTGGCCCTGACGCACCGAGACGAATCCATTCCTTAACAAATTGCGAATGACGTCCACGTTGGTGTGAAAACGCGCTGGCCAGACATCAGCCAAGTTTCCACTTCGTGCAAAGCGCCGATCTGGGCCTGTAGCCTACCGGGTCGTCAAAATAATCGTCAAGGAAATTTGGGGCCTGCTACCGCCGGCTTTCCACCGACAAGGTAGGATGCGGACCCGAGCCTGTCAGCGATACGCCACAAAATCCACGTCATTCCATATACAAAGATCAGCAGGCCAAAAAACTCAATCGCCCAAGGCAAAGATACTTGCGCCACAAGTGCAAGTCCCACAAGCGTCACGGGGAAATGCAAGACATAGACCGGAAATACGGCCCGGTTAAGCTCGGACAGCAGACTGCTCGGTTTATTTAAAAAACGGACGGCCAGACCCAACGCAGTCAAACACCAGGCCCATGCTGTTGCGGCTTCGATGACTGAAAATAGCGTGGCGTTTTCTGGGTTAAGACCCAACGGGACCCAGCCACCTGCGGCCAGTGCTTCACCGGTGGCAACGTCCGCTTCAAGCGCTATTGCAAGCAGTAACACCTTTGCGCCGAAAAGCACGCACGCGGTCGATAGGAGTATCCAGACCCGACGTCCAACCCACCCGAGGATCATCGCGCAATTGCTTCCAATCAGAAAGCCGCCGAGGAAAAACACGAGGTAATATGGAAACTGATAGTTGTCTCCGGCAATGGCAGCAGCATAGGGCTTAAAGAGCACAACCGCTAACACCGAAACGACGAGCAGAAACAGCATAAGACGCGCGGGCAGTAATGCCCCCAGCGCGATCCGGTCGCGATACGCGAACACTGGCCAGCACAGCACCGAGTAGATTGCCAGATTAAACAAGAACCAGAGGTGCTGAACCTGTCGTGGTTCGAAATCACTGAGCCATTGCCACCAAAAGGGAAAAAATCCATGTTGCGCACCGGTCATGTATGCAATCGCATAACCGCCGAAAACATTGATAAATGCGGCGGCGAATAACGCTGGAACAAGCAGACGTAAAAGTCTGCCACCCATAAAACGGATACCAGTGCCGCGACCAGTCAGAAACCAGGTGCCAACCCCAGCGATCATGAACAATGACGGCAACCGCCAGCTATGGCTCCAATAGATGAACAGATTCATCATGTCCCCCGCCAAATCATTGTTCACGAAACCGTAAATGTCTGCGCCCCAGTCAACAAATCCAACTGCGACGTGATGCGGCACCAAAAGCGCAAAAAGAAGAACACGAAGCCAGTCAAGTTCATAGTGACGCTGCAACATGAACGTTCTCCCGCATGTATCTGTAAAAACACCTACCCCGATCTGTAGGACATCGGCGCAGAAATAAAATTTCCGGTATGCTAAATCACACGTTTGAAACCGAACACTGTTTTGCTTGCAACACCCGGCGTCGGGACGAAATGACGCGACCCGATCCCCCAAACTGATGCGCGCGCCTTTTGAAACGCTCTTCGTGACGAAAAAAGGGGCCCCCGAAGGGACCCCGTGAGTTTCGCTTATCGGGCTCGTGATTTTACCGCTCGAAGTTTTTTGCCTGTGGCCCGATCCGCGCCGGAAGCAAGCGCACTCACTCCGGATTCAAACTCCGTCATCGCTCTGGTGGCACCCCAATCGTAAAACGCGTGCCAATCACTCAACTCGTAACGCAGAACCGCTGGGTCCTGCTGGGCAAACCGACCATTTCTGGCCGCTTTGCCCGTTTTAACCGGTGGCTGGGAGGAACTATGCCCGCCGCACCAACGGTTCCTTTTCGACTTAGCTACACCCGCTTGTTCCGCCGCAGGTGTTGCATTTCATGCAAGTGCCGTTGCGCACCAGCGTGTAGTTGCCGCATTCGCCGCAGGGATCGCCTTCGTAGCCCTGCATCTTGGCCTTGTCGCGCATCGTCAGGCTGCCGCTGGATTGCATCGTGCCCGATGACATCGCGGTGGCGACCTGACGGCTGACTTCGGGCACCAGTGTCTGCAGTGCGGCGACTGTGTCCGCGACCATGGACTGACCGCCCTGCAACACGACCAGTTCCTGCGGCATCCGCTTGCGCAGATATCCGGTCGAGCTGATCTGCTTGAGCACTTCAAGGCTACGGCTGGCCGCGTCCTCTGTCGGGGTCTTGACGTTGCTGACGCCTTCTTCTTCGCCACGGCCAATGTCGTCAAAGGACGCGCCTTCGGGTTTGACATGGGCCAGATCGGTGCGGTCCAGATAGCTGACCGCCAGTTCGCGGAAGATATAATCCAGGATCGACGTCGCGTTCTTGATGCTGTCGTTGCCCTGCACCATGCCCGCCGGTTCGAATTTAGTGAACGTAAAGGCGTCCACGAATTCTTCGAGTGGCACACCGTATTGCAGGCCCACGGATACGGCGATGGCAAAGTTGTTCATCATCGCGCGGAAACCGGCACCTTCCTTGTGCATGTCGATGAAGATTTCGCCCAGCTTGCCGTTCTGGTATTCCCCTGTCCGCAGGTAAACCTTGTGACCGCCGACGATGGCCTTTTGGGTGTAGCCCTTGCGCCTTTCCGGCAACTTGTCGCGCTGCGATTTCACGACCTCGCGGATGATGATCTTTTCCACGATCTTTTCAGCCAGCACGGCGGCCTTTTCGTGGTGCGATCCGCTTTCCAGAATCTCGGCGGCTTCCTCGTCATCCTCGACCAGCGAGGCCGCAAGCGGCTGCGACAGTTTCGATCCGTCACGATACAGCGCGTTGGCCTTGATCCCCAGTGACCACGACAGTTCGTATGCCTTTTGGCAGTCCTCGATCGTGGCATCGTTGGGCATGTTGATCGTCTTGGAAATCGCGCCAGAGATGAACGACTGCGCCGCGGCCATCATGTAGATGTGGCTGTCGACGGACAGATAGCGTTTGCCGATCTTGCCGCAGGGGTTGGCGCAGTCGAAGACGCTGTAGTGTTCTTCTTTCAGGTGCGGCGCACCTTCTAGCGTCATGGTGCCGCAGACATGGGCGTTGGCCGCGTCGATATCGGCTTTTGTGAACCCAAGGTGACGCAGCAGATCAAAGGTCGGATCGTTCAGCTTGGCCGCAGGAATGCCCAGCGTGCCGGTGCAGAAATCTTCGCCCAGCGTCCACTGGTTGAACACGAAACGGATATCGAACGCGGCTTTCAGCGCGCCTTCGACCTTGTCGATCTCTGCCTGACCGAAGCCATGACCGACCAGTGAGGTGTGGTTGATCCCCGGTGCCTGACCGATGGACCCGTGACCGACCGCGTAGGCAATGATTTCTTCGATCTGGGACGTGCGATATCCCAGTTTTTCAAGCGCTGCGGGCACTGACTGGTTGATGATCTTGAAATAACCGCCACCGGCCAGTTTCTTGAATTTCACCAGTGCAAAATCAGGCTCGATCCCGGTGGTGTCGCAATCCATGACCAGACCGATGGTGCCGGTCGGTGCGATGACGCTGACCTGCGCGTTGCGGTAGCCGTGCGCCTCGCCCAGTTTCAGGGCGTTGTCCCATGCATCGACTGCCATTTGCGGCAGGCGTTGGTCGGGGCAGGATTTGCGGTCCAGCGGAACCGGCGTGATGTCCAACCCTTCGTAACCGACCAGTTTGCCCTTGGCCGCGTTGCGGTGGTTGCGGATCACGCGCAGCATGTGCTGTTCGTTCTTGGCATAACCGGGGAACGCGCCCAGCTCACCCGCCATTTCGGCGGATGTCGCATAGGACACGCCAGTCAGGATCGCGGTCAGGGCACCGGCCATCGCGCGGCCTTCGGCACTGTCATAGCCCAGACCCATGTTCATCAGCAGACCGCCGATGTTGGCATAGCCCAGTCCCAGCGTGCGGAAGTCATAGGACCGCTGCGCGATTTCCTTGGACGGGAATTGTGCCATCAGCACGCTGATTTCCAGCGTCACGGTCCACAGGCGCGTGGCGTGGATGTAATCGTCGGCCTGAAATTCGCCGTTTTCGTAGAATGTCAGCAGGTTCATCGACGCCAGATTGCAGGCAGTATCGTCAAGGAACATGTATTCCGAACAGGGGTTCGATCCGCGGATCGCGCCGTCTTCGGGGCAGGTGTGCCATGCGTTGACCGTGTCGTGATACTGAATGCCCGGATCGGCGCAGGCCCATGCGGCGTGGCCGACCTGTTCCCACAGGTCGCGGGCCTTGATGATCTTGGCGACTTCGCCGTTGCGGCGGTTGATCAGTTTCCAATCGCCGTCGTTCTGCACGGCCTTCAGGAAATCATCCGTCACCCGGATCGAGTTGTTCGAATTCTGGCCAGAGACAGAGCTGTAGGCTTCGGAATCCCAGTCGGTGTCGTAGGTCGGGAATTCGATGCTGGTGTGGCCCTGCTTTGCGTAATCCAGCACACGCTTTACATATGTCTCGGGGATCGCCACTTTTTTCGCAGCTTTCACAGCGGCTTGCAGGGCGGGATTGACCTTGGGGTCATAGGCGTCTTCGGCAGTGCCGTCCCATGCCTTGATCGCGGCAAAGATCGCGTTCAGCTTTTCTTCGTGCATCTTGGACCCGGCCACGATGCTGGCGACCTTTTGTTCTTCCAGCACCTTCCAGTTGATGAACTGTTCGATATCGGGGTGGTCGGCGTCGACGATGACCATTTTGGCCGCGCGGCGCGTGGTGCCGCCGGATTTGATCGCGCCCGCTGCGCGGTCACCGATTTTCAAAAAACCCATCAGGCCCGATGATTTACCGCCGCCGGACAGCGCCTCGCCCTCGCCGCGCAGGCTGGAAAAGTTGGTGCCGGTGCCAGAGCCGTATTTGAACAGGCGCGCTTCACGCACCCACAGGTCCATGATGCCGCCCTCGTTGACCAGATCGTCACCGACGGACTGGATGAAACAGGCGTGCGGCTGCGGATGTTCGTAGCTGGACGTGGATTTGGTCAGCTCTTTCGTTTCGAAATCGACATAGTAATGGCCCTGTGCCGGTCCGTCGATGCCGTACGCCCAATGCAGGCCGGTGTTGAACCACTGCGGGCTGTTGGGGGCCGCGCGCTGGGTCGCCAGCATGTGGCGCATTTCGTCGAAATACGCGCGGGCGTCGGATTCGGTGGTGAAATAACCACCCTTCCAACCCCAATAGGCCCAAGCCCCGGCCAGACGGTCAAACACTTGCTTTGCACTGGTTTCGCCGCCGAATTCTGCATCGTCAGCGGGAACAGAGCGCCACAGGAAGGCGGGGACGCCCTTTTCCTTGACCTTGTTCACCTTGCTGGGGACGCCTGCCTTGCGGAAATATTTCTGGGCGATGACATCGGATGCCACCTGCGACCAGCTTTTGGGGATCTCGCAGCCTTCAAGCTTGAACACCACCGTCCCGTCGGGATTGCGGATTTCCGACGTCGCGCTTTTGAAAGCCACGTCGTTATAGGCGTCCTGCCCTTCGGTCGTGAAGCTGCGTGCGATTTTCATGTTCGATCCCTTTACCCTGCCGCCGTGCGGCCCTGTTTTATGGTATGCCTCGGTTCAGGCACTGCTCTGATGTGTGACGATGAAATGCCGGGGTCGCCTGGCGCCACGCCCGGTGTTTCAGCTTACCCAATGCACTAGGTCCCACACACGTCGACCACTACATGTGGTGCAGCTTTTGCCGACCTGCACAACCTGACGTATCAGTGGCGGGGGGGTCAACGGCTTTATTGTCGGAAAATCGGTTTTATCAGGTTGACGATCCGCGCCAGATCAGACCGCCCAATTGCCCACCGATTCATCCGCCTGTTGTCCACAATTTCATCCACCGACGCGCCGGAAAGTCCGCCAAGGATTCAAGCGACTTACAATCAATTGTTAAGATTTGGCTGCAATCGGGTTGGCAAAATTCGGTCGCGGCACCACCACGACGGGGGTGTGCAACCAAGCCACACACAACATGATGTGGTTCGCCCAAGGATTAGGCGAATCGTGTCATATGCATGTGAAGTGGATGTGCTGGTCGGGGCGATAGGATTCGAACCTACGACCCTCTGTTCCCAAAACAGATGCGCTACCAGGCTGCGCTACGCCCCGAACCGTCGCCACCCATAAGGTGTGAAATCGGAATTGAAAAGCACGAAAATCAGCTTTCGCAAGGTGCAGCCGCTTCCGGGCCGATTGCCGGGTGCTGCAGGACATCGCCGGGGGCGATCCCCAGACGTGCCGCAAGACCGCCGTTGATTTCCAGAACATATTGAATGTCGTCCCCGCCAAAAATCGGGGTTTCATCCAGCGGCACGGCTTGCGGATGGATGCGGGCAATGGTGCCGTCCGCCCCGGCAAATAGCATATCAAGTGGGATCAGCGTGTTGCGCATCCAGAAACTGGCGACACGGGGTTCGTCGTAGATAAAGATCATGCCGGTCATGGTTGGCATGTCCGGCACGTTCATCAGACCCTGGGCACGTTCGGTATCGTCATCGGCCACATCAACCGCAAATCGCGCGCGGCCAAAATCACCCAGCACCGTCACCACATCGGGATCACAGCCAGCGGCCTGCACGTCTGTCGCCAGCATAGCCGTGACCGCGACGGCCAAGATCGTCAGTCGTTTCATTAGTGTCCCTCGCCCAGATCCCAGGATTTGATTTCGACCGCCATGCGTCCGCGCTCGCCCTGTATCACCCGCATGGCAATCGCTTCTCCGGCGGTCAATTCGGCCAGACCGCAACGGCGAACCACTTCAACATGTACAAAGATGTCATCAGATGCGCCAAACACGTTTGCGAAACCAAAGCCTTTGGACTTGTCGAACCATTTGACCCGCGCGGGCAGCAATGGCATTTGCGCCCTGTCGGCATCTGTCAGGTGTTCCAGATCATCCAGCGGCACTGCATCGCTGGTTCCCGGCGGCGTGATCGCCAGAATGCGTTCGGCCTGCACCCCACGCGGGGTGCTGATGACTGTCATGCTGACAGCACTGCCTTCGGAAATCGATCCCTGACCGAAATTGCGCAGCACGTTCGAATGCAGCAAAACATCGGGGCCGCCGTTGTCGCGGACGACAAACCCGAAACCCTTTGTCGAATCAAACCACTTTACCGTGCCATTCACCGCCTCTTCGGTGGGGTCAGCGTCCATTGTCCAGCCTCCTTCATGTTCCAATCCCGGTCCTACGGGGACAGGCGTGTGATATCCCATGCTGCTGCAGGATCAGCCCTGCGCCAGCGGAAACGGTCGTGTAAGCGATGTTCGCCATCGGCCCAGAATTCGATTTCCAGCGGACGCATGCGGTAGCCCCCCCAGAACGGCGGGCGATCCGGATCATCGCCTTGCGCCAGGCGCGCCGCCGCGACACGGTCCATCAAGACGTCCCGCGATCCAATCGGCGTCGATTGCGCAGAGGCCCAAGCCCCGATCCGGCTATCCAGACCGCGGCTGCGGTAATAGGCGTCGGCCTGCGGTCCGTCTTCGCGGGTGATCAGCCCCCGCGCCCGCACCTGCCGCCGCAGGCTTTTCCAATGCATGACAAATGCCGCACGCCCGCTGGACTCCAGCTCTTGCCCTTTGGCGCTGTCATAATTCGTATAGAAAACGAAAGCGTCTGCTTCGACCTGTTTGAGCAGCACGATGCGGACATTGGGCATGCCATCGGGATCGACCGTCGACAGCGCAATGGCGTTGGCATCGTTCGGTTCCGTCACTTCGGCCTCTGACAGCCAGCGGCGCGTCAGTTCAAACGGATCGTCCCCGGCAAAGATACCGCCCCGGTCGTTCATGGCCTGTCTCCAGTATTGATAGATCAGGTTTAGAGGACGGAACCTTTTGTCACAAGAGCGGGCGGACGCACGATACCTTGTCCCTCGCGGGGGGATCGCCTAAACGTGACGATAGTGAATATTTACGCAAGGGTGCCCAAAATGACCTCTACTTTGATGGCCGGAAAACGCGGTCTGATCATGGGCCTGGCCAATGACAAATCCATTGCCTGGGGCATCGCAAAAACATTGGCGGACGCGGGCGCGGAACTGGCGTTTTCCTATCAGGGCGACGCGGTGAAGAAACGCGTGCAGCCACTGGCCGCGCAAGTGGGGTCGGACATCGTCCTGCCGTGCGACGTGGGCGACATGGACAGCGTTGATGCGATGTTCGGCCAGCTGCAGGAAAAATGGGACAAGATGGATTTCATCGTCCACGCCATCGGCTTTTCCGACAAGAACGAATTGCGCGGGCGTTATGTGGACACCAGCCGCCAGAACTTTCTGACGTCAATGGATATTTCGGTCTATTCCTTTACCGCTGTCGTGCAGCGTGCGGAAAAGATGATGACCGACGGCGGGTCCGCCCTGACGCTGACCTACTACGGCGCGGAAAAGGTGATGCCCCATTACAACGTCATGGGCGTGGCCAAGGCCGCACTGGAAGCATCGGTGCGTTATCTGGCCGAGGATCTGGGCAAGGACAACATCCGCGTCAACGCCATCAGTGCCGGCACGATCAAGACGCTGGCGGCATCCGGCATCGGTGATTTCCGCCTGATCATGAAATGGAACGAATACAACTCTCCGCTGCGGCGCACCGTCACGCAGGAAGAAGTGGGCAAATCCGCACTTTACCTGCTGTCCGACCTTGGCAGCGCGGTCACGGGCGAAGTGCTGCACGTCGATGCGGGCTATCACGTGGTCGGCATGAAAGCCGTCGACGCGCCCGACATTACCAAGGAATGACACTGGCTGCCTTTCTGACGGTGGTGCTGATCCATCTGGCGGCGGCGATCTCTCCGGGGCCGTCGTTCGTGGTGGCGCTGCGCGTGGCCGCTGCAGATGGTTTTCGCGTTGCCGCCGCGCTGGCGCTTGGCTTTGGTCTGGGTGCGCTGCTGTGGGCCGGGGCCGCGATGGCAGGGCTTGCCCTGCTGTTCGAGGTGATGCCGATGCTGTTCACGACGTTGAAACTGGCGGGTGCTGCGTTCCTGCTGTTCATCGCGGCCATGATGTGGCGCCATGCCCGCGATCCGCTGCCTGTGGTTGACGCATCCGCCCGGCCACGCAGCGCCATTTCGGCCATTCGGTTCGGATTTCTGACCTTTGCCAGCAACCCCAAACCAGCGGTCTTCTTCGGCGCGGTCTTTGTCGGTCTGGTGCCCGGCGACACCCCCCTGATCTGGAAAGCAGCCATATTGGCGGCTGTCTTTGTGAACGAAACGCTGTGGTATATCGCGGTGGCGCGGGTCTTTTCACTGCCGGCGCCGCGCGCGGCCTATGCACGCGCGAAAACGTGGATCGACCGCGCATTCGGCGGTTTTCTGGCAGCCCTTGGCCTCAAAATCGCATTGACCTGAAAGGAAACGACATGGCCGACCGCCTGCCCCACGAAAAAGGCTTTCACATCAGCTGGGACCAGATCCACCGCGACAGCCGCGCGCTGGCATGGCGGCTGGACGGACTGGGCCCCGACGGCCAGGCAGGCGAAAAAGGCGGCGGCTGGAAAGCGATCGTGGCCATCACCCGCGGCGGCATGGCCCCTGCGATGATCGTCGCGCGCGAACTGGACATCCGGACTGTTGATACCATCAGCGTGAAATCCTATGACCACCAGAACCAGTCGGATGCCTCCGTGCTGAAAACGCCGGATGCCGACATGATGGGCGACGGGACAGGCATTCTGATTGTCGACGACCTGGTGGATTCGGGCCGCACACTGGAACTGGTCCGCGAGATGTTTCCAAAGGCGCATTTCGCCACCGTCTATGCCAAACCCAAGGGTCGCCCGCAGGTCGACACCTTTATTACCGAAGTCAGTCAGGACACATGGATCTTTTTCCCGTGGGACATGGCTCTGCAATACGTCGAACCCTACCGCGGGCGGGATTGAGACCGCAGATGCCTCCGGCGGGAGTATTTTCAGCAAGATGATAGCAGCCGCATCATCTTGCCCCAAATACTCAAAAACCGCCGTGGCCGAAGGCCAAAGGCAAATATCGTATGCGGCGCAGCCGCCCCGTTTGGAATAGCCTATGTCACAACCGCGCACCTCGCAGACGTTTTCGCCCCCGGTCATGGAAGCGCGGCGCTGGCTGGACGGTGTGACGCACCCAGATGACCGCCCGCTTTTGAACGTCAGCCAAGCCGCACCGGTCGCGGCACCGCCGCTTGTGCTGCGCGCCGAAATGGCCCGCATCGTGATGGAAGAGGCAGAGGCGCATCTGTACGGCCCCGTGCTGGGTTTGCCCGCCCTACGCGCAGAGGTCGCGGCGCAATGGACCAAGGCCTATGGTGGCGACGTCAGTCCTGATCAGGTCGCGATCACGTCGGGCTGCAATCAGGCCTTTGCCGCCGCCATCGCCACGCTTTGCGCCGACGGGGACGAGGTGATCCTGCCCGTACCCTATTATTTCAATCACGCCATGTGGCTTGATATGTCGGGCGTGGTCACGGTGCCGTTGCAGACCGGGCCGGACCTGATCCCCGATCCTGAACACGCAGCGGCACTGATCACTCCGCGCACGCGCGCCATTGTCCTGGTCAGCCCCAACAATCCCGGCGGGGTCGAATATTCCGCCCAGACCTTGGCTGCCTTTCGGGATTTATGCCGCACGCGCGGGCTGACGCTGATCGTCGACGAAACCTACCGCGATTTCGATGCCCGCAGCGGCGCGCCGCACGATCTGTTTGCGGGGGCATGGGACGATACGCTGATCCAGCTTTATTCGTTTTCAAAGGCATATCGCCTGACCGGACACCGGGTCGGGGCCATCGTTGCGTCACCCGCGCGGCTGGCAGAGGTGGAAAAGTTTCTTGATACCGTCACGATCTGTCCCAATCAATTGGGCCAGCGGGCGGCATTGTGGGGGATGCGGCATCTGGGCGACTGGCTGGCGGACGAACGGCTGGAAATCCTGGATCGGCGGGCTGCGATCCGCGACCATTTTCCTGTGCTGGCCGCCAAGGGTTGGGATCTGATGGGATGCGGCGCCTATTTTGCCTATTTGCGGCATCCCTATGCCATGTCCTCTGCCGATCTGGCGCCTTGGCTGGTGGAAAACGCGGGCATCCTGTGCCTGCCGGGGACCATGTTCCGCCCATCGGATGATCCAGCCGGGGCGGGCGAATTGCGCATCGCCTTTGCCAATGTCGAACGTGCCGCCATCGCGGAATTGTTCGACCGGCTGGCCCGGATCGCACCCTGAGGCTTGCACGCACCGGCACAGGCCCATATTGAAGCGCGGAGCACGTATCGGGGGATCAGACCAGATGGCAAAGCAGAAAAAATCGCGGTTCGGCGTATGGGTCATCATGATATTGCTGTTCGTGGGCTTGCTGGGCTTTGGCACCGGCGGGTTTACCGGGTCGATCCAGCGACTGGGCATGGCCGGTGACACCGAAATTCCGGTTTCCAACTATACCACCGCGCTGAACAACCAGCTGCGCAGTCTCGAGGCGCAGGTGGGCAATCGCGTTACATTCGCACAGGCGCAGGCCAGCGGTCTGGATAGACAAGTGCTGAATCAGGTCGTCACGACCGCCACGCTGGACAACGAAACAAGCCGTCTGGGCCTGTCCATCGGTGACGAACGGGTCCGCGACGAGGTGCTGGGCACGCAGGCGTTCCAATCGCTGTCGGGCGCTTTTGACCGTGAAGTCTATCGCCGTGCTTTGACCAATGCGGGCCTGTCGGAAACCGAATACGAGGCATCGCTGCGCGCCGATGTGGCCCGCACCTTGTTGCAGGGTGCGGTGGTCAGCGGTGTGGACATGCCGCCGGTCTATGCCGACACGTTGCTGACTTTCATGGGTGAAACCCGCGATGTCGTTTATGCACCGGTCACACTTGACGATCTGCAAGAACCCGTGTCCGGCCCGACCGCGCGCGAACTGCAAACCTTTTACGACGAAAACCCCGATATGTTCACAGCGCCCGAGCGGCGCGAAATTACCTATGCGCTGCTGACGCCGGACATGCTGGCCGATCAGATCACCGTCGCGGACGATCAGGTGCGCGCGCTTTATGACGACCGGATCGCGCAGTTTCAGCAACCGGAACGGCGGCTTGTCGAACGACTGGCCTTTGCCACGCCCGAAGCTGCGGCCGAAGCGCAGGCCAGCGTTGCCGCAGGTGATACCGATTTCGACGCATTGGTCGACGCGCGTGGATTGTCCCTGTCCGATGTCGATCTGGGCGATGTCAGCCGCGACGATCTGGGTGCCGCTGCCGATGCGGTATTTTCCGCCGCCGCAGGCGATGTGGTTGGACCTGTCGAGACCCGGCTTGGGTCCGCGTTGTTCCGCGTCAATGCCGTATTGGCAGCAGAAGAAGTCAGTTTTGACGAAGCCGCACCCGATCTGCGGCAGGAACTGGCGACCGATCAGGCCCGCCGCGTCATCAATCAAAGCGCCGAACAGATCAACGACCTGATTGCAGGCGGTGCCGCATTGGAGGATCTGGCCGAACGGACCGATCTGGAACTGGGCACGATCAGCATGGCGCCGGACACGACCGAAGGGCCCGCCGCCTATGACGGATTCCGCACGGCGGCCGCCGCGGCAGAACAAGGCGCTTTTCCAGAGCTGCTGGAATTGCAGGACGGCGGTATTTTTGCACTGCGTCTGGACAGCATCACGCCCCCCACCCTGCGCCCCATTGCAGAGGTCAGCGACACGCTGGATACCGCCTGGCGCGCGGCAGCGGAACGTCTGGCCATCATCGCACGGGCCGAAGAACTGGCCGCAGAAGTGACAGCTGACAGCGATCTTGCCAGCCTTGGCCTGGATCCTGTGACCCAGCAGGGTCTGACCCGTGGCAGTTTCGTCGAAGACACGCCTGACACGTTCATGCAGACCGTGTTCGAGATGGACACGGCAGAAGTTCGCGCGCTGCCCACGGCGGATGGGGCGCTGATCGTGCGGCTGAACGCGATCACACCGGCCGATCTGGGCAGTGACCGTCTGACTGCTCAGGCGGAAATGCTGGCCGAACAGGTCAGCGCCGGTCTGGCGCAGGATCTGTACGACGCCTTTGCCAATGATGTCCGCCAGCGCACCGATATCGTGATCGATCAGACCGTCGTGAACGCCGTCAACGCGCAGATGCAATAACCATGCGACAATCGCCCGATTTCAAAACCTTTGCCGCAGGATATGACGCAGGCGCAAATCAGGTCGTCTGGACCCGGCTGTCCGCCGATCTGGATACGCCCGTATCGTTGATGCTGAAACTGGGGGACGCCGGGCTGAACAGCTTTATGCTGGAAAGCGTCACGGGCGGCGAAATCCGGGGCCGCTATTCGATCATCGGGCTGAACCCCGACCTGATCTGGGAATGCCGTGGCACAGCCAGCAAGACAAATCGGTCCGCGCGGTTCGACCCGGATGGATTTGTGGCAGACGATACCGATCCGCTGGCCGCATTGCGCGGGTTGATCGCGGAATCGCGCATCGATCTGCCCGGTGATCTGCCCGCCGCCAGTGCAGGTCTGTTTGGCTATCTGGGCTATGACATGATCCGGTTGGTCGAACACCTGCCCGACGTGAACCCCGATCCGCTGGGGCTGCCCGACGCGGTGATGATGCGGCCATCCGTGATCGCCGTGCTGGACGGGGTAAAGGGTGACGTCATTCTGGTTTCCCCTGCGTGGATCAGTCCCGACCGCAGTGCCAAAGCAGCCTATGCCCAAGCGGCAGAACGCGTGATGGAAGCCGAACGCGCGCTGACCCGCGCGGTGCCTGATCTGCGCGCATTGGCCGACCCCGCACCGGTGGCAGAGCCGCAATCAAACATCGGCCATGACGCATATATCGCGCTGGTCGAACGGGCCAAGGATTACATCCGCGCGGGCGATATCTTTCAGGTGGTGCCAAGCCAGCGCTGGGCGCAGGATTTCCCCGAACCGCCCTTTGCGCTGTATCGCAGCCTGCGGCGCACGAACCCTTCGCCTTATATGTTCTATTTCAACTTTGGCGGCTATCAGGTGATCGGCGCGTCGCCCGAAATTCTGGTGCAGGTGTCGGGCAGCCGGGTGACGATCCGTCCCATCGCAGGCACACGGCCACGTGGTGCCACTGCCGAAGAAGACGCCGCCAACGAAGCCGACCTGATGGCCGACGAAAAAGAACTGGCCGAACATCTGATGTTGCTGGATCTGGGCCGCAACGATACCGGCAAGGTCAGCAAGGTCGGCACGGTGCGCCCGACAGAAGAATTCAAGGTCGAATACTACAGCCACGTCATGCACATCGTATCGAACGTGGTGGGCGAACTGGCGGACGATCAGGACGCATTGTCCGCGTTCTTTGCGGGCATGCCCGCAGGCACCGTATCAGGCGCGCCCAAGGTCCGCGCCATGCAGATCATCGACGAACTGGAACCGGAAAAACGCGGCGTCTATGGCGGCGGTGTCGGTTATTTCAGCGCCAATGGCGACATGGATATGTGCATCGCCCTGCGGACCGCCGTGTTGCAGGATCAGACGCTTTATATTCAGGCCGGGGGCGGCGTCGTTTATGACAGCGATCCGGAAGCCGAATATCAGGAAACCGTCCACAAATCGAACGCGATCCGCAAGGCTGCCGCAGATGCGGCCATGTTCAGCACCCGCGGCAACCGCTAATCGGCTGAATTGCTGTTCGCCAACAGGGTCGCGGACAGTGGTGCCATCGCAACCTGACGTGACCGGTTCGCAGCGCCCCACAGGATCAGCGCGGACAGGGTTTCAGGCGTCAGTTGCGCCAGCAACACCACGCCATCCTGTTGTCCGGCACGGAACGCGGCCTGATCCATGAACCGTCGAATCACGCGGGCGTCCTGATCCACGTCGCTCAGGTCACGAAAGATCGTGGCGTTGGGCAGCGATTGGGCATCCGCCACATCCTGCGCGCCGCTGAACCCGCCGTCCGGCAGCAACAACCCGCGCCCGTCCGCGGCAAGTGCCCCTACCACCCGCGCGGTGGCGGGATCGGATCGGCCAAAGCCTGCGGGATCGGTCTGCACCAGTGCAATGGTTTCCGGCAAAACGTCAAAGGTTGCTTCCAGTGCCACGGAAATATCGGCAGCAGTGCCGCCTTGCGGCAGGCTTGCACGGGACGCGACCTCGATCCCGGCGGCGCGGTAGGCATCCATCAGGTCGGACACGTCGGGGCGAGACGGGTCAAGCACGATGGTCACCGGAAACGGCACCTCTGCCAGTGCGCGGGGGCCGTTCGGCACGACACCGTTGTCAATAATCACGACGCTCATCAGTGGCAGATCGGCGGGGTTGTCAAAAAAGGCCGCGTAACGTTCCAGCGGCGGGCGGTCGTCCACCGTTTGGTCCGCAGCATCGGCGGGCGCCGGCGCCGGTGTCGTCCCCGGCCTACGCACCGTCACGCCTGTGGTGTTGTCGGTCGTCGCACCGGGCGGCGTGTCGATAATTGTGACAACGGTCGGGGTGGCGGGTTCGTCGGCCCCAGAGGTGTCGGGCGCGACAGGATCGGCTGGCAGTGGGTCCGCCGCAGGTTCGTCACGGGTGGTCGGATCGACGACGGCAAGTTCCGCCGACGATGTGTCATCCGTAGCCGTATCAAGGCCGGGTTGATCGGGCGTGTCCGGATCACCAAGCGACATGTCGGGGCTGGACGCATCGGGCGTCACCCGATCCGCCGGTGTATTAAGCGTGACTGTGTCAGCGCTGTCGGTGGTCAATCCGCGCGACGCGCTGGGGGACTCTGTCGTGTCATCGTCCGGATCTGCGACAACAGGCTCTGGCGCGTCCGGCGCGTCTGCCATGTCCGGCGCGGTCATCGGCACTGCATCGGGTTGCGATGTCGTGGCGTCCGGTTCCAAGGGCGCGGGCGTATCGATGATGACGGTGACCGGGTCGTCCGTTTCCGCGTTGGCTGGCGGTGTCGCATCTTCGATCACGATGACAGGCGGCGGGGGTGCGGTCGATACCTGCACGTTTGATTCCGAATCCGGCACCGATGGGGTGATGCTTTGCGGATTGGGCAACACAGGTTCTTCGGGTGCGGTGGCGATATCGACGGAACGGCCAGACATGGGGGCTGTCGGCATGTTGTCCACGACCGTCAGATCGGGGGCAGTAGCGGGGCTGGTATCGGGCGCCGGCGCATCGGTGGGGTCCGCCGGTTCGGCCATCGCGGGTTCGTCGGCCAGACGCGGTGCGGGTTCATCCACTGACGCGGGCGGCGTTGCCGGTGTGACCGGCTGCACCGTCGAGTCGGTCTGCGTGACATCGACCTGCGGCAGCGCGGGCGGCAGGTTGCTGGCAGGCTGCGGCGCGATCAGCGACCCGGTCGCCACGGCCACACCACCGACGACGAGGCCCAAGACTGCGCCTTTGACGAATGCCATGCTGTCGTTCCTTCTTTCCTGCTTATCGGGCCTGCCCTTGACGCCTGCCTGCATCACAGCCCATATCCATGTGGACTATACCGTGCGGGTCCGCCCGGACGGTAGCCCCTAATTGACCAAAACCCCGGTGGCCACATGATCCTGCTGATCGATAATTACGACAGTTTCACCTATAACCTTGTGCATTATCTGGGTGATCTGGGTGCGCAGGTGCAGGTGCATCGCAACGACAAGATCGACACACAGGCCGCGATGGCGCTGAACCCGCAGGCGATCGTGTTGTCGCCCGGCCCGTGCGATCCCGATCAGGCGGGCATCTGCCTGTCCCTGACGCAAGCCGCGGCAGAGGCACGGATTCCCCTTCTGGGCGTCTGTCTGGGCCATCAGACCATCGGTCAAGCTTTTGGCGGCAAGGTCGTACGGGCCAAGGACATCGTTCACGGCAAGATGGGCACGATGCACCATCGCGGTCAGGGCATTTTTGCCGGCTTGCCTGATCCGTTTCTGGCGACACGCTATCACAGCCTCGTCGTCGATCCCGCCACCCTGCCCGCCAGTCTTGACGTGACAGCCCAATTGGACGACGGCACCATCATGGGGCTTCAACACCGCGATCTGCCGATCCACGGCGTGCAGTTCCACCCCGAAAGCATCCGGTCCGAACATGGTCACCGGATGTTGCAGAATTTTCTGGACCTCGCCGGGGTTGCCCCGCAGATCGCTGCATGAGCGCTGCACTGAAACCGTTGATCCACGCCGCTGCCGAAGGCCCGCTATCGCGCGCACAGGCAGAGGACGCGTTCAACATTCTGTTTAACGGCGATGCGACGCCTGCGCAGGTGGGCGGTTTCCTGATGGCGCTGCGCACACGCGGCGAAACGGTTGACGAATACGCCGCCGCCGCCGCCGTGATGCGGGCCAAATGCCTGCCCGTCGCGGCCCCTGCCGGGGCGATGGACATTGTCGGCACAGGTGGCGATGGCAAGCATACGTTGAACATTTCGACCGCGACCGCCTTTGTCGTGGCGGGTGCGGGCGTGCCGGTGGCGAAACACGGAAACCGCAACCTGTCATCGCAATCAGGCACGGCCGATGTGCAGGGGGCCATGGGCATCAATGTGATGGTCGGCCCCAAGGTGGTGGAACGCGCCCTGCGCGAGGCCGGAATCGGGTTCATGATGGCCCCGATGCATCACCCTGCGATGGCGCACGTCGGCCCCGTGCGCGCCGAATTGGGCACGCGGACGATCTTTAACATCCTTGGCCCGCTGACCAACCCTGCGGGCGTCAAACGGCAGTTGACCGGCGCCTATCGCCGCGACCTGATCCAGCCGATGGCAGAAGTACTGATGACGCTGGGGTCCGATGCCGCATGGCTGGTGCATGGATCGGACGGCACGGACGAGCTGACGATCACGGGTGTCAGCTGGGTTGCGGCACTCAAGGATGGCAGCATCACCAATCACGAAATCCGTCCAGAGGATGCGGGCCTGCCGGTGCATCCGTTTGCCGATATCGTCGGTGGCGCACCCGAACAGAACGCGGCGGCCTTTCGCGCGCTACTGGATGGCAAGCCATCGGCATACCGTGACGCGGTGCTGCTGAATGCCGCTGCAGCCCTGCTGATCGCGGACAAGGCAACCGACCTGCGCGACGGCGTTGCCCAAGCGGCGCACAGCATCGACAGCGGTGCGGCCCGCCACGCGGTCGAGACACTGGCCCGTGTCACAGCAGACGCCTGAAGGTCTGGGCCGTTGGGCCGACCTGCCGTTTTGGCGGCAGGACTGGCCCGCCATGGCCCGCGCCCTGCGGGCCGAAACGCGCCCCGTGTTTCCACCGCCCGATGCGATGTTCGCGGCCCTGCGCCGGACCCAGCCCCACGACACCCGTGTCGTCATTCTGGGGCAAGACCCCTACCACACCCCCGGCAAGGCCGACGGGCTGGCATTTTCCATTCCCGACGGGTTTGGCGGGCGGCTTGATTCGCTGGGCAATATCTTTCGTGAAATCGAAACCGATCTGGGCGGCCTCCGCACCAAGACATCACTGGACGACTGGGCCGATCAGGGCGTTCTGCTGCTGAACACCGCCCTGTCGGTGCCGCAGGGTGCGGCCAAGGCGCATGCGCGGCTGGGCTGGGACACATTGGTGCGACAGGTCATCGCACGGCTGGAGGATCGCCCCCGCGCGTTTGTCCTGTGGGGTGGTCCCGCGCAACGTTTTGCCCCAACGTCCCCGCATCATCTGGTTCTGACCGCGCCGCATCCGTCACCGCTGTCGGCACACCGGGGGTTTTTCGGGTCACGGCCATTTTCAACCGTCAACACGTGGCTTACAACCCTCGGAAATTCACCGATCGACTGGACGGATCCTTTATGACGCAGACCATTCTCGACCGCATCAAAGCCTATAAGCTGGACGAGATCGCAGCGGCCAAGGCAAAGGTGACTTTGGCCGACGTCGAGGCGCGCGCCCGCGACGCCGGACCAGTGCGCGATTTCGCGAATGCCCTGCACCGCGCGGCAAAGGATGGCTACGGTCTGATTGCCGAAGTCAAGAAAGCCAGCCCGTCAAAAGGTCTGATCCGCGCCGATTTCGATCCTGCCGCCATCGCGCAGGCCTATGCCGACGGCGGCGCTGCCTGCCTGTCGGTGCTGACGGACGGGCCGTCCTTTCAAGGTGCGCCCGACTATCTGGTGCAAGCCAGAGAAGCCTGCGACCTGCCGGTGCTGCGCAAGGATTTCATGTACGACACCTATCAGGTGGCAGAAGCCCGCGCGCTGGGGGCCGACTGCATCCTGATCATCATGGCCAGCGTCAGTGACGCACAGGCCCACGAACTGGAAGACGCCGCCGTATCCTACGGCATGGATGTGCTGGTAGAGGTCCACAACCGGGCCGAAATGGACCGGGCCGCCGATCTGGACGCCCGGCTGCTGGGCATCAACAACCGCGACCTACACACGTTCGAGACGTCGCTGGATACCACGCGCAGCCTGTGCAAACACGTGCCGGTCGGACGCACCATCGTATCCGAAAGCGGGCTGTCGCACCCGGACGAACTGGCCGATCTGGCCCGTTACGGGGCACGCACCTTTTTGATCGGGGAAACGCTGATGCGGCAGGACGACATCGAACAGGCGACCCGCGATCTGCTGGCGAACCCCTTAAAACCCGCAGGGCTGTAGCATGGCGCTGTCCCATTTCGACGGCGCCGGTCACGCCCATATGGTCGATGTGTCCGATAAACCCGAAACCGCGCGGATCGCCGTGGCCGAAGGGCATATCACCATGAACGCCGACACGCTGGCGCTGGTGACCGAAGGCCGCGCCGACAAGGGTGACGTGCTGGGCACCGCACGTCTGGCCGGGATCATGGGCGCGAAACGCTGCGCCGACCTGATCCCGTTGTGCCACCCGCTGCCGATCACCAAGGTCAGTGTCGACCTGACCCCCGACCCCGCCCTGCCCGGCGTGCGGATCAGCGCCACGGTCAAGACCACCGGCAAGACCGGCGTCGAAATGGAGGCGCTGACCGCCGTATCCGTCGCGGCCCTGACCGTTCACGACATGGTCAAGGCCGTGCAAAAGGACATGGTGATTTCGGGCATCCGTGTGACCCTGAAGGACGGCGGCAAATCCGGCCGTTTCGAGCCCTGATGGCAGAGCCCGGCCGGTCGCTGGAGATGTTCTTTATCGACGGGCGTCCCGACGGAATGCTGACGGCAGAGGTGTTCAACTGGACCGGCCACGTCCTGCGCACGCCGCGCACCCAGATCGCCAAGGCACTGGCCCGCCAGGAGTCAGGCTATACCGGCGTCTATATCCTGATCGGGGATCGTGACGGTGAACCGCTCGCCTATATCGGCGAGGCAGAGGACATGCGCCACCGGATCAAGAAACACGTCGCTGAAAAAGACTGGTGGAACGAGGCTATCCTGATCACCACCTCTGCCAACAACCTGCACAAAGCGCACGTCAAATATCTGGAATCCCGGCTGGTGGAACTGGCCAGACAGGTCGGCAATACCGCATTGGACAATGGCAATCAGCCAACCCGCAGCAGCCTGTCCGAAGCTGCAACCACCAATATGGAAGCCTTTCTTGATACGCTGGGCATGGTCCTGCCTGCGATCCGCGTCGATCTGTTCCTGACCAAAGCGCGACCTAAAACGGCAGATACGGCAATAGGGGTGATGGTGGACGATCCGCTGTTTTCGTGTGTGTTGCCAAAGCATGGCATCCACGCCACTGCACAGCTTGTAAACGGCGAAATGATCGTAAAGGCCGGTTCACAAGCACGGAAAACCTGGGTTGGAAGCGCCGGACAAAACCCCGGCTATTCAGCCCTGCATGAAAAGCTGCTGTCGCAGGGCGTTCTTTCCCTGCAAGGGGATCATGCTGTTTTTACAAGAGATTATGCATTCAACAGCCCCTCTGCCGCAGCCGCCGTTGTCACAGGCCGCTCGACGAACGGTCGCACCTTTTGGGTTCTGCCCGACGGGCGCACTTTTGCAGAATGGGAAGCCGCAACAGTCGAGGAGACAGCACCGTGATCAGCGTCAATGATGCCCTGTCTGCCCTCTTTGCGCTGGTCGAACCGCTGGATGTGGAAGAGGTACCGCTGGACGAGGCCGCAGGGCGGGTGCTGGCGCGGGATGTCGTGGCAAAGCGCACCCAGCCGCCTTTTGCCGCGTCCGCCATGGACGGCTATGCGGTGGCATCGGGACAGGCCGCACCCGGTGCAACGTTTCGCGTGATCGGGGAATCGGCAGCCGGTCATCGCTTTGCCGGCATGGTGGCCAAGGGCGATGCCGTGCGGATCTTTACCGGCGCACCCCTGCCCGACGGCACCGACCGCGTGATCATTCAAGAAGACGTCGACCGTGATGGCGATTCCATCACCCTGAGACACGATCTGGACGCTGGCTGCCACGTGCGCCCCGCCGGGGGGGATTTCGCTGCGGGCGACCCGTTGACGGCACCGCGACGGCTGGGCCCGAATGACATCGCACTACTGGCGGCGATGAACATTGCCCGTGTGCCAGTGACACGCAGGCCGATCGTGGCGATCATCGCCACTGGTGACGAGTTGGTGCAGCCGGGTGAAACCCCCGGCCTCGACCAGATCATCGCATCGAACAACCACGGACTGGCGGCGCTTTTGCGCGCCCATGGCGCGGAACCGCGTCTGTTGCCCATCGCCCGCGACACCCACGCCAGCCTTGCGCTGGCGTTTGATCTGGCGCGCGGCGCTGACCTGATCGTGACGATCGGTGGCGCCTCGGTCGGTGACCATGATCTTGTCGCGGCGGCGGCGGGCGCGCGCGGCATGGATCGCGCATTTTACAAAGTCGCGATGCGCCCCGGAAAACCGCTGATGGCCGGACGCGTTGACGGTGCCGCGATGATCGGGTTGCCCGGCAACCCGGTGTCCGCGATGGTCTGCGGCCACGTGTTCCTGTTGCCGGTGATCGCACGCATGACCGGCCTGCCCGCCGCGCCCGCACCCCGGCGCAGCGTCCGGTTAAGCCATCCGATGCCTGCCAACGGGCCGCGCGAACACTATATGCGGGCCCGCGTGGACGGGGAACAGGTGACGGTATTCGACCGGCAGGATTCGTCATTGCTGACCGTGCTGGCGCAGGCGAACGCCCTTGCCATACGCCCTGCCGACGATCCGGCACGCGCCACAGGCGACCAGATCGAGATTTTGCCGCTATGATAGCGTTGACACAAAACAAGAACAGAGGTAGAACGAAAGGGAACATCATCGTCCCTTGATCGTGAGGCCTGCCATGTTGACCAAAAAACAGCTTGATCTGTTGGAATTCATCCATAAGCGGGTGCAGCGCGATGGGGTGCCGCCCTCTTTTGACGAAATGAAAGAAGCGCTGGATCTGCGGTCGAAATCGGGCATCCACCGTCTGATTACTGCGCTGGAAGAACGCGGTTTCATCCGGCGTCTGGCGCATCGCGCGCGGGCGCTGGAAATCGTGAAACTGCCTGACGCAATGACCGCCAAAACAGGTTTCAGCCCGCGCGTGATCGACGGCGACCGCCCCGACAGCATCCCTGCTGCCGCGCAATCGGTTTCCGTGGCTGCGGTTGAACTGAACGTGATGGGCCGGATTGCCGCCGGTGTGCCGATTGCCGCCATTTCCGAAGTATCGCATTCCGTCGCCGTGCCGCAGTCGATGCTGGGCAAAGGCGAACATTACGCACTCGAGGTCAAGGGCGATTCAATGATCGACGCCGGAATCAATGACGGCGATGTGGTGGTGATCCGCGAAACTTCGACCGCGAATAACGGTGATATCGTCGTGGCGCTGGTCGAAGACCAGGAAGCAACGTTGAAACGTTTCCGCCGCAATGGATCGACTATCGCACTGGAGGCGGCAAACCCCGCCTATGAAACGCGGATGTTCCGTGACGATCAGGTCAAGGTTCAGGGGCGTCTGGTCGGATTGATCCGCACCTACTGATCCGGGCCGCTTATGACAGTCGGCATTCGCCTGTCGTCATCTTGGGCGCCCTGCGTCCACGGCCTGACACCGGATACGGACAGGGCGGTTGTGATGATCAGGCGATCGTCCGCATCCAGATCCAGCGCGACGGCACCGGTTGACCGCAGACGCAACGGATCAATGACCAGACAGGGTCGCGCGGTGGTGTCGGGAATGTTCAGAACAATGACATCGGCGCCTGCACAATCCTGCAAGGCGGCCAGACCCGTCTTGCCCCTGACCTGCAACACCTGCCACGGACCAAGATCGACCGACACGAATGCGCCATCCGTGGTGAACCCCGAACGCAAGGCCGCCACGTCCTGCGGCACCGGTGCACCGTCGTTTTCCAGCCAGATGCTTGCGACGAACCCGTCGCCAGTGGCGCGCGACATGGCCCGGCCGGACGGCGTCATTTGCCCGATCAATCCGCCTGAATCCGCAATCAGCAAGGCGGGCCGGGTCGTCTGCGTCCACAGCCCGAACGCCGCCAGCGCCACCACGGCGCCACACCAACGGGCCCGCCCGCGCCACAGGATCAGCCACAGCAAACCCAGCGTCAGCAACGGCAGAATCAGCGGTCCGGGGCTTGGGACGTAACTCAGCGCGCCATCCCAGCCGGATACGCGATCGGCCACCAGCAAGACCCAACGCAGCCCCAGCCCCATGATCCACAACCCCACCCCTTCCAGCCCCAGCGGTATCAGGCAGGCGGACAGCACTGCGGCAGGCATGATAACCGCGCCCATCAGCGGCACGCTGACCAGATTGGCAATCAAGCCATAGTGTGAAACCTGATTGAAATGCGCCGCCGCAAAAGGTGCCGTTGCAAGCCCCGCGACACCGGACGACACGATCACCCCGACCACGGGCCGCAGCCAGCGTGGTCCGATATCGCGCCCCCGCATCAGGCCAAACACCACAACCAACGCAGTCGTCGCGGCAAACGACATCTGGAATCCCGGGCCGGTCATGGCATCCGGTCGCAGAACAAGAATGGCGGTGGCCGCGAGTGCCACCGCCCGTAGCGTCAGCGCGCGACGGTCCACCAGCACCGCCAGCAGCATGACCGCCACCATGATATAGGCGCGCTGTGTGGCCACCGCCCCGCCCGACAGCGCCAGATAAAATGCACCCGCCAACAGTGCCGCCACCGCCGCCAGCTTTTTCACCGGAACGCGCAGCGCAACGGCAGGCCATAACGATAGCCCCACGCGCACCACGGCAAAGATAAACGCGGTCAACAGCCCCATGTGCAGACCCGAAATGGCCAGCAGATGCGCAAGGTTGGAGGCCCGCAGATCGTCAAGCGCGTCCTGACTGATCCCCGACCTGTCGCCGGTCATGATCGCAGCCGCAAAGGCCCCCGCGTCCCCCGGCACGCGGGATTGGACCGCTTTGGATATCGCCATCCGCAGGCGGAATATCCCCTGCGTGGCGCTTGGCTGTGGCAGGGCTGCGCGCAGTACGGGCGTGCGCGTGTAACCGACGGCCCCGATAGATTGAAACCACGCATGACGACGAAAGTCGAAACCGCCCGGTTCGGCCGGGCCACTGGGCGGCGACAGATGGCCTGTCATCATGATCCGCGCGCCGGGTTGCCAATCCGTCAATGGCTGATCACCGTGCAAAGACAGGCGCACGCGCAATGGGGTGCGATCCGGGGACAAGCGATCCATCCGGACCTGATCCAGCGTCAGCCGGACCGCATCGGATGCTGACCGGTCGATGTTCACGATCCGCCCCGCGATGGGTCCGTAATAGCGAAACCCCAGCACGGGCGCGTCGTGACGCATGGTTTCGATACGTGCCAGCCCTGCCCCGAACCCGATGCAGGCCACGGCAACGGCCAAAGGCGCCAGACCCTGCGGCAGACACCGCGCGGCCAGCAGGCACAAAAGACACAAAATGGCGACCCCGCCCCAGTGGGCAGCGGTCGGTTCAAAGCGCAGCGCAAAATATCCGCCGATCCCGATCCCAAGACAGACCGGCAGCCAAAGCATCAGACCGCCCCGTTGGGCCGACAGCGCCGCTTGCACTTGTTCTTCACCTCTTGCCACCATATCCCAAGCGGGACGCGGGCAGATTGGCCTGCACTGGTAAATGACAGGTTAATTCTCATGGCTCCGACCCCACCCGTCACCCGCTTTGCCCCTTCGCCTACGGGCGCGCTTCATATCGGCGGGGCGCGCACGGCGTTGTTCAATTGGCTGTATGCGCGCGGCCACGGCGGCACGTTCCTGTTGCGGATCGAAGACACCGACAAGGCGCGGTCCGATCCGCAGAACACCCAGATCATTCTGGACGGGCTGACATGGTTGGGTCTGGACTGGGATGGAGAGCCGACATCCCAAGCGGCCAATGCCGACCGTCATGCCGCCGTGGCGCGGCAGATGCTGGACGACGGCACGGCGTATAAATGCTTTTCCACCACCGAAGAGATCGAGGCATTTCGCGCCGCAGCCCGCGAAAACAAAACCACGACCCTGTTTCAGTCGCCGTGGCGCGACGTGCCTGACGACCAGCACCCCGATGCAGCCTATGTCGTGCGGGTCAAGGCACCGCGCGATGGCAACACGACGCTGCACGATACGGTGCAGGGCGATGTCACGTGGTCGAACGACCAGATCGACGACATGATTTTGCTGCGTAGCGACGGCAGCCCCGTCTATATGCTGGCCGTGGTGGTGGATGATCATGATATGGGCGTCACCCATGTGATCCGTGGCGATGACCATCTGGCGAACAGCTTTCGCCAGAACCTGATCTATGACGCGATGGGCTGGGACAAACCGACCCTTGCGCATATTCCGCTGATTTTCGGCCATGACGGCAAAAAGCTGTCAAAGCGGCATGGTGCGACCGCCGCTGCGGATTACCAAAAGATGGGGTTCCCGGCGGCTGGCATGCGGAACTATTTGGCCCGTCTGGGATGGAGCCATGGGGACGACGAGTTTTTCACCGATGAACAGGCAAAAGACTGGTTTGATCTGGATGGAATCGGCAAAAGCCCGGCCCGGTTTGATCTCAAAAAGCTGGAACATATCAGTGGCCAGCATATCGCGGTCATGGACGACGCAGAACTGGTTGCGGAAATTCAGGCCTATCTGGATGCAACCGGCGCGCTGCCCTTGACCGAAGGTCAGGCAGATGGGCTGCTGCGGGCCATGCCGCATCTGAAAGAACGGTCCAAAACTTTCCCCGAACTGCTTGATAAAGCATACTTTGTCCTGACCGAAGGCCCCATTTCGCCGGATGAGAAATCAGCCAAGGCGCTTGATGCTACGGCGCAGCAATATCTCTCAGAATTGACGCCGCACCTGCAAAATGTTAGGTGGGACCGCAACACGTTAGAGGAGGCGATTGCCGACTTTGCGACCGCCCGCGACACAAAGCTGGGCAAGCTTGCGGGACCGCTGCGTGCGGCTTTGGCAGGCCGGTCGGTTTCTCCCAGTGTTTTCGATATGATGATGGTTCTGGGACGCGAGACATCACTCGCACGGATCAGGGCCGCTTCGGTGTGACGGAATGTTCACCGCCATTGCCTACCCAACGTGTCACCCGGTGACGATATAAAGCAAGGAACAGCCATGACAGAGAAAAGCGCGAAGCTGACGATTGACGGCAAGGAATACGAACTTCCGATTATGACGCCGACGACCGGCCCCGATGTCATCGATATCCGCAAGCTTTACGCGCAGGCTGGTGTCTTTACCTACGATCCCGGCTTTACCTCGACCGCGTCGACCGACAGCACCATCACCTTTATCGACGGCGACAAGGGCGAATTGCTGCACCGCGGCTATCCGATCGACCAACTGGCCGCGAAATCGCACTATCTTGAAGTCTGCTACCTGCTTTTGAACGGCGAACTGCCGAACGCCGAGCAATTGGAAGAATTTGAATTCATCGTCACACATCACACGATGCTGCACGAGCAAATGATGAACTTTTTCAGGGGCTTCCGACGCGATGCGCATCCGATGGCGATCATGGTCGGCGTTGTGGGTGCGATGTCTGCATTCTATCACGACAGCACCAACATCAACGACGCCCGCCAGCGCGAAATCGCTGCGTTCCGCCTGATTGCCAAGATGCCGACGATCGCCGCGATGGCGTTCAAATACCACGTCGGCCAGCCTTTTGTGTATCCGCGCAACGATCTGGATTACGCGTCGAACTTTTTGCACATGTGCTTTAGCGTGCCGGCCGAAAACTATCAGGTCGATCCGGTGCTGGCGCGGGCGATGGACCGTATCTTTACGCTGCATGCGGACCACGAACAGAACGCATCGACATCGACCGTGCGTCTGGCGTCGTCATCGGGGGCAAACCCGTTTGCCTGCATTGCGGCTGGCATCGCCTGCCTTTGGGGCCCGGCACACGGCGGCGCCAATCAGGCCTGTCTGGAAATGCTGCGCGAAATCGGCACCGTGGACCGGATTCCCGAATACATCGCCAAGGCCAAGGACAAGGACGATCCGTTCCGCCTGATGGGTTTCGGCCACCGGGTCTATAAAAACTTTGACCCACGCGCGACCGTGATGAAAGAATCCGCGGACGAGGTGCTTGATCTGTTGGGGATAGAAAACAACGAAACATTGAAAGTCGCCAAGGCGCTGGAAAAAGCAGCACTAGAAGACCCGTATTTCGCTGAAAAGAAACTGTTCCCGAACGTCGATTTCTATTCCGGCATCATTCTGGAAGCGATGGGTTTCCCCACGTCGATGTTTACGCCGATCTTTGCGGTCAGCCGCACGATTGGCTGGGTGTCGCAGTGGCAGGAACAGCTGTCCGATCCGCAATTGAAGATCGGGCGCCCGCGCCAGCTGTATATGGGCGAAGCACCCCGCGATTATGTCGATATCGAAAACCGCTGATATGGTTCTGGTGACGGCGCGGCTTCGGCTGCGCCGCGCCACCCAAGGCGATCTGAACGATCTGTTCGCCATCTATGCTGACCCGCGCGAGATGCGCTATTGGTCCACCCTGCCCCATACCGACCGATCCGTGACGCAACAGAACCTGAACGGGATGCTGGCGCAGGATCCGCTGACCTATTTCGTGATCGAATACGGGGGCCGGGTGATCGGCTGCGCAGGCCTGTATCGTGCCGACGAAATCGGATTTCTGCTTAACCCCGATCACTGGCGACAGGGCTATGTGTCCGAAGCGATGGGCGCGATTATTCCCTATCTGTTCGATGTCACGGATGCAGCCGCGCTGACCGCGGATATCGACCCGCGCAACGTGGCTTCGGCCGCTACGCTGCGCAAACTGGGTTTTGTGGAAACGCACCGCGCCGAACGGACCTATTGCATCGGGGGCGTCTGGTCGGACAGCGCGTATTATGCCTTGCCCCGTCCGGTGCCATCCCCCTGAAAAGGGTGCCCCGCAGGGCACCCTTTGGCAGATTCGGTTATTCGGCTGCGACGTCGCTGTTCTGCAGAAACGGATAATCGATATATCCTTTGTCATCGCCGCCATAGAACGTGGCCTGATCTGGCGTGTTCATCGGCGCATCCAGATTGATGCGGCGTGGCAGGTCTGGGTTGGCGATAAACGGACGGCCAAAGGCCACAGCATCAGCGTGCCCCTGTGCAATGCTGTCCCGCGCCCGTGCGCCGTCATAGCCACCGTTGGCGATGTAAAAACCACCGAAATGACCCCGCAAAGAATCGATCTTATCCCGGCCATCTGCGTTGTCGTTACCCGGAAAGCTTTCCAGTACGTGAAGATAGGCCAGATTGCGGTCGTTCAGCATTTTGTAGATGGCACTGAAATGCGCAACCGGGTCGCTGTCGCTGATATCGTTGGCCTGCCCCAAGGGTGACAGGCGCACGCCGACCCGGCCCGGGTTCCAATGTTCGCCCACGGCGTCCAGCACCTCTTGCAGCAGGCGCATCCGGTTTTCGATGGACCCGCCGTAGTCGTCGGTCCGGTCGTTCACGCCGTCTTGCAGGAACTGATCAATCAGGTAGCCATTGGCGGCGTGCACCTCGATCCCGTCGAAACCCGCGACCTTGGCCAGACGCGCAGCTTCGCGGTAATCTTGCACGGTCTGCTTGATGCCTTCAGCGTCCAGTGCCACCGGGGCGGAACAATCCTCAAACCCGTTGGCGGTAAATGTCTGTGATTTCGCCGGTTTGTCAGTGGATGACACCGGTTGGCGGCCGCCCGGCAGGACCGATGTGTGGCTGATGCGGCCAACGTGCCACAGCTGTATCAGGATACGCCCGCCGTCGGCGTGGACGGCATCGGTAATCTCGCGCCATTTTGCGGCCTGTGCTTCGGTGTAGATACCGGGCGTATCAATGTAGCCCTTGCCCATCTCGGAAATCTGGGTCGCTTCTGTCAGGATCATGCCCGCGCTGGCGCGTTGCCGGTAGTAGGTGATGGCCATATCGGCGGGCATGCCATCGCTGTGCGCGCGGTTGCGGGTCAGCGGGGCCATCAAAATGCGGTTGGGCAGCGTTATGCTGCCCATTTCGATCGGTGTGAACAGAATGTCTTGGTCGGCCATGTCGGCGCTCCTTGTCCTTGGCTCGATACGAACACGGGACAGGGCAGTCTGTTCCGCTTGCCCTAGCGGCCTTCGAACTTTGGCGGACGTTTTTCGGCAAAGGCCACCACACCTTCGCGGAAATCGCGGGTCTGGCCGCATTTCCCCTGCAGCTTGGCTTCCAGGTTCAGCTGCGCGTCGATCCCGTTGTCGAAACTGGCGCGCATGGCATGTTTGATGTGGCGATAGGTTTCTGTCGGGCCTTGGGCCAATTGCGCGGCCCTGTCGCGCCAATGCGCATCAAAACCGTCCGCAGGAATGGCCGCATAGATCATGCCCCAGTCTGCCGCCTGCGTGGCCATGATCTTGTCCGTAAACAAGGCGGCCCCCATCGCACGGGCCAGACCGATCTGGCGCGGCAAAAACCATGTGCCGCCCGCGTCGGGGATCAGCCCGATCCGCGCAAAAGCCTGCACAAAATACGCGTCATGGCTGGCCAGCACCACGTCACAGACCAGCGCAAGGTTGGCCCCCGCGCCAGCCGCCGGACCATTCACAGCCGCAATCGTCGGCAGCGGGCAGTCGATGATCGCGCGCAGCATCGGCACGTATTCGTCGCGTAACACCCGTTCCAGATCCAGCTTGGTTGCTTCGCCCATGCCCAGATCCTGACCCGAACAAAACGCACGGCCTGTCCCAGTCAACACAACGACGCGGCCATGGTTGGGTGCGTCCTTGAATGCGTGGGTCAGTTCCGCCCGCATCAACGCGTTCAGCGCGTTCATCTTGTCCGGGCGGTTCATCGCCACGACGACGATATCGTCACTGACGGTCACGGTGATGGCGGAATAATCCATGGACGCGCTCCTGCTTGTATTCACGCGCAGAATAGCGACACCCGCGTCATACAAAAGCGAAACCGCACGTCAGGAATCAAGGATCCTGTTCAGTTCGGCCCGTTCTTCTTCGGTCAGGCTGGGGTCCCGGTCCGTAGGTTTGCGGCGGATCACGGCCCAGCCAATGGCCAGCGCCAGCAGCAACAGCGTCGGGGCAGCCCACCACAGAATGACATTCACGCCGGAGCGGTCGGGTTCCAGCAGGACAAATTCACCGAACCGCGCGACCAGATAATCCCGCACTTCTGCATCTGTGTCGCCCGCCAGCAGCCGTTCGCGCAGCAGAACGCGTAATTCACGGCTGATCGGTGCATTCGATTCGTCGATGCTTTCGTTCTGGCAGACGGGGCAGCGCAATCCTTGGCTGATGTCGCGCGCGCGCTCTTCGAGGACGGGGTCGTCAAGCACCTCTGACGGGTCGACGGCAAAGGCGGGCACGGCCCACAGGCACAGGATAACCGCAAGCCATTTCATTCCGCAGGCACCGTCGATTGTTTGCGCGCGCCGACCGCGATCCGCAAGCGCCGATCCGTCAGCGAAATCAAACCACCCAGCGACATCAGGATCGCACCACCCCAGATCCAGTTGGCAAAGGGCTTGATATAGACCCGCACCGCATAACCGCCGTTCGCCTGCGGATCACCGATCACGACATAAACATCGCGCAATATGCCATTTTGAATAGCCGCTTCCGTCGTTGGCATCTGGGCAACCGGATAGAACCGTTTTTCCGGTGTCAGGATGAACGGCGTCCCCCCGTTGTGGCTGATCGTCAGGACGGCCATGGTGGAATCGTAGTTCGGACCCTTCACTGCATCGACGCTGGTCAGCGTTACGTTGTAATTGTCCACATCGTAGCTTTCGCCGATGTTCACGGCGCGGATGTCCTCGACGTTCCATGCCGTCATGGCCGCGATTCCGAAAATCGTAACGCCCATGCCAAGATGTGCGACGGTCTTTCCCCAGTCGCCACGCGGCAAACGCACGAGCCGGCGCAGGCGGTCGCCAACAGGGCCGCGCCCTGCCCGCATCCACAGGTCCAAAACAGCCCCGCCGACAACCCACACGCCAAGCGCGACGCCCGCAGGCCCGACCATCGACCGCCCCGCATAGACGGCATAGGCCAACAAGGCCAATGCGACGGATAAGACGACCAGACCCACTAGCGGCCCCTTTGCCCGGCCCAGCTTGCCGCGTTTCCACGCCAGCAACGAACCCAATGGCAGCGCAATCGCCAAAAGAACCATGAACGGGGTAAAGGCCGCATCAAAAAACGGCGGCCCAACCGACAGCGTGCGGCCAAAGACCATTTCAGCGACCAGTGGCCAGATCGTACCGATGAACACGACAAAGGCGCTGACCGCCAGCAGGATGTTGTTCAGCACCAGCGCGGATTCGCGGCTGACGGTGCCAAAAGCACCATGCGATTGCATCACACCGGCACGCGCCGCAAACAGCGTCAACGCACCACCCAGATAGACCCCCAGAATAAGCAGGATCAGCATGCCCCGTTCAGGATCATTGGCAAAGGCATGTACAGACGTCAGCACGCCGGATCGCACGATGAACGCACCCAGCAATGAAAAGCCGAATGCAAGAATCGCAAGCAGGATCGTCCAGCTTTTCAGCGTTTCGCGCTTTTCGACGACGATGGCGCTGTGCAGCAGGGCGGCTGCAATCAGCCACGGCATGAAACTGGCGTTTTCAACCGGATCCCAGAACCAGAAACCGCCCCAGCCCAATTCGTAATAGGCCCACCAAGACCCCAGTGCGATCCCCACGGTCAGGAACATCCACGCGGCCAGTGTCCAGGGCCGGACCCAGCGCCCCCAAGCGGCGTCGACACGACCTTCGATCAGGGCGGCGACGGCAAAGCTGAACGTCATGCTTAACCCGACGTAACCCAGATACAAAAACGGCGGATGAAACGCGAGCCCGGGGTCCTGTAACAGTGGGTTCAGATCGCGCCCGTTCAATGGCGGGACGGCGATCCGTACAAATGGATTTGACGTAAACAGGATAAACACCAGAAACGCGACCGAAATACTGCCCTGCACCGCAAGCACCCGCGCCCGAAGCGTGGCAGGCAGATTGCTGCCAAACCACGCGGCAAAGGCACCGAAAAGTGCGAGGATCAGCACCCAAAGCAGCATCGACCCTTCGTGGTTGCCCCAAACGCCGCTGATTTTATACAGCATCGGCTTTGCCGTGTGGCTGTTGGCGTACACCAGTTCGACGGAAAAATCGGACACCACAAAGGCCCACGTCAGCACTGCAAAAGAAAAACTGATCAGGATCAACTGCGATGTCGCTGCGGGTTCGGCAAAGGTCATCCAGCCCCGCCAGCCGCGCGCGGCACCCACCATCGGCACGACAGTCTGCGCAAGCGCGACAACAAGGGCAAGGATCAGGGCGAAGTGGGCAAGCTCAATAAACATGATCCGTACTTAACGTATTCAGCGCTGGCCGCACACCAAATTCGAACACATCGGCGTGCGGCACAACGCCGTCAATCAGGACGTGAACCCGCCTTGAACGACAAAGGTGATGCCAGCCACGACAAGCCCCCCGATAATCAGGCGCACCAGCCATTTCAGGGTATCTTCGATCGCGCCTAGTCTGTCAGACACGTTCAGACGATGCACCGCGTTGACGGCATTATGGGTTTCCAGCGCGATCAAACGCTTTTCAATGGTCGTCATCCAATCAGCCTGCACGTTGTGTCCTCCACCAATCGGCCAGGGCGGCATTGTCGGCAAAAGCGTCCGGCAGGGTATCGTCGGATGGGGGCACAGGTGCCGGGTCCAGCACCCCCCCCATGCGCAAGGTTTGCGCGACAGAGCGTTGAAATTCCTGACCTTTGATCTGATACCGCGCACCGAAATAAAAGCTGACGATTGCCCCCATCAACCACCAAAGCGGTTCTGGGATCAGCGCAACACCGACCATCCTGCTGGCAAACCAGTCGGGGCTGGTCATGGCAGATACAAACAACCCAATCGTGCCAAGGGCCAGCAATGGACGCGGCAAACGGTTCAGCCCATCAACGGCGCGGTCGAACACACCCTTGCGGGGCTGTACGAATTCCGCTGCAAATTGTGCCAGCGCTGCGGCGCGGTCATCACTGCCACGCTGCGCCGCGGCTTCGGTATTTTCACGAAACACCGATGCGGTTTCGGCGATGACGTTGCGCCCGTCACCAAACACGAATCCCATGATCCTGCCGATCAATCCCATGCCCGTGTCCTTTCGCGGTGCTGCGCGTCACTGAAATGGTAGCGTGGCGCGATGAAAGTTTCGGCGCGGATGATCCAGCCACCTTTGCCACCATCGCGGCGGCGGGCATATTTGCGGCTTGGCGGTCGCCCGTCGGCCAGCGCGTAATAATAGTTCCGCCGGGCAATGCCGTATGCATCGACCAGATGATCGGGGGCTGCGTCTTGGGCCCGTTGTGCGGCCGCGCGCGTCTGCGGCCCGATCACGCCGTCCGCGTCAACGTCGATCCGCATCTGTCTGAAAAGGCGCTGTAAAATCTTGACGGCTTGATTGCCTGCATTGACGTACATATCAAACACCGTTGCCTGCAGCGGCGTCGGTAACCCGCCTATGCGGGGCGCGTCGAAATAATGCTGCATGAAAATGTCGACGGCCCGATCACGGCTGATGCGCTGCACATCGGCTGCATCAATGTCCCCGTCGCCATCCAGATCCAGCCCCAGCCGCCGCATCGTATGGGTCGTGACGCCGTGTTTCGTCGCCCCACCGGGGTCGGCGGGGTCATTCACAAAACCGCCCTCGCGGCCCACGATGTCGGCCGCGATCTGTCTGATGGTCTGCATCGCCACTCTCCTGCTTGCGTGCAGGAAAGATCGACGCGGTATCGTTAATTGGTCATGATATCAGCGGACGGTGCCTGATAGGTGCCTTGTGCCTTCATTGCGTCGACCACTTCTTTGGGCATGTATTCTTCGTCATGTCGCGCAAGGATTTCAACGGCTTCGAACCTGCCGTTGATGTAGCGTCCTTGCCCGACCATGCCCTGACCTTCTTCAAAAAGGTCGGGCAGAATGCCGGTGTAGACGACTGGAATGGACGCCCCGCCATCGGTCACTGTGAACGCGACCTGCGTGCCGTCCCCTCGTTTCAAAGAGCCGGCTTCCACCAAACCGCCGATCCGGAACAATTCGGTTTCCGCCGGTGGATTCGCCATGATTTCAGACGGCGCGCGGAAAAACTGGAATGAATCATCCGGCAGGACAGCCAGAATTCCCAACACAGCAACAATGCAAACCCCGGACAGGCCGATAACCTGAATGCGGCGCTTTTTCTTCAACCCCCTCACGGGAACACCGGTGCCAGCATCAGGCCCTCTGTTTCGGGTAAACCCAACATCAGGTTTGCGTTTTGCAGTGCCTGACCGGACGATCCCTTTGTCAGGTTGTCGAGCGTCGCAATCACCTGACAGCGGCCTGCGATACGGTCCGCGACCACGCCGATATGACAGAAATTACTGGCCCGGATGTGTTTGATCGACGGATGCTGCCCCTGTGGCAGCACGATGATGAACGGTTCATCCGCATAGGCCTGTGCCAGCGTGGCGTGGACCGTGTCGGCATCCCCTTTGACATAGACCGTCGCAAGGATTCCCCGGTTTGCCGGGATCAGATGCGGGGTGAATTGCACATGCACATCGCGTCCGGCCAGCGCGGAAAATTCCTGATCGAATTCACCCAAATGGCGGTGCGTGCCGCCTGCGGCATAGGCGTGCGCGCCTTCGGACAGTTCCGCGTGCAGCAGGTTTTCCTTTAGCGCGCGGCCTGCGCCCGACACGGCGGCCAGCAGGTCGATGATGATGTCGTCCAGATCAATCACCCCCGCTGCAATTAGCGGACGCAGCGCATATTGGCCCGTCGCTGCGTTACAGCCCGTGCCTGCTACCAGACGCGCGCGCCTGATATCATCGCGGTAGAATTCGGTCAGGCCGTATACCGCCTCTTTTTGCAGATCGGGGGCGGCGTGTGGTTTGCCATACCATTTTTCGTAGGCGTCTAGGTCGCGCAGCCGGAAATCGGCGGACAGGTCCACAATTTTCAAATGCTGCGGCAAGTCTTTGATCACCGCTTGCGATGTTGCATGCGGCAAGGCGCAAAACACCAGATCGACGCCCGACAAATCCATATCTTCGATGGTGGTCAGGCGTGGCAGGTCCAGATGGCGCAGGTGCGGGAATACGTCCGCCATGGCCATCCCGGCCTTTGAATTGCCGGACAGGCCCGCGATGGACAGCGACGGATGCGTCGCAATCAGCCGCACCATTTCAGCGCCAGTGTAGCCAGATGCACCCAGAATGGCGACGTTGAAGGTCATGCATAATTCTCCCGTACCTGTAAAATAGGGTGTGACTGCGCTGACTGCAAATCAGGCTTTCGTAAAGGTGATCGGATGACGCAGGAATTGCATCGCGCGATCAGACACCTTTTTCGGATCACCGGTCGTCAAAAACCGCGTGTCGGTGCCAGAGCCGATCATTTCGGGACGACGGTCCAGATAATGGGCCAGGCTTTCGGCCACCAGATTGGCCTGACTGAAAACCTGCACATCCTGACCCAACGCGTCCTGAAACACCTCTGCCATCAGCGGATAATGCGTGCAGCCCAGCATGGCCGCGTCCGGGTCCGGCATCTTGCGCTTAAGCGCATCCACATGGGACCGCACCAGTGCTTCGGCCAGAATGAAATCGCCATCCTCGATCGCGTCCACCACGCCACCACAGGCCTGCGCTTCGACGTCGACGCCGATGGCGCGGAACGCCAGTTCGCGCTGGAACGCACGGCTGCGCACGGTGGCGGGGGTCGCAAACAACGCCACATGCTTGACCGCAACTTCGCGCGGGGGGGAATTGTCGCCCCACTGGCGTTCGGTCAGTGCCTCGATCAGCGGGACGAACACGCCCAGCACGCGCTTGTTCTTGGGCACCCAGCTCTCTTGCATCCGGCGCAGGGCGGCGGCGCTGGCCGTGTTGCAGGCCAGAATCACCAGATCGCAGCCTTCGTCGAACAGGCGCTGCGTCGCGGCGGTCGTCAGGTCATAGATATCGTCGGCATCACGCACGCCGTATGGCGCGTTCGCGCTGTCGCCCAGATAGACCAGCGGCAGGTCCGGTAGCCGCTTTGCGATGGCATCAAGAACGGTCAGCCCGCCCAAACCGCTGTCGAAAATTCCCACCGCCATTGCTGTGCCCTTTATACCTTGCCTCGAACTCGAATCCCAAAGCGACGGGATCGATCGGTCTTGGGCTCAGGTCATACGTCGCTTTGCGCAGGAAATCCATGCAGGCATTTGCGTCGTGGCGATGGGCATGAAGGGCAGATGGCGGAATCGGTTTTCCCACGACAAGCCGCACCGGACTGTCCAGTTTGCGGACAAATTCCGGGATCAGCAGCCCCATCCGCAGGTTGTAGTTCAGGTGGCTGGCGATCTGGAACAAACGGCTGTTCGCACCGTCAAAAAAAATCGGCACAACGGTCGCGCCGGATTTGGCGATCATCTTGGCTGCAAACGACCGCCAGACGGGGTCAAGCGGCGCACCGAGCGGTGTCCGCGCGGTCGATACCGTGCCGCCCGGAAAGATGCCGACACAGCCCCCGCTGCGCAGATAGGCCAGCGCCGCGCTGCGCGTCTGCATGTTTTGCACAGTCGCGTCTTTGGTGCCATCAAATGAAATTGGCAGGATGACGCGTTCCAGATCCGCCGCGCGGTGAAACACCTTGTTTGCTAGAATACGAAACTCGCCCTGTCTTGCGTCAGACAGGATGCGGCCCAAAATCAGCCCGTCCAAAATTCCGTAAGGGTGGTTTGCCACAACGACCAAAGGGCCGGTTGCCGGCAGATCGGCAAGACTGCCACCGATGAATTCGATCCCAAGTCCGTAGCGATCGGTCATGTCGGTCCAGAAATTCGCATCCGCCGATAGCCCGCCGTCATAACCGCGCGCACGCCGCAGCAGGCCCAGCCTGCCGCCTGCGTTTTCCATCGCCCGGATCATAAGCCGGCCAGACCGGCGCCGGGCCGCGCTGGCATAACTGATGTCACCTGCAATCTGGCGAATATTCAACGCGCGCCCCGTCCGCTGTTCTGGGGCCGCAACGTGACAGCGTTTTGTGTCAGCGCTGTGACGCGTTATTCCGCCGCGATTTGCTGGTCAGGTCCGTCCAATGCGGACAGCAGGGTTTCGCGGGTCTTTTCCGCCTTGGCGGCGTTGGCCTGTTTGACCGGACCAAAGCCGCGAATATCCAGCGGCAAGCGGGCCAGTGCCACGGCGGCATCGGACGGTGCTTGGTCTGCGATCTTGTCCATATCGCGTTCGTATTGCGCGATCAGCGCCCGTTCCATGCGCCGTTCCTCGGTCCGTCCGAACGGATCGAACGGCGTGCCGCGCAGCACCTTTAGCCGTGCCAGCCATGGAAACGCCGTGGCGATCCCGCCCCCGAATGCGCGTTTCACGGGCCGACCGTCCGGCCCAGTGCGGGACAGCATGGGCGGGGCAAGGTGGTAGGTGAGTTTCAGATCACCATCAAAGGTGTTTCGCACCTTGGCCTGCGTGTCTTGCAGCAGGCGCGCCACCTCGTATTCGTCCTTGTAGGCCAGCAGCTTGTGATAGCCCAGTGCGACAGCCTCGCGCATCGCAGGATCATCAAAACGGTCGACCATGGCGCGATAGCGCCGCGCCAGACGCTTGCCCTGATACGCGGTCAAGTGGCGTTCGCGATACGCGATACGGTCGTCCAGTGACTGGGGCAGCGCGACGACCTGCGGCTGGGCCACGCGGGCGGCCTGTTCGGGGTGCAACACCGCCCAACGTCCCAGATCGAACGCTTGGGTATTGCGCGCGACGGCAGCGCCATTCAGGTCAATGGCGCGGCGGATGGCGTCCAGCGAAACCGGGATCGCACCCATCTGCCACGCAGCCCCAAAGACCATCATGTTGGAATAGATACTGTCGCCCATCGTGGCCTTGGCCAGTTCGGTGGCATCGAACAACGCCAGACGATCGGACAGCCGCCGCGACAGACTAAGTTTCAGCGCGTCCACGGGGAGCTGGAATTCCGTATTACGGGTGAAATCGCCGGTGATGATCTCGTGTGCGTTGACCACGCCGCGGGTGCGGCCGGTTTTCATCAGGCCCAGAGTTTTGGCGCCCGCGCTGACCACCAGATCACCGCCGATCAGGGCATCGCATTCGCCGGTGGCGACCCGGATCGCGCTGATGTCTTCGGGGCGGTTGGCAAGGCGGCAGTGGATGTGGACGGCCCCACCCTTTTGCGCAAGGCCCGCCATTTCCATCATGCCCGCACCCTTGTCGTCCAGATGGGCCGCCATGGCCAGCACCGCACCGATGGTCACAACACCCGTGCCCCCGACGCCGGTGATGACGACGTTATGGGTGCCGTGGATCGCGGGCAGATCGGGCAACGGCAGATCGCCCACATCGACGGTTCTGGTCGCGGCTTTTTTCAGCTGTGCGCCCGCCACGGTCACAAAGGACGGGCAGAACCCTTTGACGCAGGAAAAATCCTTGTTGCAGGACGATTGATCAATCGCACGCTTGCGGCCCAGTTCGGTTTCTGCGGGCACGATGGACACGCAGTTCGACTGCACCCCGCAATCACCGCAGCCTTCGCAGACGTCGGTGTTGATGAACACGCGCTTGTCGGGGTCGGGAAACTGGCCACGCTTGCGCCGTCTGCGTTTTTCTGCGGCACAGGTCTGGATATAGACCAGCGCGCTGACGCCCGTGACCTTGGCCAGTTCCGCCTGAACGCGGGGCAGGTCCGCCCGTTCTGACATTGGCACACCCTTGGGAAAACGGGTGTGATCCACGTCTTCCTTTTCATCATAAACGACACGCACGTCGCGCACGCCCATCGCCTGCAGTTCGCGCACGATCTGGTCGGCCTGCAGGTCGCCATCGTTGCCCTGCCCGCCGGTCATGGCGACCGCGTCATTATACAGAATCTTGTAGGTGATGGTGGTCCCTGCCATCAACGCAAAGCGGATCGCCTGCACACCTGAATGGTTATAAGTGCCGTCGCCAAGGTTCTGGAACACATGGCCGGTCTTGCTGAATGGCGCCTCTCCGACCCAGTTGGCGCCTTCGCCGCCCATCTGGGTAAAACCGACCGTATCGCGGTCCATCCATTGCACCATATAGTGGCAACCGATTCCGGCATAGGCACGCGATCCTTCGGGCACCCGCGTGCTGGAATTATGCGGACAGCCCGAACAGAAATAGGGCAACCGCGCCGCGATTTCGGGCACATTGTCAGCCCGGCGTGCCTGCGCCAGCGTGTCCAGCCCTTGCGTCACCGCGTCAGATGCACAGCCTTCTTCGGTCAGGATGCCGCCCAGTTTTTCCGCGATCCAGATCGGGTCCAGCGCGTGGCGGGTCGGGAATACTTCTTCACGGCGGCCGGCGGAATGTTCGTCGCCCTTATGCCAGCCGTAAACGCGGGTGCGGGTGTCGTCGAACAATGCCTCTTTCACCTGCACTTCGATCAGTTTGCGCTTTTCTTCGACCACGATGACCAGATCCAGACCCTCTGCCCAGTCATGGAACGATGCCATATCCAGCGGCCAGACCTGCCCGACCTTATAGGTGGTGATGCCCAGCCTTTCCGCCTCTGCCGCGTCGATTCCCAGCAGGGACAGCGCGTGGACCAGATCCAGCCAGTTCTTGCCCGCTGCGACGAAACCGATCCGCGCGCCGGGCTTGCCCCATTTGCGCTGGTCCATCTTGTTGGCCCGCGAAAACGCTTCTGCGGCAAAACGTTTATGGTCGATCATGCGCGCCTCTTGCGCGACGGGGGTGTCGATCAACCGGATGTTCAGGCCACCGTCGGGCAAGGCCAGATCGGGTGTCACGAACGACAAACGGTGCGGGTCACCATCGACGACGGACGTGACTTCAATCGTGTCCTTCATGGTTTTCAGGCCGACCCAGACGCCCGCATAGCGTGACAGCGCCCAGGCAAATAGCCCGTAGTCCAGCACCTCTTGCACGCCAGCGGGGCTGACGATGGGCATATAGGCATCGACCATTGCGAAATCGGACTGATGCAGGGTGGTCGAGCTTTCGCCGGTGTGATCGTCACCCATCGCCATGATGACGCCGCCATGCGGCGACGTGCCGGCCATGTTGGCGTGGCGCATCACGTCGCCTGATCTGTCGACACCCGGCCCCTTACCATACCACAGGCCAAAGACGCCGTCGTATTTGCCTTCGCCGCGCAGTTCGGCCTGCTGGCTGCCCCACAGGGCGGTGGCGGCCAGATCTTCGTTCAGGCCCGGCTGGAACGTGACCTGTGCCGTGCGCAGCGTATCACCCGCGCGTTCCATTTGCAGATCAACCGCGCCTAGCGGTGATCCGCGATATCCGGTTACATACCCCGCCGTATTCAGCCCGGCCCGCGCATCGCGTGCCCGTTGCATAAGCATCAACCGCACCAATGCCTGTGTTCCGTTCAACAACACATGCTGCTTGGACAAATCAAAGCGATCTTTGAGCGAAATATCTTGACGGGTCATGCAAACCTCCCTGCACTCCCTATGTTATAGGTCGCACTTGCTGACCTACAAAGCAGAATAATCGAAGGATGTACGATTTGTATTTGTCTTTAATTCAGCGTAATCAAATACCATATACACATTGATGTTTAACTTGGCGGGCCGTTGATGGACTGGGATAAGCTTAGGATATTTCATGCCGTCGCAGACGCGGGTTCGCTGACGCATGCCGGTGATGTCCTGCATCTGTCACAATCCGCTGTCAGTCGGCAAATTCGTGCGTTGGAAGAATCGCTGAACACCACCCTGTTTCACCGCCATGCGCGGGGACTGATTCTGACCGAACAGGGTGAACTGCTGTTCGATGCCACAAAATCCATGACCCGCCGTCTGGACGCCGCATCCGCACGCATCCGCGATAGCGAAGAAGAAGTGTTCGGCGAATTGCGCGTCACGACCACGACGGGGTTCGGTACGCTGTGGCTCGCGCCGCGGCTGCCGAAACTTTACGAAATGCATCCCGACATCAAGATCGATCTGATGCTGGAAGAACGCGTGCTGGACCTGCCCATGCGCGAAGCTGACGTCGCAATCCGGATGAAAGAGCCGTCGCAGGCCGACCTGATCCGCAAACGCCTGATGAGCGTGCGGATGCGGCTTTACGCGACCGAAGAATACCTGAAAGGGCGCAAGCCGCTGGACACCATTACAGACGTGTCCGAACACAGGCTTATCTGCCAACAATTGTCATCGACGCAGGTCAGCGCCGGCGCGATCCTGATTCACCACCTGCTCTCGCATCACGTCGGATCGATCTTTACGGTCAACAACTACTTTGGCGTGCTTCAGGCCGTCATCAACAATCTGGGCGTCGGCGTGCTGCCGGATTATGTCGTGCAGGACTTTCCCCATCTGGTTCGCTGCCTGCCCGATGTCGAAAGCGGCGAAGTGCCTGTTTTCCTCGCCTATCCCGAAGAATTGCGGCAATCCAAACGGATCATGGCCTTCCGCGACTTTGTTCAGGACGAAATTTTTGCCCACCGTAAATCACTGGCAGAGCTTGGGCGCGGCGATTAAGTGTTGCGTCATGCACTCACTGCATGACGGGTCTGCACAAAGGCGTCCGCTTTTTTCTTGATCGCTTAATCTTTGCGCCCTATCTGCTGAAACAGAGGCGTTTACACCTTATGGGTGTGCCTCTACCTCCCTGTTGGACTGCGCCGGGCCTTTGTGCCCGGCATTTTTTTTGCGCGGTCACAGGCGGATGGCTGTCTGGGCGCATCGGCTTTCCCTTCCCCGCGCGCTGTCATAAAAGGCCATTATACAGACGAGGGGGAAACCATGTCCGATCCGATCATCACCGAAGACGTCATTGCGGCCCACGGCTTTTCGCCCGACGAATGGCAAGAGGTGCTGACGATCCTTGGCCGTGATCCGACATTCACGGAAATGGGAATCTTTTCCGCCATGTGGAACGAACATTGTTCCTATAAATCGTCAAAGAAATGGCTGCGGACGCTGCCCACCACTGGCCCGCAGGTGATCTGCGGCCCCGGTGAAAACGCAGGCGTGGTGGATATCGGTGACGGTCAGGCCGTGGTGTTCAAGATGGAAAGCCACAACCACCCTAGCTACATTGAACCCTATCAGGGGGCTGCGACCGGTGTCGGCGGCATCCTGCGCGACGTGTTCACCATGGGCGCCCGCCCGATTGCCGCGATGAATTCGCTGTCGTTCGGTGAACCCGACCACCCCAAAACGAAATCGCTGGTCAGTGGCGTTGTCGCCGGTGTGGGCGGCTACGGGAATTGCTTTGGCGTGCCCACCGTGGGCGGAGAGGTCCGTTTCGACAAATCCTACAACGGCAATTGCCTTGTGAATGCGTTTGCCGCCGGACTGGCCGACGCAGACAAGATTTTCTATTCCGCCGCGTCGGGCGTCGGCATGCCCGTCGTCTATCTGGGCGCGAAGACAGGCCGTGACGGCGTCGGCGGGGCCACGATGGCATCCGCCGAATTCGACGACACGATCGAAGACAAGCGCCCCACAGTGCAGGTCGGCGACCCGTTCACCGAAAAGCGCCTGATGGAAGCAACGCTGGAACTGATGGCCACGGGTGCCGTGATTTCCATTCAGGACATGGGCGCGGCCGGTCTGACGTGCTCTGCCGTGGAAATGGGGGACAAGGGCGGTCTGGGCGTGCGGCTGGACCTAGAAAACGTCCCCCAACGCGAAGACGGCATGACAGCCTATGAAATGATGCTGTCCGAAAGTCAGGAACGCATGCTGATGGTCCTGAAACCGGAACTGGAAGCAGAAGCGCGGGCCGTGTTCGTGAAATGGGATCTCGATTTTGCCATCGTCGGAGAAACCATCGCCGAAGACCGGTTTCTGATCATCCATAACGGAGAGGTCAAAGCAGACCTGCCGCTGTCGAAACTGTCGTCCAGCGCCCCCGAATACGACCGCCCGTGGGAAGAAACCCCTGCCCCCGCCCCCGTGGGTGACGTGCCGCAGGTCGACCCCATCGACGGTCTGCGCAGCCTGATCGGCAGCCCGAATTATGCCAGCAAGGCGTGGGTATATGAACAATACGACAGTCAGGTCATGGCCGACACCCTGCGCACACCCGGCGCGGGGTCCGGTATCGTGCGTGTCCACGGCACGTCAAAGGCGCTGGCGTTCACCTCTGACGTGACACCGCGCTACGTGTTTGCCAACCCGGTGGAGGGCGGCAAACAGGCCGTCGCAGAAGCCTATCGCAACCTGACGTCTGTGGGCGCCAAACCGCTGGCCACGACCGACAACATGAATTTCGGCAACCCGCAAAAGCCACGGATCATGGGCCAGTTTGTCGGCGCGATCAAAGGCATCGGTGAAGCGGTCACGGCGTTGGATATGCCGATCGTGTCCGGCAACGTATCGCTATACAACGAAACCGACGGAGCGGGCATCCTTCCGACCCCAACCATCGGCGCGGTCGGTCTGATCGACGATTACACGACGGCCATCACCGGCACGCTGCAACCCGGCCAGATGCTGTTGTTGCTGGGCGATACCGCGGGCCACATGGGCCAAACGGCACTGCTGGCCGAACACCTGAACCGCAACGAAGGCGATGCGCCCCCTGTCGATCTGTATGCGGAACGCGCGCACGGTGATTTCGTGCGCGACAACCGTGGCTGGATCGCGGCCTGCACCGACCTGTCCGACGGCGGGCTTGCGCTTGCTGCATTCGAAATGGCTGCCGCATCTGGCACAGGCATCACGCTGGACACTGACGACACCGCGCAGCTTTTTGCCGAAGATCAGGCGCGTTATCTGATCGCCGCCGATTTCGACGGGGCAGAGGCACTGTTCACCGCAGCAGGGGCCGCCGGCGTGCCGCTGACGCGCGTGGGCGTGGCAGGCGGCACGGATATCAGCTTTGGGTCCGTCTCCGCGCCGCTGGCCGATCTTGCGCAGGTGTATCAGACCGCATTCGCGCGCAGCGTAGCCTGATCCGTGCGACGCAGGCCACGCGGAAGGCGACAGGCACTTGCCCCCGCCGCGCCGCCTTCTTACCTTAGGCCAAAGACTGCAAGGAGTGCTGCATGACCATCACCGCCCACGATATCGAAAGCCTGATCCGGGACGCCTTTCCCGACGCGCAGATCACCGTGCAGGGCGATGATGGCGCGCATTTCGCGGCAGAAGTCGTTGACGCCAGCTTTGCCGGGAAAAACCGGGTGCAGCAGCAACGGGCCGTCTACGCCGCCCTCAAGGGCAAGATGGATGGCAGCGCCGGTGAACTTCACGCCCTTGCCCTGACAACCCGCGCACCGGACTGATCGGCGCGCGCTCCAGATTTTCGCAGAAAATTTGGCCCCCCATAGATAAGGACACAGCCATGACCGCCGAAGACCAGATCAAACAGACCGTGACCAGCAACGATGTCGTGCTGTTCATGAAAGGCACCAAAACGATGCCGCAGTGCGGGTTTTCATCCCGTGTCGCGGGCGTGCTGAATTTCATGGGCGTGGAATATGCGGACGTGAACGTGCTGGCCGACGATGGCGTGCGTCAGGGCATCAAGGATTATTCCGACTGGCCCACCATCCCGCAGCTTTATGTCAAAGGCGAATTTGTCGGCGGTTGCGACATCATCACCGAAATGACCCTGTCGGGCGAGCTTGATACGCTGTTTTCGGAACATGGCGTGGCTTTTGACAAAGCCGCAGCTGACAAGATCCGCGAAGCGAACGGTTAAACCCCTTCTTATTGTGGGGCGCAGCGCGCTGCGCCCCACAATGACTACACATTGCCGTCCAGATCGTCCGCAAGCGATTCCGCGCGCGCTGCAATCTCTGCAAGGCTATCAGTGACTTCTGCCGGAATGACCGGCACCTCGACCCGTTCCGGCGGCCTGGACTGCATGTCGGACAGTTGCGCCTGCACATGTGCCAACGCGCGCTCTGCCTCTTGCAGACGCTCTGCGATGCCTGCCGTCCGGTCCGCCAACATCAGCCCGGACATCAACAACATCCGCGCTTCCGGCATCCGCCCGATCTGATTGGACAAATGCTGCGCTTCTTCGTCCAGCAACGCAGAGGCCGTGCGCAGGAAATGTTCTTCGCCGTCCTGACAGGCGACTTCGAAACTGCGGCCGCCGATGGTGATTTCAACTTGCGGCATGGGTTCAGTTTCCTTGGTCCAGAACGGGTTTCAATGTGCCCAGCAGGGCCGCGATTTCAGCGCTTTCGGCCGCACGGTCGGCGCGCAGCGCCTCCAGCTCTGCCACCAGCGCACGGTTGATCGCTTCTGCATCGACCACGCCGTCGGTGGCGGCGTTGCGCAGTGCCTCTGCCTCTTCGCGCAGATCGGCATTGGCCGCGCGCAGGCGCTGGATCGCGCCATCCAGTGTTTCCAGACGGTCCGCATGCGCGGTCGCTTCCTCTTCCAGTGCTGCAATCCGTGTGTCCTGCCGATCTTTCAATGCGGCGACACGGTCTTCCAGATCAGCCTTGGCCTGTTGTTCCCGGGTCAGCCGCACTTGCAGATCGGCATCCCCCTTGTCACGCATGGCATGGGCGCGGATACGATCCAACGCCACTTTGATCCGGGCTTCCAATGTCTTGATTTCGCTCATCGCGTCAAAGATCCCTTCCGCACGATTCGTCTTTGCCTACCCGCAAACCCTATGTCAAAGGCCCAAGGCGCACAAATGGCACGCTTGAACTGACCGCCTTGGCTGGTATGACACAGGCCACTGAACATTGCACCCGACAGGAACCGACCCATGGACATCGAAGACCTGAAAACCAAACATCCCGCGCATTGGCAAAAAGCCGCCGCAATCCGCGCGCTGACACTGGATGCCGTCGCTGCCGCAAACTCCGGCCATTCCGGCATGCCGATGGGCATGGCCGACGTGGCGACGGTTCTTTATGAAAAGCACCTGAATTTCGACCCCGCTGCCCCGCTTTGGTCCGACCGCGACCGTTTCATCCTGTCGGCAGGACACGGATCGATGCTGCTGTATGCGTTGCTGTATCTGACGGGCTACGAAGATTTCCCTCTGGAGCAGATCAAGAATTTCCGCCAGTGGGGATCACGCACCGCAGGACACCCTGAATACGGTCATGGGCGCGGAATCGAAGTCACGACCGGTCCGCTGGGTCAGGGCATCGCGAATTCCGTGGGTTTTGCCATCGCCGAAGAACACCAGCGCGCCGTCTGGGGTGAAAAGATCAGCAATCACTACACCTATGTTCTGGCGGGCGACGGTTGCCTGATGGAAGGCATCAGCCAAGAAGCAATCGGGCTGGCGGGCATGCAAAAGCTGGGCCATCTGATCGTTTTGTTCGACAACAACGACATCACCATCGACGGACACGTCGGGCTGGCGGACACCACCGACCAATGTGCCCGTTTTGAAGCGTCGGGATGGCACGTTCAGGCAATCGACGGACACGATCCCGAAGCCATCGACGCGGCCATCACCGCCGCCAAGAAAGACAAGCGTCCATCAATGATCGCGTGCAAGACACATATCGCGCTGGGTCACGCGGCGCAGGGCACGTCAAAAGGTCACGGCGCACTGACCGATCCCCAGCAATTGAGCGATGCAAAGGAACGCTACGACTGGCACTATGGTCCGTTCGAAATTCCCGACGATGTCAAATCCCAGTGGGAAGCCACCGCAGAACGTGGCCGCGCGGCACACAGCGCATGGCAAGAACGGTTCGCCACGCTGTCGGAATCGAAGCAGCGCGAATTCAAGCGGACCTACGATCTGGACGCACCAAAAAAACTGTCCTCGACCATCCGGGCGTTCAAAAAGCAGGCGGTCGAATCCTTGCCGAACGTCGCCACGCGCAAGGCGTCAGAAAACGTGCTGGAAGTCATCAATCCGATCATGCCCGAAACGATGGGTGGATCGGCCGACCTGACCGGATCAAACAATACCAAATCGTCGGATATGGGCGTGTTCGGCCCCGACAACCGCAAGGGTCGCTATATCCATTTCGGCATCCGCGAACACGGCATGGCCGCGGCGATGAACGGCATGGTGCTGCACGGCGGTGTGCGGCCTTATGGCGGCACTTTCATGTGTTTCACCGACTATGCCCGTGGCGCGATGCGTCTGTCGGGCCTGATGTCGGTGCCGACTGTCTATGTGATGACCCACGACAGCATCGGTCTGGGCGAAGACGGCCCGACGCACCAGCCAGTCGAACACCTGTCGATGCTGCGCGCGACACCGAATTACAAGGTGTTCCGCCCCGCAGACACCGTGGAAACCGCAGAAGCATGGGAATTGGCGCTGACCGATCTGGACTGCCCGTCGGTGCTGGCCCTGTCGCGGCAGAACCTGCCGGCGGTCCGCAAGGAACACAAAACCAAGAACCTGAGCGCGCAGGGCGGTTACGTGCTGGCCGAAGCGACGGGCAAGCGCAGCGTGATCCTGATCGCCACCGGGTCCGAAGTGCATCTGGCCATGGAAGCGCGCGACGCATTGCAGGCCGAAGGCATCGGCACCCGCGTCGTGTCCATGCCCTGCATGGAATTGTTCATGCAGCAGGACGAAGCGTATCGCCGCCGCGTTTTGCCCGCTGGTCCGGTCCGCGTCGCGGTCGAAGCAGGCGTGCGCCAGTCCTGGGATATGATCCTGATGGGCGAACGCGGATCTGCGAAGAAAGCGGCCTTTGTCGGTATGACCGGGTTTGGCGCCTCTGCCCCCGCAGAGGAGCTGTTCGAACACTTTGGTATCACGTCCAAAGCCGTGGCCAGCGCCGCACGCGATTTGCTGTAATCATTGGGCAGGGTGGCCGACTGACCGCCCTGCCCTTGACGTTCACGCCGGATCAGACAGCGCCGCCTGTTTCGATGTGAACAACCGTGCCGCAATGCTTGCAATGGCTGGCATCGCGATCATGCTTTTGCAGACCGCATTCATAGCATTCGAACCTGACCTTGTTCGGGCGGAACAATACGCGGGCCAGTTGTAAAAACAGCGTCACACCGAAAATCATCGCCACCACGGCCAGCAGGCGCCCCCACCACCCTTCGGCAACGATATCGCCATAACCGGTGGTCGTCAGCGTGGACACGGTAAAATAGAACGCGTCGGCGTAGTTGCGCACCGCATCATTGACCTGCACCTGCGACGCATAAAACAGCCCCGTCATGACGAATAGAAAAACGCCCAAATTCACGGTCGCCATGAACACTTCTTCGTTCTTGCGGAAATATGCGGAATCGTGCCGCAGGCGTCGCATCGTTTCATAGCTTTTCAGCAGCCGCAGCGTCCGCAGAACACGCAAGAACCCAAGCCCTTGGGCAAAGATCGGCCCCAGAAAACCGATGACCGCAATAATGTCCGCCCAGGTTGAAAGCCGGGTCAGCGCCCGTTTCCAGTCGTTCGACAGCCAGGCGCGGATGCAGAAATCGATCAAGATCAGAACGCCGAACACGACGTCAAACACGAACATCCACGTTTGCGTCACAAAAAACGACGTGACGATCACATAGACCAGTGTGACCAGATCAAACGCCAGCAACCCATAACGAAACGCGATCGCGGTGTCGCTGTCGCCTTTGTATAATTCTCGAAGTTTTTCACGCAAAGCCATGATCCCGCCGCAGTGCCCACGCGCCAGATCCCGCAACAGACAGTGCAAGACAGCCACCCGCCACTGACCAGTTTTTCACAAAGATCGTCAATTGCCACGCATCGTCTTGCGACAGGTAGATCGACAGATGGAAAAAACTGGTCAGGGCGCAATAGCCGGCCACAATCACCGCGACAGACCGCACACCGATCCCCAGCCAAAGCGCCATCCCGGTGACCACGTTGAATGCCAGCGCGGGCCAGACCAATGCCTGTGGCAAGCCACCCCCCGTCAGCAACGCACTGGCACCGTCAGGGCCGACCGCTTTGTTGACCGCACCGCCAATCATCAGGAACCCGATCAGAAACCGGGCTATGAACAGCGCGGCATCCCTCACGCTGGCAGGACGGCGGCGGTGATGGGTTTGATGACCTTTGCCACGACGGGAATCAGCGCCAACCCGATGAAAAAGCCCAGGATACCGTCACTGCCCGCCGTTACGACCCATGCGACAATGCCCTGCCAACCATCGGCGACACCGGCACTGGCCGCCACGGCCCAGCCGTGAATCAGGTCTTCTGGCCCATGCCAGCCCAACTGGCCAAGCGCGTGAACAATGATCTGCCCTCCGACCCACAACATCGCGGCGGTGCCCACCCATGTCAGCACAAACAGAAATTTCGGCATGCCGGCCACGACACCACGTCCCACCATGCGCGTAAGGCCCAGATTGCCGCTTTTCGCCATGAACAGGCCGACGTCGTCTGCTTTGACGATCAGCGCCACGGCACCGTAAACGACGGCCGTGATGCCGATCGCCACGACCAGCAGCACTAGCGCCCGCATCCACAAACTGTCGGTTTCAATGGCCGCCAAGGCGATTGTCATGATTTCGGCGGACAGGATGAAATCCGTCTTGATCGCGCCCTTTACCTTTTCTTCTTCCAGATGCGCGGGGTCGCCGGACGCTTTTGAATGCGGGTCCTTGTGGCCGAAGGCGTGGACAATCTTTTCAGCGCCCTCGTAACACAGATAGCCGCCACCCAGCATCAAAAGCGGCGGGATCAACCACGGCGCAAAGACTGACAACAGCAGGGCCAGCGGCAACAGGATCAGCACCTTGTTCCGGATCGAACCCCAAGCGATTTTGCCGACAATGGGCAGCTCTCGGGCGGGCGCGAACCCTTGCACGTACTTTGGACTGACGGCGGCATCGTCGATCACGGCACCTGCGGCCTTTGCCCCGGCTTTTGTTGCTTGTCCGATCACATCGTCCACGCTGGCTGCGGCAACCTTTGCAATAGCGGCCACATCATCCAGCAGCGCCAATAGTCCGCTCATGTTCAATCCTTTCAAACGTCGCCACGAACCTAGCGCACCGCTGCGCCACTACAACCCTGTAACTGAGGGCGCTAACGGTTAGCGATAACCGGCGCCCGTTACCGTTATCATACTGTTTTGGATGTATTTTTGCTTTGTCCTGCCCCATATTTACCCTAAGCCGACCAGCGACATGCATACCATAGGATACCGTCATGACCGTCACGCTTGGGATCAATGGCTTCGGCCGCATCGGCCGTTGCACGCTGGGGCATATCGCTGAAACCCTGCGCGACGACGTTCGGGTCACACGGATCAATGCCACCGGTCCCATCGCCACGAACGCCCACCTGATGAAATATGACAGTGTGCATGGCCGTTTCGCCCGCCCGGTGACCGTCAGCGGCAACACGCTGGACGTCGGCACCGGACCGATCACCGTCATGTCGACCTATGATCCGGCCCAGTTGGATTGGTCCGGCGTTGACGTCGTGCTGGAATGCACCGGCAAGTTCAACGATGGCCACAAGGCAGCGATCCATCTGGACCGCGGCGCGAAAAAGGTCCTGATCTCTGCCCCGGCCACCAACGTTGATCGCACGGTCGTCTACGGTGTGAACCACCGCGACCTGTCGGGTGGTGATCGGATGATTTCAAACGGGTCCTGTACGACGAATTGTCTGGCCCCGCTGGTCAAGACGCTGAACGATACCGTGGGCATCGCACGCGGCATCATGACGACGATCCACAGCTACACCGGTGATCAGCCCACGTTGGACCGGCGACACGATGATCTGTACCGCGCCCGCGCCGCCGCGCTGGCGATGATCCCGACATCGACGGGTGCCGCCAAGGCACTCGCCGACGTGCTGCCGGAAATGGCGGGCAAACTGGACGGCAGTGCGATCCGCGTGCCAACCCCCAACGTGTCTGCTGTCGATCTGACGTTCGAGGCGGACCGCCAGACCAGCGTGGCCGAAATCAACATGATCCTGCAAGACGCCGCCGGCGGTGCGCTGCTGGGCGTCATGGCCTATGATGCCGAAGCCAAGGTCAGCATCGATTTCAACCACACCACCGAAAGCTGCACCGTGGCCCCCGACCAGACAAAGGTGGTTGGCGGCCGGACCGTGCGTGTGCTGGCGTGGTACGACAACGAATGGGGTTTTTCCGCGCGCATGGCCGATGTGGCCGCGACACTGGGCCGGCTGAACTGAACCATGCACGGGTCAGACGCTTTACCTGACCCGCGCCGGGCGCTACCACAACGCACATGAGCAACGCCGTCGCCATCGGATTACTGGTCTTTATTGCCGCGTTTTTCGCGTTGGATCATTTTGTGTTGCAGCTGGATGCACCGATTTTCATGGCGCGCAAATTCGCAGATCTTTTGCATTGGCTGGCATTCTGGCGGTAGCCGACCCCGAATTGTTGCCGGCAACGGTTGACCTTTCGCCAAAAAAGACAATGTTTGCGCTAACTGCGTCGCCGTCGCTGGCGCACCTCATGCAAACGGAGTCCCCCTCATGGCTGTGAAAGTCGCAATCAACGGATTTGGACGGATTGGTCGCAACATCTTGCGGTCCATCATCGAATCCGGCCGCACCGATATCGAAGTCATCGCGATCAACGATCTGGGCCCGGTCGAAACCAATGCGCACCTGTTGCGGTTCGACAGCGTTCATGGACGTTTCCCCGCGACAGTCACCACGACAGAAGACACGATCGACGTCGGACGTGGCCCGATCCGCGTCACCGCGATGCGCGACCCTGCCGATCTGCCGTGGTCGGATGTGGATATCGTGATGGAATGCACCGGCATTTTCACCAGCAAGGAAAAATGTCAGGCGCATCTTCAAAACGGGTCCAGCCGCGTGCTGATCTCTGCCCCCGGCACCGATGCGGACAAGACCATCGTCTACGGCGTCAACCACGACACACTGACGGCCGACGATATCATCGTATCGAACGCGTCCTGCACCACCAACTGTCTGTCACCCGTGGCCAAGGTGCTGAACGATGCCGTCGGCATCAACAAGGGATTCATGACGACGATCCACAGCTACACAGGTGACCAGCCGACGCTGGACACGATGCACAAGGATCTGTACCGCGCCCGCGCCGCAGCCCTGTCGATGATCCCGACATCGACCGGTGCAGCCAAGGCTGTCGGTCTGGTACTGCCCGAACTGAACGGCAAGCTCGACGGCGTCGCGATCCGCGTGCCGACGCCCAACGTGTCCGTGGTCGATCTGACGTTCGAAGCCAGCCGCGACACCACTGTCGAAGAAATCAACGATGCGATCCGTGCGGCCGCAGACGGCCCGATGAAAGGCGTTCTGGCCTATACCGACCTGCCGATGGTCAGCATCGATTTCAACCACGATCCGCATTCCTCCACGTTCCACATGGACCAGACAAAGGTTCTGGCAGGCAACATGGTCCGCATCCTGACGTGGTATGACAACGAATGGGGCTTTTCCAACCGGATGAGCGATACCGCCGTCGCCATGGGCAAGTTCCTGTAACATCCATTTCGTGCGACAATGACGGGTCGTCCCATCACGGGGCGGCCCGTTGACGTTTTCTGCGTCCGGCACACCATCCCCCACAGACCCAACGCAATCAAAGGTGACCCGATGACTGCCATACACGGCCTTGTGCCGCTTCCGACCGACCATCCGTTTGTCTATGCCTTCGAAGTGACGACCGCATTGGACGACGCAGGCATGGCCCAGATGGCTGACATGATGAACACCGCGTTCAGTGAACATGACGACAAGGTCAACATCCTGATCCGGTTCACGGATTTCAAAGCCTCTGACGTGCCGAACACCGGGCTGTCGGGTATCGGCGCGCAGGTCCGTAGCCTGACGAACGTGCATCGCTATGCGACCGTCGGTGCGCCGGACACTGCAGAAAAGATGATATCCTTCTTCAGCAAACTGATCCCTGTGGATGCGAAAACCTTTGCCGCAGCGGACGAGGAAGCCGCTTGGGATTTCGTCAACGTGCCGGAAAATGTGACAAAATCATGACGATTGCCCTGCACGCGGTGCAAGGCTGCCTTGTGGATATGTGTGTTGTGCTGCGCTGCAGCATAACTAGGTTGGGGTCAACGCAACAGCCCTTGGAAAGGAGCTACCATGACCCTGATCGATTCCATTCGCACCACGCTCCACAAGCGTGCAGTCTATTACAAGACCCGCAAGGAAATCGAATCCATGCCGCTTGATGTGGCACTGGATCTGGATATCGACCGTCAGGACGCCGACCGCATCGCACGTCACGCCGTCTACGGCTGACCGCAGCACCACGGCACCTGATTGGCATAATGGGCGGCATGCGGGAAAACCCGGATGCCGCCCTTTTTACAGACAGGCCGCTGAATCCGAAACGCGCACTCAGTCCGTCAGCTTGCGTTTCAATGCCTGTTCGACGGCGGGTGTGACGAATTTGGAAACGTCGCCGCCCAACCTTGCGATTTCCTTGACCAGCTTGCTGGCGATGGCCTGATTTTTGGCGTCGGCCATCAGGAAAACCGTCTCGATGCTGTTATCCAGACTGCGGTTCATGCCGACCATCTGAAATTCGTATTCAAAATCGGCCACGGCCCGCAAACCCCGGATGATGACCCCCGCGCCCACATCACGCGCGCAGTGGATCAGCAGGTTTTCAAACGGATGCACAATGATTTCGGTGCCCAGCGGCTTGCCCAACGGGACGACTTCTGACCGGATCATTTCGACCCGTTCGTTCAGATCGAACAACGGCCCCTTGTCGCGGTTGATCGCCACACCGATGAACAACCTGTCCACCAGCGAACAGGCGCGCCGCACGATATCTATGTGCCCATGCGTCACCGGGTCAAAGGTGCCGGGGTAAAGTCCTGTGCGCATCGGCACCTCTTGTCTTTGGTGGTTTTCGCGTTTCGGGCCGTCAGTAGCCTTTGATCATGCCTTCCAGCGCGTCTTTTTCCATCGACAGCTGGGACAGTCGCGCTTTGACGACATCCCCGATGGAAATCAACCCGATCATGCTGTCGTTATCCATCACGGGCAAGTGCCGGAACCGGCCTTCGGTCATCAGGGTCAGCACCTGATCGGCATTGTCGCGCATGGTACAGGTCGTGATCGTGTCGGTCATCATGCTGTCCACACGGTCTGTCAGACAGCCCGTGCCGCGCTTGCCGATTTCGCGCACGATATCGCGTTCCGACAGAATTCCCATCAGCGTCTTGCCATCGGTCGACACCACAACAGTGCCGATCCGGTTTTCGGACATCACCTTTGCCGCGTCAGCGACGCTGCTGTCAGGACTGACCCAGAACATATCCTGCGACGCTTTCGATTTAAGTATCTGTTGAACAAGCATGATAGTACCTCCCGGTTGCCTGTTGACCGTTCCAGACCGCTTCACGCAGGTCAAGAACGATTGCCAGTGCTGCCGCTTTGGGCGTAGCGTTACCTGACCAGATAGGACCCCCATATGACCCCCGAATTGACCATTCTGACGATCAATGCGGTGTTTGTGGTCTTTGCCTACGGGCTTGCCTATCCATTGCTGCGGGTGCGAACGATCGGCGCCTTGGCGCTCTATGATGCGATCATCTGTTCGGTCGCGGTGGGCCTGGCAGGCGTGCTGTTCTGGGGCAGTGGGACTGCGTTTTCACTGGTCCTATTCGATACCAATTGGTTTGTTTTCAGCCTGTTGACCCTCATGTTGATCGAAGCCCTGCCGGCGATGGCTTACCTCAAACGCCACAACATCAATCTGGCCGACCCGGATCAGGATTAAATTCCAGCCGCGCGACTTCGGCTTTTAGCCCTGCCAGCAACAGATCGGCAAAGCGCGACAGCCGTTCCGACCGGCGGTCCGCATCGTGGCGCACCAGATAGAACGACCGCGTCAGCGAAACATCATCTATCAGCACACGCTTCAGGTCCGGTGCAAATGGTAACGCAAAATCATGCACGATTCCGATGCCCTGCCCCGCCCGCAACATCTGTAATTGCACCGACACGGAATTCGACGCCAGATGTACCCCGTCACGGGCGAGCGGCCCCAGATAATCCAGTGCGGCGTCGAATATCATATCCGGGATATATCCCACCATCGCGCGACCCCGCAGCGCATCACGGTCGGCGGGATCGGGCAGGTCGCGGTGCTGCGCCAGATGCAGGTGATAGTCTGTGATCTTCTGCACCGTCAGGCGTCCCGCTTGCGGTGGGCTGACGGTAATCGCCATGTCCGCTTCGCGCCGGGACAGGTTGACGACGCGCGGCAGCGATAGGATCTGCACCTCTAGTTCGGGGTTGTCGGCCTGAATGTCGGCGCAGACCTGTGGCAGCAGATAATTCGCACAGCCATCCGGTGCGCCGATCCGGATTTGCCCCGACAGGCCCGCGCTGGGGGCTTGCCCCATGTCCAGCGCCCGCCCCAGCGCGATTTCAGCCTGCTCTGCCGCGTCCTGCATCCGCGCGCCCAGATCCGTCACCGCATAGCCCTGCGGCGATTTCACGAACAATGCTGCCCCCAGCCCCTGTTCCAGCCGCGCAATCCGACGCCCCAGCGTGGCCGGGTCCATCCGCAACGCCGGTGCAGCACCCGACAGGCTTTCAGCGCGTGCAACCGCCAGAAACACCCGCATATCGTCCCAATTCATCACGTACCTGCATTTTTGCAAAACCGATTTGTTAAAATGACGCTTTGCCGCACAAAAATGCAAGACTACGGTATCCCCAAATCACAGGAGGATTCCATGCAAGAGCTGACCCATTACATCGACGGTGCACGTGTCAACGGCACCTCGGGCCGTTTCGCCGACGTCTACAACCCCGCCACCGGCGAAGTGCAGGCCAAGGTGCCGCTTGCCAATGCCGCAGAGCTGGACCACGCCGTACAGATCGCCGCCAAAGCACAGCCCGCATGGGCCGCAACCAACCCCCAGCGCCGGGCGCGGGTGATGATGAAATTCGTCGCACTGCTGCACCGCGACATGGACAAGCTGGCCGAGGCGCTGAGCCGCGAACATGGCAAGACCCTGCCCGACGCCGCCGGTGATGTGCAGCGCGGGCTAGAGGTCGTCGAATACTGCATCGGCGCGCCGGAGTTGCTGAAAGGTGAATTTACCGACGGCGCAGGCCCCGGCATCGACATGTATTCCATGCGGCAACCACTGGGCGTCAGCGCGGGCATCACGCCGTTCAACTTTCCGGCCATGATCCCGATGTGGATGTTCGCGCCCGCCATCGTCTGCGGCAACGCGTTTATCCTCAAACCGTCTGAACGCGACCCGTCGGTGCCGCTGATGCTGGCCGAATTGCTGGAAGAAGCCGGCCTGCCCAAAGGCATCCTGCAAGTGGTGAACGGGGACAAGGACGCTGTGGATGCGATCCTTGACCACGACGTCATCCAGTCGGTCGGTTTCGTGGGTTCCACCCCAATCGCGGAATACATCTATGGCCGCGGCTGTTCCAACGGCAAGCGCGTGCAGTGTTTTGGTGGTGCAAAAAACCACATGATCATCATGCCCGATGCGGACATGGATCAAGCTGCCGATGCGCTGATTGGTGCAGGATATGGTGCCGCCGGCGAACGCTGCATGGCGATTTCCGTGGCCGTTCCCGTGGGTGACGCAACCGCAGACGCCTTGATCGAAAAGCTGAAGCCGCGCATCGATGCGCTGAAGGTCGGCCCCTACACCGCAGGAAAGGACGTAGATTACGGCCCTGTCGTCACGGCCGCAGCCAAGGCCAATATCCTCAAACTGATCGAATCCGGTGTGGAACAAGGCGCCGATCTGGTGGTCGATGGTCGCGATTTCAGCCTGCAGGGCTACGAAGACGGTTTCTTTGTCGGGCCGCACCTGTTCGACCGCGTGACCAAGGACATGGACATCTACCAAAAGGAAATCTTTGGCCCCGTCCTGTCCGTCGTCCGTGCCAAGGACTATGAAGAAGCGCTGGGTCTGGCGATGGACCATGAAATGGGCAACGGCACCGCGATCTATACCCGCGACGGCGACGCCGCGCGCGATTTCGCAAATCGCGTCAACGTCGGCATGATCGGCATCAACGTCCCGATCCCCGTGCCGCTGGCCTATCACACGTTTGGCGGCTGGAAAAAATCTGTCTTTGGCGACCTGAACCAGCATGGGCCCGACGCGTTCCGTTTCTATACCCGGACCAAAACCGTCACGTCCCGCTGGCCGTCAGGCATCAAGGAAGGCGGCGAATTCAATTTCAAGCCGATGGACTGACACCCATCACACGGTTGGATCAGAGGGGTGGCGCACATCGCTGTGCGCCACCCTTTTTTGTGCGGTTTTCCCGACATCTGGCTGCCATGGCTGATCAAGGCGGCGCGACCGGCAAAAACCTTTTCATTGATTGAAACCATTTTTGCGTGACTATCGTGCCTGAAATGACAATCAGGAGGAAATGTCACATGTCCAGTTCGATGAACCGCCGCGCAGCCCTGCGCCTGATGGCGTCTTCTGCCGCCATGCCGCTGCTGGCGACGACCGCCTATGCCGCTGCCCATGCGCAACCCACGACGCATACCGTCACGATCATGAACATGGCCTTCAGCCCGGCAAACCTGACGATCAAGGCCGGTGACACGGTGATTTTCAAAAACGAAGATCGCACGCCCCACGACGCAACCGCCAACAACGGTGCGTTCAAAACCCCACGTCTGAGTACGGGGCAGTCCGCACAGCTGACATTCCCCGCTGCTGCGACATATGGCTACATCTGTTCGATCCACCCGCGCATGACCGGTTCGATCACGGTCACCTGACCCCGAAACAGGCGGCCTGATCGGTGCGGCCCGCACGCCTGAGGCTAGGCGTGCGGGCCAATTTATTCTGCGGCGACGCGTTTGGCATCCAGCATCGGTTTAAGGTAGCGGCCGGTATGGCTTTCAGCGACCTCTGCCACCTTTTCAGGTGTCCCTGTGGCCACGACACGACCACCGCCATCGCCACCTTCGGGACCGATGTCGATCAGATGGTCAGCGGTTTTGATGACGTCCAGATTGTGTTCGATCACGACGACCGAATTTCCCTGATCGACCAATTCGTGCAGCACTTCCAAAAGCTTGCGGACGTCTTCGAAATGCAGGCCCGTGGTCGGTTCGTCCAGAATATACAGCGTGCGCCCCGTGGACTGGCGCGCCAGTTCCTTTGACAGTTTCACGCGCTGCGCTTCGCCACCTGACAGGGTCGTCGCCTGCTGGCCCACCTTGATATAGCCCAGACCGACCCGCATCAGCGCGTCCATCTTGGTCCGGATCGACGGGACAGCACGAAAGAATTCCTGCGCGTCCTCGACCGTCATATCCAGCACATCTGCGATGCTTTTGCCCTTGAACTGGATTTCCAGCGTTTCGCGGTTATAGCGCGCGCCTTTGCAGGTTTCGCAGGTCACATAGACGTCGGGCAAAAAGTGCATCTCGATCTTGATGACACCGTCACCCTGACAGGCCTCGCAGCGGCCACCCTTGACGTTGAAACTGAAACGTCCGGGCTTGTAGCCGCGGGCCTTGGCCTCTGGCAGACCGGCGAACCAGTCCCGGATCGGCGTGAACGCCCCGGTATAGGTCGCGGGATTGCTGCGCGGTGTGCGCCCAATGGGGCGCTGATCAATGTCGATGACCTTATCCAGATGTTCGAACCCCGCGATGGTTTCGCACGGACCCGGCACCTGCCGCGCGCCGTTCAATTTCATCGCGGCGTTCTTGAACAGCGTTTCGATGGTCAGCGTCGATTTGCCGCCACCCGAAACGCCGGTCACACAGACGAATTGCCCCAGTGGGAAATCGACGGTCACGTTTTGCAGGTTGTTGCCGGTCGCCTTCTTGACCGTCAGTTTCTTGCCGCTGCCCTTGCGTCGGTTGGTGGGCACAGCAATTTCACGCCGTCCCGCCAGATAATCCCCCGTGACAGAGGCCGGGTTGTCGATGATTTCCTGCGGCGTGCCGTGGGCTACGACATTGCCGCCATGCACCCCAGCCCCCGGCCCGATGTCGAAAACATAATCGGCTTCGCGGATCGCCTCTTCGTCATGTTCGACCACGATCACCGTATTGCCCTGATCGCGCAGGTTTTTCAGGGTGGTCAGCAGACGGTCATTGTCGCGCTGATGCAGCCCGATACTGGGCTCATCCAGCACATACAGCACGCCCGTCAAACCCGACCCGATCTGGCTGGCCAGTCGGATACGCTGGCTTTCGCCGCCAGACAGCGTGCCCGCGTTGCGCGCCATCGTCAGATAATTCAGGCCGACGTTGTTCAGGAATCCCAGCCGTTCGCGGATTTCCTTCAGGATCGCGCGCGCGATCTCGTTCTTTTGCTTGGACAGGCTGTCAGGCACCGCCTGACACCAATCAAACGCCTCTGCGATGGACATCTGAACGATTTCACCGATGTGCCGCATCCCGATTTTGACAGCCAAGGCTTCTTCGCGCAGCCGGTAGCCGCCACAGGTGCCACAGGGCCGGTTGTTCTGGAATTGCTCGAATTCTTCGCGGATCCAGTTGCTGTCCGTTTCACGGTAGCGGCGTTCCATGTTTGGAATGACGCCCTCGAACGGACGGCTGACGGTGTAGACGCGCCCGCCTTCGTCGTAGCGGAACTTGATTTCTTCCTTGCCGGACCCGCACAGGAACACATCCTGCACCTTAGGGTCCAGATCTTTCCAGCGGGCCGATTTCTTGAACCCGTAATGTTTGGCAATGGCTTCGATGGTTTGCAGGAAATACGGTGATTTGCCTTTGCGCCACGGGGCCAATGCGCCATCTTCGATCTTCAGCGTGACATCGGGCACGACCAGCTGCTCGTCGAAAAACAGCTCCATGCCCAGACCGTCACATTTCGGGCAGGCCCCGACGGGCGCGTTGAACGAAAACAGACGCGGTTCGATTTCGGGGATCGTGAACCCGCTGACCGGACAGGCAAAATTTTCAGAAAAGGTGATGCGGTCCGGCTCGCCTTCGGTCGGCGCGGTTTCAAGGATCGCAATACCCTGCGCCAGATCCAGCGCGGTGCGGAAACTATCGGCCAGCCGCGTCTCGAGCCCTTCGCGCACGACGATACGGTCAACGACCACGTCGATGTCGTGACGGAACTTCTTGTCCAGCGTGGGTGGTTCATCCAATTCGTAGAATGCGCCGTTCACCTTGACTCGCTGGAATCCCTGTTTGCGCAGGTCCAGAAACTCCTTGCGGTATTCGCCCTTGCGGTCACGGATGATGGGGGCCAGCAGATAGCCGCGCGTGCCTTCTTCCATCGCCATGACGCGGTCAACCATGTCCTGCACCTGCTGCGCTTCGATGGGCTGGCCGGTCGCGGGGGAATACGGCGTGCCGGCGCGCGCAAAAAGCAGACGCATATAGTCGTAGATTTCGGTAATCGTGCCGACCGTCGACCGGGGGTTCTTCGACGTGGTCTTTTGTTCAATCGAAATCGCGGGCGATAGACCGGAAATGTGATCCACGTCCGGCTTTTCCATCATATCAAGGAATTGCCGCGCATAGGCGCTCAGGCTTTCGACATAACGCCGCTGCCCTTCGGCGTAGATCGTATCGAACGCCAGCGACGATTTACCTGACCCCGACAGTCCGGTAATGACGACCAACTGGTCACGCGGAATATCCACGTCGATATTCTTGAGGTTGTGCTCGCGCGCGCCGCGCACTTCGATGTTCTTCAATTCGGCCATAATGCCCCCAAGGCGGTGTCACCCCTGAGATAGCAACCTGACGGTCATTTGCCAGCCCCGAAAATGAACAAAGAATGAACATCGCTGATTCAGCGGCGTTCATTCTTCTTCTTGCTAAAAATATCCCGGGGGTCTGGGGGCAGCGCCCCCAGCACGCTACATGTGAATGACGCGGTCGTAAGCGTCCAGGACGCTTTCGTGCATCATTTCCGACAGCGTCGGATGCGGGAAAACCGTGTTCATCAGGTCCTCCTCGGTGGTTTCAAGCTGCCGCCCGACGACATAACCCTGAATCAGTTCAGTCACTTCGGCCCCGACCATGTGCGCGCCCAGCAATTCACCGGTTTTGGCGTCAAAAATCGTTTTCACCATACCTTCGGATTCACCAAGTGCTATGGCCTTGCCGTTGCCGATGAACGGAAACCGGCCGACCTTGATGTCATAGCCCAATTCCTTGGCCTTGGCTTCGGTATAGCCGACGCTGGCGATCTGCGGATGGCAATAGGTGCAGCCCGCGATGCTTTCGGGTTTGACCGGATGCGGGTGTTTGCCGGCGATCAGCTCTGCCACCATCACACCTTCGTGGCTGGCCTTATGTGCAAGCCAAGGCGCGCCCGCAATGTCCCCGATGGCATAAAGCCCGTCGACACCCGTGCGGCAATATTCATCTGTCACGACATGGGTGCGGTCAATCTTGACGCCCAGATCTTCAAGGCCAAGGTTTTCGACATTACCCACGATCCCCACGGCAGAAATGACGGTATCGAATTCCATTGTCTGGACCTTGCCCTTGGATTCAATATGGGCGGTCACCTTGTCCTTGGCCCGGTCAAGCTGTTTGACGATGGCCTTTTCCATGATCATCATGCCCTGCTTTTCGAACTGCTTTTTGGCAAATTTGCTGATTTCGGCGTCTTCGACCGGCAGCACGCGATCCATCACTTCGACAACGGTCGTATCAGCGCCCATCGTGTTGAAAAAGCTGGCGAATTCGATTCCGATGGCACCGGACCCGATGACCAGCAGTTTCTTGGGCATATGCTTGGCCTGCAACGCGTGCTTATAGGACCAGACGCGGTCGCCGTCTGCTTCCAGCCCCGGCAGGTTGCGGGCGCGCGCACCGGTGGCCAGAACGATATTCTTGGCTTCCAGCTGTTCCTCGCCCTTGTCGGTCTTGACGCTGACCTTGCCCTTGGCGGTGATGCGCGCTTCGCCCATGATCGTAGTGATCTTGTTCTTCTTCATCAGGTGACCGATGCCGGATGACAACTGCCCGGCCACGTTGCGCGAACGTTTAATAACGGCCGCCAGATCGAAATCCGGCTTCTCGACCGACAGGCCGAATTCCTTGGCCCGGTGCATCAGATGGAACACTTCGGACGACCGCAGCAGCGCCTTGGTCGGGATGCAGCCCCAGTTCAGACAGATGCCGCCCATGTGTTCGCGTTCGACGATCACGACCTTTTGGCCCAGTTGCGCGGCACGGATGGCGGCCACATATCCACCGGGACCTGCCCCGATCACGATCACGTCGAAGTTTTGTGCGGCCATGTCACGGCTCCTGTCACCAAAATTGTTTAACGTTGAACTAATTGCTCTTCGTCAACTATATGGTGCTTGGGCCGAAGGGCAACCCGAAGTTTCAGACGCTTTCGGCCTGCACCTGCTGCAAGGTCGCCCCATAGCCGCCGCCGTCCAGATAATCCTGTTCGGCGCGGGTGGTCGGGCGATCCAGTGCGACATTGCGGTACGGGAACCGGCCAAAGTCGCGGATCACCTTGCGATGCGCGCGCGCATGAACGCCGTTGTCCGTGCCGGGCATGCGGGCATGGAACAGGCGCACGGCGCGGTCCTGATCCACCAGATTTTCCGAATGCATAAGCGGCAGGTAAAAGAACTGCCGCGCGGGCGGGTCGATCCGCAGATCCCAGTCGCGGTCAATCGCCATCTTGGCCGCCGACCTTGCCATCGCGTCAGTGGCAAATGACCGACCATCGCCGCGGAACATGTTGCGCGGAAACTGGTCTGTCAGGATGATATAGGCCAGTGCTTCCGACGGGCAGGTCAGCCACAGGCCCAGACCGCCCTCATAGGCTTCTTCCCAGCGCGAAAGGAACCTGTCGCGTATGCGTGCGTCCAATGCGTCGTCCTGTCGATACCAGTCCGAAACATCAACGTCGTCCAGCCAAAAACCAAGCACGTCTTGCGGTGTGATCATGTTCTGTAATCCGGGCGCAGGGCGCCGTCGTCCGGTTAGGTCTCATAAAACTGAAACAAATCAGAAAGCCGTGCGCAAGCGTTAGGGTGCCGGCGCACTCGATTGTGTGGTGTCTGTGTCCTCTGCGTCGCCAGCGGATTCCTCGTTCTCGATATAGACCTCTTGCGCGACTTCGGCAAAGACCGGGGTGCTGTTGGGCAGAACCGCGGAATAGCTGACCTGTTCGTAATCTTCTGCCGAGCGTTCGCGTTGCAGCATCCGCACCAGACCGTAGATGCCCATGGCGATCATCAGAACGGCAAGGAAATACCAGTACCCCCCCGGCCCGACCCAATCCAGCATGTAGCCCAGAATGATCGGACCCATGATCGCGCCGACCCCGTTGACGAACAACAGACCACCAGACGCTGCGGCCATGTCCTCACGTTCTAGGTAGTCGTTACAATAGGCGATCAGCAGCGCATAAAGCGGGTTTGATGTCCCCCCCACAAGCGCGCCGGACACCAGCGCCAGCGTGTAGGATGCCGGGAAAAATCCCGCGATCAATGATCCGAAACCGCCCAGAAACGACACCGCGATAATCAGGATGCGGCGGTCCAGCCGGTCCGACAGCCAGCCGATGGGATATTGCGCGACCAGTGCCGCCATGTAGATGCCCGACACGAACAGCGAAATCTGTCCAACGGTAAATCCAGCCCGCGCACCGTAAACCGCCGACATGCCGAACTGTGCCGAAAACACCCCGCCCAACAAGAACATGCCGACACAGGCCAGCGGCGACGCCTTGATCAGCTGTGTGACCTTCATCGGCTTGGTGCGGCCAAAGGCCGGCATCGGTTTGATCGACAAAAGGATCGGCGCAAAAGCCATCGACACCAGCGCGCTGGACACGATGAAGAGCGTGTAACCTGACACATCGCCGCGCGTGATGATGTACTGCGCCGCCACGATCCCGGCCATCTGCGTGATCATGTAGATCGACAGCGCCTGCCCGCGCGTTTCGTTGGTGGACGCATCGTTCAGCCAGCTTTCGGCGGTGACGTAAACACCGCAAAAGCAAAAACCGATCACAACCCGGCCAATCGTCCACGAAATCGGATCGGTCAGCACGGGATACATGATCAACACGGCGGACACGGTCGACCCTAATGCCGCGAACACCCGCACGTGTCCGACCCGACGGATCAATTCCGGTGCGGTTTTCGACGCGAACAGAAAACCAAGGAAATACCCCGACATGACGACCGAAATCTCCAAGGTGCTGAACCCTTCGATCTCGCCGCGCAGGCCCAGCAATGTGCCTTGCAGGCCATTGCCGATCATCAGCATGAACACCCCAAGGAACAATGCCCAGGAAGAGCTGAAAACAGAGATCATGGCAAAATCCTTTCGTGGCCGGGGCCGGTCGTTTGTCGCCCCGTCGCGCCGCAGTGAACCAATGTCAACCGTCTAACCCGCCATTCGTTACCCAGTCCCTGCGAATTCGCAAGTCCTTGTCGTTCGTGTCGTCAGACCCGTCGGTTTGGCCCCACCGCATCAAACATGCGCGCAGGGATTTGCCGACCATCGTGCTGGCCGCTTTCGTGCGGACGGGTTAGCTGCTAGCGGTCATGCAATCCCTTTAGCCGATCAATTCTTGGAGCTTTCGATGTCCTTGCGCGCCCTGTCCGTCCTTGCTGTCCTTTTGCCCGCACCCGCCTTTGCAGCCGATGCAAACGGGGAATTTGCCGTCGATGGCATCGGGCGGACGACCTGCGCCGCACTGACAGAAGCGGCGGATACGCAGGACGCCCGTACCGTCACGGCGTTCGGCAGTTGGGCATCTGGCTTCCTGACCGCGACCGCGGCCCTGTCGCCCAACACCTACGACATGACACCATGGCAAAGCGAAGGCTTGATCCTGTCGCAGATGGAAAGCTTTTGCCGCGACAACCCCGACATGCCTTTCGTCAACGCTTTGGGCCGGTTGGCGCAACTTCTGGCCCGCACCAAGCTGACTGAAGCAAGCGACCTTGTGGTGCTGACCGCAGATGGTGAAAGCACGCAGAGCTATCGCGCGGTATTGGACGGGATGCGCGACACGCTGACCGATCTTGATTACGACGTGGCAGAGGGTGAAGATGGACTGATGGCCGCGATCAGCGCCTTTCAGGCCGACAACGATCTGGAAACGACCGGACTGCCTGACCAGCGCACCCTGTTGGCTCTGTTCAACCGCTAGGATCGCCGCCCGGCAACAAAAGCGACGCATCCCCATAAGAAAAAAAGCGATACCGCGCCGCAATGGCGTGGTCATAGATCGATTTGACCCGGTCCACGCCCATCAGGGCCGACACCAGCATCATCAGCGTCGATTTGGGCAGGTGAAAGTTCGTCATCAGTGCGTCGGCCACCCGGAACCTGAAACCGGGCGTGATGAAAATATCCGTCGCGCCAGTCCACGGCGTGATGCCGTCGTCCGTTGCGGCGGTTTCGATCAGGCGCAGGGCCGTGGTGCCAACGGGAATGATACGGCCACCCGCCGCCTTTGTCGCGTTGATCTGGGCCGCAGCCTCTGCCGTGACTTCGCCCCATTCCGCATGCATCTTGTGATCCGCGATATCGTCAACCTTGACCGGCAGGAACGTGCCTGCGCCCACGTGCAGCGTGACATAGCTGAACGTCACGCCGCGCGCGTGCAGCGCCTGCAGCAGATCGTCGTCGAAATGCAGTGATGCGGTCGGTGCGGCAACCGCGCCCGACGCCCGCGCCCAGGCGGTCTGGTAATCGACGCGGTCCGCATCGTCCGCCGGACGCAGCGCCGCGATATAGGGGGGCAATGGCATCTGTCCGGCCTGATCCAGTGCGGCATCGAAATCATCGCCTTGCAGGTCGAAATCCAGATGTGCCTGACCATCCTGCCGCCCCACGACGCGCGCCTGCAAGTGTTCGGAAAACACGATGATTTCACCATCGCGCACCTTTTTCAGCGGCTTGACCAGTGCCGACCAGCCCCGCGCCAGTGGTGTCAGCAACGTCACTTCGATCCGGGCGGTCGTATCGCCGTCTGCGCCCTGCCGCGTGCGGCTGCCGGTCAGGCGGGCCGGAATAACCTTTGTATCGTTCAGGACCAGCCGGTCGCCGGGTTGCAGCACGTCGATCAGGTCGGATACGCGGCGATCGTCGATCCGGTCCGGCGTCGCCACAAGCAACCGCGCGGACGTGCGGGGCCGTGCAGGACGCACGGCAATCAGGTCTTCGGGCAGGTCGAAATCGAAATCAGACAGCTTCATTGCGCAAGCTCCGGTGGCGGTCGGCGGAAAATGTCCCGGAACATGCCCGGCGTGAACAATGACAGCGGATTGACGCTGACCTGCGGGGCCGCCGCTGTGCCGGACAGGTTGAAATTGAACCCGATCAGTCCTTCGCCCCGCCGGGTCAGGAAACTGCCGATCCCGTTGAGAATATAGAAAGGAGAAACCACGCCCTGAAACCTTACCTGTTTGCTGGCGAGCATGTAGATCCCGTCAAGCGAGATGCCAAGCCCCGGCCCAACGGCACTGGACTGCGTGACCGTAATCGCGTCGCGATCCAATCGAAAACTGGCATCGACGGTATCGAACGCAATCCCCTGCCCATCCAGTTGTTGCAGCAGTCCCACCACGCTGATCGCATCCAGCAGCGCCGCAACACCGGGGGCATCGCGGACACGCAGGTTGCGGATGGCCAATGCACCATCGTAGCTGCCGCGGTCCGGTGCCGGCAACAGCGTCAGGTCCAGCGTGCCACCCTGCGCACCCTGCATGAAACCGCCCGCACGCAGCACCGCGCCCGCGTCCTGCGCGCCGATCTGGACGGCGGTGCGTCCATCGCGGGGCGCGACCCGCCCGGTGACCGGGGCCGTACCGTTGAAACGTCCGTCAAATCGGCCCGTCAGTCCGCCCGTCGTGTCGAACCGTCCGCGAAAATCAGTCAGCGCCAGACCGCCCGCAATGTCCAACCGGTTCAAGGCCACATCGATCGGACCGCCCTGCCCGTTGCCTGTGCCACCACCCAGTTGCGCGCGGGACAAATCCAGCACGCCACTCGTGATCTCGACCCCCACCGGTTGGCCCGGACCGCGTCCCGTCAGTGTGACAGGCCCGTCAAACCAGTCGCTGACGCGGACCCTGTCGAACCGGGCCGTCTGCAATTGACCGTTCGCCAGCCGCACCGCACCGGATGCGCGCAGGCCTGCGGCATCCAACGTCAGGCGCTGCACCTGCGGGGCCGCGCCCAAGGTTGCCGTGACGGCCAGGTCCGCGCGGGTGCCTGCTGGTTTGGTCCAGTTGATCGCAGGCACCGAAAGCCCGATCCCCGACAGGTCAGACACCACGGCAAGCTGCGGCGGCGCACCGCCGGGCAAGGTCAGATCGATGCGGGCCTGACCGCGCCCGCGCACCGCACCCGGCGGCAAGGCAATGCCGAAGGTCTGCAATGCTTCTGGCGTCACGGTCACGTCCGCCGTCACGCGGGGTGGCGCGCTGTCAGGGCCGAATTCTTGCACGTATTGGCCGCGCAGCGGGACGCCATCCAATGTCGCCGGACCATCCAACGTCAGCCCCGCGCGGTCGATCTGGGCCATCAGTCCGGTGCTGTCCAACCGCCTGCCGGGAATCAATGTCTCGCTTCTGATCCGCGACAGGCTTGCGGTGGCCTCAAACGTCACATCCGCCCCCCTGATGCCGGGTCGCAGCGGCAAGCTGACCGCAGCCTCAACATCGGCCCGGCCATCGGTCAGCGTGACCGGCAGGTTCGCGCGGTCCAGCAACCGCAGCGGTTGCAGGTTCAAAAGTGACAGTGCGGCGGTCACGGTGCTGCTGGTCCGCAGGTCCAGATCCAGTTGTGCGGGTTGGCGCGTCAGGTCAGCGATCAGCAACGTCGAACCGGCCATGTCCACAGCCCCACCCTGCGGTGCAGTGACCCGGCCTGCATCCAGCGCCAGCGAAAACCTGTCCTGCGCCAGCGTGGCAAAGCCACCTGCCCCCGTAATTAGCGGATGTGCGGGCAAATAACTGACCGATGCGTCCGCAAACCCGAACGTCACTGCAAGGGTCGGCGCCGCATCCGGTCGCCGCCGCAGACCCAGTGTCAGATCGTGCAGCATGCCACCCGCGATATTGCCGGCGATCCAACTGCGGGTGCCGGGCCGCAGGCTGGCCGGCCAAATTCGCATCAGGGCCGCACTGCTTAACCTGTCAGACTGCACGTCCAGCCGCGTCATCCAGCCATCCGGTGCGTTTTCCACCGTCAGTGCGGCCCGTGCGGTCAGTTTCGGGTCCGTCACCGCCACCTGCCCCACCCGCAGCCGGAACGGCGCAAGCGACAGGCGAATATCCACATCGGCGCGGTCGATCGTCAACGGTGCGTCGTACAGATCGCGCGGATCCAGCGATATATTCCGCACCGCCATTTGCATCACGAAACTACGCGGCAGGCTAGCTTTGAAATCCTGCAACAGGACATGCCCCGTTGCATCAAACCGGCTACCCGCCGCGACGACCGCCATGTCGGTAATCTGCACTCTGTCCTTGGCGGGATCGTATTGCGCGGCCAGACGCGCGGAATTGATCGGGATCGGATCAGGACCGCCCGTGATCTGGCCTGCGCCGATATCCATTTGGACCTGCAACGGCGCCAACGTGCCATCAGCCAGAACAGAGGTATCCAGCCGCGCCGACACCGGTGCATCCAGTGTTTCCAGCACGCGCAGTGCTGCGGATTGACTGGCCAGATCGCGGGCTGGCAGACCGTCGACCGCGATACGTATATCGGCGGCTGGCGTATCGCGCGGGCTGTCCAGCGTGACATCCACGCGGGCCGTGCCATGATCGCCCGCGACTTGCAGTGCGATGGCCGCTGTCGTCCGGCGGGCAGTTGTCGTCAGGTCGAACTGACCGCCCGCCACCGTCCAGACCCGGTCCGCGCGTGCGTCGGTATAAACAAGATCCACATCATCCAGCCGCAGGTGTTCCAGTGCCGCCAATGCGGGGCGGTCGCGCAAGCCATCAATCTGCGCGACCAAGCCGCCCAACCCGTCCGCCAGCAGCGCACCGTTTCCGCCCGGTCGGTCAAAGGCGAAACGAAATGCGCCATTGCTATCCCGTGCAACCTGAATATCGGTGCCAGTCAGCGCGATCCGCTGAACCAGTGCCGCCCGTTCAAACAAAAGACCGCGCGGCGACAGCCCGGCCTGTAGCCGGTCGATCCGGGCCAGCGTTGCCCCCGTCGCGTCACGCAGCACGGTGTCGATCAGATCCACCTGCGGATGCAGATCGCGGCTGATCCGCAGCGTGATGTCACCAAAGCTGAGCGTGCCACCGCCCAGGAAGTGCGCGGCACGTGCCTCGACATTTTGTCGCAGCCATTGGGGGGCGGTGATGTCACGGTCGATCAGCATCAGTGCCGCGGCAAGCAACGCCACGACAGGCAAGGCCAGCAGCCATCCCGCAACCCGCAAAGCACGCCGTTTGCGGCGCGGGTGGCGCGCCGTTGCCGGCGCGGACGGATCGGTCCGGGGGTCGGTCATGGATTGCCTGTTTGCCTCACATCCTTATTGTCGCCGCAAGGCTGCCGGAACGAAACCCCGAACACCGGCCCGCGATAAAGGATCACAGATATGTCACAACTTTCCCCCGGCGATCTTGCCCCTGCGATTGACCTGCCCGCTGCTGACGGTGCGACAGTGACACTGTCACAGTTTCAGGGGCAAAAGGTCGTTGTCTATTTTTACCCGCGTGACGACACCCCCGGCTGCACCAAAGAAGCCATCGGTTTTTCAGAACAGGCGGCCGCATTCGCGCAGGCCGGTGCCGCCGTCATCGGCGTGTCAAAGGATACTGTCGCAAAGCATCTGAAGTTTCAGGATAAGCATGGCCTGAAGGTGATCTTGCTGTCCGATGAAAACGGCGATGTCTGTGAACGCTACGGCGTCTGGGGTGAAAAACAGATGTACGGCAAGACGTTCCACGGCATCGAACGCACCACGTTTTTGATCGATGGCGAAGGCCGGATCGCGCAGGTCTGGAACAAGGTCAAGGTGCCGGGCCATGTCGATGCGGTTCTGGACGCCGTCCGGACCTTGTGATCAAGCCACTCGCAGACATGGCGGTCGAGGTGCTGAAAACCGCCGACGGTCGCGAAAAGACCGCGTTGAGCCATGCGCATGCGGCCGCCTGGCGGGCCGCCCGCGCCGACGGTGCTGTTCCGGTGATCGGAACCGCCACGCCACCTGATCGCCCCGCGAGGCCGGATTCGCCTGCATTGCTGGAACCGCGCGACGTGCCGCAACGCAAACCCGGCTCTCCTGAAGGGCGGTTGGCGTTGCTACACGCGGTCGCGCATATCGAACTGAACGCGGTCGATCTGCACTGGGACATCATCGCACGGTTTTCTGATACCCCGCTGCCGATTGGTTTCTATGACGACTGGGTCAAGGCAGCAGACGAAGAATCAAAACATTTCAACCTGATGTGCGACAGGCTTGAAGCCCACGGGTCATGGTATGGCGCATTGCCAGCCCATGCGGGGATGTGGCGCGCAGCCGAAGATACAGCCACCGATCTGATGGGACGGCTGGCCGTGGTCCCGATGGTATTGGAAGCGCGCGGACTGGATGTGACCCCGAACATGATAGAGGTGTTCAAACGCGCGGGCGACAAGGACACGGTCGCGGCCCTGAACGTGATCTATGCCGAAGAGGTGCATCACGTGTCGTATGGGTCCAGATGGTTCCATTTTCTGTGTGGCCGAAACGACATGGACCCGGCACCTTTATTTCACGCACTGGTGCGCCGTTATTTTCACGGACCGCTGAAACCGCCCTTCAACGAAGAAAAGCGTGCGGAATCAGGGATTCCACCCGATTTTTACTGGCCACTTGCCGAAAAGCGCTGACTCAGATTCGGTGAAGCTCGGCACATTTTCGCCCAGACGAAGTAAATGCAGCTTCATTTTCTGAAAAGCGTTGCTCCATTGCGTCAGTCTTTGTAAACGAATGTGACGCGGACGAAAACAAGATACAGGTAAGCCGCGCCGAGGGACAGGTTTGGGAGAATTACGTGAGATCACGTCTTGCGCTGGCTGTGCATGCACGCCTTGAAAAACGGTTTCCGGAAAAGCGACTGTTCATTCGGTCGGACACCGAAACGCGATTCATTCGGCTGCGTCCGTCTCACCAGCTTGTAGGGTGGTCCGTGGCAACCGTTCTTGTCGGTTGGACAATCATTTCGACGGCCATCATGCTGATGGATAGCATCGGTGCGGGGAATTTCCGCGCCCAGGCCCAGCGTGACCAGATCATCTATGAACATCGGCTGAATGCCCTGTCCGCCGAACGTGATGCGCGCGCCGCCGAAGCGGTCGCCGCCCAGCAGCGGTTCAGCGCGGCACTGAACCAGATTTCCGTGATGCAAAGCGAGCTTTTGTCCACCGAAGACCAGCGCCGCGAACTGGAAACCGGGTTGGATGTGGTGCAGACGACATTGCGCAATACGATGCAGGACGTGAAATCGTCCCGCACCCAGCTAGCCGCACTGATGTCCGAGGACGGATCACCCGCCGCCGGCGCCCTGCAATCCCAACAGGCAGATACGACCGTCGATCTGCTGGCCACAGCCTTGGCCGAAACCGCAGCGGAACGTGACAAGATCGCCGCCGACGCCCAATTCGCGCTGGATAACGCCGCCGAAAGCCAAATGGAATTGCGTCTGCTGCAAGAACGCAACGACGATATCTTTCGCCAACTCGAAGACGCGATGACAGTGTCCGTGGAACCGCTGGAAAAAATGTTCCGCGCTGCCGGTATGAACCCGGACAACATCATCAGTCAGGTGCGCCGCGGCTATTCCGGGTCCGGTGGTCCGCTGACGCCGCTGTCATTCTCGACGCGCGGCGGTGCGCCCGATCCCAACGCCGAACGCGCCAATGGCATCCTGAACCGGTTGGACGCCATCAACCTGTATCGGATCGCAGCCGAAAAGGCGCCATTCGATACCCCCGTCAAATCCAGCTTTCGTTTCACATCCGGCTTTGGCCAGCGATGGGGACGCCTGCATGCGGGAACCGATTTCGCAGCGCCCATCGGCACGCCGATCTATTCCACCGCTGATGGTGTCGTGACAGAGGCAGGCTGGGCATCCGGCTACGGTCGATTGATCAAAATTCAGCACGAGTTCGGGATCGAAACACGCTATGCACATCTGTCTGCAATGCGCGTGAAGGTCGGTCAAAGGGTCTCGCGCGGGGAACGGATCGGTGATATGGGCAACTCAGGACGTTCAACTGGTCCCCACTTGCATTACGAAGTGCGTGTGGGCGGCACACCCGTCAATCCAATGACATATATAAGAGCTGGACAAGATGTTTTCTAAATCCAAGATCAACGAACCTGGCCCCAAAGCCGACACAACCGCGCCGCAGCCGTCCAACGCTGCGCCGGCGTCCGGCAGCGATTACAAACCGTCAGCCCCGGCAAAGGCAAAGCCGCCCGCGTCCATCCTGTCCGCTGACCTGCTTGTCACGGGCAATATGAAAACAACGGGCGATGTCCAGATCGAAGGTCAGGTCGAAGGCGATATCCGCGCCCACCTACTGACCGTCGGCGAAGGTGCGACCGTCAAGGGTGAAGTCATGGGCGACGATATCGTCATTCATGGCCGCATCGTCGGTCGCGTGCGCGGCCTGAAGGTGCGACTGACCTCGACTGCCCGCGTCGAAGGCGACATCATCCACAAGACAATCGCCATCGAATCCGGTGCCCATTTCGAAGGCTCCGTGCAGCGTCAGGACGACCCGCTGTCGTCTGGTGGCAAAGCCACCAAGATGCCAACCTCTGCGACGCCCGCCCCCAAGGCGGCCGGGGACGCCGACAAAAGCTGATCCTTGACCCTTCCAACGCCTCCTGAACGGGCCCCGTCCGACCGGACGCGGCCCGTTTTCGTACCGGATTTCGCACGCGAAAACCGCCGCGGCTGGATTCTGGCTGCCGGGGTTCTGGCCTCGTCGATGGGATTCATCGACGGCACCGTGGTCAGCATCGCAATCCCCGCGATCAGATCATCACTTGGTGCATCGCTGAACCAAGCGACCTGGATCAACAACGCTTACATGCTGACCCTGTCCGCGCTGATCCTGACGGGCGGTGCATTTGGCGACAGGTTCGGCTTGGCAAAGGTGTTTTCCATCGGCGTGGGCCTGTTTCTGGTCACCTCGGTTCTATGTGCATTGGCGCCGTCGCCTGACGCATTGATCGTCGCGCGTCTGGCGCAGGGCACCGGGGCCGCACTGATGGTGCCGGGATCGCTTGCGATGATCTCGCGTGCCTATCCCCGCGAAGAACGTGGCCGCGCCATCGGCATATGGGCTGCGGCATCGGGGCTGACGACCGCAGCCGGGCCAATCATCGGCGGCCTGATCCTGTCCGCCGGAGAAGACGACGCATGGCGCGGCATTTTCGCCATCAACCTACCGCTGGGGTTGGTGACGTTGGTGCTGGTGTGGCGCGCCGTACACTCTGACCCCCGGCGCAAGGGCGAACGCGTCGATCTGACGGGTGCAGCACTGGCAGTGCTGGGGCTGGGCCTGCTGGCGTGGACGCTGACGCATCTGGAACGCAGCAATGACACCCGTATCACCATCGCCACGGGAATCGCGGGCACCGTGATCCTGACGATTTTTCTGTGGCAGCAACGCCGCAACGACACGCCCATGATGCCATTGTGGATGTTCGCCAACCGCACATTTTCGGCTGCCAACGGATCGACGTTCCTGCTGTATTTCGGCATGTCCGCGATCCTGTTCTTTTTGCCGATGCTGACCGTCGCCGGATGGGGTCTGACCGCGTTTGAGACGATCTTTGCCTTTGGGCCGATCACCATTTTCATCGCCACGCTGTCCACCCGTTTTGGCAAGATGGCCGACACCCACGGCGCGGGGCCCCTGATTACCACCGGGTCCATTCTGGTGTCTGTGGGCTATGCCAGTCTGGCGCTGGTCATTCCATCAGAAGAATTCTGGCTGGGTGTGCTGCCCACCATGGCCATCGTCGGTCTGGGGATGAGCATGGTGGTGGCCCCACTGTCCGCCTGCATCATGGGGGCAGCCGGTCCGGGGCGTGACGGCACGGCATCGGGCATCAACAACGCCGTCAGCCGGATCGCGGGCCTGATCGCCGTCGCCGCAATGAGTTCGATCGTCACCATCAGTTACACCATCAGTGGCGGCCCTGCGAGCTTTGGCGAAGTGTCGCCCCTGCCCGGCCATCTGGACGCGATGAACGCGGGTTTCGCCACAATCGCGTGGGTCGCATCGGCGCTGGCCGCCGTGTCTGCATTGGTGGCAGGACTGTTCGTCAGGCGGTGATCCGGTGCCAGCCCTGCGCCAGTTCCAGCAACCGGCGGTCATCGCGGGCACGTCCGATGAATTGCAACCCCATCGGGCCTTGCGGTGTGACGGGAAACGGCACCGCGACCGCAGGCAGGCCAATCAGCGACGCGGGCACCACGATTTCCATCCAGCGGTGATAACTGTCCATGGCGACGCCACCGATGGATTTGGGCCAGTCCCATTCCACTGGGAACGGCCAGCATTGTGCGGTCGGCAGCGCAATCGCATCCAGCGTGTCGAACAACCGCGCCGCGGTGCGGAACCAGTCAGACCGGATGTTGCTGGCGCGTTGGATCTGCAGCACCGTCAATGCCCGCCCGCGTTCGATTTCCCAGATGGCGGCAGGTTTCAGCGCGTCACGCGTCGCTGGATCGTCGTAAAGTGCCCCAAGGCTTGCCGCGACGGCAAAACTGCGCAGCGCGATCCAGCTGTCCCACAGGGCTGCGGCGCTGAACGGTGGCGCAATCACCGTCACGTCGCAGCCAGCATCAGACAGACGCGCGACCTGTGCTGCGGTGTGATCCAGCACCCCGCTTTCCATCGGATAGGCACCGCCCCAGTCGCCCAGCCAGCCAATGCGCCGGCCCGTCAGGTCAACGTCCAGTGGCCCGTCCTGATAGGCGGTCAACCCATGCGGCTGGCGCGCATCGGGGCCGCTTTGCGTCGCCAGCAGGGCTGACAGATCGCGCGGACAGCGTGCCATCGGACCGTTGGTGGACAGTTGATGCAGGAAACTGTCGCCCGCAGGTTCGGACGGCACCAGCCCCCATGTCGGGCGCATCCCGTAGACCCCGTTCCAGCCCGCAGGATTGCGCAGACTGCCCATCATGTCGGACCCGTCCGCGACCGCGATCATGCCCGCCGCCAGCGCCACGGCTGCCCCGCCAGATGATCCACCCGCCGTGCGGCCTGGCATCAGTGCGTTCTGGGTGGGCCCGAACACCGGGTTGAACGTGTGACTGCCCAGACCAAATTCGGGCGTGTTCGTTTTGCCGATGATGATGGCGCCTGCATCCTGCATGCGCTGCACCATGATGTCGGATGTTGCAGCCACACGCCCCGCCAGCGCCGGTGACCCCATCGACGTTGGCAATCCCGCCACATTGGCCAGATCCTTGACCGCGATGTGGATGCCATGCAGCCAGCCCTTGCGCGGGCTGGCGTCGGCAGCCTCCGCCTCTACCATCAGGGTGTCCGCGTCGCGCAGGGACACGATGGCGTTCAGTGCCAGATTGCGATCCGCGATCCGCGCCAGCGTGGCGTCCATCAGTTCGGCTGCGGTCAGGGTGCCGGACGCCAAAGCGTCCGACAGGTCATGTGCGTTCAGATCATTGATGTTGTCCATGCCGTCACCAGACCGCGCAACGGCTGGTTTGGCAAGCCGGACTTAATCTTCTGCCGTGGCTTCGGCCCGACTTTTGCCGCTGACATCCATGGCCAGCGTCGCGGCCATCAACCCGTCCAGATCACCGTCCAGCACGCCGGAGGTGTCAGAGGTTTCAAACCGTGTCCGCAGATCTTTGACCATCTGGTAAGGTTGCAAAACATAGGATCGGATCTGGTTGCCCCAGCCCGCGTCGCCCTTGTTTTCGTGGGCTTCGTTGATGGCTGCGTTCCGCCGGTCCAGTTCCATCTGATACAGGCGCGATTTCAGCGCCTTCATGGCGATATCACGGTTCTGGTGCTGGGACTTTTCCGACGAGGTAACGACGATCCCGGTCGGTTCATGGGTGATCCGGACGGCAGAATCGGTCGTGTTCACGTGCTGGCCGCCTGCCCCTGACGACCGGTAGGTGTCGATGCGGATGTCAGACGGGTTCACTTCGATTTCAATGTTGTCATCGACGACCGGATAGACCCAGACAGATGAAAACGACGTGTGCCGCTTGGCCGCGCTGTCATAGGGGCTGATCCGCACCAGCCGGTGTACACCGCTTTCGGATTTCAGCCAGCCATAGGCGTTGGGGCCGCTGATTTTCAGCGCCGTCGATTTGATCCCGACTTCTTCGCCCTGACTTTCGGATTGCAGTTCGACCTTGTAGCCCTTTTTTTCGGCCCAGCGGATATACATTCGTTTGAGCATGTTGGCCCAATCACAGGATTCGGTCCCGCCCGCACCTGCGTTGATTTCAAGGAAGGTGTCATTGCCGTCGGCTTCGCCGTCCAGCAACGCTTCCAGTTCCTTTTCTGCTGCCTTGGCGCGCAGGTCATTCAGCGCTGCTTCGGCTTCTGCCACGACGCCGGCGTCGTCTTCGATTTCACCCAGTTCGATCAGTTCCACGTTGTCGGACAGATCCTGCTTGATCGCGTGGTAGCTATCCAGCGCGTCAACCAGCGACTGGCGTTCGCGCATCAGCTTTTGTGCGTTGGCGGGGTCGTCCCACAGGGTCGGGTCTTCGACACGGGCATTGAATTCTTCCAGCCGGTGCGGCGCCGTTTCATAGTCCAGCCGCTGCGCCAGAAGCGACAGCGATTTGCGGATGGCGGCGATGGTGGTTTCGGTCTCGGCGCGCATGGGCAGCCCCTTGTAAAACAGGATCGGGCCGGGAATACCCCGGCCCGCGATCATCGGCAAGCGATGTGGGTCAGTAGAGCCCGCCGGACGACAGTGCGCCCGACGTGGCGCGTGGTCCCACGGTCGCGGTGCCACCGGTTGACGTCGTCACCTGACGGGCGGCCTGCGGCACGTCGTCGAACAGCGGCAGATCAGCAGACATGGCGAATCCACCGTCAAACGTGATGCCGAACACCGGTTCTTCGCCGGGGCGGAAGCATTCCGCGATCACGTTCGTGCCCGATGCGCCGTCCGGCAGACGCGCCCCGGTGAAACGGTCGATATTGATGAACTGACAGTTTTCCGGCACGCTGAAGGCCGTGCCACCATAGGTCTTGATCGCTTCGGACATAAAGGCGTTGAACACGGGCGCACAGATACCGCCGCCGGACGCGCTTTTGCCCATCGGGCGGGGGTTGTCGAACCCGATGTAGCAACCCGCTGCAATGTTGGACGAAAAGCCCACGAACCACGCGTCTTTTTCGTCATTGGTCGTCCCGGTCTTGCCCGCGATCGGCACCGGCAGATTGATTGCATTCTGGGCCGTGCCCCGTTCGACAACACCCTGCATCATGCTGGTCAGCTGATAGGCGGTGATTTCATTCATGACGCGCTGGCGATTCGACTGGATCGTGGGTGCCTCGCCCGCTGGCAGACTGGCCAACTGGCAATCTTCGCAGATGCGCTGATCGTGACGATAGACGGTCGTGCCGAACCGGTCCTGCACACGGTCGACAAGGGTTGGTTCCACACGTTCACCACCGTTGGCGAACATGGCATAGGCGGCAACCATCTTGAACAGCGTGGTTTCATCCGAACCCAAGGACGCGGCCAGCACGCGGTTCATGTTATCATAAACACCAAACTTTTCGGCATACCGGCCAACGGTATCAATCCCGACCTCTTGGGCCAGACGGATCGTCATCAGGTTGCGCGACTGTTCGATGCCTGTGCGCAGCGGTGTGGGCCCGTAAAAGCGGTTGGAATAGTTCTGCGGACGCCACACACCCTGCGGCGTGTTGATCTCGATCGGGGCGTCGACCACTATGGTGGCGGGGCTGTAGCCTGAATCCAGTGCGGCGGCGTAAACAAATGGCTTGAAACTGGACCCCGGCTGACGGTTCGCCTGTGTCGCGCGGTTGAAAACGGACGCCTGATAGGAAAAACCTCCCTGCATCGCCAGAACGCGCCCGGTGTTCACATCCATCGCCATGAACGCGCCCTGCACCTGCGGCACCTGACGCAATGTCCAGCGGATCAGCGATCCGTCGCTGTCATTTTTCATCTGGCGGACGTGGACCACGTCACCACGTTCAAAGTTGTCGACAAAGCTGCCGGACATCCATGCGATATCTTCGCGCGGAATATCCTTTGTCTCGTCCTGCCCTTCGGCGCCGACCGTCATTTGCTGGTCACCGATTTCAAGCACGACCGCCGGAAGCCACGGGCTTTCCAGCGTGATATCGCGGGCGACCTGCACTGCGGAAAGCGCGGTGCGCCAATCGTCCATCTGGTCCGCTGGAATGGATTTTCCCGTGCCACGCCAGCGCCCCTGCCCGCGATCATAGGTTTCCAGCGCGCGTTGCAGGGCATGTGCGGCTTCGACCTGAAGGTCAGCGTCAACGGTGGCACGAATGGCAAGACCGCCGGAATAAAATTCATCTTCGCCAAAGTTCTGGCTGAGCTGGCGGCGGATTTCGTCCGTGAAGTAATCACGCGGCGGCAGTTCCGACCGAAAGCTTTCAAAATCACCGCCCTGGACGGTGCGCAACGGCGCATTGGTCGCGGTCTCATAGGTGGCTTCGTCAATATAGCCGTTTTCCCACATTTCGCGCAGCACGAATCCACGCCGCGCGATGGACCGGTCGTATTGGCGCACGGGGTCATAGTCGGATGGCGCTTTGGGCAGGATCGCCAGATAAGCGACCTCTTCGACGGTCAGTTCGGACAGGGGCTTGTTGAAATAGGTCAGGGCCGCCGCCGTGACGCCATAGCTGTTCTTGCCCAGAAAAATCTCGTTCAGGTAAAGTTCAAGGATCTTTTCCTTGGGCATCGCGCCTTCGATGCGGCTTGCCAGTATGATTTCCTTGATCTTTCGCTCTGCCGACCGCGACCCGTCCAGCAAAAAGTTCTTCATCACCTGCTGGGTGATGGTGGACGCACCGCGCAATTCGTCGCCGCGCGATTTGACGGCGTCGACGAATGCAGACGCCATCCCCATCGGATCATAACCGGCGTGGGTGTAAAAATTCTTGTCCTCGGCCGAAATGAACGCCTGCTTGACGATATCGGGGATGTCTTCGGCAGGCGTAAACAGGCGACGTTCCACCGCGAATTCGTCGATGATGTTGCCTTCGCCTGAATAGATCCGGCTGATCGTCTTGGGCGTATATTGCGCCAGCGTGTCATAGGACGGCAGATCACGGCCATACAGATAGAAAACCGCACCGATGCTGACCGCCAGCATGGCAAGCCCCAATGTCGCCATCGAAAAGATCGCGCCGAAAAAAGACATGATAAATCGCAGCACGGCAGGACCACCTTTGGGTGCGGAAAACTTGCCCGCTTATAGGGGCGGAACCGGCAGCCGTCAAAAGCAGATCAGCGCGAACCACACGTGTTTTCGCGTAATCGACCATCACGTCTGCAAGAGGTCGGCGTGCAATCTTATCGGCGGCGCAGCGGCGCGATGGCGGCTTGCGCGTCGGCCCATGATGCAATCGCACTCGCCAGCCCTGCCACGATGGGGGCGCGGCCCTGTGCTGTCGACAGGTTGGCACGGTCACGGTCGTCAGACAAAAAGCCGACTTCGACCAGGACAGACGCGAAATCGGCGGCATTCAGCACGGCCAGCCGTCCATCACGGCGCGGGCGCGAATTGACCCGTGCCCCCGATTGACGCAGGCCTGTGACGATTGCATCGGCCAGCGCTGTGGATGCCGGCTGCGTCTGCGCCCGCGCCAGATCCATCAGGACGGTGGCAACCCTGTCATCCTGCCCGGTCAGGTCCAGCCCCGACAACAAATCGCTGCGTTCGTGACGTTCGGCCATGCGTTGCGCTGCCCGGTCCACACCATCCTTGTTCAAGGTATAGACCGACGCGCCACGCGCGCCGCCTTCGTCCAGCGCATCGGCGTGCAGCGACACCAGCGCGGTGGCCCCGGCAGCCCGCGCAATCGTCATGCGCGCTTCGAGCGGGACAAAAACATCCGAATTTCGCGTCAGAACGGCTTGCAAGGTGCCGGTACGATCGATCGCCTCTGCCAGTTCAATCGCAAGGGCCAGCATCAAATCGGCCTCTTTGACGCCACCGCGCAGCGCGCCGGGATCGACGCCACCGTGACCGGGATCAATCACGATGATGGGCGGTCCGGTAACCTGAACCGGTGCGGTGATCGTGGGTGCTGGCAAGACGGGAACGGATGGCCCGCCTGTCGACATCGCAAACCGTTCAGCATCCGTCGGGGCCATCCGGACCGTCAAACGGCCCTGCCCGGTTTGCGGATCGACCCGCAACCCTGCTTCGGTCAGGGCCAGCGGTGCTGCCAGATCGACGGTCAATGACGTCCAATCGGCGCGTGGTTCGCCAAAGCGGGCACCCAACGCCAAGCCGGGTTGCAACAGATCCTCTGGCAGCAGGCCGGTCCAGTCGATGGTGCGGAATTCGACCACCAGCCGACGTGGCGCATCCAGCGTATAGACGCGGTATGGCACAGCCTGTGTCAGTGACAGATCCACAACCAAGCCATCGTCGGCGTCCGCGATCCGGCTATTAACCGGATCGACCCGCGCCAGCGCACCGAAATCCTGCGCCATGACCGGCCCCGCCAGACACAGCAACACAGCAAGCCAGCGGATCATCGCGCGGCCATGAACGCGGTCAGACGGCGCAGCCCTTCGGCCATGTCGTCGGTGCGCCCGGCATAGGAAAACCGCAGCCAGCGGTGCCCGTCCTGCGGGTCGAAATCCAGACCCGGCGTGACCGCGACCCCGGCCTTGTCCAAAATCTCTGCGGCGAATGCGCGGGCATCATCGGTGTAGGCGCTGACATCCGCATAAATATAGAACGCACCGTCAGGCGGGGCAAAAGCGGTGAACCCGGCCTGTGGCAAACCATCCAGCAGCAGCGCCCGGTTGGCCGCATAAACATCCAGATTGGCATCCAGTTCCGGGCGGGCATCCATCGCGTGCAGCGCCAACCGCTGTGACGCGTGGGACGGGCAGATAAACATATTCTGCGCCAGCCGTTCGACCCGGCGCACATGATCGTGGGGGACGACCATCCAGCCGACACGCCACCCGGTCATCGAAAAATACTTGGAAAAGGAATTGATCACATAGACGTCTTCTGTGACCTCCAGCGCGGTGACAGCGCGCTTGCCATAGCCGATGCCGTGGTAAATCTCGTCCGAGATCAGCGCTGTGCCTGCGCGGTTGCAGGCCTGTGCCAGTGCGGTCAGTTCATCGCGGTCCAGCATTGTCCCGGTGGGGTTGGCAGGCGATGCGACGATCAGACCGGCCAGCCCGGCCACGTCATCCGGTTGCGGTTGATAACGGCCTGCGGCGGTGGTGCGGATTTCGACGGGGTCCAACCCCATCGCCCGCAAAATCTGACGGTAGCTGGGGTAGCACGGCAGCCCCAGCCCCACGTGTTCGCCGTTATCGAACAGCGCCGAAAACGCCAGCACAAAAGCACCGGACGCACCTGCCGTCACGACAACCCGCGCGGGATCAAGATCGACCCCGTAAACATCGGCGTAGTGGCGTGCGATCCGCTGGCGCAATGCCGGCAGCCCCAGCCCGACGGTATATCCCAGCGGTTCCGAAAGGTCGGCCTGCAACGCATCCAGCGCGGATTGCGGCGCACCGGTGCCGGGTTGCCCGACCTCCATATGGATGATCGACCGCCCGGCATCTTCTGCCGCACGGGCTGCTTCCATGACATCCATCACGATAAAGGGATCGACGTCGCCGCGGGTGGAATGTCTCATGCCTGGCCTTCTTCTGCTCTTGCACGTGCTTGTGCCCGCGCCGGGGGTCATGCGTCAACCGTGTGGCTTGGCACGCGGCGGCTTCTGTGGTCATGTGCCACGCGAACGTTAGAGAAAGTCAGCCCATGCGCCTTGTCCTGTCCGCCTTTGCAGCCCTTGTTCTGGCCCTGCCCGCCTTGGCAGAGTCCCACATGACACCGTCAGAGCGCGACGCATTCCGATCAGAGGTCCGCAACTATCTGATGGAAAACCCCGAAGTCATCATGGAAGCCATCAACCTGCTGCAAACGCGCGAAGCAGAAGCACAGGCACAAGCCGAAGTGGCGATGGTGCAAAACCAGATGGATGCGCTGGTCAACGATGGCGTGTCCTACGTGGACGGAAATCCCGATGGCGACATTACAATCGTGGAATTCATGGATTACCGCTGCGGCTTTTGTAAGCGCGCTCACCCAGAGGTCGAAAGCCTGCTGTCAGCAGATGGCAATGTCCGGTTGATCATCAAGGAATTTCCGATTCTGGGCGAAGAATCCGTGCTGGCATCACGTTTCGCCATCGCGACAAAGATGGTTGCAGGTGACGAAGCCTATAAGACGGTTCACGATACGCTGATGTCGTTCGACGGACAGCCGGACATGGATACGCTGGTCCGGCTTGGAAATACGCTGGGGCTGGATACCGACGCGATTACCGCGATGATGGACGACGATGCCGTCACACAGGTGATCGCGGACAACCGCGCGTTGGGTCAGGCGTTGCAGATCAACGGTACGCCGACCTTTGTGGTCGCCGACCAGATGGTGCGCGGCTATGTGCCCGCCGAACAACTGCAACAACTGGTGGATGATCTGCGCGGCTGACGCCCGCAAGCACGACAGTTGCCGGGGCGTGACCCTGCGCTAGATCAGTCTTGAACTGATTTAACGGAGATTCTCATGACCCCGAACCGACGCGCTTTTCTGATGACCGGCGCTGCTGCCGGATCAATGACATTGCTGCCCTTTGCGGCCCATGCTGCGGCACATACGTCAAACGTGTTCAACACCGATGCCGGCGATATTACGGTCCATCCCGTCGAACATGCGTCCATCGTGATGGAAACGCCCATCGGCACGATCTATGTCGATCCGGTGGGGGATGTGGCGCAATACGACGCATTTCCGCGCGCCGATCTCGTGTTGATCACCCATGAACACGGCGACCATTACAACCTGGACACGCTGAATGGCATCGTGACCGAAAGCACGCAGATCATTACAAATCCGGCTGTGCATGACATGCTGCCGGACAACCTTCGGGCGCTGGCCACGGCATTGGCCAACGGCGAGTCCGGAACGTATGACACGCTGTCGATCGATGCCATTGCAGCCTATAACACCACACCAGAGCGGGCGAATTTCCATCCCGAAGGCCGTGACAACGGTTATGTGCTGGGGTTCGACGGTTTCCGTGTCTACATTTCCGGCGATACCGAAGCGACGCCCGAAATGCTGGCCCTGGAAAACATCGATCTGGCCTTTGTCTGCATGAACCTGCCCTTCACCATGAGCAAGGAAAGTGCCGCCATCGCGGTCAACACCTTTGCGCCCACCTATGTCTATCCCTACCACTACCGTGGGCAGGAAGACGGCACACAAGATCCCGAAGCCTTTGCCGGGCTTGTCAACGACGGGATCGAGGTGCGGATCGGAAACTGGTACGGCGGCGACGTCCTGCCGTCCTGATCGACCGCACCACCACAACGACAAAGTGCCGGAGCAATCCGGCGCTTTTTTGCGTTACTGCGCTGCGGTCGCTTCAGCTGCGGCTTGGGCTTCCAGTTCTTCGGCCTTTTTTTCCACCTGTTCGACGATGTGTTCGATCATCGTGGCATTGTCCTGCCGGTGGCTTTGCTTACCCGCCAGATAGACCATGCCGTTGCCCGCCCCGCCGCCGGTGAATCCGACGTCGGTCATCAGCGCCTCACCAGGGCCGTTGACGACGCATCCGATGATCGACAGCGACATCGGCGTCTTGATGTGTTCCAGTCGCTGTTCCAGAATTTCCACCGTCTTGATCACGTCGAACCCCTGCCGCGCGCAGGACGGGCAGGAAATGATGTTCACACCGCGGTGCCGCAACCCCAAGGATTTGAGGATCTCAAACCCCATCTTGACCTCTTCCACCGGATCGGCGGACAGGCTGACGCGGATGGTGTCACCGATCCCCGCCCACAGCAGGTTGCCCATACCGATGGCGGATTTGACAGTGCCGGAAATCAGCCCGCCTGCTTCGGTGATTCCCAGATGAATGGGCGCATCTGTCGCGTCAGCCAATTGTTGATAGGCCGCAGCGGCCATGAACACGTCGGACGCTTTGCAACTGATCTTGAATTCATGGAAATCGTTGTCTTGCAGGATCTTGATGTGATCCAAACCGCTTTCGACCATCGCGTCCGGGCAGGGTTCGCCATATTTTTCCAGCAGGTGCCGTTCCAGACTGCCCGCGTTCACGCCGATCCGGATGCTGCAATTATGGTCGCGTGCGGCCTTGATGACCTCTTTCACGCGTTTTTCGTCACCGATATTGCCGGGATTGATCCGCAAGCAGGCCGCTCCCGCCTCTGCCGCTTCGATCCCGCGTTTGTAATGGAAATGGATGTCCGCCACGATCGGCACGCTGACCTCTGGCACGATCTCGCGTAGCGCCCTGCTGGATGCTTCGTCAGGAACAGACACGCGCACGATGTCTGCACCCGCATCGGCGGCCGCCTGCACCTGCGCGATAGTGCCTTTGATATCTGTCGTCAGCGTGTTGGTCATCGTCTGCACCGTGATCGGTGCATCGCCGCCGACCGGAACGTTGCCGACCATGATTTGACGGGATTTGCGACGTTCGATGTGACGCCAGGGACGAATGGAATTCAGCGACATGACGCAGCTTTCAGATCAGGACGTGTTGCCGTGAACCTAAGCCTTGCGCCGTGCTCCGACAACCGCACAGATCAGGTTATTCGGGAACGATTTCGGCAACATTCACCACGGCTGCCAGATCGCCGTCGGCTTCCAGATCGGCCAGTTCAAAGGTCGATGTCAGGCTGTCGGCGGACAGCGCAAGGTTCGACGTCACGGTCCCGCTTGGCCCAGCCGGACCATAGTGCTGGCCGTTTACAGCGAAATACACAGCGCCGCTTTCACCCACACGCAGGGTTGCGGGTTCTTCGGTATTGGGTAGGGCAAAGGTATCGCCCGCGTTCATGATGCCTTCGTAAATGACGGAATCATCGGCCGCGCGCACCCTGACCCAGGCCGGGCGCACAGCGACAAGCTGCACACCGGGGGTTGGATCTTCGCTGACCTGAATGGGCGGCAGATCCATCGTGACCGCTTCGTCGACTGCATTCGCAATGGCTTGCGCCTGACTTGTCGCATCGCTTTTGGGGATCAGCGTGCCGTAGGTTCCGGGGTTCAGCGTCGAAATCGGTGCATCCCGCGCGACCAGCACGGGCACGTCCAGTGCCTGTGGCCGATACAGACGGTCCAATGCTTCGGAAGAGGTGGCTGCAAATTCCGGCGTGACATCGTCAACGCTGTCGGGAATGGCAGTCGCCCCGGCCAGCGGATCAAGATCGCTAAGCACCACAGGCGCCTGTTCGACGGGGGCCAGACGGACCTTTTGCACTTCTTGAAGGATCGAATATCCACCCCACCCCAGACCGCCGATCAGGGCAACCAGAACCAGAACGGACCCGACCGCTGCCGGTTCGACACCGGTAAACATCCGTTCGCCACGCGGCACAAACGATGTGGCCGATGACGCGAAAATATCCTTGCCGAATGCGCCTTGCGCGGGGCGCGACGATGGTTTGGCTGACGAGGCTTCTTTTGACATGCCGTGCGCCGTGGCAAAGCCACTTTCGCGGCAGAACGTATCAAAGGCCCAGTCAGGGTCCATTTTCAGATACCGCGCGTAGGACCGGACATAGCCCGCGATAAAACCGGGTGTGTCGAATGCGCCGGGATCGGAATTTTCAATGGCAGCGATATAGGCGGCTTTGATCTTGAGCTCGCCCTGAACATCCAAAAGGCTTTTACCCAATGTGGCGCGTTCACCGCGCATCAGGTCGCCAAGACGAAGATCAAAAGCGTCAAAGCCTTTGGATTCAGTATCCGAAAGCGCTTTGCCGCGCCGGAATGTCTTTACGATCATTGGATTAACCGCCGTATGCCCTGCCTGACGCCATTATTTCACATAATCGAGACCAGAAGTCGAATTATTTATGAAACATTGACGCAACAGCCCTAGCAGTTGCCTGCCCCCTTTGCACCCGCAGAAACATCATCCGGCCAATTCGGCACGATTCAGCGCACAATGCGACCACAGGCTGTCCAGCGACCGCACCAGCGCATCCATTTCGCGTGGACCATGCACAGGCGATGGCGTGAACCGCAGCCGTTCCGTGCCACGTGGCACGGTAGGATAATTGATCGGTTGGACGTATATGCCGAAATCGGTCAACAGCATGTCTGACAGCTGCTTTGTATGTTTCGGATCGCCCACAATCAGCGGCACGATATGGCTGCCATGGTCAATGATTGGCAGGCCCATCCCCTTCAGCCGCGTTTTCAGGATGCGGGCCTGTGTCTGCTGAGAGCTGCGCAACGCCTGATCGTCTTTCAGGTGGCGCACGCTTGCGGCAGCACCCGCCGCGACCGCAGGCGGCAGCGACGTGGTAAAGATAAATCCAGGCGCATAGGACCGGATCGCATCGCACATACGTGCCGATGCCGAGATATAGCCGCCCATGACACCATAGGCTTTGGCCAACGTGCCGTTGATGATGTCGATACGGTCCATCAACCCGTCACGTTCCGCCACGCCGCCGCCCCGTGGGCCATACATACCGACGGCATGTACTTCGTCGATATAGGTCAGCGCGCCGAATTCTTCGGCCAGATCGCAGATTTCCGCGATGGGCCCAAAATCGCCGTCCATCGAATAGATCGATTCGAACGCAATCAGCTTGGGCGCATCGGGATCGTCGGCGGCGAGCAATGCGCGCAGATGCGCCACGTCATTATGGCGAAAGATGCGTTTGGCCCCGCCGTTGCGGCGCACGCCTTCGATCATAGAGGCGTGATTCAGCGCGTCGGAATAGATGATCAGACCCGGAAACAGCCGCGGCAGCGTGGACAGCGTCGCGTCATTGGCGATGTATGCGCTGGTGAACAAAAGCGCCGCTTCTTTCTGGTGCAGGTCCGCAAGTTCTGCTTCCAGCCGCTTGTGATAGACCGTGGTGCCGGAAATGTTGCGCGTGCCACCCGATCCTGCACCCGTGGCGTCCAATGCCTCGTGCATGGCAGCCAAGACAACGGGGTGCTGCCCCATGCCCAGATAATCGTTACCGCACCAGACCGTTACAGGCTGGGTCGTGCCATCGGGCTTGTTCCACACCGCATGGGGATATTGACCGCGCGTCCGCTCGATATCAATAAATGTGCGGTACCGGTCCTCGGTGTGCAGGCGTTCGATGGCGGTATCGAGGGCAGCATCATAATTCACCGGTCTTCCTTTCGTGTGGCTGACGCGACCAGCAACCAGCGGGCTGTGCGCGTCTTTCGTCCGTGCTGCATATAGGGCGCAGGCCCGCCGGGCAACACGCGACCTGTTGTCACTTAACTGCATGACCAATGACTTGCCCGCTTTGATCCATATCAAATGGATGCATGGCCGCACCGCGTAAACCGCATTTAAAGGCAAAGTGATTAACAGATCAGCGCGCCCAAACCGCAGGGCAATCAGCCAAAGTTCCGCAGCGTCACCACCGCCCGCAACCATCCCGAACAGGCACGCGCGACACGCAGGCCACCACCGCCCCGCTGCTTGACCTCTGGCACAAAGGGGCAGAGTCTGACGTGGAACCGTCCAATGCCAAGGCCTGCTTATGACCGATACGATCCTTTCCCCCGTCCTGTCCCGCATCGATACAGACCTTGAACACGCAACGGACAGGCTGCTGGACCTGCTGCGTATTCCGTCGATTTCGACAGACCCGGCCTATAAGCCCGATTGTGAACGCGCCGCCGATTGGCTGGTGTCGGATTTGCAAAGCATCGGATTCGACGCCGCCAAACATCCGACGACCGGGCATCCGATGGTCGTGGCCCAGACCGGCGGCGACGGCCCCCGTATTCTGTTTTACGGCCATTATGACGTTCAGCCCGCCGACCCGCTGCATCTGTGGGATCGCGACCCGTTCGACCCAGCCGTGGAAGACACCGCCAAAGGCCGCGTGATCCGCGGGCGTGGATCATCCGATGACAAGGGCCAGTTGATGACGTTCATAGAGGCATGTCGCGCCTGGAAACAGGTCCACGGCCAATTGCCCGCCAACATCACCATTTTCCTCGAAGGCGAAGAGGAATCGGGGTCGCCGTCCCTGATCCCGTTCTTGCAGGACAATACCGACCTGCTGCGCGCCGATATCGCGCTGATTTGCGACACAGGCCTTTATGGCGATTCGACCCCGGCCATCATCACCCAATTGCGCGGGCTGCTGGGCGAAGAAATCACCATCACCGGACCGTCCAAGGATCTGCATTCAGGCATGTACGGCGGGATCGCGATGAACCCCGCCCGCGTGCTGGCGCGCATCATTGCTGATCTGCACGACGAAACCGGTCGCATCACCGTGCCCGGTTTTTACGACGGCGTGCCGGAACTGTCGAACGAACTGGCCGCCGCGTGGGACGATCTGGATTTCGACGCCGCTGCGTTTCTGGGTCAGGTCGGTCTGAAATATCCCGCAGGCGAACAAGGCCGCCGTCCGCTGGAAATGATCTGGTCACGCCCCACCTGCGAAGTGAACGGAATGACAGCCGGTTACACCGGCGACGGGTTCAAAACGGTCCTGCCCTCGCAGGCTACAGCCAAGATCAGCTTTCGCCTTGTCGGTCAGCAGGACCCACACGCCATTCGTGACGCGTTTCGCGCGCAGGTCCGCGCGGCAATCCCCGCCGATTGTAGCGTCGCATTTACGCCGCACGGCGCATCGGCAGCGGGGCAGATGACCACAACGCATCCCGCATTCGATCAGGCGCGGCACGCCCTGTCAGATGAATGGCCGAATGCGGCGGCCTTTGTCGGATGTGGCGGGTCGATCCCGATTGCGGCCTATTTCAAAACCTACCTTGATATGGATGCCATGCTGATCGGATTCGGCAAGGACGACGACCAGATCCATTCGCCCAACGAAAAATACGACCTGTCGTCGTTCCACAAGGGCACCCGCAGTTGGGCGCGAATCCTGCACGCGATGACGCAAGCGTAACACGCGCGCCATTTTGCGAAAATGAACGCCGCATCCGGATCATCCCGGATGCGGATAACATTGTTCGCAGAAACAACGACCGAGGGTGATATAGACTAAGGGGTGAAATGGCGCGGTTGACGGGGCTCGAACCCGCGACCCCCGGCGTGACAGGCCGGTACTCTAACCAACTGAGCTACAACCGCGCATTTCAACACGATTGCGACATCTGGGGGTCAATGGCGCGGTTGACGGGGCTCGAACCCGCGACCCCCGGCGTGACAGGCCGGTACTCTAACCAACTGAGCTACAACCGCGCACCTTGACCGCCCTGCATGTCGCAAAGCGTGTCGCGCTTCTATGCAAGCCCCCCTGCCCCGTCAAGCATGAGATCGCGCAAAAACACCCCCAAATGCGAAAAGACCAAAACACGCCATTCCGACCGGCGTTGCCCGCTGTCAGCCCACCGTGCAGCGGGCGCGCAGATCGGCGCGGATAATCTTGCCCGTGGTCGTCATGGGCAGGGTTTCGACAAATCGCACCTCGCGCGGTGCTTCGTGTGCGGCCAGCCGATGACGCACATGATCCGTCAGCGCAGCGGCCAGCGCCGCATCTGCGACCACCCCGTCGCGCAACTGGACAAATGCCACGATGGCCTGCCCCCGGATCGCATCGGGCGCACCGACGACACCGGCCATCCGCACGGCATCGTGGGTCAGCAGGCAATCCTCGATCTCGGCAGGACCAATCCGGTAGCCGGCTGATGATATCACGTCATCATCACGGCCTTTGAACCTGATCCGTCCACTGGCGGTCGGAATGCCGCGATCCCCGGTCAGCAGCCAGTCGCCGCGAAACTTGGCCGCCGTCGCGGTCGGATTGTTCCAGTAGCGCAGGAACATCACCGGGTCAGGGGCGCGGCAGGCAATGTCACCTTCCACGTCGACCGGACAGGGTGTGCCGTCCGCATCCAGAACCCGGACGTCATGACCCGGCACGGCAAAGCCCATCACACCCGGTTCCGCAGCGGCCAGCGCCGCACACGAACTGACGATCATGTTGCATTCTGTCTGGCCGTAGAATTCGTTGATCGTGCAACCCAGCACGCGCTGCCCCCAGTCGATCAACTCTGCGCCAAGGGTCTCTCCACCGCTGGCGACCGATCGCAGGGACACCGCAGGCGGGTCGGCCATCTGCCGCATCATCTTGAGCGCGGTCGGGGGCAGAAACGCATTGCGCACATTCAGATCGCGCATCAGCGCAAAAGCGGCCTCTGCCGTGAACTTGGGAAACCGGCAGGCCACCACCGGCACAGCGTGATGCAATGCGGGCAACAGCACATCCAGCAGCCCGCCGATCCAGGCCCAGTCTGCCGGGGTCCATATGAGGTCACCCGGTTGGGGAAAGAAATCATGGCTCATCTCGACCCCCGGCAGATGACCGGGCAGCACACGATGCGCATGCAATGCACCCTTTGGCGCCCCCGTCGTGCCAGAGGTGTAGATCAGCAACGCGGGATCATCGGCCAGCGTATCCACCGGGTCGAACTGGTCAGACTGACTGGCCAACAAGGTGTCAAGATCAGCACCGACAATGATGATCCGCCGCAGGTCCGGCAGATCGTCACGCAGCGCCGCCAGCTTTGCCGCGCCATCCGTATCGGTCACCACCACCCGTGCGCCCGAATCGCGCAGCCGGTGCAGCAGGGCGTCCACACCGAACAGCGTAAACAGCGGAATGGAAATCGCGCCCATCTTGAAGGCCGTCAGATGGGTGACGGCCGTTTCAATCGATTGCGGCAACAAGACCGCGATCCTGTCACCCGGACCGATGTCGCCCGCCAGTGCGTTGGCCAGGCGGTTCGTCAGACCGCGCAAAGCGCCGAATGTCACTGTCCGCAACTCAATGCCAGAGGCATCGATGATCGCCACCGCATCGGGCCGGTCCATAGCAATCCGGTCACAGCAATCGACGCCGATATTGTAATGCGTGGGCACATCCCAGCAAAAGGCATCGCGTGTCTGATTGTAATCGGATTTGCGGGTCAACATGCCACGATCAGGCCCGGCAATCGCGCGCAGGTCAAGCCGTAAGGTGCCGGGGTATATGGTGGGTGGTGAGGGGCTCGAACCCCCGACATTTTCGGTGTAAACGAAACGCTCTACCAACTGAGCTAACCACCCGCCCCGCACCGATTACCCAAACTTCGCGGCTAGCGCAACTCTTGCTGTGTGCCTTGTGACAGGTAGAATACATTTCCCTGCCCGCCGGGCAGGTCCGCCAATGCGTCGCGGTCCAGACCCAGCACGATCACGCGCAACACGCGGCTGATAATGCCGTGACAGACCAGCACCGCAGGGCCATCCAGATCGTCCAGAAACGCGCGCGCGCGCAAGAATAGCGCATCCATGCCCTCGCCCGGTGCACGGGCATAGATGGATACATCGCCGTCCGGCCCTTCGACCAGTTCGCCCGTCACCAGATCCCGTCGCAGCAGTCCTGCCCAGGCGCCTACGTCGATTTCCATCAGCCGGTCATCGGTGCGGATCGTCGTCACGAGCGGCCCAAGCACCAGGGCCGCCGTCTGCACCGCACGCCCCAAGGGCGAGGCATAGCACGCAAATCCGGGCAGATCGCGCGATGCCATGATATCAGCCTGTCGCGCCGCCTGCGCCAGACCACGCGGGCTCAGCGGCGAATTCAGATGCCCCTGCATCCGGCCTTCGGCGTTCCACAGCGTTTCACCGTGCCGCAGGATATACAGATCAGGATAGGTCATCACATGGCTTTCCGCTATTGCCCGGCCCTTGCGGGTCGCTACGAGAAAGGGCGCCACCTTGCGGCGACGCCCCTGAATTCTGGTGGGTGATAAGAGATTTGAACTCCTGACATCTTCGATGTGAACGAAGCGCTCTACCACTGAGCTAATCACCCGGTGCGCGGGATTTAGCTGTCCTCGTCGTCGTCTGCAACCCCGGTTTTTGCAGCACCGGTGCCTGCACCGTCTTTCATTGTCCGCAGCTTGAGGGTCAGCATTTGCGCGCCGTCGCCCAGATCCTTGGACTTGATGGATTTCAGCTTGCCCATGGGCGGCAAAATCAGCTCTCCTCCGCCGGCCAGGATGTCGGCCAGTTCGGCAAGTGCTGCTTCGATGGCGGGTTTGGCATCTTTTTTCTTGATACCGGACCGTGCGACGGCTCGGTCAAGGAATTCGGGCTTCTTGATCGCTTCTCCGACATCCAGCATCACCGCAGGCTCGACGACCTTTGGCGTCGGCGCGGCAGGCGACGTAGATGATGGCGTGACCTGCGCACGCGGGGCAGCAGGGCTCAGCTTGACCGTCTTGGAGTCGGGTTTTGGCTCTATAGGTTTGGCTGACATCGGAAACTCCGGTTAATGCGTTACCTCATCTTAGTCGATCTTTACGGCGAGACCATGACTGATGCAGAAGTCCTTGCCGCCGGTATTGTCAACTGCGCGCAACCCTGCCGCTTAGTGATACAAAAGCATCAACCGCACGCCGCGCACGCAATTTCAGAAACGATTTGCGACAAAAGTGACGGTAGACCTGCGCGATGAGATCGGACGGCTGAGTGTCGGGGTTGCCGCGCAACCCAAGCTGATCCATCGCAGCGATCAATTTTCCAATCCCTTCAGGACTGATGACCGCGAGGTCCGTATCCAAATCGACCGACGGGTCGCAATGGCCGATGGAATCAGTCTGCAATGTAAAGCCTGCTATTTTTTCCACCCAGGCCACGTCATCACCATCGAGTTGCGAATAAACATGCGCGGTTGGCAGGGCAAATGCTGGGCCGGTCACATTGTCCTGAAGGAAATGTACCGTCTGTGAAAGCGGCCTTACATGATTGACCTTTCGACATTCCGCAGAATGGCGTGTTAGCAGAAGGTATAGCAGACGCGTCGCGTCCGCAGAGAGGCGTTCGTTTGACGTGCCAGACGGCAGGTCAGGGCGGATGTCGATGCGGTAGGCGAGGTCTTCGACACTGGACCCGTTTCGCAGGCAGGTCCGGTCGAATTTCACGAAGTGCACATTGTCCGCACCAAACACGCGTACGAATTTGGCAAATTTTGACCGATAACGCGGCATCGGCAACGCAGCCCCTGGTTCAATGTGACCAAGGCGGCAGCGCTGCTGAAACATGCTTGATAAATAGCTGACGGGTTCGCGCACATAGGCGATCACCGTGACCTTGCGAGCGCGCAGCAACAACTCATCCCGCAATGCCTCCAACTCCGCGCGCCGCAGTCGTGGAATGGCTTCGCCGCTCAAGATCAGCTTGGCACGGTCCAACGACAATGCCCGGTCAAATTGTCGGCGGTATAACAGTCTGTAGCCGGCAACGTGAGCCTTTGTGCGTCCATGACGACGGTGGTAAGGAATGTTCTCAAAATCAGCACGAAATAGGGTTTCGATTGCGTTGCCATGGTTCGGTCCGCGGTCGCCCCATATCTTAAGATCGCCGTAGGCAGTTTTGCCATCATCGTAGCCGTCAAGAGCCCGCTGTATGGCTGTTGTTCCAGTCTTATGCATTCCGATATGCAGGATGATTTCATTGATCGCCATCGTCCACTCTCG
>NZ_JAAFZU010000008.1:0-72461 GCF_018263905.1 Loktanella sp. SALINAS62 | reverse complement strand
TTGAAAAAAACCCCGCCCCTGCAGCACAGGGGCGGGTTTGATTTCAAGGCGGGTCAGGTCAGTGATGGATACCCGCCGCGACCTGTTGGACCCTTGCGGCTATCGTGGCCGCCTCGGCCGCATCTTCGGCCTCTTGGTCCCATTCGATCGGTTCCGGCTTGCGGACCAGCGCGTGTTCCAGAACTTCTGACACGTGCGTCACAGGGATCAGAGTCAGGCCTTCCTTCACGTTGTCCGGAATATCAGCCAGATCCTTTTCGTTTTCCTGCGGGATCAGCACCGTCTTGATACCGCCACGCAACGCCGCAAGCAGCTTTTCCTTGAGCCCGCCAATCGGCATGGCGTTGCCGCGCAACGACACTTCGCCCGTCATGGCGATGTCCCTCCGGACCGGGATCTGCGTCAGCACCGACACGATCGACGTCACCATCGCCAGACCGGCACTTGGGCCGTCCTTGGGCGTGGCACCATCGGGCACGTGGACGTGGATATCCAGCGTGTCGAACTTTGGCGGTTTGACACCGATCTGCGGCGCGATGGACCGCACGTAGCTGCTGGCCGCATCGATGGATTCCTTCATCACGTCGCCCAGCTTGCCGGTCGTCTTCATCCGGCCCTTGCCCGGCAGACGCAGCGCCTCGATGCTCAACAACTCGCCACCGACGCTGGTGTAGGCCAGCCCGGTGACGACACCGATTTGGTCTTCCTGTTCGGCCAGACCGTAGCGATGCTTGCGCACGCCCAGATAGTCACCAAGGTTGTCTGCCGTCACCGACAGGGTTTCGACCTCTTTCTTGACGATCTTCGTGACGGCCTTTCGCGCGACCTTGGACAGCTCGCGTTCAAAGTTCCGCACGCCCGCTTCGCGGGTGTAATACCGTGCGATATCCGTCAGGGCGCCATCGTCGACTTCGAATTCCTTGGGCTTCAAGCCGTGGTTTTTCATCACCTTGGGCAGCAGGTGCTGGCGGGCGATTTCACGCTTTTCGTCCTCGGTATAGCCGGACAGACCAATGATTTCCATGCGGTCCAGAAGCGGGCCGGGCATGTTGTAGCTATTCGCCGTGGTCAGGAACATGACGTTGGACAGGTCGTATTCGACTTCCAGATAGTGGTCGACGAAAGAGCTGTTCTGTTCCGGGTCCAGCACCTCCAGCATGGCGGACGCGGGGTCGCCACGGAAATCCTGACCCATCTTGTCGATCTCGTCGAGCAGGATCAGCGGGTTTGTCGTTTTGGCCTTTTTCAAGGCCTGAATGATCTTGCCCGGCATCGACCCGATATAGGTCCGGCGGTGGCCACGGATTTCGGATTCGTCACGCACGCCGCCCAGCGAAATACGGATGAATTCGCGCCCCGTTGCCTTGGCCACGGATTTCCCAAGCGAGGTTTTACCCACGCCCGGCGGTCCGACCAAGCACATGATCGGGCCTTTGAGCTTCTGAGAGCGTTGCTGCACAGCCAGATATTCGACGATACGTTCCTTGACCTTTTCAAGCCCGTAGTGGTCGTCGTCCAGCACCTTTTGCGCGTGAACAAGGTCTTTCTTCGTCCGCGACTTGGTGCCCCATGGGACGGCCAGAATCCAATCCAGATAGTTGCGCACCACGGTCGCTTCTGCCGACATGGGCGACATGTTTTTCAGCTTTTTCAGCTCTGCGTCGACCTTTTCGCGGGCTTCCTTGGACAGTTTGGTGTCGTTGATCCGGGCTTCCAGTTCCGCGACCTCGTTCTGGCCGTCTTCACCGTCGCCCAGCTCCTTCTGGATCGCCTTCATCTGTTCGTTCAGATAATATTCGCGCTGGGTGCGTTCCATCTGCGTTTTCACGCGGGTCTTGATCTTTTTCTCGACCTGCAACACGGACATTTCGCCCTGCATGTGGGCATACACTTTTTCCAACCGTTCCGACACCGACAAGAGTTCCAGCAACTTTTGCTTTTCGTCCACTTCGATGCCCAGATGGCCTGCGATCAGATCGGCAAGCTTGGCGGGTTCCGTGGCTTCCGACACGGCGGCCATGGCTTCTTCGGGGATGTTTTTCTTGACCTTGGCATACCGTTCGAATTCCGCCGCGGCGGTCCGGGTCAGCGCGATCAATTCCTCTTCGTCGCCGGGCACCTCTTCAAGGTATTCGGCGGCGGCTTCAAAGAATTGGTCGTTCTCTTGGAATGCGGTGATCCGCACCCGCGCACGGCCTTCGACAAGCACTTTGACAGTGCCGTCGGGCAGTTTCAGCAGTTGCAGGACGTTGGCCAGCACACCGGCACGATAGATGCCATCGGCGGCGGGATCGTCTTCGCCCGGATGCATCTGGCTAGACAGCAGAATCTGCTTGTCATCGCGCATCACTTCTTCCAGTGCGCGGACTGATTTTTCCCGGCCCACGAACAGCGGGACGATCATGTGCGGAAACACCACGATATCGCGCAGCGGCAAAACGGGGTAGGACGTCGCAAGTGGTTCTTGCATTGGCTTTTTCCTTATCTTGGCAAGACGGAGCGGCCCCAATCCGGCAGCCATCGCCCGTCTCCTCATGATCAATATCTGGTGGCGCGTTGCGGCAGTTTCAACCAGCCCTGCACACCGTTCCCCCACCCTGCGTCATTGAGGGGGGCAGGCTCAAGAGTGGATGTCACAAAATATTTTCATTCCCGCGTCAGCAAGGCGGAAACCGTCAGATACATGACCGTTTCTCCGGTGTTTACGACGATCTGGTCCAGTCGCAGGATGCGGTCGGTAAAATACGGGATCAACGCGACCTGCCCGTCGAACGACGGCACGGCATTGGGCGTCCAGTCAACAGATATGACGAACTGCGGCAGATCTTCTGGGCCGCAGGGCGTATCGGACAGCAGGTCGGCAAGGATCGCCGCATCGGTGGCATCCAGCAGTTCATCGACCTGATCGACATCGAAAACGGGCCTGTCCGCCAGCGGCAGCGGCAGCGTCGTCCCGGCACTGATGGCGCGCACCATATCTGACCCCAGATCACCGTCCGCAGTAATCGTCACAGGCTCCGCATCGGCCCGCGCGATGACCGACACACCGTTCACAACAGCATTGACCGAAGAGACATAGGTGTCGCCGGTCCACGTCCCGGCCAGCGTGGTCAGCAGGGCGTCGCGGTCCGTGACACCGCACAGGCTTTCAGCGGCAAGCGTGCCCGGCAGGGTCAGCAGGAGTGCAAAAATAATCCGCACAGGTTTATCCCCCCGTCAGCGGTGCGATATCGCCGTCGGCCCGCATGGTGTGGAAATCCGCCTCCCACGCGGCAAAATTGCCGGATGCGATCGCGGTGCGCATTTCCCCCATGATCTGCTGGAAATAATGCAGGTTGTGCCATGTCAGCAGCATGCCGGAAATCATTTCCTTGGCCCGGAACACGTGATGCAGATAGGCGCGACTGTATCCGGTGCAGGCCGGACAGGTACAGGATTCGTCCAACGGGCGGGGATCGTCCTGATGGCGCGCGTTCTTGATGTTGACGACACCGTGGCGGGTAAATGCCTGCCCCGTGCGCCCTGACCGGCTGGGCAGCACGCAATCCATCATGTCGATTCCGCGTTTGACGGCGCCGACGATGTCGTCTGGCTTGCCCACGCCCATCAGATAGCGCGGCTTGTCGCGCGGCAGCATGTCCGTGGCATAGTCCAGACAGCCGAACATCGCCTCTTGCCCCTCGCCCACGGCCAGACCGCCGACGGCGTAGCCTTCGAATCCGACGTCAATCAGCGCCTTTGCACTTTCGGCGCGCATATCCCGTTCCAGACCGCCCTGTTGGATACCGAACAGCGCATAACCGGGCCGATCCCCGAACGCCGCACGACTGCGCGCGGCCCACCGCATCGACAGGCGCATCGACTCTTCGATCCGGGTGCGGTCGGCGGGCAAGGCAGGGCATTCGTCGAATGCCATCACGATATCTGACCCCAGCAGGCGCTGGATTTCCATGGATCTTTCCGGCGACAGGTGATGTTTCGATCCGTCGACATGGGACCGGAACGTCACGCCGTCCTCTGTCAGCTTGCGCAATTCGGCCAAGCTCATCACCTGAAAACCGCCCGAATCCGTCAGGATCGGCTTGTCCCAATTCATAAAGCTGTGCAGCCCGCCCAATCGGTCGATCCGTTCCGCCGTCGGCCGCAGCATCAGATGATAGGTATTGCCCAGCAGGATGTCGGCCCCCGTCGCGGCCACACTGCCGGGCAGCATGGCCTTGACCGTAGCGGCGGTGCCCACGGGCATAAAAGCGGGCGTGCGAATGTCGCCGCGCGGCGTATGGATCACCCCCGTGCGGGCCGCGCCATCGGTTGCATGCAAATCAAAAGAAAAACGGTCGGTCATGGGATATTTCCTGTCATTCGCGGTGTTCCTACTGCGATTGCGCTTTAGATGGAATGGCACCGTCATGGGTCTGTCACGCGATGGTCGCGCAATCGTTACATCAAGGATGCACCTATGCGGCCATCGTAATCCGAAGGAGAGTTCCGCATGATCCGTTTTCCCCTGTCCTGCGCCATGGTGCTGGCTGCTGCACCGGCACTGGCCCAGTCTGAATCCACCGGCCAGCTTGACGGCTATGGCCCCCGCCCGGCCTATCTGATTTCCAAAATGGCAGACGGCCCGCTGAAAGACACGCTGGCCGCCTGTTCCGCCCAACAGATGACGCGCACCGATTTTTCCATCGGCCACCGTGGCGCACCGCTGATGTTCCCCGAACATACCGCCGAAGCGAACCGCGCCGCTGCCGGCGCAGGTGCCGGCATTCTGGAATGCGACGTGACATTCACCGCCGACCACGAACTGGTCTGCCGTCATGCGCAGAACGACCTGCACACCACTACCAATATTCTGGCCACCGATCTGGCTGAAAAATGCACGACGGGCTTCACCCCCGCCGATGGCGATACCCCCGCCAGCGCCGAATGCCGGACGTCAGACATCACGCTGGCCGAATTCCAGACGCTGACCCCGAAAATGGACGCCGCCGATAGCAGCGCCACCACGGTCGAAGGTTATCTGGGCGGTGTCGCCCCCTGGCGGACGACGCTTTACAACGAAAACCCGCAGATCCTGACCCATGCGGAAAGCATCGCATTGTTCCAGTCGCTGGGCGCGAAATTCACGCCCGAGTTGAAATCCGCCAGCGTCGCCATGCCGGACGGTGATTTCACCCAAGAGGATTATGCGCAAAAGCTGGTCGATGAATACGTCACAGCCGGTGTCGATCCGTCCGACGTCTGGCTGCAATCCTTTGATCTGTCTGACGTGAAATACTGGGTCGAAAATACCCCCGATTTCGGCGCGCAGGCCGTCTATCTGGATGACCGCTACGAAGCGTCCGACGACGACGAAGGCCCAATCGACCCCAACGATCCCACCACATTCATGCCGACCATGCAGGAACTGGCCGACATGGGCGTGAACTATATCGCGCCGCCGCTGTGGATGCTCCTGACGTTGAATGACGCGGGCGACATGGTGCCATCCGCCTATGCCGAACAGGCAACCGAAGCAGGCCTGAACATCATCGCATGGAGCTTTGAACGGTCCGGGCCGCTGGCCGATGGTGGCGGCTGGTATTTCCAGTCAGTCGCAGACACGATCGACACGGACGGCGATTATTATGAAGTGCTGGACATTCTGGCGCAGGATGTCGGGATCACCGGCATGTTCAGCGACTGGCCAGCGACAGTGACATATTACGCCAACTGCATGGGTCTTTGATCCAGGCGGCGCGGGCTGCCCTTTACGGCCCGCGCCATAAAACCTATATGTTCGGTCAGGAATAGCCGGGACACATCGCCATGACCGAACAGACCCCCCCGATGGAAGGCACGCCGCTGATCGCGCCATCCTCGACCGACCATCCTCTGCACGAAAAGATCGTAGAAGCCTGCCGTTCGGTTTATGACCCCGAAATTCCGGTGAATATCTACGACCTTGGCCTGATCTATACGATCGCCATCGACGCCGAAAACGCCGTCAACATCACCATGACATTGACCGCGCCGGGCTGTCCGGTCGCAGGCGAAATGCCCGGCTGGGTGGCGGATGCGGTCGAACCGCTCGAAGGCGTGAAACACGTCGATGTCGAAATGACGTTCGAACCCCAGTGGGGCATGGAAATGATGTCCGACGAAGCCCGGCTTGAACTGGGTTTCATGTAAAGACGCAAAAGACGTCGCTTGATAGGTCGCCCTTTTGCAGCCGAACCCTAGGTTGCGGGGCATGAGATTGATCAAGCGATTTTTACTTTTCGTGATGCTACTGTGGTTGCCGCTTGCTGCGGTGGCACAGGGCACATCTTTTGACATCCCCACCCTGAACGCTGGCCTGCAGCCCCCCGGACCGCAGATCGAGCGCAGCACGCCGCAGGCCACGCTGGAAAGCTTTCTATCGCTGACCGATGCGGGCAATTACGACGCAGCGGCGCATCTGCTGAACCTCAACGCGATTTCCGTGGATGAACAGGCGGCGCAAGGACCAGTGCTGGCCCGCCAACTGGCGACGGTCATGGCGCGCAAGATCGTGATTGACTGGTCAAACATTCTGGACCGTGCCGACGCGTTGGATACCGACGCGCCATCCAACGACCCCATCGCCGCCACCGCCCGCCGCAGCCTGATGCTGGGCATGATGGAACTGGACTACCGCCCTGTCGCGCTGCGCCTGAACCGGGTGAAACCGGCCAACGGCGACCCGGTCTGGGTTTTTGCCAGCGAAACTGTGGATAATATCCCCGCGCTGCACACGCTTTACGGTCCCAGCGCGCTGGAACAGCGCCTGCCCGACGCGCTGCGGTCCGATGCGATCTGGGGTCTGCAATGGTGGGAATTGATCGGCCTTCCGCTGATGAGCCTGATCGCACTGGTCGCATCCGTCCTGACGTGGCGCGGGCTGGAAACGCTGGCCCGGCACCAACCCAGCGAGTTGATCAGCAGGTTGTTGCGTGCGCTGCGCCTGCCCGCGACCCTGTTCATCCTTGCGGTCACGCTATCGTTCACCACATCGCGGTTTTTCGTGGTGTCCGGGATCGTGGACAATATCACAGGGCCGATCATCGTGATCCTGTTTGTTGCATCCGCGATGGTCCTGCTGGTCAATGTCATCGATGCCATGCTGAAACGGCTGGTCTCGACCCTGGATGTCGAAGACCTGTCATCGCCCGAATACGGCGATCAGCGCGCGCAGGCGACGACCATTGCGGCCCTCCGCCGACTGGCGATCGTGTTTGCCGTGTTGGTCGGTCTGGGGATCGTCCTGACATCGGCGCGGATCTTTTCAGGGATCGGCGCATCGCTGCTGGCGGGTGCCGGTGGTCTGGCCCTGATCCTTGGTTTTGCCGCGCGCGAGGTGCTGGGCAACATCATGGCGTCAATGCAGATCGCCATGAACAGATCGGCCAAAGTCGGTGATCAACTGGTCTATGACGGGCATCTGTGCACGGTGGAACGCATCCATTTCACCTTTGTCCAGCTCAAGGTCTGGGACGACACCCGCCTGATCGTGCCGGTATCGAAATTCATTTCTGACGCGTTCATCAACCGCGGCACAAAGACCTATGGCATGGTGCGGCACGCCGTTCTGACATTTGCCCCGCACGTGGATGTGTCAGCCCTGCGCGCGCACTTTTTTGACTGGGCGGATGGCGACGACCGCGCCGACGGTGATCCCGACAACACAAGCTGCGTGGTCGTCGGCCAGTCCGAAACCGGGATCAAGGTCCGTTTCGCCGCACAGGTCACCAACCCGCCCGACGGCTGGGGTTTCGAATGTGACATGCGTGAAGAAATGCTGCGCTTTGCCGTCGAACGGGGCAAGGATGACGGCACCGAATACCTTGCCCACCTTGGCACATCGCGGGATCGTGTGTCGCAAGACGCAGGTGATGACCCGCAGGGGTGATCACCCCCTTGAGACATCGCACCCATCCGCCTACATTGGGGGTAGTCGTGAAAGGACCTGTGCCATGTTCGGTATCCCCGGCAAGCAAGCCGTGACAATCACCCCAAAGGCCGCAAGCCAGATCGCCCGCCTGATGGCAAGGGACGGATCACAGGGTTTGCGGATCGGCGTCAAAAAAGGCGGCTGTGCGGGTATGGAATACACCATGGACTACGTGTCAGAGGTCGATCCGATGGACGAAGTTGTCGAATTGGAAGGCGCACGCGTCATGATCGCGCCGATGGCGCAGATGTTTCTGTTCGGCACTGAAATCGACTATGAAACCTCTTTGCTGGAATCCGGTTTCAAGTTCCGCAATCCCAACGTCGTCGATGCCTGCGGATGCGGTGAATCGATCAAATTCGACGACAAGATCACCGCCAGCTAAGGCGCTACGCTTTCTTCAGATGCAGATAAGTGTCGTTGAACCGCTTTTGCAGGTGGTCAATCGCCATGACCGGCGGTGCGCCCGCCGGTGCGACGTTCGCGTCATGGTCGGGGTTGAAAAACAGCGGTACTGAAATGCGCTCGTGCTGCGTGCCGATAACACGGTGCGGCGTGGCCTTGACGCGACCGGCGGTCCAGATTTCCAGCATTTCACCAAAGTTGATGATGAACTCTCCCGGCGGTGCGCTGACGGGAATCCAGCCGCCGCCCCGCTGCCGCACCTCCAGCCCCGGTGATCCGTCGGTCGCCAGCAGGGTCAGACAGCCGTAATCCGTATGGGTGGCGATCCCGAAATCGCGCGCACCTGCGTCCGTGGGGCGTTCAGGGTAAAAATTGCCGCGCAGCAACGCCATCGGCGTGCCGAATTTATCCGCAAAGAACGCCCCGTCTTCGCCCACCGATTCCAGCACGGCAACCAGCAGGTTGCGTGCAACGGTGCAGGCATCGATGAAATAGCGGCGCAGCACGGGTGCGAAATCAGCTGGCATATCGGGCCATTGGTTTGGCGCATACGCCCCGATCCCGGCCAGACGTAGCGGATGGTCGGCGGGCAATGACACCCCACAGTCGAACACCTGTTTGTAATCGGGGTTCGCGTCCGGGTTCACCTGTTCCGATCCCGACGCCCCCCACCCCCGGTTCGATCCGGTCCGCGCCATATCGACAGCCTGTTTGGCGCTGGCGGGCAGATGAAAGAACCGGCGATACGCGTCGATCACCTCTTGCACGCGGGCGGATGTCAGCCCGGTATTGTAGACCGTCAAAAACCCCACACCGCTGGCCGCGTCACTGGCAGCCCGGCGCGCGGCGGCGTGTCCGTCATGCGTTGGATCAATCAGTGCGGCGGCATCAATACGCGGGATCATCGTCGGCCTTTCGGTGGAACTGCCAAATTGTTACCAAAGCGGCGGTGCAATCGCAAAGGGAACAGAACATGAGACGCAAACTGGCCGCCGGAAACTGGAAGATGAACGGTCTTGTCGATGACCTGCGCGAAATCAAGGCGCTGACCGACGCCCATCCGGACCCCGACGTCGATCTGTTGATCTGCGCCCCCGCCACCTTGATCGCCCAGATGGCTTGGGCGCGCGGCACGCATGCGCTGCAAATCGGCGGACAAACCTGCCACGCGGACCGCAGTGGCGCACATACGGGCGACATTTCTGCGCCGATGTTGCGCGACGCGGGTGCAAGCCACGTAATCGTCGGCCATTCCGAACGCCGCGCGGATCATGGCGAAACCGATGCCGATGTGGCCGCACAGGCCGCCGCCGCCCATGGTGCGGGACTGGTCGCCGTCATCTGCATCGGGGAAACGCTTGATCAGCGTGAGGCGGGTGACGCGCTGTCGGTGGTGACATCGCAATTGACAGGCTCCCTGCCCGCCAGCGCGACGGCGGCCAATACTGTCATCGCCTATGAACCGGTCTGGGCCATCGGCACCGGCAAGGTGCCGACAACCGACCAGATCGGAGAGGTGCACGGCACCCTGCGCGCCGTGCTGCGCGACCTGATGAAACAGGCGTCCAGCGTGCGGGTGCTGTATGGCGGATCGGTCAAGGCATCGAATGCGGGCGAAATCTTTGCCGTGCCGGATGTGGATGGCGCATTGGTCGGCGGCGCCAGCCTGACGGCGGCCGATTTTTCGCCCATCATCACAGCGCTGGAAAACGCCTGAGCGTTCAGACAGGCGCGCGGTTTGAGCGCGCGCCTGTCTGTGTCAGTTGATGATGGTTTCCGGTCCCATGACGGAATTCGGCAGATATGTCGAAATCGGCGGTATGTAGGTGATCATGATCAGGAACACAAAAAGCACGGCCAAAAACGGCAGGGCGGCCCGGACCACGGCCATCATCGGCATGTTGGCGACACCGGACGTCACGAACAGGTTCAGCCCGACCGGTGGCGTGATCATCCCGATTTCCATGTTCACCACCATGATGATGCCCAGATGGATCGGATCGATCCCCAGTTGAATGGCGATGGGAAACACCAGCGGCGCCACGATCACGATCAGCCCCGACGGTTCCATGAACTGCCCGCCGATCAACAGGATGATGTTCACGACGATCAGGAACGTAATCGGTCCCAGCCCCGCCGACAGCATCGCATTGGCGATGTGCTGTGGGATCTGTTCATCGGTCAGCACGTGTTTCAGGATCAGCGCGTTGGCGATGATGAACATCAACGTGACGGTCAGCTTACCGGATTCGAACAGCGTCGCACGGGTGTCACGGTGAAAGAACGCGGTCGCCAGCGCCCAAGGCGCACGGTAAATCGGTATCGGGCGACCGCCATCGGTCGTGGCGGCCAGTGGTCCCATGTCGCGGTAAATGAAACTTGCGACAAAAAACGCATAGACCGCAGCGACCGCCGCCGCTTCTGTCGGGGTGAACGCCCCGCCTTGCCAATAGATGTCGAACCCGCCCTCAATTCGCACCCATGGGTGGCCATAGATTCCGCCCATGATGATCAGGATCAGGCCCAGACCCCAAAGCGCATCGCGGAACGAAGCAAGGATTTCTTCCCAGCCCTGCCAATCGCCGCGCGGCATGTTCTTGATCCGGGCCATGACATAGATTGTGACCATCAGCATGAATCCGGCCAACAGCCCCGGAAACACGCCCGCCAAGAACATTCGCCCGACACTGACATCTGTGGCAGAGGCATAGACCACCATCACGATGGACGGCGGGATCAGGATGCCCAGTGTGCCTGCGTTACAGATCACGCCGGCGGCGAATTCTTTGGTATATCCCACCTTGGTCATGGCCGCGATCACGATGGACCCGATGGCCACCACAGTCGCTGGCGATGACCCCGACAGCGCGGCAAATATCATGCAGGCCATGACACCAGCGATGGCCAACCCGCCCTGCAAATGCCCCACACAGGCGATGGCGAACCGGATGATCCGCTTGGCCACGCCCCCCGTCGACATGAACGACGACGCCAGAATGAAAAACGGAATTGCCAGCAGCGTATAATGCCCGGCCATTGCCTGAAAAATCGCCTGCGCGACCGCCCCAAGAGAGGTATCGGAAAACGCCAGCTGGAACGTGATCGATGCCAGACCCAGTGCAACCGCAATCGGCACGCCGATCAGAAGCAGCGAAATGATCAGCACAAATAGAAGAAGCACTTCCATGTTATTAGGTGTCCCTGTTCAAAAGGGCTGCTTCGGCAACCGCGTCTTCGGCTTCGTGGCTGACGATCAGGCTGGCGGCGTCGTTACGCCAAATCCGCACCGTCGCCTGCACGATCCGGAACAGGATCAGCCCGCCTGCAATCGGCAACATGGTATAGGGGATCAGGCGCGGCATCTTGGAATAGCGTTCGCCGTAATTCACCCAGTCTTCCAGAAATCGCAGCCATGACAGCATGGGGATCTGGTCGGTTTCAAAAAAGCTGGCGGATCGCACGGATGTATCGAACCCAGTCGGAAACCATCGTCCTGACGTCGGTGGCAAATCGGCAAAGGGTGCCCAGTAATCGTAGCAGCCTTTCAGCAGCAGCACGCCATAAAACACACACAAAAGCGCAGCGATCATCGCGACGATTTTGCGCGGACGCGGCGGCAGCAGGTTGGTGATGGCGTCCACGCCCAGATGCGCCGTGACCTTGAAGCCATAGGCGATGCCGAACAGCACCAGCCAGGCGAACATCGTCAAAACGACTTCCAGACTCCAGATGATCGAACTGTTGAACCCATAGCGCAGAATGACGTTCGTGAACGTCAACAGCGTCATGGCCCCCAACAAAAAGGCGATGATGCCTTCTTCAAGCGTGTTGACAAAAGCCCCGACAGGACCTTTTGGCTGATAATGGCCGCTCATCCGCGCGCTCCCCCCGCCGACGTTATGATGCTGACCGGGCGGCGCGATACGCCGCCCGGTCAGACAGATCGGTTGATCCGGAATTACATCGAGTCGTTGATTGCCTGTGCGGCGTCGATGTTGTCTTGGCCCACTTCTTCGGCGAATTGTTCCCAGACCGGCATCATCACATCGACCCAGGCCTGACGCTGTTCGGGGGTCAGTTCACGGATGGTGCCGCCCGTGTCCAGAATGGCCTGACGGGCTTCGGTATCGACCTGCGCCACCGCAGCATTACGTTCGACTGTGACTTCATCCATAATCGTCAGGAACTGCTCACGCACGCCGTCATCAAGACCGTCCAGAAAGTCGACCGCGGTCACGACCATATAGTCGATGATCCCGTGGTTCGTTTCAGTGATGCCGTCCTGCACTTCAAAGAACTTCTGGCCATAGATGTTGGACCAGCTGTTTTCCTGACCATCGACAACGCCGGTCTGCAGCGCGCCGTACACTTCGGCAAACGCCATCGGCTGCGGCGATGCACCCAGCGCGTTCATTTGGGCGACCAGCACGTCGGATGGCTGCACGCGGAATTTCAGGCCGTTGGCGTCACTGGGCTGTTCCAGCGGAACGTTGGCAGAGATCTGTTTCATGCCGTTGTGCCAGTAACCCAGCCCCTGCAGACCGCGGCGCTGCATCATGTCCAGCATACCGCGACCGGTATCGGACGCCTGAAACGCGTCGACTGCTTCGATGTTTTTGAACATGAAAGGCAGATCGAACAGACGGTAGGCTTTGGTGATGCTTTCGAAAAGCGACAGCGACGGTGCGGCCAGCTGCACGTCACCGCGCAACAGCGCCTCGATCACCTGTTCGTCGGTATAAAGCGTCGAGTTCGGGAACACTTCCATGCACATGGTGCCGTCCATTTCGGCATTCACGCGCTGCATCAGCACTTGGGCCGCGATCCCTTTGGGGTGCTTGTCGGTGTTGGTGACGTGGCTGAACTTGACGACGGTTTCACCATCGTCGCAGCCGTCCACACCCTGTGCGGCCGCAGCAGACGCCATCACAGAGATTGCAGCCAAGGCCGCAAAGCTTTTCACAAATTTCATTTTTTCTCCTCCCAGAAAAACAATGCTACGACGTCGCCGCCGCGCAAGTCGCACTTGATTGCACTATTGTGCGAACCAATCAAGCTTCGGTTCCGACATCGCGACCGCGTTTGGCGCCGCCAAGCCCGACCGAAACTAGTCTTTCAGGCACTGGCGCAGCCGGATGACAGCGTTTGCAAGGTCAGACAGGCAGCCTTCTGGCGGGATGCCTGACGCCGCTTGCGCCGTGTCGACAATGGCACCCGCCAGCAATACGGTCCCATTTGGCAAGACAGCGCAGAGGTCTTTCCACAACCCGGCCAGCACGTCCGCATCGCCCTGCCCATAGCCCACGACGACGACGACATCGTGCGACGATTTGCGCGCACGGGACAAGATACCAGCCCGTGTCCCACCGACAGAGATTTCAACATCCCAGCCATCGTCGCGCATGAGATTCGCAAAGATTTCAATGCCCAGCGTGTGCGATTCGCCCGGTGCCAGCGCCAACAGGACCTGTGGTGCGTCACCCCTGCGGCCCGCCGCCCGATCCTGAATCTGGCTTAGGTCGCGGATGATCTGGTGAACGCGACCGCTGCCCAGCGTCACGTCTGTAAAGCTGCGACGATCATCGGCCCAATCCTGTCCCAACTGCCGCGCTGCTGCTGCAAGGTAGGACACGTGAACCTTTGACACGCTGTTGCCGTCGGCCAGCAATTCCTGCACGTAGCTTTCGATCGCCTGCGTGTCGGGTTGGGTCAGCAAATCGCACAATCGGTCGACTTCGGCGCGCCCCGGGTCCGAAAGACCATCGGCGGATTTCGACATCCGAAATGCCAGCCGCTTGACCGCTTCCCGCGCGACATTGCGGACCGGTCTGGTCTTGTCCTTTGGCGCGGATTGCCCCGCGTTGTCATCACGTCTGTCTGTGTCCATCATGACCCCTCCCCCCGGCAGTCGCAGTCACGTCATGTCTACCCTGAACCATACTGCACCCCGTTGTATACAAATTTTAGATCATCGCCGAAACCGACCGTCCCCCGAGACAATTCAACGCACCCACACTTGCGACCCACACGCGAAACGCGCATCACCGAAAACATGCAGACGTTTTCACAATCCCCGACCGAACCAGCCTTTGTGCAAAACCCATATCCGTTTTATGATCGGATGCGCCTGACCGGCGATTTCGCGTTCTGGAACGACTATGACATGCCCTGCGCAGTCAGCCATGCCGCCGTGTCCGCCGTACTGCGCGACAAGCGGATGGGCCGCGCACCGCTGGACGCCCCCGTTCCCGACCCTGCCCGCGCCGCGTTTGACGCGATCGAATCGCATTCGATGCTGGAACTGGAAGCGCCCGATCACACGAGGCTGCGGCGCCTTGTGCTGCGGGCCTTTACCTCGCGCCAGATCGCAGCGCTGGAAGACGGCATCCGCGCCCTGTGCCACGATCTGATCGACCGATTTCCGACTGGCGATTTCGATTTGCTGACCGCCTATGCGCAGCCGGTGCCGGTGATCACCATCGCGCGCCTGCTGGGCGTGCCCGAACAGGCCGCAGACAATCTGCTGCGCTGGTCCAACGCCATGGTCGCGATGTATCAGGCCCGTCTGACCCCGCAGATCATCGCCAACGCCGACCATGCGACACGGGCATTCACAGCGTTTCTGCAGCACCAGATCGCAGAAAAGCGCAACAGGCCGGGCACTGATCTTTTGTCGACCCTGATCGCGGCCCGCGATGGCGATGCGCGGCTTTCGGAACCCGAATTGATATCAACCGTGATCCTGCTGCTGAATGCGGGACACGAGGCAACGGTGCATACGCTGGGCAACGGCGTGCGCGCGATGCTGGACACCGGTCTGCGGCGGTCCGACCCCGCCGCGGTCGAAGAAATCATGCGCTACGACCCGCCGCTGCACATGTTCACGCGCTGGGTCTATGAACCCTGCACGGTACTGGGACAGGATTTCGCGCGCGGGGACCGGATTGCCTGCCTGTTGGGGGCCGCAAACCGCGACCCCGGCATCTGGTCCGATCCCAACACATTCATCCCCGATCGTGATGGCCCTGCACATGTCGCATTCGGCGGCGGCATTCATTTCTGCGTCGGCGCACCGCTGGCCCGGTTGGAACTGTGCATCGCACTTGAGGTGCTGTGGGAGCGCTGTCCGCAACTGGTACCGGCGTCGGCCCCAAGCTATGCGGACGTCTATCATTTCCACGGGCTGGACCGGTTGATGGTGCGGGATGCCTCCGGCGGGAGTATTTAGGGCAAGATGATGCCTGTCAGAGCGGCAGGGCAATCGTCGATTTGATTTCTTCCATCGACAACAAGGCGGTGACGGTGTGGACTTTCACCTCTGATATCAAGGCCTGATAGAAGATATCGTAGGCGCGGGCGTTGGCGACCCGGACCTTGAGAATATAGTCGATATCACCTGCGAGCCGGTGCGCCTCTTGCACCTCTGGTCGGGCGGTCAGCGCATTCAGAAACCGGGCCTGCCATGCCGCATCGTGTTCACTCGTGCGGATCAGAACGAAGAAACACGCCTCGAACCCCAGCGCGTCCGCGTCCAGAACCACGGTCTGCGATTTGATCACGCCCGCGTCGCGCAGTTTGCGGATCCGATTCCAGACCGGCGTTTTGGAAGAGCCTATTTCGGTGGCGATTTCATCAAGCGACCGCGAGGCGTCACGCTGAAGCGCTGCAAGGATTTTCCGGTCTGTGTCGTCAATGCGGATCGTCATTCGGGATTTACAGCCTTATCAGAATGAATGCCCATTTCAGCCCGCCGGTCAGAACACTTGTTCTTAACTACCGGCCCACCTGTCCAAATGCCAGAAAAATGTTCTATATCGAGCATCAGAACCGAAAGGACGCACAATGGATCATTTTCCCGTCTTCATGGCCGTCGCAGGACGCCGTATCGTGCTGTCCGGTGGCGGAGAGGCCGCGCTGGCCAAACTGCGGCTGATCCTGAAGACGCGCGCCCATGTCACCGTGTTTGCCAAAGACGCGCATCCTGACCTGCACCGGTTGGCGCTGGATAGCAAACTGAAGCTGGTATCGCGCGCGATGGAACCCGGCGATGCGATGTGCGCCGTGCTGTTCTATGCCGCCAACGAAGACGCCGCAGAGGACGCCCGTGTGGCGGCACTTGCGCATGCGGACGGCGCACGGGTGAACATCGTCGACAATCTGGCCGACAGCCAGTTCATCACCCCTGCCATCGTGGATCGTGATCCCGTCGTCATCGCCATCGGGACCGAAGGTGCGGCGCCCGTTCTGGCGCGCAAGATCAAGGCCGATCTGGAAGAACGGCTGCCCGCATCACTGGGGCTGCTGGCACGGATCGGCAAATCGTTCCGCGCCGCCGTCGATGTGTTGCCGATGGGTCGGAAGCGGCGCGATTTCTGGTCGTCCTATTATTTCGACGCAGGCCCCAAGGCGCTGGAAACCGGGGGCGAAGACGCGATCCTGCCCACCCTGCGCAATCTGCTGGACCGGACCATCGCGGCCCCGGCAAAGGTCGGCCATGTCGATTTGGTCGGTGCGGGTCCCGGCGATCCCGATCTGCTGACACTGCGCGCGCGCAAGGCGCTCGATACCGCAGATGTGGTCATCTACGACCGGCTGGTCACGCCCGAGATTCTGGAACTCGCCCGGCGCGAGGCGCTGATGATCGACGCGGGCAAGGAAGGATTCGGCAGCGCCATGGCGCAGGACGACATCGATGCGCTGATCGTGGAACATGCGCAGCAAGGTCATCATGTCGTGCGGCTGAAATCCGGTGATCCCACTGTCTTTGGCCGTCTGGATGAAGAAATCGACGCCTGCGAGGCTGCCGGGATCAGCTGGCGCATCGTGCCCGGAATTACCGCGGCCAGCGCCGCTGTCGCAGGGATTGGCCAAAGCCTGACGAAACGCGGGCGCAATTCGTCGATCCGTTACATGACCGGCCACGATACAAAAGGGTTCGCCGACCATGACTGGCGTGCGCTTGCCCGCCCCGGAGAGGTCGCCGCGATCTACATGGGCAAACGCGCGGCGCGGTTCATTCAGGGCCGGTTACTGATGCACGGGGCAGATCCAGCCACCCCCGTCACGGTTATCGAAAACGTCAGTCGCGCCGATCAGCGGATTTTGTCCACGACATTGGCACAACTGGAACCGACCCTGACAAAGGCACGTTTGACCGGCCCCGCACTGACGTTTCTTGGCCTTGCACCGCGTGATGCGCTGGACGCAAGCCAATCTATCCCCGCAGAGGAATTCGCATAATGCCAAAGGCTTTTACACCCAAGGTCATCACCGCCAACGCGCTGCTCGAAGGCGACGCCGTCTGGCTGACCGAAGACGACCGCTGGTCGCGGGATATCGCGGACGCCGAACTGCTGACGAACGAAGCCCACGCCGAACTGCGCCTGATCGAAGCCAGCGCGCGGCAATCCGAAATTGCGGGGGCCTATCTGGCCGATGCCAAGCCGGGCGACGCGGGCCCGAAGCCTGTGCATTTCCGCGAAGCGTTCCGCACGCGCGGTCCGTCCAATTATCCCCACGGCAAACAGACGAGGGCCTGATACATGTATAAATACAACGATTTCGACGCCGCATTCGTGCGCGAACGCGTGGCCCAGTTCCGCGGTCAGGTCGAACGCCGCATCGACGGCTCGCTGACAGAGGATGAATTCAAGCCGCTGCGCCTGATGAATGGCCTGTATCTGCAACTGCATGCCTATATGCTGCGCGTGGCTGTGCCCTATGGCACACTGAACAGCCGCCAGATGCGCCAGCTTGCAATGATCGCGGACCGCTGGGACAAGGGTTATGGCCATTTCACCACGCGCCAGAACATCCAGTACAACTGGCCCGAATTGCGTGACGTGCCCGATATTCTTGGTGCGTTGGCCGATGTGGAAATGCACGCCATCCAGACCAGCGGCAACACGATCCGCAACGTGACGGCTGACCATTTCGCAGGGGCCGCCGCGGACGAAGTCGCGGACCCCCGTCCCTATGCGGAACTGCTGCGTCAGTGGTCCACGGACCACCCCGAATTTCAGTTCCTGCCGCGCAAGTTCAAGATCGCCGTGACCGGCGCCGAAGCGGACCGCGCCGTGATCCGCGCCCATGACATCGGGTTGCAGGTCGTGCGCACCGATCTGGGCCAGATCGGGTTCCGCGTGCTGGTCGGCGGCGGTCTGGGCCGCACGCCGATGATCGGCAAGGTGCTGACGGACTTTCTGCCCGTCGACGATCTGCTGCCCTATTGCGAAGCGATTGTCAGCGTTTACAACCTGCTGGGACGGCGCGACAACAAGTATAAGGCCCGGATCAAGATTACCGTGCATGAAAACGGAATTGATCAGATCCGTGCACTGGTGGACGAACGTTTTGCCCGCATCCGCGACGATTTTTCCGGCGTCGATCAGGCGCTGCTGGCTGACATCGAACAGGCCTTTGCCGCGCCGGCGTTCAAGACAGCCGATACCGACGGGTACGAAGCCGCACGTTTGGCAAACCCCGCGTTCCGGTCGTGGTCCGATACCAACCTGACCGCGCACAAGGCCGATGGCTATGCCATCGTCAGCGTTTCGATCAAAAAGCATGGCGCGACGCCGGGCGATGCGACGTCCGACCAGATGCGCGCGCTGGCCGATCTGGCCGAACGCTATGGCCATGACGAATTGCGGATCAGCCACGAACAGAACGTGATCCTGCCGCATGTCCATAAATCCGACCTGCCGGCGGTCTATGCCGCCCTGCGCGATGCGGATCTGGCGACGGCGAACATCGGGCTGGTGTCCGATATCATCGCCTGCCCCGGCATGGATTACTGCGCACTGGCGACCGCACGGTCGATCCCGATTGCCCAGCAGATCGCCACCCGTTTCGACGAGCTGAAGCTGGAACACGAAATCGGGCCGCTCAAGATCAAGATTTCGGGCTGCATCAACGCTTGCGGGCACCACCATGTCGGCCATATCGGCATTCTGGGTCTGGATCGCGCGGGCGTCGAAAACTACCAGATCACGCTGGGCGGTGACGGGTCCGAAGATGCTGCCATCGGTGAACGTGCCGGCCCCGGTTTCAGTGCGGATGACATCATCCCCGCGATGGAACGTCTGGTGCTGGGCTATCTGGATCTGCGCGAAGATGCGTCGGAAACGTTCCTGCAAGCTTACCGCAGGCTTGGGGCCGGACCATTCAAGGCCGTGCTCTATCCCGACAAGGAAGGCGAAAAAGATGCCGCTTGATGATCTAGGCGATCGCGTCGCGTCGCTGAACGATGCCTACAAGCATCATTCAGCGCGGGCCGTGCTGGAACGCGCGTTGACCGACGACCAGACCGGACGACTGACGCTTGTCAGTTCGTTCGGCGCGGAATCGGTCGCACTTTTGCACATGGTGTCGGTGCTGGATCGCAATCTGCCGATCCTGTTTCTGGATACTGAAATGCTGTTCGCGGAAACCCTGACCTACCAGATGGAGGTCGCGGAACGCCTGCGTCTGACCGGGCTGCGCGTGCTGCATCCGGACCGTGATGCGCTGCTGGCCCGCGACAACGAAGGGCTTTTGCACCTGTCGGACCCCGATGGCTGCTGTGCGCTGCGCAAGACCGAACCGCTGTTGCGCGCCCTGTCTGAATTCGACGGCTGGATTACCGGGCGCAAGCAGTATCAGGGCGGCCAGCGCACAGCACTGCCGTTCTTTGAAGCGGATGGCGACCTGCTCAAGGTCAATCCGCTGGCGCATTGGACCCGCGACGACGTGCAGGATTACATGACCGAAAACCGCCTGCCCCGGCATCCGCTGGTGGCACAGGGGTATCCGTCAATCGGCTGCGCACCCTGCACCACCAAGGTTGCACCGGGCGAAGACCCACGCGCAGGCCGCTGGCGCAACCGCGAAAAGACCGAATGCGGCATCCATTTCGTCGATGGCAAGATGGTCCGCATCCCGGCCAACGCCAACGTTTGAGTATTTTGAAAAAGCGGGGGCACATGTCCCGCAGGAGACACCGATGAGCGTGATTGTAACCGACACAGGCTTTGGCACCGATGATTTCGACGGCACTTTTGTGCCACTGGGCGAAGACGGTCCAGCGATCGACGTGCCATCCGACGCCGACCCAGACGCCATGCGCGCACTGACCAATGCGCAGGCTGTGCGCATCGCCTTTCCCAGCTTTTCGGACGGGCGCGGCTTTACCCTTGCCGCAATCCTGCGCCGGGCGGGGTTCACTGGACGCCTGCGCGCCTATGGTCACGTGCTGGCCGACCAATACGCGATGGCCCGACGCAACGGTTTCGACGAAGTCGAAATCGACGACGCGCTTGCCGCGCGTCAACCGCAGGACCAATGGCTTGCCCGCGCCGACTGGACCGCGCATGCCTATCAGTCGCGCCTGCGCGGCTGACTTTCACCCGCCACGTTTTTCCCTTAGACGGAGGGCGGCGCCCGACGCCGCTGATGCAATTATGACAGAGCAACGCCCCGTGACAGATACCGCCACCGCGACCCCCGTACCGACATTGCCGGATGCACAGACCGTCACATCGGTCACGCATTATTCGGACCGGCTGTTCGCCTTTCGCGTGACACGCCCCGCGTCGCTGCGTTTTCGGTCGGGTGAATTCGTGATGATCGGGCTGATGGGCGATCCACACCCCGAAACCGGCAAGCAGAAACCGCTGTTGCGCGCCTATTCCATTGCATCCCCTGCATGGGACGACGAGTTGGAGTTTTATTCGATCAAGGTCGAAAACGGCCCACTGACATCGCGGTTGCAGCACATCCAGCCCGGCGACCAGATCATCCTGCGACCCAAACCCGTCGGCACGCTGGTCCATGACGCCCTGCTGCCCGGCAAGCGTCTGTATATGTTCGCGACCGGCACGGGGTTTGCGCCGTTTGCGTCGTTGCTGCGCGAACCCGAAACGTTCGAGCGGTTTGAAGAAATCATCATTACCCATACCTGCCGCGACGTGGCCGAACTGACCTATGGTGCGGAACTGATCGCCAAGCTGAAGCGGGACGACATGATGATCGAACTGCTGGGGCAGGAAAATCTGGATAAAATCCGCTACTACCCCACCACAACACGCGAAAGCAGCGTAAAGATGGGCCGGATCACCACACTGATCGAAAACGGAGAGTTGTTCACGGATCTGGGTGTGCCGCCGCTGGACCCGGCCACCGACCGCGCAATGGTCTGCGGCAGTCTTGCGTTCAACAAAGACATCGCCGCCCTGATGGAAGCCGCTGGCCTGAACGAAGGCGCCAATTCCGAACCCGGTCAATTCGTGATCGAAAAGGCATTTGTCGGCTGACCCTTACACGTCACCGCGCATGAAAAAGGGCCGCATCCGGATGGATGCGGCCCTTTCTGCGTCGTGTCCCTGTCCGATCAGTTGGTGCCGAATGCATCCTGCAACTGTTCGATCACGATATTCAGGATGTCCGGGTTTTCGCTGACGCGCTGCGTCGCGGTGACCAGAACCGTCTTGCGCATTGCGGGCAGATCGGATTCTTCGATACGGGCGATGATCGCGTCGGCGTCAAACCCTTCGGGTGTCAGCAGTTCGGACAACGGCACCTCTGCCGCGTCATCGGCCGCAACAGTGTCGGTTTCCACGGCTGCATCTGCCTGCGGCGTGTCGATTGTCACGTCAGACTCTGCCGCAGCGTCCAGTTCCGTCGCCGCATCGTCAAGCAATGCAGCCCCCGCGTCGGCCGCGTCGCTTGCTGCGTCCTGTGTGGCATCGACTGCGTCGCTGGTGGCGGCAGCAGCATCGTCTGCCAAGGCATCGATCTCTGCCGCCACGTCGGCAGTGGCAGCTTCAGCTTCGGCGGCGGCGTCAGATGCGGCGGCTTCAGCTTCAGCGGCGGCGTCGGTCGCAGCGGCCTCAGCGTCAGCGGCGGCGTCGGTCGCGGCAGCTTCTGCATCGGCGGCGGCGTCGGTCGCAGCGGCTTCTGCGTCAGCGACGGCGTCAGATGCGGCAACCTCAGCTTCGGCAGCCAGTGCATCAGCTTCTTCAGCGGCGGCGGCGGCAGCATCAGCGACGTCGTCGGCTGCATTTTCGGTCGCAACGGCAGCATCATCCACCGCCTGCTCTGTTGCGGCAGCCGCATCTTCTGCGGTGGCCTCGACCTCGGCAGCGGCGTCTTCAGCGGCATCTTGCGCTGTGTCGGTTTCTTCCACGGTGCCGGTCACGACAGCCTGGGGGTCTTGTCCGTCGACAAAATATTGGTAGCCGAAAAAGCCAAGAACAGCCACGACAACGATAATAACAAGTGCTTGCATGAGAGGTATCCTTCTAAGCGATGCTCACCCTTTGGTGATCAGTTGTCTATCTGGTGGCAGGTCTGGCAAAAGAAAACCCCAAAACGCCGCTGCGGATTGCGGCTTGAAGCGAAACGTGCGGCGCATTACCTATCTAGGCAACCATAACGCAAACGATCGAAGGATAAAGATCATAGGACGCAGACCCCATAACGCACCTCCCGTGCGTGATACCGGCCCCCGCATCAACGACCGCATCCGGGGCGGTGACATCAGACTGATCGGCGCCGAAGGCGAAAACGTGGGCGTCGTGTCGCCCGATCGTGCGCTGGCCATGGCTGAAGAGGCCGGTCTGGATCTGGTCGAGATTTCCCCAAACGCCAGCCCGCCCGTCTGCAAGATCATGGATTTCGGCAAGTACAAGTACGAGACCCAGAAAAAAGAAGCAGAAGCGCGCAAGAAGCAGAAGATCATCGAGATCAAGGAAATCAAGTTCCGTCCGAACACCGATGATCACGACTACGGCGTGAAGATGAAAAACGTCTACAAGTTTTTGGAAAATGGCGACAAGGTGAAGATCACCCTGCGCTTTCGTGGCCGCGAAATGGCCCACCAGGAACTGGGCCGTCAACTGCTGGAACGCGTGGCAGAAGACACCAAAGAACATGGCAAGGTCGAAAACTTTCCAAAGATGGAAGGCCGTCAGATGGTCATGTTGATCGGACCACTGCAAAAGTAAGACTTCTGTTACGACCCGATCATAACGAAAAAAGGGGTCAGCGCATCAGCGATGACCCCTTTTGCTATTGTGTGCCAAACGACCGTCAGCGGTCGGTAGCGCGGGACCGATCCCGCGCCACGCCTTGTTCAGCTATCGCGCAGCAAGTCAGTGATGTTGCGAACCGCCGCACGGCGATTTTCACGTTCATCCTGTAGTGTCTGGACCTTCAGATAGGCTTCACCATAACCCTGCGTGACCAGATTTTCCGGCGGAACGCCAAAATACTGCGTCAGCGCCAGTGCCACCGTTTCTGCACGGCGGTCAGACAGACCCAGATTATAGGCGGCATCGCCAACCGCATCGGTGTGCCCCTCGATCAGGAAGATCGCGGACGGATCGTCCTGAACAATCTGCACGATGGCGCGTCCCAAATCGCTCAGCTCCTCGGCCTGGCTGGGTTGGATGGCTGCCGAACCGCTGGCAAACGTAATCGTGTCCAATTCGATCTGCGGCGCCAGCGCCCGGACCTGTTGCACATCACGCACCTGTTCCAGCGAATAGAACCGGCCCGTCTGCGCCAACAAATCAGCAGTCAGGGCGGCGCGCAGCGCCTCGTCACTTGCGTTGCTCAACTGCGTGTCTGTCCGCTGTTGCAGCGCTGGCAGTTCGGACACCTCGATCGGTGCGACCTGCTCCAGATCGTTGATCAGGTTGACCTGCGTGCCATCCACACGTGTCAGTGTGCGGCGCAGCACGGTCCCGTCTGCTGCCCGGATCGTCGTGACAAAGCTTCCGTCGTCGCGCGTGACAGTCGTCAGCGTCGATCCATCGTCAAAGGTCTGCGTCGCGACCTGCGTTCCGGCCTGACGCAACAAGGTGTTGTCGTCTTTCAGCACCCGCAATTCACCATCGCGTTCCACGATCACGCGATCACCGGAATTCGATACCACCTGGTCACCGTTGTTAAGCACGGCACCGACAGCAGCCGCACCAAGCCCCAGCAGGATCGCCTGCTCGAAACGCGACAGACCGTCATCGTCATCGTCGGATGTGGCCGTATCGCTCAGCACCTGGGTATCAAAATCTTCGTCAGCGGCGCGCACATCATCGGCCTCGACCTCCTCGGTGACGACCTCTGCGTCGCTGGCATCGGCGGTTGCGGCTTCGGATTGCTGACGCGCGGCGGCCCGTTCCGCACGACGCGCATCACGCGCTGCGCGTTCTTCTTCTGTCAACTCTGGCGGGCTGCTGGTTTCGGCCTGCGTTTCCGCTTCGATCTGCGCACCAAGGTCGGCGTCCTCATCAGCCGGCGGCGTGCTCGTCTCGGCGCTCGTCTCTGCCTCGATCTCGCTTTCATCCGGCGCTGTCTGTGTGGTCGGCGCGGATTCGTCTGTCACCTCATCGGTGGCCTGCGGCTGCGCATCCGTCTCTGACTGGGGATCACTGGCCGCGTCATCCACGGCAGGGTCGGTCACGGCGTCGACAGCAGGGGCATCGTCAGGGTCCGTCGCCATGTCAGGCGTGTCTGTTTCTGCCGCGGCCGCAGGTTCGCCCGCGGGCTGGGGGTCTGCCTCCGCTTCTGGCGCCACATCGGTCACCGGGGCAGGTTCTTCAGCCGCAGCAGGTTCTTCAGTTACCACTGGTTCTTCGGTTGCCGCAGGTTCTTCGGCAACAGGAGCTTCTTCAGTCGCAACCGGCTCTTCGGCAACGGGAGCCTCTTCAGCCACGGCAGGTGCTTCCTCTACTTCGTCGTCAACCTCTGCATCCGGCGTTTCGGCAGGCGCGGATTCCGGGGCCGCTACATCGTCAGCATCGACGGGTTCATCCGCCGCCTCGACCGTTGCATCGGTTTCTTCACTCGTCGCCGCTTCCGGATCGGCGGGGGCAGCAGCATCAGCGGGTTGGTCGGGCATCAATACCCGCGCTTCGGTCAGCGCGGCAGGACCACAGATCGCAGGATCGTCATTGCTCATCAGCGCAGCGACACTGGCTTCCTGCGCCAGCACATCCGCAAGATCCTGTGCGGTCTCGATGGTCGTGCCATCGGGCAGCGCGCAGGGAAAGGTCGAATCCTGCGCATGAGCGGGCGAAAGTGACAGCCCCAGCATCAGGGCAGTCGTCGAAGTCAGTGTCAGTCGGGTCATAACGGTCCTCATCAAAAAAGGTGCCCCGGCACACGCCGGGACACCCATTCAACCATTATTGTTCCCCTGCCGTTCCTGCGATTTGCAGCTGGTGGCGACCTTCCGCCTAGCTTGCGTGCTGGACGGCGCGTTTTGTCATGATGTTGCACAGATGGGCGCGGTATTCTTTGGTGCCGTGCAGGTCACCGATCATGCCATCAGGGTCGACCTGCAGGCCCGCCACGGCATCGGGGCTAAAGGTGGCGGTCAGCGCCTCTTCGGCGGCGGTCCAGCGAAAGACGCCGGATTCCGATGCACCGGTGATGGCCACGCGGACGCCATCGGCAAAGCGCGCGACAAACACCGCGACCAGCGGGAACCGGGATGCGGGCTGGATAAATTTCTCATAGGCCGCGGCTTGCGGCACGGGGAACTTCACCTCCGTGACGATTTCGCCCTCGTCCAGCGCTGTGGTGAACATACCCTGAAAATAATCGTCTGCCGCGATGTCGCGGCGGTCGGTACAGATCGTGGCCCCGGTCGCAAGTGCCACCGCAGGATAGCAGGCGGACGGGTCGTTGTTCGCCAGACTGCCACCGATGGTGCCGCGATTGCGCACCGCCGGGTCACCGATCCGGCTGGCCAGATAGCTCAATGCAGGAAAGCGTTCAGCGGTCTCGTCCGCGACAGTCTTGTGCACGGTCGCGCCCTTCACGCAGATGCGGCCCGCACCGTCGGTGCCGATCCCTTTCAAATCCGCGATGCCATGCAGGCTGACCAGCGTTTCCGGCATGGCCAGCCGTGCTTTCAGCGTCGGGATCAGCGTCTGCCCCCCGCTCAGCGCTTGCCCGCCTGCTGCGATGGCGGCTTTCGCCGCGTCCAGCGTTGTTGGCCGTTCAATCTCGAATGCGTACATATGTCTCTCCTTGGGCGATGATCCACAGGTCTCCCTGCTTCTTCTTGCCAGAAATATCCCGGGGTCCGGGGCAGCGCCCCGGTCCCGCATTTTGCATCAGGCGGCGCCGCCGATGGATCGCGCATGCGCCGTGTCCGACGATCCGGCCGCTGGCTGTGCGGCACCGGCATTGGTGCGCGCGCCGTGCATTGCGGCCCAGACCCGCGACGGCGTCAACGGCATGTCGATATGTGCGACGTTCATTCCCCCCGACTGGATCGCATCGATCACCGCGTTCACGACCGACGGCGGGCTGCCGATGGCACCGGCCTCGCCGCAGCCCTTCACGCCAAGCGGGTTATGGGTGCAGGGCGTCTGGCACGAATGGTCCACGCTATAGAAGGGAAGATCGTCAGCCCGGGGCATCGCGTAATCCATATAGGACGCACTGATCAACTGGCCGTCGGCGTCATAGGCGCAGTTTTCCAGCAGCGCCTGACCGATCCCCTGCGCGATCCCGCCGTGCACCTGTCCCGACACGATCATCGGGTTGATGATGTTGCCAAAATCATCCGCCGCAGAAAACCGTTCGATCTTCACATGGCCCGTTTCGGGGTCCAGCTCGATCTCGCAGGCATAGGCCCCCGCCGGGTAGGTAAAGTTGGCCGGGTCGTAGAACGCAGTTTCTTCCAGCCCCGGTTCGATGTCGGTCAGCGGATAGTTGTGCGGCACATAAGCCGCCAATGTCACATCCCCCCAGGCCACGGATTTGTCAGTGCCCGCGACGCTGAAACTGCCGTCCTTCAGTTCGATATCGCCCTCTGATGCTTCCAGCAGGTGGGCCGCGATCTTCTTGGCCTTGTTGATCACCTTTTCCGCCGCGCGCACCATGGCCGATCCGCACACCGCCAGCGACCGCGACCCATAGGTGCCCATCCCGAACGGAATTTTCGACGTGTCGCCGTGCACGATGTGGATCTGGTCTTCGGGAATGCCGATCATCTCGGAAATCACCTGCGGGAACGCGGTTTCATGTCCCTGGCCATGGCTGTGTGCACCGACCATGACACTGATGCTGCCTGTGGCATTCACCCGTACCGTTGCGGCGTCATACAGACCCGCACGCGCGCCCAACTGCCCCACAAGGTTACTTGGTGCGATGCCGCAGGCCTCGATATAGGAATTGATGCCAAGGCCGCGCAACTTCCCGGCCTTTTCGCTGTCGGCCCGCCGTGCGGCAAAACCCGCGATGTCCGCAATCTCGATCAGCTTGTCCATCGTCGCGTGGTAATCGCCGGTGTCGTATTCCACAGCCACCGGCGTGGCATAGGGGAATTCGGTAATATAGTTCTGGCGCCGCAACGCAATCGGGTCGACCCCCAGTTCGCGTGCCGCCATGTCGACGACCCGTTCCAGCTGATACGTGGCCTCTGGTCGGCCCGCACCACGGTAGGCATCGACCGGCACGGTGTTGGTGAACACCGCCTTTACGTTCACATAGACCAGCGGCGTCTTGTAATTGCCGGCCATCAACGTGCCATGCAGCCAGGTCGGCACCGACGGCGCAAAGGTCGACAGATAAGCCCCCATGTTGGCATAGGTTTCCGTGCGCAGCGCGGTAAAGTTGTTGTCGGCATCCAACGCCAGCTGGATCTTGCTGACGTGATCGCGTCCGTGGGCATCCGACATGAATGCTTCTGACCGGGTGGACGTCCATTTGACCGGGCGGTTCAGCGCCTTTGCTGCAAAGGTGCAGAACGCCTCTTCCTGATAGTGAAATATCTTGGTGCCGAATCCGCCGCCCACGTCAGGGGCCACGACCCGCAGCTTGTGTTCGGGAATGCCCAGCACAAAAGCCCCCATCAGCAGCCGGATCACATGCGGGTTCTGGCTGGTGGTGTGCAGTGTATGCATGTCGTCGGCACGATCGTATTCGCCCACCGCAACCCGGGGTTCCATCGGGTTGGCGACCAGCCGGTTGTTCACCAGTTCCAGTGTGGTCACATGCGCCGCCGCCTCAAACGCGGCATCGGTCGCGGCCTTGTTTTCTTCGACAAAACCCCAGTCGTAGCACAGGTTGCCCGTCAGTTCCTCGTGAACCTTTGGCGCACCTTCCGCGATGGCCTTTTTCATGTCCATGACAGCGGGCAGTTCGTCGTAATCCAGCACGATCGCCTCGGCAGCGTCGCGCGCCTGTTCGCGGGTTTCGGCCACGACAGCGGCCACCGGTTCGCCCACGTGGCGGATCTTGCCATGCGCCAGCACCGGATGGCGCGGCTCCTGCATCGGCTGGCCGTGCTTGTCCGTGATCTGCCAGCCGCAGGGGATCGACCCCACCGCTTCGAAATCGGCCCCGGTAAACACCCGCAGCACGCCCGGCATGGCCGCCGCTTGCGTGGTATCGACCCCGTTCAGCACCGCATGCGCCACGTCAGCGCGTAGGAAATGCACGTAGGTCTGACCAAAAATATTGATGTCGTCGGTATATTTACCGGTTCCGGTCAAAAACCGGATGTCCTCGCGCCGTTTCGTGCTGGCGCCAATTCCACTGTCCTTGGGCATCGCTCTCTCCCTGATCGGCGCACCGGAACGAAAAACGGCCCCCTGCGCATCATCTTGCCAAAAATACTCAAATCCCTCCGGCCCGCCCTGATGGCGCACCAGTCAGCGCATCACGTCAGCGCATCATTCCGCAGCCATCGCCGGCATCTCTTGGCCGGATGCGGCCATGATCGCCTTGACGATGTTGTGGTAGCCCGTGCAGCGGCAGATATTACCTTCCAGATACTGGCGCACCTCGTGCTCGGTCGGTTTGGGATTCTCGCGCAACAGGCTTGCCGCTGTCATCACCATCCCCGGCGTACAATATCCGCACTGCAATCCGTGATGGTCCTGAAACGCCTGCTGGATCACTGACAACGTGCCGTCCGGTGCGGCGGCGCCTTCGATGGTCGCGACCTCTGCACCATCGGCCTCGACTGCGAACATTGTGCAGGATTTGACCAGCTTGCCGTCCACATGCACCGTGCAGGCGCCGCACTGCGATGTGTCACATCCCACGTGCGTCCCCGTCAGGCGCAGGTCGTTGCGCAGGAAATCAACCAGCAACGTCCGTCCCTCGACGTCACCGGTCACATCACGGCCATTCACTCTCAAAGATAACTTCATCACGTCCTCCCAAATACGCCTTGGTCAGAGTAAAGCATTCTATATCGCACCTGAGAAGGTATCTTTCCCGCCGCGCCGCAGCATCAGGCCGTGTCGGTGGCACGTCTGCGGGGCAAAGGCCGGGATGGAATCTCCTTGAGCAATCCACCCACCCCCATGGCCGCGATCTGGGACGGCCCGACCGGCAGACCGCAAATCACCCGTTCCAGCACCCAGTCCGCCCCGTTCAACGCAGGCGACCGGGCACAGCCCGGCAACCCGATCACGGGCTTGTCGCCCAGCGCCCCGATGAAAAGCAGGTTGCCGGGATCAACAGGCATCCCATAGTGGATCAGCCACCCGCCCGCGTCCGTCACGGCAGTCGGCGCTGTATCGGCGACATCGGACGTGGCTGACGCTGTCAGAATGAACACAACAGCACCCGGCGCATCATGCAGCGCCGCAGCAATTTCGGGGGCCTTGTGCGACACCACGACGCGTTCGGACAGGGTCAGACCCAGGCGTGACAGACGCGCGGCCAGCGCCCTGCGGCCTTTGGGGTTCGGGGTCGTGCCATCGGTGGTGGTTTCGATCAGCGTGGCACTGGTCATACGGGGTGCATGCAGGCGAAAGGGCATATCCCCCGCCAAATCACAGGCCCGTGCGATGTCACGGTCGGGCACGCCGAATGCGATGATCTTGATCGTGGCGACCAGCGTGTCGGGATCGACCCGCGTCAGCGGCGGCAGGGTTGCCACGGTGATCATGGGACTGACCGCGTTGACCGCGTTGACGATGGCCGCATCGATGCCGATAACACCGGGCCCATCAGCCATGATATTGACCCGGCCCGTGGTGGCCGGTGTCAGGCGCAGGCCCGTCACAGCCGCAGGCACCAGCGCACGGGCCAACCGCAGCGCTGCAGTGTTTTCATCCAGATCGTCAGGATCAAGGCGCGCTACTGTGATCACGTCATGCCCGGCACGACCAAGATCGCCCAGATGCCGGGCGGTCAACACGGTGCCCTTGCGCACACGGTAGTCGCGCCCGGCGTCACCCTGCGCGTCCAGTGAATGCGCAAGGATCGTGCCCAGCGCGTCCGCCACATCGACCGGCCCGAACCTCATGCGGGTTTTCGCAAGGTGGCGATGATCTGCGCCATCACGCTGACCGCGATTTCAGCCGGTGCCCGCCCACCCAGATCAAGACCGACGGGCGCGTTGATCCGCGCGATATCGGATGCGGCGAACCCCGCGTCCTGCAGCCGGGTGACCCGTTTGGCGTGGGTCCGGGTGGACCCCAGACAGCCCAGATAAAAGGCATCCGACCGCAGCGTCTGCATGATCGCGGGATCGTCCAGTTTCGGATCATGGGTCAGGGTCACGACGGCGGTGCGTGTATCGGGCCCAAGTGCCGTCATCGCCTCGTCCGGCCAGTCCTCGATGATGGTCTCGCCCGGAAACCGCTGGGCAGAGCCGAAAACGCCGCGCGGATCGATCAGGACAGGATCAAAGCCGCAGGCGCGCGCCATGGGCAACAGCGCCTGCGCGATGTGCACGGCGCCCACCACGATCATCCGCAACGGCGGGTTGTGCACCGCGACAAATGTGCGGTCGTCGTCTTCGACACCGGACCGGTCCAGCCGGAACCGGTCCGGAAATGCCTCGCGCCGTGCCGTCCGCCGTGTGTCGCCGTCCAGATCGATCACATAGGCCACGGGCCTGCGTGCCGCGATTGCATCGCACAGGGTTTCCAGCAGCGCGACAGGCATTGCGGGGCCGACCGGTTCCACCAGCACCCGGATACGCCCGCCACAGGCCAACCCGACGGCAAACGCTTCGTCATCGCTGACGCCGTAATCCAGCAGGCGCGGTCGACCGTCCTGCACCGCGTCCAGCGCTTCGATGATGACGGCACCTTCGACGCAGCCGCCCGATACCGAACCTTCCATATTGCCGTCGCCGTCGATCACCAGCAGCGATCCGACAGCGCGCGGCGCACTGCCCCATGTTTCGATGACCGTGGCGACAGCGACGGTGCGGCCCGCGCGGTGCCAGTCCAGTGCAAGGGTCAAAAGATGCGGTGTCATGGTGAACCTATCATTGGGTATTGGTCGCGCCGGTAAAGGCAAAAGGGTGGTCGGGCTTGGCCAAACCGGTGTCGGTCATCGCTTTCATCAGGCGGTTCTTTTCGCCCGTATCGTCGGGGCGTGACAAGGCCGCTGCCAGACCTGCAAGCGACGCGATGTTGTGACCGGATCGGAAACTGGACACATGCGGCAGCATCGCGGCGATCCCCTTTGCCTTGGGTGCGAAGCCATCCCAGCGCAACAACGGGTTCAGCCAGATCAACTGCCGGGCCGTCAGTGACAGGCGCTGCATTTCACGGCCCAGATCGGCCGTCGGGTCGCGGTCCAGTCCATCGGTGATCAGCAGCACGACCGCCCCCTGCCCCATGACGCGGCGCGACCAGTCACGGTTGAAATCATGCAGGCAGGCGGCAATGCGTGTGCCGCCTTCCCAATCCTGCGCTTCTGCGCCTGCAGCGGCAAGGGCGGCATCCACGTCACGGGTGCGCAGATGCCGGGTAATGTTCGTCAGCCGCGTGCCGAACGTAAAGGCATGGACCTGCGCCCACCCCTGCCCCTGTGCGTTGGCGACACCATGGACGAAATGCAGCACGGCGCGGGAATATTGCGACATCGACCCCGAAATATCGCACAACACCACCAGATTGGGATAGCGTAGGCGGCGACGTTTGGTGGCGAAATCCATGATTTCCCCGCCCCGCCGCATCGCCAGCCGCTGGGTGCCGCGCCAATCCGGAATGCGCCCCGGCAGGTTCTGCGTGCGCCGCGACTGCAACGGCTGCACCGGCAGCGACATCCGCGCAAGGATACGGCGCGCATCGGCCATTTCCGACAGGCTCATCTGCTCAAAATCCAACGTGCGCAGCCTTTCCTGCGCGCTGATCGTCTGGCTGGCGTCGATATCCAGCAGGATTTCATCTTCCTTTGCATCGTCTTCGCGTGCGGGGATGTCGCGTTCTTCGCCATCCAGCAACGCCTCTGCCGCGCGTTTTTCAGCGGCCTGCGCCTTGCGGTCTTCGGCCACGCCGCGCACCATTGGCTGCATGAAGGACATCATCTGTTCCAGAAAGCGCGGATCACGCCAATACAATCGGAAAATCTGGCCAAAGATTGCCTGTTCTTCGCGTTTGGACACGAAACTGGCGTGCAGGGTCCAGTAGAAATCCATCCGGTCGGTAAATCCCGCCACCTGCACCGCGCGCACGGCATCGATCACCCGGCCCGGCCCGATGGGCAATCCGGCACGGCGCAGCGCCCGCGCGAAATGCGCGATGTTCTGGGCCAGTTTGGGGTTATCTGGCAGTTCAAGGTCGGCGAGTTCTACCATCCGCCGCAGACCGGGGGTTTCACACCCCCGGATCCCCGTGGAGTATTTCGGGCAAGATGATGCATCACGCGGGAATCGCGGCGCGCGCCTCGTCCAGGATCTGCTTGGCCTTGGAGCCTTCGATTTTCTGGATGTCGTCCTGATATTTCAGAATCGCACCCAGCGTGTCGGCGATGACCGCAGGTGACAGGTCGATCACATCCAGCGCCAGCAGGCATTTGGCCCAGTCGATGGTTTCAGCGACACCGGGTTTTTTGAACAGGTCTTCTGTGCGCAGCCGCTGGACGAAAGCCACGACTTCACGCGATAGTGCTGCCGAGGCTTCGGGCGCGCGGGCGTTCAGAATGGCGATTTCGCGGTCGAATTCCGGGTAATCGACCCAGTGATACAGGCAGCGGCGTTTGAGCGCGTCATGGACTTCGCGGGTGCGGTTCGATGTCAGGATCACGATGGGCGGTTCGGGCGCTTTGATCGTGCCCAGTTCCGGTATCGTCACCTGAAAATCGGACAGCGCTTCCAGCAAGAACGCCTCGAAGGGGGCGTCGGTGCGGTCAAGCTCGTCGATCAGCAGCACCGGTGCGCCACCGGGCTGGGGGCGCATCGCCTGCAAGAGCGGACGTTCGATCAGATAGTCTTTGGTAAAGAGTTCGGATTTTAACGCGTCGCGATCCGCACCGCCCGTGGCTTCTGCCGTGCGGATGGCGATCATCTGTTCGGCAAAGTTCCATTCGTAAACCGCAGCGGCGGCGTCCAGACCTTCGTAGCATTGCAGACGGATCAGGCGCCGCCCCAATGCAGCTGCGATGGCCTTGGCAATTTCGGTCTTGCCGGTGCCGGCCTCGCCTTCGAGAAACAGGGGACGGCCAAGTTTCAGCGCAAGGAACGTGACCGTCGCAAGGCTGCGCCCGCAGATATAGTCCTGTTCGGCCAGCCCGGCCTGCACGGCGTTGATGGTATCGAATTGCATTTGAACCCTCCCCGGTCTGGTCACAGACCAACACTGCACCGTGACGGCGTCAAGCGCCCCGTGGACTGTGCGCGCCGAAGGTCGTAATGTACGATAAATGCCGCAAACAGGGATTGATCCGATGAAAGACCAGACACCGCAGGATAGCGCGACAGGATTCGGACCGGATCTGGGCCCGTTTGTATGGGACGATCCACTGCGGCTGGAAGACCAACTGACGCAGGACGAACGGATGCTGCGTGATGCGGCGCGCGCCTTTGCCGACCAGTCGCTGATGCCCGTCGTGACCGCAGCAAACCGCGATGCCACCGTCACACCCGAAATTTTCCGCGCGATGGGCGACGCGGGCCTGCTGGGCATCACGATTCCCGAAGAATTTGGCGGTCTGGGTGCCGGTTACGTGACCTATGGTCTGGTCGCGCGCGAAATCGAACGCGTGGATTCGGGCTATCGGTCGATGATGTCGGTGCAGTCCTCGCTGGTGATGTATCCGATCCATGCCTATGGATCAGAGGCGCAAAAGCAGAAATATCTGCCCGGTTTGGCCGCGGGCACATTGATCGGTTGTTTCGGCCTGACCGAACCCGATGCCGGATCGGACCCCGGCGGGATGAAGACAACGGCCCGCAAGGACGGCGACGGCTATATCCTGAACGGGTCAAAGATGTGGATTTCCAACGCACCCATCGCGGATGTTTTCGTGGTCTGGGCCAAATCCGATGCCCACGACGGCAAGATCCGCGGTTTCGTGCTGGACCGGGACACCCCGGGGCTGACCGCGCCGAAAATCGGCGGCAAGCTGTCGCTGCGCGCATCGGTCACCGGCGAGATCGTGATGAAAGATGTGCGCGTCGGCGCGTCGGCGCTGTTACCGGGCGTTCAGGGGCTGAAAGGACCGTTCGGCTGCCTGAACAGGGCGCGGTACGGCATCAGTTGGGGCGTCATGGGTGCGGCAGAAGCCTGCTGGCACGCCGCGCGCCAATACGGGCTGGACCGCAGGCAATTTGGCCGCCCGCTGGCGCAGACACAGTTGTTCCAGAAAAAACTGGCAGACATGCAGACCGAAATCGCGCTGGGTCTGCAAGCGTCGTTGCAGGTGGGGCGCCTGATGGAAACCGGGCAGGCCGCGCCTGAAATGATCAGCCTGATCAAGCGCAACAACTGCGGCAAGGCACTGGATATCGCCCGGCACGCCCGCGACATGCACGGCGGCAACGGCATCGCAGAGGATTTTCACGTGATGCGCCACATGATCAATCTCGAAACGGTGAACACCTACGAAGGCACCCATGACGTGCATGCGCTTATTCTGGGGCGGGCGCAGACCGGGTTGCAGGCATTTTTTTAACCATGCCAGGCACCGTCCCAAAAGCGGCGCGTAGGAAGCCCAATTTCGCCCCAATGGTCCCGCATGGATCATAAGAGAACTGCGGAGAACTGCCATGACCGATCACAAGCTGGCCTTTGAAACGGACCTTCGGGGTCTGGACATCGACGATTGGCTTCAGGCTTTGGAAGACCTGGTCGAAGAACATGGCTCCTTTGTCCCACTGGGAGAGCAGCACGTGGCCGCTTTTCTGGACGCGGGACCAAAACTGCTGGTCACGTTTGAAAACGCCGCAGAGGTCATGAACCTGTCGGATGCGGCGCCACGCGGCTTTGCCTTTGCGCGGAACGAAGGGTGGTCGCATCTGGCGATCATCAGCAAGGGCGAAAGCTGGTTCCGCGAAGAGCGTATCTACCGCCATTTCGACCGGCTGATCGACGACGGGTTTTTTGAAGACTTTGAAGACGTGCTGTTCTTCGGCGCGCAGTCGGGCGGTTATGCAGCGGCAGCTTATGCAGTTGCGGCACCGGGCGCGCGCGTGCTGGCCCTGCGTCCGCAGGCCACGCTGGACCCCGCCGTTACCGGCTGGGACATGCGGTTCGTGAAAAACCGGGGGCAAAACTTTACCTCTCGCTACGGGTATGCGCCCGACATGATCGATGCGGTGGAACGCGCTTATCTGGTTTTTTCGCCGCAACAGCGGCTGGACGCGATGCACGCGGCCCTGTTTACCAAACCTAATGCGACGATGCTGCGGGTGACCGGGCTGGGCGGACGTCTGGACGTGATGTTCGACACGCTGGGCGTGCTGGACGATCTGATCTACGGCGCGATGGACGGCACCCTGAACCACGCAAAGTTCGGCGCCTTGATGCAAAAGCGCAAGCGATCCGGCCCCTATCTGAAAAACCTGCTGAAACGTTTGCTGGATTCAGGCCATGACCGGCTGGCGGTCATGATGTGCCGTGCCGTGCTGGCGCGCGGCCCCAACGGCTATATTGCAAAGCAGTTGCAGGATATGGGCGAACCGCTGCCCGCCGCGGCCCAGCAGGATGCAGAAACCGCCTGATCAATCAGATCATCTGGTCAGGCCGCGCTGTTCGGTGTAATGGGCTGCCATGCCTGACAAACACCTGACCGACCTGACTATCCGCCGCCCCGACGACTGGCACCTTCACTTGCGTGACGGTGCGATGTTGCAGGCCGTGCTGCCTGAAACCACCCGCCATTTCGGTCGGGCGATCATCATGCCGAACCTTGTGCCACCGGTGGTGACCGCGTCGGATGCCAGCGGCTACCGTGACCGCATCCTGGCCGCGATGCCGCCGGGTGCGTCTTTTACCCCGCTGATGACGCTGTATCTGACCGAAGATACCGACCCTGACGATGTGGAACGTGCCCATCGGGACGGGATCGCCACGGCGGTAAAATTGTATCCGGCGGGGGCCACAACCAATTCCGCATCCGGCGTGCGCGATTTCGACAAGGTACGCCCGGTGCTGGACCGGATGGCCGCCATCGGCATGCCGCTGTGCGTCCACGGTGAAGTCACCGACCCGGCTGTCGATATCTTTGACCGCGAGGCGGTGTTCATCGACAAGGTGCTCAAACCGATCCGCAAGAAAAACCCCGATCTGCGGATCATCATGGAACACGTCACCACCGAAGACGCGGTCGATTATGTGCGCGACACGCCCAAGAATCTGGCCGCGACGATCACGACACATCACCTGATCATCAACCGCAACCACATCCTTGCTGGCGGTATCCGGCCACATTATTACTGCCTGCCGGTGGCCAAACGCGAAAAGCACCGCATCGCGCTGGTGCAGGCGGCGGTATCGGGTGACACGCGGTTTTTCCTCGGCACCGACAGCGCACCGCACACCGATGCGCGCAAATTGCAGGAATGCGGATGTGCGGGCGTGTTCAGCGCCCCCAACACGATATCCTGCCTTGCCGAAGTCTTTGACGTAGCAGGAAAACTGGGCAAGCTAGAGGCGTTTACCTCCCTGAACGGCCCGGCGTTCTATGGCCTGCCCCCGAACACTAACACGATCCGTTTGGTAAAGGGTGATCCGGTCAGCTACCCCAGCCACATCCAGACCAAAGACGGCCCCGTGACCGTGTTCGATCCCGGGTTCGCGCTGCACTGGCGGGTTGAAAGCTAAGCTGTGCTAAATCCATCGTCGCGGGAACATGGGGAAATTAGAACTGATCCCGCGCCAAATCTGACCGCGAAAATCGCTGCACTTTGCCCCAGCAGTTATCAACCCCACGGGGCCGGGTCGGTTGATGCAGCTGTATCGCGGTGGATGCGCAGACATACCCTTAACAACGGGCTACAAACGCCCTAAACCCGCGCCAGCCAAACAGCAGGAGCCGCGCCATGATTCCTTCGTCCTTTCCCGATAAAGCCGAAATGGCGCGCCTGACCGCATCGATGCTGCTGGAAATCGGGGCCATCGATTTCAACGCGACGACGCCGTTCACCCATGCATCGGGCAAACAGGCGCCGACCTATGTGGATTGCCGCAAACTGATTTCCTATCCCCGCATCCGGTCCACGCTGATGGATTTCCTGACCGTCAGCGTGATGCGCGACTGCGGCTTTGAAGCGTTCGACAACATCGCGGGCGGTGAAACCGCAGGGATCCCGTTTTCCGCGCTGGTCGCAGAACGCATGGCCCTGCCGATGACCTATGTGCGCAAAAAGCCCAAGGGCTATGGCCGCAACGCCCGGATCGAAGGCGTCATGACCGAAGGTCAGCGCGTCCTGTTGGTCGAGGATCTGACCACCGACGGGGGATCGAAACTGTCCTTTGTCGATGCGATCCGCGACACGGGCGCGACCTGCAACGCAACTGCGGTGATCTTTTTCTACGGGATCTTTGCCGGGGTCGAGGAATCGCTGGCGGCACACGGGGTCAAGCTGATTTCCCTTTGTACCTGGTGGGATGTGCTGGAAGCCGCGCGCGCCAAAGACAGCTTTGACGCAGCGACACTGGATACCGTCGAATCCTATCTGCGCGATCCCAACGGCTGGCAGCCCGGCGTCATGGTCTGATCGCGCGCGACAGTGTAACGCCGGACCGGGTGCGCTGCCCCCGGACCCCCGGGATATTTTTGGCAAGAAGAAGGACAGGCCGCCCGCGTCCATGGCCTGCGCCACTTATCCACAAAAACATACAATTTGAGACGGCAGCACTGTTAAGTTAGACGCGGCACAAGCGTCAGGGGATCAGGGGACAGCACATGAACGACAGCACGGTATTCAATCCCAATGGCGCCCAAGAAGCACCCGCAGACCAGATGCCCCATTCGATCGAGGCTGAACAACAGCTGTTGGGCGCGATCCTGACCAACAACGACATCTTTGACCGCATCGCGTCCATTGTCGGGCCGCAGCATTTTTATGACCCCGTGCACGCCCGGATTTTCGAATGTGCCGCCGCCCGTCTGGCCAAGAATGCGCTGGCCAGCCCCGTCACGCTGAAAAGCTACATGGAAGACGACGAAGGCCTGAAGGAATTGGGCGGCGGGGCATATCTGGTGCGTCTAGCGGCCGCTGCCATTTCGGCATTTGCGGCGCGCGACTATGCGCAGATGATCTATGATTTTGCGATCCGGCGGCAGTTGATCAAGGTTGGTCAGGACATATCGGCAAAAGCCGGCAAGGTCGAAGTGTCATCTGAACCGAAAGACCAGATCGTCGAGGCGGAACAGGCTCTTTATGCACTGGCCGAAAGCGGGACAGCAGACAGCGGGTTCCAGTCGTTCCTGCGTGCGGTCACCGATGCGGTCAACGTGGCCAACGCCGCGTATCAGCGCGACGGCGGGCTGGCGGGCGTATCCACCGGCCTGCACGATCTGGACAAGAAGCTGGGCGGATTGCATAAATCCGACCTTTTGATCCTGGCCGGTCGTCCGTCGATGGGCAAGACATCGCTTGCGACCAACATCGCCTACAATATTGCCAAGGCCTATAAAAAAGGCACCCTGCCCGATGGCAGCGAAGGTGCGGTGAACGGCGGTGTCGTCGGGTTCTACAGTCTGGAAATGTCGGCCGAACAATTGGCCGCCCGTATCCTGTCCGAGGCGGCAGAGGTGCCGTCGGAACAGATCCGGCGCGGCGATATGTCAGAGGTCGAGTTCCGCCGCTTTGTTGATGCCGCCAAGCAGTTGGAATCCTGCCCGCTGTTTATCGACGACACGCCTGCCCTGCCGATTTCGCAGCTTGCCGCCCGTGCCCGCCGCCTGAAGCGGACGCATGGTCTGGACGTGCTGGTGGTCGATTACCTGCAACTGGTGCGCGGCACCGGCAAGGGTGAAAACCGGGTCAATGAAATTTCGGAAATCACGATGGGGCTCAAGGCGATCGCCAAAGAGCTGAACATCCCCGTGATCGCGCTGTCGCAGCTGTCGCGTCAGGTCGAAAGCCGCGAGGACAAGCGCCCGCAATTGTCCGACCTGCGCGAATCCGGATCAATCGAGCAGGACGCCGATGTGGTGATGTTCGTGTTCCGCGAAGAGTATTATAAAGAACGCGAAAAACCCGGCGATCACGAGATGGAAAAGATCGCCATGTGGCAAGAAGAAATGGAACGCCTGCGTGGTAAGGCCGAAGTCGTCATCGGCAAACAGCGCCACGGCCCCATCGGCACCGTTGAGTTGTCGTTCGAGGGCCGGTTTACCCGCTTTGGCAACCTTGTGAAGCCGTGGCAGGAAAACGGCGGCGGCGACGTCGGATTTTGATATCCGGCCGGTGGCGCTGCGCGGCCAGCGCGATCTCGTCATGCTTTCCCGTTAAGCGCAGGGCGTACTATTGTAGCGCTTAAGAGCGAGAGCCCCAATCTTCCGTTTTCGAATAACACCCCAAAGCGAACCGATAAAACTTCGCGAAATGACGGTTACATAGTCATCACCCAAAACAGTCCCCTACGCCCATGTCAGTTGCATCCCTGACCCCGCTGCCTATCTTGATCTGAACCAGCAGGAGCGACCCGATGCCCGACGACGACCCCCGCCTGTCACGCGCACAGGCGCGCGGCATCCGCAACGCCCGCGACCTGCAATCCCATGTCGACTGGCTGGACAGCATCACAGGCACCGCGCTGGGTGTACTGGCCGTCGCATCCGGCATCTACACTTATCTGGGCGTGTTGTCCCTGCTGGATGACAACGGGGCGCTGTCGGTTTTTGCAGCCCTTGCCTATTCCGTCGCCGTGTCGGTCGGCATTTTTGTGTTCTGGTCCTACATGATGCGCCTGCTGCCCGCTGTACGGACCGGCGCCGCGCGGATCGGGCTGATGTTGTCGATGGCGCTGGGGTCGCTTGCGATCGTGGCCATGTCGTCCTGGCTGAATGCGGCGGCACTGGCGGGTGCAGCGGCTGTGGAACAGCATCTGGCCGAAACGGTGCAGGACTATCAGACCGCACTGGAACGGGCGGACGAGATTACGCAATCCGCCCAATCACTGGCGCGTGACGTTGCCCGCGTCCGTCAGTCATTTGACGATCTGTCCGAACAGGAAGCCACCGGGCAACTGTCAGGTTTTGCCGGTCAGGGTGCCGTTTTCCGCCTGCTGCGCCAGAAATCCGACGAGCTGACCGCCCTCGAAGCGCAGATTACGGCGCAGCAGCCGCTGGTCGAACAGGCCTTTGTCGAAGGGAACGCCATCCTGAGCCGGATGCGCGCACTGACCGTCGAACAAGGCCCGGTCGAGGCACGTTCCGTGCCTTTTTCAGAAGAGGCCGTGCGTCTGGCAAACGTCATCACGCAATTGCGCCAGCTTTCTGTTGCCCCGTTGGTCAGCCGCGCGGCCACAGATCTGGCCGACGCGGTCGTTCTGCCACAACTGGACGGCAGCAACGCCGACACGCGACAGGGACAACAGGCGACCATCGAATCCGTTTTGACCGTGCTGCGCCAGCGGGCGGAAACACTGCAAGCGGCGGCGCAGGACGTTCTGAACATGACGCCCCCTGCCGACATCAGCTATACCCCGATTTCTGCGGCGGATGCCGTCATTTTATATGCGGGTAATTTCGTGCCGAGCTGGGCAGGGGCAATCGCTATCGACCTTTTGCCGGCCGTGCTGGTGCTGATTTTGGCCGTGACCCAGGCCGCGATCCGCCATGGCCGTGAAGGCAGTGCGACCGAAGACAGCATGACGCTGGCAGAGTTGCGCGCCGCGATTTCAGCGCTGCGAGACATGGATACCTCTCTGGACCGGACCCCGCCCAGCGAAAGCCCCGCCAGACCACCCGTGCCGGACCCCGCCGAATGACCACACCACAGGCAAAACCGCATGGCACGCGGCGTTGGCTGGTCTGGATACTGGTGTTGCAGGTCGTGTTCGCCGGCATGATGCTTAGTTCTGATCTGGCCCGTATCCTGCCGCAGATTGCCACGCCATCGAACGCCCCTGCGCTGACGCAACCACTGGGACCGGGCGACCAGACCCGCCGTTACACGCCTGACCGCGTGACACCCCGCGAACCGCGTCCCGGCACCCGGCCCATTCCAGCGACGAACGACATGCCGTCCCGGCTGGATTTCGTCGATACCGTCTGGGACGGCGCACCTGTCATGACCCTGACAGGCTCCATCGCACCGGGCGATGCTGTGCGATTTGTGGATTTTCTGGAACGGATCGACCCTGCACCGGAACAGGCGTTTCTGAACAGCCCCGGCGGATCGGTCGGTGATGCATTGGCAATCGGGCGCGCGCTGCGTGACGCGGGTATCGGCACGCGCATGACGGCCACCGATATCTGCCTGTCCGCCTGCCCCTACATTCTGGCCGCGGGCACCAGTCGCACGGTCGAAGACGGCGCACTGGTCGGTGTGCACCAGCACTACTTTGGCGAAAACGTTGCCCTGCCCGCATTTCTGGCGGTCGAGGATATCCAGCGCGGTCAGGGAGAGGTCATGACCTTTTTGCAAGACATGGGAATCGATCCGCTGGTGATGCAGCACGCCCTGGTCACGCCACCCGATGAGATCTATCTGCTGACACCCGCAGAAATGGAACGTTACCGCGTCACCACGGCGCCGCAATAGCCCGGCAGCACACCGATTGCCCAGCCCGTGAAACAGTGGCACAAGATGCGCCATGAGCACCGGACACCTGACCATCGACCTTGGCGCGATCGCCGCAAACTGGCGCAGCCTGAATGCGCTGACATCTTGCGAAACTGCAGCCGTGATCAAGGCTGACGGATATGGCTTGGGTGCAGGCCGCGTTGCCGCGGCTTTGGCAAAGCAGGGCGCGCGCATTTTCTACGTGGCTGTGGCCGAAGAAGGCGCTGTCGTGCGTGACGCCCTGGGTGAACGGGCGCAGATCCGCGTGCTGACCGGGCACATGAAAGGCGACACAAAACTTCTGGCCGACCACAACCTGACCCCGATCCTAAGCAGTATCGATCAGATCGACCGTCATTTTCAGGAGCTGCCCGACCATCCCTTTGGTCTGCAACTGGACACAGGCATGAATCGGTTGGGTCTGGAATGGGATGACTGGGCCAAGGTTGCGGAACCTGCCCTGCGCCGCAAACCCGTCATCGTCATGAGTCACATGGCCTGTGCCGACGAAGCTGACCACCCGATGAACCCCTATCAGCTGGACGTCTTTCACCAGATGACCGACGGGATCACCACGCCGCGCAGTCTGGCGGCAACGGGCGGCATGTTGCTGGGGGCGGATTACCATTTTGACGAATGCCGCCCCGGCATCGGCCTGTATGGCGGCCTGCCGTTTCAGGGCGCGCGCCCCGTCGCACGTCTGGATCTGCCCGTCGTGCAGATCCGCGACCTGACCGAAGGCGAGGTCGTGGGATATGGCAACAGCTGGCAGGCCGAACGCCCGACACGGCTGGCCACGCTGTCGGCAGGCTATGCCGACGGTTTGCTGCGCAGCGCGTCGAACCGTGCATCGCTTTGGGCCGGAAACAGACCCTGCCCCTTGGTCGGGCGCGTGTCGATGGACCTGATTACTGTCGATATCACCGATTTGCGCGACGATCCTGCGTCGTTGGCATTACTGTCCCCCGAACAGACGGTTGACGATCTGGCGCGCGCTGCAGGCACCATCGGATACGAAATTCTGACCGGCCTGGGCGCACGATACACACGGCGCTATGCCGGTGAAGCCAGTCGATTCGGCGGCTGATCTGGTATTGGGCGGCGGAAATTTGCGGATGCGGTAGCGATACCTTGCCGTTTTTGGCGCAAATCACGAAAAAATTTTCGACGCCGTTCAAATCTATCCACAGATGATCGGTCGTTGGCAAATTTTCGCCTATGGCCTTGAAACCATTCAGTGTTCCGTCGCTTGTTCAGCGCGACTTTCAGGGCAACCGAAACAGTTACAGCCAAATTGTTCCACAGACGGAAACAATCGGCGAAGTCTTGCGCGAAGAACCATAGGATTGGCGGAACTCTATAGCTTAATTTGTCGTTTAGCATTGAGTTGTCTTTACGGGAAACAGTCAGATGTCGCTTTCGATTCGCCTTGTTGTTCAGACATTGCACGCCGTTTCTTTGTTCGTTGTCGCCGTCGTTGCCGTGGCCGCCGTCACCTTTACCATGATGAGCGCGCTGGGTTTTGCGGGCTGGTTGGCAATCGATGCGACAATCGGCGGGGTTGCCTATCCGCAGGCCGGCTTGTGGTTGCAGATCGCAGTGACCGCCATTTTGGTGGCGATGGCATTTTTTCTGCCGACCAACGCGCGTTTGCTGCAGCTTGAACGCAGCCACCGCGATTTTCAGATCAGCATGGATGACGTCAAAATCGCCTATAACGAGGTGCACCACGCAGATCGCAAGGGCGTCTTTACCCTAAGTTCCGAATTCGACGCCGTGCGCGAACGGCTTGCCTATCTGCGGGACCATCCTGATCTGACGCGACTGGAACCCCAAGTGCTGGAAGTCGCAGCGCAGATGGGACAGACATCGCGGCATCTGGCAGAAGTGTATTCCGAAGAACGCATCGCCCGCGCCAAGGCATTTCTGACCGCCCGTCAGAAAGAAGCCGAAGACCAGCAGGAACAAATCCTTGAAGCGTTGCACATCTGCGAACAAATCCGCAGTTGGTCCGCGCAGGTCGAAATGGAAGAATCCCGCGTGGCCAGCCAATTGGCGCATCTGGACGAATCCCTGCAGAATGTTCTGCCGTTGCTGGGCTACGCCCTTGAACATGACACGTCGCTTGACCGTGACGATGGCGACAGCGCGGGCCATGTCAGCAATATTGTCCCACTTGCCCAGAAACCCGCCGCAGAATAACGCCTGCCTGCCCTGACCCTGCCTGCCCTGACATTGTAGCGTTGCCAGCGACGCCGCTTTGGGGCAAAAGGTGAACATGGCAAAGGATCTGACATTCAACTGCACCGCCTGTGGCGCAAGCACGGCAAAATGGTCGGGGCGGTGCGACGCCTGCGGTGCGTGGAACAGCATTGTCGAGGACGCAGGCCTGACCTCTGGCCCGAAAAAGCACGGGCTGGGCAAACAGCGTGGCAAATCCATTCCGCTGACCGATCTGGCCACGCAGGAAGCCGAACCGCCACGCACGCAATCGGGGGTCACCGAACTTGATCGCGTGCTGGGGGGCGGCCTGACAAAAGGGTCGGCCCTGCTGGTGGGTGGCGATCCCGGCATCGGCAAATCCACACTGTTGCTGCAAGCGGCGGCACGTTTTGCGCGTAACGGCTTGCGTGTCGTCTATATCTCGGGCGAAGAATCGAATGCGCAGGTGCAAATGCGCGCGCGGCGTCTGGGTCTGGAAAAATCCCCCGTACAATTGGCCGCCGAAACCAACCTGCGCGATATCATGACGACCTTGGACAACGACACACCGGACCTGTGCGTGATCGATTCGATCCAGACCATGTGGTCCGACAGCGTCGAAAGCGCGCCGGGCAGCGTCAGTCAGGTCCGGTCCTGCGCCCATGACCTGACCAGTTTTGCCAAAAAGCGCGGCATGTCGGTCATCATGGTGGGTCACGTCACCAAAGAAGGCGCGATCGCCGGCCCCCGTGTCGTCGAACACATGGTCGACACCGTGCTTTATTTCGAAGGCGAACGCGGCCACCAGTTCCGCATCCTGCGGTCTGTCAAAAACCGTTTCGGTCCCGCCGACGAAATCGGCGTGTTCGAAATGACAGGCAGGGGTCTGGCAGAGGTCAAGAATCCCTCTGCCCTTTTCTTGTCGGAACGGGGCGAGCCTGCGCCGGGGTCGGTCGTTTTTGCGGGCATCGAAGGCACGCGGCCTGTTTTGTGCGAAATTCAGGCACTTGTCGCACCGTCACCCCACAGCCAGCCGCGCCGGTCCGTGGTCGGCTGGGATGGTGGGCGACTGGCGATGATCATGGCCGTGCTTGAATCGCGCTGCGATGTGCCATTCACCGGCTTGGACGTCTATTTGAACGTCGCAGGCGGTCTGCGGATCAACGAACCCGCCGCCGATCTGGCGGTCGCCGCAGCGCTTGTGTCGGCCCGTGAAGACGCCGCATTGCCAAAAGAAGCCGTCATTTTCGGTGAAATAAGTCTGTCCGGCGCGTTGCGGCCCGTGATCCAGACCGAAAATAGATTGAAAGAGGCGCAGAAACTTGGTTTTACCTCGGCGATCATGCCGCGCGCGCCCAAGGGTACGCAAGGCGCCGGGCTGGATCTGCGCGAAATGCAGGACTTGGCCGGTTTCGTTGAACAGGTCTTTGGCGCCCGCTAGGTCGCACCGGACCGGCGGGGGACGCTAAATGGACGGCTTTACCATCATCGACGGCATCGTGGCCGCCACCATCGTGATATCGGCCCTGCTGGCCTATTCCCGCGGCCTGGTGCGCGAGGCGATGGCGATCGCAGGCTGGATCGGCGCCACAATCCTTGCGTTTATCTTTGCCGATCAGGCTGAACCGCTGGTCCGTCAGATTCCGGTGCTGGGCGATTTCATCGGCGATAGCTGCGAATTGTCGATCATCGCGGCCTTTGGTGTAGTCTTTGCCGTGGCGCTGGTGATCGTGTCGATCTTTACGCCGCTGTTTTCCAGTGTCGTCCAGCGGTCGGCGCTGAACGGCGTGGATCAGGGACTTGGGTTTTTGTTCGGCGTTCTGCGCGGCATGCTTTTGGTGGGTGTGGCATTCTTTTTGTATCAGACGGTGCTGTCCGCACAGGATATCGCCATGGTCGAAGACAGCCGGTCCGCACGTATTTTCAACCAGTTCGGCGGCGCATTCGAAAACCGCAACCCCGAAGACGCGCTGGGCTGGATCACGATGCAATACAGCCAGCTTGTCGGTGAATGTGGCGCGGCAACGCCCGTCGTCGTCGAATAACGAGTCGATTGGTCAATCGTCCGCAACAGACCCCGTGTCGTCGAATGCGGCAGGGGCCTGTCGCAGTTCGCGCATTTCCGATTTTTCGGTCGACCCGGACAGAAAGTTGCTGACGATCGACAGGCTGTCGATGTTTTCGGCGACGACCTTGAACACCACCAGAAACGGCACCGCGACGAGTGCGCCGGGGATGCCCCACAACCAGGCCCACAGCACGACGGTCAGGAACACCGCCACGGTATTCATCTTGAGTGATCGACCCAGCAATGACGGCGTGACAAAATTGCCTTCGATCGTGGTGCAGGTGAAATAGATCAGGGGCGACAGCAGCGCAAAGCCGATATCGTCAAACGTGATGATGGAAAAAGCCCCGACCAGCACCACGCCAGCCACGGCACCCAGATAGGGCAGAAAGTTAAACAGGAACGCAACGATCCCCCAGATCCAGCCATAGGGCAGCCCCAGCAGCGTTAGGGCAATCCCGATGGTCAGTCCCAGCCCAGCGTTGATCAGGGCAATCGTCAAAAGATAATTCGATACCTGCCGTTCAATATCGTAAACCATTTGCAAGGCGCGTTTCTTGCCGCTCATGGTTTCGAATGATTGCACCAGCTTGATGTAGAACAAATTGCCCGACGACAGCAGAAATACTGCCAACACCAGCGACACCGCGACCGTCGTGCCAAGCGTGCCAAGCGCGTCAAATGCACTGTTCAGCATGGTGGGCTGTTGCACGACCACCTCTTGCGTGCCGGGATCGTCGTCTCCATCGGCCATGTCGGCGACGTTTTCGCCCGCCTCGCGGACCGATTCAAGCTGTCGGAACAAATCGCCCATCTTGTATTGCAGCTCTGCCGCCATCTGATCCGCGCTTGACATCCAGTTGCCCACGGTGCCCGCACCGAAAAAGACGATCAGCGCAATTAAAACCGCAACGATTGAAATCAGCCCCACACCAGACACCCAATGCGGCACGCCAAGGCGCGCCATCCCGCGCGACAGCGGCGACAGTGTCAGCGCGATCAGGAAACCCAGAAGCACCGGCAGGATCAGGTCACGTGCAAAATAGCAGGTCACGAAGATCGATATCAGCATCATGACGTTTACACTGCGCCGGATCGCTTCAAGGTGGGTGGATGCTTTCATAGAAGACTTCTTTTCGGACAAGCGGAAATAGCCGGCGCGATGCACCGGCGGTGCTCACTAACACGTGACTTTGTATTTGGTTCCCATTGGCCACGGCCCTGCTGCGTCGAAAGCGAACATAAAACTGTTACATGGCCTCGTATCGGTGACAGCCACGTGACTCTGCCTGCGGGATTGGGTAGACGCAGGCGCAATCGCCCCCGGAACCGGAGCTGCTTGTGCGCAATCCCATCCTGCCCGCCCCCGCTAAATCGCTGCCATCGCATCCGTTTGATCCCGACGACGACAAGCTGCGTGAAGAATGCGGCGTTTTCGGCGTGGTGGGGGTGTCGCAGGCATCGAACTTTATCGCGCTTGGCCTGCATGCCCTGCAACACCGCGGACAAGAAGCTGGCGGCATCGTCACCTATGACACCACCAGCGGGTTCAATCAGGCCCGCCGCATGGGTCTGGTGCGCGACAATTTCACCAGCGCCGAAACGCTGGAACTGCTGCCCGGTGGCATCGGCATCGGGCATGTGCGCTATTCCACCGCCGGATCGAAAGGCCAGACCGCGATCCGTGACGTGCAGCCGTTCTTTGGCGAATTTTCGATGGGCGGCGCGGCCATCGCGCATAACGGCAACATCACGAACGCCGTCGCCCTGCGGCGTGAACTGATTGAACGCGGTTCGATCTTTCAGTCGTCATCAGACAGCGAATGCATCATTCACCTGATGGCCCGCAGCATGGGCCGCACCATCCCCGACCGCATGGAAGAAGCGCTGCGCAAGGTCGAAGGTGCGTTTTCGGTCGTCGCCATGACCCGCACAAAACTGGTTGGCTGCCGCGATCCGCTGGGCGTGCGCCCGCTGGTGCTAGGGCAGTTGGGCGATGGCTGGGTGCTGGCGTCTGAAACCTGCGCGCTGGACATTGTCGGCGCGGATTTCATCCGCGAAATCGATCCGGGCGAAATGGTCGTGATCAGTGCCGAAAACGGGGTGCAAAGCCATTTCCCGTTCCGTCCGCAGAAATCCCGCTTTTGCATCTTTGAACACGTCTATTTCAGCCGCCCTGATTCGTCGCTGGGCGGCCGGTCGGTGTATGAGACACGCGAAGCCATTGGCCGCGAACTGGCGAAAGAAGCGCCAGTCGATGCCGATCTGGTCTGCCCGGTCCCTGATTCCGGCACCCCCGCCGCCATCGGCTACAGTCTGGAATCGGGCATTCCGTTTGCGATGGGAATTGTGCGGAACCAGTACATGGGCCGCACGTTCATCGAACCCAGCGAACAGATCCGCAACATGGGCGTTCGGCTGAAACTGAATGTGAACCGCGCGCTGATCCGGGGGAAACGCGTGATTCTGGTCGATGACAGCGTCGTGCGCGGCACCACCAGCCAGAAGATCAAGGAAATGATCCTCGAAGCCGGCGCAGCAGAGGTCCACTTTCGCATCGCCTCTCCGCCGACCATGTGGCCATGCTTTTACGGGGTCGATACGCCAGAGCGCGAAAAATTGCTGGCTGCCCGCATGACAGAGGCAGAGATGACGGCACATCTGGGCGTCGATTCACTGAAATTCATCACGATTGACGGGCTTTATCGCGCGGTCGGGGAACCCGGTGGCCGCAACGCCAGCGCGCCGCAGTATTGTGACGCGTGTTTTTCCGGCGACTACCCGATTGCGCCAACCGACAAACTGGTCGCGGGCTTCAAAACCAAAGTCGCGGCGGAATAAAATCCGCCGCGCATTGTTCCATGTCAGGTTCGGGTCATATCCGGCCGGAATTTATAGCATGGGATTAAAAGACAGAAGGAAGACATCGACGCCAATCCAGGCCTCATTTTTGCAAAACTAGACGCCTGGATCGACGGTCTCAAAGATATCCTGCAAAGCATGCTAGCGGGTATCCTGATCCTGTTGCGCCAACCGTTTGAAGTGGGCGACCAGATCGTCAGCGGCGGCCACGAAGGCACGGTCGAACGCATCGAAACCCGCGCCACGCTGATCAAAACCTATGACGGTCGCCGCGTCGTGATCCCCAATGCCGTGATCTACACTGACAGCGTCGTCGTGCTGACCGCCTATGCCACGCTGCGCAGCGAACTTGATATCGGGATTGGCTGTAACGACGATTGGAAAGCGGCGCGCAAGATTCTGGAAGAGGTCTGCGCCGGAATCGCAGGTGTGATGACCGACCCGGTCCCCGAAACCATCCCCGTGGCACAGGGCGATTTCGCAAACATCATCCGACTGCGCTGGTGGACCAAATCCCCGAAAAAGACCGCATCCACATCCGTGGTGAGGTCATTCAGGAAACCTATATCGCGCTTGATAAGGCCGGGATCAACCTGCCCTATCCAACGCAGGTGCATCTGTTTCACGACCAGACCGAAGCCAGTGACGGCATCCGGTCGCAACAACGCGAAGGCTGGCCCACAAACGGCGACGATCCCGAACCGCGCCGTATCGCGGACGCAATCCGCGAACGGCCAGCCCAAACCTGACATCACGGCATGGGACGGCGTGGGGCGCTGCGCAGATTTCCGCGCAACGGCAATCGTGTTTCGGCAAGAAACGGCGCGGTTGCCGCAGTGCGGCGATCACCCCTGTTATCCCGCCGCAAACACGCGCAAAGCCCCGTTGTCTTTTGATCAGGAGCCTTGCAAATGACCGATGCCAGCACCGATGCCCCCCTGCCCGCAGAAGTGGCTGAAATCGCCAAAGCCAAAGAAACGCTTGATCTGAACCGTCTGGCGTTGATCGGGCTAAGACTGGCGCCCGACGGCAATCGCGCGCTGGTGCGCACGGCGGCAGGCGAAATTGCCAGCCTGTCGGTCGGTGATCAGGCCGATAACCTGACAGTTACCGCCGTCACGGAAACCGGGTTGCACCTGATCGACCGCAAAGGCTTTGCCCGGACGTTGACGATGCCCGGCTGACACTGGACAGCGCACGCGCGCTGCGGCAAACGGGTGCGCATGACTGACCAGAAAATTGCCCTTGTCACCGGTGCCTCTCGCGGGCTTGGCGCGGCGCTTGCCACCGCTCTTGCCCCGACCCACCATATCGTCGCCGTCGCCCGCACCGTGGGCGCGCTCGAAGAGCTTGACGACGCCGTGCGCGCCGCAGGTGGCCAAGCAACACTTGCGCCCATGGATATCTGTGTCGATGCGGCGATGCAGCAGTTGTGCCGTGGGATTCACGACCGCTGGGGCAAGCTCGACCTGTGGGTGCATACAGCGATCCATGCCGCCCCGCTGGCGCCCGCAGGCCATATCGGGCCAAAGGATCTGCAAAACTCTATCGACGTCAACGTGACGGCAGTCGCCCGCTTGATTGGCTATGTGAACCCGTTGCTGGGCGCGCAGGGACATGCGGTGTTCTGCGACGATACCCGCGCCGGGCAGAAATTCTTTGGCACCTACGGCGCAACAAAGGCGGCACAACTGGCCTTGGTCCATAGCTGGGCTGCCGAAACAGTGAAAACCGGTCCGCAAGTGCGCCTGATCGCACCCGCGCCGATGCCCACAGCCCTGCGCGCCCGTTTTTACCCCGGCGAAGACCGCAGCGCCCTGACACAGCCCGCCGCCGAAGCCGCGCGTCTGCTGCCCGAAATCCTGGCGCCGTGACGCGGGGCCATCGCTTGCCCCGTCTGCGCACGTAACCTAGTGTGCAGCCAAGTGTTTCAGGGGAACGGCATGCGGATATTGATCACCAACGATGACGGCATCAATGCGCCCGGCCTTGCCGTGCTGCATGCCATCGCCACCGACATCGCCGGACCCGACGGGGACGTCTGGACCGTCGCACCCACACAGGAACAATCGGGCGTCGGGCATTGCATCAGCTACGTCCAGCCCACGATGATCACCCAGTTCGACCCACGCCGCTTTGCCGCGCAGGGATCGCCTGCCGATTGCGTGATGGCGGCGCTGTTCGATCTGATGCCCGAACCGCCCGACCTGATCCTGTCGGGTGTGAACCGGGGCAACAATGCCGCCGAAAACGTGCTGTATTCAGGCACCGTCGGTGCCGCCATGGAAGGCGCATTGCAAGGCCACCGCGCCATCGCGCTGTCACAGTATTACGGCCCGCGCAATTTCGACGAAGAACGCCCCTTTTCAGCCGCCATCGACCACGGTGTCGCCACCGTCCGCCGCCTGCTGGATGCCGATGTCTGGGATGACGCGGATTACCGCCTGTTCTGGAACGTGAATTTCCCCCCCGTACCTGCCGCCGACGTGGCGGGGTTTACGGTGACGTCACAAGGGTTCCGCAGGGGCGGTCATCATCACGTCGTCCGCGCCGAAACCCCCGGACACCGGCATTTCCTGTGGGTCAAGGGTGGCGACCAGCAGCGCCCGACCGGCGCTGGCACCGATGCGCAGGCCAATATCGACGGCTATATTTCTGCCACGCCGATGCGGGCCGATCTGACGGCGCATGACGTGCTGGACCGCATGCGGGACCGGCTGGCTTGACCGATCCACAGACCCAGATGCAGTTTTTGTTCGCGCTCCGATCCAAGGGGGTCACGGATGGCCGCGTGCTGACGGCAATGGAACGTATCGACCGGTCGCGGTTCATCAACAAGGGCCTGTTCGCCGCCCGCGCGTTCGAAGACATGCCCTTGCCCATCGCCTGCGGGCAGACCATCAGCCAGCCATCGGTCGTCGGGATCATGACGCAGGCGCTGAACGTGCAACCCCGCGACAAGGTGCTGGAGGTCGGCACCGGCTCTGGCTATCAGGCGGCGATCCTCAGCCAGCTTGCGCGCAGGGTTTATACCATTGACCGGTTCCGGCGGCTGGTAAACGAAGCGCAGGCCGTCTTTGACGCGCTTAACCTGCATAACATCACGTCGGTCATCGCTGACGGCAGCTTTGGCCTGCCAGAACAGGCCCCGTTCGACCGGATCCTGTTGACAGCCGCCGCAGAAGACCCGCCCGGCCCCCTGCTGGCCCAGCTACGTGTCGGCGGGATCATGGTTCTGCCGGTCGGTCAGTCGGACACGGTGCAGACCCTAATCCGTGTCACCCGCCAACAAACCGGCTTTGATTACGAGGAATTGCGCGACGTGCGCTTTGTTCCCTTGATCGAAGGCCTTGGAGAGGACTAAAACCATGCCCAAGCCGCACAAGACGGACCCCGCAGTGGACAGGAGCCTTCCATGACGCAGATACCCCGCACCACCGCCGTGCGTTTGACCCTGACCTGCGCCGGTTTCGCATTACTGGCCGCCTGCGAAGGTGGGCTGCCCGACATTGATCTGCGTGACCGCGCGGGCGGGTTCGACACCTCTCCGGCGTCGGCGGCTCTGCCGGACAGACCCTCTCCGGATCAGCGGGGCATCATCACTTATGCGGATTATCAGGTGGCTGTCGCACAGCGCGGCGATACCGTCGGCAGCGTGGCGTCACGCGTCGGCGTGGATGCCGCCGCGCTTGCCAGTTTTAACGGGATCGAACAGGGCGTGACCTTGCGCGATGGCGAAGTGCTCGCACTTCCCACCCGTGTGCCCGGCGCGCAGACGACCGTGCCGCTGGATGTGACCGCTGTGGCCACCACGGCACTTGACCGGGTCGATGCGACGTCGGGCGGGCTTGCCCCGCTGCCCGGCAGCACGCCGGCCACGACCACGGCAACACAACCGATCCGGCACAAGGTCCAGCGCGGCGAAACCGCGTTTTCGATCAGCCGTCTTTACAATGTGCCCGTCGGCACGTTGGCCGAATGGAACGGGTTGGACGGCAGCCTGGGCGTGCGCGAAGGCCAGTTTCTGCTGGTGCCGCAGGGCGGAATGCCTGCGGACCCTGCAGGTGGTCCGCTGGTCGCCCCAGGCGCCGGTAGCCTGTCGCCAGTGCCGCCCTCTGCCGCAGCGCCCTTGCCTGCCGTCAGCGCGCCGGTTGCCGCCCCCGTGGCCATACCGCCGGCACCGGATCTGACCACCGCGCCACCACGGGTCGAAGAAGTCGCAGCCGCGACACCACCGCCCCCGGCCCCAGCAACGCCCCCCGTGCCCTCAGCGCAAAGCGATGCGCGATTTGTCCGGCCCGTCGCCGGGTCCGTCATCCGCGATTATAACCCAGGCAAGAACGAAGGCATCGACATCGCAGCCGACGCAGGAACCACGGTCCGGGCCGCTGACGGCGGAACGGTCGCTGCCGTGACCGAAGATACATCCGGCACGGCCATCGTGGTGATCAAACATCCCGACAACCTGCTGACGGTCTATACAAACCTTGATAACCTCAGCGTCGCCAAAGGTGACAGCGTCGCAAAAGGCGGCAATCTGGGCAAGGTCAGCGCAGGCAACCCGTCGTTTGTCCATTTCGAAGTGCGCCGTGGTCTGAATTCCGTCGATCCAAACGACTTTTTGCCGTAACACGGGCGATCAGTCGATACGGACACCCCGGCGACCCGCCAGATCGGTGAAAAACTGCCACGCCACGCGGCCCGACCGGCTACCGCGTGTCGCCTGCCATTCGATTGCTTCGGCGCGCAATGTCGCGTCGTCGATATCGATGCTGGCAGCGTCGCAGTAGCCCCGGATCATGCGCAGATAATCGTCCTGATCGCAGGGGTGGAACCCCAACCACAGACCGAACCGATCCGACAATGATACCTTTTCCTCGACCGCTTCGCCCGGCGTGATCGCGGTGGCGCGTTCATTTTCGATCATGTCACGCGGCATCAGATGGCGGCGGTTCGATGTGGCATAGAGCACCACGTTTTCAGGCCGTCCTTCGATTCCACCATCCAACACCGCCTTGAGCGATTTGTAATGCGCGTCGTCATGGCTGAACGACAGATCGTCGCAATACAGCACAAATCGCGCATCGGCGTCGCGCAAAAGATGCAGGCAGCGCCCGATGCTGGGCAGATCCTCGCGCTGGATTTCGATGATCTTGAGCTGCGGATAAGTCTGGTGAAGTTTACCATGCACCGCTTTGACAAGGCTGGATTTTCCCATGCCCCGCGCGCCCCACAACAGCGCGTTGTTGGCTGGCAATCCGCGCGCGAAACGGGTCGTGTTATCCATCAGCGTATCGCGGGCGCGGTCGATGCCGACCAGCAAATCCACATCCACCCGTGACACCCGCGTAACGGGGTCAAGCCGGTCGGGATCGACATGCCAGACAAATGCCCCCGCTGCATCGAAATCAGGGGCCGTCGCCGGACCGGGGCGCAGCCGTTCAAGCGCAGCCGCGATCCGTTCCAATGCTGCGTCGGTCATGTGCGATCGTCGCCGTCAATCGGATTGCCGTCCAGATCCTCATCTTCGCCCACGATGCCTTCGGCCCGCATCTGCGCCAGGCGCTGCCGTTCAACACGCGCAACCAGCTGGATCGACACTTCATACAGCCCGTAAACCACGATAAACAGGATCACCTGGCTGACAACATCCGGCGGTGTGGCCAATGCCGCCACCAGCAGGATACCGACGACGGCATATTTGCGCGTGTTCCGCAGACCTGCAGCACTGACCAGACCGGCCTTTCCCATCAGGGTCAGCAGGACAGGCAGTTGGAAACACAGACCAAAAGCCACGATGAATTTGATCGTCAGGTTCAGATATGCCTTCGCAGAACCCTGAAACAGCAGACCTGCGGCCTGCGTGCTCGGGCCTTCGGGTCCGTCGGTCAGGGTGTTGCCCTGCTGAAAGCCAAGGAAGAAATCGAACGCCAGTGGCGTGATCACATAGTAGGCAAAAGCAGCGCCCAGAAAGAACATGAAAGGCGACGCGATCAGGAACGGCAGGAACGCGCCCTTTTCGGTTTTGTATAGTCCCGGCGCCACGAACCGCCACATCTGGTAACTGATGACCGGAAACGCAAGCAGCAGCCCACCCAGCAATGAGATCTGGATCGCGACAAAGAAACCTTCTTCCAGTGCGATAAAGATCAGGCCGCAATCCTGCCCTTCGAGTTCAAGCGCGCGGCACAGCGGGCGCGTCAGAAAATCAAAGATCGGGTTCCAGATGGTGAAACAGATCACCATGGCGATGATGAACGCGACCAACGACCGGATCAGCCGGTCGCGCAATTCGGTCAGGTGTTCAATCAGCGGTGCCGCGCTGTCGTCCAGATTGTCAGACGCGCTCATGCCTTGGCCTCATCCTTGGATTTTGGGTCTGGGGTTGCATCAACATCATCCTGCAACGCTTTGGCGCGCGGGGGTTTTTGCGGCGTCGGGGCAGGTTCGTCCATCGTATCCGCTATGTCGTCATCCATTTCCGCCTGCATCTCTACGGCCGCTTCGCGGGCGCGGCGTTCTTCTGCGACCTTGGCGGTGGCGGCGCTGATCTTGTCCTTGGCGGCCTGACGTTCAGCAGACAGTTTCGCGGTCGCGGGCCCGGATTTCGATGTCAGGCCAGCGGCCTCACGCGCCTTGTCCAACCCGAAGGACGACGGGTTCGCCGCCGCCTTGATCGACTTGGAAATATCCTTGACCCCGGAATCATCTGCCGCCGCTTCCATGGCGCGGGAAAACTCTGCGGCCATCGCCTTGGCCTTGCCCGTAAACTGCCCCACAGAGCGGAACAGGTTTGGCAGATCCTTTGGCCCGATCACGATCAGGGCCACGACCCCCAAAAGGATCATTTCGCTCGCACCGAGGCCGAACATGGGCAGCGCCCCCTATCAAGTGGCTTAGGTTTTGTCTTTGTCGACCGTCGATTCGGGCGTCACGTCGCGCGCGTCGGCAAAGCTGTCGTCCAGCTCTTTCTTGCCGTCGTCGACCCCGCGTTTGAACGCGGTGATGCCCTTGCCGACTTCGCCCATCAGCGACGAAATCTTGCCACGCCCAAACAGGACGAGGACCACGACCGCGATCAGCAGAAGGCCGGGCAGTCCGATGTTGTTCAGCATTTCAATTCCCCTTTGCGGTGTCGGAATGGTCACATCCCGCTTGACTGTCACGTTCGACATAAAGCGCGCCGCCCCCGTTGGGAAGGGGGATCACGTGATTGCCAACTGGCAATCAGCCTATTTTTGCTGGACTTTCGGCAACTTGCGACAGAAACCTGTCAGGAGGAGGTTTCGCCCATGAAACGTGCCGACCGATTGATGCAAATCGTTCAACTGCTGCGCCGTGGTGGGCTGCACCGGGCAGAGACGCTGGCGCAGGCGACAGGCGTGCATGTGCGCACGATCTATCGCGACATGGATACGCTGGCCGCATCCGGTGTTCCGGTCAGTGGCGAACGCGGCGTCGGTTACAGGATCACTGCCGCCGTCACCCTGCCCGCGCTGAATCTGACCATGGCAGAGGTCGAAGCGCTGACCGTCGGTCTGGCCATCGTTGGGCAAAGCAACGACGTGGCACTGTCCCGTGCGGCACAGGCGTTGTCGGCGCGGCTGGATCATCTGCTGCCAGAAGAAACCGGCGAACCTGCGCATCACGCGCTGGCGATCTATCCCTTTGCCGATGCGGCACGCGGCTTTCAGCACCTTGCCGCCTTGCGCCAAGCGGTGCGCGCCCGGCAACGGGTGCAGGTGACATTACAGGGCCGCACGATATCGTTGCGCCCGTTGCGACTGGATTACTGGGGGCGGCTTTGGACATTGACGGCGTGGAACGAAACCAGCCGCCGGTTCGACGATCTGCGGCTTGACCAGATTACCGGACTACGCCTGTTACCCGGCCTGTTCGTGGATGAACCGGGCAAAACACTGGACGATTACCGCGCCGGCCTGTCAGGGTCCGCACCATAAGAGCTGTCAGATCAGTACTTTGCGCAGCATGTTCAGCGCCACAATGATCAGGAACCCGCCAAAAACCCGCTTTAGCGGTTTGGCGTCGATCCTGTGGGCCAGTGCCGCGCCCATCGGGGCTGTGATCAGCGTCATGGCAATGACCAGCAGGAACGCGATCCCGTTGACCGATCCAAACGTGAACGGCGGCGCGTCGCGCATCGGCGTCAGCAGGAACCCTGCGACCGACGGGACTGCGATGATCACGCCGAACCCGGCTGCCGTGGCTACGGCACGGTGAATTGGCACGCCATAAAGCGACATCACCGGCACGCCGAACGATCCGCCGCCGATCCCCATCAGCACCGACAGAAACCCCAGAAGCGGCGACAGGATGACCCGTGGCAGCCCTGTCGGCATACCGTCGCCCAGACGCCAGTGATTGCGCCCAAGCATCATATAAACGCCCACGACGATTGCAAGAATGCCGAAAATGGCCTGCAACGCACCCGTCGCCAGTTGCGACACCAACAAGACGCCCAAAACCGACCCGACCACGATCCCCACGGTCCAGGACCGCAGGATGCCCCAATCGACCGCGCCTTTCCTGTTGTGCGACAGCACGGACCGGACAGACGTCACGATGATCGTCGCCAGCGACGTCCCAAGGCACAAGCGCATCACGTCAGGCCCGTCGAACCCCAACGCCACAAAGGCATAATAGAACGCCGGGACAAGCACGATGCCGCCGCCGACGCCTAACAGGCCCGCCAAAACGCCGGCAAAGGCGCCGATCGCCAGCAGCAAAGCCGCCATTTCCACAAGCAACATCGTATCCATGACGGTGTGTCCTCCCTATTGGGCGGCAACCTGCGTCACGAATTGCAGCGCGTCCAGCACCGTTTGCGATGTCGCATCATCCTTGGGCGCATTTTCCGACAAATGCCTGCGCCACATCCGCGCGCCGGGACGCCCCGGAAACAAACCCAGCATATGCCGCGTGATCTGGTGCAGCCGCCCCCCCTGCGCCAGATGCGCGTCGATATATGGTATCATCGCGTGCACCGTGCCCTCTGCCGTGGGGGCATGATCACGGCCAAAGGTACGCGCGTCGGCATCCAGCAAAATGGTCGCCGGGTCGTGGTAAGCGGCCCGCCCGACCATCACCCCGTCCAGACCGCGATCCAGAAAATCCTGAACCGTATCAAGGCTGTTCACGCCACCGTTGATGCTGAGATGCAGGTCGGGGAACCGGTCGCGCATTGCCAACACAAGGTCGTAATCCAGCGGTGGAATATCGCGGTTTTCTTTTGGGCTTAGCCCCTGCAGCCATGCCTTGCGCGCGTGAATCGTGAAACGTGCGACCCCGGCATCAGACACCCGTTGCAAAAAATCCGGCAGTACGGTCGTGGGGTCTTGATCATCGACGCCGATCCGGCATTTCACCGTGACCGGCAGATCGGTCGCATCCTGCATTGCGCGCACGCAGGCCGCAACAAGGTCCGGTTCCGTCATCAGAATTGCCCCGAACCGACCCGATTGCACCCGGTCGGATGGACAGCCGCAGTTCAGATTGACCTCGTCATAGCCTGCTTCCGTCGCGATCCGCGTGGCCTGCGCCAGCAAAGACGGGTCGGACCCACCCAATTGCAGGGCGACAGGATGTTCTGCCGCATCGAACGCCAACAAGCGCGCCGCGTCCCCATGCACCAGCGCCGGTGCCGTCACCATTTCTGTGTACAGCAAAGCATCACGCGACATCAGCCGATGAAAATACCGACAATGCCTGTCGGTCCAATCCATCATCGGCGCGACGGATAAACGGGACGCATTGAGAACGTTATATTTTTTATCTTTATCAGCCATTTACCGCTTATTCAACCACCCCGTTCTTGTCTCATATGTTGTAATTCTCGCCCATTTTTGGCATGGTTTACAACAAATGTTGTAACTTAGGCCTCATGTTGTAACTTCATGGGTACCATCATCAAGCGAAAGCGGAAAGACGGCTCCACTTCCTGGCTCACCCAAATCGCGATCCGGCGAGCAGGAAAGACGGTTTTTCGCGAGAACCGCACCTTCGAGCGCCGCTCGATCGCCGCGGCCTGGCTCGAGAAACGCGAGAAGGACTTGGCGAAACCCGGTGCGTTGGAGGACTTCCGCGCAGGCGACCACAAACGCCGTGATGTAACCCTCGCCGACGCCATAGATAAATATGTCGATGATAGCGCAAAGGCAATCGGTCGGACCAAGTCCCAAGTACTCAAGAGCATCAAGAATTTCGACATCGCGGGCAAGCCGTGCGCTGAGATCGACAGCGCGGACATCGTCGCCTTCGCACAGGAAAAACTGAAATCGGGTGTGACGCCTCAGACGGTGTCAAACTACATGTCGCACATGAGCGCCGTCTTCACCGTTGCTGGACCCGCCTGGAACTATCCCCTCGACGAGAAAGCAATGCGCGACGCCCTGATTGTCGCGAAGAAGCTCGGCCTGACCCAGAAGAGTCGACATCGGGACCGGCGGCCGACGTTGGACGAGCTTGATCGACTGATGACGCACTTCCTCGACCGGTCGATCCGACGCCCCTCCTCCGTACCGATGCACCGCGTCATGGCCTTCGCGATCTTCTCGACCCGCCGGCAAGAGGAAATCACGCGCATCAGTTGGGCCGACCTTGACCAGGACGGCAAACGTGTGCTGGTTCGGGACATGAAGAACCCGGGCGAAAAAATCGGCAACGACGTGTGGTGCGACCTTCCTGATCCAGCTCTCGCTATTATCGAGGCGATGCCCCGGCATTCGGAACAGATATTCCCCTACTCGACCGACGCGATCAGCGCTTCCTTCACACGCGCAAACCAGTTTCTCGGCATCGAGGATCTGCGCTTCCACGACCTGAGACATGAAGGCGTCTCCCGCCTGTTCGAGATTGGCTACAACGTCCCGCACGCCGCTGCGGTTTCTGGGCACCGATCTTGGGTATCACTCAAGAGGTACACGCACCTGCGTCAGACGGGTGACAAGTACAAAGGCTGGGGCTGGATAACAGAAGTCACCACACACGACCCAAAGCAGCGCGAGAGAAGGCCAGTTCGACGTCCGGCTACCGTCCGAATCCGAACGAAGTCGGCTCGAAAGCACGGGAATTAATGCTTTAAGATAGATGCGTAATACACTGTTATAAAAATAACTTAACCTCAGGATACTTGGAGATCGCTCGTCTACTATTCGCCACTCGTATCATTCGTCTGGTGCGATCTACTCCTCAAGAAACTCCAGCGGATCGAGCGTCCACATCATAGATCGGGCCAGCGGCTGGTTCGCAAACATAGTTGGTTGCGGGGGCTTGCAACCAACGATTTCTGCGGTTGGTAGAGAGCGGAGTTCCGCAGTTTGCAGCGTGAGACAGGCGAACGCCTCTGGCAATCACATTTTTCTCAGTCGTCGCGTCGGTTTCCCTTGGACTCGATCCTTGCATGTACCCAATGCAAACAGATTGCACAGACCCGCCATCTAACCGGTTGATCTAAGGTCCGCTTCGCTCCAATCCTCCATCGGCCACAGGGCGTATGACCCGAACACGCTTGGCAAAACCGGACCGTCGATTCGTAGGCAGCAAATGCTCCGATTGAGCCAGTTTTCTTGGAGAACCCCTAAACTTAGGTGTCGCGATTTTACGGCACTTGCAGGATAGGTGGGGTTTCACTTGATACAGTCGTAGGTGGTACATTGATCGCTGGCGGGCGGATCACACGTGAATAGAACCAGATTACTGATCTGCGCGGCTCTGCCTGCCTAGTGGTCGAAAAAAACTATTGACACATTCACGATCCGAGTAGGTAATTGCCAATAACAACCGGAGATACCCCGTACAAGTGATATTACCAGAAAAAATTATTAATGAACTCAGAGCTTTGGAATTCAAAGCAAGGCACAATTTTCAAGAGGTTGAAATCCGCCGGTGTCTTCGTTTCATAGCGGATTTGTTGAGCGATGATCACAGCCTCTCGACACGGGAAAGAAGCGAACATTGGTACCCAAACATGCGAGTAAGGGGAGTAGATGCTCGTCCAGTGTTTGATATCTCAGAGTTTGGTAGTGTTGAGCACCTGCAAGAGGTTGGTAACGAAATTTCGGCAGAAATCCTCGAGGTCGAGCAGAAAATTACCGCCGAGTTTGGGTGCGATTTCGCCGATTTATCTACAGGAGGAAGATGGGAAAACTTTAATATCAAGTCCGGCGATGAGTGGAATGAAAATGCGAAAAAGCTACTTCCGATTACTCATGAATGGCTAAGCAGTTTTCCGCGACTCGGCGAATTGTGTTTTATTTCAAGATTGCCATCAGGGTCGACAATAAAACCACATTGCGGACCTTGGAATATCCGCGCAAATCTTCATTTAGGAGTAACTATCCCAGAGGAATGTGGAATTTCAATTGCGGGCCATGCGTTGAAATGGGAAGAGGGAGGATGGTTAGCATTCGACGATAGCTTCGAACACCATGTCTGGAACGACTCATCGACCACACGTTTGGTGTTAGTAGTTAATGCATGGCATCCTGATCTCACCGAAGCGGAGATTTCAGTTTTCCAATCCATTTCAAATATTCTAGTCACATGCGAAGAAGAATTGGTCTAGGCTATGCGACAATGACACATGTCCACAATAATGGCCACACCGTAGAGTTCCGGTTCAACAGCAGTTTAGTGAGTAAACCTCCGGAACCCATTGTGTGTCGGGACTGTTTGCCGAACTGGTTTCTTTCAATGTCCGCGACAGAAATTTCCCCGAGCGAGCATGAGTTGCCGACGGCGAAAAAGTGTCCGCCTTTTTTGGATATTCTTCAAACCGGATTCTACCTGCGTTCGGTCGGCGATATCGAAGTTACGGACGAGGGTTTTCAGTTCGAAACTCGTCAGGAAATTCCTGATGAACTTTCCTATCTTCGAAGTCCAATGAGTTTTCATGATTTAGCGCAATTGCGTGGATGCACAATCGATCAATTCGAGGGGGAGGTGGTCAAGTTTCACAACTACTACACCATTAAAACCGCACCCGGTTACTCAACGATGTTCACACATCCCGCAAATGATTTTAGTTCACCATTCAATACAATTTCTGCCATCGTCGATACTGATAGATACTACCACGTCCCAGTCCAGATACCTGCTATATGGCGCAACACAAGCTTTAGGGGCATAGTTCCGACAGGAACGCCAATCGCTCAATGCTACGTTATACGACGAGAGACATTCTCACTGCGCGTAGCCGAAATGAGTTATGAAGAAGAAGAAAAACTCCTCGAAGAATCGAAAAAAAATTCTCTTACCGACGGATTATATCGAAAAATGTTTAGATCGAAACAAAGGTAGGTATGGGTCGGCGGCGTTGCCGACCCATGGCTCAAGCCCCTAGAGATCGAACTCGTTCTTTTTGACGCCGCCAACAAATGCCTCCCACTCATCGGCAGTAAACTCCACCTTGAGGTCTGGCGCCGTAGAATTTCTGACCGCTACTGCGTCACCCTTAATAGCAACCTCAACGCACAGGTTTTTGGTAACACCCGAAAGGCTTGACTTGAAAAAATCTTCATCATTCCACTTATCTTGCATTGCTTTCCTCCTTTTGAATGGAGGTATGTTACCTGGTTCAAGTCAACTTGCAACAATTGAAAGAGCCGCGGGCATGTTATGGAGAAGATGCTTGGTATCAAAGTGAGGGAGGTTTCGGGGGGCAGGTCAGCTGCAAACCTGTCCGAAACGATGGAACCACTTCAAACTAAGGGGTCCGCTCAATAGCATCACTCAAACCAACGAATTATCTTGGAAAAGAGCGATTTGTCTTCCACTTTGGGCTTCTGCTCATTACTTTTGGCGACGTCCGCTGCAGGTCTCCTTGGTTTTGCTGTCTCTTGGAAGCTTTTTCTGACAGCACTTGCAGGGGGCTGACGAGAAGAGGATTCCACCTTCGTTGCTTTTTTCGTGACTTTCGGAGTCACCGGCTTGATCCCTTTAGGCCTCGTTCCATCGACAACAACAGTTGGCACTATCGCTTCAACAACACGACCTTCGGCTCCCCACACCTGCTTAGATGCTAACTCAAAGAAGGCTTCAACTGCAGTGCGCGTAGGTCCTCGAATGATCCATTTCGACCTTCCACCAGGGTTTTGTGCATCACATCCGGTCACCTCTCTCATCGGGTTTATATATTTTCCTTTCGTACCAATGAGAAATTTATTTTTCCCCTCTGGAACGTGAAGCTCTCCAACCACGACCGTGGTTGCAGATTTGATTTTTTCAACAGCTGACTTGACTGCCGCTGCCGTTTCACCAAGCACAGTTACGTTGCTACCATCTCTCCATATCCAAGCAATTTTGGAAGATGACTCTATCTCTGTTAGTTGAGCGAACGAAAACTGACGCGACTCTTTTGGTAAATCAATCGAGATATACTTTAGACCAGCAAGCCTTTGAAGCTCGTGCTCTGCGTCATCGACAACCTTTGGATCGATATCGGACACCTTGATGATGTTGCCAGAGGCAAGATTAACCCGAGCCCCAAGTTTCTGGCCAACATCCCGAGCACGGCTTTTTAAAAGAGAGGCTACTACGTTACTGGTGACTATCTCTACCGTTTTCGGCGCTGGACGAACGTCACTTACGTTTAGACACAGGCTTTCATCATAGAACTGCCACACTGATCTTTGCCAATCGATATCTGGATGGATTTTGAGCAATCGCTTGATAGAAGACAACATCAATGGTTTGTTTTTTTGTGCAACGATGCTGTCATTCAAAACCGAAAAACCACTGTTATTCTGCTCCGCAAAGGCAATTGCTTCCTCAGACAGTTCTTCTTTCAGTTTTACTCTTCTAGGATCTGTCTCAGCCTTAAATGCAACTAAAAGCCTTTGACCGATTTCATTCGATATCAAAGAGTGTTTGTTAATCAAAGCCTCATGAACCTCAAACTTGTGAACATCCTTTTGCCCATCGCCACCCAAATCCAACTCTAACGTAATTTTACCATGCTCATTTGCTTCTGAAACTATCGTTACCTCAAAAAAGGGGCTCGATTCGTTGAACGATTTCAGGGTCGCAGCAACATTTACTTCCAGCTGTTGCTTAGCCCAACTCCTCAAAGACACCGTTGCAGGATCTTCGTACTTTCGGACTACTCGTCCAGTCATTCGTGTACCAATCGCCAAGCGTCCAATATAGTCTGAATCAAACCTATAAAGGCCACCACCCCGATTGCATGGAAGAAAAAAACGACCGGCCTTATCAATCCTATCAACCTGCAGATACTCCGAATCGTTTTCTATTACCTTTCCCCTCACAACAAGATTTACCTCCTGCCATGGTTCTAGCCCATGCGGGTTCGCTGGATCATCATTAACAAATTCATCGGAGACTGTTTCGACGATCAACACGATGTTGTTGTCATCTAGGATCCGATAGCCGGCCACTAGAACCCTACACTCAGACTCCAATGTAACTTCATCAAATAGTGCTTCGACAAACAAAGATGGAAGAGCGACGTCGGGTGTCTCCCCGCCTATCTCCGAAGACTGCTTCTTTTTCTTTGCTAAAGTATCGTTGATTTCGCTGGCACGTGGGTCCAAAACAACGAGCTCAAGCTCTTCCGGGGGTATCTCGGGTGCTCTTCTATGCCAGAGATCATATTCATTCGCATTTTTGTCAAATTCTTCACTATCCGATGATGCGGCAAACTCAGGCTTTGCAAAAGGCGCACTCACAAGTGCTGATGTTTCAAGAGGTTTGTGACCTTCTTCGGAACCGCCTAGAGTGATCTCCATAACAGAACCAATTGGTATCGTTTCTCTCACAGCGCGAAGCGGATCGGCGTCGTATTTCAGCGAACCATCCCTGCCCCGACTCTGGTCAGCGATTTGGATCGCCATTCGAAAAGCCAGCTGATCTCCTGCCGAGCCCTCAAAGTTAATCCACGGAATGCAGTTGATCGTATGCGAGACGATTGGCAAACGTGTGTCTTCGCCTCCGATCGCGGGCAGGCGATATCGCTGAAGCGCCATGAACCTGTTGGAAGGTTGAGTAAGAGACGATCTGCTTAGAGCTACGCTTTCAGCATCATCGACTCCTGCTTTTCTAAAGGTACCTACTTCGTCCGGTTCGAACTGATGGCCTGACAAAGCGCGCGTAAGAACGGCTCTCGCTCGAACGGTGAGTTGATCATCAACCGATCTCCAGGCCTCATTTTTCATACCAGGAGACATCGTCTGGAGTGTTACTCGTACGGCTTTTTCAATCGTTGAAAGCGCTGAACCATTGACCCACCAAGTTTGACACCAATGATTTGGATCTTTGGCATTTTGCCAACTAGACAGAACGCGCATGAGAAGATCGAGATCATCTTCACAACCAATGGCGAGCCCCCGATGTCGCTGTGCGGCTGTCACGCGCCATGCGGATGGCCACTGCCTACTGATCTGCAGGATACTGTCATCACGCGATCCATATAGGAGCCCATTTGTCATCACTTCGATTGCGAATGATACCTCATGAACACATGCCAATTGGTCGGCAAGCATCAAAGCAAGTCCGTGCGTCCCATCCCCACTAAAACGCTCAAGGTCACGGCCGAATTCTGTCAAATGACCGTCATCATCAACAGCGCCCATTTTCGACAAGTTTGTTCGGGCTCGATCCAATTCCATTATGAACTTGTGAATGTTACTTTTCGCATCAGAGTCTAAGGATGAACCTTCTGGAACAAATCCTGCCGGTAGAGGTGTATTCTCTAGATCTATGCCAGCTGCGATTAATTTCGCGCTGAATGACTCAAGGTTTATTCTTGTTGAACTCGGAGATGTATCAACCGAAAACGATTGAAATTGCTCAAGACTGTAAAGCGGAAACACCCAACCCGGTCCATCACGGCCAACACGACCCCATCTTTGACGCAGGCCTGATTGACTGTGTGTTTTTGTCGGTAATGAACCCGTCGCAAGTTCATGGTCCCATGTGGACTGACAGATTAGTCCAGAATCGACCACGTATCGCACTCCGCTCACTGTAAGTGAAGTTTCTGCGAGATTTGACGACACTACGATTTTGCGCTTGTCGCCCCTATCGCGAGCCGCAATCGCCTTATCAATTGTGCTCTTGGGCTCAGACGCCAATAGCGGGTATACATCAAAGTCCAAATCGTCTGAAGCCAGATGGTCTCGGATCTTTTTCACAGCATCAACAATGAGATCCTTGGTTGGTAGAAATGCGAGTATATCTCCCCACTCAGTACCTTTGGCGATTGCTGAAACTTGTTTGGCAATCGCGGCTGGCATCTTTGCGATCGCATCTGCCTTTGAAATGCTTTCTTTCCAATCCTCATAAGGCATTGGGTCAATGCATCGCAGGTTAAGGAGCTCTTTGGTGTGCTCAAGCAAATTCTCACATTCACCGAACTCATCCACCGGTCCCGCTTCAGCCCAACCTGGAAATGAAATATCGCGTTCTTGGCTTTCCAGAGAGGAGCTGACGCTCAAACCCTCTACGAGTGTGTTCTTGTCAAAGTCGCAACCAACGAACAGCGGCACACCATAGCCAAAGCTTTTTTTCTCTGGGACTGCATAATGAAAAACCTGCTCTGATCCACCAAAGTACGAGATGAAGAAATTGCAGTCGATGGTAGCGGAGGTTATTATCACTCTAAGGTGCTTAAGCTCTTGAATTTTTTCACGTAATTGGGCAAGGATTATATCGATGTTCTCACTACGCTCATGCGCTTCATCAATAATAACCATTCCAATCTTGGACAGACTTCCATCGCGCACCCAATTGATCATTGTCCCATCAGTGACATAAACTAAGTCACAGGCAGCGTCCCAATTTTTATCGCCACTAACTTGGTATCCGACGGGATATCCCGGCCCTATATGGTGGTAACAATTCCGACTGTTGTGACCGAAACACAATTCCTCTCCAACAAATCTTGCAACTCCAGTTGCGGCAGCACGCCGAGGCTCTGTAACAATGATTGGCCCGACTTTGGTTAAGTCCAGTTGTGCACCCGGAGGAGGATTCATAAGTCGGAACGGCATAAAAGTAGATTTTCCTGTGCCTGTTCCAGCTTCGATGACAGCCACACGTTTGTCAGCTAAACCGTCTAGAATAGCTAAGACATCTGCGTCACTCATTCCGAAACCGAATTTCGACAAGTCCACTGACCGCTCTTCGCGATTGTGCACTATTGGAAGGGGCCCCAATCCACCCAATGGTCCAGAGGGGCTTGCTGGATTACTCACCTCCCTTATTACTTTCAAATCTATATAGGGAACCGCTAGTGCTGTAATCGCTTGACGATGCAATTTGCGGTGTCTATCGCACCTATCTGATCTCGTGTTACCAATATCAGCAGTCCTATGTGCAAAGCTATCGGAATACTCGAATTGAAGTTCTGGATCGCGAAGGGATTTTCGCTTCGTTCGTGCCCATTGCAGCTGCTCAGCCGCGCAGTCTTTGCAGGATGCCTGCCATACTGACGTCGTTGATATCCCTCTTGTATTTTCTTCGCTCATGCAGCCCAGATCCTTTCGCTAGGCTCAAAGCGATTGCCGCCAATGAAGAACATAGGCTTAACAGCTAAAGTGCCTGGATGCTCGATCAAGTGAAGAGCGACGGCTCGGTAGAATCCGATGATCGCAGTCTCTAGCCCCGTTTGATACATTTCGATGAGAGTTGGTGTCTTGAGATCAAGGGAACGAATCTGCTTTCTAGACTGCTCGAAGACAATTCGATCAGTCAATCCAGCCTCTCTGGTTCTGCTAATGCGGGTATTTCGCAACCAAGCTCCGTCGACGAGTGAATCCATTTCCACATGTCTAATCGAAAGGAGCGTGAACCGCAAAGTACGAACATTTCTCCAACTTGGTTCGCACATGGTTAATGCACCTAGTGGAAAATCTGGACCACAGGATCCGTCTCGGTAGACCACTGGCACATCTCGTCGAGTGTGAGTGGTCTGAAACTGACAATATTTATGCAAGGTGTCAGTCAGAACGCGATTTGAAACGCCTGACGGAGAGATCGAAGCCTTAAGATCAACATCCTGAAGGGCCGAGATGATTGTGTCTTCGAACCGTTCCTTGACTGCCGCACGAACACCACGGGCAGACGATTTCCATCGTTTGGCGAGCGGGATCGGAGAAGCGGCTTTGGCGGCAATTACATCATCCCTGCCCTGGCCATGGGGCAAAAGAAGTTCAACCGCAAAACTCCCAGTTGAAATCCAACTGCGAACTTCCGATGGAAGGCTTTCATCTACGGCATCTTCTTTATGAAGGACAGCCACCCCCGCCTTTTCAGCGGTCTTTGCGACCACTTCACTGTCGTTCGATGTTATACAGCTTGCTTCTGAGTCCAGCATAACTGCAATGGCTATCTGATCGATTGTTGCGTGTAGGTTCTCAAAGCGTACGGCTTCTGTTCTATCACCTGGCGGTAGTTTTGTATTTCTCACCAAACTCGCTTCTGCGCCTTGTACAAGTTGCGAAATCGGTACTGATAAACTGCCTGGAATGCGAACGTAAGCTACGTATTCTCTACTCATGACCGGCCCACCCTCAATGATGATAGTCGACGTTCTGCATCCTGATCTATCTCGCCCATACGAAGCGGACACGTCAATAAAGGTGTTTCAGCTGGGACCAAGGAGGTCATGTCCGACGGAGTTAAGATAGCAACAACCATCGAATTGTATTCTGACTTGAGCCGCGACACTAAGGCAAAATCAGCAACCGTCGGTAGTGATCTGGGAACAACTATCAATCCCTGATCTGCTTTCAGAATAACTCTGTCATCAACAGGGTTTGTCCAAGGTAAACGACCCACCCAAGACGTCGCTATCGCAATAACTCCATCATCTTCGGAAATCGACCAGCCAGATCTATCCGTCCCATCTTCGAAAACTCTGACGTTGGTATCAGCTCCGGCAGCAAGATCACTGTTATCCAAACGTTTTACGAGCATTCCCGACATTATTGCGGATCTGCATATCTCAATCTCTGCAAGTCTAGCTCTCCTATTTTCGGTGCCGCACCCTCCCTTCATGATGGACGTAACTCTGGACGATGTAGCTAGGATGTAGTCGAGCTCTACGGCTGACCAGATGCCAGACATCAAGCTATAGCAGAGACGTTCGGGGCTTATCACTCCACAATCGATAGCTTCCATTGCACGACCTTCAAGATCCTCAGGCATGGGCGTTACTGCCAAGAACAACTGCCTAGATTCACGGGGGGTAATCGCGAACTCGTCTTCGTATCCAATTTCCACCCCTTGCGACCGAGCATAGCTCATCAGGCTCGGTGGAACTTGTGCTTCTTTATAGTGTGGGCCAAATCTGACCTCCATCGTCCCACCATTTTGAAACGCATCACACAACAGCAAGGCAGCCAATGCTCTATCACCTTCATTTGCGGCCAAATGTGGAACTTGGCAGGTAGTATAGGCTGGAACCCGGAGGCCATCAAAAAACTGATCCTGACATAGTGAAGCCAAGCCAATGATGACGTTCTGACTCGCCAATTGTACCGGTCTCATGTCGGTCGATTTTGGTCGTGTGCCATTGGCGATGAAGTCTACATGGTACTTCTCAGCCAATTTCATGACACTGCTTATGTTGTCCTCTCGCTTGGCTATCGCCTTGTATGCCGATTCCAAGAACAAGAAGGCGTCAACATCAAGTAGCTCACCTTGGTATTGCTGAGGCACCCTTCCAATATGCCAACGCACCACCTTGAGTGCATACTCGGCCTTTTCGTCTGCATCGACCTCATCCACATAGAGACCAACGGCGCACGCCACGGATGACTCGTCTATCCTCATGATAGGGATCAGGTTTTTCGGTATGGGATCAATTGCATCCTCAAGCACTTCCACGATCCAAGACAGACCTGTTGTATCGGTATTTTCCACACCTTCAGTAAATGTGTACTCAGAATAATCTGAGCCATCAAATATTTGGAGTGCTCCAACCAAGGTGCTTGGGAAGACTAAGGATCGTGACCGACAGTACTCTGTGTATGTGAGCAGTGAGCTATCCTTCAACTTGCTTTGCCGTCGGACATGGGGTCGTTGACGAGTGTGGACACATATTCGTGCAATCCTATCGGGTCATTTCCAGACGCGACGAGATCATCATTCACCTTGTCTATTGCTTCTTTAAACGGTTCAGAGAAGCGTCCATTGGTAACGAAATGGTACTCATGTAAATCTCCGGACTGGATCGCCTTCGCAACATTTTCGATTTGACTGACGTCACGGCCACCTCTTCGGTCTAGGCTCTTGCTACCTGCGTTCTTTACATGCTTGAAATCGACACCAATTTCCCGATAACCATCAGGTGTCTTTCGCCCAATCTGAATGTCACTTTCGATTGTCTTCCGAGTACTGGCGACACGTGTCTTACCATCCGGGAAGCTGGAATTTATATGTGATTTTGCCCCAAATACTACATGATCTTTTCCGACGTTTATCCTCAGGCTTGGAGCTGAATGCTTGGAGTTGCTGGCTATGGATGTTTTGTCTCCTAGGGCGGCAGTTCCCATCAATTCGTAGGCGCTACCAATCGCTTTGTTTCCCCGACTTGCGATGTCTTTCATAAGTGTCATGCCCTCCTTCTGACCTCGAAAGGTCAGCGCCTTGACAATTCCGGCTGCTCTTGGGCAAATCTCCAGAACACGAGCTACATCCGTCACCAACTGATCCCGGTAGATTGAGCCAAGCTTTTCTTGACGATCGACAATCTTGAGAATTTGCTGCTTAACTTCTTCGTGTTGATAGTTTGACGTCGACTTAATCGCTCTAATGATCGGCTTTGAGTTCCGTTGTGCCGCACTCTCGGAGAACTGTTTGAAGGCCAATTCTGTATCAACTGGTTGGAATCCTTCCACTTTCCGATCTGCCGGCCCGCTTACATTGGCCCGCATCCTCTCCCTTGTAAGGCCTCGCAAGTTGTCAAATTGCGCTCTTAATCTGTTGATAGTTTTCTGATTTGCCCCTGAAGCGACTGCACGTTCTAGTGCTCTATTGGCCTTATCCATAACTTGATCAATCAAGTCTCCTGGAGCTAAACGAGCAATCTTCTGCCTAGCATCCTCAAATGTCTCGGTGGCATGATGAACTGCCATGTTGCCAGAGTTGGCAGGGGGAGTAACTCGACTCGGATCTGGAGGTTTTCCGCAGGCCACTCTTAAAAATCCCTAACGTCTCAAATCAAAACAAAAGGCGCATGTGCTCATATCCAGACCCTATTGCTTTCACTCGGCACATGCTTAGAGCCAATACTCCACTAGTACGAAATCAAGCATATGTTGGACGCAATTTTCTGCTCTGGCAAGTCTGCCAAACTTCTTAGATCAAACAAGTTCAAAAAACGCCGAGTTGGTAACACAGGTATGTGGAGCATGTCTCCGCAGAGCACGTGGCACTCCGGCGATAACAGTTAGATATCTTAGGCGACGAGATCGCGATGGAGGGACGCGGGCAGTTCCAAGGTCAGTTTCACCGGCTTGTCGTTTGGAATGATGCCAAGTTTCAGCTTGGTCATGTCATCCTCCAGAAGGCGCGAGGACAAGGTCGCGGGTGACGATCACGCGGATCGGGAAGCCGGGACGGATTGTGAGGGTCGGCGGGACCTGCAGTTGGCGTTCGACAATGCGCTGGCCGGCCTCGTTGATCGTGTCGAGGGCCCCGTCGCGGAGCACACGGGCGAGGCGGTCTTCCTCGTCCGTGGCCAGTTCGGCGCCGACGGCCAGCAAGGTCGAGAGGCCGGCGGCGCGCAGGATGCTGGCCCAGTGATTGTCGACGCGGTCCTCGAGACCGGCATAGCCTACAGTGTCCGCCCCAGGCTGGCGTTCGAGGACCATAGACCGTCCATCCGGGAAGATCAGCCGTGTCCAAACTAGAAGCACGCGGCGCTGCCCGACGGTCACACCGTCATCGTATTCGCCGATAAGACGAGTGCCTTGCGGTGTTGATTTTCACTCAGAACTGAGCCGGTTTTTTCACCGAGAAGTGAGCCACCTCTGATTATGGATTTTGGTTCATGTTGGGGTCAA
>NZ_JAAFZU010000069.1 GCF_018263905.1 Loktanella sp. SALINAS62 | reverse complement strand
ACCGGATGTATCCCATCGTCATTTTTGATGCCTTGCGGGTCAAGATCCGCGACGCCGACAGCCGCATGGTCAAGAACAAGGCCGTCTACGTCGCTCTCGGCGTCAACAGAGATGGCATGCGCGAGGTCTTGGGCCTGTGGATTGCCGACAACGAGGGTGCCAAATTCTGGCTGTCGGTGATGACGGAACTGAAGAACCGCGGGGTGCAGGACATCCTGATTGCGGTCGTGGACGGCCTCAAGGGCTTCCCCGACGCCATTACCGC
>NZ_JAAFZU010000068.1 GCF_018263905.1 Loktanella sp. SALINAS62 | reverse complement strand
GTGACATCACGATGCCCGAGCTGAGCGCAGCCCTGTTTGACGCAACGCGCGTTCGGGCGCATCCCAACGCCATCGGCAAGTTCCTACGAAAGTTGGGCTACACTTATAAAAAAGTCACTAGTCGCCACCGAACGTCACCGTGCCAAGGTAAGGCGGCAACGCGAGGATTGGTTCAAGCATCGCATTCCAGCCGTATCGAAGCATCAGGAACGCGTTGTCTTTATTGACGAAACATCAGTGAAGACAAACCTGACGAGGCAGAGGGGATGGGCCTCTTGCGGAAACCGCCTGATCATGGACGCCCCCTTCGGCTCACGGGGCACCCAGACCTTTATAGCCGGACTGATTGCCGACGCGATGATCGCCCCCTGGGTGATCAAAGGTGCCATGGATGGCGCGGCCTTCGCCGCTTATGTTGAAAAGGTTCTGGTGCCGGAACTATCACCCGGAACCGTGGTCATTCTGGACAATCTCGCCACGCACAAAAACGCCGAAGCGGAAAAGGCGATGCGCAGGGCAGGATGCTGGTTCCTTTTCTTGCCGCCCTACAGCCCCGACCTCAATCCCATCGAAATGGCGTTCTCAAAGCTCAAAGCGCACCTGCGCCGGATCGGCACACGCACCTCCACCGACATGTTCAATGCAATCGCCGATATCTGCGACCTGTACTTCACCCGAAGAATGCTGGAATTACTTCACTGCTGCCGGATATGTC
>NZ_JAAFZU010000067.1 GCF_018263905.1 Loktanella sp. SALINAS62 | reverse complement strand
GGCTCGCCACCTCGGCGAACCGCCGTCGCATCGCAGGGCACTCGCTTCGTCCTGAGACCGTCGATGAGATGCACGAAGAGGCAGATGAGGAAGAAGCGTTCGCCGCAGAAGAAGCGGAGCTGGCTGCCGCTGAGGCTGCTGCGGCAGAAGAAAAGGCCGCGAAGGCTACGCCGAAAGCCGCACAGTCGGATGATGCCTCCTCATCTTGATCGGCATCGGCGGGGCAGGGGCGGCCAGTCGCCGCCTCGGCCCGCCGCCTTGCTCATCGCGCCACCGGGACGAACAGTGTGGTTTTCGCCAAAGTGCAAACCGGTCTCCCGCAACCATCGTTACTTGCCCAGAACGCCCGCCATTCCAGCGGGCGTTGGCGTGTTTGTCCATGCCACTGGCGCACAACGACAAAATCCCGGCCATCGCACCGTGTGTTGATTTTCACTCAGAACTGAGCCGGTTTTTTCACCGAGAAGTGAGCCACCTCTGATTATGGATTTTGGTTCATGTTGGGGTCAA
>NZ_JAAFZU010000066.1 GCF_018263905.1 Loktanella sp. SALINAS62 | reverse complement strand
GGATGTCGGTTGCTCCACCTGCGCAAATAGGCCTATCAACCCAAAGGGCTCCGGTTCCCGCCGGATGAAAGTTCAGTGGCAGGTCACCCACCCTGGCGCAAATCCTGCGCCAGCTTGACGTGCTGGATTGGCCAGTACCGCCATGAGGAGCACGATCATGCTGTTGAAGCCCCATTCATTCGAAGCCGCTACCGAGCGGTCCGCTGAACCGCCCCGAGTTTGCCGGAGGGTGATTTGTTCAACGTCAGGCTACTTTATCGAGTGTGTTTAGATTTGCATAGAATGCCTCCTCTGCTTCTGCGGGTGTGATGTATCCGATGGGACCGAATAGCCGGCGGTTGTTATACCAATCGAGCCATTTCAGCGTTTCCCATTCGACTTCGCGCATCGATTTCCACGGACCGATCTGGTTGATGACCTCGGTTTTGAACAGGCCAATGACGCATTCAGCGAGAGCATTGTCATAGGAATCGCCGACTGTTCCAACCGATGGATCAATGCCAAATTCGACGAGGCGCTCGGTATACTTGATCGAGAGATATTGCGATCCACGGTCCGAGTGATGAACCAAGCCATTGTTATCAGGCGTTTGTCTTTGCCAGATTGCTTGATCCAAAGCATCGAGAACGAACTGCGTCGCCATTGATGTCGATACGCGCCAGCCGACGATGCGACGTGCGAAGACATCGATGATGAAAGCGACATAAACCGTTCCTGACCACGTTGGGACATATGTAAAGTCGCTCGCCCTTGTTCTTGAACCAATGGCGCACAATCGCTCGCCCCAGAGCTGGTTGGGCCGATCTGCTTTGAACAAGCGGTTTACCTTGTCGTCAGGGCACTGCTGTGAGGTGTCCGGATTGGT
>NZ_JAAFZU010000065.1 GCF_018263905.1 Loktanella sp. SALINAS62 | reverse complement strand
ACCGCCAGAATGGCGTCGAGTTCCAGCCACAGGCCTGCGTTGTTGGCGTCGGCGCCGCGGATATCGGCGGCCACGATGATGCCCGCCACAGCCGCACACAGCCCCGATGCGACGTAGACCGCAATCAGCAGGACCCGTGCGTTCACCCCCGCCAGCGCACTGGCGGCGCGGTTGATGCCGATCGCCTCGATCAGCAGGCCAAGTGCCGTCCGGCGGACCAGCAGGCCAAAGGCGATACCGGTGCAGATCCAGATCACGACCGG
>NZ_JAAFZU010000064.1 GCF_018263905.1 Loktanella sp. SALINAS62 | reverse complement strand
TCCTTGCCGTCCTCATAGCCCAGGTGCGCGGTCAGCTCGGCACCCAGCATTCGTTCCATCAGCTTGATCTTCAGCTCTTTCATCAAGCTGAACCGCCCCGGGTTTACCGGAGGGTAAAACTCTCGGAGAATTGCCAAGTATGGAACAGACACACAACAAGAGGACCTCGCAGTGTCAACGGCAGAGTAAAAGTGAGCCAAAGGGCAGCGCAAAATGTTGCCACTTTGGGGTTGGTATAATCAGCGTCCAGACGAGCGCC
>NZ_JAAFZU010000007.1 GCF_018263905.1 Loktanella sp. SALINAS62 | reverse complement strand
TCAAGTTCACTGACGGTATAGAACAGACCAACGATACCGAAAACCGCGCCGCCTGATGATGCGCGTCACCCAAAATCAACCATAGCTCCATGACGCCATCGCGCAACCAGTCAGGCGAACGCGACGTATCGGGCGGTATCACGAAGGCGGGCGACGTCAATCTGCGCCGCGCGTTATGTCAGGCTGCGACTGTCATGATGCATCGCGGACGGTCGACGTGGCTGAGAACATGGGCTGCGCAGGTCGCGCGACGCCGTGGCGGTAAACGCGCCATGGTTGCCTTAGCAAGGCGTATCAGCGTCATCCTGCACAGGATGTGGGTCGATGATACCGACTTCCGGTCAGACATTGCCATGCCCAATGCGGCCTAAAAGATTGCGTTTCCTGCCGTCCCTTACCTGACTGCAGGCCTTCGAGGTCCCCCAGGGACGTGGTTTCGATGATGCCGTGGTCTGGACTGTTGCCGGTTCACATCGAGCACGCCAATGAGATGGGCACATCGGAATTGCATTGAACCAGCATCATGTTGGCAGCCCCGCGCTGACCACGGACCGAAGCATGCACCCGGGTGATCTCAGAAGAAGGCGACAGTGATAAAAGGACGGCTCAGAAAGAACCCGCATCAAACCGCAAACAGGCGGCCGGACACGCATGTCAAAAAGCCCTTGACTGAAAGGTCCCTGTTACCGAAGTCCTGACCCTAGGGTCAGGATACATTGATTTCTGTGGCGCTGCGTGATTCACGCTTCCAAAAATGGAGCGGTGACATGAGCGATCTCTTTGGGCTGACCGACGCGCAGATGGCGCGTCTGGCACCTTTCTTTCCCAAGTCACACGGGAAGCCCCGGGTTGATGACAAGCGGGTGCTGAGCGGGATTATCTTTATCAATCGCAATGGCTTGCGTTGGCGAGACGCTCCTGCTGCATATGGCCCTCACAAAGCGCGCTACAGCCGCTGGAGCGTTAGAGCGACAAGGGCATCTTCGCGCGGATGATAGCCGGGCTGGCGGCGGAACACGGCGAAAAGACGACCTTGATGATTGACGCGACATACCTGAAGGCCCACCGAACGGCGACCAGCATGGCCGCCAAAAAGGGGGGCGTGGTAGCCTGATCGGTCGCACCCAGGGCGGCATGAACACGAAGCTGCACGCCATTTGCGACTGCCAAGGTCGACCGATTGATCTGTTCGTCACCGCCGGGCAGGTGAGCGATTATATCGGCGCGCGGGCACTGCTCAGCGGCCTGCCAAACGTCAAATGGCTGCTCGGGGATCGTGGCTATGACGCTGACTGGTTCAGAGAAGCGCCGCAGGACAAGGGGATACGCGCGTGCATCCCCGGCCGAAAGCAGCGCAATACACCGGTGAAGTATGACAAGCGCCGCTACAAAAGACGCAGCCGCATCGAGATCATGTTCGGCCGGCTCAAGGATTGGCGACGTGTCGCAACCAGATACGACCGGTGCCCCAAGGCCTTCTTCTCCGCCATCGCTCTCGCCGCAATCGTCATCTATTGGCTATGAGTCCTGAGTATAGCGCAGGTATTTTCGGGCTACATTTTAGCCTCTCGTCCTCTCACGGCTGCAGGCGAACGAAGTCGTAATGTCATCAATGCGCGGCGATTCCGGTGACGTCCTCAGACGTGGTGTAGCTGTCGGTGGCCATAGAGTTTTTCGGTAGGGTCGGGTTGCTGAACCAACCTGAACCGACGGATATCCCCGATGACCAAACCCATGATGGACATCCGTGCGTTTGTAGAGAACAGTGGTGATGCCGTCGTGCTTCGCGAGATGATCGACTTTGCTGTCGAACCACTGATGGAGCTGGAGGTTGGCACCCAGACCGGCGCTGACTACAGCGAGAAGTGCAGCGCGCATGGCGCAACGCAGCCGTTCGTGATCACACCTACCGCCAGCGTGACCGCGACGCTGACGATCCTGCCGCCTTGGTGGACCTTCAGGTAAGTGGCGTCGGCCCAGAGGTAGGGCCATTCTACTTCGATCATCCGGGTGAAGAAGGCATCGACCGGCTAGTCGATTTCTTCGCAGAGCCGACTGACCTGGCTCTTCGGAATGCCGGTCCCGCCCATGGCCTGCACGAGGTCATCCATCGACCGCGTCGAAACGCCGTGGACATAGGCTTCCTGGATCACGGCATTTTCATTGGGTCTGGTATGTCGCACACATGACGCCAAGCGCAGTCTTCGTAACGTCCAGCGTTTTCTGATGCGGGTCGCGGCGAATCGCTGCGCGCCAGCGGGTCCACGACCCGCGTTGGAGAACCTCCCACGGAAGCCGCGGGGATCTTGGACGATACAAGACCTAGGATTGGCCTCAATCTCGCCCGGTTTTCTTGATCTGAAAAGGAAACGGCGGGTATATTCAGTTCGCGGCAAGTTTGATCCATGGGGTAGTTCGTTGAAAAAAGAAGATTTGATTGACTTTATTTGTGAAGATGCAGGACTGCGTCGAGAAGACATTTCAGATGACACATTACTGTTTTCTGATGGGTACATCGACAGCTTCACAATGACATCATTGATTGCCTTCATTGAAGACGAAGGCAATATGACCATTGAGCAATCAGCTGTAACACTGGAGAACTTTGATTCTATTAATAACATTATGGCGTTTTGTGGTGGTCAAAATGCCAGCTAAGAAACGGTCATTTTTCGATGTTAAAAATAGTGTTTCAGCAAACAAGCTTAGGCAATATCCGGGCATAAAGAAAGGTTATGATCGCCTTTTTCCCTACGCGAAACCAAAAATAAAGAGTGAAACCCGTATACCTTATGACGGGACGTTTTTTGTTATTGGAAATTGCTTTGCCCGGAGTATTGAAAAATCTCTGAATCGTGCGGAACGCCGTTATCTGTCCAGCCCTACTGATCTTGGCTTGCCTGGCTCCGCAATGGAGCAATTTGGCCGTTATAATATTTATAATCTTGATGTCTCAACTAATGAAATCGATTGGGCGCGCGATCCGAGCAATAACGCCGTCAATGATGCGCTGATCGAAGTTGAGGGTGAGTGGGTCGATATGCAGATCCACTGGACCTTCGCTCATGGGAAACAAGACGCAGAAACATATCGTAAGATCTATAACACGAGTTACGCAGGTGTTTACAATGCTGACACTGTTATCGTGTCAGTGAGCGGCATTGAACAATGGTTTGATAGAAAAACTGGGCTTTACCTGAACATCATGCCGTCACGTCGCATGACCGACGACGCGCCAGACCGTTTTGAACTCCACCGTTTGGATGTTGACGCCTGTGCCGCTAGCTTACGCCGTTTCTGCGACCTTGTTCTGGAACATTCTACGAAAGATCCGCTTATTCTTGTTACTGTCTCGCCCGTCTCCCAACCTTCGGTACATGGCGACGACGATGCACTAGTAGACCAGTTTTTGGCCAAGGCAACCCAGCGTGCCGCTGCTGATATGGTTTGTGCCGAATATGACCGCGTAGAGTATTTACCGTTTCTAGAAATGGCCATGCTGAGCGATTTTAAATTCGGATATCGTGAGAATAGTCCCAACCACACTTCGCAAGCGCTAGCAAACCGTGGCGTAGCGCATATGCTGGAAACCTATGAAGGACCCAGTGGCGGCGCGACCTTGCTGGCTGCGATCGGCCATACCGAAGCGCAATTGATTGCGCTTGATTTTGAAGCTGCTGTTGTTGCAGCCGAAAAAGCAACCAATTTTGATTTACGCAATGACGAATTGGACATGCTCTACACAAGAGCGTTACGCGGTGTGTCAAAGAATTTTGAAGCAATGACATATCTTTTGGACCGATTGGTTGAAGGTGTGGTCACGGACCCGGATCGGCACATCCGAGAAGTCCTGAACATGCTGAAGAATACAGGTGATAAGCATCAGATTGAGCGTTTGCTCGTATATTTGATGGATTGGGACATTGATCAGAAACAGTATGAGTTGTTGTTTGACGCGATGTTTGAGGCGCGTCAAAAAGCATCCACAATTGCTGGTGCGCACGCGCAAGAGATCGCCGCTCTAAAGAAAATGGCCCGTGAGGGCGAGCACAGGGCGATTGTGGAGCAGGCCAAAACGATGCTTGATAATGCTGACGATCCGCTTGCCCTGCAAGATCGCGAAACAGTGTTACTTCTCATGACGCAATCGATGGCTAAGCAAGGCCACCATGCCGATATATTTCTGCCGTTGACCAACTATGTCACAGATAGCGAAAAACCTTCGATCAGACTGACCACGATGTTGCTGAACTACGCGAAATCTCATGCGGATGTTGCAACGCTTGAAACTATCATTAACCTGAAGGATAAGATCGGTGATGCGTTGCAATGGGGCATTTTGGAGACGCGTTTCCAGCGACTTCAGGCAGATTTGTCCCGAGATATTCAGCCTGCGTGGCAATAAGGAAGTCTGTCGATGGTCCCTCCCCTTGGCCCAGCGATTTCCCTACGGGTCATGCGTGACTGGATCGCGCTGCAGGACTCGGCGCGTATGCCGACCCCAGTCTATCTTTATGATCTTGATGTCATGCGCGCACGCCTCGCTATTTTGAACAGCATGTTTGGCGCCCAATTTGACGTCAGTTACGCTATCAAAGCGAACCCAAACGCAGCCATTGTAAAGACAGCAGCCGATAGCGGCCAAAACCTTGATGCATCGTCTTATGCCGAAGTTGTGCGCGCCCGCAAAACGGGCATTGATCCAGCGAAAATCTCGTTTTCCGGGCCGGGTAAACGCCTGACCGAGCTGGAGCTATTCATCGGCACAGGCAGTGAGCTTGTGGTGGAATCGTTTGAAGAAATCGCAGACGCTGCGCGGATTGCATCGACCAAAGGCATCACCCAAAACGTGCTGATCCGCGTGAACCCAGACTTTGTGCCGCGCGGTTTTGGGGCCAGTATGTCAGGCAAGCCATCCCAATTTGGTATCGATGAGCAAAGTGCGGCCGACGCAGTGGCCGCCATTGATGCAGCCCCAAACTTGTCGTTAGTCGGTCTGCATATTTACACCGGCTCCAACAGCCTGTCCGCCGACACAATTGTCGAGAACTTTGAAAACATGGCGCGACTGTTCACGGAACTGGCCGATGGCGGCTCTCGCAAGCTTGAGAAATTGATCTTTGGTGCGGGATTTGGCGTTCCTTATCACAACGGTCAAACACCGCTTGATCTGGAAAAGGTCGCCGCCGGCACCCTGCACATCGCGAAATTGCTCCGCAGTTATGCAGGCTTTGCCGATACTACTTTTATTCTTGAGTTGGGGCGTTGGGTGGTTGGCCCGGCGGGTGCCCTGCTCACCTCGGTTTTGAGCACGAAAATCAGCCGTGGCCAGAACATCCGCATTTGCGACGCGGGTTTTAACAATCATCTGGCGGCGTGTGGGATGATGGGGTCCGTCTTCCGCAAAGACTGGCCAGTCGCGCATCTGACCGCAGAAGCAAATTCTATTGAAGAATCGGTCAAACTCACGGGGCCGCTGTGCACCTCAATTGATGCGCTCGCCGGGCCGTTGAATTTGCCTTTCGTCAAACGCGGTGATGTTCTTGCTGTGTTACTGTCAGGGGCTTACGGCCTTACCGCCAGCCCCAGTCGCTTCATCAGCCACCCCGAACCGTTTGAGATTATCATTGAAGACGGTGAATTTCGGGACGTGACGGAAAGTCACCACAATCATATCCATGGCCATGGTAATGCATGAACTTTATGTGAGGTTTAAGGCGGTCACTGCCTTGCACCCTGACAAAATTGCTATCGCCAAGGATAAAGAAACGACCACTTTCGCTGCTTTGCGCGATATGGCCGCTGCGGCGGCCCCACTCTTGGCGGAAGCCGGCGTTGGTCATGGCCGTCCACTCGTCGTCTCATCTACAAACACGGCCGCGGTTGCGGCAAACATTCTTGCCACTTGGGCGCTAGAGAGCTTCCCGGTTCTTGTCTCACCAGATGCACCCACCGCGCACCTTGACCATGCAATTGATGTCAGTGGCGCCGCAGCATTGCTGGCGACGGATGGCCTGAATACCCTCACGCCCAAACAACACACCGACGATTTACCGAGCGAGATTGGCTCTGTCGTCTTTACGTCAGGTTCTTCTGGGAACCCCAAAGGTGTGATGCAATCAACGGCCAATCTGATGTCTGGGGCGGCGCGCATCAGCGACTTGTTTGGCTACAGGCCAGACGACAAAATCCTCTGCCCGGTGTCATGGACCCACGATTACGGCTGGGGCCAACTCCTTTCTTGTCTGCTGCAAGGTACGTCGATGGTGCTTCCCGCGCTGCCCAGCGTGCAAAGCTTGAGCGACGCGATTGAACTTCATCATCCAACTATTCTTGCGGGCACACCGTCAGTGTTTGCGGGTATGGTTTATGGCATCTCTAACATTCGCAGTGCAGATCTTTCGTCTGTTCGATTAGTTACCAGCACCGGATCACATCTGCTGCCGGAGCTTGTGTCTGATCTTTCTGTCCTTTTGCCTAACTCCAAACTGTACGCGAATTATGGCCTGACCGAGACTTACCGCTCTTGTAGCTTGCATCCCGATGACCGTGATGGCCGTGAAATGAGTGTGGGGCGCGCTTTGCCCGGCGTGACAATTACTGCCGTTGATGACAGTGGCACCCCCGTGCCCCACGGCACTCTTGGCACATTAATCCACGCTGGTGCTGGTGTGTGCCTTGGTTATTTGCGGGATCCCGATCGCACATCAGAGCTTTTTTTCCAGATGAATGCAGTGCGGACCGGTGACATAGGGATGATCGACGCAAATGGCTTTGTTTACCTACAGGGCCGAAAAGACCGGATGATCAAAACGATGGACGTCCAAGTTGCCCTTGATGCAGTCGAGCGCACCCTGTCAGCCTCAGGCCTTGTCACTGCCGTTGCCGTTGTCACGCAGCCCGATAAAAGCCTTGGTCGTAAGATTATTGCGTACGCGGTTTTGAAAAATGTAGAGGATGGTGCCGCGTTGAAACAATACGCACGCGCCAATCTCACAAAGTTTCAGCTTCCGCGCTCTTATCATTTCCCTAATGCTTTACCAAGAACGCCAAGTGGTAAGGTCGACTATGTGACACTTTCGAAATGACTAGCCTGCTTGCAGTTTCTGCAACACGCTTTTTTATGACAACGGATGCGTCGTACATGAAGCTTCGTTTCGACGCTGCGCAAATGCAAACACCGCACCCCTACAGGCTGAAGATCACCGACGTAGAGCCTGACATTGCCATACTGACCCGCACAAGTTGGTCGGTGGCAACACCGTTTGATCTCATGACCAGTCGCCTCAGGATGCGCCCCCTGACGTCTGATGATGAAACCGCATTCCATAAGATCGCAGGTCAACGATCTATTGCGCGCATGTTGGTAAACCTTGAACACCCTTTGTCCTTTGATGCTGCTGTCAAATGGCAACGCCAACGCCGGTTTACGGGTCGGTTGGGTTTTATGGTTGGTATTTTTGATCGGCAAAACACCCTTATCGGGGCCATCGGTCTCGGCGGATTATCCACAGCGCTTGTCTATTTCCTGGCTGAATCTGCACGCGGCAAGGGATACGGAACCGAAGCTGTCCGTGCATTCCTAGAGTATACGCAGGCTCGTTTTGCACTCACAAAAACGTTTGCCGGTGTCTTCACTGACAACCCTGGCTCGCGTAAAATTTTGGAAGGATGCGGCTTTCAAGTATTAACCACATCAACTTTCCAATCCCCAGCCCGCGACACCCCAGATGCCATCTGGGAAATGGAGTGGCACCGAAAAGGTTTTGAGCCGATTTAATCCAAGTTTTCTTCGTAACCATGTCATTGTCATCGCCTGCCTGAGGCTGAGACGATGATCTAAGATACGTCCCCTGACCTGCCACGGGATTTTTCCTCTATTTGGAATGAGAGTCCGACCCAACGAAGGGACGGACAATGAAGCGAACGAGATACAGCGAAG
>NZ_JAAFZU010000063.1 GCF_018263905.1 Loktanella sp. SALINAS62 | reverse complement strand
TGACCGTCACGGTGACCGTGACCGGATCAGAGGTGCCGCCGTTGCCGTCGTCCGCCGTATAGGTGACCGTCGTCTCGCGCGTCTCGCCCTCGGCCAGATCGTCGAACTCGCCGTTCGGGTCAAAGGTTGCCGTGCCATCGGGGTTGATCGTGACCAGACCGCCGTTGTCGCCCGTCACAGGCGCGCCGACATTCGCCGCATCGCCGTTCACCGTGCCGACCGTCAGCACATCGCTGGTGTCCGGATCGGTGTCGTTGGCCAGCACGTTGTCCAGCGGCACGATGCCGTCGTCCTCGCCCGCCGTGCCGGTATCCGCCACAGCCGTCGGCGC
>NZ_JAAFZU010000062.1 GCF_018263905.1 Loktanella sp. SALINAS62 | reverse complement strand
TTGCGCCACATGGACCACGTAATCGAAGCCGGCTCAGGCCGAGAATACGTTTGAGGTGGGCGAAGAGCATTTCGACCTTCTTCCTGAGCTTCATCGCAATCGCGTATGCATCCGTTTTGGCCAGATCCCTGGCAACTTGACGGGCATCTTCGTGTTCTTCACGCGTGATCGATCTGGCGTCGGCATTGGGGCAGCACTTCGGCTTGGATGGGCAAACCTGACAGGTCAGCTTCAGCGCACGATACTTCGCAGTGCCCTTGCCCGTCGGACCCCGGTCCGGATCGGAATAATTCCGGCGGAACTGCTTGAGCGCGTGCCCCTCGGGGCAGATGTATTGGTCGTTCTGCGCATCCCAGTCGAAATCTGTGCGTGTCCAGGTCCCATCGGGGCGTCCGGCCTTGTCGATCACAGGGATG
>NZ_JAAFZU010000061.1 GCF_018263905.1 Loktanella sp. SALINAS62 | reverse complement strand
AGATTTGCATAGAATGCCTCCTCTGCTTCTGCGGGTGTGGTGTATCCGATGGGACCGAATAGCCGGCGGTTGTTATACCAATCGACCCATTTCAGCGTTTCCCATTCGACTTCGCGCACCGATTTCCACGGACCGATCTGGTTGATGGCCTCGGTTTTGAACAGGCCAATGACGCATTGAGCGAGAGCATTGTCATAGGAATCGCCGACTGTTCCAATCGATGGATCAATGCCAAATTCGACGAGGCGCTCGGTATACTTGATCGAGAGATATTGCGATCCACGGTCCGATTGATGAAACAAGGCATTGTTATCAGGCGTTTTTCTTTGCCAGATTGCTTGATCCAAAGCATCGAGAACGAACTGCGTCGCCATTGATGTCGATACGCGCCAGCCGACGATGCGACGTGCGAAGACATTGATGATGAAAGCGACATAAACCGTTCCTGACCACGTTGGGACATATGTAAAGTCGCTCGCCCTTGTTCTTGAACCAATGGCGCACAATGGCTCGCCCCAGAGCTGGTTGGGCCGATCTGCTTTGAACAAGCGGTTTACCTTGTCGTCAGGGCACTGCTGTGAGGTGTCCGGATTGGT
>NZ_JAAFZU010000060.1 GCF_018263905.1 Loktanella sp. SALINAS62 | reverse complement strand
GGCTCGCCACCTCGGCGAACCGCCGTCGCATCGCAGGGCACTCGCTTCGTCCTGAGACCGTCGATGAGATGCACGAAGAGGCAGATGACGAAGAAGCGTTCGCCGCAGAAGAAGCGGAGTTGGCTGCCGCTGAGGCTGCTGCGGCAGAAGAAAAGGCCGCGAAGGCTACGCCGAAAGCCGCACAGCCGGATGATGCCTCCTCATCCTGATCGGCATCGGCGGGGCAGGGGCGGCCAGTCGCCGCCTCCGTCGGCCGCCTTGCTCATCGCGCCACCGGGACGAACAGTGTGGTTTTCGCCAAAGTGCAAACCGGTCTCCCGCAACCAAAATCACACAGTAATAACAACGCACTACACGCCACCTCAGGCGGCTTTTTGCGTTGCCGTTTTGGGTGGTGCTACAGGTTGGGCCTGCCCGCCTATGGGTCCGACAGAGGTGGATCGGTTTGTCTGAACAGCTACTGACCTGCCACTGAACTTTCATCCGGCGGGAACCGGAGCCCTTTGGGTTGATAGGCCTATTTGCGCAGGTGGAGCAACCGACATCC
>NZ_JAAFZU010000059.1 GCF_018263905.1 Loktanella sp. SALINAS62 | reverse complement strand
TGGACGAACTTCTGAAGGGCTGCGAGCGGCCTGAAGATCTTCTCGGCAACGACGGCTTGATGAAAGAGCTGAAGATCAAGCTGATGGAGCGGATGCTGGGTGCCGAGCTGACCGCGCATCTGGGCTATGAGGACGGCAAGGATGCGCCGTCCGATCAGGCCAACCGCCGTAACGGCTCATCCACCAAACGATTGAAGGGCCAGGACGGCGAGCTGCCTATCGCCGTGCCGCGGGACCGGGAC
>NZ_JAAFZU010000058.1 GCF_018263905.1 Loktanella sp. SALINAS62 | reverse complement strand
GGGAACTGGCGGCCCTGATCGAACGGCGTGGAAAGCCCGGCATGATTGTCAGCGACAACGGCACCGAACTGACCAGTAACGCGATCTTAACCTTTGCCACGGAACACAAGATCGAATGGCATTACATCGCGCCGGGCAAGCCGATGCAAAACGGCTTCGTCGAAAGCTTCAACGGGCGCATGCGCGATGAACTTTTGAACGAAA
>NZ_JAAFZU010000006.1 GCF_018263905.1 Loktanella sp. SALINAS62 | reverse complement strand
TCCTTGGAAATCGTCATCGTCATCGTCCTTGCTTCTCTCAGGAAGCATGAACCAAATCCCAGTTACACAGAAGGTCGGACACTCTCCAAATCTGGAGAGTTCGCATGAGCCCGATCAAATATGCACCTCACTATCGCCCGACAGGCAGCGCGCTGATCGAGCGCACCTTCAACGAAATCTTGCTGAATGCTCACGAGAGCCAGGCTCATGGCTGCGATAAAAGCGAGCCTTGGCAGCGGTCCCTCCCGCGCCTTCGACGCAGTCCGCTGAAGTAACCTCAAAGCTTTATCAACATGCCGCGCGTCCCGGCCCATCAAAACGATGGGCACCGGCTCCACTTCTGCACTCAATCGACGCGCAAAGCCGTCGCAACAAAGAAAGACAAAAGATGACAATGCAATTCGCCAAAGACTTTTTCGACCGGTTCCCCAGCTTCCTACTTCGCGAGCATGATCGCGTGACCATCGACGGCTGGGTCACGCGTTATGTCGGGACCCACGGTGGGTTTCTCGAATTCATGGATGCGGACAATCCACACCTGACGGAGGTGTTTGAAGTTCAACGCTTCAATCGTCTGAACGCAGCGGGAAAAATCATTCATGAGCCTGACTATTTCCTGCACAAAATGGTCAAAGCCGCATCTCCGGCTATGACGTGTGACGACTCGATTGCTGAGCTGACACCTGCACATCGCGCAAGGGTGGAAGCGAAATATGCTATGGTGCGTGCCTATCAGGATCGCAGAAATGCAGGTCTTTTAAAGGTAAATAGCGAAGCGATTGAGGCCTGCATGGATGACCTTTGCCGCGCAGCCGAAGAATACATGACCTATGAGCTTCCGGATCCGGAACGCGCCGATGCCCGTCGCCGCTGGAAGGAAGAGGGGGGGCGGAAACCAAGATCTGCAGGAGCAGTGATCCGTCCTGATGCTTGCAGTGCACGCACCCTGAGGGAATGGGCATCAAATTACCACAGGTCCGGAAAGTCCGGCCTGAAAGACAAAGTCGAAAACCGAGGAAACTGGCAGAGACAGTTCTCGATCGAAGAGCAGGCGCTGCTTTCAAAGACTGTTCGGGACCACTATTTCACCTTGCGGCGTCCACCTCAGACGAAAACGGTTGAAGCGGTCGAGCTCGCATTTCTGGATGAAAACAAGGTTCGCGAGGCGGAGCAGCGGCCTCTGTTGCGGACACCAAAGCGCGATGCCGTCAGGCGCGAGATTGGGACCTATGGAAAGTTCGAAAAACTGGTTCTGCGATTTGGTGCCGAAGAGGCCATGCGGAAGATGCGGGCGGTCAAGGCCGGCCTTAAACACGCAAGGCCGCTGGAGCGGGTCGAGATGGACGAATGGAAAGTTGACCTCCATACGATCATGAGCAGCTGTGGTTTGTTCGAACTGTTCGACAGCAACGAACTTGAAAGCCTTGGCCTGCTTGACCCCACGCGGCGTTGGTGGGTCGTCGTTGCGATCGACAGCCGGACCCGCGTGATTCTGGGTATGGTATTAACGAGCAATCCAAAATCGAGTGCAGCAGTTCGATGTCTGGATATGATCGTTAGCGATAAGGGCATGATCGCAACGGCAGCTGGAGCAGAAAGCCCATGGAATATGCTGGGCCTCCCTGAAATTCTCGCGACTGACAATGGCAGCGCCTTCAAATCAGGCGTCTTTACAAATGCATGCTCAGACCTCGGCATCCATGCGCTTCAAACCATCGCGGGTAGTCCTGGTATGCGGGGAAAGATTGAGCGTCTGTTCAGGACGGCATCGCTCTCCGCGTTGTCCGATTTAAGCGGAAAAACGTTTTCGAACGCCTATGAGAAAGGTGAATATGGTTCAGAAAAAATGGCCTGTCTGTCAGTGGAAGATCTATCGCGCATCCTCGTGCGCTGGATCGTAGATATCTACCATAACACGCCGCACGAAGGCCTCAACGGTCTCACCCCGCTTGAACAATGGCAGGTAGATATGTCGAGCGGCAACTACCCTTTGCACGCTGCTCCGAGCTATCGGCAGAAGCGTTTGGCCTTCGGTATCCACGCGACACGTAAAGTTCAAAAAACGGGAATTCAGGTCCTCAACGTTCAATATCATTCCGGTGCTTTGCATGAATGGTTCATGAAGCATGGCAATCAGTCAGTTCAGATCCGGTGGTGCGGTCGAAACATCGGACAAATCGAGGCAAAGCTGGATGACGGATGGCTTGAGATCCCCGCCGTCGAAGAACGGTTCGATGGCGTTACTGCACAAGAGTGGACCGCAACAATGCGGGCGTTGACCGCCAAATATGCAAAGAGCCGTGAAATTTCTGATGCCATCGTTTTCCGCGCATTGGCCGAAATTCGAGCGCTCAATTCCCAGCGGATGATGTCTATGGGCATCTTGGACGAAGGCATGGATACAAAAAATCTGGATCTTCTTGAAAAGCAGGCCAAAGGCAGCTTTGCCATCGTCTCTGCTCAGCCCGGCCTCGCGAAATCACCTGACGGCCTTGGTCACTCAATCATGCCTGTCGAACCAACTGCTCCATCGCCTCACATGTCCAAGCAGATTGAGCGGGAGATGCCGCAACCGAAAAACTCATGGCTGGAGGGCAAGAAATGAATAACCACGACGAGATGTCATCATCGATCGGCCAAAGCACTCCTGAAATGCTAAGGGATATCCGCTTTCAGACGGACCACGGAAAGCTGTTCAGCAAGCAAGTCTCCCGGCTATTCAAGCCGGGAGACGACGGGCAGCCGACGCACCAGCCAGCTCTTGTGACTGCAGGAACTGAGACCAACGGGGTGATCATGATCGACGCTTCAGGTGGCGGTAAAACGACAACGATCCAAGAGGTTCTCGGCAAGTTCGACGCGTTGCAGGACAATCCTGAAACGGGGCGGCCGAGGTATCTGAAGATCAAGGTTGAAAGCCCCGCGACACAGAAAAGTCTCGGGACAACTATCTTGCAAAAACTTGGGGTCGATAACACCGCTGAACGCGCGAAAGTCTGGGAGATTTGGCAAGCAGTCCGAGTGCGGCTGGAACGGATGGGAATTACCCTCCTTTGGATCGACGAAGCGCAGGACATGTTTAAGGATACAGCTACCACAGAGACCGACAATATGCTGAAGATGCTCAAGTCGCTGATGCAGGGCGAACACCCCGTCGTTTTGGTCCTGAGCGGAACGGAACGCTTGGGGCGCATTGCTGGACTTGATCCGCAGTTGAGCCGCCGGTTTGCAAAGATCAAGCCGCGCGATCTCAAGATTGGCGCGGACAATGAGGATCTTGAAGAGTTGGTCAAATTTCTGTCGGGCAAGGCCGGCCTTACGTTCAAAGCTCATTTCGATGTCATCAGCCGCCTGATTCACGGGAGCCGTTACAAGTTCGGGAGGGCGATCGAGTCCGTCATTCTCGCTATTGAAGAAGCTTTATATCAGGATAGCCCCTGCTTGGAAGTTGAACACTTTGAAGTGAGTTGGGGAGAGCGTGAGATTTGTGAGCCGGGCCGGAACGTATTCGCGGCCGAGGACTGGATCGAAATTGAGTTGGACGTCGATGAGGATGAATATGAGGCGCAACGCACTGCCGCGACGAACAAGGCTCGGCAGAAGGCCAAGCGGATGAAGAAGAAATGACCCTCCTACCAGTATTGCCGATTTGCGAAGATGAAACGCTGACATCCTACCTCGGGCGGGTCGGTAAATTCCACTTTGACCTTTCTGCGTATCGATTTCTGGATCTTATCGAGTTTTCACGTGAAAGGGCGAAACATCCATCCCATGAAGACCTTGATCGCCTCTCAGGTCTTACAGGAGTGGCAAGGGATAGGTTGGTAGATGCCGTCGCCTTGCGTGCTGAATCGCGGCAACGTCGCTTTCGAGGGCAGATGTTCAGCACAGCGTTCATGAATGCCAATCAAACGTCATTCTGTCCGTCTTGCCTTTTAGAGGACGAGCAGTTTGACAGTGCTTCTAACGGTTCAAGGGTTGCGCGTGTGTTGTGGCGCGTCGAGCCTGTCCGGGTTTGCGGAAAGCACCATATTGAACTGGTCAGACGACCTAACCGATCGGTGTCCGAGCAGTTTCAAGACATGGAGCTTGTCGCGCCATCGACCAAGGACCTAAAAGACCTGAGTGCGGCCACGCGAAAGAGTTCGCCTTCAGCCCTACAGCTTTACGTTGCACGCCGATTTGCGGGAGAGAACGGTCCGGCTTGGTTGGATGAGCAGGATATCGACCAGGCCGCCCGCGCCTGCGAAATGCTTGGGATCGTGATATCGCTTGGCACTCACATTAACCTGAATAAATTGACAGTCCACGACCGCATTGCGGCGGAAGATTTCGGTTATGGTTTTGCATCTCGAGGTCCGGAGGGAGTAAACGAAGCGCTGCATGTGTTGTTCGCGAGCCGAAATAATCTCTCCAAGAACTGCGGGCCTCAATTCGTGTTCGGGCGTCTTTATCAATGGCTTCAGTTCAACACGAACAAGCGTGAGATCGGTCCTTTGAAGGGCCTTGTTCGAGAATTTGTCATTGATAATTTTCCTATCGGAGCCGGATCTGACTTGTTTGGTGAGCCGGTTCTCGAGCGAAAATTTCATTCTATTGTGAGCCTGTCGAAGCAAAGCGGTGTGCACCCCAAAACGCTCAATCGTGCAGTAGTCCTGACCAGTCTTGCAGAAGGTGATCCCGAGAGTCTTGCTCAGACGGGTTTAGTTCCTGCCGGTGCGGGGGAGAGCCTTGCAAAGAGGATTTTTTCGGCTATCACGCGATCTGAGGTATGCTCGTTATTGAACTGCAATCGGGTGCAAGGAGAACAGTTTATCAGCTCCGGCCTGATTCCAATGATCTGCAAAACCTCGGTGCCTACAATCGGCATTCTGTGCAGGACAACGAAATCCGATGCCGAACTGTTTTTATCAAAAATGATGTCCTCGACCAAGCATGTCGGAAAGGCCTCCATCGGCATGCTGTCGATCCACGATGCAGCCGAGCAGAGTCGATGCCCGATCATTGATATTGTCCGTTGGATTGTTGAGGGTCGGCTGCATCGCATTGAAACGCTTGACCCCAATCAAAAATTCAAAGGTCTTCTCGTCAATCTGCAGGAGGTAATGGGGAATCGTGTGGTAGATCAGCAGGATCATTTAATGTCAGCAACTCAAGCAGCCGACTATCTGAACATGAAGACACATCAGGTGTTCGCGCTTTCTCGAACCTATGCACCAGATGGCAGCCTTAATCTACGTCTCCAAAAAGTGACGAACGGCAAGGGTGTCCAGCACAGTTTTTTTGACCGGTCTGATGTGGTTAGATTCAGAGAAAGGTTCATGTCACTTGAAGAAATTGCGCAGGCTCACCAATTGTCCGCACGTTGGATGAAGCCCAAGTTAGAAAAGGCGGGTGTCAAACCATGTCTGCCCAGAGATGGACTGGGCGGCTATTACTACCGACGATCGGATTTAGACCGCGCCATTGGCTGAGAAATTCTGCAATTATGCCGCCTTCGGGCGGCTTTTTCTTGTCTGCTGCAAAATCACTGGCAAAATTACGGCATACAAAGTGGCAGAGATTGCGGCCGATTTGATTTACCGAAACCAACAGGCATGGGGTTTGGTTAAACCCAGTGGCAGAGAAAGGCCTGCTTTTACATTTGTTGTTGAAAGTGAAAGCCATTATTGGCCACTATCAATGGTTTTTTGACCACTATGAAAGCGATTGATTGCCACTGGAATTTATACCGTGACATTACTTTTTTTGGAAGAGATGGTTCAGGTCGGTAGAATTTCAAAACCAAAATCCGAACTTTTTTGATTTGGCGGGCTGCCCCTGACGAGAGCGGATCTCGCCTGATCGCGATCCATAAACGTGCCCATTCTTGCACCCTTTGCATGGATAAGTGCCGGCATTTGCGGAGCGCTTGGTTTTTACCAGGCGGGCTGAATACCGTTGGCATGCAAAGAGGGCCACAGCAACGCCGTGGCCCTCTTTGAAATGATTGTGGTTTGGCTGTTCAGGACAAGACGAGCGCTCTGATCAAGCCTTGCCAATCCCTTGTGAACAAGAAAGTTCCAATCTTGATGGCTGTGCTCCAGTGCCCAGAGCAGCGTTGTAGAAGCAGCCGACATGATTGAGCGTCCATGAACGACGAATTTTCAGGACGAAGTTCTATCCACAGCGTCTGAGAGCAGCAGTGGCCTTGATCCGGTCACTGACGCGCCAAGCGTGTCGCCGCACGTCGTCGACGCAATGAAGCAGAGCTTCGATCTTTCGTCCTACTTCGGAGCCGCCGACCGTGAACGGGTCGCCCTCTTCTGTATGGTGAATCACCGGCGCTCCACCAACCTCTTCGAGCAAAACCTTGAGGCGGTGTGCGACATCGTCTGCATCGGCCAGCTTTTCCGGCTCAAACAGGACATGCAATGGTATCCCGCCGACCTCATCGACGGCATATCGGAGCGATGGTGGCAACTCCAGGCGGACCTCGGAAAGCGCAACGCGTAGATGGCGCTGAGCCTCTATTGCCGTGGCGGCGTGAACCGCCCCGGGTTTACCGGAGGGTAAAACTCTCGGAGAATTGCCCATTATGGAACAGACACACAACAAGAAGACCTCGAAGCCG
>NZ_JAAFZU010000057.1 GCF_018263905.1 Loktanella sp. SALINAS62 | reverse complement strand
TCTCCGATGGGAACGACGCGCTACGACATGCAGTACGATGCGACCGAGGTCGATACCATCGAGTCCTTTGACTACGAGCAGCTGCAATCAAACGTGACTGAATGATTTCACTGCGCGCCGCGATGACGGGTAACTCGTCATCGCGGTGAACGACGCTGAAGCTTTGACACGAAAGGAGAAATTGAGATGGAATTTTTCTGGTTCTGGCTGCTCATCCTGTTCTTGCTCATCGCCATCGTCGGTGCGCCCGGGTGGGG
>NZ_JAAFZU010000056.1 GCF_018263905.1 Loktanella sp. SALINAS62 | reverse complement strand
TCTGGTGGCGCGCATCGACCAAGACGCTGGGCGGTGCGGCCTGCTCGAGCGCCTCGGTGTGTTGTTCCATCGGGGCGCGATGACGATCGCGGTGGTGCTCAGGTGCTCCATCCTTCGATCCGTGCCCGGGGAACGGGCCGGACTGGGGAAGCGTGGGCATGTGTCGGCGCGTCTGCGGGATCGCCTGGTAGATCCGGGCCAGCCGGTCGAGGCTCGAGAAGCAATCGCTGCTGTCAGCGGTTTCCGCCGACCCGAGAAACAGGACACCGTGCGGGTTCAGCCCATAGTGGAACAGGGTGAGAAGCTGCTCCTGGAGCGACCTTTCCAAGTAGATCATCAGGTTACGACAGGAGATGAGATCGAGGCGCATGAAAGGAGGTTCCTTCAGCACACTGTGCGACGCAAAGAGAACGACGTCCCTCAGTTCCTTGCGGACCCGGTAGTGTGTGCCCTCGTCGATGAAGTAGTGCTCCAGCCGTTCCGCGGAAACATCGGCTTCGATGGAGCGCGGATAGCGCCCCTCGCGCGCTGTCCCCAGCGCGCCTTCGTCGAGGTCGCTGGCGAAGACCTGGATCGGCACCTTCACCTTGCGACGCTCCGCCTCCTCCAGGAACAGGATCGCAAGGCTGTAGGCTTCTTCGCCGGTTGCGCAGCCCACCGACCATGCGCGCACTCCGTCATCGCCCACTTGCTCGATGATCCGCTGAATCGCCTTCTGAGCCAGCGCCTTGTAGGAGTCCTCGTCCCGGAAGAACTGCGTCACCGAAATCAGGAGGTCGCCGAACAGCTCTTGCGCTTCCTCAGGCGTGCTGCGGACCAGCTCGGCATATTCTGCCGGGTTGTCGACGCGGCAGACCTGCATGCGCCGTAGCACGCGGCGCATCACCGTCGCCCGCTTGTAGCTGGAAAAATCATGACCTGTGCGCGTGCGCAAAAAGGCAATGATGCGGCGCAGGTCGTTCGCGGTGTCGTCTTCGTCGAGCGAGCGCACGGCCTCCTTGCTCTTGGCGACTTCCGTGATGCGCTCTGCCAAGCCGGAGATCGGGGCGATGAAGCTGACGAGGCCCGGAGAGTGTCCGACCTTCTGTGTAACTGGGATTTGGTTCATGCTTCCTGAGAGAAGCAAGGACGATGACGATGACGATTTCCAAGGA
>NZ_JAAFZU010000055.1:429817-603130 GCF_018263905.1 Loktanella sp. SALINAS62 | reverse complement strand
TCCTTGGAAATCGTCATCGTCATCGTCCTTGCTTCTCTCAGGAAGCATGAACCAAATCCCAGTTACACAGAAGGTCGGACACTCTCCGTTGTCGCGCGACGCCCCTTTGCCATCCATGCTGATCTTGACCTTTTGGCTCACCAGTCCGTTGACGAAGTCGGTCGATGTGAACTGGCTGCCCTGTACCGTTCAGAAGACCACCTGCATCCCGGGCATCCACACATGACGGTCCAAACCGGACATTGAACGCGTGCTACCCCAAAGCAGTCGTTGATCAATCACGCACCCTCTGCGATCGATGGAGGGCCGCTACGCGCGACGAAGCGTCAGTTCGCTGCAGCTGCGCCAACGACCGCTAAATTGTCGTTTCAATGCGCGTGAGCGTCCTCACCTTTGGCTAGCATCAGGTGGTGCTCTTTGTGGTGGTCTTGGCTTGCCATCAGACCAAAGAAACCAAGGCCACGGATACGTGCAACGACCGCAGGATCGTCGCTGGTCACCTGCAGGGCTATCCCCTCTGCCGTCTCGAGCGCCATGACTGACCAACGCGCGTCGCGGGCAAGTTGTGTCGCGTGAGCCGGAACCATCCGCCGAAGCGTCGCGACCGTGTCTTCATCACCTGTGGCTTTCGCCAAAAGTCCGTTGGACAATGTTTCTTGCGACACAACAGAACCTATCACCAGCCTATCCATATCGACAAGATGCGCCCTAAGCCCGTCAAGATCGACACGTGACCAGTCCGTATCCGGGTCAGCCTCCAGAACGCGCACAACTTCGGAAAGCGCGGCAAAGGTGCCTTGCCCGGGCTCCTGCAGTGCCGATGGAACTGCCTCGTCCATTTTGCTGTGCACGTTGTGATCCATGCCGTCGCCGTGTCCCGCATGGTTCGTCTGAGCAACTGCGCCCACGCCCACGCTCACCAAGGCGAGGACGGCAATACCAGCATAAAGTCGCATTTTCACATTCCTTTCAGTTTGTGCGACCCTATCGGAAGACAGCCATTCTTCGTATGATTTCTATCATGTCAGAGTGGATACATATTTTTCAGGATGCACCCGTTCGCGAATTTGCGAAGGGTGACACCGTGTTTCGACGAAACGATCCTGTGAAACTAATGTTTCTGGTCAGATCAGGTGAAATCGCGATGGAGCGTCCGCTGGCCGATGGCGGGAATTTGACACTGCATGTGGCAACGGAAGGAACAGCGCTAGCCGAAGCATCGCTGTTCGCGAACAGCTACCATTGCGATGCTGTTGCGCGAACGGATGCGCGGGTCGCGGTCCTGTCGCGGCGGACATTCACAACAGCCCTAAGGAATTCGCCCGACGCAGCCATGAGCATGGTCGAAACCCACGCCAAAGCCGTCCAAGCCCATAGAGCACGCATCGAGATACTGCGCATGCGGCAGGTGGCCGACCGGCTCGACGCATGGCTTGATCTTTATGGAGAGCCCTTGAAAGGTGAGTGGATCAAAGTTGCGAACCAGATCGGTGTCTCGCCACCCGCGCTTTATAGGGAATTGGCGCGACGGCGGCGGTAGCGCACTTTCGCTATCGCGCGGCATGCTGGCAGGGAAATGATTTTGACCGGACCAAGGTGCGGACTGCGGAACCAAGCTGGATTTTTGGGTCTCGCATGCCACTGTTTTCACGTCACCGACAGGTTTGCATTCGGGCCCGATGATGTCAGGCAGCTTTAATTCCAGACACATGCACGTCGGCAACCTTGAGCTGCTGTGCCATAATCTCGGTAAATGTCAGGCTCGGGTTCGCTTCTGCCAACATCCCGACCTTCATCCAGAATTCCGCCTGCGCATTGATTGAGCGGCACATGACGCTGCTCGCCTTGCGCAGTTCCGCGTGCAGCTCGTCACCAATTTTAACGATACCCATGGACATGTTCCCCCGTTCTTATGATACGAAATGTATATGATTCATATATTACCATCTTCGGCCGCGGTCAAACGAGGTCGGTCGTCGGCCCGGAGGGATACGGAAAGGATTCTAAGTTACGTGGACAGCTATATCGACATACGTACTGCTCCGCCCGCCCATAAGGCCCGACGGACTGAAAGTATTAAGCTTTATGGACCGGATGCTTTCGAGGGCATGCGCCGCGCCGGCGCTTTGACTGCCACGTGCCTCGACGGCGTCACGGACCTTGTCCGCGACGGGACACCCTTATCCGAGATCAACACCTTTGTTCTGCACTTTGCCGCAAGTCACAATGCACGACCGGCGACACTGGGGTACAAGGGCTACGAATACGCCTGCTGCACATCGGTCAACCATGTGGTCTGTCACGGATTTCCAAACGGCAAAAAGCTTCGCAACGGCGACATTGTAAACGTGGATGTGACGCTTGTTGTCGACGGATGGCATGGCGATTCCAGCCGTATGTATGCGGTTGGCAAGCCAAAGCGGGCCGCCGAACGCCTAATGCAGATCGCCCATGAGGCGATGATGCAAGGCATTCAGGCCGTCCGCCCAGGCGCCCGGCTTGGCGATATCGGCCATGCCATCCAAAGTTACGCAGCCTTCGAAAGGTGTTCGGTCGTCAGGGATTTCTGCGGTCACGGCATCGGGCAAGTTTTCCACGACTCGCCAAACATCCTGAACTTCGGCAAGCCCGGCACCGGGCCGGAACTGCGCGAGGGAATGATCTTTACGGTTGAGCCGATGATCAATCTGGGTGGATCGGGCGTAAAGATGCTGGCTGACGACTGGACAGCCGTGACGCGCGACAAGTCATTGTCGGCCCAGTTCGAGCATTCGATTGGCGTGACGGCTGATGGGTTCGAGATTTTCACGCTTTCGCCTCAGGCGCTCCATGCGCACGGAAGCTCACTTGCGGTCGCTCGCCCGTAGCCGAGCTTAATAGCCATCCCGGCAATCGCACCCGCGAACGGCCTCGTGTTCATCAAAGTGAGTTTGGGCTATCGTCGGTCGTCAGATGCAGCACAGCATAGGCCGTTCCCGCACGCCATGTGTTGCCGCTCTTGGCGCAAAGTCGCCGCTGTTGCCCCCCAGACCAACGCTTTGGTGCGGGTCGTCGAAACGGCCATTCGCATTTGGCAGGGATGATCCGATTTTTGCACGACGGGCTGGTCCATGTCGCAGGCCGAAGCGAGGCAATACAGCCGACAACTACGCCTGCTGAAAAGCGCCCTCTCGAAACCATCGCGCAAAGGCGTCGACCGCGCGTGATGGCTGGCGGCGTTCCGGGACGAGGGCGTAGTGCCGTTCCTCTGGTGTGAGCCGTGGCAGGTCCAACTCGACCAAGCGTCCGTCGGCAAGGGGCCGATCAAGAACGCCAATCCAGCCTAAAATGACACCCTGACCTGCCATGGCAGCATAGGCCGCGTCCGAATAACTGGTAAAGTTCAACCCCGCCTGAACGGTTTTCCGTCCCAATCCAGACTGCGACATCCACTGTGACCAATTGAGCCAGCTGGGTTCCGGAGCATTGCTTTCGATCAGCGCCACATCGGTTTGGCGTATCAGGTCGTCGATCGAGACGCCGCGCAGCTTTGACGCGATATCGGGGGCGCAGACCGGCACAATCGTCTCGATCAGCGATCCGACGATGGACATGCCGTCGAACGGCGGACGGCCATACCGGATCGCCATGTCAATCGTGCGGTCATGCGGCGCCCGCCAGTCATCCTCGGAAATGATCCGCACCCCGATCTGAGGCGCAGTCGCCCGGAACGAAGACAGGATCGGCAAGAGACAAAAATGCCCAAAGGCCACCGATACGCTGACAGTCAGGTCGACATGCGCCCCGCGCAGCTGGGAAACGGCATCTGCTATGCCGTCGAACCCATCCTTCACGGCATCATGAAGCGACTTACCACCAACCGTCAGCCGGACGCTGCGGTTGGCGCGCGTGAACAGGGCGACACCCAGATCGGCCTCCAGCGCAGAGATCTGCCGGCTGACGGCAGCCTGACTCACGCCGAGTTCGGCTGCGGCCAAAGTGAAATTCTCGCGACGGCCCGCCGCTTCAAATGCCACGAGCGCGGTCAGGGACGGAACACTGCGGCGGATCGGGTGGGGCAATTCGGTCTCCTGTCGCGACGTCCTGATTCATAACTTGAGCGTATGGATCCAGGTTGATTTGTGCGGTGTTCGAATGCCCCTGTAAAGCGCATCATCCAGCACACGAAACCCCTAACTGCGTCAAATCCAAAGCTGAGGAGGCAAGATGCTGGATCATGGCAACCCCCGCACCGACGACATCGCCACGCTTCTGGCGTCCCGCAGACCGGGACACAGCCTTCCGGCGTTGCTTTATACGTCCGATGTGGCGTGGCAGGCGGATTGCGAAACGATCTTTGGACGGCACTGGATTGCAGTGGGCGTGACCTGCGACCTGCCCGAAGCCGGGGACGTCATGGCCGTTGATATTGGGCCAGCACCCATCGTCATCCTGCGCGACGACGATGACAATCTGCGGGCGTTTCACAATGTCTGCTCTCATCGGGGGGCGCGTTTGGTGCCACCGGGCCGGTCGGTCGTTGGAAAGCTTGTTTGCCCCTATCACCAGTGGACCTACGATCTGGATGGCGCACTTGCGCGCGCGCCCCATATGGGAATCGATTTCGATCGATCCCTGCATCATCTCAAGCCTGTTGCCCTCCGCGATGTCGGGGGGCTTCTTTATGTGTGTCTTTCGGACGATCCCCCGGCGGATATCGCGGAACTGGCCGCCGTGCTTGATCCGCGTCTTGCGATCTATGACCTGCGCAATGCCAAGGTCGCGTTTGAGCAGGATCTGATCGAGGAGGGCAACTGGAAACTGACGATGGAAAACAACCGCGAGTGCTATCACTGCGCGTCCAACCATCCGCAACTCAGCCTGTCTTTTCACGCGGCGGATTTCGGCTACGACCCAGAGGGGCTGACCGAAACCGAAAAGGCCGAGGCAAACGCGCTGCTCGACGCCTATGCGAGTTACGAACAGTATTGGCGCGAAGAGGACATGCCATTTGAGGCCGTGGAACACACGGTTGGCTGGCCCACCAATTTCCGCACCCAGCGGCTGATCATCGCGGGTTTGGGCGAAAGCCAGACGCCGGACACCCGCGCCGCAGTGCAAATTCCGCTGGGCCAGGCGAACAAACCGTGGATGGGCGATGTCCATCTGTGGGGGATCAATTCATGGAACCACGTCATGGCCGATCATGCCGTCGTCTTTACGGCCTTTCCCCTGGGTCCGAACAGGACGCTGGTCCGCACGAAATGGCTTGTCCATCCAGAAGCAGTGGAGGGCGAGGATTACGATCTTGAAACGCTGACATCCGTCTGGAAAACGGCCAACGCGGAAGACGCGCATCTTGTCGGTCTGGCCCATCGCGGTGTGTCTTCGCCTGGATACCGGCCCGGACCCTATTCCCCTTATACGGAACGGGCGCTGGACGAATTTGCATCGTGGTATGTGACCCGTATGCAGGCCAATGGATACGGCGCATGACGCAGGTGGATCTTGCCGATTGGGGCGCGCGGCGACGGCGGCGATTTGCGCCGGATCGGTGGGGACAACTCGTATGTCGCGCGGTCTGGGACGATACCGCAGATATGCGTAGCTTTTTCCTGACGCCGCAAGACGGCAGCCGGATCGAACACGAGCCGGGCCAATTCATGACGTTCCGCATCGATACGGCCGATGGTCCGGTCGAACGATGCTATACCATCGCGTCATCGGCCGCGCGCGACGGCGGTATCGAAATTTCGGTGAAACGGCAGGCCGGCCTTGGGGCGCGCGCCCTTCACGACACGCTCGTGCCGGGTGTCGTGATCGAAGCGCTGGGTCCCTCGGGCCGCTTTGGCCCTGCGTTCGTGTCAGGCACGGCCTATGCGCTGATGGCGGCGGGCAGCGGTATTACACCAATGTTGTCGATCCTGCGGACTGCTGCCGACCGGGGCATGAATCCGGACATCGTCCTGATGCAGGTCGTGGCCGCGCCGACCGATCTGGTTGCCACCGCAGAAATCGACGTGCTGTCGCGTCGTCTGCAACGGCTTGTTCACCTGCCCATCATCACGCGCGGCCCCGGCGGCGTCCGGCCTGACGCGGACCTGTTGAACCGGATCATTCCCGACCTCGCGGACCGAACCGTGCTGTGCTGTGGCCCCCAAAGTTTCATGGAAATGGTGCGCACCACGGCGCATGCAGCAGGCGTGCCCGCGGATCGCTACGGCGAAGAAAGCTTTGACTTCTCCTCACCGCTTCCCACTGCCGCTGCCGGGACCGATACGCCAAGCCGCACGGTGACGTTCGCGCGGACTGGCCGGTCCTTTGAATGTGCGGAAACCAGCACGATCCTCTCTGCGCTGAAAGAGGCGGGCCTGCCGCTTCCGTCCTCTTGCGCGCGGGGCATGTGTGGCACGTGCAAGACGTTCAAGCACGCAGGCGAAGTGGCGATGGCCCACATGGGCGGCATCCGCCAGCGCGAAATCGATCGCGGTTTCATCCTGCCCTGCGTCAGCCGTCCGCTGACCGACATCGTCCTAGATTGCTGAAGAAAAAGGTCCCCAAATGAAAGACCACGTCACCGCCGACCCCCTGCTTCAGCCCTACAAGCTCAAGCATCTGACCCTGAAGAACCGGGTCATGACCACCAGCCATGAACCGGCCTATCCCGAAGACGGGATGCCAAAGGCAAGGTATCGCGCCTATCACGAAGAGCGCGCAAAAGGCGGCGTGGCCTTGGCGATGACAGCGGGGTCCGCCGCCGTCAGCCGCGACAGCCCGCCGGTCTTTAACAACATCCTCGCGTATCGCGACGAGGTCGTGCCGTGGATTCGCGAATTGACGGATGCCCTGCATGAACACGGCTGTGCTGCGATGATCCAGTTGACCCATCTGGGCCGCCGCACGAACTGGAACAAGGGGGACTGGCTGCCGTCTATTTCGGCAGGCCCCGACCGCGAACCTGCCCACCGTGCCTTTCCCAAGATGATGGAAGACTGGGACATCGAACGCGTGATCGAAGATTATGCGACGGCCGCCGAACGCATGCAGGCCGGTGGTATGGACGGGATCGAGATCCAGGCCTACGGGCATTTGATGGACCAGTTCTGGTCACCGCTTTCCAACAAGCTGAACGGCCCCTACGGGGCGGATACGCTGGAAAATCGGCTGCGATTTACGACTGACGTATTGGCCGCCGTGCGCAGGCGTGTCGGCCCCGACTTCATTGTCGGCATTCGCTACACCGCCGACGAGGTGCAGGCAGGCGGGATCACCCCCGAAGAAGGCATCGAGATTTCCAAGCTGCTGCGCGATACGGGGCAGGTCGATTTTCTTAACGTGATCCGCGGCCGGATCCACACCGATCCGGCGATGACGGACGTGATCCCGATACAGGGCATGCCGTCAGCCCCGCATCTGGATTTCGCAGGCGAGGTTCGGCGCGTCACCGGTATGCCGACATTCCACGCGGCCAAAATTCAGGATGTCGCCACCGCACGACACGCAATCGCCTCGGGTCTTCTGGACATGGTCGGCATGACCCGCGCGCACATGGCTGACCCCCATGTGGTGCGCAAGATCATGGACGGCCGCGAACATGACATCCGCCCGTGTGTCGGGGCGAACTACTGCCTCGACCGGATCTATCAGGGGGGCGAGGCTTTGTGCATCCACAATGCTGCGACAGGTCGGGAACTTTCGATGCCTCACGTCATCGCGCGGGGCCCAGACCGCCGCAAGATCGTCGTCGTCGGTGCTGGACCCGCAGGTCTAGAGGCGGCGCGAGTCGCGGGCGCGCGCGGACATGATGTCGTCCTGCTCGAGGCGGGCAGCCGCGCCGGAGGGCAAGTTTTGCTGACAGCGCGCTCGAAACGGCGGGCCGAGATGATGCAGATCATCGACTGGCGTGTCGCACAGTGCGAAGCCGCCGGGGTCGACCTGCGCTACAACATCTACGCCGAAGCCGCGGACATTCTGATCGAGGCACCGGACGTCGTCGTTATCGCCACCGGTGGCATGGCCAACAAAACCCTTTACGAAGGGGACGCGCCGGATCACGTCGTATCGGCCTGGGACATTCTGTCGGGCGACGTGAAACCGGCGGGATCGGTGCTGATTTATGACGAAGCCGGAGACCATAGCGGATTGCAGGCCGCCGAGATGGCCGTGACCGCTGGATGCACCGTCGAAATCATGACGCCCGACCGCACCTTTGCGCCTGAAGTGATGGCGATGAACCTTGTCCCCTACATGCGGAATCTGCAACGTGATGACGTCACATTCACGATCGCAAAACGTCTGCGTGGCGTAGAGAAGGCTGGCAATCGACTTCGCGCGATCATCGGAACAGATTATAGCGATCGGGTGGGACATGCGGACTATGACCATGTTGTCGTGAACTACGGCACCATGCCGCTTGATGAGTTGTACCACGCTCTCCGACCATCTTCGTCGAACGGCGGCGCGATTGATCAGACGGCCTTGCTTGAGATACGACCGCAAACACTTGTTCGGAACCCACAAAGCGCGTTCCAACTCTTTCGTATCGGGGATGCAGTTTCCGCCCGGAACACCCACGCGGCAATCTACGACGCACTCCGGCTTATGGTCGCGGTATAAGAGCGGGGGCCAGTGCAACCATTCATGCGGTGCGCCGACGCAGTTCAGCCTGAAAGAAGGATTGTACGTCTGCGTCGGGCAGGTCGATATGCGTATCAGCGTCGAGCATGCGGTCCATGTGTGCGGTCAGTCGCATGCATAATCTAAAGGCCGACAGCCTGTCTGTCGTCCCCAAGGAAAGCATCACTGGGGACAAACCCGTGGACAAATCCGGCACGCGCCTCCGAAAGAAGAAGATGCCGCGTCTGTGCGTCAAGTAAGGAATGCTGTGTATCGTGACCTCGAATCTGGCTCACCGCGAAAAGGTCTGCCGACTGAAGTCTCAACTGCAATACGAAAGGTCATGTGTTACCATACGTGTCAACATTTGTGTAACCACTGCCTCAGCTCTCCTCAGAGGAAAACATTGAGGCTCTGATCTAACAGTGCTTTCAGAGGTCGCTGGCTGGGGTGGTAGGATTCGAACCTACGATACACGGTACCAAAAACCGATGCCTTACCGCTTGGCTACACCCCATCAGCGAGGCGTGGGATACGATGAACCGCCGGGGCGTTCAAGCCCCGGTTTGCGCATTTTCGCTATTCTTTTTGACCATCTGTCCGCAGCAGATCGGTGACGTCGGGGCGGTCGCGCTCGGCCTTAATCATGTTGCTGACCGCCTGTTCCTGATCGGGTGAAACCTTGGCCACCTGATCGCTTTCTTTGGTCGGCTCCACCGGAGTGTTTTGCGGGCTGCGCGACAGGCTGATCGGCTGCACATTGTCGGGAATGGTAAATCCGTTGTCTTCCAGAGTGCGCTTGACGTGGCGGATCGCTTCGCCTTTGGCGAGAAGCAGCGAGCTTTGGGTTTGATCGATCCATCCTGCGGCCTGCATGACGACCCCGCCCGATTCCAGCGTGTCGATCCAGACGTCCGCCTTTGGTGTATCCAGCACAAAGGGCAGGGCCTGCACAGTGCGTTCGATCAGGCTGCGTGCGGCGGCAAGGTCACACGCGCGGCTGACGCTGATCGCGAACACGAACCGTCTTTCCCGGTTCTGGGTGAAATTCACGACGCGCGAACTGAACACGGTCGCGTTGGGAATGCGAATGTGATTGCCATCGGGTGACAACAGGATCGTTGCGCGGCTGGTCAAGCGAATGACCGTGCCCAGATCGCCATTGATTTCGACAAAATCGTTCGGCGCAAACGGTTGCCGGATCGACAGCATGATGGACGCGATAAAGTTTTCGACCGTGTCCTTGACCGCGAAACCAAGTGCCAGACCAATGATCCCGGCGGCCCCAAGGATCGTGCCCAGCAGTGCCGTCGCCCCCAGAATATCAAGTGCCACCACAAGCCCCAGAATGACAAAGACAAGCCGGATCACCTGTCGCATGATTTCGGCAATAAAGGCATTCGGCGCGATGCGGTTCAGCGGTTGTTGAAGCCGTGCCAGCAGAAACCCTGCCCAGACGATGACGCTAAAGATAATCAGGCTGATTCCCAACAGCGGGATATTTGCAATCAGTTGCGCGGTTCGCGTTCGGAACCGGTCAAGGGCAGGGGTAAGCCGTGCATCCAGATCGGTTGTTTCAATCGTATTATTTCGGACTGCGATCACGCCTTCGACGCGTCCTGCAAGGTCAGTCAACGCGGCCTGATCCTGCGGCGTCAGGACTTCGCCCGTCAGGGTGACCACGCCTTCTTGCACGGCGATGTCGACGGCCTCGTACCCGCCCAGCACGTTCATGATGTCGCTGATCCGCTGCTGAATTGCGCTGTCGCTATCGACAGAGGTTTCTGTCGCAATCGGGGCTGCATCGTCCTGCGCCGACAGGGATACCGGAAGGCACAACAGCAGGATGATCAGGATCGCGCGCATATATGCCCTTTATGCATGGTCAGGTTTGCGAAATATGGACCCGGCGATGATTACACCCGCAGGGGGTCCGCTTTGGCAAGACGGTCGAAGTCCATCAGGCTTTTGACCAACGCGGGCATCCGGTCCAGTGGTATCATATTTGGCCCGTCCGACGGCGCGCTATCGGGCGTTTCGTGCGTTTCGATGAAAACGGCCGCGATTCCCAGACTGACGGCGGCGCGCGCCATCACGGGGGCGAATTCGCGTTGCCCGCCCGAACTGCCACCCTGACCGCCGGGCTGCTGAACCGAATGGGTGGCATCCATGACGACGGGGTATCCGGTGCGCGCCATGGTCGGCAATGACCGCATATCCGCCACCAGCGTATTGTAGCCAAAGGACGATCCGCGTTCTGTCAGCAGGATGCGCCGGTTGCCGGTGCTTTCAATCTTGTCGATCACGTTGGGCATGTCCCAAGGTGCGAGAAACTGTCCCTTTTTCACGTTGATGACGGCACCGGTTTCACCGGCAGCCAGCAGCAGGTCAGTCTGGCGGCACAAAAATGCGGGTATTTGCATCACATCGACGACCTGTGCGACCGTCGCACATTGGTCGGGGCCGTGAATGTCGGTCAGGACCGGGCAACCGATCTTGTCCTTGACGGCCTGTAGCACGGACAAGCCTTCGTCCAGACCAAGGCCGCGCTTGCCGCCCAGCGAGGTGCGGTTCGCCTTGTCGTAGCTGCCCTTGAAAATGAACTGCGCGCCTGCGGATGCGCAAGCCTGCGCCATCTGTTCCGCGATCATCAGGGCATGATCCGTGCCTTCCAGCTGGCAGGGGCCGGCAATGACCAGAAGGGGGCGATCGTTGGAAACCGTCAGGTTCCCGATAGAGACGTCATGCATCAGCTTGTAACCTGTTCACGAAGGATAGAGGCGGTGATCGACACCATCAGGTAGATCCCGGAGAAGATCAAGAAAGCCAAAATCGTGTTTTCGAACGCCTTTGGATAGGTGGCTTCGTCGGGAGCGACGGGTTCCACGCCCATGGAAAGATACCGAACCTGCCGGTTGGCTTCGACCCGTGCAGTTTCCATTTGGGTCAGTGCCTGCTGGGCCAGAACGGTCTGAAAGGTATAGTTTTCTTCGGCCAGACGCAGTTCGGTGTTCCGCGCCGCAAGGCTGGTGCCCTGCGCGTTTGCTGTCGTCATCTGCTGTCGCAGATCACTGATCAGCGTTTCGATGTTGCTGATCTGGCTTTCGATTGCGTTGACCTGTGCCTGGTTCGGGGTGCGGACCGACAGGCGTTCCTGCAATGACAGCGTCAGGCGCTGGCGTTCGGATTCCAGCGCGCTGATCTGTTGGGTCCGGGCTGCAGTTTCACCGATCGGGTCGATCTGTTGCACCTGTTCCTGAATGCCAAGCCAGTCCTGCAAAGCGGCGGATCGCGCCGCTTCGGCAGAGACATAGCTTTCGCGCGCACCGGCCATCTGATCTTCGCGCAGGCGCTGGGTCAGCTGGTCGACCTGTTCTTCGGCGTATTCGATCAGGGCGTTGGAAAATTCCTGACTGACCTCTGGCGTGGCGGCGATGACCTTCATCCGCAGGATGCCTTCGGTCGGATCGTAACTGATCTTGACCATGTCCTGATAGACACCATAGGCGGCTTCGTTGGTCGCGTCTTCGGGCAGGCGCTGGATCGGGTCGATCCAATCCTGACTGAAATGCGCCTTGAAATCGTGGTCTTCGTCCAGTCGCACCATGGCGGCACGCGATTGAAGATAGGACTGCACCGTGATGCTGTCTTGCTGGGTCGCCATCGACGTGCCCTGGAACATGCCTCCCAGACCACCCGCGGCGCTGGCGGGTTCCGCCTGCTGGATAACGAATTCGGAATCGGTCGCAAACATCGGCGTGGCAATGTTGTAATAGTAATAACCCACGATGGCTGTCGGGATCAGCACAAAGATGCAAAGCCGGACCATCATCAAGGCAGCCTTCAGCCGCCGCCGCCGCGCCATGTCACGCTGAATCTGCATGATTTCATGGTTGCGCCGTGCGGTGGGGTCGGCCGTTTGGGTCGATTGCAGCTGGTGACCCTGCGGGCGCGTCTGGGGAAGCTGGACACGGTCCTGCGGGACCGGCTGAATGGCCCCCAGCGTCTGGCTGCCGGGTGCCGCTGCTGCGGGCTGACCGGTCGGATTTTCCGGTGTCACCAGTTCCAGCACGGTTGATCGCTGAAAGGGATCAACACCGGCCAAACGGAGCTGGCGCACAGCATCGAAATCCGACGTGACGGCCAGCCCCTGCTTTTGTGCGACCCTGCGCGCCATCCGCAATTGTCGGCCTGTCAGGCCTTCTTGGCGGATGGCATCGATATTCACGTTCGGGGCCGCGTCCTGATCGGCGATGTCCGACGGCTGCGGCGGCTGTGGGGTTGGCTGCGGCGGCTGTGGGCTCGGCGGCGGGGGCGTGTCCGATGCCAGTGGCGTTTCTGCGGCGCGCACCGGGGCGCTTGCGCCAGCATCGGACTGGGGCTTGCGCACCCTGAATTTTTTAACTGTCGGCTTCGTAGTCATAAAGCTGCTTGGCCTCTTCAAGAGTGTCGAACATATGAATTTTGCCGTCCCGCAGCACTGCGGCGGACCGGGCGAAACGTTCAAGCGTCTGTGCCTGATGCGATACGATGATCACGGTCGTCTTTTCCAGACGTTCACGCAGGATTTCGCCCGCCTTGCGGTTGAATTCCATGTCCGTAGTGGATGGCATGCCTTCGTCGATCAGGTAGATGTCGAAATCAAGCGCCAGCATCAGCGAAAATGTCAGTCGCGCCCGCATGCCCGCGCTGTAGGTGCCGACCGGCATGTCAAAATATTCGGCAATTCCACACAGCCAGCGGCAGAACGCTTCGATATAGTCGGGGTCCAAACCGTAAAGCCGGGCAATGTAGCGGACATTTTCGCGCCCGGTGTGACGGTTGACGACCCCGCCCATAAATCCCAGCGGGAACGAAATGCGGCAGCCACGGCTGATCGTGCCTTCATCCGGTTTTTCCAGACCTGCCATCATGTTGATCAAGGTCGTCTTACCGGTGCCGTTGGGTGCCAGAATGCCTAGCGAGTTGCCCAATTCAACACGGAAAGACGCACGGTCAAGAATGACCTTGCGCTTGGTGCCCGTCCAAAAGGACTTGCTGACCGCATTGAATTCCAACATCTTCTGCCCGCTTTCGACGTGCCGTCCTCGATCCCTGCATGACGAAAGAAGCTTAACGCGCCGTCACGTGGTCCGATATTTCTGTATTTATGCCCGCAAATTGTGGTCAAAGACAGGCATCTTAGCAACAATTACAAAACCATGACTATGCACATGGTCCCTGTGCAAAACGTCCTGTGAGCCTAGATCAAGCCTATGCCGATCCAAGACGACATCGCCGCCTGCCGTATCTGCGCCGACCGCTTTGCTGCGACAGCAACCCGACATCAGCCGCGGCCCGTGGTCTGGTTCAACGGGCCGCCCCGTATCCTGATCGCGTCGCAAGCCCCCGGCGCGCGGGTGCACGAGGCGCAGACACCGTTCTGGGACCGATCAGGCGATCGGCTGCGCGAATGGATGGGGATCACCAAAGACGCGTTTTACGACCGCGACCGGGTGGCGATCGTGCCAATGGCGTTTTGCTTTCCGGGTTATGACGCAAAAGGGTCGGATCTGCCGCCCCCGCGGGTCTGTGCCGCGACATGGCGCGATGCGGCGATGGCCGCAATTGGCGACATACCGTTGACCCTGCTGATCGGCGCTTATGCCCAAGGCTGGCATCTGGGCGGGCGCGTGCCCGTCACGCAGCGTGTTGCTGGCTGGAAGGACCATGCGCCGCGGGTCTTCCCCTTGCCACATCCGTCATGGCGCAATACCGGATGGCTGAACCGGAACCAATGGTTTTCCGACGAATTGCTGCCTGTCCTGCGGGCGCGCGTGCAAGAGGTGCTGCAATGACTGAAACGACACTGGATACCGCGCACGCCGCGATGGAAGCTGCACCGCAGGACGACACCTTGCGTTTGCGGTTCTACGAAGACCTGTGCGATGCTGATATCTTTGTTCTGCTGGACGCGGAGCCCGATGGTGACAGTGTCCGTCCCACCACGATCCAGATCGACGGTGCCGATTTTGCGCTGATCTTCGATACCGAAGACCGTCTGACACGGTTCACCGAACGCGTCGCACCCTATGCGGGGCTTCCGGGGCGGGCGCTGGTGCAGATGATGGCGGGGCAGGGCGCGGGGCTTGCGTTGAATTTGCGGGTCGCGCCGTCAGCCATGCTGATCCCGGCGGACGGTGTCGATTGGCTTGCCGGCACGCTGGACCATGCCCCCGAAGAAACGCAGGCCCGTCTGGTTGGGATCAACCGCCCGACCGCGTTGCCGGATGCGGTGCTGGATGCATTGGACCGCAAGCTGTCGAAAACCGCTGGACTGGCTGAAACGGCATACCTGGTGGCGGCCGATTACGCCGACGGTGCAAAGGGCCATGTGCTGGGCTTCGTCGGGGCCGACGACAGTGCCCACGCCGCCCTTGCCCACGCCGCCGGAGAGGCATTGACGTTTTCAGGGATCGACGCCGGTGTCATGGATGTGATTTTTGTCGAAGCAGGCGCTGAAATGGCCCGCCGACTGGAACGCGTCGGCCTGCGGTTTGATCTGCCACGCATCGCCCGCAACACGCCAGAGGTGCCGATGGCCCCCGGTGCGGACCCCACCAAACCGCCAAAACTGCGCTAAACCTTCTCGCCTGCGTCCATGCGGTCCAGAAAATCCTGTGCTTCGTTCAAAATCGTCTGCTTTTTGCCGTCGTCCATACGGTCCCATGTGCCGTAGATGCGCCCGATGCGTGGGTTTGCTTCGAATGTGTCACGGTGTCTGTCCATGAAATGCCAGTAAAGCAGGTTGAACGGGCAGGCCCCGTCGCCGGTTTTCGTCGTGACGGAATATTCGCAGTGTCCGCAATAGTCGGACATCTTGTGAATATAGTTTCCCGAACTGACATAGGGTTTGCTGGCGATGATCCCGCCGTCGGCGAACTGGCTCATACCGATGACATTGGGTGCCTCGACCCATTCATAGGCGTCGGCGTACACGCGCAGGTACCATTCATGCACCTGATAGGGGGCAATCCCGGCCAACAGGGCAAAGTTACCGGTGACCATCAGACGTTGGATATGGTGGGCATATGCCTCTTGTCTGGTCTGTTCCACGCACCGTGACATGCAGCGCATTTTCGTATCGTCGCCCCAGAACATGCCGGGCAGATTGCGGGTATGGTTCAAAGCGTTATTTTTGACGTAATCCGGCCCCTCGCGGAAATAGATACCGCGCACGTATTCGCGCCAGCCGATGATCTGGCGGATGAAACCTTCGGCGGCATTGATCGGCACGTCACCGTCCTGCCATGCCTGTTCGACGGCGCGGCAGACTTCGAGTGGGTTCAATAGGCCTGCGTTGACGTAAAGCCCGACAATGGCGTGATACATGAACCTTTCGTCATCCATCATCGCGTCCTGATAGGTCCCGAAGTGCGGCAACCCATTTGCGATCCAATGCGCCAGATGCTGACGCGCTTGGCCCCGGTCGGTGGCGAACCAGAACGGGCGCAGATCGCCGAAACTGTTGCCGAAACGTTTTTCGACCAGCGTCAGCACATCTTCGACGGTGTCATCGGGTGTGAAACGCATCGGCCCGGCGTAGTCGATGCCACCGGGCGGTGGTTTGCGGTTTTCAGCGTCGTAGTTCCACTGTCCGCCAGCAGGGCTGTCGCCATCCATCATAAGGCCGGTTTTGCGCCGCATGTCGCGGTAGAAATATTCCATGCGCAGCGTCTTGCGTCCGTCGGCCCATGCCTCGAATTCGGCGTGCGACGCGATGAACCGCGTGTCTGGCAGTTGGGTGACGGACACCGGGCAATGCCGGAGGGCGTCGATCAGGCGCCATTCGCCGGGTTCCGTGGCCAGCACATGATCGGCACCATGTCGCGTCGTCGCAGCCAGCAGAGCGCCGCAGATGGAATCCGAACCGTCCCCCAGTCGCGTATAATCGACAGTCCAGCCATCATCACTTAGCTGATTGGCGAACTTTCGCATGGCGGCGAACAGGAACGCGATTTTCTTGGGGTGATGGGGGACATAATTCGCTTCGTCCGCGACTTCTGCCATGACGACGACATCGGTGGCCTTGTCGGCTTTCTGCAGGGCCGACAAGTCGGGCGAAAGCTGATCGCCCAGCACCAGAACGAGTCTCACCACACGATCCTTTCGTGGGCGTAATCGAAAAATCCGCCCGAGTCGCCTGGCCCAACCGCGTCGATGACGGATAGCAGGTTCGCTGCGGCGGTATCGGGCGCCACAGTCTTGTTGTGACCGGCGTAGGCTGCGGTAAACGGCGTTTCCACCGTGCCGGGGTGCAGCGCCACAACGGTTGATTGCTTGTGCGTGCGGCCCAGTTCGATGGCCGCACCATGCACGATCTGGTTCAGCGCGGCCTTTGATGCGCGATAGGAATACCAGCCGCCGACGCGGTTATCCCCGATCGACCCCACCCGCGCCGACAGAACGGCACAGACCGATGGGCGGTCGCGCGGCAGCAGACGAGCGGCATGGCGCATGATCAGCGCGGGACCAATGGCATTGACGGCCATCAGGTGCGCCATGGCACCCGCGTCGATTTCGGTCAGCTTTTTTTCGGGCGTACCCAGAATGCCGACCGCCACAAAGATCAGATCGAACGTTCCGTCGATGCTATCCAGCGCGGTGGCGACCGATGCGGGGTCTGTTACATCAAACCCGTCGTTGCGGCGCGACAGGGTTGTGACGCGATCGCCCCGCGTCCGCAATTCAGCGACGATGGCGGACCCGATGCCACCCGACGCGCCGATCACCAGTGCATTATTCGGCATAAATCATTTTCCTTGTCATGCCACCGTCGACGGTGACGACCTGTCCGGTCACGAATGCCGCCTGCGCGAGCCAATCAACAGTTGCGACAATATCCGCGACGGTGCCTGCACGTCCGGCGGGATGCTGGGCGTGGTCGATGTCGCGCAAATCGTCCCAGCCGTCGGTCACGATCCAACCGGGGGCGATGGCGTTGACGCGCACGTCTGGCCCCAGCGATAAGGCCAGCGCGTGGGTCAGCGCGATGATGCCACCCTTGCTGGCGGCATAGGCTTCGGAATGGGGTTCTGACATGGTGGCACGGGTGGACGCCATGTTGATGATCGCGCCCTTTGATTGGCGCAGGAACGGCACGGCGGCCCGGGTCATCAGGAACGCGCCGGTCAGGTGGCTGTCTGTGACCCGGCGCCAATCGGCCAACGACAGATCCTCGACCGGGCTGCGGTGCGGGTCTGCGATACCTGCGTTGTTGACCAGCAGGTCGCAGGCGTCGATGGCGGCAAAGGCGCGCGCGACTGCGTTTTCGTCCCCGATATCGCAGGTCATGCCAGTGACGCCGTCCAGTTCAACCGGGTCCACATCCAGCCCAAAGACGCGCCAGCCGCGTCTGGCATAATCTTTTGCAATTCCGCGTCCGATCCCGGACGCCGCACCTGTCACGATCAAAGTTTGTTTCATTTGCGTTGATCTAGGACAGGGTACGGCGCGATCCAACTCTCTTCTACCGCCAAAAACCCGTCCAGAAGCCGTATTGAGCACGCCAGGATGGCAAAACGCCCTTTTCATGCTGGACACAGCGGTTATAGTGCGGCGCATGAGCGCACGAGATCATATCACAGCATCGGCCATCTTTGGTCTGCGACTGCGTGCCCTACGCCTGAACCACGTCTGAGCGTGCCTGTCGGCGCGACCGCTCGGACCGACGCAGCGCCGAACCTTTTTCCAGATTTACGTTCAGGACCAGACCTATGACCGACCGCGTCTATATTTTTGACACCACGCTTCGTGACGGAGAACAATCCCCCGGTGCGACCATGACCCACGCCGAGAAACTTGAAATCGCAGCCATGCTGGACGACATGGGCGTCGATATCATCGAAGCCGGTTTTCCCATCGCATCCGAAGGCGATTTTGCCGCCGTGTCCGACATTGCACGGCTGTCGAAAAACAGTGTGATCTGCGGACTGTCGCGCGCGAATTTCAAAGACATCGACCGCTGCTGGGACGCGGTCAAACACGCAGCACAGCCGCGCATTCACACGTTCATCGGCACGTCGCCGCTGCACCGGGCGATCCCCAATCTGGACATGGACCAGATGGCCGAACGTATCCACGATTGTGTGACCCATGCGCGCAACCTGTGCGACAACGTGCAATGGTCGTCGATGGATGCGACGCGCACGGAATGGGAATTCCTTAAACGTACCGTCGATATCGCGATCAAGGCCGGGGCCACCACGATCAACATTCCCGACACCGTGGGCTACACCGCACCGGTCGAATCCGCCGATCTGATCCGTCGTCTGATCGCCGAAGTGGACGGCGCGGACGAAGTGGTCTTTGCCACGCATTGTCACAACGATCTGGGCATGGCGACGGCCAACAGTCTTGCCGCTGTCGAAGGTGGTGCGCGCCAGATCGAATGCACGATCAACGGTCTGGGCGAACGCGCTGGCAATACCGCACTGGAAGAAGTCGTCATGGCCATGAAGGTACGGCAGGACATCATGCCGTTCAGCACTGGTGTGGATACCACCAAGATCATGGGCATTTCGCGCCGGGTCGCCACGGTGTCCGGCTTTCCGGTGCAGTTCAACAAGGCCATCGTCGGCAAGAATGCCTTTGCCCACGAATCCGGCATCCATCAGGATGGGATGCTGAAAAACGCCGAAACCTTTGAAATCATGCGGCCAACCGATGTGGGACTGTCGGAAACCTCGCTTGTGATGGGCAAGCATTCGGGGCGCGCCGCATTGCGCTCAAAGCTGGCCGACCTTGGGTATGAACTGGCCGATAACCAGCTGTCGGATGTATTTGTCCGGTTCAAGGAACTGGCCGACCGCAAGAAAGAGGTGTTCGAGGACGATCTGATTGCCTTGATGCGCCAGAATAACGCCGAAGAAGACCGGATCAAGCTGGTGTCGATGCGAGTTGTCTGTGGTACGATGGGACCGCAGACCTGCGAAATGACGCTGAATATCGACGGGGCGGATCAGTCGGTTGAAACGACCGGCGACGGCCCGGTGGATTCCGCGTTTAATGCGGTCAAAGCGTTGTTCGCGCACGAAGGACGTTTGCAGCTGTATCAGGTCAATGCCGTGACCGAAGGCACCGACGCGCAGGCCACGGTTTCGGTCCGGCTGGAAGAAGACGGGCGCATTGCGACCGGGCAGTCCGCCGACACGGACACGGTCGTGGCCAGCACAAAGGCCTATATCAACGCGCTCAACCGCCTGATCGTGCGACGCGAGAAAACGGCTGTGAATTTCGACCGCAAATCAGTCAACTACCGCGACGCGGGCGAATGACTGGTTCCCGGCGCGCCCGGTCAGGCGCGCCGGTCCTGATTGATTCGGTCGCACATCGTCGTGCTGTCCCCGGACGACCCCTGACAGCCATAATTTGACAATTGTTCGATTTGGACAGGATTGAGCCGAAGTCTGCCCGATTTCTACGCCGTAGAATGTTCGATTAGTGCAGTTGGCGGGAATGCGCTTTGCGGTCGCGCAGAAGGGGTTTCAACCCCTGTAGCGCAGTCCTATAAGGCTTTAGTCCGGATCAGCGGGCGGCACGGCTTGCAAGATTTTGGGGAAGGCCCGCAAATGGCATTTTGGCACAATTTGTTTTCATCCGACATGGCCATCGACCTTGGCACAGCTAACACGCTTGTCTACGTTAAGGGCCGCGGGATCGTGCTGTCTGAACCGTCGGTCGTGGCCTATCACGTCAAGGACGGCGTGAAAAAAGTGCTGGCCGTCGGTGAGGACGCGAAACTGATGTTGGGCCGCACCCCTGGCAGCATCGAAGCGATCCGCCCGATGCGCGACGGCGTCATCGCGGATTTCGACACTGCCGAAGAGATGATCAAATATTTCATCCGCAAGGTTGCCAAGCGGTCCACGTTTTCAAAGCCCAAGATCATCGTTTGTGTGCCCCACGGCGCCACGCCGGTTGAAAAGCGCGCGATCCGCCAATCCGTGCTGTCCGCCGGTGCACGTCGGGCGGGCCTGATTGCAGAACCAATCGCCGCAGCCATCGGGGCAGGCATGCCGATCACCGATCCGACCGGCAACATGGTTGTCGATATCGGTGGGGGCACGACCGAAGTTGCCGTGCTGTCGCTGGGCGACATCGTGTATGCGCGGTCCGTGCGGGTTGGCGGCGACCGGATGGACGAAGCCATTATCAATTACCTGCGGCGTCAGCATAACCTGCTGATTGGTGAATCCACCGCCGAACGGATCAAGACCAGCATCGGTACGGCCCGGATGCCCGATGATGGGCGCGGGGCATCCATGCACATCCGGGGCCGCGATTTGCTGAACGGCGTTCCCAAGGAAACCGAAATCAGTCAGGCGCAGGTTGCAGAAGCACTGGCCGAACCTGTCCAGCAAATCTGCGAGGCCGTGATGACCGCACTGGAAGCGACCCCGCCGGATCTGGCGGCGGATATCGTCGACCGGGGCGTGATGTTGACCGGTGGTGGTGCGTTGCTGGGCCAGCTTGATCTGGCGTTGCGTGAACAGACGGGTCTTGCGGTTTCCGTGGCGGACGAGTCACTGAATTGTGTGGCCCTGGGCACCGGTAAGGCGCTTGAGTATGAAAAACAGCTTCGGCATGTGATAGACTACGATAGCTGATCAAACATGACCGGAAGCTGCATTGGCCCGCGACCGCAATACTGATGATTATACAAAACCGCTTCGCCGCCTTTTGGTGGCGGTGTGGGTGGTTTTGTTGTTGGGAATCTTCCTTGTCTGGCGGATTGATAGCCCCCGTGTGGAACGGTTCCGGATGGCCGTCATCGACAGTGTCGTGCCGAATTTCGACTGGGCGATGACCCCGGTGACTGGCATGATCGGCATGGTCAGTGATTTTCGCAGCTATCAGGCTTTGTCCGAACAGAACGCCGATCTGCGACGCGAATTGCAGCAGATGAAAGCCTGGAAAGAAGCCGCCCTGCAACTGGAACAGGAAAACGCCCGACTTCTGGATTTGAACAATGTCCGGCTTGACCCACAACTGACCTATATCACTGGCGTCGTGATGGCCGACAGCGGATCGCCGTTTCGGCAATCTGTGCTTCTGAATGTGGGCAAGCGGGACGGGATTGTGGATGGCTGGCCTGCGATGGACGGGATCGGATTGGTCGGGCGGATCAGCGGCACGGGGAAACAGACCAGTCGGGTGATCTTGTTGACGGATACCTCCAGCCGCATACCTGTTACAATCCAGCCATCTGGCCAGCGCGCCATTCTAGCGGGTGACAACACGCTGAACCCGCCGATCGAGTTTCTGGAATCCTCTGACGCGGTGCGGCCAGGCGACCGCGTCATCAGTTCAGGCGACGGTGGCGTATTTCCTGCCGACCTGCTGGTCGGGCAGGTGGCGCTGGGCAGTGACCGCAGACTGCGCGTCCGGTTGTCTGCGGATTATGAACGGTTGGAATTCCTGCGGATTTTGCGGGCGCGACCGAACGAAAAAATAAACGACCCCGGCCGCCTGCTGGCCACGGTGCCCAATCAATTTGGGCCACCGATGCCCGTCAGCCTGCAACAAGATGCCGATGGCTGAAACGCCAACATCGCGGATCTGGGGCGGTCGGCTTAAATATCTGGGTCTGGCTGCCGCGATCATGTTTGTGCAGCTTTTGCCGCTTGGGGCGATCCCGGCGCAAATCGCGGGGCCGGATTTCTTGCTTGTCGTCACGCTGGCCTATGCCGCCCGCCGACCGGAATATTTGCAGGTCGGGGTGGTGATCGCCGTTTTTCTTTTGGCGGATCTTTTGTTTCAGCGCCCGCCGGGACTGTGGGCTGCTTTCGTCTGTATCCTCAGCGAAATGCTGCGCAAACGGTCAAAAGGTTTGCGAAACGTGCCTTTGTTGTTGGAATGGGCTACGGTATCCTTGGGCATATTGGCGATTACCCTCGGCTACCGGCTGGTGCTGACGGTCACGCTTGTGCCGCAGGCGCCACTGGGCCTGACGCTGATGCAGATGCTGATGACGATGGCGGCATATCCGATTGTTGTGCTGATTGCGCAATTCTTTTTTGGCCTATCACGCCCCGCGCCCGGGCAGGTCGACAGCTTTGGACACAAGTTATGAAAAAAGGCCCAAAGGACATCGAGCTCAGCAGTCGCACGGTCAGTCGTCGCGCGCTGATCGTGGGTGCGGCCCAGCTTGCGATTGCCGGCGGTCTGGGGTGGCGGCTTCAGTCCATGCAGGTCGAACAGGCGGATCAATTTCGCCTTCTGGCTGAAGAAAATCGCATCAATATCCGGCTGCTGCCACCGGCCCGTGGGCTGATCTTTGATCGAAACGGCATTCCTTTGGCGGAAAACGAGCAGAATTACCGCGTCGTTATTGTCCGCGAAGAAGCGGGTGACGTGGACGAGGTGCTGAACCGTCTGGTGCAAGTCGTGCCGCTGGCGCCAGAGGTCATCGCCCGGGCCAAGGAAGAAATGTTGCGCCGGTCGCCTTTTGTGCCCGTGATCATCGCGGACCGCCTGTCTTGGCAGGATGTCGCCGCGATCAATGTGAACGCGCCGGCCTTGCCCGGGATCACGGCAGAGGTCGGTTTGTCGCGGCTCTATCCCTATGGCGCCGATGTGGGGCATGTCGTCGGCTACGTCGGCCCGGTCAGCGATTACGATCTAAGCCGGATCGACGATAAGGATCCATTGCTGCAAATTCCGAAATTCCAGATTGGCAAGACCGGTGTGGAAAACAAGCTGGAAAGCATGCTGCGGGGCAGCGCGGGCACAAAGCGGATCGAAGTCAACGCACTTGGCCGCGTTATGCGAGAACTGGACCGTCAGGAAGGCGAGCCCGGCAAGGACGTGCAGCTTGGGCTGGATGAACGGCTGCAATCCTATGCGCAGGCGCGGATGGATGGTGAAAGCGCGGGCGCGGTGGTGATCGATCTGGAAACGGGCGACCTGCGCGCCGTCGCATCTGCCCCGTCGTTCGATCCGAACCTGTTCGTGCGCGGTATTTCTGTCAAGGATTGGACCGATCTGAACGAAAACAAGTACCGTCCACTGGCCGCCAAGGCGGTACAGGGCACCTATCCGCCGGGATCGACGTTCAAGATGGTGACGGCCCTGGCCGCATTGGAAGCCGGGGTCATCGGGCCAGAGGAAACGGTGTATTGTCCCGGTTACACCACGGTGTCCGGGACCCGGTTCCACTGCTGGAAATCGGGGGGCCACGGCAACATAAACTTTCACGAAAGCCTGAAGCAGTCCTGCGATTGCTATTATTATGAAATCTGCCAGCGCGTCGGTATCGACAAGATGGCTGAAATGGCACGAATTCTTGGGCTAAGCACACGTTATGATCTGCCACTGTCCGCCGTGGCCGAAGGGCTGGCACCCGATAAAGCGTGGAAACGCGATGTAAGGGGCGAAACCTGGCGCGTGGGGGACACGGTCAACGCGTCCATCGGGCAGGGTTATGTTCTGGCATCCCCGATGCAACTGGCCGTGATGACCGCCCGGATCGCAACCGGGCGCTATGTGACACCACGGTTGATCAAATCGATCAATGGCGTAGAGCAACCCACCGGGCTAGGTGACGTGCTGCCGATCAATGAGAACTGGCTGCGCCGCACCCGCCAGTCGATGGAAGCCGTCGTCAACCATCCGCGCGGCACCGCCCGCCGTGCATTGATCGTGGCGGCGGGTATGGAAATGGCGGGCAAGACCGGAACAAGCCAGGTCCGCCGTATCACCGCCGAAGAACGCGCGCGCGGCGTGACCCGCAACGAAGATCTGCCGTGGGAGCGGCGCGATCACGCGCTTTTTGTCAGCTATGCGCCCGTTGAAAACCCGCGTTATGCCGTTGCGGTCGTGGTGGAACACGGCGGTGGTGGATCGACAGCCGCCGCGCCGATCGCCCGTGATATCATGTTGCAGGCGCTGTATGACGGCACACCGCCGCTTGATGCCTATCCAAGCGCGGACCGCAACCGCATCGAAGAGCAGCAAAAGCGGATCGCGGAACGCATTTCAAAGATCAACAGAGGTAGCGCGCCAGCATGAGCTATCTGACGAACAATGCGAAATATGTCCCCACCGGTATTCGCAAGCTGATCTATCTGAACTGGCCGGTCATCGCCTTGATCTGCGCTGTGTCAGCGGCGGGGTTCCTTATGCTGTATTCTGTGGCCGGCGGGTCCGCGTCGCCTTGGATGGAACCGCAGGTGAAACGCTTTGCGCTGGGCATGGTCCTGATGATCGGGGTTGGCATGGTGCCGATCTGGTTCTGGCGGAACATGGCGGGGCTGGCATTCGGGGTGTCCGTGATTTTGCTGCTGGCGGTCGAATTCTTTGGATCGGTTGGCATGGGTGCGCAACGCTGGATCGATCTGGGGTTCATCCGTCTGCAACCGTCAGAGCTGACCAAGATCACGCTGGTGATGTTTCTGGCGGCCTATTACGACTGGCTGCCGACGAACAAGACATCGCATCCGTTGTGGGTTGCTTTGCCTGTTGTCATCATCGTGTTTCCGACGGCGCTGGTTCTGGGGCAACCCGATCTGGGCACGGCGTTGCTGCTTTTGTTCGGCGGGGCGACCGTGATGTTCATCGCCGGGGTTCACTGGGCGTATTTTGCAACCGTGTTTGCGGTGGGCGTCGGGACAATCTTCGCGGTGATGCAATCGCGCGGTACGGCTTGGCAATTGCTGAAGGATTATCAATACCGACGGATCGACACGTTTCTTGATCCGGCCAATGATCCGCTGGGGGCTGGCTACCATATCACACAAGCCAAGATCGCGTTGGGGTCTGGTGGCGTTACCGGGCGGGGTTACATGCAGGGCACCCAAAGCAGTCTGGATTTCCTGCCGGAAAAACACACCGATTTTATTTTCACCACATTGGCAGAAGAATTTGGATTCATTGGCGCGGTCGGTTTGCTGACGTTGTACATGCTGATCATTGTGTTCTGTGTCGCATCAGCGATGACCAACAAGGACAGGTTTTCGGCACTCCTGACGATGGGGATCGCCATGACATTCTTTTTGTTTTTCGCGGTCAACATTGCGATGGTCACGGGGCTGGCGCCGGTGGTCGGTGTGCCGCTGCCCTTGGTCAGTTATGGCGGGTCTGCGATGCTGGTGCTGCTGGTGGCCTTTGGGCTGGTTCAATCTGCGCATGTGCATAAACCGCGATGATACGGGTTCTGTTTTCAGCCCGCCCGGATCTGTGGGACGAATATCGTGACCCGCTGCGTGATGCATTTGCCGCCGCGGGCCTGTCGGTTGACCTGGCGCGTGACCATGCACCCGCGGATGTCGATTACATCGTTTTTGCGCCTAACGGCCCGGTGTCCGATTTCACGCCGTATGTGAATACAAAACTGGTGATGGGACTGTGGGCGGGGGTCGAAACCATCGTCGGCAATACGACGTTGACACAGCCCTTGGCGCGCATGGTCGATCCGGCACTGACGCAAGGTATGGTGGAATGGGTCGTGGGCCATACCATGCGGCATCATCTGGGAATGGACCTGCATATCGCAGGACAAGACGGCGTCTGGCGCAACAGCACCTATCCGCCATTGGCCAAGGATCGACCGGTGACCATTCTGGGTCTGGGCGCCTTGGGTGAAGCCTGCGGCAAGGCACTGTCACAGCTTGGCTTTCCCGTGACGGGCTGGTCCCGGTCAGCGAAAGAAATCAGTGGTATCCGCTGTCTGTCGGGGGATGATGGATTGACGATGGCGCTGCGTGACGCACAGATTATCGTGCTGTTGTTGCCGTTGACCCCGCAGACCGAAAACACGCTGAATGCAGATCGTCTGGCGCTGCTGGCCCCCGGTGCATTCATCGTGAACCCCGGACGTGGGCCATTGATCGACGATGACGCCCTGCTTGCAGCGCTGGGCACTGGCCAGATCGGCGGTGCGACACTGGATGTATTCCGGCAGGAACCACTGCCTGTCGATCATCCGTTCTGGACGCATCCACACGTGCTGGTCACGCCGCATATCGCATCGACGACGCGGCCGGTCAGCGCGTCGCAGGTGGTGGCAGACAACATTCGCCGCGTGCAAGCAGGCGAACCCGCCCTGAATATCGTCGACCGCGCGGCGGGCTATTAGGCCGCCATTGGCAAATCGGACAGCACCTCTGCCGCGAGGGTGAAGGAACGGTGCCGTGCATCCTGATCGAACATCTGGCCGGTCAGGATTACCTCGTCGGGCGTGTAACGCGCGATCATGTCGGCCAACTGTCCGCGCACGGTTGCCTGTGACCCCACAGCCGTGACCCGCAACGCGTGATCGACGGCTTGCCGCACACCTGCGCCGATGGTGCCGTCGATGTCCTGCACGGGGGGCGGCAGTTTGCCGGGTTGGCCACTGCGCAACCGGGCAAAGGCCTGTTGCTGTGAGGTGCGCAGAAAAGCCGCCTGCGTATCGGTATCAGCGGCAAAGACGTTGACGGCCAACATGAAATACGGCTTGTCCAGATGCTTGGACGGGCGGAACTGGCTGCGATAGGTGGCGATTGCATCGTCCAGTGCGTCCGGTGCGAAATGGCTGGCAAACGCGTAGGGCAGGCCGAGATAGGCGGCGAGTTGCGCGCCGAACAGGGACGAGCCCAGCATCCAGACCGGCACATGGCTGCCCTGACCGGGGTGCGCCTGCACCGCCGCTGCGGGATCGGGATCGTCCAGATAGCCCATCAGTTCCACCACATCCTGCGGGAAACTGTCACCACGAGCACCGGCACGCATGGCCCGCATAACGGCGTGATCGCCGCCCGGTGCGCGCCCCAGCCCAAGGTCAATACGACCGGGATAAAGCGCGTCCAGCGTGCCGAATTGTTCTGCAATCGCAAGCGGCGCGTGGTTCGGCAGCATCACGCCACCCGCACCGACGCGAATCCGCGCGGTCTGCCCCGCAACATGCCCGATCAACACAGATGTCGCGGCAGATGCGATCCCGGCCATGTTGTGGTGTTCTGCCAGCCAATAGCGATTGTAGCCAAGGGATTCTGCGTGCTGTGCCAGTGCGACCGTGTTGCCGATCGCCTGCGTGGGGGTCTGGCCTTCGGTCACGGTGGCAAGGTCTAGGATGGAATACTGCATTGCGCCTGCTTTCGAACTGATTTCACACCACATGGGTGCGCTGGAAAGCCAAGACAACCATCGGACACGGATCGGATCAGTCGGCAGGTGCGTCCGGTGTTTCGGGGGCGACACTTTCATCAGATGCGGTCCCTGCTGTTGACGCGTCGTCGTCATCTGCGGGAACGAGGATCGCGCCATCCGCCCATTCGCCCGCGCTTTCCTGCCCGGTGGCATATCGCATTGTGCCCGGCCCTTGACGACGGCCCCGTACAAAACTGCCTTCGTAGACGTCGCCGTTGGCATAGGTGGCGATGCCGGTGCCGGACATTTCGCCGTCGACCCATTCGCCTGCATAGATGAATCCGTCCGGCAGCGTGATCGTCCCGGTGCCGTGGCGCTGACCGGCCTTGAATTCGCCCTCGTAGACGGTGCCATCGGCATATGTCGCGGTGCCCGTGCCATCACGCTGACCATCGGTCCAGCCGCCGGAATAGGTGTAGCCATCGGGATAGGTCATCGTGCCTTGGCCGTGGTTTTTGGCGTCTTTGAATTCGCCTTCGTAGACCATGCCGTTGGCATAGGTCGCGGTACCTGACCCGTCGATCACCCCGTTGGTCCATTCGCCTTCGTAAGATGAACCATCGGCGTATGTGATGCGACCGGCGCCGTCTGCCAGATCAGCCGAAAAGCTGCCGACGTAGACAGCACCGTCGGGATATACGACTTCTCCGTTGCCATCGATCTGGCCTGCGACCCAATCGCCCGAATACTGGTAGCCATCGGTGCCGACAAATGTGCCTGTGCCGTGGCGCTTGTCATCGACAAATCCGCCTTGGTAGGTGTCGCCGTTGGCATAGGTGACAGTGCCCTGACCTTCGCGCTTGCCGCCGATCAGGTCACCTTCGTAGATGTCGCCGTTGGCCTGCACCAGTTTACCTTGACCTTCGATTTGGCCGTCGACCCATGTGCCGGAATAGGTCAGGCCCTCTGGTATGGTCAGCGTGCCGGTGCCGTGACGTTCGCCTGCGGTCAGTTCGCCCTGATATGTGGCACCGTCGGCATATGTGATCTGACCGGTGCCTTCCTTGACGCCATTGATCCATTCACCACTGTATTCATAGCCTTCGGGGCTTTGCATCTTGCCTGTGCCGTGGTGCATCGCGTTGCGGAATTCGCCTTCGTAAACGACGCCGTTGGCATAGGTGGCAATGCCGCGCCCGGTGATGTTCCCGTCCTGCCAATCGCCTTCGTATGTGCCGCCGTCGGCGAATGCGATCTTGCCGGTGCCATCGGGTTTTCCGGCCGCAAAGGTGCCTTCGTAGACCGCGCCGTTGGGAAAGACGGCGCGCCCGGTGCCTGCGATTTCGCCCTGCACCCATTCGCCGGAATATTCGTATCCGTTCGGCAAACGGTAGGTGCCCTGACCATGCTGTTTGCCGTCAAGAAACGCACCTTCGTACACGCCGCCGTCGTCGTATTGCTTTGTTTCGACCGATTGGGCGGTCGCGGCACCCGTCAGGGCCAGCATCATCAAGGCAGCGGTGGCAATACGCGTCATGGTGTCCCCATTACTTTTGCGTGCAGCCTAAAGAATGCGCTGCAAGGTGACAACGGGGCAGGGCGCACCTCGGCGGGTTTCCCTTTGCGGCAATTCTGCTATTTCCGTCACAAATCAGAGAGGCCGCATGTCCGAAAACTATCGCATCACACTGGCGCAGCTCAACCCGACCGTCGGTGATCTGGACGGCAATGCCGCGCTGGCCTTTGACGCTTGGCAACAGGGTAAGGCGGCGGGCGCCGATCTGGTTGCGCTGCCGGAAATGTTCATCACGGGCTATCAGACGCAAGACATGATCCGGCGCGCCGGTTTTATTCTGGCGGCGATTGACGCGATCAAGGCGCTGGCGCTGCGCTGTGCTGACGGGCCTGCGCTGGCCATCGGTGGGCCGGGCATGGAAGGCGTGCGTTTGCACAACAGTTATTACATGCTGAAAGGTGGGGAAATCGCGGGACGGGCGGACAAACATTTCCTGCCTAATTACAACGTCTTTGACGAAGTGCGGTTGTTCAACCGTGGCCAGATCCAAGGACCGTTCGCCACGACTGGCCCACGCATCGGCACACCGATCTGCGAAGACGCATGGTATCCGGATGTCGCAGAGGCGCAGGTCGAAAGCGGGGCAGAGGTGCTGCTGGTCCCGAACGGTAGCCCGTATTTCCGCGGCAAATTCGACGTGAGACTGAACAACATGGTCGCCCGTGTCATCGAAAACGACGTCCCGCTGATTTATCTGAACATGCTGGGCGGTCAGGACGATCAGGTTTTTGACGGCGGCTCTTTTGTGTTGAACCCCGGTGGTGCGCTGGCTGTACAACTACCGGTGTTTCAGGATGCGATCGCCCATGTCGATCTGGAACGCACCGACAACGGGTGGCGGGCTGTGGCGGCAGACAAGGCAATCCTGCCGGATAGTCTGGAACAGGATTATCACGCGATGGTGCTGTCGTTGCGCGATTATTGCCGCAAAACCGGATTCAAAAAGGTACTTTTGGGCCTGTCGGGTGGTGTGGACAGTGCGATCGTAGCGACGATTGCCGCTGATGCGCTGGGCCCGGACAACGTGCGCTGCGTCATGCTGCCGTCGGAATATACCTCTCAGTCGTCGCTCGACGATGCGGCGGCCTGCGCGGCTGCACTGGGCTGCAAGCTGGATACCGTCAGCATCAAGGACCCGGTGCGTGCCGTGGACGGCGCGCTGGCGCATCTTTTCGATGGGTTGGACCCCGACCTGACAGAAGAAAACATCCAATCACGCCTGCGCGGTCTGTTGTTGATGGCGCAGTCCAACAAATTCGGGGAAATGCTGCTGACAACCGGCAACAAGTCAGAAGTCGCGGTTGGATATGCCACGATCTATGGCGACATGTCGGGCGGTTACAACCCGATCAAGGATTTGTACAAAACACGGGTGTTTGACATTTGCCGTTGGCGCAACGCGCATCACCGGCCTTGGATGATGGCGCCTGCGGGTGCGGTCGTGCCAGTCCAGATCATCGAAAAACCCCCCAGCGCCGAACTGCGGCCCGACCAGCGGGACGAAGACAGTCTGCCGCCGTATCCGGTACTGGACGATATCCTGTTCCGGCTTGTGGACGAAGAACAATCCGTCGCGGATTGCGTCGCGGCAGGCCACGACCGAGAGACGGTCAAAAAGATCGAGCATCTGATTTACATCAGCGAATACAAAAGGTTTCAGTCCGCGCCCGGTACACGGCTATCTAGCCGGGCGTTCTGGTTGGATCGTCGGTATCCGATTGCGAACCATTGGCGGGATAACGGCTGATTGTGCGGATTCGCTCTGACGCTGTTCATGGGCGCGGCTTGCGGCGGGCAGGTTGTGGGTTAAATCAACGCACAACGCAAATTGTCCTGAAAGGCCAAACCGATGGCATCGCCAAAGATCGCAATTCTGTTCTATTCCACCTACGGTAAGAACCATTCCGTCGCATTGGAAGCCAAAGCCGCTGCCGAAGCGGCTGGTGCGGATGTGCGCCTGCTCAAGATTCCCGAAACCGCGCCGCAATCCGTGATCGACAGCCAAGAAGGCTGGAAGGCGCAACAGGACCGTGTCGCTGATATCCCGCAGGCGACGCCCGACGATGTCGAATGGGCCGACGGCCTGTTCTTTTCCGGTCCTGTCCGGTTCGGCGGTCAGTCCAGCCAGGTCCGCGCGTTCATCGACACGATGGGCGGTCTGTGGGGCTCTGGTGCGTTGGCGAACAAGACGATGACGGCAACAACATCGGCGCAAAACGTCAATGGCGGCGTCGAAAACGCGCTGATGAATCTGTACCACGTCGCGATGCACTGGGGCGCGATCCCGGTGGTTCCCGGTTACACCGATGCCATCAAATTCGAAGACGGCGGCAATCCTTATGGATTCTCGACATTTGGCGGCGATGCCCTGACGGATGTGCAAAAGAAATCCATCGCCCATCAGGCAAAGCGTCTGGTCGAAATCACCGCAAAGATCATCGCTTAAAACGTCATCCCCGCGCGACCGTGCCAGGTCGTGCGGGGGTCGCGTCAGGGCTTGTCTCATCTGCCCCGACTTTGAATTTGGTTCCCAGGAATATTGTACCCCGCCAGAAAGCTGCCAGTTCGCGGTTTCGGATCGGCTGACTGGCGCCGCCGGTTTTAATAGACGTGGAATGGCGCGACGAACACGCGCATTCAGTCTGCAGGAAGACCGGTTTATTGGTCGGGACCGATTGTCGGTTCCGTTGACCGGTGTCGAGGATAATGATGTCCATGAAAACAATGATCGCTGTTTCGGTCGGTGCACTGATTGCAGCCGCCCCTGTCTATGCGCAGACAATGGCGAATGCGGCAACGGAACTGAACGTTCGCGATGTGCCCAGCCCGTTCGGTGAAATTGCAGGTGTGCTGGAAGAGGGCGCAGAGGTCACCGTTGATGGCTGCCTTGAAGATATCAGCTGGTGCAAGATTTCATCTGGCGAAGTGATGGGTTGGGCGTCCGGCCAGTATCTGTATGTTGCCGAAGAATCCGAAGCCGTACCATTGGTCAACCTGAGCGGCGACGCCACGGAAATCGTCGTCATCCAGCAGACCGAAACAACGGAACCGACCGAAGCCGATCAGGCTGCATCGGCTGCCGTGGTGGGTACTGTTGGGGCGTTGACGGCGTTTGCCTTTGGCGGTCCCGTGGGCGCGATCGTTGCCAGCGGTATGGCAGGATCGATTCTGGGGTCCGAATTGGCCGACCCGACCGAAGAAACAGTGACCTACATCGCTGAAAATCCGGTCGATACGGTCTATCTGGAAGGCGAGGTCGTGCGCGGTGCGATTGTCCCGCAAGAGATTACAACCTACGAGGTGCCGCAAGAAGGTCTGCGCTATCTCAGCGTGAACAACCTGCCGGTCTTGGTTGACGCGGAAACCGGAACGATCGTGCGCATCGTACGCTGATCGCAATTCTGGAATGAATGTGGGCCCGGTGCAGATTGCGCCGGGCTTTTTCATGTCTCAACATGAAGCGTCACAACCTGTTGTGCACGGCCGCACAGACAATCGTGCGTGATAATCGTCGGGGATGGTCTAGGTATGCCGTGAAACAGATCAAGGCTGCCCCCGGATGAACCGCACCAATGACGACGAACCGCTTCAGGGGCGGTGGATAGCCATGGCCGCCCTGTTGGTGGCCGGATTCATGAACCTGATGGACGTCACGATCGTCAATGTCGCAATCCCATCCCTAGCCGAAGCTTTTGGTGCGACAGACAGCGAAATCGAATGGGTTGTGGCGGTCTATATCCTGACATTTGCGTTGTTGCTGCTGCCAATGGGGCGGCTGGGCGATGTGTTTGGCCGTCGTCGCATGTTCGTGGCGGGGGTTTGCGTCTTTACCGTGGGGTCTGCGCTTTGCGGCATGGCCCCATCAATCGAGGCATTGATCGCCGCGCGCATCCTGCAAGGGATCGGTGGCGCGATGATGACGCCCCAGACACTGGCGATCGTGCCGGCGCTGTTCGCGCCGAAAGAACGCGGGCTGGCTTTTGCACTGTTCGGTCTGTCGGCGGGGCTGGCAAGCGTGTCCGGCCCTGTGCTGGGTGGTGCATTGATCGGTGCAGATATTGCGGGTCTGGGGTGGCGGCCGATTTTTCTGGTCAACATACCGGTTGGCGTCATCGCGGTCGCCGGCGCGCTGTGGTTCGTGCCGAACTTGCCGGGCCGCAAGGGGTTAGAGATCGACTTTGTCGGGATTGCACTGGCTGCGGCCACGTTATTTTGCGTGTTGTTCCCGTTGATCGAAGGGCGGCAGTTGGGCTGGCCCGTCTGGTTGTTCGTCATGATGGCGCTGGCGGTGCCGCTGACGGGTGTGTTTGTGTGGTGGCAACGGCGACGGGCGGCGATAGGACGCGCGCAACTTCTGCCAGTCGCGTTATTCCGCAACCGCAACTACATGATCGGGAGCGTGCTGGTGATGCTGCTCTTTGCGGGGATACCGGGGTTCTTCTTTGTTTTGGCCATCCTGCTGCAGGTTGGAAACGGGCTGACGGCACTGCAATCAGGGCTGACGACGATGCCGTTTTCCATTGGCGTGCTGGTTGCATCGGTGATGGCCGGTCGGCTGGGCAACAGGATTCCGAAATGGCGCATCTCTGTCGGGGGGCTGTTGCTGGTCGCCTGCATGATGATCCTGCCTTTCGTTGTGCCATATGCGGGTGAAACGCTGTCGCGCACGGCTCTTGTGTTGCCATTGTTCTTGGGCGGGTTGGGTCTGGGCACGGCAATTTCGCCTATGTTCAACACAGTGCTGGCGCAGGTCAGTGATGGCGATACCGGTTCGGCATCGGGCGCGCTGCAATCTTTCCAGCAGTTGGGCGGTGCGTTGGGGCTGGCGGTGATGGGGCAGTTGTTCTTTGGCTATCTGGGTGGCAACGGCGAAAGCGTGCCCGCCTATTCGACCGCGCTGCAACACGCGCTTTGGTTTTCGACGGTGACCTTTGCCAGTGTCGCGCTGTTTGTCTGGCGGTTACCGTCGGAACAGCAGGCGAAACTGGACAATACGTCGCCTGCGTGACAGATGATCCGCAACGCATGAGGACGCCTGACATGACCACGATTACCCGCTTCGCCCCGTCGCCGACCGGCTGGCTGCACATCGGAAACCTGCGCGCTGCGCTGTTCAACTATGCCATCGCGCGACAGAACGGCGGCACGTTTATTCTGCGGATCGATGACACCGATCAGGAACGGTCAAAACCCGAATACAAAGAGGGCGTGCGCGACGTGCTGACATGGCTGGGCATCAGCTGGGACGATACAGTCGCCCAGTCGGACCGGTTGGACCGTTATAACGAAGCGCGTGATCAATTGATCGCGGATGGTCGGTTGTATGAATGCTTTGAAACGCCGGTCGAACTGGACCTGAAGCGTAAAAAACAACTGAACATGGGCAAGCCGCCGGTCTATGATCGTGCCGCCCTGTCGTTGACAGATGAGCAAAAGCAGGCCTACCGCGACGCAGGCCGCAAACCGCATTGGCGGTTCAAGCTGGATCTGGAACGCGTCGAATGGGACGACCGGATCATGGGGCCGATCAGTATTGATTGCACGTCGGTCAGTGATCCTGTGTTGATCAAGGAAACCGGTCAGATCTTGTATACCTTCGCGTCGCCTGTCGATGACGTCGATATGAAAATCACCGATATCGTGCGTGGGTCGGATCACGTCACCAACACCGCCACGCAGATCCAGATCATGAAAGCGCTGGGCGGCACCGTGCCGCGTTTCGCCCACCATTCGCTGCTGACCGGCCCGCAAGGCGAAGCACTGTCCAAACGGCTGGGCACGCTGGCGTTGCGCGATTTGCGCGCGCAAGGTATCGCCGCAGAAGCAGTGCTGAGCCTGATGACGCGTCTGGGGTCCAGCCAGCCGGTCGTGCTGGTCAACGGTATCGATGATGTGGTCGCCGGGTTTGATATCGGCACGTTCGGGTCAGCGCCCACTAAATTTGATTTCGAAGACCTGTGGCCACTGACCGCCCGCCACTTGGCACGACTATCAGCAAGCGACGTCAAACCGACGCTGGATGACGCCGGTGTGCCCGCCGATCTGCAGCCCGCGTTCTGGGACACCGTAAAGGGCAATGTGACAAAGCTGGATGATATCGCACCATGGTGGACGCTGTTCCGTGATGGGGGCGAACCGGTCGTAGCGGAAGAAGACAGTGAATTCGTGTCACAGGCCTTTGGCTTGTTAGGCCAGCCGCCCTATGACGCCGATACATGGGGCGCGTGGACCACGGCGGTCAAGGACGCCACGGGTCGCAAGGGCAAACAGCTGTTCATGCCGCTGCGGCTTGCTGTGACCGGGCAAGCGCGCGGGCCAGAAATGGCCGACGTGATGCCCCTGCTGCAGAAAAAGCCGGCGATTTAGGCCAGTAACATCGCGCGACGATTATTCCCGTGCCCGCAATATGCGGGCCGGGCGTGCGTTCAGCGGGCGGATGGCAAAGGCCAGCCCCGCCAGTAGCGATACCGCGATCCCGCCGCCAACAATTCCCAGCGCGCTGGACCAGATGATCGTATAGTCGTTTTCCATGATAAAGGTTTGCACGGCCCAACCGCCCAAAATGCCGGCGGCCAGTGCAACCAGACCTGCCGCAAGCCCCAGCAATGCGGCGCGAAGGGCAAAACTCAACATAATCGTTCCACGCGACGCGCCGATGGTTTTCAGCACAGCAGATTCAAACGTGCGGCTGCGTTCGCCAGCCGCAGCAGCCCCGATCAGAACAAGAAAGCCCGTCACCAGTGTCGCCAACGCGCCATAACGTGTGGCCGCTGTGACGCCTTCGACAAGGACGGCGACGCGGTCGATGGCGTCACGGATACGGATGGCAGTGATGTTGGGATAAGCCCCGGCGATGTCCCGCAGGATCGCAGCCTCTGATTCAGGTGTCGCATAGACGGTCGAAATCCAACTGTGCGGCGCGCCTGCCAGCGCGGCCTCGTTCATGGCCAGAACAAAGCCCATTCCGGCATCGTCCCACGATACGTCCCGGAAACTGGCAATCGTGCCGGTAATGTCGCGCCCCAGCACATTGACGGTCAGGGTGTCGCCCAGTTGCAGGCCGATTTCAGCGGCTTCTTCGGCCGAAAAGCTGATCAGCGGGGGGCCGTCGTAGCCCGACGGCCACCAATCGCCTGCGGTCAGGGTCGTACCATCGGGCATGTCGCCTGCATAGGTGATGCCACGGTCACCGCGCACGGCCCAATGACCGTCGGCAAATTCCTCTGCCGGGGTATCGTTGATCCGGGTGATGATGCCGCGCAACATGGGGGCTGTTTCGACTTGGCTGACGGCTGCGGTGTCGGCCAGACGATCGCGGAACCCTGCGATCTGGTTGGGTTGGATATCGACAAAGAAATAGCTGGGTGCGATTTCTGGCAGGTCAGCGGTAAAGGCGCGCCGCAGGTTTCCGTCGATCTGGCCGATGGCCGCCAGCACGGCCAGCCCTAGCCCCAATGACAAAACGACAGATGTGCTTTCCCCGCCGCGGGCGCCGATGCTACCCAGCGCCAGACGCAGGGCGGGGCGACCACGGGCGGCAATCCGCAGTTTGCGTGCGGTCAGGCGGATAAAGGCTGCGGCAATTATAAGAAGGATCAGCGCACCAATAATCCCGCCTGCTGTCCATAGGGTCAGCCACACTGTGCCGGAAAACCAGATCGCCAGCCCCAGCAGCAGCGCGACCAGCGCGACTGTCACTACCAGATAGGGCCAGCGGGGCAGCGCGCTGCCGCTGGCAAAGGCATCGCGGAACAAGGTCGCGGCGCGGATCTGTTCGGTGCGGGCGAGGGGCCAAAGCGTAAAGATCAACGCTGCTAGGATGCCATAAACCGCAGCCTCTGCCAGCGGGCCGGGGGCGACGGTGAAATCCGCCGGAATGGGTAAGGACGCTTCAATCAGTGGTACCAACAGCAAGGGGATACCACCGCCCAGTACAAGACCAATGGCGACACCAAGAAGGGTCAGCGCGCCGATCTGGATGAAGTAGGTCAAAAAGATTGTCGCACGGGTCGCACCAAGGGTTTTCAGCGTGGCGATGGTGCCCGTCTTGCCGCCCAGATAGGCACGGACGGCTGAACTGACGCCGATGCCGCCGACGGCCAGCCCGGATAACCCGATCAGGATCAAAAACGCTCCGATCCGGTCGACAAATTGGGCTGTTCCACCTGCGCCGTTGCGGCTGTCGCGCCAACGCAGGCCGCTGTCACGAAAGCGCGCTTCTGCCTGCGCTTCGAGCGTGTCCAGATCAGCGCCCGGTGGCAGCAACATGCGATAATTGGTGTCAAATATCGTGCCTTCGACCAGCAGACCGGCATCTGCAAGGTCGTCGGTGCGCACAATGCTGCGCGGGCCCAGTGAAAAGCCAGCGCTGCCGTTGTCGGGGTAGCTGTCAAGGACGGCAGAAAATACAAAATCTGTCGTCCCCAGTCTGAACGTATCGCCCGGCGACAGCGCAAGCCTGTCGGCCAGCACACGTTCCATCACCGCACCTGGGCGTCCATCTGCGCCATCCAGTGCCTGGGGCAGGGGCATGGGGGGATCAAGCGTGACATTGCCCACCAGCGGATACGCGTCATCGACGGCGCGCACCTGTGTCAGGGCGCGTTCCTCACCAACGACGGCCATGGATCGGAAGTCTGCGGTTTCAGATATCTGTGTCGCGACGTTGCCGAAAAAATCACGTTCCGCGTCGGTGGCAAAGCGATAGGTCAGCGTCGCCTCTGCATCGCCCCCCAGCAGGGCGGCACCTTGTTCGGCAAGCCCCGCCGTGATGCCTGCACGTACTGTCCCGACGGCCGCGATTGCTGCAACGCCAAGCGCAAGACACGCAAGGAACACGCGAAATCCGCGCAGGCCGCCGCGCATTTCACGGCGGGCAAAGCGCATGGCAAGTGCAACGCTCATGCCGACAGGCGCCCGTCACGCAGCGGGATCACACGGTCGCAGCGGTCTGCAAGGTCCGGCGCATGCGTCACCATGATCAGAGTCGATCCGTGGCGATCGCGCAGATCGAACAGCAGGTCCATGATCGCGGCCCCGGTCGTGGCATCCAGATTGCCTGTCGGTTCGTCGGCCAACAAAATCCGCGGGCGCGGTGCCGATGCACGGGCAAGCGCCACACGCTGCTGTTCACCGCCTGACATTTGCGACGGGTAGTGATCCAACCGGTTTTGCAGTCCGACCGCTGTCAGTTCCGCGCGCGCCCGGTCAAATGCATCGGCCACGCCAGCCAGTTCCAGCGGGGTCGCGACGTTTTCCAGCGCGGTCATTGTCGGGATCAGGTGGAAAGACTGGAACACCACCCCCATATTGTGACGGCGGAAGCGGGCAAGCTGGTCTTCGGTCATGTCGGTCAGACGTTCGCCCAAGGCGATGATCCGGCCAGCCGTCGCCTGTTCAAGACCGCCCATCAACATAAGGAGCGATGATTTGCCCGACCCACTAGGACCGATAAGCCCCAGCGTTTCACCGGACGTCACTTCGACAGAGATATCGTGCAAGATATCGACGCGCCCCGCATTCCCGTCCAGTGAAAGTGAGACATCGGTCAATGTCAGGACGGGGTCTGTCATGTGGCGTGGCCTTAATTATTCTATTAACTTTGGATATGGGGCCGTGCGGGGAATACGCAACGCCTTTTTGCTGGGCTGTTTGGCCACACCCGTGTGGGCAGATCCGGTTGTGATCGCTGCCTTGGGCGACAGTCTGACAGCGGGCTACGGTCTGCCGCAGGATCAGGGCTTTGTCCCGCAGATGCAGGCGTGGCTGGATGCGCAAGGGGCGCAGGTCACCGTGGTCAACGCGGGCGTGTCTGGCGACACGACGGCGGGTGGTCTGTCGCGGCTGGACTGGACGCTGACGCCCGATGTGGATGGCCTGATCGTGGCCTTGGGTGGCAACGATTATCTCAGGGGGCTGGACCCGGCGGTGTCAAAAGCCAATCTTGATGCGATCCTTGCCGGGGCGGACGAACGCGGCGTTCCGGCCATGTTGGTGGGTATTGTAGCCGGTGCAAATTATGGTCCGGATTATCAGGCTGCATTCAACGGAATGTATCCCGATCTGGCGGACAGCCGCGCCGTGCCATTGATCCCGAACTGGTTCGCGGCGATCCAAAACGGTGCGTCCGCGCGACCGGGCACGATGCAAGGCGATGGCATTCATCCGAATGCCGAAGGTGTGGCGCAGATCGTTACAGAAATGGGTCCGGCGATTTTGTCGTTCGCCGAAACCGTGGATGCAAAGCAGTAGTGCAGACGCCCTGTTTCGGTCAGTCTGCCAAAGACAGGTTCACAGCGCTTTCACGCCCGTCTCGACCTGCTTCGATGTCAAAGCTGACTTTTTGATTGTCGGCAAGCCCGGTTAGGCCAGAGCGTTCGACCGCAGAGATGTGGACAAAAATGTCCTTTGATCCGCCGTCGGGCGCGATGAAGCCGTATCCTTTGGTGGTGTTGAACCATTTGACGGTGCCAGTGGCCATGTCGTCGTCCCTTATGTCAAATGCCGCTCGCGGACATGCAGCAGCCCGGCCCGTCAGAGCTGGTTCGAACAAGGTCGACAGATGTAACGTAGCATGCCCAAGTATGTGCGGCTGCAACGCTAAATCAACAAAATTTTTGGGGGAACCCAATTTCGGCAGGGTTGGGCCGGTAGGGATGCGCGTCAGGCGCGCATCCCACTGTTCTGAACGCTTACGCGAGCGACAGGTTCACAGCCGATTCGCGACCGTCACGGCCAGCTTCGATATCGAAGGTGACTTTCTGATCGTCGTTCAGGCCGTTCAGGCCGGAACGCTCTACAGCGGAGATGTGGACGAAAACGTCCTTGGAGCCGCCATCGGGAGCAATGAAGCCGAAGCCTTTAGTTGCGTTGAACCATTTCACTGTGCCAGTAGCCATGTGAATATTCCTTCATAGTAGTCCGCCCACAGGATTGCGACGGGGTGGCGTAGTCAGTGCATCGAGAGCGCTGTCGCCGTATGAAGGAGAACAGTGGGGTCGAGATGGTAACGTCTGCGAGTTTCGTCTAAGCGATTCCACCGCGAAAAGCAAGCGTTCTATTTCAGCGCGGTCGAAGTATCTGTCGGGCGTCAACCCCCGCCAACCGGGTTGGCGGGGGTGAAATCAGTCCCGGATTAGCGCGTGAATTTCTTGTGTTTCATGCGCTTGGGTTCCATTGCGTCGGCGCCAAGGCGGCGTTTCTTGTCTTCTTCGTAGTCTTCAAAGTTGCCCTGAAACCATTCCACGTGAGCGTCGCCCTCGAACGCCAGAATATGCGTGCAAAGACGGTCAAGGAAGAAGCGGTCGTGGCTGATAATGACTGCACAGCCAGCAAAGTTTGACAGGGCGTCTTCGAGCGCGCGCAGTGTTTCGACGTCCAGATCGTTGGTCGGTTCGTCAAGCAGCAGCACGTTCCCGCCGTCCTTGAGCAGTTTCGCCATGTGAACGCGGTTACGTTCACCGCCCGACAGCAGACCCACCTTTTTCTGCTGGTCGCCACCTTTGAAGTTGAAAGCGGAACAATAGGCGCGGCTGTTCATCTGGGCGTCACCCAGCGCGATGATTTCCGCACCGCCAGTGATTTCTTCCCAGACGGTCGCATCGGCACTCAGCGCATCGCGGGACTGGTCGACGTAGGACAGTTTGACGGTGTCACCAAAGCTCACGGTGCCTTCGTCCGGTTCCAACTGTCCGGTCAACATGGAAAACAGCGTCGATTTACCCGCACCGTTGGGGCCGATCACGCCGACGATTCCGCCGGGTGGAAGATCAAATGACAGACCTTCGACAAGCAACTTGTCGCCCATGCCTTTTTTCAGGTTCTCAACCTCTATCACCTTGGACCCCAGACGCGGGCCGTTGGGAATGATGATCTGGGCGCGGCCCATCTGTTCGCGTTCGGACTGGTTGGCCAGATCATTATAGGCGCTGATCCGGGCCTTGGATTTCGCTTGCCGCGCCTTGGCACCCTGACGCATCCATTCCAGTTCGCGTTCCAGCGTCTTTTGCTTGGATTTGTCTTCCTTGGCTTCCTTTTCCAGACGCTTGGCTTTGGCTTCCAGCCAGCTAGAATAGTTGCCTTCGTGCGGCACGCCCGACCCGCGGTCGAGTTCGAGGATCCAGCCGGTGATTGCATCAAGGAAATAGCGGTCGTGGGTCACAATCAGGATCGTGCCCTTGTAGTCGACCAGATGCTGCTGCAGCCACGCGATCGTTTCGGCGTCAAGATGGTTGGTCGGTTCGTCAAGCAGCAGCATGTCAGGCGCTTCCAACAGCAGCTTGCACAATGCGACACGGCGCTTTTCACCGCCCGACAGGGTGGTCACATCTGCATCGTCCGGCGGGCAACGCAATGCTTCCATACTGACGTCGATCTGGGCGTCCAGATCCCATAGGTTCTGGGCGTCGATCTCATCCTGCAGCTTCGCCATTTCGTCGGCGGTTTCTTCGGAATAATTCATGGCAAGTTCATTATACTTGTCCAGAACGGCCTTTTTTTCCGCGACGCCAAGCATGACGTTTTCGCGCACCGTCAGGGATGCGTCCAGTTCGGGTTCCTGCGGAAGATAGCCAACCTTTGCGCCCTCGGCGGCCCAGGCTTCGCCTTGGAAATCCTTGTCCTGCCCGGCCATGATCCGCATCAAGGTCGATTTACCGGTGCCGTTCACGCCGACGACACCGATCTTGACCCCGGGAAGAAAGTTCAGACGGATGTTTTCGAAAACCTTTTTCCCGCCGGGATAGGTCTTGGACACGCCGTCCATGAAGTAGACGAACTGATAGCTGGCCATGGGTGCACCGTGTTTGGGACTGTAAAATTCGCACCCTCTTACCTGTGGTCGCGGGTTGGGGCAATCCGGCACTGGATGCAGTTTGGCTTGTCACAGCGGGCGGGATTGGATTTACCGACGAAACGGACAGTCAGACTGGAACAACAATATGCAAGGATGGCCCATCGCGCGGGCAGGACAGCGGATCGGATTGCTTGGGGGGTCCTTTGATCCTGCACATGCGGGACACGTGCATCTGACGCAGCAGGCCTTGGTCCGTTTCGGATTGGACCGCGTCTGGTGGCTAGTCAGTCCCGGTAATCCGTTGAAGCGGCATGGACCTGCGCCACTGGCCGACAGGATCGCGGCGGCCCGCTTTGAAATGCAGCATCCGCGCGTTGTGGTGACCGGATTAGAGGCCGAGCTGCAGACGCGGTTCACCGCCGCGACGTTGCGGAAATTGCTTGCCCGTTATCCGGGCGTCAGATTCACGTGGCTGATGGGGGCCGATAATTTGACCCAGTTCGATCAATGGCAGGATTGGCGCTGGATCATGAACCACGTCCCAGTTGGTGTTTTGGCGCGCCCGAATGACCATCTGTCCGCGCGCCTGAGCATGGCCGCGCGGGTCTATCGCGCCGCGCGACTGCCCGACCATCAATCGCATGGGTTGGCTGCGGCACAGGCGCCGGCGTGGTGCTTTGTGAACATGCCAATGAAAAAGGAATCGTCCTCTGCAATCCGTGCTGCGGCTTCTGGCGATGATGTGACCGCAGGCAGCTTGCCCGTGACCAACAAAGGCAGGTAACAAAAGCGATGACATCTTCAGGACATATGACACGGCGCGGTTTGCTGGGCGCTTTGCTGGCAGGGGGTGCTACGGCTGCACTGGCGGCGCCGACAGAAACGCTGCGCCCCGTGCTGCGGCCAGTCACGCAACGCAGCGCGGACGCCCTGTTGTCAGCGCGGCCAGTCTTGCGCAGCACGGCAGTCGATCTGATCCGCGAGGCAGGGCTGGCAGGGCAAACAGGGTTCATCATCGCGGATGCCGCAACCGGTGAAATTCTGGAAGCGGTAGAGCCGGATGTGCAGCGCCCGCCCGCCAGTGTCACCAAAGCTGTGACAGCACTTTATGCGCGTGAAACGATGGGCGCGGATTACCAGTTTATCACCCGTGTGTTGGCGACCGGCCCGATCGTTGACGGCGTGCTGCGGGGCGATTTGATCTTGGCTGGCGGGGGCGATCCCGGTCTGGCGACCGATGATCTGGCCGTGCTTGCGGCTGCCGTCGCTGCGGCCGGTGTGACAGAAGTGCAGGGCGCGTTTCACGTCTGGGGCGGCGCGCTGCCCGGCGTCAAGGAAATCGAGCCGGGACAGTTGGATCAACTAAGCTACAACCCGTCGCTGGGTGGTCTGAACCTCAATTTTAACCGCGTGTATTTTGAATGGCAGCGGGGAAGCGATGGTTACGATGTGACGTTGGATGCCCGTAGCGCAACGCTGCGGCCGGCCGTCACCGTTGCGCGTATGGATGTCGTGGATACCAGCGGTCCGGTCTATACCTACACCGAAGGTCCGGGCGTCGATAATTGGACAGTGGCACGCCGCGCGTTGGGAAATGCTGGATCGCGCTGGCTGCCGGTGCGTTTCCCTGCACTTTATGCGGCAGAGGTGTTCCGGACCTTGGCCCAAGACGCCGGAATTGCCCTGCCTGCCGGGAAAACGATCCAAGAGCTGCCGGACGGCACCGAAATCGCTCGCCACGTCAGCGCGGCACTGGACCCGATCATCCGCGATATGTTGCGCTATTCCACCAACCTGACCGCAGAGGCGTTGGGCATGACCGCGACGGCCACGCGGGTCGGTGGGGCGCAAGAGCTACGCACCTCTGCGTCGCTTATGGCGGACTGGACAACCGACCGTGCCGGTGTGTCGCCGACATTTGTCGATCATTCCGGATTAAGCGACGCGAACAGTATTTCGGCACGTGACATGATGACGTTGCTGACGGCGCCGGGCGTGTCGGATCAGTTGAAACCGTTGCTGCGATCGGTGGTGATGGTGGATGATGCCAGGCGGGCCATCCCTGATATGCCCGGTTCCGTCAGTGCCAAGACCGGCACGTTGAATTTCGTGTCGGCGCTGGCTGGCTATGCCACCACCGGCAACGGCAGAAGGCTGGCCTTTGCCATCTTTTCGCATGATCCCGACGCCCGTGCGGCGTCTCGCGGGTCGCTGGATGAACGGCCTGCCGGTGCCTCTGGATTCAACGGCAAGGCCAAGCGGTTACAACAAAAGCTGTTGCAGCATTGGCTAATCCTCGGCGACATCACCGGATAAAGATTGATCCCGTGTCCGGATCACAGCCGTCCGTCTGATCAAATATATTTTACCTTTGTTGGAACCAAGCGCCCATCTTGTCGGTTAAAACGCAAAAGCCGTGACAAAATGTTGCCGCTGCAAAACTAAGGAATACCGAATGAAAGCCGTTATTGGGATTATTGGCGCGATTGTATTGATCGTGATCATCTATCTTCTGTTTTTCATGGTCGACGTCGAGCAGACCCAAGAAGGCCAGATGCCGGATGTCGACGTTAGTGTCGAAGGCGGCCAGATGCCGGAAGCCGACGTTCAAACTGGTGATGTCGAACTCGACAGCACGACGGTAGAAGTCCCGACGCTGGACGTGCAGTCGCCCGAGGAAGAAGAAGCCGAAACGACTGGCAACTAATCCCGCGACGATCCCAAAAGTTAAAGGCCCGGTCTGTTTGACTGGGCCTTTTTCGTTTTTATGAATGTCTTACAGCGTCAGATGCCGGGCGCGCGCGCCGCGTTCGATCGCTGCCGCATGCAGGCGGTCGATGTTCAGCTCGTACCTGATTTCTTCCAGCATGCGCGTTTCCGTTTCCCGGATCAGTCCATCCGCTGCTGCGACGTCGCACGACAAGGCATAGGCCGTTTCGAAAAGCCGTTCTGGTAAAACGTCACGGATCAGGCCGAACAATGCTTCCAGTCCATCGTCCTGATCCAGCAGATCAAAAACGGTTTGGGTCACACGGGGCAGACGTTCCGCGTCGTAGGTTGAAAAAATCGGCAGATTGTTAATGGCACTGTTAATCTTGATCAGTTCTGCCGTACGGATGTTCGCGTCTGACGCTGACACGGCAATCATCAGTGCAGCAAGCGCATCCTGCGCGGTCATGATATCGGCAGACATGGTACATCCTTTTTCAAAGCCTTGGTTCTGCATTTATTGACGGCAATGCCCCCACTCAATAGGGAGACGCTTGCATCACTGCAATCCGCCGTGACCACAAGAGAGACAAGATATGAGCACCCTACGCGACGCTGCAATGACATCGAAGGCCTGGCCGTTCGAGGAGGCGCGCCGCGTGCTCAAACGTTACGAAAAGAAAGACCCCGAAAAGGGGTATGTGCTTTTTGAAACGGGTTATGGCCCATCGGGTCTGCCGCATATCGGCACATTTGGCGAAGTCGGGCGCACGACGATGGTGCGCCGCGCGTTCGAAGTGATCAGCGATATCCCCACAAAGCTGTTGTGTTTTTCAGACGATATGGACGGGATGCGAAAAATCCCCGGCAACGTGCCGGACCCCGCCGCACTGCAACCCTATATGCAGCGGCCACTGACGTCTGTGCCCGATCCATTCGGGACGCACGGCAGTTTCGGTGCGCATATGAATGCGCGGTTGAACAATTTTCTGGATACCTTCGGGTTCGACTACGAATTTGCAAGTTCCACCGAATATTACCGCAGTGGCAAGATGGATGACATCCTGCTGCGCAGCGCCGCACGCTATGACGATATCATGGCGATCATGCTGAAATCGCTGCGCGACGAACGGCGTGAAACCTATTCCATCTTTCTGCCGATCAGCCCGACGACAGGGCGTGTGCTGTACGTCCCGATGAAGCAGGTGACTGCGGACGGAATGATTACATTCGCCGATGAAGACGGCACCGACGTGACGCTGCCTGTGACGGGCGGCAACGTCAAACTGCAGTGGAAACCTGATTTCGGTGCGCGCTGGGCGGCGCTGGATGTGGATTTCGAAATGTATGGCAAGGACCACGCGGCCAACACGCCGATCTATGACGGGATCTGCAAGGTGTTGGGCGGGCGTCCGCCGGAACATTTCACCTATGAACTGTTTCTTGACGATCAGGGCCACAAGATTTCCAAGACCAGCGGCAATGGGCTGACGATTGACGAATGGCTGACCTATGCGGCGACCGAAACACTAAGCTATTTCATGTACCTGAAGCCCAAGACGGCCAAGCGGATGCATTTCGATGTCATCCCCAAGGCGGTTGACGAATACCATCAGCAACTGCGCGCCTATGCAGATCAGGACGACGCGGCGCAGTTGAACAACCCGGTGTTCCATATCCACGGCCATAACGTACCCGCGTCCGATATGGTTGTGCCGTTTTCCATGTTGCTGAACCTTGCAAGCGTGTCGGGTGCCGAAGACAAGGACACGCTGTGGGGCTTTATCCAGCGCTACGCACCAGAAGCGGGGCCGGTCACGCATCCGCAACTGGATCAGGCTGCGGGTTTCGCGGTACAGTATTACAATGACTTTGTGCGACCCAAAAAGGTTTATCGCGCCCCCGACGACCGCGAAACCGCGGCGTTACAGGATCTGGCAGAGCGGCTGCGTGGCTGGACCGGTGGTCTGGATGCCGAAGGTCTGCAATCAGAGGTGTTCGCCGTCGGCAAGGCGCATGACTTCGACCCGCTGCGCGACTGGTTCACCGCACTTTACGAGGTGTTGCTGGGTGCAAGCCAAGGGCCGCGCTTTGGCGGGTTTATCGCGCTATACGGTGTGGATGAAACGATAGCGTTGATCGAAACGGCGCTGCGCGGCGAATTGCAGCAGGGGTAACGCCCGAAACTGTTTGGACGTTTATCGCGTGTTTGCTTTTATAAAAGCCACGGGAGAGATGTGATGCGTTTTGTTTTGACGACAGCCATACTGATCGGGCTGGCCGGGCCCGCTGCGTTTGCGCAGACCTTACCGGATGCCCCGCAAGTCAGCGAAGCAGGCATTGAAAGCGTCATTTCTGAACAACTGGACGCCTTTAACGGGCGCGATTTGGACAGCGCTTTTTCCCATGCCAGCCCGATGATCAAGGGGCTGTTCGGCACGCCCGGTAATTTCGGTGCGATGGTCAGACAGGGCTATCCGATGGTTTGGGATAATTCAGCCGCGCGGTTCGTGGCGACACGGCAGGCACAGGGACGTGTGTTCCAACAGGTGATGATACAGGACGCGACTGGAACACTGCACATGCTGGAATACGCGATGCTGCAAACGGACGCCGGATGGAAGATCGACGGCGTGTCGCTGCTGCCGATGCCGGACGTCGGGGTCTAGGCGTTGCCTCTGCACCGACCGGCCCCGACAGGTTCGATTTACCGACCATAACCTAAGCCTCTGCGCGACGACCGGGTCGATCCGGGTAGCGCAAAGGATAGGGTATGAACAAGGCAATTACCGACGGAATCGTTTTTCAGCCACTGCCGTTTGCGGCCGGGCTTTCGGTTTGGTCCAGTGGGGACGGCACGCCCGGTAGCGATACCTACGCGACCAGTGGCACTGGTGTATTCGTTCCGTCAGATCAGGATTTCGGCGGTGCCTTGGAGGTTCAGAAAACCGAAACCGTCCAACGACTGCGTTACATGGCGGAAACGCCGCTGCTGCCCGGCACCTATTTGCGCATCACGGCGCGGGTAAAGGCCATTGCCGGGCCGTTGCCTGCGGTGCGCATCGCGGGTTTTGCAGGTCGGGCAGGGGGTGGTGCTGCGTCCGTCCCCACGACAACCGGACCGCAGGTGCAACTGACCAGTTACGGCACGGTGGTCGAGGTGGCCGCGATTGTCGGCACCGGTGACCGAACGGGCGTGGATCTGGTGTGGCAGGACGCAATCTACGGCCATTTCGGGCTGGACCTAGTGGGTGAATCCGGTGGTCTGGTGCGGATCGACGATATCGAAATCGAGGATTACACCGTCGCGTTTCTGCGCGATCTGATTTCCATGGTCGATGTGCGTGATTATGGGGCGATGGGCGATGGGGTGACCGACGACTCTGTCGCATTCGAGGCGGCTGACACGGCGGCGCGTGGACGCGAAATTCTGGTGCCGCGCGGCGTGTACCATCTGGCGGATGACGTCAGCATCCAAAGCAAGATCCGGTTCGAAGGCACGGTGACCCAACCTGCACAAAAGCGCCTGATCCTGCAAAACGGTTATAACCTGCGCAAATATGTCGAGGCATTCGGTGACGAAGAACTGGCGTTCAAAAAAGCATATCAGGCGCTGCTGAACTTTTCTGATCACGAGTCGCTGGATATGGGCGGCATCCGTGTAACGCTGACCGAACCGTTGGACATGCAGGCCTGCGATCCGACCCGTACCGTTTATGCCACCCGCCGGGTTGTGCGGAACGGTCAGTTTCAGCCAGCGAACACGACCGCATGGGATACGCACGTCGTGACATCACCCGCGAGCTATGCGCTGAGCAGTGAAAAACGCCTGTCCAATGTCACAAACATCGCAAACATCCCTGTCGGATCACTGGTGACCGGGTCCGGCGTCGGGCGCGAGGTCTATGTCACCTCTGTTAACGTCGGGGCCCGTACACTGGAACTCAGCCAGCCGTTGTACGACGCAGTCGGCACGCAGACGTTTACGTTCAGACGCTTCAAATATCTTGTGGATTTCTCGGGATACGACGATCTGGCGCAGTTCGTGCTGGATGACATCGAATTTCAGTGCGCCGGGCTTGCCAGCGGAGACGCGGCCCAAGGATCGCGGCATTACATCGCCCGGGCGCGGCTGTCAGGGCATGATGATTGACCGTTGTCAATTCAATTCCAGCGAACAGGCGCTACGCGTACAGGATCGGACAACAATTGCGTTCAACACCAACGCCGAAGACGTCAAGATCAGGGACAATCGCTGCGCCTTGTTCAAACATTTTGCCGTCATCGGTGGTGGTGGGTCGACCATCACGGCGAACCACTGGTTCAATGGCGACAGCGAAACCGGTGGCGTGCGTGTTGCCGGTCTGATCTTTGCCACACCGAATTGCAGGTCCGTCGTCACGGGTAACTATATCGACAACGGCTGGATCGAGTGGACGAACGAATATGAATCGACACCGGAATTCGCCAACCAGTTTTCGTTTGGTGGGCTGACGATCACCGGAAACCATTTCATTTCCATCAATGTCACGTCGGGCTTCAATTTCATCAGGGTCAAACCCTATGGACCGGGTCATTTCGTGCAGGGCTTTGCTGTCGTCGGAAACGTGTTTCGGGCCGTCAACGGCAAGATCGACCGGATCGAAGGTGTCGACACCACCCATGCGGGGTTGGATTTGACGCGGATGCGGCAGGTGTCTTTCGACAGCAACGCCTATAACGGGGTCGACGAACCGGTCTATAATCCGGCGTCATTGATCCATACCCAGAATACGGCGTCGTCCAGTTGGGTCGCCCGGACGGACCCGTATTTGCCGTTCAAGGGGCATGCACGGACCGTCGATGGCTTTGCTTTGGTGCAGGCGTTGCGGACAGGGTCCGGTGCGACGGTAAGCGACGTGCCATGGATCGAAACAAGCTTTAACGCCGATAATCGGGATATTCGCCTGTCATTTGGTCAAAGCGTCCGGGGCGCCGTGCGGTTCACGGTGCGGATGGATAATCCCGTCTGATCGGTTTCAGTAAGTGATCCATGTTTCAAGTTTCAGGGCACTGCCCTTGTCACCGGTCAATCCCCTGACGGCACCAAAGTTGATTTTGAAACGGTCGTTCGCCGTGTAGATCATGGTCGGGCTGACCTTTGCATAGTGGTCGTCCGAAAACCCCATGCCGGTTTGCACCTGAAACGTCGTGGTCCAGCGTGGGGACCACGACTGCCCCCATGTAAAATCGGCTTTTGGACGCCACTTTGAATCGATGGCACCGTAGGTCACAGTGCCATCGAACGCGAGCCAGCCCGACGGAAGCGATTGCCCCAGTGAAAAACCGGGGCGGATCAGCAGTTCTTCGGTTGTGTCGCTGTTGCGACGAAATCCGACGCCCAATGCCGCCGCTGTTTTCAGCGCATTTTCTGGATCCCCCAGTGGAATCCGGGCAAAGGTGAATCCCGACAAAATGTCGCCCTTGTTCGCAGAGTGAAAGTCGAACCCAAGGGTAAGTTCGGGCCGCAAACCGTATTCCACATAAAGCGTCGGATCATAGTGCACTGGCAATTCTGCACCCTCTGACAGCAAAAAGTTACCGCCAATGGCGATGAATGTCTGGTCCTGCTGTCGTGCCCATGGACCGGCCGCAACCGCATTGCAGATGCACAGCAACCACGACACCACCAGACATCGAAATTTCATAAGCGACCTCCAACAACGTCAGGATTCGCGCCTGATGGTAAAGATTGCATTAATGTGAGTGATTGGGTTGCCGACAGCAGCGCCAAGCACGTCAATTGCGTCTGCAGGTGCAATCGACCGTTGGTAGTAAATAAATTTACCCACGATGCCCGTCATGGTCCTACTTGTTTACACGACCAAGGACGGTCTGGTGTCATCCGCTTGGATTTCCTACGGTCTTGCCCATGATGACGCAGAATGTGACCCGGCTAACGTCGGTGACGCTCATAGGCAAAACGGGGGGGAGACCTGACATGGCCGAAACCGAAAAGACATATGCGCCCAGCGCTGAAATGGCCGCGCACGCGCATGCTGACAAGGCAAGCTACGATAAAATGTACGCTGACTCTGTCGCTGATCCAGACGCGTTCTGGGGTGAGCATGGTAAGCGTCTGGAATGGATGACCCCCTATACCAAGGTCAAGAACACCAGTTTCGCACCCGGCAACATTGATATCCGCTGGTACGAAGACGGCACGCTGAACGTTGCGGCCAACTGCATTGATCGGCATCTGGCGACGCGTGGGACACAAACCGCGATCATTTGGGAACCTGATGATCCGAATGCCGATGCACAGCATATCACGTATCAGCAGCTGCACGCCCATGTGTCTAAATTCGCCAATGTTCTGAAAGAAATGGGCGTGGGCAAAGGCGACCGCGTTGTGATCTATTTGCCGATGATCCCGCAGGCTGCCTATGCAATGCTGGCCTGCGCGCGGATCGGGGCGATCCATTCGGTTGTTTTCGCAGGATTTTCGGCCGATGCGCTGGCCGCGCGCGTCAACGGGTCCGAAGCCAAGGTGCTGATTACGGCGGACGAGGCGCCGCGCGGCGGGCGCAATACCCCGCTAAAAGTGAATGCAGACAAGGCGTTTGAAAAAATCACTGTCGATACAAAAGCGCTGGTCGTCAAACGGACCGGGGGCGACATCGCCATGGTCGATGGCCGCGACGTCTGGCTGCACGAGATGGAGGCAAACGTTTCCGACGATTGCCCGCCCACCGAAGTCAACGCCGAAGACCCGCTGTTCATCCTGTATACATCCGGCTCGACCGGGCAGCCAAAGGGCGTTGTCCACACAACGGGTGGCTATCTTGTCTATGCGTCGATGACGCATCAATACACGTTCGATTATCACGACGGCGATGTGTTCTGGTGCACTGCCGATGTGGGGTGGGTCACGGGGCACAGCTATATCGTCTACGGGCCGCTGGCCAACGGTGCCACCACCGTGATGTTCGAAGGCGTGCCGACCTATCCGGATGCAGGCCGGTTCTGGCAGGTGTGCGAAGAACACAAGGTCAACCAGTTCTATACCGCACCAACAGCCATCCGGGCGTTGATGGGCAAAGGCAACGCCTTTGTCGAAAAATACGATCTGAGCGCGCTCAAGGTGCTGGGCACCGTGGGTGAACCGATCAACCCCGAAGCGTGGAATTGGTACAACGACGTCGTCGGCAAGGGGAATGTCCCGATCGTCGATACATGGTGGCAGACGGAAACTGGCGGCCACCTGCTGACGCCGCTACCCGGTGCGACAGCGACGAAACCGGGGTCTGCGACCCTGCCGTTTTTCGGCATCAAACCTGTCGTGCTGGAACCGGAAACGGGCAAAGAGGTCACCCAGACCGAAGCCGAAGGCGTGTTGTGCATCGCTGACAGTTGGCCCAGCCAGATGCGTACGATTTGGGGCGATCACGAACGGTTCGAAATGACCTACTTCAGTCAGTACAAGAACATGTTCTTTTCGGGCGATGGGTGCCGCCGCGATGCCGACGGCTATTACTGGATCACAGGCCGCGTCGACGACGTGATCAACGTATCCGGTCACCGCATGGGCACGGCAGAAGTCGAAAGCGCGTTGGTCGCGCATGAGGCCGTAAACGAAGCGGCGGTGGTGGGTTACCCGCACGACATCAAGGGGCAGGGGATCTATGCCTATGTGTCGCTGATGGCCGGGCAAGAACCGACAGAGCAACTGCGCAAGGACCTGTCCGACTGGGTGCGGCACGAAATCGGCCCGATTGCAAAGCCCGATCTGATCCAGTTCGCCCCCGGTCTGCCAAAGACGCGGTCGGGTAAGATCATGCGCCGCATCCTGCGCAAGATCGCAGAGAATGATTTCGGCGCGCTGGGCGATACCTCTACCCTGGCCGAACCCGAAGTTGTCGACGATCTGATCGCGAACCGGATGAACAAAAACTGACGGGTCGCCCCGCCCGCATCTGCCGGGCGGGGCTTTTCACGACGGTGATTGCGTTGACGTGGCTGGTGTCGCGCTTAGCCCAACTGCACGTAGTTCGCGCAGCAATTTGCGTTCCATCGCGTCGGCGTAATCCGCAAACCCCAGCGCCGTTTCGACAAAGGCGCCCGGCCCCCGGATCACATAGGTTTTGAAATAGGCCGAAAGCTCTTTGATATCAGCGGCGCTTTCGTCATGGCCCATTGTGGTGTCTGCGCCGATGGTCAGGCCGTTCACCGTGACATCCGCAGGGCTTTGGTCGATACCGATATCCTGCGGGCGTGGGTCGGTATTGGACGGCCCATCGCCGGAAATATCCAGCGTCCGCGTCCAGCAATCGGTTTGTTTATCCAGCAGTTCAAACCCTGTCAGCATCGCGGACCCCAACGCTGTCGTGGGTGATAGGGCCCCGCGCGGCGCGTACCGGATGCGCTGTTGCAGGGCGGCCAATACAAGGGCGTCCGTGATGGCGGTCCACGGTACCAGAACCGCCTGATCGTTCTGCCCGCTCCATTCAAAAACGGTGATCCGGACGGGCGCGCCGCTGTCCAGTAACACGCGCTGCACAGCGTCGCGGCCCAATGCGTCTGCCAGACCGTCGCGCTGCAACCTGTATTCGGTGTCATCGACAGATCCGCTGACATCCAGACCCATCGCTAGCGCCTGACGGCAGGCGGCATCCGCCGGAAGGCCCAGCATCACCACCAGTACGGTGGCCAGCCACCTCATCCCGACGCGCCCGACGGCACCCCGCCCAACATCTGCACGCCCAGTTCACGCACCAGTTTGCGGCGCATCGCGGCTTCGTAATCGGCAAAGCTGTTGGCAATTTCGACAAAGGCACCGGGACCGCGGATCACCTCTTCGGTGTAGAACGGGATCAGATTGACCTCGCCTTCGTAATCGGCGGCGTTCACGATCAACCCGTTTACCGTCACATTCCGAAACGGAAAGGCGGCATAGGCTTCTGCCGGACCGAAACCTTCATTGTTGATGCCGTCACCGGCGACGTCGATCGTCTTGAACAGGCAATCCGGGCCGCGTTGCAACACCACCGCCGCATGTCCTAGCGCATAGCCAAGGGCGGTCGGGTAATCGTCATAACTGCGTGTGCTGGTGGATACGGCGTCTGCGACCATCCGCAGATCGTCGGGCGCTTCGATCAGACGCCAGTCGGACAGCGTGACCTGATTGTACCGGCCTGACCATTCGAAGACATGCAATGCCACGGGATCAGGCGACGCGAAAAAAGCGGATTGCACATCGGGGGCGAGCAGCGCTGCCGCAAGCCCCTGACGCTGCAATGCATCCTCTGCCGCATCGACCGACGACGACACATCGATGGCCAAGACCAGCGCAAGCCGACAGGCATCTGCGGGGGCCGCCGCAAGGGTCAGCCCTGCGATCAACCCCCATTGCATTACCAGTGCCCTGTGTTTTCCATGCTTTTCCACGGCTCTGCCGGGGCCAGCGCGTCGCCGTCCTGCAACAGCTCAATCGAGATGTTGTCGGGCGACCGCACGAACGCCATGTTGCCGTCACGTGGCGGACGGTTGATCGTCACGCCGTTGTCCATCAGGTGCTGACACATCTCATAGATGTTGGGCACGCTATAGGCGAGATGGCCGAAATGGCGGCTGTCATCGGGCAGGGCATCGTCGCCATCCCAGTTGTAGGTCAGTTCGACAGGGCAATCTTCGTCCCCTTCGGCCGCCATGAAGATCAGCGAAAACCGACCGCCTTCGTCATCGCGGCGGCGGATTTCGCGCAGGCCCAGCAGGTTGAAAAAGGTCATCGTCTTTTCCAGGTCTTTTACCCGGACCATCGTGTGCAGATACTTAACAGGCATTGTTCTTCCTTTGTGTCATGTCTGCCGGTAAACCTAGTGCTCAGGCGGAACCCGCCAACCGTCAGAACGCAGACCGCAGATCAAATCCAAGGCTGATATATTCCCGGTCAAACAGCGCGTTGTCTGAACTGGTGCGGCTGATTTCCAGCGTGCCGACAGGCTGGAAGCCATAGTATTCCACTTGGCTGAATTGCGCGCTGACCCTGGCATCCACAGTCAGATCGTCGCGTGGCCCCGCGTTCAGGCGCGAAAAGTCGTAGCCACGGTTTTCGACCGACACACCAAATGCCAAGCGGACCCCGAACACCGGTTCGGTCAGGTCGTAATCCAACCCCAGCCGCAGTGCCGTAAAATCGCGTTCCACGTTGTCGGACTGGCTGACGCGGTTGTTGACCGACACCGCCACCAGATCCCCCCAATTCAGGACATAGCTGTAGGTCGCACCGACACGAAAGCTTGTCACATCGTCAAAACTGTCGTCCGCAAATTGCTTTTGCGCCCCTGCGGTCAGGCGCAGGCGTGACCGTTGGCTGGTCGCCAGCGATTGCCCGGCACTGACATCGATCAGATGTTGATAAGGATCGCCGCCATACCAACTGGTTCCGATGCGCGCGGCCAGCGTGGTCGGCAACAGATCAGGCGTCAGTTGAACCCGGTGCGTCAGGCCAAAGGACAGCTGCGTGAACCCGTAATCGCTGCCTTCGATGTCGCGCAGGGCGGCGGCGCTGTCGATGTCGCCGGACGCGTCTTCCGCGCGTGCTTCTGCTTCCAGATCGTCGCGCGCGTCCCGGCTTAGCGTATAGGTCGTCGCATCGATGCTGATATCGGCAAAGGTGGCAGATGTTGCGTTTTCGCGGAACCGCCAGCGGCCCGTTGCGCCTAGATTATAGGCCAGCCCAGACAGCGCTTGTGCGTCGCGTGACAAGGTCAGGGCAAACGGCAGGCCCAACAGGAACGCTTCTTCCGATTGCGATCCGTTGTTGATGTTGGACGACGGGCGAAGGCCGAATGTCAGGTCAAGCGATAGCGGGTTGCGGTCGCGGACAAAGGCATAGTCTTCGGCGACCCCGGCGGCGGTTTCGGCATCTGGGGCGTATTGACGGGCGCGGCGCAGCCAAAGCTGTGCGCGGCTGTCATTGCGTTGTTCGACATGCGCGCGCGCGACCAGCCGGGCTGCAACATAGGATTCAACGCTGTCCTGCGACGCACGATATGCGCGTGCCCCCAGCGTGACAGCATCGTCCTGTCGGTTCTGCGCCAACGCAATGCGGGCTGCGGTAATCAGCGCCGTCACATCGCGCGCATCGCGTGCCAGCAGTGCATCCAGCACAGTTTGCGACGCGGCAAGATCACCGGCATTCGCCAGATCAATGGCCAGCGCACGGGTCTGATCGACGCTCAGTTGCGCGTCATGTGCCTGTGCCGCCAAGGGCAAAAGAAGCAGGGCCGCCGCGAAGGCACAAAAACGTATCATCGGTAAAGTATCGCGCCACCGGTTTCCTTGACCGTGATGTCTCCATCGAAACGGGGATCTTCGGAATCCAGCACGACGATCCCGACGATCTGGCCGCCATCTCCTTTGGTCGTGTCGCCCGCGACGATCCCGGTAAATTTGCCAGTTTCGTATTGAACCAGCTTGCCGTCTTCGTCACGGATGAAATTGTTCAGGCTGACTTCGATTTCCCCGGCAGAGCTCAGCGACTTTGTCCCTTCTCTGATGATGATATTCACGTTTGGCGTCTGCAGATCGCCATCATCGAACCCTGTCACGATCCGAACCCCGTCTTCGTCAAAAATGCGACGATCGGTGATCCGGCCTTTGACAGCATCATTGGCGTTGAAATCCTCGAAATCGATATCAATCGTCATATCACCGGTGACATATTCAATCGTGCTGCGCGACGGTGCAAACACACGGACCCCCGCATAATCGCCCGAAAACGTCGCTTGCCCTGCGCTTGGCAGCACGGTGCCGCCGTTGCGTTCATAAACGAAACCACCGAATCCATAACCGGCGTAACCGCCGGTTCTGACGATCGCGAAACTGGTCTGCGGTTCGTCCCCGACCTTTGTCTTGCTGACCCCGTAAAGCGCGATATAGGGCACGATCTGCCCGACGGCGTCACCGGTCAGGAAATCCTCGACCTCTACGTCGGCCTCGTAGATCCGCGTGCTGCCCAATGAGGCAAGCGGCGCCGCTTTGCGACTGTAAACATTTTCACCATCGAACCCAAGGTTATCAACGCTGAACGTATCGTTTTTCGCGTTATAGGAAACGTCAGTGACCAGACCGCCGCCGTCGTCGTTTGGTGCTTCGAAGCGAAAGATGTCCGATGATGCTGTGACGTTTTCCGTGCCGGGTGGCAGGTCCAGATCCGCGTCGTCTGCGCCTTTTGGTGCAGGCGTGTCGATCAAGGGTTGTCCGTCACCACAAGCAGCAAGGAACGTCAGTGCGGACACCACGGTCAAAATTCGGATCATCGTTGCGCCACCTGCTCTGGTCGTATTATTGCTGCATTGTCCAAGTCGCATTTGTCTGAGTCAATGCGCCCGGTGTTTTCAACGCCAACAAGTGCACCGCCGTGCGTCTTTTGTCACGAGCGCTTTGCGCTTGCCCCGACCTTGATCTAGCGTAGCGCGGAATCATCCCCCACCCGAAAGGCGGCTATCCTTGCACCAATACCATGACGCGCTGCGCACCGTTCTGGATCACGGCGTGCGGTCAACCGACCGCACCGGCACGGGCACCATCAGCCATTTCGGCATGCAGTGCCGCTATCCGCTGGTGGACGGTTTTCCGCTGGTGACGACGAAAAAACTGCATCTGAAATCCATTGTGCATGAATTGCTGTGGTTCTTGTCCGGGGACACGAATGTGCGCTATTTGCAGCAAAACGGTGTATCGATCTGGGATGAATGGGCGGACGAAAATGGCGACCTTGGCCCGGTTTACGGCCACCAATGGCGGCATTTTCCCAGCGTGGCTGCAGCCGACGACGGCACCCTGCTGCTGGGAGAGGTCGATCAGATCGCCCGCCTCGTCGATGCAATCCGCAAAACGCCTGACAGCCGCCGCCTGATCGTATCCGCCTGGAACCCGGCAGAGATGGATGCCATGGCGTTGCCCCCCTGTCATACGCTGTGGCAGGTCCGGATCAGCGACGGCAAGCTGCATTTGCAGCTTTATCAACGGTCCGCCGACATGTTTCTGGGGGTGCCTTTCAACATCGCGTCCTATGCTTTGCTGGCGCATATGTTGGCGCATGTCACAGGCTATGCGCCGGGCGATTTCATTCACACCATCGGGGATGCCCATATTTATCTGAACCACATGAATCAGGTGAATTTGCAGCTGTCGCGCAGGCCAAAGCCGTTGCCGACACTGCGGTTGACCCGCGCCGTCGACAGCATTTTCGATTTTAGGTTCGACGATTTCGCCTTTGACGGATACGACCCTGACCCTGGGATCCGCGCGCCGGTGGCTGTCTGATGCTGACGTTGATTGTTGCACGCGCCAATGACGGTGCCATCGGGCGCAACGGCGAAATTCCGTGGCACGCGCCCGAAGATCTTGCCATGTTTCAACGCGAAACGACAGGCGGGGCGGTGATCATGGGCCGTAACACCTGGGTCAGCCTGCCGGTCAAGCCGCTGAAAAACCGGATGAATTGTGTGGTGTCCCGTGACACAACACTGACCGATCATGTCTTTGGCGACACCGAACAGGCGGTTGCCGCGTGCTATGCCGCAGGATATCATCGCATCTATGGAATCGGTGGGGCAGGGATTTATGCGGCCTTGTTGCCGGTGGCGGACAGGTTGCTGATCACGCAGGTCGATGTGACGGTGCCGGATGCCGACACGCATTTCCCCGACATTGATCCCAATCAGTGGAACCGCATTGCAACGCGTAGGATCCGGCAGGCGGACCCCGCCTGCCGGCTTGATGAATATCTGCGGGTCAGATTTTAGGGCTTGTAAAGCTCGCCCGCCATCGTGCGACCATCGCGGCCTTCGATCAGTTCAAAACCGATCGGCTGATCGTCCGCAAGGCCGGTCATGCCGGCGCGTTCAACCGCTGAAATATGAACAAAGATATCGTTTCCACCATCATCGGGGGCGATGAAACCGAAACCTTTGGCGGTGTTGAACCATTTTACTTTGCCGGTGGGCATGTCTTGTCTCCTGCAACGTCTGGCCGACCTTCTTGGCCTTGTTGTAAAAGGTTAGCGCGGCCGGTCCGATTGCAAATGAACCCGGTGGTCGAAACGTTGAAAACCTGATGCACATTAGCCAAAGGAATGCTGTATGCGACTGTTTAGCCTGAAATCATGCGATACCTGCCGCAAGGCACTGGCAGCCCTGCGCGCCGCTGGGCACACGCCAGATGTGATCGATGTTCGGGCCGATGGCCTGTCTGAACAGGATCGTGCGGACCTGATTGCGCGCTTCGGGGATGCACTGATCAATCGGTCGTCTACCACATGGCGGCAGTTGACGGACGCGGAAAAGGCGCAGGACACTTCAGATTTGCTGACCACGTTTCCCACGTTGATGAAACGCCCTGTCATCCAGAATGGCGACCTGTGGACGCTGGGCTGGAAATCCGACGTGCAGGACCAGCACCTGACTTAGCGGGGCACGGTGTCCAACGGGCGTATTCCACCCAGTCTTGTGACCAGATGCTGTTCGTCGTCATTATTGAAAAACGGTACCGTCAGCGGTGCGTCCGGATCGGACAGATGCTGGACCAGTTCGGCCAATGCGACTTCTGTGATGAACGGCAGGTCCAGATCGCGCGCGCGGTGCAGATCAACCCAGTGCAGGTGTGACAGTTCATCTTCTGCCCGGGTGAAATCATCGGGATCGGTGACAAGCGCATCCGCATCCACGATAAAGAACCGTGCGTCAAACCGGCGTGGTCGGCCTGCCGGGGTCACGGCCCGAAAGAAAAATCGCATGCCATGGGCCGTTGGGCGGTGTCCGGTCGCCGCAAACCCGCGCCAGCCCTGTGGCGGATCGGTCCATGGGGCGGTGGTCCCCAGGATCTGTCCGGTTTCTTCCCAAAGTTCGCGGATCGCTGCGGCGGCGATTGCGGCAGGGCTAAGTCGGCTGAACGACTGCAGCGCGGTTGCCTGCATGGGATCGAGGCCAAGAATGGGCACAATGCCGTCGTTTGCATCTACAGCACCGCCGGGGAACACGAATTTGCTGGGCATGAATGCGGCTGTGGCACCGCGCTGGCCCATCAGGATCGCGGGACAGTCGCCCCGACGCAGCACGATGACGGTGGCTGCATCCTGGATCGGTGGGTCAATCGGCTTTGCCAAATCCGTGCATTCCTTTTGACCATTGGATCGCCACAACAACCCCCTTGAGCCGCGGCAAAAGATAAAGCGACAGCGCGACGGTGCTGATCGTAAAGACGATCGCCATGACCAGACCGCTGGGCCGGAATTCAGTAAAGACCCAGATCATCAGCGGCGCCAGCAGGTGTCCCACGATCAGGATCGTCAGATAGGCAGGGCCGTCATCGGCGCGGTGCTGGGACAGGTCCTCGTCACAGGCCGCACAATTGTCGCGCACGTGCAGATAACTGTCGAACATCGCACCATCCCCGCAATTCGGGCATTTACGACGATAGCCGCGCCACATCGCAGGTTTCATTTCGCGGTCATCGACGCGGATGCGCTCATAGGTCTCGCTTTGGGTCATAACGTAGGTCCTTTTTCCATCGAACTGAGGCATGTGCCTGCGAAGGAAAGCTATTGTTCCGTCATCGCAGGTGTCGCCCGGTCGTGGCAATACCTGATTGGCCCGGTGCCTCGCGGCGAAACGTCCAGCCTGATCCAAGTCAAGGAATGGTTGGGGGACCTGTAGAAAAGAGCCCGTGGTTTGCGGTCTGCGGTTAATGGCTTCCGCGCGGTCAGGTTGCGTGGACGCAAGGGCAGCGGCGCGCCATTGGCTGGACCATCGCATCCCACCGTGGGGCGTCAGGCAGCGGACAGGTCCACGGCGACCGCGTTGCGGCCTTCGGCCTTTGCCCGGTAAAGCGCGACATCGGCCCTGTCGAACAAAGCGTCAAGGGTGCCGCCAGTGGGCATTGCGGCTGATCCTGCGGCAATGCCGACCGAAATCGTCACATGCAGGGCTGGACGGTCACCGTTCGCGTCGAACGGTTTGGCCCCGATCATTTCGCGCAGGCGTTGTGCTGCGACGGTCGCATCCTCAACCGATGTGCGTGGCATCACGATCAAAAATTCTTCGCCGCCGATGCGGGCGACCAGATCGTCGGGTCGAAAGCTGTCGCGCAGGCAGGCACCCACGCCCATCAGCACACGATCACCGACGCTGTGGCCATAGGTGTCGTTGACCGATTTGAAATGATCGATGTCCGCCACCATCAGCGCATAGTTGCAGCCGGATTCGCAGGCCTGTTCGGCGATGCGATGCAGATGCGCAAGCGCATAGCGGCGGTTGAACAATCCGGTCAGCGGATCGGTCATCGCGGCGGCAAGCCCGGTGTTGACCTGATCCATCAGCCGGTCGCGGTGCAGTTTGTGCGCGACCAATGCGCGGGTCCTGTGACACAGTTCGTCGCCTTCGAATGCGCCAAGGATGACATCGTCCGCGCCAAGGTCCAGAACCAGTGCGGCTGTCCGTAAATCGTTCGCGGGCAACAGGATCAGTTGCGCGGCATGGCGCGTCGTATCGCGGGTCCGCAGATCGGCCAGCAGCCGGAACAGATCGTCACCGGCGTCGCAATGAGACCTTGCATCAATAACAAAGACGTCCGGCGATACCGGTTGGCCATGATCCGACAGGACCCCATCGATACCCATCGTGCGGATACGCTGCCGCAATCCTGATTGCAGCATGCCGCCGATGGACGCGATGGCGATGCCTGAATCCGATAGCAGGGTCACGCAGGCCGGGGCGATCCGGGGGCCAGCCGCGTCATCCAATCCCATCATGCGCAGGGTTTCGGACCGCATGTCCAATTCACGCGCGCGATTTCCACGACGTAGCAGATTGCGAACGCGCGCCATCAGCAACGTATCGCAAATCGGGCGCGGCAGCACATCGTCGGCGCCCGCGTCAAGCGCGCTGAACCTTGCGGCACTGGTATCCTGTCCGCCTACCGAAATGATCGGAATGTTGCGGGTCGCCGCAGCCCGTCGTACACGGGCGCAGAACGCAAGGCTGTCGTCCGTCCCGTCGAACAGGTTGATCAGGATCAGGTCCGGCATCCGTCGGGCAATGGCCGCGTCCGCAGCTTCGCAACTGGCCACTGCTTCGACATCGTATTTTGCAGCCAGCAGTTTGACCCGAAGGACGATGCGGTTTGTGGACATGGCATCCACGATCAATAATCTGCCGGACATGATTCAATCCTGTTTGATGGTTTCACCACCTTCTGACTGGACACTGCGCGCGATAGATTAAAAAAAGGTTCATTCTTTGCTGCCGGAAATCCCATGACCCCAGAACACGCTGAAATCGTCGCATTGCAGGCGCTTGCGCATGTCGTTGCCGACCAAGAGCTGAGTGCGGCCTTTATGGGGCCGAATGGTCTTGCCCCTCAGGACATGCGCGCAGGTGCGTCAGATACGGCGTTTCTGGCCGCCCTTCTGGATTTTCTGTGTCAACGCGACGATTGGGTCGTCGCATTCTGTGATGTTCACGGCCATGCCTACGACGTGCCGATGCTGGCACGCTATGCGTTGCCCGGCAACGAACAGGTTAACTGGACCTGATCATCGGCTTCGTGTCGCACTGGCGCCACGTGGCCGTTCCCGTTCCATCCACGGAGTTTTGACGTTGTTGTGAACTCAATTCAGCGAAATATTTCCCGGCGGACGAAACTATCGCACGCGGCCATCCGTTTCTTTCACATCGAAGGCGGAATGACCCGCCATGTGTAATAGAGAGAGTATTCTGATGACCATGAAGACCAATCTGATGACCGCCGCCGCTGTCGTGGCACTGTCCACCGGTTCCGCATTTGCCGCCGCTCATATGAGCGAGGACGGCAACCCGATGGTTGGCGGCGCAGAGATGATGCCCGACATGACCATCGTTGAAAACGCATCCAACGCCGAAAACCTGACCACACTGGTCGCTGCCGTTCAGGCCGCCGGTCTGGTTGACACGCTGTCAGGCGAAGGCCCGTTCACCGTGTTCGCACCCACGAACGAAGCCTTTGAAGCGCTGGATCAGGACCAACTGAACATGCTGCTGCAGCCGGAAAACCAGGCACAACTGGCCAACATCCTGACCTGCCACGTCGTTGCGGCCAATGCCGATTCCACCGCGATTGCAGGCATGATCGCTGACGACAACGGCGAACACGCCGTATCCACCGTCGGCGGCTGCACACTGACCGCAAAGCAGGACGGCGACACCATCACACTGACCGACGAACGCGGCCAGGTCGCAACCGTTGTGCAGGCTGATGTCACGCAGTCCAATGGTGTTGTCCACGTGATCGACACGGTTCTGCTGCCCGCAGCAGAATAAGACTGACTGACCCTGACCCCCGTTTTCGGGTCAGGCCAGCGCCCCCGCACATCGTTGTGCGGGGGCGATTTCGTTTGCGGCTGCCGTCGTGACGTGGGTCAGAATGTCCGCAGATAGGCGGTCAGGATATCCCGCGCAGCCGTCAGGTCGCCGCGATCCACCATTTCTGTCACGGTATGAATATAGCGCGTGCCGACCACGATCCCGATGGCGCGCGCGCCGGATGCCGCCTGCTGTGCAGCGGCCCCGTCCTGACCGCCCGCCGCCAGCATCGTCCGCTGATAGGGGATGCCCTTTTCATCCGCGAGCACCGCGAAATCGCGCACCAGTCCCGTGTCCGCGATGAACGAACTGTCCCGCACATGCAGGCCGAACCCCTTGCCGTGACGGGTCGTTGCCAGATGGTCCGCGATGCCGGGTGTGTCGCAGGCCAGTGTGGTGTCGATGCCGATGCCGATATCGGGCTGGATCCGGTGTGCGGCTGTCTTGGCGCCGCGCAAGCCGACCTCTTCCTGACTGGTAAAGGCCACGTGGATTTCCGCGCCGCGCCCGTCATCCCCCAGCGCGCGGATCGCTTCGATCCCCAGCCAGCAGGCGATGCGGTTGTCCAATGCCTTGGATACGATCTTGTCACCCATCTCCAACAATGGTTCGTCCATCACGACAAAATCACCGATCTGCACCCAATCCTTGGTCGCGGCGCCCAGCCCGGTGTCGATAAAGAACTCGCTGACCTCTGGCACCTTCTTGCGGTCCTCGGCGCTGGAAATATGGATCGGCTTTCCGCCGGGGTTCATCACACCTTTCAGGTCGCCGTCTTCGGTGCAGACCAGCACCCGGCGTGAAAACAGATTGCGCGGATCGAACCCGCCGACCGGCTGGACATAGATGAATCCCTTGTCGTCGATATGGCTGACCAGAAACCCGATTTCGTCCATGTGGCACAGCAGCATGATCTTTGGCGCATCCGCAGTTGCAGCGTCGCGGCGGCACAGCAAGCTGCCCATCGGGTCGGTTTCGACGTGGTCGAACAACCCGGCGATTTCCGACGTGATCAGGTCGCGGACACGGTCCTCTCGTCCGGGGACGCCGGGGGTTTCACACAGCCGCTTTAACAGGTCGATATTCATGGGTCAGGCTCTTGTTAAATATGGATTGGCGTCACCCTATGCGCCGTCTGTGGCACTGGCAATCTGACAGGTATGACCCCGTGCAGGATCACCAGCACAGAGTTATCCCCGTGAAACGGTGTGAAATCAGCCAAATACGGCCTTTGTCCACAGGTTATCCCCAAGAACAGGGTTTACAGAAAGTCAGCATGACGTCACGATATCTTGTAGGGGCGGAACAAGAACCATACCCGACCTAGAGCAGTGAACAAGCGGGCAGGACGACCATCCGAAGCCCGGAGAAAGGCAAAGCCATGGCCCTGACCGACACTTATCTGGACAGCGATGACATCCATCCGATCGACCTTGTCGAACAGTTGGCGGAACATCATGCTTGGGAATTCGACCGCGTCCACGACGACCGGATCGCGATGGCTGTCGAAGGGCAGTGGCGCACGTATTCAATCACGCTGGCATGGTCCGCGCATGACGAAACCCTGCGTTTGATCTGCACCTATGAAATGGAACCGCCCGCGTCGCGTTTGCCCGCACTGTACGAAGCGCTGAACGCGATCAACGACGACAGCTGGGCCGGCACGTTTACATGGTGGGGCGACCAAAAGATGATGGTTTACCGTTACGGTCTGGTGCTGGCAGGCGAACAGATCGCCAGCCCCGAACAGATCGACACGATGATCCATACGGCTGTCACCTGCTGCGAACGCTATTATCCCGCGCTGCAACTGGTCACCTGGGCGAACCGGTCGCCTGCGGATGCGCTGAAAATTGCGATTGCCGAAACCTACGGTCGCGCCTGATCATCTGACGCGGCGGCACTTGCTTGCACCCATCGGGGCCGGGGCGTAGCGTCTGGCAAAAGACGCAAACGGGGTATTTTACATGGATATGAACGATGTTGCCGAACGCGGCCTTGTGCTGCTGGGCTGTGGCAAGATGGGATCGGCGCTGCTGGACGGCTGGCTGAAATCCGGGCTGCCTGCGGGCTCTGTCTGGATACTTGACCCCAACCCCAGCGACTGGGTGCAGGCCACAGGTTGCCATATCAACGACGGCACACCCGATGCGCCCGCTGTGGCACTGGTCGCGGTCAAACCGCAGATGATGGGCGATGCGCTGCCCACGATGGCGGCGCTTGGCGGGGGCAGGACCCTGTTCATATCGGTGGCGGCAGGCACGCCGCTGGCGCGGTTCGAAACAGCCTTTGGTGCGGACAGTCCCATCGTGCGCACCATGCCCAACACGCCGTCGGCGATCGGACGCGGGATCAGTGCACTGGTGGGCAACCGGGCCGCGACCGACGACCATATGGCATTGGCCGAAACGCTGATGAACGCCGTGGGCCAGACCGTCCGGCTGGATGACGAGATGCAGATCGACGCCGTCACAGGCGTGTCAGGATCGGGTCCTGCGTATGTGTTTCATTTGATCGAAACGCTGGCTGCCGCTGGCGTCGCGCAGGGGTTGCCCGACGATATCGCCATAAAACTGGCCAAGGCGACCGTCGGCGGTGCTGGTCAGCTGGCAGAGGATTCCGACGAAGACCCTGCGCAATTGCGCCGCAACGTGACCTCTCCCAATGGCACGACACAAGCCGCGCTCGAGGTGTTGATGGACGCCGAACGTGGGTTTCCGGCGCTGCTGGCGCGTGCCGTTGCCGCCGCCACCGACCGCAGCAAGGAATTGTCGCGTGACTGATCAGATTGATTTCGACGACTTCATGAAGGTCGACGTGCGTGTCGGTCGGGTGGTCCGTGCCGAACCCTATCCCGAAGCCCGCAAGCCCGCGATCAAACTGTGGATCGACTTTGGTGGCGACATCGGGGAACGCAAGACCTCTGCCCAGTTGACGGTGCATTATACGCCCGACGGTCTGATCGGCAGGCAGGTCATGGCCGTCGTCAATTTTCCGCCCCGCCAGATCGGCAAGTTCATGTCAGAGGTTCTGGTGCTCGGCTTTCCCGACGCGGATGGTGCGGTCGTGCTGGCCACACCCGATATGGATGTCCCGGTCGGGGGGCGCTTGCATTGAAACGCCTGTTGCTGACCCAACCCTTTCCCGACGCAACCATCGACGCCGCACGCGCCCGTTTCGATGTCACCACCCGCGACGCAGGGCCGCTGTCGGTCCAAGACGCCGCCGCCGCGCTGCAGGACTTTGACGCGATCATGTGCACGCTGGGGGACGGGTTCAGCGACATGGCATTTGCCACGCCTGATCTGCGCTGCCGGATGCTGGCCAATTTCGGGGTGGGGTATAACCACATCGATGTGCGCGCGGCAAAGGTTGCGGGCGTCACCGTGTCGAATACGCCCGGTGCCGTGACCGATTCCACTGCGGATATCGCGCTGACATTGATGCTGATGGCCGCGCGTCGCGCGGGCGAAGGTGAACGCCTCGTGCGGTCCGGGGAATGGACCGGCTGGACACCCACGCAACTGCTGGGCATGCATCTGACCGGCAAACGTTTGGGGATCGTCGGCATGGGGCGTATCGGTCAGGCCATCGCACGCCGCGCCCATTTCGGTTTCGACATGAAGGTGATCTATTTCAACCGATCCGAAAAAGAGGTCGATTTTCCCGCCCGTCAGGTCCCCGATCTGGGCGCGTTGATGAACCAGTCCGACGTGGTGGTCGTGGCGGTGCCGGGCGGCGGTGACAACGTCCAACTGATTGACGCTGACGCATTGGCGCAACTGAACGACGGCGCTGTTTTCGTGAATATCGCGCGGGGCGACGTGGTGGACGAGGCTTCTTTGATTGCTGCGCTGAAATCAGGGCGCATCACGGCAGGTCTGGATGTCTACGAAAACGAACCGCAGGTGCCGCAGGAACTGCTGGATCTGGAAAACGCCGTCTTGTTGCCGCACCTTGGCACCGCCGCACTGGAGGTACGCGAAGCCATGGGGCAGATGGCGGTCGATAACCTGATGGCATGGGATGACGGGCACCGCCCGCCCAACGCGCTTTAGCGGGGGATCATCCGGCGGATGACCTGCCTGTCGCCCTTGATCAGGTGATGATACAGGCTTCCGCAGATGTGCAACACGACCAGCACGACCAGCGCCTTGGCACTGATTTCATGCAGATCCGCGATCATCCTTGCCTGATAAAACCACGCCAACGCGCCCGCCATCGGCATCCCGATCAGGATGGCATAAAAAGCCCAATGGGTCGCGCTGCTGATTTTTTGAATGACTGCGGGGGCGTCGGTTGGTGGCGGCGGGATCTGGGTGGTCAGGCGGATGCATAGCCGCCACAGCATCAACAGCCCGATTGAGGTGCCCAGAACCGCGTGCACGATCGCACCGGTGGTCCACCCGCCGGTTGCGGTTTCCATCCGCGCGCCAAATGCGGCTGACATCCCATCGGCCAGAACGAATTGTGCCAGCACCATGAGGGCGATCACCCAATGCAACACCATATGTTTTCGGGAATAGCGCTGCACGTCCGACATGGCATGTCATCCTTTGTCCATCGGCAAATCCTATAGCAGCCGATCGGGTTCCGCATCATCCATCGCCGCGCGCCAATGTTTACGGCAAAGCGAGATATAGCGTTCGTTGCCGCCGACCTGCACCTGATCACCGGATCGCAACACACGGCCCGACGCATCCTTGCGGACAACCATCGTGGCCTTGCGCCCGCAATGGCAGATCGTGCGGACCTCTCGCATATCGTCGGCCAGCGCTAGCAACGTGGCCGATCCCGGAAACAGCTGGCCCTGAAAATCGACACGTAACCCATAGCACATGATCGGCACGCCCAGATCGTCCACCGCGCGGGCCAGTTGCCAGACCTGTTCGTCTTCCAGAAACTGGGCCTCGTCGATGAAAACGCAAGCGCATGGACCGCTGGCGAGCCGACGTTCGATCTTTGAAAACAGATTTTCACCGGGGGCAAAGGTGTCTGCCGGCTCTCCGATCCCGATGCGGCTGGCGATGCGGCCCTGACCCGCGCGGGTATCCAGCCGCGCGGTCAGCAAATAGGTCTGCATCCCGCGTTCGATGTAGTTATGGCTGGCCTGAAGCAACACGGTCGACTTGCCCGCGTTCATTGTGGAATAATTGAAATACAGCTTTGCCATGGCGCTTGCCTACCGTCTGGGTCCGTAGATGTGCAAGACCTCGCAACATCGGGACGGAACAGATTTCGCCACGGTCCGTTTTGCCCTGTAAACGCAAAAGGACGATCCCATGACAACGATCCCCACCCAGACCTTTCACGACGGTCACGCCATTCCTGCATTCGGTCTAGGCATCTGGCAGGTATCCCGTGACGACTGCCCCCGCGTCGTCCGAGAGGCGATAGAGATGGGTTACCGCATGATCGACGGTGCCGCGATGTACGACAACGAAACCGAAATGGGGCAGGGCATCCGCGACAGCGGCATCCCTCGCACAGACCTGTTCCTGACGTCAAAGGTCTGGAACGACAGGATGGACCACGATGCCGTGCGCCGGTCGGTCGATGACAGCCTTGAACGGATCGGCGTCGATCAGTTGGACCTGATGCTTTTGCACTGGCCGTTTCCGGCTCAGGATACCTATGTCGCCGCATGGAAGGCGCTGATTGCCGCACAAGAGGATGGACAGGTCCGGTCCATCGGCGTGTCGAATTTTCAAAAGGACCACCTTGACCGCGTCATCGCAGAAACAGGTGTTCGTCCCGTCCTGAATCAGATCGAGGTGAACCCAAAGCTGCAACAGGCCCAGTTGGCACAGGTCAACGACAGCCGTGATATCGTTACGCAAAGCTGGTCGCCGCTGGGCAATGCCCGATCGTTTGACGCGGACCCGATCACCAAGATTGCAGAACGCACCGGCAAGACACCCGCGCAGGTGATCCTGCGCTGGCATCTGGATATCGGCAATGCCGTGATCAGCCGGTCGACAAAAACCGACCACCTGCGCGCCAACATGGATATATTTGATTTCAACCTGACCGACGATGATCTGACGGCAATCGCCACGCTCGATACCGGTGAACGCACCGGCCCCGATCCCGAACAGTTCAACGGTCTGGGCTGATCAGGCGCGTTCCACGACGACGGAACCGACGGAATACCCGGCGCCGAACGAACAGATGATGCCTTTGTCGCCGGCGACCAGATCGTCGGAATATTGGGAAAACGCGATGATCGACCCCGCGGACGAGGTATTGGCGTAATCTTGCAGGATATTGGGCTGTTCCCCCGGTTCGGGGTCGCGGCCCAGCACTTTTTTGCCGATATAGGCGTTCATCGTCTTGTTCGCCTGATGCAGCCATAGCCGTTTCAGATCCGTCGCCACCAGACCTTCGTCGGCCATGTGATCGGCCATGTGCTGGCTGACCAGCGGCAGCACTTCCTTGAACACCTTGCGGCCGTTCTGCATGAACTGCATGTCGCGGCGGTCTTCCATCTGGTCGCGTGTGCGGCGCAGGAATCCCGCGTTGTTGCGAATGTTGTTGGAAAATTCCGTTGCACAGCGGGTCGAAAGCACGCGGAAATGCGCACCCTTGGCATCTGTTGCGGGTTGCAGGACGGTTGCGGTGCAAACGTCGCCAAAGATGAAATGACAGTCGCGGTCGCGCCATTCGTGGTGGCCGCTGGTGATTTCGGGGTTCACCACAACCGCTGCCCTGACGGACCCCGATTTGATCATGTCAGCGGCCAGTTGGATGCCGAATGTTGCAGACGAACAGGCGACGTTCATGTCGAACGCAAAGCCGCCCGCGCCGATCAGATCCTGAATTTCGACCGCGACAGCGGGATAGGCGCGTTCAAGATTGGATGCGGCACAAATGACCAGATCGACGTCCGACCCGTCGAGCCCTGCCTGCGCCAGCGCCTTTGCAATGGCGTCCTGCGCGATTTCGGCCATCATGGACGGTTCGTCGTCGCTGCGGGCGCGGAACCGGGGATACATACGGTCAGGGTCCAGAATCCCTGCCTTTTCCATGACGTAGCGGCTTTCGATGCCCGATGCGGCTACGATAAAGTCTTCTGACGAATAGGGTTTGGCCACGATTGTTTCAGCAGCGATGGCATCGGCGTTTCCAGCGTTCCAGCGGTCCGCATAGGCGTTATAGGCGGCGACCAGTTCGGCGTTGGTGATCGTTTCTGGCGGGGTAAAGACACCGCTTCCTGTGATGGCGGCTGTGGGCATGTCGGAACCTTTCGATGCGTGCTGGATATTGCCGCCGGGACAGGGCGGTGTCCAGAGACAGCTCCCTTTACACTGCGTCCCGTTTCGTCGCAAATTTCCGTGAAACAGACAGGAGGCCCACCGATGGCCCAGTGGTATTATGTGAACGACGGTCAGGAACACGGGCCGATCGACGAATCTGAATTCGGTGCGCTGACGCGGTCCGGGGTTGTCGGGCCGGATACGCTGGTCTGGACCGATACGATGGAAAACTGGGAACCCGCGCGCCTGCATGTGCCGGGTGTGTCCGATGGGGTAGGGACATCAGCACGCGTGGTCCGGCCTGCGGTACCGTCGGATGACAGTGGCGGGCGCGATTATCGCCGTAAAAGCGGGATGAAAGACGCCCTTGTCGAATTCTTTCGGCGGTATTTCGATTTTCAGGGGCGCAGCAACCGGGGAGAGTTCTGGTGGCTGATCCTCGACAGCATTATCATCGGTGTCGTGCTTGGCGTCGTTGACGCCCTGCTGTTTGGTGATGTTGGGGCAAACTATGGTGTGCTGGGGAATATCTGGTCACTGGCGACGCTGATCCCCAGCATCGCTTTAAGTGTGCGGCGCTTGCACGACATCGATAAATCGGGCTGGTGGTTGCTGCTGGCGCTGGTCCCCGTCATCGGCTGGCTGGTCCTGATCTACTGGCATTGCCAGGTGCCGGATGAACACCCCAACCGCTTTGGCTAGGGGTTAGCGCACGGGCACCGAATACAGCACGTAGCCGGGCACGCGGTCGACTTCTGCAGCGCCGGTATCCAGTGCAAAGACGCCCAGATTTTCCATATCGGCCGGACAGGCGACCAGATCGGCTGCGTCGTCCAGAAACTGGTTGGTATAAGCGTTTTCACCCACGCGGCGGCATGGGTCACCATCCGCGCGGTATCCGTCACCGAACAGCGGTAAATCCGCAGGTGGCGGTGCGGCCGCCGTCGTGCAGGCCGCAATCACGACAAGGGGTAGCAATCGAAGCATGATGGGTCCTTTCCCTATGGATTGGACCCATCATAACACATGTGGCGCACGTCTGTTCAGCCTTGCAGGCTACGGACTTCTATTTCGCCATTCGCGCGCTCCTGCATTGCCATCACGGCGGCCTGTGCGGCTGCGGCGGTGGTGAAATACGGGATCTTGTCGTTCAGCGCGACCGCACGGATTTCGCGTGAATCCTCGACCGCTTGCGCGCCTTCCGTGGTGTTCAGCACCAGCGCGATTTCGTTGTCCTTGAGACGGTCCACGATGGTGCGCCCGCCTTCATACACCTTGTTCACGGTTTCGGCGGTGATCCCCAGATCGGTCAGCCACAGCGCCGTGCCACGGGTTGCGACGATCGTCAGGCCCAGATCGGTCAGGCCGCGTGCTGCTGTCGCCATCGCGTCGGTCTTGTCGTCGTCGCGGATCGACATGAACACCCGGCCTTCTTCTGGCAGATGCGTGCCTGCACCCATCTGTGCCTTCAGGAATGCGCGGGCAAAGTTCCGGTCCCACCCCATGACTTCGCCCGTGGACCGCATTTCTGGGCCAAGGATCGTGTCCACGCCGGGAAAGCGCGCAAACGGCAGTACCGCTTCCTTGACACTGAACCAAGGTGTGTTGGGATCGGCAAGTGTGAACGCATCGCCCAACGGCAGCACGTCCATCGGGTTTTCGGTGACGGGGTAGGGCGCGCGCAGCGGAAAGTTCGACAGCGGTTCGCCCGCCATCAGCCGTGCGGCGATGGATGCGATGGCGCTGTCTGTCGCCTTGGCCACGAATGGCACGGTCCGGGATGCGCGGGGGTTCACCTCGATCAGGTAGACCTCTTCGTTTTTGACCGCAAATTGCACGTTCATCAGACCGATGACCTTCAATTCCTTTGCCAGCATTTCGGTCTGCTTGCGGATTTCCGCAATCATCGCATCCGAAAGCGAATAGGGTGGCAGCGAACAGGCGCTGTCGCCGGAATGCACGCCCGCTTCTTCGATGTGCTGCATGATACCCGCGACATGGGTGTTTTCACCGTCACACAGGCAATCCACGTCCACTTCGACAGCGCCCGACAGGTAGCTGTCCAGCAGGACGGGACTGTCGCCCGACACAACCACCGCATCAGTGATATAGCGTTCCAGCTGCGCCTGATCGCGCACGATTTCCATCGCCCGGCCACCCAGTACATAGGACGGACGGATCACCAGCGGAAAGCCGATGTCCTTTGCAATTTCAAACGCCTGCGCGTCGGTCGATGCGATGCCGTTGATCGGCTGTTTCAGACCCAGCCGGTTGACGAGATCCTGAAACCGTTCGCGGTCTTCGGCCAGATCAATCGCATCCGGCGACGTGCCAAGGATCGGGATTCCGGCGGCTTCCAGATCGTTGGCAAGCTTTAGCGGGGTCTGCCCGCCGAACTGCACGATGACGCCGTGCAGCGTGCCGTTTTCCTGTTCGACCCGCAGAATTTCCATCACGTGTTCAAACGTCAGCGGTTCGAAATACAGCCTGTCCGACGTGTCATAGTCGGTCGACACGGTTTCGGGGTTGCAGTTGATCATGATGGTTTCATAACCCTGATCGGTCAGGGCATAGCAGGCATGACAGCAGCAGTAATCGAATTCGATCCCCTGACCGATCCGGTTCGGGCCACCGCCAAGGATCACCACTTTCTTACGGTCGGACGGGCGCGCCTCGTCTTCGACCTCGCCCATCATGGGGGATTCATAGGTGGAATACATATAGGGCGTCTGTGCTTCGAATTCGGCAGCACAGGTGTCGATCCGTTTGAACACCGCCGTCACACCGGCGCGGGTCCGCGACAGGCGCACGTCCTGTTCGCGCTGGCCTGACAGCGTGGCCAGCCGCGCGTCGGTAAAGCCCATCATCTTCAGTTTGCGCAGGCCGCTTGCATCTGCAGGCAGGCCGTTTGCGATCACCGCAGCTTCGGCATCGATGATTTCGCGGATGCGTGCCAGGAACCACGGGTCGAACCGCGTGACCGCCTGAATGTCGTCATTGGACAGACCGTGCCGCATCGCCTGTGCGATCACGCGCAGCCGGTCCGGCGTCTGGCGGGCCAGCGCCTTGGTGATGGCGGTGGCGTCGGGTGCGCCGAGGATCGTGATGTCGTCAAATCCGGTCAGACCTGTTTCCAGGCTGGCCAGCGCCTTTTGCATGGATTCGTGGATGGTGCGGCCAATGGCCATGACTTCACCCACGGATTTCATCGCAGTCGTCAGCAGGGGTTCGGACCCTGCGAATTTTTCAAACGCAAAGCGCGGGATCTTGGTCACGACATAGTCGATGGTCGGTTCGAACGACGCAGGCGTGACGCCGGTGATGTCGTTGTCCAATTCATCCAGCGTATACCCCACGGCCAGTTTCGCCGCGATCTTGGCAATCGGGAATCCCGTGGCCTTTGATGCAAGTGCGGACGAGCGTGACACGCGGGGGTTCATTTCGATGACGACCATGCGCCCGTCGTCCGGATTGACGGCCCATTGCACGTTGGACCCGCCGGTTTCGACCCCGATTTCGCGCAGCACGTTGATGCTGTGCGTCCGCATGATCTGGTATTCCTTGTCGGTCAGCGTCAGGGCCGGTGCCACCGTAATGCTGTCACCAGTATGTACGCCCATCGGATCGACGTTTTCGATGGCACAGACGATGATGGCGTTGTCGGCGGTGTCGCGCACCACTTCCATCTCGAATTCTTTCCAGCCCAGCAGGCTTTCGTCGATCAGGATCTGCGCCATTGGCGACGCTTCCATGCCGGTCCGGCAATAGTATTCATACTGGTCGCGGTTGTAGGCCACGCCGCCACCGGTGCCGCCAAGGGTAAAGGCGGGCCGGATGATCGCGGGCAGGCCCACGTATTCGATGGCTTCGACCGCTTCCTGCACACCGGCCTTGATGTCGAATTTACCGTTCGGGCCCTTGGGCGCCGTGACGATGGTGGCTTTGGGGTTTTCGATGCCCAGCCGGTCCATCGCTTCGCGGAACAGCTTGCGGTCTTCGGCCATTTCGATGGCGGCGCGTTTGGCGCCGATCAGTTCGACGTTGTATTCTTCCAGCACACCCATGTCGGCCAGTGCCAATGCCGTGTTCAGACCCGTCTGGCCGCCCATCGTCGGCAGCAGCGCGTCGGGGCGTTCCTTGGCAATGATCTTGGCGACCACCTCTGGCGTGATCGGTTCGATATAGGTGGCGTCGGCCATCCCCGGATCGGTCATGATCGTCGCTGGGTTGGAATTGACCAGAATGACCCGGTAGCCTTCTTCGCGCAGCGCCTTGCAAGCCTGCGCCCCGGAGTAGTCGAATTCACAGGCCTGACCAATGATGATGGGTCCGGCCCCGATGATCATGATGGACTTGATATCGTCGCGCTTCGGCATCGTGGCCCCCTCTGGTCTGGCAAATTGTCCGCGTTATAGGGGCGCGGCTGCGGGGGGCAAGGGGCAAACGACCCCATCCTGCCGATGTATGCGGTTAGCTGTCTGGCTGGGTTGTCGCAGGCTGGTCGGTGTGGTGCAGATAATCGCGCGTGATCGGCACCGCCGCCTTGTCGCGGGCTAACTGGAACTGAAATACGACCAGCCGTTCGTCGATGAATGACCGTTCCGACGCCGCCAGATAGAAACGCCACATCCGCACGAAACGTTCGTCATATAACGCGCGGGCTGCGTCGGCGCGCGCCTCGAACCGGTCGCGCCAGTGCCGCAGGGTATAGGCGTAATGCAGGCGCAGCACTTCGATATCGGTGGGGATCAGCGCGCTGGATTCGATTGTGTGCTGCATTTCGGACAGCGCAGGCAGATAGCCGCCCGGAAAAATGTGTGTGCGAATCCATTCGCTGGTGGCCCGTGGCCGGGTTGCGGTGCCGATGGTATGCACCAGTGCCACGCCATCCGGGGTCAACAGATCGCGCAGCGTGTTGAAATAGGTGCGGTAATGCGGCTTGCCGACGTGTTCGAACATGCCGACCGACACGATCCGGTCGAACGGGCCGCTGGCCTGACGGTAATCCTGCAGCCGGATGTCGATCCGGTCCTGCAGCCCCGCATCGTGCACCCGCGCACGGGCCATCCGGTGCTGTTCATCCGACAATGTGACGCCCACGACCCGCACGCCGTAATCGCGTGCCAGCGTCAGCGCCATGCCGCCCCAGCCACAACCGATATCCAGAACCCGCATATCGGGCTGCAGGCACAGCTTGCGGGCGATGTGATGTTTCTTTGCCTCTTGTGCCTCATCCAGCGACATCGATGGATCGCGGAAATAGGCGCAGGAATACTGACGGTCACGGTCCAGAAAAAGGTCATACAACTGCGACGACAGATCATAGTGATGCGCCACGTTTGCCCGCGCCCGCGTCAGCGGATTGCGCCGTACGATGCGTTGGACGGGCAGGGCCGCCTTGCGTGCGGCATCCATCAATGCGGTTGTGTGGCCTTGCTGGCGGTTGCGCATCAGCAGCGACAAAAGCCCGTCGATATCATCATCCGCGACGGTCAGGTCACCGTTCATGTAGGCATTGCCCAGCGTCAGGTCGGGCCGCAGAACCAATCCCCGGATCACGTCCTTGTTGTGCAACGTTGCGGCGACCGGGTTTGGACCACGGCCATATCGCACCTGTTGCCCGTCAGGCCACGTCAGATCCAGCGTATCGACCACAATCAACTGGCGCAGCGCCTTATCAAGTAAGGTGTGCCACATGGCGGGGTCCTTTCATCCCGGCGGTGGTGCAGTGTTTCCCATTTGAGTTAGGGCAGAATGCCGCAATGCCAAACGGGGGGCGGTCGCGCAGGCTTTGCCTTGACTTCCATGGGCGCGCGGGGTGTATCGGGGCGACCCGTTGCAGACCAAAGGACCAGCCCATGCACGCCTATCGCACCCATACTTGCGCCGATCTGACGGCCGCCAATGTCGGCGATACCGTCCGGCTGTCCGGCTGGGTTCACCGCGTGCGCGATCACGGCGGCATCCTGTTCATCGACCTGCGCGATACCTATGGCGTGACACAAGTTTTGTGCGACCCCGATTCCGACGCCTTTGCGGCCGTCGAAAAGGTCCGCGCAGAATGGTGCATTCGCATCGACGGAGAGGTCAAGGCACGCGCCCCCGAATTGGTGAACCCCAAATTGCCCACCGGCGAGGTCGAGGTGTTCGTGCGCGGCATCGAGGTGTTGGGATCGGCCAAGGAACTGCCATTGCAGGTCTTTGGCGATCAGGAATATCCCGAAGAAACCCGTCTGAAATATCGCTATCTGGACCTGCGCCGCGATGCGATGCAATCCAACATGAAACTGCGGTCCGACGTGGTGCGGTCCATGCGTCAGCGGATGTGGGATCAGGGCTTCCGCGAATTCCAGACGCCGATCATCACCGCATCCAGCCCCGAAGGTGCGCGCGATTTTCTGGTTCCGTCCCGGCTGCATCCCGGCAAATTCTATGCCCTGCCGCAGGCGCCACAGCAATTCAAGCAGCTGATCATGGTGTCGGGCTACGACAAGTATTTTCAGATCGCCCCCTGTTTCCGCGACGAAGACCCGCGTGCCGACCGTTCGCCCACGGATTTCTATCAGCTTGATCTGGAAATGAGCTTTGTCGAGCAGCAGGACGTGTTCGACACGATCCAGCCCGTGATCGGCGGAATCTTCGAAGAATTCGGCGGCGGTCGAAAGGTCGACCAGACGTGGGAACAGATCAGCTACCGCGATGCGGCCCTGTGGTATGGCACCGACAAACCCGACCTGCGCAACCCGATCAAGATGCAGGTCGTCAGCGACCATTTCCGCGACAGCGGCTTTGCGATCTTTGCCAAGCTGCTGGAACAGGATGGCACCCAGATCCGCGCCATTCCCGCGCCCGGTGGTGGGTCGCGCAAGTTCTGCGACCGCATGAACGCCTTTGCCCAGAAAGAGGGACTTCCGGGCATGGGGTATATCTTCTGGCGCGATCAGGGCGACGGCATGGAAGCCGCCGGGCCGCTGGCCAAGAACATCGGCCCCGAACGGACCGAAGCGATCCGCCAGCAACTGGGTCTGGGCATCGGTGATGCGGCGTTCTTCCTGGGTGGCAAGCCTGATGCGTTTGAATCCGTCGCCGGGCGTGCGCGGACCGAAATCGGGACGGAACTGAACCTGATCGACACCGACCGTTTCGCTTTTGCTTGGATCGTCGATTTCCCGATCTACGAACGGGACGAAGAAACCGGCAAAATCGATTTTGAACACAACCCGTTTTCAATGCCGCAGGGCGGGATGGCCGCACTGGAAGGCGACCCCGAAGACGTGCTGGGTTATCAGTATGATCTGGCCTGCAACGGTTACGAACTGGTCAGTGGCGCCATCCGCAACCACCGCCCTGAAATCATGTTCAAGGCGTTCGAAATCGCAGGCTATGGCCGGGACGAGGTCGAAAAGCGGTTCGGTGGCATGGTCAACGCGTTCCAGTATGGCGCACCACCCCACGGCGGCTGTGCGGCGGGAATCGACCGGATCGTCATGCTGCTGGCGAACGAAGCGAACATCCGCGAAGTCATCATGTTCCCGATGAACCAACGCGCCGAAGACCTGATGATGGGTGCGCCGTCGGAGCCGCAGAATGAACAGTTGCGCGAATTGCGTCTGCGGGTTTTGCCACCTGAAAACTGAACCAATCGGCAAGTTCTGCGTTATTTCCCTGCCAAGACAGGAGATATGCCATGCGTAGACTGTTGAAATATCTGGCGTTCTGGAAAGCTTTCAAACGCTTTCGCCGGGGTCGCCGGTAACCACAAGATCAACGAAAAAGGCGCGACCCGACGGGGCCGCGCCTTTTTTGTGCGTCAACGCCGTTTGATCAGGCGCGGGGCAGCAGGTTTTTTTCGTACAAGAACACCTTTGCGCCGATCGGCACGCGTGGATACAGGTCTTTCACCTGTTCATTGGTCAGACGTGCGCAGCCATTCGATACATCTGTGCGGATCGTGCTAGGATCATTGGTGCCGTGGATACGCAGGAACGTATCGCCGACCTGCGGTTGGAACAGATACAACGCGCGCGCACCCAATGGGTTTTCGGGGCCGCCCGGCATCCCGTCCGCATGTTGGGCATAGGATTCAGGATCCCGTTCGATCATGTCGGGCGTGGGTGTCCAGCTTGGCCATTCCTTTTTCGCGCCGACGTTAAATTCGCCAGCTTCGTACAGCCCGTCACGACCGACACCCACATAATAACGGATCGCTTCGGCATCCGGCAGGGTCCAATACAGTGAATAGACATCCGGAACGACGTGGATTTCACCGGGCGGCAGCGGATTGTCAAGCTGCACCAACTTGGGCGACAGGTCAAAGGACGGCGCCTCGATGGCTTGGGTTTCTTCCTGAGCGCGCAGCAGTGTCGGCAACGTCAGGCCGCCCGCACCCAATGCAGAGCTCATCAAAAATCGTCGGCGGTCGATCATGCGTTTCGTCCTTCAGTCGCGTATCATTGTGATATTTGGTCACTTTTGACCAATGGTGCAAGCCTCGGGCGGTCACAAGCGCATGTGTAATTGTTTCGATCCATGTTGTGTGGTCGAACACACACCTTTTATTCCGGCCCGCCCGGACCTAGCTTATCAGATATGGTGCGCGCAAAGGATTTGACCATATGACCGCGTCTTTCGACCCGATCATGGCGGCCACAAGGTTCGGCATCGGGCTTTCACCCCATCAGTCGCCCCCCGCTTCGGTAAATCAAATGCTGCAACGGCTGACGGGCCGCGATGATGCCGCCGCGCGCTTTCCCATTTCGGGGATGGATGACCTGACCCCGTCATTGGGTGATTTTCAGGACGCCAACGCCGCCAAACGCGCTGCAGGTGGCACCCCGCGCGAAGATGCGACCGTCGACGCCGCCCGCGTGATCCGCCGGGCGATGTCGACGATCCACCGCACCGATCATCTGGCCACCATCGCGCGCGGGGTATCTGCTGCGGACGGTCTGCGCGAACGGCTGACGCATTTCTGGGCCGATCATTTCACGGTCAAAGCCAAGAATTTTGGCACGCATTATCTGATCGCGCCCTTTGTGCAAGACGCGATCCGTCCCCATGTCGTGGGCCGGTTTTCCGACATGCTGAAAGCTGTGACATTTCATCCTGCGATGCTGATGTATCTGGATCAGGTGTCATCCAGTGGGCCGAACAGTGTCTTTGGCCAGCGGACAGGGCGCGGGTTGAACGAAAATCTGGCCCGCGAACTGCTGGAATTGCATCTGGTCGGGCCGCATATGGACTTTTCACAGACTGACGTGACCGAACTGGCCGAATTGCTGACAGGTCTGCAATATCAAGGCCGCAGCGGGTTTGCATTTCGCGCAGACCGTGCCGAACCGGGGGCAGAGGTGGTGCTGGGTCGCAGATACAGCGCGGACGCGACCCTGCGCACCATCGAAGCCGCACTTGAAGATCTGGCGACCCGCCCCGAAGTCGCGCGCCATATCGCCACGAAACTGGCGGTGCATTTCGTATCCGACACACCTGACCCGAACCTGATCGCCACGATGGAATCGGCATTTTACGACACCGGCGGTGATCTTGCTGCTGTTTGCGAATCCATGCTGACGCATCCGTTGGCGTGGTCACCTGTCCGGGCCAAGGTGCGCAGGCCCGATATCTACATGATGGCCGCGTGGCGCGCCCTTGGCATCACGGGCGAGGCAATCATGACCACTCCGCCAAAGGTGTATGACGACTGGATTCGCAAACCAATGGCGATCATGGCCCAACCCTATCTGGCACCGGTCGGTCCCGACGGCTGGGCAGAGGACCCGACCGACTGGATCACGCCGCAGGGGCTGGCTGGACGGATCAACTGGGCCATCGGTGCGCCTGCCGTCTTTTCCGACCCGCTGCCCGACCCGCGCGATTTCGTAAACGATGCGCTGGGTCCGCGCCCCCCGGCGGAGGTGGTGTTTGCCGCCAGTGCCGCAGAGACACGCGCCGACGGGATCGGAATTGTTCTGTCCGCGCCTGCATTTCAAAGGATATGACAATGGACCGTCGCACGTTTTTGGCAAACGGTGCTGCCTTGGGATGTTCGCTGGCGGCCAGCCCGCTGATGACGCCCATCGCCTTTGCGTCCGGACCATGGGACGCGCGGCTTGTGGTGATCGTGTTGCGCGGTGCGATGGACGGGCTGGATGCAGTGCGCCCTGTCGGCGATCCCGATTTTATGGGTCTGCGGTCCAGGATGCCGATGGAACTGGGTTTACCCGTCGATCCGTTCTGGGAACTGCATCCGGCGCTGGCCCCCCTGTTGCCGTTATGGGACCGGGGCCAGTTCGGTGCGTTGCACGCCACGTCGACCCCCTACCGGGGGCCACGCAGCCATTTTGACGCGCAGGACCTGCTAGAGGCGGGGACCATGCAGATGGGGCAAGCCACTGGTGGTTGGCTGAACCGGATGCTGGGCGTCGTGCCGGGCATGACCGCTGACACCGCATTTGCCATCGGGCGCGATCAATCTGCGATCCTGTCGGGTCCGCATCCGGTGATGCAATGGTCGCCGCAATCGCGGTTGGACATGACGCCCCAGACCCGGCGGCTGCTGGAACTGATCCTGCATGATGATCCCTTGTTTCGGAACGCGGCACTTGAAGCGGTCAATATCGCGGACAGCCTGACCGCCGAAGCGGCAGAGGCTGAAGATGCGCAGGATACGGGGGCGATGATGATGGTCGCCGATTCAGCCAAAAAGGACGCTGACGTCGTCGCCCGTTTTGCAGCCCAGCGGTTGCGGGCCGATACGCGGATCGCCAGTTTTTCGCTGAACGGCTGGGACACGCACGGGCGGCAGCATATTTCCCTGCGGCGGGCGCTGGATAATCTTGCACGGGTGATCACAACGCTACACGGCGAACTGGGGCCGATCTGGGACCGCACCGCCGTCTTGTGCGTGACCGAATTCGGCCGGACTGCGCGCGAAAACGGGACGCTGGGCACCGATCACGGTACCGGGGGCGCGATGCTGTTCGCCGGGGGCGCGCTGGACGGTGGGCAGGTGCTGGGCCGCTGGCCCGGCCTGTCAGAAGCCGATCTTTTTGAACGGCGCGATCTGATGCCGACAGTGGATGTGCGTGCGGCGGCAGGCGGCGTGATGCGCGATCTGTTCGGACTGCCGCGCGATGCAATCGAAACGATTGTGTTTCCGGGTCTGGATCTGTCGGATGCACCCCAACTCGTGTTGTAAGGATATGGGCCGATGACGGATCGACCACTGGGCGCAGTCTTGGCTGGCTGGCATCCGCCCGCCCGCCCGGCGACTGATCTGGCACTGACCGGACACCATGCGCATATGCGCCCGCTGGACCCTGTGGGCGACGCGCCTGCGCTGTTCGTACAACTTGGTCCGCATCCTTTGCTATATGATTATCTATTCGAACCGCCGCCTGCGACAGTTGACGATCTGCGGGCCATCCTGCTGGCCATTGCGGCACAGGATGTGCGGCTCTTCGCCATCTGCCGCGCAGGCCGGACCGATCCGCTGGGATATGCCTGCCTGATGAACATCAACACCGCCGCGGGCGATATCGAAATCGGCAACGTCAACCTGTCTCCGGTTCTTCAAAAAACGCCGGTGGCAACCGAAGCATTTTATCTGATGTGTGACTGGGCGTTCACGGCCGGTTACCGCCGCGTTGTCTGGAAATGCAATGCGCTGAATGCCCCGTCCCGCAGCGCCGCACAGCGGTTGGGGTTCAGTTACGAAGGCGTGTTTCGCAACCACCTGATCGTCAAGGGCCGAAACCGCGACACCGCCTGGTTTGCGATGACCGATGGTGACTGGACGGGCCTGTCGCGCGCCTATGATGAATGGCTGACACCCGCTAATTTTGACGCGCAGGGACGGCAGCGCAGTCGACTGGGTCCGATGACCGCACCGTATCGCGTGACATCCGATCCGGCATTGTCCGCGCCCTTAGAACCCGGCAGCGGTTTTTAGCCGCGATGTGACCATATCCGTCAGGTCGGTCAGTGGCAGGTCGGTATTCAACCCCGCCTTACGATCCAGCAAAAGCCGTTCGACCACATCCTGCAGGTCGCGGTCATCAGCGCTGGATGCGACCCCGGCCAGAAACTGTGCAATGTAATCCAGTGTTTCGGCGCTACGGTCATGTTCCAGCACACCGGCCGCATGTTTAAGATCATCGCGGTAGGCCAGCGGGTCGGGTGTGATCCGTTCTGTTGACAACAGCCGTGGCCCCGCAGGTTGCCGTTCGACAGGCAGATAAGAAAACAGAATCGTCTGAAACGCGCTGACTCTGGCGATTGGTTTTTCCATGAACCCATCCGCGCCCGCCGACAGGGCCGCATCACGCAGATCGGGATTGCCTGAGCTGCCAAGGATCACGTCGATGCGCGGGACCGCCTGTGAGAGCTGCGCGATCAGGTCCAGACCGCATCCGTCGGGTAAGCCGATATCGATGATCAGTACGTTGGGCCGATAAATCGACAGGTGTTTCATGGCGCTTGCCACGCTGTCGGCCCGACGAATGCGCGCGCCGGACCGCATGCACATCATGCGGACCGCTTCACAGGCGAAACGGCTGTCTTCGACCAATAGCACGGTGAGTCCCAAAAGCGGGCGCAACGCCGTTGGTGGTCGCCGCATCATGAAGGTGTCGACATTGTCCATGGTCCCCATTCCTTTGTTTTGTCTGTCTGGCCCTACAAAATCACTGGAAGGTGAAGGGGTGCTTAATGCCGCAGGGCAGGCGTGGCCTTATGCTTGGCAACTGGGCTGCGGGACGCCATAAGCGCACCAGTCTATGAAAAAGGGGAACGTGATGATCGGACGTTTGAACCATGTGGCCATCGCAGTGCCGGATCTGACCGCTGCCGCCGACCAGTATCGTGGTGCCCTGGGGGCCAGTGTCGGCCCGGCCATCGCGCAGCCCGCCCATGGTGTCACCGTAATCTTTGTCGAACTACCGAATACAAAGATCGAATTTCTGCACCCCCTTGGCGACGATTCGCCCATCGCAAAGTTCCTTGAAAAAAATCCTGCAGGCGGCATCCATCACATTTGTTACGAGGTCGAAGATATCATCGCGGCCCGCGACCAGTTGACCGCGTCAGGTGCCCGCGTGCTGGGCGATGGCACGCCCAAGATTGGCGCCCACAACAAACCCGTGCTGTTTTTGCACCCCAAGGATTTTCAGGGCTGCCTGATCGAGTTGGAAGAGGTCTGACATGAGCATCGTTTCAGCCATCGTTCTGTTCGCCGTGATCTGGTGGATGACGTTCTTTATCGTGCTGCCGCTGCGTAACGTGACGCAAGGCGAAGACAACAATGTCGAACCGGGCACCCATAGTTCAGCACCCGCCAGCTTCAGTTTCAAGAAAAAGGCCCGCACCACGACGCTTTGGGCGATCCTTGCCTATATCATCATCGCCGGGATCATCCTGACGGGTGCCATCGAAGTGCGGGATTTCGACTGGTTCAACCGGATGGGTGCGCCGAGCCTGCGTCCCGAGTAATCCGGTGGTAAAGGTGCGTGAACGTCGCAGCCCCCAAGATAGGGATGAACAGGTTCACCAAAGGGATCGAAAGCGGCAGCGCCATCAGAACGCCAGCCGCCCATATGGTCGGCATGTGCTTTTTGCGTAAGACGCGCGCGCCGTCGCGACCCAGACGGCGCATCGCGGCGACCTGAAAATACTCGCGTCCCAGCAAGTAACCGTTCAGCCCGTAAAAGATGAACGGCGCGGCAATGGGCAACAACACGTAAGCGACAAGTGCGACGATATTGGCCCCCACCAACACGCCAAAAAACCCCACGCTGTCGCGGATGCCGTCCCAGACCGATACGGGTGTGACTTGGGGCAGGGATGGATAATGTTTGTCCTCTACTGCCTGTGCGACGGTGTCCAGAAACAGCGATGTGATGGCGGATGCGACCGGAATCATCAGGAATACAGACGCAATCAGCATGCCGATCAGCGACCCCCAGCCCAGCAGGTTGTCCAGCCACGTGACAGGCCCGATCCAAGGCAGCGATATGGGGCCGGATACGAACCACTGGATCAACAGCAGGATCACCGCATAAATCATTCCCAACAGGGCCAGCGACAGCCCGACGCCCAGCCACAGCACCCGTCGGAACCGGGGATCGGGCAGTTGTGACATCGCGCGGGCAAAGGCCGTCAGGATCATGCGGAAACCCAGCGTGTGATCCGGTCAAGATCGGGGCGCGGTCGGTCGGGCGGCGTGCTGGTATCGGTGCCGATATGGATGATGCCCGCAATGCGTTCGTGTGCGGCCAGACCCAAATGCTGCTGCGAGAATAGGGGCGCGTGGCTGGCCCAGCCGGACAGCCATTGCGCGCCCCAGCCTGCAGCCAGCGCGGCGTTCACCAACGCAAGGCAGACACCGCCGACGGCATAGGTCTGTTCGATCTGCGGCACCTTTTCGGAATCCACTGTGGATTCGACCACCACAACCGCCATATGGGCCGCGCTGAACTGGCTTTGCTGCTTTGCGATCTTGTCGTCCGGTATGGAAAGCCGCGTGCCGATGTCGGGGATCGTCTGCGCCAACCGTTGCAGCGCAGGCCGTTCCAGCACGATGAACCGCCACGGTTCCAGTTTGCCATGGTCAGGTGTGCGCGCCGCTGCGGTCAGGATTTCAGTCAGCTGATCCCTGTCCGGCACAGGGGCGGTCAAAGTCAGACTGGGACGTGACCGCCGTGTCAGCAGGAACTGCAGGGCGGCATCGTTGCGATCTGGCATAGTGGCGTGTCCTTTCGATTGCTGCCCAGATAAGCTGCCGCAAGGAGGCGAACAACCATTAGCGCAACGCCTGTTCCATACCTGACAGCACCCCGTCCAGATAGGCGGCGAATGCGGCATCGGGTTGCCGGGCCGCAAATGTATCCGCCATCGGGTCAGGTGCGGTGATGCTGCTGCCCGACAAGGCTTGCAGCACCGCATGGCCGCAGAACGGGACATATGTTTCGGAATAACCGCCTTCGTGCACCAAGAGCAGGCGGCCATCGCAGACGTCCTGCGCCAATGCGCGGATCCGCGTTGTCATATCGCCAAACGTCTGCGCCGTGGCCAGCATGCGCCCCAGCGGGTCGTTGCCGGCTGCGTCATAGCCGCAGGCGACGATGATCACGTCGGGCGCAAAATCGCGGATCGCGGGCAGGGCCAGCCTGTCCATCGCGGCCAGATACCCGTCATGCCCTGTACCCGGCGGCAGGGGAATGTTCAGGTTGAATCCCAGCCCCGCACCGCGCCCGCGGTCGGCAAATGCGCCGGTATCCAGCGGGTAGTTGCGGTCCTGATGCAGGGACACGGTCAGCACGTCGGGATCGTCGTAGAAAATCGCCTCTGTCCCGTTGCCGTGGTGCACGTCCCAATCCAGCACCGCGACGCGTGCGGCCGTTCCGTCGGCCTGTGCCGCGCGCACGGCAATGGCGATATTGGCCAGCAGGCAGAATCCGTTGGGAAAATCCGGCAGGCAGTGGTGGCCGGGCGGGCGGGACAAGGCATAGGCATTGGTATGCGTCCCTGACAGCACAGCGCGCAGCGCGCCGACTGCCAATCCCGCAGACAGGGCCGCGATTTCAAATCCGCCGGGGCCAAATGGCGTGCGGCGACCCAGTTCGCCGCCCTGCGCGTCGGACAGTGCCTTGAATTCTGCCAGATATGACGCGGGATGGACGCGCAACAGCTCTTCTTGGGTGGCGGGTGCGGCACCTTGCATGTCCAGATCGCGGTCCAGCCCCGTGACGGCGATCAAATTCTTTAGCCGCCGCTTTGTTTCGGGGCTTTCGGGCAGACCACCGCTCACCATCGGCTGCACCAGCCCGCCGACGGGCAGGATGCCCGCGTAATTGCCGCCGCCGTGCCAGAAACAGCGTTCGTCCCAGAAAAACCCGGTCGTCATGATGTATCCTTGGCTGGCCGCAGGCTGTAGGCGCCTTCTGGCAGGTCGAGCGCCGCGAACAGATCACGCACCTGCGCCAGCGACAGGGTAATGGTGCGGTCTTCGTTCAGGCGCGTGTCAAACTGGCTGACGGTGACGCAGTCTTCGAATGTGTTGATGATCACGTCCTCTTGGAACGGCGGTCCTGCGTCGTCCACAAGCGTTACGGTCGTCGCGTCAAAATCGTGTTCGATGGTAAACATGTGCCAACCCTAGCGCGGCCATCAGCGCGGGCCAAGAGCGGTTTGACGCAACTGTCATTGACACGCTCTGGTCCCCTTGTCCCGGCGTTGCTACCCTGTGTCCGAACCGGACATGGAGCGGGTGGTGAAGCGACATATTCTGACTGTGATCGGTGCATTGACCCTGACGGCCTGCGCAGCGTCGGCCCCGGTGCCCACGGCACCTGTGGCGATCCCGGCCCCTGTGGTGTTGACGCCGCAGGCTGCTGCGGAATCGCGTTTCGTCGACCGGATGGATGCGCAAACCGCCGTACGCACACTGGTCAGCGTGGTTGACCGGATCGAACCCGTGGCCGAAGCGGCGTGCCGCGAAGCCGGTATCGAACCGAATTGCAATTTCGAATTTGCGGTCGATGCCAACCCGCTGGCGCAGCCCAATGCCTTTCAGACATTGGTAAAAGGCGACCAGCCCCTGATCGCGTTCACCGCATCGCTGGTGGCAGAGGCGCGCAATGCCGACGAACTGGCGTTCATCCTAAGCCATGAGGCAGCCCACCACATACTGGGCCATATCGCGCAACAGCGGCAAGCCGCATCCATCGGGGCTGCAGTGATGGGGCAGTTGGTCGGCCTGTCTGACGATCCGCGCGCACGACGCGACGCGGCAGCATTTGGCGCGGCGGTCGGGGCGCGCACCTATTCGCAACAGTTCGAACTTGAAGCAGACGTGCTGGGCACACAGATCGCGGCGCGCGCGGGGTTCAATCCGTTGCGGGGGGCTGAATTCTTTTTCCGCATTCCCGATCCGGGCAATACGTTTCTGGGCAGTCACCCCGCCAACGCGGACCGCGTCCGGGTGGTTCAGGCGACGGCCCGGTCACTGGGGTATTAGGTCAGTGCGGCGGCGCTGATCGCAATGGCCGCGAAAAAGCAGGCAGAGGCCGCCACGACAAATCCGTGCCAGATGGCGGTGCCAAACCGCAGCGCGACAACAGCGTAAAACAACACGCCGATCGAATACAGCGCGCCGCCTGCAACCATCAGGCCCAGTGCCACGTCGGGCACCAGCCCCATCAGGTCGCGCACCAGCAAGATTCCCAGCCAGCCCATCGCCAGATAGATCAATGGCCCCAGTCGTCCGGGCGTCGCCCAGAAAAAAAGTTTGCGCGTCACGCCGACTGCGGCAATCGCCCAGACCGCAGCTAACAGGACGTAGGCGAATGTCGTGTCCACCATGACCGCCAGCGGGGTGATTGTGCCTGCAATCATCACAAAAATTGCCGCATGGTCGATCCGCCGCAAGGTAGGCCGCACGTGATGCCAAGGCGTCATGTGATAGACGCCGGATGCCAGAAACGTGGCGACCAGTCCAAAGCCATAGATCGCCAATGCCGCCACATGCGCGCCGCTGGCGTGCATCGCGGCCCAGCCGACAAGCAGCGTGCCGCCGATCAGAGCAAAGGTCACGCCAAGGGCATGAACGGTGGCATCGGCCAGCCGGGCCGATTTGTCTTGCGTCGGGTAGGTCTGTGTCATTCCGATATGATAACCATTCTGAACGATGTCGTGTAGATGACGCTGTGTCACGACACCTCGATTTCTGGCACACTTGCCCTGTTGGCGATCTGTGCTGCGCCATATAGGCAGGCTGCCATGCGCATCATTGAAAAAGCCCTAACGGATCGTGGGTCCAGCTATGCCGTGTCCGGCGGGACCGTTGATACCGCCGACGCCGCAAAGGCATTCGTCAAAACCCTGCGTCGCAACAAGAAATTTGCCAAGGCCACACATAATACCTGGGCTGTGCTGTTGCCGGACGGCCCACTGAAAAACGACGATGGAGAGTCGGGCGCCGGTCTGGTGATCCTGCGGATGCTGGAACGCGAAGGGTTGGAAAACCACATCGTCGTCGTCACGCGCTGGTTCGGTGGCACGAAACTGGGTGGTGACCGCTTTCGTCGGGTGCAGGACGCGGTCCGCATTTATCTGGACCGTCGCTGACGGTATCCTCGCACGGATGTGTTGAAGCCTGCGGAACTGCATCAGTGCCCTTGCGTTGATCTTGTAACGTAATGAAGCAAGAGGCTTGCATGACTCAACGACGCACATTTTTACTGGGCGGCACGGCGCTGATCGTGGTGGGTGGTGCTGCGGTTCTGGCCACACGTGGCACCGACGCGCAAGCGCAGGACTTTCCCGTTTCACTGACACCCGAAGAATGGCGCGCCCGCCTGACCGACGCGGAATACGCCGTTTTGCGAGAGGAAGCGACCGAACCTGCCTTTTCCAGCCCGTTGAACGACGAACAGCGCGCGGGTACTTTCATTTGCGCGGGCTGTGAAACGCCGGTTTATCCGTCGGATACGAAATTCATGTCCGGCACCGGTTGGCCCAGCTTTTGGGACAGCCTTGATAATGCGGTGGCCACCAAAACCGACTACAAAATGGTCCTGCCCCGGACCGAGGTGCATTGCGCCACATGCGGCGGCCATCTGGGCCATATCTTTGACGACGGACCGGAACCCACCGGCAAGCGTCACTGCCTGAACGGTGTGGCGTTGGATTTCGTGCCTGAGACAACGTAACGCAACACCGTCAGATTATTTGTGTGTCAAGGTAAAGGCGCTGACCGCGATCTGCGTTAGCGATTGCAAATCGGAGAGTTGCTATGCGCATTGCCTTGATCGTCGGTGCTGCGATGATGCCTGTGTCAGTCTTTGCCGCAGGTCCGGCGCCCACACCGCCAAAGCCCACGCAAACGACCGAAGATTGCCCGCAAGGTCAGATTTTTGATCTTGCGACGCAAACCTGCATGGCACCCGAAGACAGCACCAACGACGATAGCGCCATGATGGATGCCGTGCGAGAGCTGGCTTATTTCGGGCGCTATACCGACGCCGCGGCGATCCTTCGGATGATGCCGGACCAGCAGGATGATCTTGTCCTGACCTACAAAGGTTTCGTCACCCGCAAGATGGGGGACATGGACGCTGGCATGGCTTTCTATGCCGATGCGCTGGCGATCAACCCAGCCAATTTGCTTGCGCGGTCATACATGGGGCAGGCCCATGTCGAACTTGGCGAAATAGAGCTGGCTTCGGTGCAGCTGTCTGAAATTCAACAGCGGGGCGGCAGCGGTACGTGGGCTGAGTCGTCGTTGCGTCAGGCCATCAATAGTGGCCGTAGCTACAACTATTGAACGCGCGCGGGCGAGCCCCACAGATCGTATTCGCTGGCTTCCTCGACCGTCACCTTGACGATGTCACCGACGGCCAGTCCGTCGGTGTTTTCGTCGATGAACAGATTCCCGTCAATTTCCGGCGCGTCGGCCCATGTGCGGCATGTGGCGATACCGTCTTCGTCGATGTCGTCGATCAAGACCTCTAGCACTTTTCCAACTTTTGCTTCCAGTTTGGCGGCGGAAATGGCCTGTGCTTTTGACATAAAGCGATCCCAGCGGTCCTGTTTGACCTCTGGTGCGATATGGTCGGGCAGGGCGTTGGACCGGGCGCCGGCGACGTTTTCGTATTGAAAGCAGCCAACGCGATCCAGCTGTGCGACGTCCAGCCAGTCCAGCAGGTGCTGGAATTCCGCCTCTGTCTCGCCCGGATATCCCACGATAAAGGTTGAACGCAGGGTGATGTCGGGGCAGATCGCGCGCCATGCCGCGATTTCATCCAGCGTTTTCGATCCGGCGGCGGGGCGCGCCATACGGCGCAGCACGTCGGGGTGGCTGTGCTGAAACGGAATATCCAGATAAGGCAGCACGCCAGACGCGGGGTCCGCCATCAGCGGGATCAGGTCGCGCACATGCGGATAGGGATAGACGTAGTGCAGCCGGACCCACGCGCCAAGCGTGCCCAGTTCGAGGGCCAGATCCGTGATATGACTGCGCACTTCGCCATTTTTCCACGGATTCAGATCATAGCGCCGGTCAAGACCATAGGCACTGGTGTCCTGACTGATCACCAGCAGTTCGCGCACACCGGCATCGACCAGTTTTTCCGCCTCGCGCAGCACGGCATGGGCGGGGCGCGATGCCAGTTTCCCGCGCATGTCGGGGATAATGCAGAATTTGCACTTGTGATTGCAGCCCTCGGAAATTTTCAGATAGCTGTAATGCCGTGGCGTCAGTGATACGCCGCGCGCGGGCAAAAGATCGACAAACGGGTCGGGCGACGGCGGCACGGCCAGATGCACCGCGTCCAGCACCTGTTCGTATTGATGCGGGCCGGTCACGGCCAGAATGTTGGGGTGATGTTCGCGGATGTAATCCGGTTCCGCCCCCAGACAGCCTGTCACGATAACACGTCCGTTTTCGACCAACGCCTCTCCGATGGCGTCAAGGCTTTCAGCCTTGGCGCTGTCCAAAAACCCGCAGGTGTTGACGATGACCGCCTGCGCACCCGTATAGTCGGACGAAATCGCGTAACCTTCGGCGCGCAGGCGCGTCAGGATGCGTTCGCTGTCCACCAGCGCCTTGGGGCAGCCCAGTGACACCATGCCGATGACAGGTTGGCCGGGGCGCGCGGCGTCGGTCACACGGGCGCGGGCAAGATCGGGGCGAAGCTCTGGCGGGTTCTGTGTCATACGGCGCCTATACGCCGGGTGGCCGGTTTCGGAAAGGGGTGGTGCATCCTGAGACGTTTTGGCACAGATGAGGGCGCAACATTCCGCCGCGCCGGGGTGATGCAGCAATGACATGCAAGGATGACGGATGCTTGTGATCTCGATTACGCTTTGGGTGCTGACGGCCTGTGTGGTTTTCATGACTGTGGTACCGATGTCCCGGGTATCGCACGGATTTATTCGCGCGGCCGATTTTCCCCGTCAGCAATTGCTGGTCCTTGTGGTTGTGCTGTTGGGTTTCGCAGGCTGGCTGAACCCTGCGGGATGGATGTGGATGATGGGGCTGCTGGCCCTCTGCGGATTGAATCAGGGGTTCTACATCGGGCGATACCTGCCGATCTGGCACGTGCAGTCGCTGCGCCCGCGCGTCAACGAAGCGATTGAAGCCGGCCATACCGTCAGTCTGATCGCGGCCAATGTCAAAAAGTCGAATCGCGAATATCACCGCCTGATCCAGTTGGTCAGGAAAATCGAACCGGATATCCTGATGGCTTTGGAAACCGACGCTGACTGGGTCGAAGGGCTTGCATCGCTGGCCGACACTTACCCCCATGTAATGACGCAGCCGCAGGACAACGGCTATGGCATGGCGGTTTACAGCAAATATCCGCTGGAACTGGCGGCCTTTCGCACGCTTGTGGTGGATGATGTTCCATCGTTGCGCGCGCGGGTCACGTTGCCGTCGGGGCAGTCTTTCCGGCTGTATGTGCTGCATCCAGAACCGCCCGTGCCCTTTCAAAATACCGAAGGCCGGGATGCGGAATTGGGTGCCGCGGGCATCGAGGTGCGTGACGACCCGCTGCCGGCCATTGTGGCAGGTGACATGAACGACGTGGCCTGGTCGATCACGACCAAGCGGTTCCAGAACGTGTCGGGGTTGCTAGATCCACGTGTCGGTCGCGGGTTCTTCAATACCTTTTCGGCACGCATGCCGTTGATGCGCTGGCCGCTGGATCACCTGTTTCATGACGCGCAGTTCCGTCTGGTTGAAATGAAGCGCCTGGAAGACATCAATTCCGACCACTTTCCCATGTATTTCAAACTGCTGCTGACGCCGCGCGAAGAGGCCGAAACCCGCCCCGAAGAGATCGAGGAGGAGGAGATGGAAGAAGTCGAAGACATGATCGCGCGCGAAAAGAAGTCCAACCGCGAAGCCATCGGTAGCGAGTGGGAAGACGAAGCCTAACGCTGTTTCTTTTGCATGCGGTAAACGCCAGCCAGCACGGCACGCAGCGGTAAAAGCGGGAAAATCCAGTTCAACGCGATGTCGAGCTTGCGGTCGTTGATGACGTGCAGCTTGCCCTTCATCATCGCGTCATAGCCAAAGCGTGCCACCTGTTCCGGCGTGGCGGCCCCGCTTTTGACAAGGTTGGTGCCCTGCAGATCGGCCACATCGGCAAAGCCGGTTTTCACATAGCCGGGGGCCAGCACGGTGACCGTGACGCCCTTTGGCGCGAGTTCATGGGCAAGTGCCAGCGAATAACTGCGTACGAATGCCTTGGACGCGAAATAAACCGCCTGTAGCGGACCGGGCATCATTCCCGCCGTTGACCCGACGTTCAGGATGCGACCACTGCCGCGCAAGGCCATCTGCTGCCCGATGTTATGGCTAAGTGTGACCAATGCCTTCACGTTCAGGTCGATCATCGCCTGTTCGCGCACAAGGTCGCGGTCGATATGCTGACCGTGACCGCCGAAACCCGCGTTGTTGATCAGGATGTCGATAGGCTGCCCACTGACCTGTTCCGCCAGATCGGCCGCGCCGTCCGGGGTGCCAAGATCAAGTGCGATGGTCTGCACACTTACCCTATGCGCCGTTTCAAGTTCCGCCTTCAGGGCGTCCAGCTTGTCGCCGCTGCGGGCCGTGATGATCAGATCGCCGCCACGGCTTGCGTGGTAGCGAGCGAATTCCATTCCGATCCCGGACGATGCGCCAGTAATCAAGGCAAGGTTTGGCATAAAGCGGTCCTGACGAATGATGCGGTCAACTTTGCGATCATGTCGTCCGCCGGGGTTTAGGTAAAGTCGTGTAATAATCGCCACAACAAATGACGTTGCTAAGCAAAACGCCGCGCCCATATCATCGGGTGCGGCGTCCATTCTGCATCATATTCGCCGGTCAACCAGTCTAGCGGCGACGGTCGCGCCGTGATGACATCGGCTGAAACGCAACCCCGACATGCGCTTCACAATAGGGTTTGCCAGCTTGCGACGGCAATCCGCAGAACCAGAAATCCGGGGTCGCGGGATCACCGACCGGCCATTTACAGGTCTTTTCGGTCAGGTCCATCAAACCGATCTTGCGGGCGGATTTTTCAACCTCGTTCACTTTGGCCAGTGCTTCGGGGCTGATTTCATTGGCGCTGGGCTGCGGCGGCAGGGGCTGACCTGCGGGAATAATCGCGCGCCGCGCTGCACTGATCGGGATGCCGTTTTCGTCCAGTTCTTCGGCTTCGTCCTCATCGACAGCTTTTTTGACCTTGGCAGGCGGGGCCGCCGATGTGGTCATCATTTCGGGCTTGATCGGTGCGGCTTCGACCGGTTCGGGCGCGACGGGGGTTTCGGGTTCGTCTGCGGGGGCCGCAGCGGCGGTTCCGGCACGGTTTGACAGGCCAAGGCGATGCACCTTGCCGATCACGGCGTTACGGGTCACACCGCCCAGCTCTTTGGCGATCACGCTGGCAGACTGGCCTTCGCCCCACATCCGTTTCAGCGTGTCGACACGTTCGTCAGTCCAGGACATCGGTTTTCCTTACTTCACTCGGGGCAGGGGGGATCAAAGCCCCGACCTGCGTCAAAATCGGGTCGTTCCCTATTCTAAGCATGCCAGCGGCGGATACAACCGCAGCCGCACTGCAAATCGCAGTGCTGTGCTGCTCTGGCCAATCCGGCTGGGTCGGTTATGTCTGGCGCATTGACCAAGGAGATCGCGATGACCACCACCACACGACCCACCCAGATGGGCGTGCGCCGTTTCGGGCGCTGGAACAAGCAAGGCACCCTTACCCTTGCCGGCAGAGAGGTGCGGCGGTTCATGAATGTCTGGTCACAGACGGTCATGGCCCCGCTGATCAACGCCGGCCTGTTGCTGATGATCTTCACCATCGCGATCGGGCCGCAGCGCGGCGACGTCATGGGCGTGCCGTTCATGACCTTTCTGGCACCGGGCATCCTGATCATGACCGTCATCCAGAACGCGTTTGCCAATACGTCATCCAGCCTTGCATCGGCCAAGGTCGGCGGCAACATCGTCGATACGCTCATGCCGCCGCTGTCGGCACTGGAATTGCTGATCGGCTATCTTTCGGGCGCTGTGGCACGCGGGTTGATCGTCGCCTTTGTCATCGCATTGGGGTCGTGGATTTTTCTGGGGGTCGCGATCCAGAACATCCCATGGGTGCTGACCTTTGTGACGCTGGGTTCGTTGTTCATGGGGGGGCTGGGCATGATCGCCGGTATCTTCGCCAATAAATTCGACCAGTTGTCAGCCATTTCCAACTTTCTGGTGACGCCGCTGTCGTTCCTGTCCGGCACGTTCTACAGCATCGAAGCACTGCCCGGTCCCCTGCAGGCTGCATCGCACGCGAACCCGTTCTTTTATATCATCGACGGGGTGCGCTACGGCATGATCGGCGTGTCTGACAGTTCCCCGTGGTTGGGGCTGGTGATCGTGCTGGTGTCGAATGCGTTTGTGCTGGGGCTGGTCTGGCGCTGGCTGGATCGCGGCTACAGGCTGAAGGCATGAACAGTCTTGCCGTTGCGTCAGTCAAAGGGTAGCAAAGGCGTATGAACATGTGCGCCACATCCCCGATCCGACGCCGACGCTGACACCGTCTGTCGATCCCGCACGTCTGCCACACCTAAAAATCGTTGACCCGCCCGCGCCGCTTCGGCATCACACGGGCTTGTTGTTTGACAGGAGCGATCTGATGATCCCATCCGTTTTGCCGACCTATAACCGCGCGCCCATGGCCTTTGAAAAAGGCGAAGGCAGCTGGCTGATTGCACAGGACGGAACCCGTTATCTGGACCTTGGTGCCGGGATCGCGGTCAATGCGCTGGGGCATGCCCATCCCGCGTTGGTGGCGGCGTTGACCGCACAGGCGCAGATGCTGTGGCATACCTCGAACTTGTATCACATCCCCGCGCAGCAGGAACTGGCCGACCGGCTGGTGGCTGCGACCTTTGCCGATACCGTATTCTTTACCAATTCCGGGACCGAAGCCTGCGAACTGGCAGTCAAGATGGCGCGCAAGTATTTCCACGACGCGGGCCAGCCCGACCGCACCGACATCATCACATTTTCCGGCAGCTTCCACGGGCGGTCGTCCGCCGGGATCGCCGCCGCCGGTTCGGAAAAAATGACAAAGGGGTTCGGCCCGCTGTTACCCGGCTTTGTCCATATGAATTTCGGTGATCACGACGGACTGACGGATGCGGCGGCATCGCCCACCGCCTGCGCCATCCTGATCGAACCAGTGCAGGGCGAAGGCGGCATACGTCCGGTCCCTGACCAATGCCTGAAAGGTCTGCGCGATCTGGCCGACGCCCACGGTCTGCTGTTGATATTTGACGAGGTCCAATGCGGCGTCGGGCGTACGGGCAAACTTTTCGCACATGAATGGGCCGGGATCGCGCCCGATATCATGATGGTTGCCAAAGGCATCGGCGGCGGCTTTCCGCTGGGTGCCGTTCTGGCGACTGAAATGGCCGCATCGGGCATGACGGCGGGCACGCATGGGTCCACCTATGGCGGCAACCCGCTGGGCTGTGCCGTGGGCAACGCCGTGATGCAGATCATCACCGACCATAGCTTTCTGGCAGAGGTCAACCGCAAGGCGGGCCTGCTGCGACAAAAGCTAGAAGGTCTGGTTGCATCGCATCCGGATGTCTTTGACAGCGTGCGCGGCGCTGGCCTGATGCTTGGCCTGAAATGCAAGGTCAGCAATGCCGATATTGTGCAGGCGGGTTATGCGCAGCACCTTTTGACGGTGCCCGCTGCCGACAACGTGGTCCGACTTTTGCCGCCGCTGACCATCACCGACGACGAAATCGCCCAGGCCGTTGATCGGCTGGACGCCGCCGCCGCCAGCCTGTGATCATCATCTTGCCCGAAATACTCCACGGGGGTGCGGGGGTGTGAAACCCCCGGACCTCGCCCGCCAAGGAACCGACCATGACCCATTTCCTAGACCTGCATCTGACACCTGCCGCTGATCTGCGGACCATCATCGACGACGCGATCCGCATCAAGCAGGCCCGCAACGGCCACCCAAAGGGCCAGCCTGACGTGGAACTACCGCTCAAGGATCACATGGTCGCGCTGATCTTTGAAAAGCCGTCGACGCGCACGCGGGTGTCGTTTGACGTGGGCGTGCGCCAGATGGGCGGGCAGACCATGGTGCTGTCGGGCGCCGATATGCAACTGGGCCACGGCGAAACCATCGCGGACACCGCCCGTGTGCTGTCACGCTATGTCGATCTGATCATGATCCGCACCTTTGAAGAAGCGACGTTGCTGGAAATGGCTGAATACGCCACGGTTCCGGTTATCAACGGGCTGACCAACCGCACACACCCCTGCCAGATCATGGCCGACATCATGACCTTCGAAGAACACCGTGGCCCGATCAAGGGCAAGCGCGTGGTCTGGTCGGGTGACGGCAACAACGTCTTTGCCAGTTTTGCCCATGCGGCCAAGCAATTCGATTTTGATCTGGTCTTCACCGGACCGGCACCGTTGGACCCAGAACCTGCCCTGAACGGGCTTTATACGATCGAACGTGATCCGGCCCGGGCGGTGCAGGGGGCGGATCTGGTGGTGACGGATACGTGGGTCAGCATGCACGATCCGCAATCGGCGCGGGAACGGCGGCACAACCAGTTGCGCGGCTATCAGGTCAACGATGCGCTGATGGCGCAAGCCAATCCTGACGCGCTATTCATGCATTGCCTGCCGGCCCACCGCGATGACGAGGTGACATCAAGCGTCATGGACGGTCCGCATTCGGTCATTTTCGACGAGGCTGAAAACAGGCTACACGCGCAAAAGGCGATCATGCGCTATTGCCTGCAAGCTGGGTGACTACAGTGCCTTGATGGCCTTGCGAAATCCCTTGTCACTCAGAAGTTTGGCCGCCTTTGACAGACTGACCCACTGGCGGTCACGACGCTGACGTTCGGGATATTTACGGGACATTTCGCTGACCCGGATGCCGTAAACCTTCACGCGGGCCGGTACTTGGCGGCCGTCGCTGAACCGTTTGCTGCCGTTGAATTTCGCCACCGGCTTGCTTGTGACCTGTCCCTTGCGCACGCCGCCTTCTTCCCAGGCTTCCTGCATCGCGGCTTCGGCATCGGTCAGGCCGTCGATTGGCCAGCCCTTTGGCAAGATCCACCGCCCACGAGAGGATGTGACAAGCAGGACTTCGCGGCCCTTCTTGCCTTTGCGGTGACACAGCGCAGCGACCTGCACCACTGGGCTCAATTCCGAAGTGACAGGATCTGCCCCGATAAAATCCATTTTCGCGGTCATGACGATGATAACTCTGCTGCTTTTCTTATTGCTTGCATTCAACCATATAGTTTTGCGCGAAAAAATTCAATTAATGCTTGCGGGGTTTCGCGCGCAGGGTCGGATCAGCGGCGCGGGGGTCTTCTGGCCAAGGGTGACGTGGGTAGCGTCCGCGCATGTCCCGGCGCACGTCAGCATAGGATGTTTCCCAGAACCCCGGCAGATCCTGCGTGGTCTGAACCGGCTTGTGTCCCGGTGACAACAACGTGACGCGTAGCGGTGTGCGCCCAACCGTTGGATGCACGGTCTGGCCAAACATTTCCTGAATCCGCAGGGTGATTTCGGGCACCTCGCTGTCGTAATCGATCGGAATCCGCCGTCCCAGCGGCGTGGTAAAAACAGGCGGTGCGGCCCGGTCCAGTGCCTGCAATTGATCCCAGTCCAGCATCGCGCGCCACGGGTCCAGCAGATCGAACTGCGCCCAGTCTTGTGCGGACCTGACCTGACCCAGATGCGGTAGCAGCCAGTCGTCCAGCGTGTCCATCAGGGCGTCGTCCGACAGATCCGGCAGGTCCACGCCACCGGCACGGACCAGTGCGACACGGGCGCGGAACCGCTGCGCAGCAGGGCTGGGACGCAGGCCCAGGTGGCGCACCCCGTCCAGCATCGCGCGGGCGGTCGCGTCCTGCGGCGCGTCATCCCAACGGCGATCATCCAGCACGATGGCGCCCAGTTGTTCGTGTTCGCGCGCGACGACACGACGATCGCGGCGGGACCATGCGCAGACCCGATGCCACGCGATCCGGTCCCCCAGCACGGCGCGCAGCTCCGCTTCGGCAATCGGGATGGCCTGCCAGATCCCTGCTTCGCGCGGGTTGCCGTCGGTGTCCGTCACCACCAGCAACCGTTGACCCGCCAAAGGATCGGCAGCGTCCAGCATCGCACCCTTGCCGCCGGACAACAGGTAGCGCGGATCATCCCCCGGGCGGCGCAGCGCGATACGGTCGGGATAGGCCAGTGCGGCCATCTGCGCGGCACCAAGACGCGCGCCCTGCGGCACGGTGCGCGTCAGGCGTTTCGCCTCTGCCTTGATCTGTGCCAGTGCCGCGCGGTCGGCGGTGCCCGGCACAGACCCACCTTGCAGCGCCGTCAAACGCAGCGACAGATCGGTGCCCGCCCCGCGCAGCGGATCGCGCGTATCCAAAAGTGCTGCAAGCGTGGCTGCGGCCGTCCCGGCGGTGGCCAGCATGTGACCCAGCCGTGGATGCAGGGGCAGGGCGGCCAGCGCGCGCCCGTGTGACGTGATCCGGTCCTGTGCATCCAGCGCGCCCAGATCGCGCAGCAGGGCGCGCGCCTCTGCCAGCGCGGTGGTGGGGGGCGGGGTCAGGAACGACAAATCTTCGCTGCCCCATTGCGCCAGATCCAGTGCCAGACCGGTCAGGTCGGCAGCGGCGATTTCGGGGGGGGCAAAGCCGGGCAGCGCGCCGTGTTCACCAGCCGTCCACAGCCGATAGGCGGTGCCTGCGGCCACACGGCCCGCGCGACCCGCGCGCTGGTCGGCTTCGGCGCGCGATACCCGTTCGGTCACCAGCCGAGACATGCCTGATCCGGGATCGAACCGCGCACGCCGGGCCTGTCCTGCGTCCACGACGACGCGGATATCCTCGATTGTCAGCGATGTTTCCGCAATGGCCGTCGACAGCACGATCTTGCGGCCCGAGGTGACGGGCGCGATCGCGGCGCGCTGTGCGGCAAACGGCAATGCGCCGTAAAGTGGCCGGATGTCGCAATCTGGCGGCAACCGTCCGTTCAGGGCGGCAGCGACCTGTCGGATTTCACCTGCACCGGGCAAAAAGACCAACACCCCGCCGTCCGTGTCCGGGACGATCCGGGCAACCAGATCGGCGACGGCATGTGTCAGGCGCACACGTGGCCCAAGCGACCGGTCCAGATAGCGGATATCGACGGGATAGGCGCGGCCCTGTGCCGTGACGACGGGTGCGTCGTCCAGCATCGCGGCGACCGGGGCTGCGTCCAGCGTCGCGGACATCACGATCAGCGACAGGTCAGGACGCAGCGCGGTCTTGATTTCCCATACGAATGCAAGCCCCAGATCGGCCTGAAGCGAGCGTTCGTGGAATTCGTCAAAGATGACGGCGCCGACGCCCGTCAATTCCGGATCATCCTGCACCATGCGGGTCAGAATGCCTTCGGTCACGACAAGGATGCGACAGTCCGGACCGACGCTGGATTCGCCGCGCATGCGGTAGCCGACACGCGTGCCGACCTGTTCGCCCAGTTGTGCTGCCAGTCGGTCGGCGGCGGCGCGCACGGCCAGACGCCGGGGTTCCAGCATCACGATCAACCCTGCGGTCAAATCGGCCTGCAACAGCGCCAGCGGCACGCGGGTCGTCTTGCCCGCGCCGGGCGGGGCCTGAAGCACGACGCGGCCCGTCGTGCGCAAGGCCGCCACAACGTCAGGCAGCACAAGATCAATAGGCAGATCAGTCATGACCGCACTGCATTTCAGCAAAAATACCGGCGGTGTCCGATATTTTCGGTGGCTTTACGCGAAAAGCCCGGCTGGAAACCAACCGGGCCATATCGTCAGATGCGCGGGGCAAGGCTTATGCCGTTGCTTTTGCGATCTCTTTTTTGACTTTCAGCGCCTCGGCAGACAATTCTGCCTCTTTCGCTTTTGCCATGAACGCGTCCAGACCGCCGCGGTGATCAACGGTGCGCAGGGCTGCGTTGGACACGCGGAACTTGAATGTCCGGCCCAAGGTGTCGGACATCAAAGTCACGTCCTGCAGGTTCGGCAGGAACCGACGACGCGTGCGGTTGTTCGCGTGGGATACGTTGTTGCCCGACATCGGGCCTTTTCCGGTCAGATCGCAACGGCGCGACATGGGCGTGTTCCTTCTTCTTCTTCGGTCCGTGCGTCGCGGTGCGCCGCAGGCCTGACATGGAGGCCACGCAGGGGTGGCCGGATGGACATTTGGCCCGCGCGGGACGAGGGCGTGAATTCAGTTTGCAGCGCCTACGGTGAATCGGATTTCGCGTCAACCCCCGAGAGGCTGGCCGCCGCGTGTCAGCGCGTCCGTTCACGCGCTTTTGCCGCACAGACCGGGTGGTTGCGATCCAATCCGCGCGCCAGACGGGACCAGTAATCCTGTTGCCCGCCGCGTCCGGCACGGTGGTCGTCCAGCAAGGGCCGCAGCCCCGCGTCAGGGTCCAGCAGCAGCCCCTGGACGCGTCCGGCACGCTTTGCTTCGCGCAGCACACCGACGGCGGGGTGCCCGCCACCCGTCAGGCGGACCAGCCGCAAGCGCGGACACAGCCGTTGCAAAGCCTTGCCGTGGGCCAGATCGGCGGCGTTCAGGTCATCCAGCAGGATATGCCCGGCCAATGCAGGATCGGCGGTGGTTGTCAGATCGCCAAGGGCCGCATCGAAACCAACCGCTTCTTCGCGGTAGCGCCATTCGAACGGGGCATGGATGTGGCTGATCGAGACTTGCGGCGACACGGCGACGATCCGGTTGATCCGCAGTTTCCGGCTGAACCGCACAGCGCCATAGCCGCCCATCGAAAACCCGATGCCAAGCACCTGATCATAATCCTGTGCCACCGGGGCCAGTGCGGTTTCCAGGGCGCGGGTATCGGCGTTGACGAACCAATCGTTCGCCGCCGTGCCGATCATCAACTGGTCATAGCCCGCCGCCAGAAAGCGCGGGTTTGGGGTCATGTCGGTGAACCCGCTGCGGCCAATCACCCGCCAGTCGAACGACACGACCAGTCGGCGATGCCCTGCGCTGACCAGATCGGCGCGCAGGTAGGCGCCGTCGAACCGCCGCGTGACAATCATCCGCGGTCCAGCGGCGCCAGCGCTGCACGGGCCGCTGCCGCCGGGGTCATACGCCCTTGTGCGACGTCGTTCTCCAGGTCGGCCAGCCGGCTGCGCAGGGTCGCGTCGTTGGTCAGCAAGGCCATCATTTCGGCGCGCAGCTCCTCTTGGAACCAATGACGCGCTTGACGTGCCCGCACGGCGTCCCAATGGCCCGTATCGCGCCGCCACGCGGCCAGCGTCTGCATGTCGGTCCATGCCTGGTCCAGCCCGCTGTGGTCCAGCGCAGAGACGGTCATCGCCTTTGGATATCCGTCGGGGTCACCCTCGCGCCGCCGCATCAGGCGCAACGCGCCCGCATAATCGGCGCAGGTCCGGCTGGCCTGTGCGCGCAAATCGCCGTCGGCCTTGTTCACCAGCACCAAGTCCGCGATTTCCATGATGCCGCGCTTCACACCTTGCAATTCGTCCCCGCCCGCTGGGGCCAGCAGCAACACGAACAGGTCGGTCATCAGGGCAACGACGGTTTCGGATTGACCAACGCCCACCGTTTCCACCAGCACCACGTCAAAGCCTGCCGCTTCGCACAGGCGGATCGCTTCGCGGGTGCGCCGCGCGACCCCGCCCAGATGCGTCTGGCTGGGCGAGGGGCGGATGAACGCGCGCGGATCGCGGCTAAGATGATCCATACGCGTCTTGTCGCCCAGAATGGACCCACCCGACCGGGCTGATGACGGATCGACCGCCAGCACCGCGACACGCATGTCCTGCGCGGTCAGCATCAAGCCAAAGCTTTCGATGAATGTGGATTTGCCGACGCCGGGGGTGCCGGACATCCCGATCCGCAACGCCTGCCGATCTGAACCCACGGCATCCAGCAGCGCAAGCGCCTGATCGCGATGATCGGCTTTGCCGCTTTCGACCAGCGTGATCGCACGGGCCAGCGCCCTGCGGTCACCGGTGCGGACAGCCTTGGCCATGGCGGCAATGTCGGTCATCGCGTCCCCCTGTGGTGGCCGGATGCGGGCGCCCCGGCCTTGTGCCACCTGTCTAGCCAGAACACGGCTGGACCGCCAGCCGATGGCCGCGATCTAGCGGCACTGGCGCTGGGCGCGATCTGTAAATGATTTGTAGCGGGCCCAGAACGCTTCGTCTGCGGATCTGTCGGACTGGCGGATATCCTGCGCCTTTTGCGGTTCGTCAAAGAACGTCGCGGCCAGTTTCTGGTCGCGTCCCGATAGATTCTGGTTGGCGGTCTGCTGCACGCAGGAACACAAGGCCGAATTCGCCGCCGACCGGCCAGAGGCCATGCAGGCCTTGCCCAATTCACCACGCACGCCGAAACCACAGGAGTTCAAAACAAGGACCGTCACGGCCAGAAACAAAAATTTCATGGTGCTGCCTGTCAATTTACCCGGACGCGCCCGGTTTTCCGGTGTCATCGCCCACTGCCTGACTCAACTATGCCAGCACAGCCCGTGCGTGGCAATGCCGGATCGGGTGCACTGACGCATCACAGGCGTGGTTTTTGGGGTGCAGCCGCGGCGGCGTGTCCTCTTGCAAAAGCGGGTGCATGACGGCATTGACACGTAACCCGAATTTGCCGGAAAGCATGTCCCGATGACCGATCTGTCCCGTATCCGCAATTTCTCTATCGTGGCGCATATCGACCATGGCAAATCGACGCTGGCCGACCGCCTGATCCAGTCGACCGGCACCGTGGCCGACCGCGACATGAAAGCACAAATGCTTGATTCCATGGATATCGAGCGTGAGCGCGGCATCACAATCAAGGCGCAGACCGTGCGTATTGATTACAAGGCGGACGACGGCGAAACCTATGTGCTGAACCTGATCGACACCCCCGGTCACGTCGATTTCGCCTACGAGGTCAGCCGGTCCATGCGCGCCGTCGAAGGATCATTGCTGGTGGTCGACAGCACCCAGGGCGTCGAGGCGCAGACGCTGGCCAACGTCTATCACGCGATTGACGCAGATCACGAAATCGTGCCCGTGCTGAACAAGATCGACCTGCCCGCATCCGAATGCGACCGCGTCGCCGAACAGATCGAAGACGTGATCGGCATCGACGCATCGCAGGCGATCCGCGTCAGCGCCAAAACCGGTGTCGGCATCAAGGAAACGCTCGAAGCCATCGTGACCCGTCTGCCCGCCCCCAAGGGCGACCGCGATGCCCCGCTCAAGGCGATGCTGGTCGACAGCTGGTATGACAGCTATCTGGGCGTCGTGGTGCTGGTCCGCATCATCGACGGCGTGATGAAGGTCAAGGAACGCGTGCGTTTCATGCAGAATGGCACGCTGCATCTGATCGACCGGCTTGGCGTGTTCAAGCCCGGCATGCTGCCCGTCGACGAACTGGGCCCCGGCGAAATCGGGTTTTTCACCGCCCAGATCAAAGAAGTGCGCGACACCCGCGTCGGTGACACGATCACCACCGAACGCAAGGGCGCCGACAAACCGCTGCCCGGCTTCAAGCCGTCGCAACCGGTGGTGTTCTGCGGCCTGTTCCCGGTCGATTCCGCCGAATTCGAGGATTTGCGCAACGCCATCGACAAACTGGCCCTGAACGACGCGTCCTTCAGCTATGAAATGGAAACCTCTGCCGCGCTCGGTTTTGGGTTTCGCTGCGGCTTCCTCGGGTTGCTGCACCTCGAAGTGATCCGCGACCGGATCGAACGTGAATACAACATCGACCTGATCACGACCGCGCCCTCTGTCGTCTACCACGTCTATATGAAAGACGGCACGCAGGTCGATCTGCACAACCCCGCCGACATGCCCGACCTGACGCTGGTCGACCACATTCAGGAACCGCGGATCAAGGCGACGATCCTTGTGCCCGACGAATATCTGGGCGACGTGCTGAAGCTGTGTCAGGACCGCCGCGGCGTGCAGATGGAACTGACCTATGCCGGGTCGCGCGCCATGACGGTCTATGACCTGCCCCTGAACGAGGTGGTGTTCGATTTCTACGACCGCCTGAAATCGGTGACAAAGGGCTACGCCTCCTTTGACTACCAGCTGACGGGGTATCAGCAGGACAATCTGGTCAAGATGAGCGTGCTGGTGAACGACGAACCCGTCGATGCGCTGTCCATGATGGTCCACCGTGACCGGGCCGAAATGCGGGGCCGCGCCATGGTTGAAAAGCTCAAGGACCTGATCCCCCGCCACATGTTCAAGATCCCGATTCAGGCCGCCATTGGCGGCAAGGTCATCGCCCGCGAAACCCTGTCCGCCCTACGCAAGGACGTCACCGCCAAATGCTACGGCGGCGATGCGTCCCGCAAACGCAAGCTGCTGGACAAGCAGAAGGCCGGTAAGAAGAAGATGCGGCAGTTCGGCAAGGTGGATATCCCGCAGGAAGCGTTTATTTCCGCGCTTAAAATGGACAGCTGAAAGCTGGCCATTTTAGGCGCGCGTGCGGGAAAGCGGTTGGCGTAGCCAACTTCGGCCGGCACCGGGTTATGTCCCAGCAGTTTTTTGCGTGACTTGCTTCTGCGGTATGTTAGCTTTGTGAGTAACGCAAAACTTATTTTACATGAGACTAGAGCGCCTTGCGACGAAAAGTTGCTGTTGGTGAGCTTCGTCTATGCCCGCCGACCGCTGGACATATGTCGTGAGGATCGAGAAATTTAGCTCCTTTTGTCTGAGTTAAGCGAAAATAGATCAAGGTGTTTCCATGCTTGTGGTATTTTTGGAGAATGGAGTTGGACAAGAGAAACGCTACAGTCTCGATATATTTTTGTAGCGATTATTTTTAGAGGGCGTACTCGATCTGTGAGTGATTTTCCTAGAGTTCCGCAAACCATTGCGAGAATAGGAGCCGGCTTGGTTTCTATGGCTGCTTTAACTTGGTTGTTTTGGGACGGGGTTTTAACCGCACCTGACGCTGAACCACTACTTACATTTTCAATTTCACTATTTGTTTGGTTTTCAACCGAATTTAAAAGGAGTGATGAGATTGTTTACCGTGCGTCAACAGCCAACGATATTAGGGTGGCAAAGCTATTTTTGGGATACCATGCGCATCAACTTAGGACTTTACTGTGGGAGCACAGTTTTAGAAACAGCCTGCCGTCGGAATATTTTGATGAGTTTTCTGCATTAACTACAGACATTGACCGTAGACTGATTAAATTCCAAAAACCTCGTCTACGTAACTCTTTTGATGATTTTAGTTTCAAGTTTATAAAATTCATACAGCAGCTTGCGACCAATACTACTCGAGAGGGCGATGAGGAATCGGCGCGAATTTACGTTAAAGCACGTCGGCTGTCCCCGGGCCCTTGGACAGCGCATGAAAAAGCAGAAGCGAATGAATTAGATGCACTAGGTTCGGAGTGCTGGGAATTATTAAATAGGCTTATTGAGAAAGTACATACCGAAGTCCCAGAGGCCTTTGACGATGAAATAAATATATCTTGGCGATATGTTAGATCCTAGCTTTATCTCGTTTAATAAGGTTTGCTCTTCCCTAATTTGGCGGCCGACTCCGCTTCACAGTTGCGGCAAAATCAACATGCTGCGTCTCAAACAAGGACCCCCACCATGAACCTCACCTTCCTCGGCCTTGGCGTGATGGGCTACCCGATGGCGGGCCACCTCGCCAAATCCCACAGCGTCACCGTCTACAACCGCACCGCGTCCAAGGCCGAAGGCTGGGCCAGTGAACACGGCGGCAAACACGCCGACACTCCGGCCAAGGCGGCACAGGGCGCCGACATCGTCTTTGCCTGTGTGGGCAACGACGACGACCTGCGCAGCGTGACGCTGGGGTCGGACGGCGCATTCGCGGGCATGGCAGCAGGGGCGGTCTTTGTCGACCACACCACCGTCAGCGCACAGGTCACGGCGGAACTGTACGCCGCCGCCCGCGCGCTTGACCTGCACTTTGTCGATGCGCCGATCAGCGGCGGGCAGGCGGGGGCGGAAAACGGCCAGCTGTCGATCATGTGCGGCGGTGATCAGGCCGCCTATGACACAGCCGAACCTGTCATGCAGACCTATGCCAAACTGTGCCGCCGCATCGGCGCGTCGGGCGCGGGCCAGACCACCAAGATGTGCAACCAGATCGCCATCGCGGGGCTTGTGCAGGGTCTCGCGGAATCGCTGCATTTCGCGCAAAAGGCGGGCCTTGATCCCGCTGCCGTGGTCGAGGTGATCAGTCAGGGCGCCGCCGGATCATGGCAGATGGCCAACCGGTCGGACACCATGCTGGCGGATCATTACGACCACGGTTTCGCCGTCGACTGGATGCGCAAGGATCTGGGCATTTGCCTGGCCAAGGCGAATGAAACCGGCGCCAGCCTGCCCGTCACCGCTTTGGTCGATCAGTTCTACAAGGACGTCCAGACCATGGGCGGCGGCCGCTGGGATACATCTTCCCTGCTGAAACGTCTGACGCGCTGACGGCCCGGCTTCTTCTTGCCGTAAATATCCCGGGGGTCCGGGGGCAGCGCCCCCGGTCACTTGCGCCGCAATCCGCGCAATCCCCCTGAAATCAGCAGCGACACTTCATAAAGCACCCGCGCGGCCTGCAACTGCCCCGGAGAGGCGAGGTAGTTCGGCTCCCACTCGGGGTCGAATTTCTGCTTGAACGACCGCAGCCCTTCGAAATGATAGAACCGCGCGCCGTGGGTATAGATGAACCCACCGACACGGTTCCAGACGGGCGCATGCGGACGGCTTTCCAGACCTGCCAACGGGGCGCCCCCCAGCGAAAACCATGTGTATCCACTGTCCCGCGCCCACAACAACAACCCCGCGAACAGCCCGTCCATCGCCGCAGGCGTGGTCGCTGGATCGTACCGCATCAAATCGATCCCCAGTTCGCTCTTGTCGGACGCCTTCAAGATGTTGGCAAAGGACGCGATGCGCCCCGTTTCGCGGTGGCGCAGAACGGCAATATCGAAATATTGCAGGAACGCCGGATCGAACCGGCCCAGTGCGAAATTCTTTTCCGATCCCCCCTTCAGCGCCAGCCAGGCGTCCGATACCGTGCGCAGCGCATCGATATATTCCGGCACCTCTGCGGCAGGGATGATGGCAAAGTCATAACCATCGCGGATCGCGCGGCTTTGGGCATGGCGCCAGTCCTTGCGTTTTGGACCGTCCAGGCTGAACCCGGCCAGTGGCACCCGCGCGATTTCCCCGATCTTGACCACATGCAGCCCCAGATCAAGGTAGGCTGGCAGATAGGCGGTCTGCACCGCGTAGAATGCACAGGTGCGCCCCATGCGGTCGGCCATGTCGCGCAGGTCCCAGATCAGCGATTCGCCTGACACGCGGTTGCCGATGGGGTCGCCCTTTGCGATCAGGCTGCGCCCGGTATCGGCATAGGCGATCGCGGCGTCGCCGTCGGGTGAGATTAAGAACCGTTTGTCACCGGTCAGCGCCATCGCGGCATCGGTGACCGTGCTTTGCGCCACAAGCTTGCGCACCACGTCCGGGATCGGTTCAGGACGCAGCCGGGTTGCGGCGCGGCTGATCAGCGAATTCAGCGATACCGCCGCCAGCAGGACCGATACGAGGACCGTCGCGCGCAAAAAACGCGGCGCATCGGCGGACCACGCGAACTGCCACCACAGCTCTTGCGAATAGGCGACGTTGCGATAGGCGAAAAACCCGATCCAGGTGATCCCCGCGAACAGCAGCACCAGCGACACGATCCAGCGCACATTCAGCCGCAGGGCAGATCCCAGACCGACCCGGTGGAACGCGTCGCGAAACGACCACAACACCAGCAGTGACAGCGACAGGGCAATCATTGCTTCGTATTCGATGCCGCGCAGCAGTGATGCGACCAGCCCGGCAGCCAGCAACCCCATCGCGATCAGCCATGCGCGGCGCATCCGGCGATATAGCCCGCGCGCCACGATCAGCAACATGACGCCAGCAACCGATGACAGCAGATGCGAGGTTTCGATCAGCGCCAGCGGCAAGATATCTTGCAAAATGTCCATCCGTTTTGACACGGTAGGCAGGTCGCCCGACAACAGCAGCGCGGCGCCTGACAGCATCGCCAGTACGGCGGTCAGAACCGGCACGATCGGGCGCATGGCCCGGCGCAGCGCCAGTGCCGCCGCACCCGCACGACGGCGGTTCGCAAGGGTCCAGGCCAGTGCCAGACCCAAAACAGCAATGCCAAAGGGCATCAGCGTATAAATCAGTCGGTAGACCAGCAGTGCGGCCAACAGGTCGGGCCGCCCGGTGCCGCCCAACGCGGCAATGATCGTCGCCTCAAACACACCCAGGCCGCCTGGGGCGTTGCTGATGAACCCCAGCCCCAGCGCACCGATGAAGATGATGAAAAAATAAACGAAATTGCCCGCCAGATCCGCCGGCATCAGAAAATACAGGGTCAGCGCCGTGGCGATCAGGTCGGTCAGCGCAATGGCCATCAGAGTCAATCCGCGCGTCGCCTTTGGCAACGAGGTGGACAGCACGCCGATCCGCAATTCACGGCTGCTGGGCCAGGTCCATAAAAACAATGCGCCGACACCGGCCAGCAAGCTCAATCCGATGATCGTGCCCGGTAGTGCTGGCAGATTGATGACCTGCGACAGCCCTTCGGGCCGAAAGGTGAACATCAGCCCGATCAGCGTCAGCAGACCTAATGCAAAGGCGATCCAAGACGTGGCGATCAGACGCGCGACGGCAGCGATATCGACCCCGAACGCCGCATAAATGCGATACCGGATCGCACCGCCTGTCAGCCATGAAAAACCCAGCAGGTTCGACACCGCCATTGAACTGACGCCGGTCAGGACGGGCACCCAGCCCGGCATCGCGGGCGTTTTCATCCCGCGCAGGATCACCGGATCATAAAGCGCCAGCGCAATGTAGCTGCTGACCATCGCCGCGACCGACATTCCAATCGCCTGCCAGGAATAGCCCTGCACCGCGCGCATCAGGTCGGCGGGCACGATTTCGCGGCTCAGATTGCGCAGGACAAACAGCGCGATCAGCATGATCGCCAGCGGGATCAGCATTCGCAGCAGGGGATGCGACAGGATGCCGGACATTCTGTTGTGTGCGGCGGGCGTGTCGGACATCCATTGCTCCGGTCCGGGGATAAACGAAAGCGGACCCGTGCGCGTTATGGCACGGGTCCGCCTGAGATGACATTAACGGATCAGGATTTCTTGCGGTAGGTGGCCGCAAAGATGATCGTCGCGGTCAGCGCATAGACAAAGTTCACGCCCAGAACAAAGCTCCATGGTGCGTTCGCGTCAAAGACATAGACCGCCAGCAGGGACGGCAGAACGGTCAGCAACGCAAGCCCCCCAAAAAACGCCCCGGCCCCGGTGCCACGATGAAACAACGGGATCAGCAACAGCGCGATCAACACCGCCACGGCGTTCCGACCAAAGGACATAATCAGCGGCATCACATCCGCGCCCGCCAGTATATTGATGGCAATCGCGTTGGCGATCGTTCCGATGATACCGGCAATGACGGCGACAATGACGCTTCGGGTCAGGGACATGCTAAAATTTCCTTTGGTCAGAACGGGACGTGAAGTGATGCGCTTACAGGTCGCTTTGAATTTCGCGCGTCTCCTGCGTGATGGTTGAACCGGCGGTTGACAGATCCTGACCTGCACCCGCAATGGTGTTGCAGGCGGTCAGTGCAGTCAGCGCAATGGCGACGATAGTCAGACGGGTCATGATGGGCACCTTTGTATATGATACAGTTGAGCAGCTAAAGTAGATCCGGCAACCGCGTCTTCAACGCACGGGTCAGAATGTAACACCGGAATACAAAACGATATTGGCATAGGGTGTGGTTTCCCCGGTGCGCACCAGAACGCGTGCGTCCCGTGTCGCCAGCTTGAACGCATCGTGTGTCACCAGCCGGGGCGGGCAGGGCGCAAGCAATTGCAGGTCCGTACCTGACTCTTGCGCCATCAGGCAATGTTCGACTTCCAACTCTGTCAGGATCGCGGCTAGGACATCGGCAAAACTGGGCAATCCTGCAATGACCGCCAGATCGACAACGGGCACGCCGGGCGGCACGGGCAAGCCTGCGTCCGCAATGACAAGACCGTCACCATGTCCCATCCGCGCGATGGCCGCCGACAGGGCTGCGTTCAGGATACCGCGCTTTTTCATGCGGCCATTTCCAGAAAGCTGCGAACGGCGGATTCCACCGCGCGGGGCTGTTCGGCGTGCAGCCAATGGCCTGCGTTCGCCACCGTTTCGATCCGGGCACCGGGGAAAACCGCACTGATCGCATCGGCATCAGCGTCCGCGACATAATCGGAATTTTCGCCGCGCAGCACCAGTACCGGTCCGCCAAAGCGTCCAACTGGTTCGGGCCAGCCCGTGATATGGTCCATATCGTCCCCCAATGCAGTCAGGTTCAGATCCCAGCGGCGGTCGCGCAGGTTCAGGCTTTGCAGCAAAAACGGGATCACGGCGGGGTCGATATCCATCTGTGCTGCGGCGTCTTTGCGGGTTTCGACCGCAGACAGATCGACGCCGCGCATCGCGTTCAGTGGACCGAACTGGTCGTGCGCATAGGCCTTTGGCGCGATATCGGACACGATCAGGCGGCGCACCATATTGGGTTGCGTCAATGCCAGCACCATCGCAGCCTTGCCCCCCATCGAATGCCCCAGCACATCCGCGTGCCCGCCATGTGCCGCGATGACGTGGGCCAGATCGTCTGCCATATCGGGATAACGGTGCGTGTCGCTGTGAAAGCTGTCGCCGTGGTTCCGCATATCCACGGCGATCACCTGCCGCGTGTCCGACAGACGTTTCGCGATCACGCCCCAGTTGCGCGCAGAACCAAACAGCCCGTGGGCGATCAACAGGGGCGGCGCATCGGTGGGTTCACCGTGCAGGATGGTGTTCAGCATGTGGCCTCCTCGTGACAGGCGCGCGGGGCTGTGGTGCGTGGTCGCTTGAGAACGCCGCGCCGCGCGCTTACACCGCACCTTATGCCTGATGCCCAGACAACCCGCCACATCCAAGATGTCCACCGCCTGATCGAGGCGCGACTGGGCCTGAAAGGCAGCACGATCCAATCCCAGATGGGCAAACTGGGGCGCAGGCGTCTGCCTGCCACCCTGCGCCGCGATATCGATGCAGTGGCGGCGGCGGAACTGCATGCCAGCCACCCCACGCTGTCGCGCCAGATCGACGTGGGCCGCGTCGCCCGTTCCGCCACGCTTGCGGTCAAGGCATTGAAAACCATCGATCCGATGGAACGGCGCAAGACCCTGATCCTGCGCGGCCTTGCGAAATGGTCGGCCTTGGGGATCGCGGTGTTTATCGCAGTCGTCTGGTGGTTATGGGCCACGGGTCGGGTCTGATCGGTCCGGCGCGGCGACGGTATAACCCGCATCGTGCAATGCCGCAGCCAGCCTGCCCGCAATCGCCAGCGCGCCCGCGTTGTCACCATGCACGCAGATGGTGTCGATCGGGCACGCCAACAGCCTGCCGGACCGTGTCGTGATCCCGCCATTGTTTAACATGTCGACAATGCGGGCGGCTGCCATGTCTGGATCGCTGATCATCGCATCGGGCTGTGCGCGGTCTGTCAGCGTGCCATCGTCGTCATAGGCGCGGTCGGCAAAAATCTCTGCTGACCAACTCGCATCCAGCGCTGTCGCTGCGGCCTGATGGGCGGTCAGCGGCATGATCGTCAGCCGCAGATCCGGTTGCACCGCAAGGGCTGCGCGAAAACAGGTGGTGGCCAGCGCCGTATCTTTTGCCGCCATATTGGCCAGCGCACCATGCAGCTTGAAATGCGACAGCCGCGCGCCGCGCGCCTGCGCCAGCGCCATGGCGGCCCCCAACTGATACTGGATCAGATGCGTGACCTCTGCCGCGGACAGGTCGATCCGCCGCCGCCCAAAGCCTTGCAGATCGGCAAAGCCCGGATGTGCGCCCAACGCGACCCCGGCCGCCAAGGCAAGGTCCATAGTCCGCGCCATCGTGTCGGGGTCGCCCGCATGAAATCCGCAAGCGATGTTGGCGGAACTGACCAGTTTCAGCAGGGCGGCGTCGTTGCCCATGTTCCAAGGGCCAAAGCTTTCGCCCATATCGGCGTTCAGATCGACGGTTCTGGTCATGGGTCATTCTCCGGATCATGGCCGGCGGTCGCGCCGCCGATCAGTTGATAGGACAACAGGTCGGGAATGTCAGCGGGATCGCGCAACAGTGGCTGCACCCGGGGTGCAAGCGCGCGCAGTTGTGCTGTCTGTGACATGTTTTCCGCATCCGCCTGTGCCGACGTGATCCATGCAAACCGCAGGGCCGCGCCTGCGGCGGCCTGCACCGCGCGGGGCAGGTCATCCGTTATGATCGTGCCGATCCGGGGATAGCCGCCGACGGTCTGGCATTCGGCCATCATGATGAACGGCCGCCCGTCGCCGGTGATCTGGACGTCGCCCGCAGTGATGAAATCCGACACCGGGCTGGTGGTGGTGCGCGGGGCGAAATGCGCGCCGTCATGATCCAGCGGCGTGCCTGTGCGGCTGGACCGTGCGGCACGGGTAAACATTGTTTCAGCAAACCGGGTGCGGGCATCTGCGGTAAACATATCCGTCTGCGGTCCGGGCATCAGGCGCAGCAGACCGCCCGACAAGCGGTCCGTCACGTCCAGCGCGCACGGGGCCCTGTCCGGGTCCGGATCGTGGCCCAGCGGCAGCTGATCGCCGTCCTGCAACCTGCGTCCCAGCCCGACCGACAGATGCGCGGCGCGACTGTCCAGCACCGGGTCTGTCAAAATCCCCGCAGCGGGTGTCATGTAACCATAGTTGCCTGCCAACGTGCCCCGAATGTCCAGCACCTCGCCGGGGCGCAGGCAATGCGTTGCGTTCCAACGCAGTGCGACCCCGTCGATCCGTGCATCCATACGCGCGCCCGTCAGGGCAAACCGCAGCGGCGCATCACTGCGGAACCGTCCGCCCATGCCCGCCATCTCTATGGTTTCGCCGACACCTTCCAACCCCAGCAGCGCCGCCGCCTCGAGAAGGGCCAGACGGTCCATCGCGCCGCCGGGCGACAGCCCGTCACCGATGCGACCCGGCCGGCCCTGATCCTGCACCGTGCTCAGCGGTCCGGCGCGCAACACATGCAGCAGGGCGGTCACGCCAGACCCTCGCATGCCGCACCGCCAAGGCCGTCGGGCTGGTCGCGCAGTCGGTCGATGGTGTCCGGATCGGTCGCGGTAAAGCGGATGAGGTCCCCGGCGCGCAGCGCGAACGGCGTGGCCCGGTCGGGCTGAAACGGTGCAAACGCACATGTCCCGATCCAGCGCCAACCGGTCGGGCTGGCATTCGCGAACAGCACCATCTGCCGCAGCGCCACGACCAGTGCGCCAGCCGGAACGTGGGGTGACAGGTTCTGCTGACGCGGCATGTCCCAACCGGGCCCAAGGTGCCCGAGATAAGGCTGGCCGGGTGCAAACCCGATCGCCAGCACCGACAGATCGACGCCCGTCACCTCTGCCACGGCATCAGCGGTGGACAGGCCCGCCAAAGCTGCCGCCTCTGCCAGTTGTGGGCCGCTGTCGCCGCCAAAGCTGGCCGGGATTGTCCAGCGCCGCAGGGCTTTGTTCTGGCGCGTGACGGGGTCTGCGGCCAGCGCACGCAGCCGGTCGGACAGCGCGGCCCGTGTCACGACCCCCGGCGCAAAGCGGATGAACACGGATGCAAGAGAGGTGGCAATTTCTGTCACACCCGCCAAGTCTGCCGCGCGGACCCTGTTGGCCAAGGTTTGCGCCGCATCGGGGGCGGCGGCGAAACCGTCACCACACCGTATCAGGATGCCGTCCTGCCCCAGCGGGAACAGCGCGGGGGTCGAATCGTTCGGCGGCGTAGACATGGGGATCGGATCCTTGGCGGGGTGGCGAAGTGGGTTTCAGCATGGGACAGGCGCGCGCCGCAGACAAGCAGCGCCTGCACGTGGTCGCAAAATCGTTTTGGCCCCCGCACTGATCGGGCTAGGTTTGCAGAGATCCGCCATGAAAGGCCACCGCGATGTCGATTACTGCCCTCAATGCGCTGCCCGTCACGCCCGCGCCTGCGGACTATTTCACCGGCGATGTGTCGCTTCGGCGGATGTTCGCGGCAGAAGGTGAAAGCCGTCTGTCGGGGCTGCAGGTCACATTCGCGCCCGGCGCGCGGACCGCTTGGCATACCCATCCCGCCGGTCAGGTTCTGATCGTGACCGAAGGCGCGGGTCGCATCCAGATCGAGGACGGCCCGATCCAGCCTGTTGTGGCAGGCGACATCGTGCGTTTCCCGGCAGGCGTGCGGCATTGGCACGGGGCTGCGCCCGATGTTGCGATGACCCATCTGGCCCTGCAGGAAGACATCGATGGGTCCGCCGTCACGTGGCTGGACCATGTGACTGACGCCGAATACGGCGGCTAGACGGCCCAGAATGACCGCGTCAGGTGATTAGATCGAGGGCGGCAAATGGTGCGGCGCATGGTGGTCGATGGCGTCCTGCTGCATCTCCAGATGCAGCGCGTCAACGCTGTAGGGGTGCGCGCGGGCCAAATCCTCATCGACGTCGATACCAAGGCCGGGGGCGGTGGGCACGGGGATATAGCCGTTCTCGACCGTCAGGGTGTTGCGGATAAGGTCAAAGTGAAAGGGCGTTTCGATGGTTTCGGCCATCAGGATATTGGGAATGGCGGCGGACAGTTGGATATTCGCCGCCCATGCGATCGGTCCGGCGTACAGGTGCGGGGCCAGTTGCGCGTTATAGGCTTCGGCCAGGACAGCGATCTTGCGCCCCTCCCAGATACCGCCGCAGCGCCCCAGTGCCGGTTGCACAATCGTGGCGGCACCTGACCGCAGCACAGGCGCAAATTCCGACCTTGTGGTCAGGCGCTCGCCCGTGGCGATGGGGATACCGCACTTGGCTGCGACCTTGGACATCTCGTGCGTGTTGTCTGGGGGGATCGGTTCTTCGAACCAGAGGGGCTGATAGGGTGCAATGGCCTGACCCAGTCTGATCGCACCACCGGTGGAAAACTGGCCATGGGTGCCGAACAGCAGGTCGGCGCGGTCACCGACGGCGTCGCGGATCGCCTTGCAAAATGCGACCGACCGCGAAATGTCGTGCAGCGACGGCATATGCCCGCCCCGGATCGTATAGGGTCCGGCGGGGTCGAATTTTACCGCCGTATAACCACGGTCCACAAGCGCGCGGGCCGATTCCGCCGCCAGATCGGGGCTGGACCAGAAATCGGGCAGGGCGTGACCGGGTTGCGGATAAAGATAGCTGTAGGCGCGGATGCGGTCGTTGGTGCGCCCGCCGATCAACGCATGAACGGGGCGGTCGCGGTCTTTGCCCAGAATATCCCAGCACGCAATTTCCAGCCCGGACCACGCGCCCATGACGGTCAGATCGGGGCGCTGGGTAAACCCTGCAGAATAGACACGCCGGAACATCAGGTCGATATTTTCGGGGTTTTCACCCGCCATGTGCCGCGCGAAGACATCCGTGATAACTGCCCGCATCGCGTCCGGACCGATACTGCTGGCATAACATTCACCCCAACCCGTGATCCCGGTGTCGGTCGTGACCTTGACCAGTATCCAGTAGCGCCCGCCCCAACCCGGCGCCGGTGGGGCAGTCACGACAATGTCGAGGTCTGCGAGTTTCATCGGGTGTTCCTTTTTTGAGTATTTTTTGGCAAGATGATGCAATGGGTCAGTCGATATGATCACGGTCCGTCCAGACGACTGCGTTTGGTGCCGACGGGGTCCGTCATGGTAACCGGGGCTGGCGGGACGAGGCCAGCATCAGACCCAAACAGCCCAGCGTCAGCACCGCTGCCAGCAGGAATGGTGCACCCGGCATGTAGATCTGCGCGCCCGGGACGGTGAAGGCATAAAAGGTCTGGGTCATCACGAGTGGCGCAAGAATGGTGGCGACGGCTTGCGTACTGGTCAAAACGCCCTGTAATTCGCCCTGTTGGTTGTCCTGAGCCGTGCGCGACATGATCCCCTGCAAGGCGGGCGCTGCAACAGATCCAAGTGCTGTCAGCGGCGTCAATGCCAGCGCGATCCAGCCGTTGGTCACGAACCCCAGCGCCACGAAGGCGGCAACATCCATCGTCAAACCGGCCAGAACGGCACCCCGGTCACCTAGCCATGCGATAATAGGGCGGATCAGCAGGCCTTGTACCACCGCGATGCCGATGCCGAACATGCCCAGTGACAGGCCCACCATGCCCGGCCCCCAGCCAAAGCGTTCCTGACCGAAGTAAGCCCAGATCGCCGGATAGACGTAAAACGCCACGCCATAGACAAAGGTGACGATCAACAAACGCCTGACGCCGGGCAGCGCCGCGATATGGCGGAACGCGCCGACCGGATTTGCCCTGCGCCAGCTGAACGGGCGGCGAATGCGGTCGGTCACAGTTTCGGGCAGGACGAACCAGCCAAAGATCAGATTTGCCGCCGCCAAAAATGCTGCGGCATAAAACGGCGCGCGTGTTCCGTATTCGGCCAGCACACCGCCCATCAGTGGCCCCAGCACAAAACCCACGCCAAAGGCCGCGCCGATCAGGCCGAAGTTGGCGGATTTTTCCTGTGGGGCGCTGATATCGGCCATATAGGCACCGGCGGTCGATTGGGTCGCGGCTGTGATGCCGCCGATGATCCGTCCGATCACCAGCAGCCAGATCGTGTGCGCCAGTGCCATCAGGATGTAATCCAGCGCCATGACGGCCAGGGCGACCAGCAGAACCGGGCGGCGGCCATAGCGGTCGGATATCGCGCCCAGAAGCGGGCCGAACATGAACTGCATCACCGCAAAAATGGTGGCCAGGATGCCGCCCCAGACGGCGGCGCGTGTAAGGCCCAGTCCTTCGACCTCTTGGATCAGGGCGGGCATGACCGGCAGGATCAACCCGATCCCCATCGCGTCGATCATGATGGTGATCAGGATGAACAGGACCGGCAGGCGCATGTCAAAGCGTGCCGGTGCGGGTCAGGAAATCGGTCAACAGTCTTGCGTAGTCTGCCGGCTGTTCCACACAGGGCAGATGGCCCGCACGGCGGATGACGTGGAAATCCGAACCGGGGATCAGACCCACGGTTTCGCGCACCAGATCGGCGGGTGTCGAGCCGTCATCGGATCCTGCAATCCCCAGTGTCGGCAGGCGCAGGCCGCTGGTGGGCGTCATGAAATCGGTGCCGGAAATGGCGGCGCAGACGCCTGCGTAGCCTTCGGGGTTTTGGTCCAGCAACATCTGCCGCCAAGGTGCGACGGCGGGAGAGTTGCAAAAGGCGGGCGCGAACCAACGCTGCATGATGCCATCGGCCAAGGCTGCCATACCCTGCGCCCGCACGGCGGCAATCCGGTCGTTCCACAGTTTTGGGGTGCCCAGTTTTGCGCCCGTGTTCGACAGCACCAGCGCGCGCACCACGTCCAGCCGCTTGACCGCAAGGCCTTGGGCGATCATCCCGCCGACGGACAGGCCGACGAACACGCAGTCCCGCACAGACAGCGCGTCACAGATGGCTTCGGCATCGCTGATCAAGGCACCCATGCTGTAGGGTGCTGGTGGCACGTCGGACTGACCGTGGCCGCGTTTATCCCACCGGATGTAGCGCGGGCCTTTGGGCAGCAGGTCCATGATCGGGTCCCACAGGTGCAGATCGGTGCCCAGCGAATTGGCAAAAACGATTGTCGGCGCGGATGCGTCCTGCCTGCCATCGACCTGAACGTGCAACTGCACACCATTGTTTTCAATGAACATCACATTTCCCCCAACGCGCGTGTGAACATGGTTTGATCGACATTGCCGCCGGTGGCGATGGCGATGACGGTGTCGGCCTGCGACTGGTAGAGTGCCGCGGCCAACGCGGCAGCGCCCCCCGGTTCGACCACGATCCGCAGCCGTTGAAACGCTTCTGCCATGGCGCGCAGGCAGTCGGTATCGCTGACCGTATAGCCTGAACCGCACAGCCTTTTCAGGATCGGAAAGGTCAGATCACCCGGTTGCGGTGTGACGATGGCGTCGCAGATCGACCCCGTCTGGCTGGGGTTCGATTGAATTTCGCCTGCGGCCAGACTGCGCGCCACATCGTCGAAACCTTCGGGTTCGCAGGGGTGGACACGCATGTCGGGTGCCTCTGCTTCCAGTGCGAGGGCGACGCCGGATGTCAGACCGCCCCCGCCGCAACACACCAGCACCTCTGCCTGTGTCACACCGATGGCGCGCGCCTGTGCCGCGATTTCCAGTCCTGTCGTGCCTTGGCCCGCGATGACTTGGCCGTCGTCATAGGGCCGGATCAGGGTCAGTCCGCGATCCTTTGCGAGTGTGGCGCCAATCTCTTCTCTGCTTTCAGTTTTGCGGTCATACAGCACCACCTCGCCACCCAAGGCGCGGGTGTTGGCGATTTTGATCGCAGGGGCGTTCGACGGCATGATGATGACCGCAGGTGCGCCGTGCATCCGGGCGGCCAGCGCCACGCCTTGCGCGTGATTGCCGGATGAAAACGCGATCACCCCGGATTTGCGTTGCTCATCGTCCAGCGCGGACACAGCCGACCATGCGCCGCGAAACTTGAAACTGCCAGTGTGTTGCAGGCATTCCGCCTTGACCAGAATACGGCGTCCGGTCAGTTCGTCCAGAAATGGCGAGCTGAGCAACGGGGTTTCACGCACATACCCGCGAAGCCGCGTTGCGGCGGCGCGGATCATGTCGATGTTCATCGCATATCCCCCAGCCAGCGGTGCAGGGCGTCCAGCGATTCCGGTTCATCCAGAAACGGCACATGGGCGCGGTCGGGCACCGTGGTGACGATGGCGTCGGGGCGGCGGCGCTGCATTTCGGCCAGCGTGTCGGGCGTCAGCAGATCGGAATTCGCACCCCGGATCACGGCCAGCGGCAGGCCGGCCATCGCATCGAATAGCGGCCAAAGATCTGGCGCGGGCGCTGATCCATCGCCCAACGTGCCTGCCAGCGCGGGATCATAGCGCAGGGTCAATCCATCGGGACCTTCGGCGTAGTGCTGCGCGACTTCTGCCAGCCATCGGTCCATTGGCACGCCCGCGAATCCCGGCAAATGGGCGGCGCGGGCGGCGGCGGCTTCGGCATAGGTTTTCTGCGCCGGGCGCTTGCCGACGTAGGCGCGGATCAGGTTCAGGCCGTCCTCTGCGATGTCGGGGCCGATGTCGTTCAGCGCGACGCCCAGCAAACGATCCTTGGCCGTGGCGGCCAGAAACATTGCGATCATGCCGCCGCGCGACGTGCCCAGCACGGCGGCCTGCGGCAGGTCCAGATGATCCATCAGGGCCAGCACATCGGCGGCTTCGACGGGCACGGTATAGGTGTCGGGTGCGGCCCAGTCGGACTGGCCGCGCCCGCGATAATCCACCCGGATCAGGCGGCAATTCAGATGCGGGGCAACGTGGTCAAAATCCGTTGTGTTGCGCGTCAGGCCGGGCAGGGCCAGCACAGGAAGGCCGGAACCTTCTTCGTGGAAATAGAGTTCGGTTCCATCGGCAGTGGCGAAACGGGGCATCCAGCGGTCCTTGAAAATACGTATGTCACAGGACTGTGCCACGGCGGCGGGGCCAAGGGAAAGCGGTTTGCATCCTATGGCCAGCTTCGATAACCACGATGAAATTTCAAACTGAAAGGCAAGACATGACACAAGCGAAACAAGGCGACACAGTCAAAATTCACTACACCGGCACCCTGTCCGACGGCACGGTCTTTGACAGCTCCGAAGGCCGCGATCCGCTGGAATTCGCTGTCGGTTCCGGTCAGATCATCCCCGGTCTGGACGCGGCCATCACAGGCATGACACCCGGCGACGAAAAGAAGGTCGAGATCCCAGCAGATCAGGCCTACGGCCAAGTCAACGAAGAAGCGCGTCAGGACGTGCCGCGCGCCGATATTCCGGCCGAAATCCCGCTGGAAGAAGGCCTGCAACTGCAAATGCAGACACCACAAGGTCAGGCCGTTCCTGTCACAGTCGTCGGTCTGACCGATGACACGGTGACGCTGGATGCCAACCACCCGCTGGCTGGCAAGGACCTGACATTCGACGTCAAACTGGTCGAAGTCAACGCCGCCTAAGCAGGCTGCGCGTCGACGGCCACGGGGTTCATCCAGAAGGGTTCGAACACGTGGCCGTCGGGGTCGCTGAAACTGCGGCCATACATGAAATCGGGCATATCCTGTGTGGTGCCGTTATCGGTGCCACCATGGGCGGTGGCTGCATTCGTCATTGCCTCAACCTCTGCCCGGCTGTCACACGACAGCGCCACCAGTGATGCGGTCTGCGCGTGGCTGTCAGCGATGGGGCGGGGCGAAAACGCCGCGAATTTTGCATGCGTCAGGATCATCAGGCAGATCGTGTCGGACACCACCACGCAATTTCCGGTTTTATCGGAAAACTGCGGGTTGATGGTGAACCCCAAAGCTTCGTAAAACGCGCGGCTGCGGTTCAGGTCGGTGACGGGCAGGTTCACGAAAATCTGGCGCATGGCGATGTCCCGTCTGGATGTGATCGAGCAGGATTAGCACGGTTTGCCATTCCGGCGATTGACAATCGTCGACTGCGTCCGCCTACAGATTTTCCGCCTGCGGCATCCCCAGCACGTGATACCCGCCATCCACGCGAATGATCTCTCCGGTTGTGCAGGCGCCAGCGTCGGACGCCAGATAGACTGCTGTGCCACCCACCGCTTCCAGTGTGGCGTTGTCGCGCAGGGGGGCGTTTTCGCCGGTATGCTTGAACGTCTTGCGCGCGCCTGCGATGGCGCTGCCCGCCAGCGTTTTCATCGGGCCGGGGCTGATCGCGTTGACCCGGATGCCCTGCGGCCCCAGATCATTCGCAAGATAGCGCACGGACGATTCCAGCGCCGCCTTGGCCACGCCCATGACGTTGTAGTTCGGCGTCACCGCATTGCTGCCCTGATAGGTCAGTGTCAGCAGGGTGCCGCCATCGGGCATCAATTCGGATGCGCGGCGCGCCACGTCGATAAACGAATAGCACGATATCGTCAGCGAGTTCTTGAAGTTGGCGCGGCTGGTGTTGATGATCCGGCCCGTCAGTTCGGATTTGTCCGAATAGGCGATCGCGTGCACCACGAAATCCAGATGGCCCCAGCGGTCGCGGATCATCTGGAATGCGGCGTCCATGCTGTCTTCGTTCGTGACGTCGACATCGACCATCAGATCCGACCCGACGCTGGCGGCCAATGGTTCCAGCCGCTTGCCGAACGCTTCGCCCTGATAGGTGAATGCCAGTTCCGCGCCTGCGTCGGCCATCGCCTTGGCGATGCCCCACGCGATGGACCGTTCATTGGCCACACCCATCACCAGCCCGCGTTTGCCCTGCATCGTGATCATGGCGTCAATCCTTCAACTTTGACAGCAGCATCGACCCGTTGGTGCCGCCGAACCCGAACGAGTTCGTCATCACCGTGTCCAGCGCCGCGTTGTCCACGCGGGTTGTCGCGATTTCTTCGGGCTTCAGCGCAGGGTCCAGATTTTCGACATTGATCGACGGCGCGATAAAGTCGTTTTTCAGCATCAGCAAGCAATAGACGGCTTCCTGAGCGCCGGTCGCGCCCTGGCTGTGGCCGGTCATGGATTTGGTAGAGCTGACGGGCGGTGTCGATCCGTCACCGAACACGCGGCGCACGGCCTCGATCTCTCCGACGTCACCGACGGGTGTGCTGGTGCCATGGGCATTGATATAGCTGATCTTGCGACCGTCTGGCAGGGTTTTCAGCGCACCGCGCATGGCACGTTCGCCGCCTTCGCCGGATGGTGCGACCATGTCGGCACCGTCGGATGTTGCGGCGAAACCGGTGACTTCGGCGTAGATATGCGCGCCGCGCGCCTGTGCGGATTCCAGCGTTTCCAGCACGACCATGGCCCCGCCACCGGCGATGACGAACCCGTCGCGGCCAGCGTCAAAGGCGCGGGATGCCTTGGTCGGGGTGTCGTTATATTTGGACGACATCGCCCCCATGGCGTCGAACAGGCAGGACAGCGTCCAGTCCAGTTCTTCGCCGCCGCCCGCGAACATGATGTCCTGCGTGCCCAGTGCGACCTGCTGGGCCGCCATGCCGATGCAATGCAGCGACGTGGAACACGCACTGGTGATGGAAAAGTTCATGCCCTTGATCTGGTAGGCCGTCGCAAGGTTGGCGCTGACGGTCGAGGACATGGTTTTCGGCACCGCGAACGGCCCGATCCGTTTGGTCGCACCGGTGTTCAGCACGGTCTGGTGGGCGGTCAGCATCGCGGATGTGGACGGACCGCCAGACCCCGCGATCACGCCGGTCATCGGGTTGACGATCTGGTCGTCGGTCAGACCCGCGTCCTTTATCGCCTGTGACATTGCGATGTGGGCATAGGCGGCACCCGGTCCCATGAACCGCAGGGTGCGTTTGTCCACATGGTCGGCCACGTCGAGTTTCAGCGTCCCCGCGATCTGGCTGCGAAACCCGTGTTCGGCCATGTCGGGGCTGGCTTCGATGCCGGACCGTCCGGCCATCAGGCTGTCCAGCACTTCGTCCGCATTGTTTCCGATCGGTGAGACGATGCCCAACCCTGTAATGACGACACGACGCATGGACGTTCCTTCCGGTGATATCGGTTCTGTTTAGAAGACGGGCGGTCACAGGGGCAACCCTGAACCCGCATCATTTAGCTTGCTGCACAACATGCCAAGGGGACGCAGGGGTGCCGCCGTCAGATCAGCTTTCGCTGAGTGCGACCTTCATGTCCTTGACGATGTAAATCACCTCGCCGTCGGCTTCGACGATCCCGTCAGCCACACCCATCGTCAGGCGACGGGTCTGGATCGCCTTGGTGAAATCGATCTTGTAGGTCAGCATCTTGCGATCCGGGCGGACCATGCCGGTCAGTTTGACCTCTCCGACGCCCAAGGCGTAGCCACGCCCCTGCCAGCCGCGCCAGCCCAGATTGAAGCCGGTCAGCTGCCACAAACCATCAAGCCCCAGACAGCCGGGCATGATCGGGTTGCCGGGAAAGTGGCAGTCAAAAAACCACAGGTCCGGTGTGATATCGAATTCCGCAACGACGTGACCTTTGCCATGCGCGCCGCCATCACCGGAGATATCCGTGATCCGGTCCATCATCAGCATCGGTGGCGCGGGCAATTGTGCGTTGCCGGGGCCGAACAGTTCGCCACGTGCACATTTCAGCAGCTCGTCGCGGTCGAAGGATGATGGAAAATCGGCCATGGGCGTCCTTTGCAGGGTGATGTTGTCAATTCTGCGCTATGCCTACCACTTGGTCGCCAGCCCGTGCAAGGCGACCGCGAGGTCGAAAAGTCATTGAACAGACCCGCCCGCATCCCATATGTTGATAATATGAAAGACGTTTCAACGATAACACCAACGCATGTCGACCGTGCAACCGAATGGTTGTCGCGGTCCAGTGTCCGTCCCACGCGCCAGCGTGTGACCTTGGCTGCGCTGTTGATGGGTGATGGCCGTGATCGTCATGTAACCGCTGAAAGCCTGTTCGACGCCGCCAGTGCATCCGACGGCAAGGTGTCGCTGGCCACGGTTTACAACACGCTGCGCGCGTTTTGCGATGCGGGTCTGCTCCGTGAAATCGTTGTGGACGGCGCGAAAAGCTATTTCGACACCGACCTGTGCGACCATCCCCATTTCTATTGGGAAGACACCGCAGAGCTGACGGACGCGCCGCGCGAATCGCTGGATATCCGCAATCTGCCCGCCGCACCCGCAGGCACGCAGGTCGTCGCGGTGGACGTGGTCCTGCGGCTGCGGCGCACCTGACAGACGGTATCAGTCGCGGATATCGCTTTCGTGGATGTACCAATCGTCGAATTTCGACAGTTCCGGCAGACGGCGCACGTAACCTTTTGCCGTCATCAGTTCGAGGATGTGGTCGCGCCGTTCTTCGTGGTTGTGTTCGATGGCGAACAGCCGCACGTGACGCGGGCCGAAATCGAATTTTGCCATGATGTCCATTTCCGACCCTTCGGTGTCGATGGAAATGAAATCGATGACATCGGGCGCGTCGAATTCATCCAGCAGGTCATTCAGGGTGATCGTGTCCACCTTGATCCGTTCCTCAACGCCGCCTTCTTCGAATTCCAGCCCGTCGGATGCGGCGGCAAGCCGGGAAAACATCGGGCGGGCCGCCATCAGGAATTCCATCGTATCCCCGGTCGACGAGTGGACGCATTTATGACTGATATGGCAATTGCGGGCGCGCGCCAAATTTTCGTGAAAACTGGGATTTGGTTCGGCCACGATGCCCGTCCAGTCAAAGTTTCGTTCTAGGATCAGCGAATTGCTCATCGTCGTGCCGTTGGTGGCGCCGAAATCGACAAAATAGCCTTCGCGTTTGCCGTCAAGTTCATACAGGCACCACAGGTCCTGCATCACCTGGCCCTGATAAATCGCGGTATAGGGCAGGGCGAAATCGCGGAAACGCTGCAACGTTTTTCCCGGCTTGCCGGCGTCGGTGCAGACGTAATATTCTAACCCGTCGTCAAATGTGACGGTTTCAGGATCCAGTCTTTCCTTGCGGATGGTGTCACGGCGGTTCTTGAACAGTTTCATCAGATGATTTGCATCGTGTCGTTGCGGCATTTTAAATGGATTGTCCGATTTGTAACGTGTCTTGCTGGGAAGCGTGCCGGGCTTTTGTGCGGTTGCTTCAGCTTCTTTCAATTTTGTTTCTGCCATGTTTGCCTCTGTAGCGTTATTAACAGACCTGCGGTTGCGGGACTCTTTTTTCAGAATCCTCGCAACTGTTGCTGATCAAATCAAGGCAAAACTGATTTCGTTTTGTGGACAATCAGCTTGTGCCGTCGATCCGTGCGGCCATGATGGCAATCGCCTTTTGATAAACGCCCGCAGCGTTCCACTGCTGGATCACCGCAAAGTTGCGCTGCCCTTCCTGATAGCCCTGACCGGCCTGCCAGCCCTTTTGGCGCAGGAAATTGCCCGTGGAATACAGGGCATCGGTCTGGTTGGTCAGATCGACCACGCCGTTGCCGTCGGCATCGACGCCGTAACGGATGACATTGGCGGGCAGGAACTGGGTATGCCCCAATTCCCCGTGCATCGCGCCGACGGTGTTGCCGCTGATCGCACCGCTATCGACCAGTTGCAGGGCTGCCAGCGCGTGCGGGGTAAAGAAATCCGAACGGCGGCAGTCATAGGCCAGCGTGGTGATCGCGCTAAGCACGTTGCTGTCGCCCATGAAATTACCGAACGCCGTTTCCATGCCGTGGATCGCCACAATGACGCTGGCGGGAACGCCGTATTGCGCTTCGAGGTTGGCATAGAATGTCGGGTTGTTCGCGATCTTCTGGCGACCCTGTGCGACGATGGTATCGGCCCCGCGAATCCGCATGAATTCATCCAGACTGTAGCTGAATGATTTCTGGTTGCGGTCGGCGTTGATGGTGCGCTGGGCATAGGATGTGTTGGCCAATGCCGCCAGTCCGCGTTGGCCGATACCAGCCGCTGCCGCTTCTTGGGCGAACTGCTGTTTCCAGGTATTAAATCCGCTGCCGTCGTTGCCGCAGGTGGCTGCGGCAACCGATGTGCCTGCCAGTGCAAAAGAGGTGATGAATGCGAATAGGCGCATGTGAAGGGTCCGATCTGATTAACGTTGTCGAAATACCTAGCACAAAGTCCCTGTTATCCAATATCGGTCCCTTTGACGGCCCTAAGTACGCGTGCCTACAAACTTTTCCGACCACTCCTGACGCTGTTCGTCGGTGATTTTCGTGAACAGGTTTTCGGGCACCGTGAACGCCTGACCGGCGGGCAGTGCGGTCAGTGCTGCGGCGGCATCTGCGGGCCAGTCGGTGTCGGTGACATTCATCGCCTCGGCCATGATCCGAGCCATGTCGGGAATGAACGGGGCGGACAGGATCGCATACAACCGGATCAGGTTCAGACCGTGGCGCACCTGACAGGCTGCCTGATCGGGATCGGTTTTGAACGTGGTCCAGGGCGCGGTGGATTGCAGATATTCATTGCCCGCGACCCAGATCGCGCGCAGCTCTGCCGCCGCCTTGCGGACCTCGATCGCATCCATGTGACGGACATAGGCGTCCATCCGGGTTTGTAATTCGCGGGTCAGCGCCACCTCTGCCGGGCCGGGGGTGCCGCCGGCAGGCACGCTTTCATCGAATTTCGATCGGCAGAATTTGGTGATACGGCTGACAAAGTTGCCTAGCACGTCGGCCAGATCCTTGTTCACGTCCTGCTGGAACGATTCCCACGTGAATTCCGCGTCAGACGATTCAGGCGCATGGGACAACAGCCACCAGCGCCAGACGTCGCCGGGCAGGATATCCAGCGCCTGATCCATGAACACGCCGCGCCCGCGGGAAGTGCTGAACTGGCCGCCGTCGTAATTCAGATAGTTGAACGATTTGATGTAATCGACCAGCTTCCAGTTGTCGTCCGCACCCATGATCGTGGCTGGAAAAGACAGGGTGTGGAACGGCACGTTGTCTTTGCCCATGAACTGGGTATAGCGCACGTCGTCAGCACCTTTGTCGGTGCGCCACCACGATTCCCAGTCGCTGCCTTTGCCTGCGTCGACCCATTCCTGCGCGCAGGCGATGTATTCGATGGGCGCATCGAACCAGACGTAGAACACCTTGCCTTCCATGCCGGGCCAGTCGTCGGCGCCGCGCCGCACGGGAATGCCCCAGTCCAGATCGCGGGTGATGCCCCGGTCCTGCAAGCCGTCGCCGTCGTTCAGCCATTTCTTGGCGATGGATGTCGTCAGCACAGGCCAGTCGGTCTTGCTGTCGATCCAGTCGGCCAGTTTGCCCTTCAGCTTGGATTGTTCCAGATACAGATGTTTTGTCGTCCGCACCTCTAGATCCGTGGCGCCGGAAATGGTTGATCGCGGATTGATCAGATCGGTCGGGTCCAATTGCTTTGTGCAATTATCGCACTGGTCGCCGCGCGCGTCTTCGAACCCGCAGTTGGGGCAGGTGCCTTCGATGTAGCGATCGGGCAGGAAACGCCCGTCGGTCACGGAATAAACCTGTTCTTCGGTGACTTCACGGATCAGGCCCTGATCCGCCAGCCGCCCGGCAAAGCCCTGCGTCAGCGCGTGGTTCTGGGGGCTGGACGACCGTCCGAAATGATCAAAGGACAGGCCAAAACCATCCGCGATCCGCGCCTGCACGTCGTGCATTTCGGCGCAATATTCTGCAACGGGCTTGCCCGCTTTTGCTGCGGCCAGTTCTGCCGGTGTGCCGTGTTCGTCGGTGGCGCATAAAAACAGCACCTCGTGACCGCGCGCGCGCTGGTAGCGGGCAAACAGGTCGGCGGGCAGCTGGCTGCCGACAAGGTTCCCCAGATGCTTGATCCCGTTGATATAGGGAATGGCAGAGGTAATCAGGTGGCGGGCCATGTCACGGGATCCTTGCTTGCGTGTTCCCGCGACTTACCCAGACGGCGGCCCGCTGGCAAGGCGTGGCGCTAGCGGCGTCGGTCCGGCAGCTTGCGGTCGCGGGCCCGGCGCAACAGCCGCCCGATCAGGAATGTGGTGCGTGGGGTGAAAACATACGGCGTGCGCGTGGACGGCGTCGTGCGCCGCCGCATCCGCGCCAGACCGAATACCACCAGCAACAGATGCGCTATGGCAATGGCGGCGAACAGGGCCGCCGGGCCAAATCCCGCGATCAGGGCCGACGCGGTATAGGGTGCGGCGATGGCCCCCACAGCGTAGAAAAACATCAATGCAGCCGACAATTCGACGCGTTGGTCGTCGGTTGCAAAATCATGGGCATGCGCGGCACTGACCGAATAGATCGGAAATGACGTCAGCCCGAACAGGAACGCGCTGGCCATCACGGCCTGCGTCCCGCTTGCTGCCGACAGCACCGTCACAAGACAAGACAGCGCAGACGCCACCGACAGGCCGATCAGCACCCAGCGCCGGTCGTAACGATCGGCCAGCCAACCTGCAGGCCATTGCGCCAGCGCACCACCTGCCACAAAGGCGGCAAGGAATACGCCGATCTGGCGCGCCTCCAACCCGACCTCTTGCCCATAGATCGGGCCGACCATGCGGAACGATGCGCTGGACACCGCCGCCGCCAGCACCCCCGCCACGGCGAGTGGAGAGCAAGCCCAAGCCATCATGGGCCGCAGGCGCGTCGCCTCTGGCGTGTCAGGCGCGCGGGCACGGGTCAGCGCCAGCGGCAACAGCGACGCACAACAGATGATCGTCAGCAGGTTATAGGCGACATAGGTTTCCAGATTGGCCAGTGCGCCGACCATGAACTGCGCAACCAGAGAGGATGAAATATCGACGACGCGGTAGCTGCCCATCGCGCGTCCGCGCGTTTCGTTCGTGACCTTGGCCTGCAACCACGCCTCGATCACCGTGTAGCAGCCCGCGATGCAAAGCCCGGACGCGACCCGAAACAATGCCCACCAATAGGGATTCGTGGTGACAACATGCGCCGCCAGTCCGATCGCCCCCAACGCGGTAAAGATAGCATAGGCGCGGTTGTGCCCGACGCCGCCCATCAGGCGCGGCGCCCACCAGCAGCCGATAAAGAACCCCGCGAAATGTGCTGACCCCAGAAAGCCCACCATTTCCTGTGAAAAGCCCAGCCGCAGGCCTGCCAGCGCATCCAGTGGCCCGACGCCGCCAGAAGAGAACTGCAACAGGCCTGCCGACAAAAACAGGGCCGCAAAGGAAATCAGCATTCGCATGGATCAAGTGATGACCCCGGCGTGGCGTCAGTGCCAGCGCTAATTCTGCCGCGCTTGCGGTCGCGGTGATGAAGGCTAGTGTGCCCGCAATCGCATGGGGAAAGACACGATGGAAAAACTGAACCTTGGCCGCAGTGGGATCACAGTCACCGACTGGTGTTTGGGCACCATGACCTTTGGCACGCACACGCCCGTTGCTGACGCGCACCGCCAGATGGACATGGCGCTGGACGCGGGCATCAACTTTTTGGATTGTGCGGAAATGTATCCGGTCAATCCCGTGGCCAAGGAAACGGTCGGCCAGTCCGAACAGGTGTTGGGCGAATGGTTCGCGCGCACCGGACGGCGCGACGACTGGATCGTTGCGACCAAGATTTCGGGACCCAACGGCGGTTTCGTGCGCGACGGTGCGGGCTATGCCCCCGACAACATCATGGACGGGATCGATGCGTCGTTGCGGCGGCTGCAAACGGATGTGATCGACCTGTATCAGCTGCACTGGCCCGATCGCGGGTCGTATATGTTCCGGCAGAACTGGACCTATGATCCGTCGGGGCAGGACCGCGCCCGGACGCTGGATCACATGCACGGCGTGCTGCGCGCGCTGGGCAACGCAGTGCAGGCGGGCAAGATTCGCGCCATCGGCATGAGCAACGAAAGCGCGTGGGGCATGACCAAATGGTGCGATCTGGCCGAACAGCACGGTTTGCCGCGTATGGCATCCGTGCAGAACGAATATTCCCTGCTGTGTCGCCTGTTCGATACCGACAGCGCCGAAATGGCCGTGAACGAGGACGTGACGCTTTTGTCATTCTCGCCGCTGGCCTGTGGGTTGCTGACAGGCAAATATCAGGGCGGTGCGCGACCGGATGGCAGCCGCATGGCGATCAACGGTGATCTGGGCGGGCGCGATACGCCGCGTGTCTATGACGCGACGCAGGCCTATCTGGACATCGCGGCCCGCCACGATCTGGACCCGGTTCATCTGGCGCTGGCGTGGCAGCGCACACGTCCCTTTGCGATCTCTGCCATCTTCGGTGCGACGACGGCGGACCAACTGGAACGCACGCTGGCGGGACGCGACGTGGTGCTGTCTGACGACGTGCTGGCCGAGATCGACACCGCACATCGCGCCCATCCGATGCCGTATTGATGCGCCCGCCCGTCACCCGCCGCAGCGGACCCCACAGGAGACCGCGATGAAAAGACTGGCCTTGCCACTTCTGGTGCTGGTGGCGTGCGGTGGGTCACCGGACGCGCCTGACGATGCACCGCCTTTGTCATTTCGTGATCGCACGGTGCCCATCGCGTCGGCGGCGCTGTTCCAGACCGAACGTTATCAGGGGACATGGTATGCGGTCGCGGGATTTCCCGGCGTGATCCCCGATGGCTGTCAGGGCCTGACGGCGACCTATGGCGCGGTGCCGGGCGGTGACGGTCTGTCGGTGCAGCACCGCTGCCGGGTGGCCGATGGCGCGGTCGAGGCCCGCGTCACGGGACGGGCGGATGTCGTCGGACCGGGGCGGCTGATTTTGGACGCAGAGGATCTGGGATTTGTGCGCGGCGACTATTGGGTGTTATGGGTTGACGAAGGCTATCGCACGGCGGTGGTCGGTGCGCCTGATGGCCGATCGGGTTGGATTCTGGATCGGTCGCCCGACATTCCCGCCGACCGGCTGGCCGCCGCGCGCGAAGTACTGGATTTCAATGGCTACGATCTGGCCAGACTGACGGAGATGCCGCAATGACGAAATTGATGACCTTGGGCGCGATGGCGCTGTTGGCTGGCTGTGCGGCTGGCGGGATGGGTGGCAGCGGGGCCGGTGGATCGGTGCCGCGCGAATTTCTAGTCATTGGATCGTCGATGTCGTTTGAACAATGTCGTGCGGCTGGTGGCCTGATTATCCGCGATGCAGGCAGCCCGATGACCGCCTGCGATCCATCGGTCAAACGCAATCCGGTCCCGGCAGAGGCATTGAACGATCCGATCAATGATACCGATATGAACGCCGCACTGGAAATGCAGGATCTGGCGCAGGCCCAGTGATGGCGCAACAGGCGGCCGTTCTGGGCGGCGACGCGATCAGCGATAGCTGGGTTGCGCGCTTTGTGCTGATGGGCTGGGATGTTGTGGTCTGTGATCCGGACCCGCAGGCGTCACGGCGTATCGCTGCTGTGATCGACCGCGCCGCGCGGGCGCTTCCCGCGCTCAGTGATGTGGCCATGCCGCGCACCGGGCGCCTGACTATCCATGCCGATCCCGACCGTGCGGTGAGAGGGGCCGATTGGATCGTGGACCAGACGGCAGGCGATCTGCCGACCCGACAGGCGATGCTGGCCCGTGTTCAGTCGCTTTGCCGGCCTGCGGCGATTATCGCGTGTGGCGTGCACGGTTGTACCCTGGCGCAGTTGCAAACGGGCGCGATGCGCCCCGGACAGATTGTGGTGGTGCGGGCCTGCGACCCTGTGTATCTGTTGGCGGTGGTGGAACTGTCCGGTTCTGCTGCGAACAGTTCCGCGACGCTGGACCGCGCGACCAACGATCTGATTGCGTTGGGCATGGCACCGATCCTGACGGCAGACGGGGCTGTGCCCATTGCCGACCACCTGCGCGCCGCCCTGTGGGACAGGGCGCAGGCGCTGGTGCGCGATGGCGCAGCAACCCCGGACCAAATCGACGCCGTCGTCCGCGATGGCCTTGGTCTGGGGTGGGCGCAGGCGGGTCCGTTCGCAGCGGCCCGGACCGCTGAAAATCAGGATGCCGCGCTGCTGCGATTGCGCGACGATGCGCTTGTGACGATGCTGCGCGGGCTCAAAGCGTGCGATCACGGGGCGGGTGTGGCGTTGAACGACCGGGACCGTAGGGTGGATGTGGTGCCGCGCAGCCTTGATCAGGTCGCGGATCTGGCGCAGCCGGTGTTGACGCAATCGCGGGCGGTGCCGCTCGACTGGACAGATTACAACGGCCATATGACCGAAGCGCGTTATCTGCATGCCTTTGGGGATGCGACCGACCGGATGATGCACCTTGTCGGTTGCGATGCCGATTACGTGGCCAGCGGTTACAGCTTTTTCACCGCCGAAACCCATATCCGCCATCTGGACGAGGTGGTCGCGGGCACCGCCATTCACATCGACACGCAAGTACTGGCGGGGGCAGGCAAAAAGATGCACCTGTTCCATCGTATGTGGGCGGGGTCACGTTTGCTGGCCACGGGCGAGCATCTGCTGATCCATGTCAGCCTGACGACGCGACGGGCCTGCGCCCCTGACGCCCGCGTGGCGGGGCCGTTGGACCGGATCGCGGTGGCCCATGCCGATCTGCCCCTGCCCGAAGGCGCTGGCCGGTCTGTCGGACGCAAATAATCCGTCAGTCTGGTTCGATTTAGGGGTCTGCTTTGTGCAGACGGCATCAGTTTTTGGTCGCACAGAACTTTTGGTCGCACAGAACAAAGCGGGGCAGCCGTAGCCGCCCCCGACTGCTTGTGAAAATCGGCGCCCCTGCGGGTGTCAGCGCAGATCAGGCGGCGTGGCGTCCGCGACGAGTGACGCGATGATATCGTCCAGCGCCACCACCTGTGTCTGTTTTTCACCCAGACGCCGCACGGTGACGGTGCGTTCTTCAACCTCGCGCGCGCCCAGGGCCAGAATGACCGGCACCTTGGCGACGGAATGTTCGCGCACCTTATAGTTGATCTTTTCGTTGCGGGTGTCGGCGCGGGCGCGGATGCCAGCCTTGCGCAATGCCGCCACAATGCCGTCGGCGTAATCGTCCGCATCCGACACGATGGTCGCCACGACCACCTGTTGTGGGGCCAGCCAGAACGGCAGTTTGCCCGCGTGGCTTTCGATCAGGATGCCGATGAACCGTTCAAACGATCCCAGCACAGCGCGGTGCAGCATGACGGGGCGATGTTTATCGCCGTCGGGCGCGACATAGGACGCATCCAACCGGTCGGGCAGGTTGGGGTCCACCTGTAGCGTGCCGCACTGCCATTCCCGACCAATCGCATCGGTCAGGGTGAATTCCAGCTTTGGCCCGTAAAACGCGCCTTCGCCCGGAAGGAGTTCGAAATCATAGCCAGCGGCTTTGCAGGCGTCGCCAAGTGCTGCTTCGACCCGGTCCCAGCTTTCGTCGCTGCCAATCCGCTTTTCAGGGCGGGTGGACAGTTTGATGGTCCAGTTGTCGAAACCGAGGTCGGCATAGACCGATGCGAGCAATTTGATGAATTTTTCCGTTTCCGCGATGATCTGGTCGTCGGTGCAGAAGATATGCGCGTCGTCCTGCGTGAACCCGCGTACCCGCATGATCCCGTGCAGCGCACCGGACGGTTCGTATCGGTTGCACGACCCGAATTCGGCCATCCGCAACGGCAGGTCGCGGTAGGATTTCAGCCCTTGGTTAAAAATCTGCACGTGGCAGGGGCAGTTCATCGGTTTCAGCGCATTGACCGTTTTTTCGCGGGCGTGTTCTTCGTCAACCTCGACGATGAACATATGGTCCTGATAATTGTCCCAGTGGCCGGAATCTTCCCACAGCTTGCGGTTCACGACCTGCGGGGTGTTCACTTCGACATAGCCGTCGGCGCGCTGCTTGCGGCGCATGTAATCCTGCAACGCGGTGTAGATCGTCCAGCCGTTGGGATGCCAGAAGATCTGTCCGGGCGCTTCTTCCTGCATGTGGAACAGGTCCATTTCGCGGCCCAGACGACGGTGGTCACGCTTGGCCGCTTCTTCCAGCATTGTCAGGTGGGATTTCAGGTCTTCCTTGTTGGTAAAGGCCACGCCGTAGATGCGTTGCAGCATCGCGCGGCTGCTGTCGCCGCGCCAATAGGCACCCGCGATGGACATCAACCGCCACGAATCGCCCGGCACCTGACCGGTGTTCTGCAGATGCGGCCCGCGGCACAGGTCCTGCCAGTCGCCGTGCCAATACATCCGCAGCGGTTCATCGCCGGGGATGCTTTCGATCAGTTCGACCTTATAGGGTTCGCCTTTGTCCTTGTAATGCTGGATCGCGCGGTCGCGGTCCCACACCTCTGTCCGGACATCGTCGCGGGCGTTGATGATCTGTTTCATCCGCGCTTCGATGGTGGCCAGATCGTCAGGGGTAAACGGTTCCGCGCGGTCGAAATCGTAATACCAGCCGTCCTTGATCACCGGACCGATGGTGACCTGCGTCTCCGGCCAGATTTCCTGCACGGCGCGGGCCATGATATGTGCAAGGTCGTGGCGCACCAGTTCCAGTGCGGGTGCGCGGTCCTTCGTTGTATGGATGTCGATGGTGGCATCACTGTCGATTGGCCACCGCAGATCGTAGTGCTGGCCGTTGACCGTGGCGCTGATCGCTTTTTTGCCCAGACTGCTGGAAATATCGGCGGCCACGTCGCCTGCGGTGATGCCGGCGTCGTACTGGCGTGCATTGCCGTCGGGAAGTGTCAGGGTGATCTGGGCCATGTGCGGCTCCTCGTCTGTTTGGCGCCCACGAGTGCGCCCGGTTGCGGGATATGTTCGCGCCTTGAATGGCCGTGCTGTGCGGGCGTGTCAACCAGCGCAACCGTGCTAGATCGCATGAAAACAGATCAAGAAAGACGCCGATGCCCCAAGACATGACAGACGAGTTGTTCGAATACCTAGTAGATGATCCCGACCGCCCCGGTGGCCTGTCAGAGACCGCGCAGGGTCACGAGCCAGGCAGTTTCCTGCGCCATGTGGTTTCGTTGTCCGGGTCCAAGATCGCGGACGGGTTGATCGATCCAAAACTGGTTTTGTCATGGCTGCTGACGTCCTTGGGGGCGGGGGCGTTCTGGACCGGGTTGCTGGTGCCGGTGCGTGAAAGTCTGGCGCTGCTGCCCCAGCTCTTTACCTCTCCGGTCATTACGGGACAGGCGGTGCGCAAATGGTTCTGGGCCGGTGGGGCCGTGATGCAGGGAATCTGCGCGATTCTGATCGGCATCGCGGGTCTGACGCTGGACGGGGCGACGGCAGGGGCGGTTATCGTCGGTCTGCTGGCAGTGCTGGCGCTGGCCCGGTCGGTCTGTTCGGCCAGTTACAAGGACATTCTGGGCAAGACGGTGGGATCGTCGCGGCGCGGCACGGCGACGGGCACAGCAAGTTCGGCGGCCAGCGTTGCGGTCATCGCTTTTGCGTTGTTGTTGCTGTTCGACATCGGCGACCGCATGACGCTGGTGATCGGCGCGCTTTTTCTGGCGGGCGGGTTCTGGATCGCATCGGGCGCGCTGTTCGCGACGTTGAAAGAGCAATCATCGACCGGCGATGGCAAACGCGCCATCGGCTTGGATCAGTTTGCACTGTTGCGGCAGGACCCGCAGCTAGTGCGCTTTATCGCGGTGCGCAGCTTGCTGGTGGGCACGGCACTTGCGCCGCCGTACTTTGTGGTGCTGGCCCCCGATAGCGGTTTCAGCACGCTGGGCGCGCTGGTGCTGGCAAGCGCTGTGGCAGCTTTGCTGTCATCCTACGTCTGGGGGCGGTTGTCGGACCGGTCGTCGCGCCGGGTGTTGATCTATGCGGGCGTGGCGGGGGGGGCCGTGCTGTCGGTCGTGGCGGTGCTGGGCTCGATCGGCGGGATCGGCGTGCCGCTGGTTTTGCCTGCGGTGTTGTTCGTGCTGATGATCGCCTATCACGGGGTCCGTCAGGGGCGGTCTACCCATCTGGTGGATATGGCCGATGAACATGACCGGACGCCCTATACCGCCCTGTCCAATACGATTGTCGGGGTGGTCCTGTTCGTGGCGGGTGCTGTGTTTGCCGCGATTGCGGCGTGGTCGGTCACGCTTGTCATTGCCCTGTTTGCCGTGATGTGTTGGGCGGCGGCGGCCCTCGCATTGGGTCTGAAAGAGGTGCAGAATGACGCATAAGACACTGACAACGCCACAAGGCCGGACGCTGGCCTATCACCTGACGGACGGCAGCGGGCCGACCGTGGTGTTTCTGGGCGGGTTCAAATCCGACATGGGCGGGACCAAGGCGGTCCATTTAGAAGACTGGTGCAAATCGCAGGGACGCGCGTTCTTGCGGTTCGATTATTCCGGTCATGGCGACAGTTCTGGCGCGTTTACGGATGGCAGCATCGGCGACTGGTTTGACGACGCACAGGCCGCTGTTGCAATGATCGACGGGCCGCTGGTGCTGGTGGGGTCATCCATGGGGGGATGGATATCGCTGTTGCTGGCGCGTGCGATCCCTGACCGCATCGCAGGACTGGTGACAATCGCGGCGGCCCCGGATTTTACCGAAGACAGCATGTGGGCCAATGCGACGACCGCGCAGCGCATGGCACTGGATACCGATGGGCAGATCGCATTGCCGTCGGACTACGGCGATCCCTATATCATCACCCAGCGTCTGATTACGGATGGCCGCACCCGGCTGGTGCTGCGCGACCCGCTGCATCTGCCGTTTCCGACGCGGTTCCTGCAAGGCACCGCCGACCGCGACGTCGATCAATCCGTGGCGCTGCGCCTGTTGGGACACGCGACCGGCGACGACATGCACCTGACGCTGGTCAAAGGCGCGGATCACCGATTTTCAGACCCGCAGTGTCTGTCACTGATCGAAACAGCGATCCTGCAGGTGCTGGACGCCGCAACGTCACGTCCCATCTAGGCTGATGCACCGATTGCGCCTAGCGTCACCCCAGCTTGGGAGGGCGCGCAATGGGGTTGAGCATCGGGCAAAAGGCAGGCTGGGGGCTTGCCGACATGGGCGTGAACGTCTTTGTCGTGGTCAAGCAACTGCTGGTGTTCACCTTTCTGACGACCTTGCTGGGGGTGCCGCCGGGCATCGCCGGGGTCGTGACCTTTGCCGTGCTGGGGTTCGATGTGCTGACCGATCCCGTGGTCGGTTACCTGTCGGACCGCAGCACATCGCGCTGGGGCAGGCGGGTGCCGTGGATCGCTGTGGGCGCGCTGGTGCTGGGTGCCGGGATCGTCGCCATGTTTGCGGTGCCGCAGGGCATGAGCTGGCAGGCGAACGCGCTGTGGGTCACGGTGTTTTTCGCCATCGCGTCGATCGGATTCACCTGTGTCACGATCCCCTACGGTGCCATGGCCGGAGAGATGACGCAGGACCCGCGCGAACGGTCCGCGATGATGGCGTTCCGCATGACATTCGCCTCGCTGGGGTTGCTGACGGCGGGGGCGCTGGTGCCTGCTATCGCGGGGAATACGCGCGACGGCTATGCCTTTGCCGCCATGCTGATGGCCCCGGTGATCGTGCTGACGATCTGGGGAATGCTGGTCGCGGCCCGCCGTGCGCCCACCATTGACCGGCCCGCGACCGAAGGGTTTGGCACCGTGCTGCGGCTGGTGCTGTCCAATCGGCCCTTTGCCATTCTGACCCTGATTTACGGTGTGCTGACGCTGGGTGTCGCACTGATTGCCGCCGGGTTGCAGTTGTCGGCGCTGTATCTGGTGATGGACGATGGCGGCAGTCTGCTGTCAGGGGCCGCCCGCGCGCTGGGCATCTTTGCGACGCTGTTTGCGCTGTTCATCGTGGGGTCCGTGCTGTCGCAGCCGATCTGGGTGCTGTTGTCGGCCCGACTGGGCAAGACCAGCGCGTTGGTCTTGGGGATGGTGGCGTATATCATCGTGCTGATGGGGATCGGTGCGCTGCTGCCTGCCGCATCGCTGTGGCCACTTGGTGGTTTGTTCTTGTTGGCTGGGATGACCAACGGGGCTTATCAGCAGATCCCCTGGGCGATGTATCCCGACCTGATGGATGTGACCCGACGCGCATCGGGCCACGCAATAGAGGGCGCATTCAGCGCCGTCTGGCTGTTTGGGCAAAAGGTCGCCAACGCGCTGGCGCCGTTGCTTTTGGGGCTGATCCTACAGACCGCGGGCTGGCGCGCATCCGACAGCGGCGTGGTCGACCAGACGCCGGGCGCACTTGCGACGTTGGAAACCGCGCTGACACTTGCACCCGGCGTGATCTTTGCGATCGGGATGTGGCACTTTGGACTCTGTATCGGCCCTGCGTGCGTGAACTGGGGTCGCATCGTTAGGCCGGGGTTGCGAAAGCCTGTCGCGCTTTGACATGGTAGGAAAAAAGAACAGGCCACCAACCAATGCCGGACCCGATTGTTTTTCTGCCACCGATGTTATGCGATGCGCGCGTGTTCCGCCCGCAGATTGCCGCGTTTTCCGCGACGTCCCCGATTATCTGCATCCCGACCGGCACAGCCGACAGCATGGAACAGATCGCACGCCATGTGCTGGCCATCGCGCCGCCGCGGTTCGCGTTGGTGGGTCTTTCGATGGGTGGCTTTGTAGCACTGGAGGTCGTGCGGCAGGACCCGGCCCGCGTGACGCGGCTGGCCCTGATCAACAGCTCTGCCCAGTCGGAACTGCCGGAAATCGCCGCCGGACGTGAACCGCGTATCGTGGCCGCGCGGTCGGGCCGGTTTTGTGATGTGGCGCTGGATGAACTGCCCGCCACGTCGATCGCACAGGGACCACATCGGTCCGACGTCCTGTCGTTGCTGGCCGATATGGCCCGCGATGTCGGGCCGGATGCCTATGTCGCGCAGGCCCGTGCGATGCAGCGCAGGCCGGATCAGACGCCGATCATCCGCAAGATGCGCCAGCCAACGCTGATCCTGAGTGGCGAACATGACACCGTTTATCCGCTGCGGCGCCAACAATTCATGGCCGACCTCATCCCCTATGCGCAGCACAAGATCATCGAAGATGCAGGCCACCTGCCAACGCTCGAACAGCCCGTGCAGACCAACGCAGCGTTGCGCACATGGATGGATCAGCCGCTGGTTTTGCGCTGACGTCAGACGTCAGAACCAAGACGTCTGACTAGCACATTAGACCGGCACATTCGCGGGTTCAGTATCTTCGGACTTGGATGTTTGACTGGATTTGCGGCTGGTTTTTTTGCGGCTGGTAGCAGCCTTTTCGGAATGTGCGTCGATGAATTCCAGCACCAGCGGGCGGATGTTCTTGCGCCATTTGCCACCGGCGAAAATACCGTAGTGCCCCGCACCGGGTTCAAGGTGCGCGAACTTCTTGTCATCGGGCAGGCCCGTCAGCAGATCAAGCGCCGCAAGGCATTGACCGGGCGCTGAAATGTCGTCTTTTTCGCCTTCGACAATATTGACGGCAACGGTCGAGATCTTGCCGATATCCACCATTTTACCTGCCACGCTGAAATCGTTGCGCGCGATATCGCGGTTCTTGAACACGCGTTCCACCGTCGACAGATAGAATTCGGCGGGCATGTCCATGACGGCCAAATATTCGTCGTAAAATTCGTTGTGCTTGTCGTGATCGGACGCTTCGCCCTTGGCCGTGGCGATAATCTGATCGCGGAACGCCGCGGCGTGCAATTCGCCGTTCATCGAAATAAACGATGATAGCTGCAGCAGGCCCGGATACACCTTGCGGCCGACGCCCTTGTACTTGAACCCGACCCGCTGGATCATGGATTCTTCCAACTGGCCCATCGTGACCGAATGACCGAAATCGGTGACGGCTGTGGGGTTGGCGTCAGGGTCGATCGGCCCGCCGATCAGTGTCATTGTGCGGGGCTGCGCGCTGGGGTCTTCTTCGGCCAGATAGGCGACGGCGGCCAGGGTCAGCGGGGCAGGCTGACAGACCGCGATCACATGCAGGTCGCTGCCCAGTTCACGCATGAAATCGACCAGATACAGCGTCGAATCTTCGATATCGAATTTCCCGGCGCTGACAGGAATCTCGCGCGCATTGTGCCAGTCTGTCACATAGACGTCGCAATCGGGCAGCAGGCTGACAACTGTCTTGCGCACCAATGTTGCGTAATGACCCGACATCGGCGCGACCAGAAGAACGCGTCGGGTGCGATCGGGGCGGTTGCCGACGCGAAAGCGGATCAGGTCGGCGAATGGCTTTTCGACCACGATTTCCGTGGTTACGACCATATCGGTGCCGTCGTCGTTGGGCAGGGCTGGAATGTTCCAGTCGGGTTTGACCACCATGCGTTCGAATGTGCGCTCGGTAACTTCGCCCCATGCGCGCAGCCAATCCATCGCGGGGTTGGCTGTCATCGCCATGGCCGGGTAGCTTGCGAATGCGCGGGCAGTCGCCCCCATCCACTGGTTTGTGTTTCGCATGCTTTCCATCATGTCGTAGGTCATCATATACTTCATGCGAAGACTCCTTGCAGTGGCAGCTTAATGCTGCACCTGCAAAGCTATGTCGGGGGGGCAGCTATGACAACCAAAGATACGCCGGACGGTGAACACAGCGGTGCGAGTCTGGAAAACCTGCAACAGAATCTTGCGCGCGTGGACGATCTGACGAAACGTTTGATGGCGGCCATGCAATCTGCCAGACCTGTGCCGCCTGCCTTGCAAGGGCCGTCCCATGATCTGTACCTCAAGGCTGCGGGTGCCTACTGGACCGAGATGGTCAACAATCCTGCCAAGCTGATCGAACACCAGCTGTCATTCTGGAGCAAATCCGTCACGCATTTCGTCGAGGCGCAGCACCTTTTGGCCGAAGGCAGGATCGAAGCACCGCAGGACGATGGCCCCGATGATCGCAGGTTCAGCCATGCCCTGTGGAAAACAAACCCGTACTTTAACTTCGTCAAACGGCAGTACCAGCACAACGCCGAAGCGATCACCCAAGCTGTAGAAGACATCACTGACCTTGATCCGCAGGAAAAGAAGCGACTGCGCTTCTTTTCCGACCAGATCGTCAACCTGTTTTCGCCCACCAACTTTCTGGCAACCAACCCCGAAGCGCTGTCGCTGGCGGTCGAGACCGAAGGTGAAAGCCTTGTGCGTGGATTGGAAAACCTTGTCCGCGATCTGGAAGCAAATAACGGCGATCTGGTCATCACACTGGCCGACAAGGACGCGTTCAGGGTCGGTGAAAATCTGGCGACAACACCGGGAGAAGTGGTGTTCCGCAACCCGATGTTCGAATTGATCCAATATGCGCCGACGACGGATGATGTTCACGACATCCCGCTGATCATCTTTCCGCCGTGGATCAACAAATTCTATATTTTGGACCTGAAGCCGGAAAACAGCTTTATCAAATGGGCGGTGGCGCAGGGGTATACGGTGTTCGTCGTGTCCTGGGTCAATCCCGATGCATCCTATGCGTCGACGCGGATGGCCGATTACATCACCGACGGGTTCTTGCGTGCCATTCAGGCCGTGCAGGAAATCTGCGCCGTGCCAAAGGTCAACACGATCGGTTACTGTATCGCGGGCACTACCTTGTCGCTGACATTGTCGATCCTGAAACAGCGCGGGCTGGATTACGTCAATTCCGCCACGCTGTTCACCGCGTTGACCGATTTTTCCGACCGAGGCGAAGTCGGTGTTTTCCTTGAAGACGACTTTGTCGACGGTCTCGAAAAAGAGGCAGCCGCCCGTGGCGTGCTTGATTCCTACTATATGTCGCGGACGTTTTCCTACCTGCGGTCCAATGATCTGATCTACGGTCCGGCGATCAAAAGTTACATGATGGGACAGGCGCCACCCGCGTTCGATCTGCTTTACTGGAACGGCGATGCAACGAATCTGCCCGGCGCAATGGCCACTGAATACCTGCGCGGGCTGTGTCAGGGCGACAGTTTCGCGACCCACGGATTCGATGTGGCGGGGCACACCGCGCGTATTTCCGATGTGGATGTGCCGCTGTGCGCGATCGCCTGCGAAACCGACCACATCGCCGCATGGAAAAGCAGTTATCGCGGCGTGCAGAAAATGGGATCGACGGACAGGACGTTCATCCTGTCGGGGTCCGGTCACATTGCAGGGATCGTCAATCCACCGCACAAAAACAAATACGGATATTGGACCAACGCAGACCTTTCGCTGTCACCCGATGACTGGAAAGATCAGGCCCAGCAGCACAGTGGAAGTTGGTGGCAATCATGGTCTGACTGGCTGGCGCCCCGGTCTGGTCAAAAGGTGCCGCAACGGCAACCTGGATCAAAAGATTACCCCCCTTTGTCACCCGCGCCTGGCACTTATGTCACGTCATGATGGCGGAAAATCGTTTAATGACAACGCAATAAGCCAATTTGCGTGCGCGTATAAATTTTTACGCTGCACTGCAGAAACATCTTGAAATGCTGCAGTGCAGCATCTAACTAGGGTGCACAGACAGACGCCACGGCAGCAGCCCTGGCTTTAACCGGAAGGACGCACCAATGGCTAACAATCAAGATTTCACCGCAGTGTTCAAAGACATGATGAACGCATTCCCCGTCGACACCAAAGCGATGGAAGACGCCTACAAATCCCAGACATCGCTGGCCGAAAAGCTGTCGACCGTGTCGCTTTCCGCAGCACAGGAATCCGCGCAGCTGTCCGCCAAGTGGGCAGAAGAAACGCTGAAGAAAATGCAGGACCTGACCAAAGCCAAGGCAGAACCCGCAGATTACGCCAAGTCGATGACTGACTTTGCATCCGCCAACGCCGAATCCGCAGCAGAGCATATGGCCGCTTTTGCAGAGATCGCGAAAAAGGTGCAGACCCAGACGCTGGAACTGATGATGGCAGCTGGCAAGGACATGTCCGAGGACATGACCAAAGCCGCGAAAAAAGCATCGTCAGAGATGACCGACGCCACGAAAAAAGCGACCGCTGCTTCAAAGTAAGCAAAGCCGCCTGAAGTATTCAAAGACGCGTCCTGTTCCGGGGCGCGTCTTTTTCGTTGGGTCATGCGGCCAATGCTTTCTTTTTATGCAGATGCGGCATAGCATCATCGAACCGCCCCCAGCCCCAGAGGTTCGATTGTGGCCAATACTGATAAACCACTGCTTATCAAACGCTACGCCAGCCGCCGTTTATACAACACCGAAACCAGCGATTACGTGACACTGGACGACATCGCGTCGTTTATTCGCGATGGCCGCGAAGTGCAGATTGTCGACCTGAAATCGGGTGACGACCTGACCCGGCAATACCTGCTGCAAATTATCGCGGAACACGAAAGCCACGGCGAAGCCGTGCTGGGTGTCGATTTGCTGACCGATCTGGTGCGGGGTTACACAACACAGGCCACGTCTGTGGTCCCGCAATTTCTGACCGCCAGTTTTGAAATGCTGCGCAACGGGCAAAGCAAGGCGATGGAAAACATGACCAGTATGAACCCGATGGCCAACATGCCGGGGTTCGATGCCATGCGCGCGCAGCAAGAGGCGTTTTTCAAGGCGATGTCAGGCGGCATTGCCGGAGCTTCATCGCGAAGCGAAACGGAAACACCCCCGAAAAAAGATACTGCCAGCAACGATGATCTGGACGTGATCAAGGCTCAACTGGCCGAAATGCAAGAAAAGCTGTCTAAGCTCAGCAAGTGACGCCTATTTCAGTTGGCTGTCCTTTGATCCGCGGCGGTTGATCCCGCCGCTGCGCATCCGGTTGCGCCCGTCCCGGTCTTGCTGGCATTCCACACACAGGGTCACCCCGGGGATCGCGTCGCGTCGCCGTTCGGGAATCGGTTCTTCGCAATCCACGCAATGCGTGCGGCTTTCACCGCGCGCACCCTGACGCGCCTTCAGGCGTGCCAGTTCATCTTGGATCGACGCTTCGATCTGTTCGTTTACCGCGCCGTCGCGGGTCCATCCACCGGCCATGGGCTTACTCCTGTCTGGTCACCCTGACATAGGAATGATCGGTCAGATTCCCAACCGGTCGCGTAGACCATACCACGTCATCGCCAGCCCCAGCAGGGGGGCGCGCAGCGCTGTGCCGCCCGGAAAGTTCGGGACAGGCAGTTTGGCCATCACATCGAAACGGTCGGTCTGGCCGATAACCGCCTCTGCCATGACGCGGCCTGCGAAACCGGACAAGGCGACGCCGTGGCCGGAAAATCCGGCACCGGACAGGACGTTCGGTGCGACCCGCTGCAACGCGGGCAGGCGGGTCATGGTGATCCCCAGTGTGCCGCCCCAGACGTAATCCATTGCCACGCCGTCCAGTTGCGGGAACAACGACAACATGCGTGCGACCAGCGCCGACTTGATGTCGCGCGGGTACCCGATGGAATAACTTTCGCGCCCACCAAACAGCAGGCGGCGGTCTTCTGACAGGCGGAAATAATTCACGACGAACTTTTCATCCGCCACGGCGATGTCGCGGGTCAGGATGTCGTCCGCAAGATCGCCAAGCGGTGCGGTGGCCCCGATGAACGAATTGATCGGCATGACCTTGGCTGCGACCGCGGGCGAAATCCCCGGCAGATAACCGTTGCCCGCCAATATGACATGATCGGCAAGCACATGCCCGCGTCCGGTCTGCACCTTTGCCGGTGTCCCTTGAACGACGCGGTGCACTTCGGATGCTTCGTAGATGATGACGCCAGCCGATTCTGCCGCACGGGCAAGGCCAAGGACATAGCGCAGTGGATGCACGTGGCCCGCGCCCATATCCAACACGCCACCGGCATAGGGTTTTGCCCGCACGATGGCCTGAAAAGCGTCGCGGTCCAGATGTTCGGTCTGATAGCCGTAGGTCTGGGCCAGATAATCCGCCTCTGCGTGGACCTTGGCTCGGGCGCGGTCCGAATAGACGCCATAGGCGACGCCGGGGATGTAGCGGGCATCGGGCGCATGGGTCGCCACAGCGTCGCGCAGATCGGATTTCGCCTGTTCGGACGCGTCCCACAGCGCGCGCGCGGGGCCGTCGCCCAGTTTGGCGGCCAGTTCTTTTTGCCCCCAGTTGAACCCGGACGACACTTGCCCGCCATTGCGCCCGGATGCACCAAATCCCGCACGATGCGCGTCCAGCACCACGACCTTGCGCCCGGCTTGTGCCAGCCGCAATGCCGCCGTCAGCCCGGTATAGCCGGCGCCCACAATCGCCACGTCGGCGCGCACGGTGCCGTGCAGCGCAGGTCGTTGTGGCGGGATGTCGGACGTGGCGGCATACCAGCTTTCGGGAAAGACCCCCGGACTGTCGTTGCGATAAAGCGGGTTCATGGCATCATTCCCAGTGTCTTGGCCGCAGCCATGGCAAGCGCGAACAGGCAAAACGCAAAGCCCAGCAGCATCAGTGCATTGCGTTTCATACGTTCAGCAGCAGATGTTCGCGTTCCCACGGGCTGATGACCTGCAGGAATTCGGAATATTCCGCGTGTTTGACGATGGAATAGACGCGCGCGAATTCTTCGCCCAGCACAGCCTGGATCTGCGGCGCGCCATCGAACAGTTCCAGTGCTGCATACAGACCCTGTGGTATTTCGTCTTCGGATTTATAGGCGTCCCCGGCAAAGCGTTTATCGGGCCAGATTTCGTTTTTCATACCCAGATAGCCACAAGCAAGCGATGCTGCGATGCACAGGTAGGGGTTGCAATCCATGCCTGCCAGCCGGTTTTCCACGCGCCGCGCCTCTGGCGGGCTGATCGGTACACGGATGCCCGTGGTGCGGTTGTCGCGGCCCCATTCCAGATTGATCGGTGCGGCGTGGTCGCGGACATAGCGCCGGAAAGAATTCACATAAGGGGCCATGACCGCGATGACCGATGGCATATGTTCCTGCAATCCGCCGATGAAGTGGAAAAAGTCATCGGTTTCCCCACCCTGCGGGCCTGTAAATAGGTTGCGGCCCTTGGCATCCAGCACCGAATGATGGACGTGCATGGCGCTGCCCGGCTCGCCTTCGATCGGTTTGGCCATGAAGGTGGCAAAACAATCATGCTTCAACGCGGCTTCGCGCAACAGGCGCTTGAAGAAAAACACCTCATCCGCGAGCTTGACCGGATCGCCGTGACGCAGGTTGATTTCCAGCTGACCCGATCCGCCTTCTTGCGTGATGCCGTCGATTTCGATGCCCTGAATTTCGGCATATTCATAAATGTCGTCGATCACCGGGCCGTAATCGTCCACCGCCGTCATCGAATAGGCTTGCCGCCCTGCGGCGGGACGCCCCGTGCGGCCCATCATCGGTTCGATCGCCTTGGCGGGGTCGATGTTGCGACCGACAAGGTAGAATTCCATTTCCGGCGCCACGACGGGCGTCCAGCCTTCGGCGTGGTACAGATCGCAGACCCGTTTCAGCACATTGCGCGGGGCGCAGGGCACAGGTCTGCCCTTTTGGTCATAGGCGTCGTGGATCACTTGCAGCGTTCCGTCCTTGGCCCAGGGGGCGGCGGTCGCGGTGCTCATGTCGGGGCGCAGGATCATGTCGGGTTCCAGAAAGCCGTCCGGCCCCGCCGCTTCGCCCCATTCGCCCGTGATCGTCTGAAAGAAGATGCTGTTGGGCAGGTGGAAATGAACCTGCTTTTCCCATTTGGTCGCCGGCACCGCCTTGCCCCGCGCGATGCCGGGCAGATCCGCGATGATACATTCGACCTCGTCCAGCCGGTTGGTTTCCAGATACAGGCGTGCCGCTTCCGGGATTTGGTCCATCCAGCTCATGTGGGGTTCCTTTTTAGAAAATCGGCCATCTGCTGCGCGACCGCTTTGTTGTCGATCGGATGGGCCGCCGCAGTGCGTGCCCCCGCGATCAACGGGTCCGGCACGACGCCTTCGCCGCGGACCTCTGCCAATTTCAGAGTGAAATCGGTTTCAAATTCTGGGTGGGCCTGCACGGTCAGGATGCGATCGTCGTAAACCAGTGCGGCGTTGGCGCAAAAATCGTTGCTGGCCACCACCCGCGCACCTTCGGGACGGGTGATGACCTGATCCTGATGCCATGCGTTCAGCGCGACGGTCTTGCCCTGCCAGTCATAGGTCTGCCGCCCGACAGCCCAGCCACCTGCATATTTTTCGACCGTGCCACCCAGCGCCTGCGCGATGATCTGATGGCCGAAACAGATGCCCACCATCGGCACCCGTGCCGCGTAGGCGTCGCGGATAAAGGTTTCCAGCGGCGCGATAAACGCGTGGTCTTCATAGGCGCCATGCTTGCTGCCGGTCAGCAGCCAGCCGTCACAATCGCGCACGCTGTCCGGAAACCGCATGTCCACGACGTCATAGGTAACAAAGTCAAACCCCTGTCCGTCCAGCAAGCGCTGGAACAGATCGGCATAATCGCCAGTGTCTGGGCGCATCGCATCGGGCGCATGGCCGGTTTGCAGGATACCGATTTTCATGAAAACTGCCTTGTCCGTATTTTGGCCGACTCTATCAGCGCGCTATACGGTGTCCAGATACAGCTCTAATTGTTCTTCGGCTGTCAGTTCCGCGAAATAGCGGGCTTCCTGACGTTTGGTCAGCACCAGATTATCCACCAGAAGATCGGGAAAGATCCGCCGCGCGATGGGCGATGTATCAAACCGGTCGATCGCGGCTTCCCATGTGTCGGGGATCTGCGGCAGGTCCAGATCATAGGCATTGCCGCTGATCGGCGGTCCGGGGTTCAGGTCGTCCTCGATCCCGATCAAGGCAGAACCTAGCACGGCCGCAAGAAACAGATACGGGTTCACATCACCGCCCGCGACCCGGTGTTCGACACGCCGCGCGTTGTAGCTGCCGCCGGGCACTCGGATCGATGCGGTGCGGTTGTCATAGGCCCAGCACACGCCGGTCGGCGCATGGCTGTCGGGCACCAGCCGGTCATAGCTGTTGCCATGCGGCGCAAAGACGAGCGCCAGATCGGGGATTGCTTTCATGCAGCCCGCGATGGCGTTGTGCAGCAGCGGTGTGCCTTCGAACGTGTCGTTGGCCATAAGGTTCTGACCGTCCTTGTCGATCACACTGAAATGGGTATGCAGCCCGCTGCCGGCGTATTCTTCGTAGGGACGCGCCATGAAACTGGCGGCCATGCCGTGATTACGGGCAAGCCCGCGCACCAGCATCTTGAACAGCCATGCATTGTCGGCGGCCTTCAGCGCGTCGGGAACGTGTTCGATATTGATTTCGAACTGACCCATCCCGACTTCGGAAATTGCGGCCTCTGCCGGAATGTCCATTTCGTCGCAGGCATCATACAGATCATTGAAAAAGTTGTCGAAAGCATCCAGCGCCCGCAGGCTCAGGATTTCGGCACCGGGACGCCGCTTGCCGGATCGCGGGCTTTTGGGCTGGCGGATGCCGTCGCCGCTGTCGTCGACCAGATAAAATTCCATTTCCGTGGCGACCACGGGGGTCAGGCCACGGGCGGTATAGCGTTCCAGCACGGCGCGCAGCGCGTGGCGCGGGTCACCGGGGAACGGGGTGCCGTCCTCATAGCTCATCCACAGGGGCAGCAGGGCGCTGGGGGTCTGCAACCACGGCATCGGCACATAGCCACGTTCGGTCGGCAGCAGCACGCCGTCGGGATCGCCGGTTTCGAAAACCAACGGGCTGTCTTCGACGTCTTCGCCCCAGATATCCAGGTTCAGCACCGACAATGGAAACCGGGTGCCTTCGACTTCAAGTTTCTTTGCGAAACGGATGGGCACCCGTTTGCCGCGCGCCTGACCGTTCAGGTCAGCGGCGCCGCACCGCACGTTGCGGACTTCGGGGTGGTCGTCAAGCCAACTCATGGCGCATGCTCCTTGGGCGATCGTGTAGCCTTACGCTGCGCGGGGTGAACTGACAATCTGTGTCAACGCAGAACCTGCGGGCGGTATCTGACCCGCGTGCGCCGGTCGGATGGCAGGTGCCGGTTCAGCCGCCCGTTGAACCAGCCGAACAGACCGATGATGCACAGGGTCAGGATGATGAAATAACCTGCAAGGATCGGGTAGGGGACAAAGGGGTTGAACGTCTTGTCCGCGAAATAGCTGGCGTAATACAGCGCGTCGCCGCGCTGCTGAATCGCCGGAAATCCGCTGAAGAACACCAGCGTGGTGGCGTGGAACAGGAAAATGGCCTCGTTCGTGTAGGCAGGCCAGGCCAGTCGCAGCATCGTCGGCCAGATCACCCGCCTGAACCGCGTCCAGCCCGACAGGCCGTACGCGTCCGCGGCTTCGGTATCGCCCTTGGGAATGGACTGCAGCGCGCCAAAGAAAATCTCTGCCGAATAGGCCGAGGTGTTGAAAAACAGCACAACCAACGCCCCCAGCCAGGCAGAGGTGAAGCCTGAAAAGAACGGGTATTGTGACGACAGCGACTGAAACAAAAAGTAGGCAAAAAAGAACTGGATAAACAAAGGCGAGCCGCGAAACAGAAAGATGAACCATTCCGACGGTTTGCGCAGTGCCTTGACGGTCGATGCCTTGCCCAGTGCCAGTGCGGTCGCCAGCACGAACCCACATCCAAGGGCAATGATGCCGAAATAGATGTTCCAGATCATGCCCGACCCGATCAGCGTGAACTGTTGGCACAGGGTAAAATCGGTCCGGGGTAACAGACGTTCGCCATATCCCAACGACCGGAATGCGTAATCTGTGACCGTCTGCCAGCAGCTCATGCGGCTTTCCTTTGCGCTTCGCCGCCTGATGTGGCCTGCCCGCGTGTCAGGCGGGCCATCACGCGCGACAGCACAACCTCTGACACCTTGGTAAAGGCCAGATAGAACACCAGCAGAAAGGCAAAGTAATAGACCCGCCAATCACCGTGCGGGTAATCTGTGAAACGGGCCGTTTTCGTGCCACCCAATTCCCGCGCCCAATAGACGATATCTTCGACGCCAAGCAGGAACAGCAGCGGCGTGGCCTTGATCAGGACCATCCACAGGTTCGACAAACCGGGCAAGGCGTAGACCCACATCTGTGGCACCAGCACGCGGCGCGTCACCTGCCGCCGGGTCATGCCGTAGGCTTCTGCCGTTTCCAGCTGCGCGCGCGGCACGGCACGCATGGCGCCGAACAGCACGTTTGCGGCAAATGCACCGAATACGATGGCGAATGTCAGGACAGCCAGACCTGCGCCATAGACCTCGTGCAGCCATTGCGGCGCATTGCCCAGCGGCATCTTGGCGGCCGTACAGACCACGAAATCGTTGCCCTGCCGGACAGATTGGCCCCAGTCGGGGCAAAGCGTGACGTGACGCAGGTATTCGATGCCCTGATCCAGCGCGATGACGAAGAACAGGAAAAACGCGATGTCCGGCACGCCCCGCACAATCGCCATATAAGTTTTGCCGAACCAGCGGATCGGGGCGACCCGGCTGCGCGCCGCGCTGGCCCCGCCATAGCCAAACAGCAACGCTGTCGGCGCTGTGATCGCCAGTAGCAACAGCACCGTGCCGAACGACCAGTAAAAACCGATATGTTTGCCAGTCGTCAGATAGCACGACAGCCACGCCAGCCCGTCCAAGGTGTCGGGATCGGTGCAGTAACTGAAAATGGCACCGTCCCCCTATTGTGCGGCTGGCGGCAGCATAGCTGGTTTAAGTGGCTTTGCCAGTATTGCGAAACGACCGTTGATGCCGTTGTGGCGCGGGGTGTGCCTGCGATGCAACCGATCATCGGTCACATGGCACAACGAAAAAGCCGCGCCCCGGTGTGGGGGCGCGGCTGATTGTCGGTCTGTCAAAGCTTGACTTAGAACGTCGCCGAACCGGGCAGCCATTCTTCGATCAGAGTATTCAGCGTGCCGTCATCTTTCATCGACTGGATCGCGGTATCGAACTTTGCCTTCAGTTCGCCGTCGCTTTCGCGGATGCCCAGACCGATGCCGCCACCGATCAGGATATCTTCACCGGTAAAGGACAGCTCGCCTTCTTCCGCGATGGGTTCCAGAAACGCCTTGTCGGCCAGCACGGCGTCGGCTTCACCGTTACGGACGGCGGACACGGCTTCTTCTGGCGTGGCGAATTCCAGCAGTGTCGCGTCGGGCATTTCAGATGCGACATAAGCTGCCTGAATGGTCCCGGATTGTGCCGCGATCACGCCATCGGCCAGATCAACATCCGTCTGCGCGATAAAGGCAGAGGGGTCGGGCTGCGTGTAGGGATCGGAAAAGTCGATAACCTCGTCGCGTTCGTCCGTGATCGACATGCCTGCCATGATGACATCATAGTTGCCGGACACGAGGTTCGGAATGATGCTGTCCCAATCGTTCGTAACCCATTCGCAGGTCAGTTCAGCACGCGTGCACAGTTCATCCCCCAAAGCGCGCTCAAAGCCGTCGACTTCGCCCGCGTCATTCAAAAAGTTGTACGGAGGGTAGGCGCCTTCGGTGCCCAGACGCACGGTGTCGGAATGGGCTTCGGCAAACGACATGGTGCCGGTCAGCGCCAGTGCGCCAGCGGCGAGGATAATGGATTTCATGGGTAACTCCTGTTGATGGCGACTCTGATGGTCGCATGACGAAACGAAGGTATGCAAAACAGGCGCAAACGCAAGAGGTGCGCTGCGTCAGGCGGGCATGGTCGCTGACAGGAACCCGCGCAGCCGGTCGGTCTGCGGATTGCTGAACAGCTCTGCGGGGGCGCCTTGTTCTTCGATCCGGCCCTGATGCAGGAACACGACATGGTCGCTGACGTCGTGGGCCATGCGCATATCGTGGGTTACGATGATCATGGTGCGGCCTTCTTCGGCCAGCGCCTTGATGACCTTGACGACCTCTTGTTCCAGTTCGGGGTCCAGTGCGCTGGTCGGTTCGTCGAACAGCAGGGCGCGCGGTTCCATGCACAGCGCGCGCGCGATGGCGGCACGCTGCTGCTGGCCACCGGACAATTGCGCGGGATAGGCGTCCGCCTTGTCAGCGATGCCGACCTTGTCCAGATAACCGCGTGCCGCGTCTTCGACCTGCGCGCGGTCGCGTTTCAGGACGGTCAGGGGTGCTTCCATCACGTTTTGCAGAATCGTCATGTGCGCCCACAGGTTGAACTGTTGGAACACCATCGACAGGTTGGTGCGGATGCGGATGATCTGTTTGTGGTCCGCAGGCTTGCGCCGTGCGCCACTGCCTTTCCACAGCACGGGTTCGCCGTTGAACACGATGTCACCCTGCTGGCTGTCTTCCAGCAGGTTGGCACAGCGAAGCAACGTCGATTTACCCGACCCGGACGACCCGATCAGCGATACCACATGCCCTGCGTGTGCGGTGATATCGACGCCTTTGAGCACTTCGAGCGTGCCATAGGATTTGTGCAGGTCGCGGATCGCGATGACGGGGGGCGTTTGTTCTGTCATGGGCGGTATTAAGCGCGGAATGGCTGCGCAAATGCAAGCCTGTCAGGGCCTTGACGTCAGGCCGCTGCACAAACCGCATAGGCTTGCGACGCAAGTGTCACAATTCCGCGCAAACCCAACGTGTCGCGGTGCGCGTCAGGCAAGGCTGCGATGGCCTGCGTGATGGCAGCAAGGTAAGGTGCCGGATCGCGCCCTGCGCCTGTCACGAATGTCTGGCCGGGGGCGGCGGGACTGTATCCCGCGACCCTGACGGTGCTGGCTTGGGGCATGTCACGTTGCTGCATCGTCCATGTCTGCTGGTCGATGGCAGCCAGATCCGCGCGCCCCTCGGCCACGGCGATCAGGCTGGCGTCATGGCTGCCGGTAAAAAGCGTGGACGTGCCGACCCGGCCCAACGCCGTCAGCGCACCAAAGCCGGAGTGCGAATCAGGGGAATTGGCAGCCAGCCGCAGCGTCGGTGCGGGCTGGCGGGTGTCATCGGCGCGCATGATGTAGGCAGACCGGTAATAGCCCGGCGCGCAACCGGCCAGACCGTAATCCGACGCGCCAATCACCGTGACACTGCGATGAAAGTACAGATTGAACGGGCGGACGCAAATATGTGAAAGCACCAGATCGTCGTGCGACCATGCGGCATGATAGGCGATGCCACGGCTGAGATGGTCAGGGGCCGCGATCCCTGTGTCGCGCAGCGCGTCACGGATCAGCGCCCACACTGCATCATGCGCGGCCCGGTTCGCGGGCCGTTCATACATCGGCAGCGTCGCGATCATTGGCGTGCTTCGATCCTGCGACGTGCGGCATTGCTGTCCTGATCGGCAACACCCAGCATCGGTGCGACCATCCGCATCAGGCTGTTTTCGTCGTCATCGCGGTGGCCGTCGGCTAGCACGATATCCCACATCGCTTCGATCACGGACAAACGGTCCTCGTAGGGAACGGCATCCTTGATTGCGCGGGTGAACCGGACCGTGTCGGGGGCTTCTTGTTCCAATGCTTCACATTCGGCCAGCAGGGCCGTGCCGTCCGACAGGCCGTAACGGCGTTCAAGGATCGTTTTGATCCGGACCTGTTCGATGGCGGCGTAATCGTCATCGGCCCGCGCCAGGCGCACAAGCAACGCCCCCAGCGCAAGCCGGGCATCGGCGTCAGAGGCGGGGGCCGGGTCAGTGGCGGTGAGGCGGGCAATCAAATCAGCAAACATGGGCGTGATATAGCGCGCCGGGACCGGGTCGGAAAGTCACGGTTGCGCGCAAAGCGTCGCAAAACGGTCCGAAAGCCAGTTCGCCTGATCCACGAAACCGTAGGGCGGGTTGATCACGAACAGTCCTGATCCTGTCATGCCATGGCCGGGGCGGGCAGGGGGAAACGCCACGGTATGCGACAGCGCATCGGGGAACATTCGGTGCAGACGCCGTACCATCGGGCGATGCGGCGCGGTGTCCAGCACCGGATACCACAGGGCCAACACGCCGACGGGCCATTTGCGGTGCAGCTTTGCCAGCACGTCGGGCACGGTGTCATAGTCGGTTTTCACCTCCCACGACGGGTCGCACAGCAACAGGCCACGGCGCGGATCGGGGGGGCAGCGCGACAGGGCGGCTGCAAATCCGTCGGTCTGCGTCACGCTCACGCCGGGCAGGGCCGCGCGCAGGGCGGCTGCTTCTGCGGGGTGCAGTTCCGACAGGATCAGCGTATCTTCGAACCGCAAAAGATCCATCGCGATCTGCGGACTGCCGGGATAGGCCTGCGGCCCATGGCGGTCGCGGGTCGCGGCCAGCGCGCGGGCATAGGGATGATCGGGGGTGAACCAATCGGCGGCGATGGCGATGCCGCGGGCGGCTTCGCCGGTCTTGGCGGCCTCCGGCCCCGTCAGATCATAAAGCGCGCGGCCTGCGTGGGTTTCCAGATAGCTGATCGGTTTGGGCTTTTGGGTCATGTAGTCCAGCATCCACGCCAGCAGCGCATGTTTGTGGACGTCGGCCATGTTCCCGGCGTGATAACTATGTTGATAGGACAGCATCGAACCCTCGCTTTTGGCCGCCTAAGCGCTGTGTTGGACATTTGCAAGGCTGTCGCCGTGCGCTAGACTGTAACACAATCCGTTTCCCTGTTTTCAAAGGCCTGTCCCCATGTCCCATTGCACGCGTATCACAGCCGGTCTTGCGCTGGCCGTTTTAGCGACCGCCGCCACGGCACAAAACACCGTGACCGTCGGTATCGGTCCGCAAAGCGCGCCAGCCTATTTTGGCAGCGACGAAACCGAAATCGGCGTGACTGGCAGCTTTTCGGTGCAAGAGCTGAATTTCGGCCCGCTGCGGTCCGGTGGCAGCACGGGTGGCACGGCCGAAGGGTTCGGCTATGGCGGTTCGTTCCGCTATATCGGAGAACGCAGCGCTGACGACTACAGCGAATTGACCGGCTTGACTGATTTGGACGCCGTGTTGGAACTGGGTGCGCAGGTCAGCTATACGACCGCTTTTGCAGAAGCTTTTGCGCAATTGCGATACGGCGTGGTCGGCCATTCATCGCTGGTTGGTGAACTGGGCGCAGATCTGATCGCGCGGCCGACCGACCGGATCACGCTTAAGGCTGGGCCGCGCCTGTTCTTTGCCGATAGTGATTATGCCGACCGCTATTTCGGCGTGTCCGCGTCAGAAGCTGCGGCAAACGCCGCCGCTGGTGGCACGCTTGACGCCTATGCCGCCGATGGTGGCCTGTTGTCGCGCGGGATCGAGGCAAGTGCCGCCTATGCCTTTAGCCGGGATTGGGGCGTGACCGGTACGGTGCGCTACGACGAATATGTCGGGGACGCAGGTGACAGCCCGATTGTGCTGCAGGGCAGCGATACGGCGACGACGGCCAGCGTCGTGCTGACACGGCGCATCAGTTTCTAGGATTGTTGTGGGTGGGGCGGTGTCGGCCAAAGCGGTTGATGCGCCCCGCCCGCTGCCATGTGGGCGGCCCCCTGCGGTCTACAAAGGCGTAATTGCAGAATCTCAGGTCGCCGGTGAAGGAAAGCCCGCATACCAATCGGCATGGCTGCCATCGTGGTTATCCATGCCGGGTTTGGTCAGGCATCCTTTTGGTGAAATATAGCTGTCGATCCGGCGTGTGGGCCGTTCGTGCCACGTCAGATTGAAGGCCGCATATTTGGGAAAGAAAAACATCTCTGAATATGGCAGGTGGTCATGTATCCACCACGCCAACGACCGCCAATCGGCCCCGTTTTCGAACCGATCCGCAAACCACGGGATCACGATGCTGGCCGTAGCCCCGGCGTGACCATTCGCATCGCGTCTGTCCCAGATATGGCCCGCATAATTTGCTTCGTTCGCAGCACAACTATAGCCTGATTTTCCTGCCTTTTGCTGCGCGTTGCAGAACGCGTTGACCGCGCAGGACCGAAATGCGGACCGGACGATAACCCTGCCAAAGGTGCGGTGCAAAGGTTCCAGCAGGTCATGGCACAGGCGCGTGCCGACCATGATGGCAAGGTCTGGATCATCGGGAATATTCGACATTCCATGGAAATTCGCCACTTCGGAATACAGAAATTCCCGCATCATGAAATGCGGTGAAAGACGCACGCGGCCCAGTGTATCAAGTGCCGATACGGTCGCGGGCGTTTTCATCCCCTAGACCAAGCGCGAGTTTTCGACGGCGGCGCGGACAAAATCCTTGAACAGTGGATGCGGCGCAAACGGTTTCGATTTCAGTTCCGGATGGAATTGCACGCCGATAAACCACGGGTGATCGGTCCATTCGACGATTTCAGGCAGCTTGCCATCGGGTGACATGCCAGAAAAGCACAGACCGTGGTCTTCCAGTTGCTGCCGATACTTGGTGTCGACTTCATAGCGGTGACGGTGGCGTTCTTCGATCGCGGTGGTGCCGTACACGTTTGCCACGCGGCTGCCGGGTTTCAGCGTCGCGTCATAGGCGCCCAGACGCATGGTGCCGCCTTTGTCGTCGTCGGCCTTGCGGGCGACGGTGTGGTTGCCCTGCACCCATTCTTTCAGATGATAGACGACGGGTTCAAAGCGGCGCACGCCGGCTTCGTGATCGAATTCTTCGGACCCGGCGGTCGTCAGGCCCGCCACGTTGCGCGCGGCTTCGATCACGGCCATCTGCATCCCCAGACAGATGCCCAGATAGGGCACGCCTTTTTCACGGGCGAACTGGGCCGCCTTGATCTTGCCTTCGGTGCCGCGTTCGCCAAATCCGCCGGGAACAAGAATGGCGTTGTAATGTTCCAGATGCGGCGCCGCGTCTTCACGGTCGAACAGTTCCGCGTCGACCCATTCCACGTTGACCTTGACCCGATTGGCCATGCCGCCATGAGTCAGTGCCTCTTTGATGGATTTGTAGGCGTCTTCAAGCTGCACGTATTTGCCGACGATGGCGATTGTCACTTCGCCTTCGGGGTTGTGGATGCGGTCCTGCACGTCGTGCCAGATATCCAGTTTCGGCTGCGGCGCGGGGCTGATGCCAAAGGCGTCCAGCACGGCCTGATCCAGACCCTGCGCGTGATATGCAAGCGGCGCTTCGTAGATGGATTTCAGGTCATAGGCGGCGACCACGGAATCCTTTCGCACGTTGCAGAAAAGCGCGATTTTCTCACGCTCTCGCTCGGGGATCGGGTGTTCTGACCGACAGACCAGCACGTCGGGGGCGATGCCGATGGATTGCAATTCCTTGACGCTGTGCTGGGTCGGTTTGGTCTTTAGCTCGCCGCTGGCGGCCAGATAGGGCAGCAGCGTCAGGTGCATGAAAATACATTCGCCGCGCGGCTTGTCGTGGGAAAACTGGCGGATCGCTTCGAAAAACGGCAGGCCTTCGATGTCACCGACGGTTCCGCCAATCTCGCAGAGCATGAAATCGACCTCGTCGTCACCGACTTTCAGGAAATCCTTAATTTCGTTGGTGACGTGGGGCACGACCTGTATCGTCTTGCCCAGATAATCGCCCCTGCGCTCTTTTTCCAGCACAGTCGAATAGACCCGACCGGAAGAGACAGAATCGCTCATGCGGGCGGGCACACCGGTGAAGCGTTCATAATGGCCAAGGTCGAGGTCGGTTTCCGCGCCATCGTCGGTAACGAACACCTCTCCGTGTTCGAAGGGCGACATCGTACCGGGGTCGACGTTCAGATAGGGATCAAGCTTGCGCAGCCGCACCGTGTAGCCGCGTGCCTGCAACAGCGCGCCCAATGCGGCTGACGCCAGACCTTTGCCCAAAGAGGACACTACACCACCGGTGATGAAAATATAACGTGCCAAATCAAGGGCCCCCGTGCGTCGCGTTTCAGGTTCGACGGCGTGCAAAGTACGCCCTGTCACGGGATTTAACGATAGCCCAATTCAGGCCATGGCCGCAACCCGTGACGCAAGATGATGGTGACACGCCCGGTGGCCGCGCCAAGATCCTGTGATGTCAGGTGTTAGTCGCCCGAAGGCACCAGCGCGTCGTCACCGACCGGTGGTGGCAACAGGCCGTTGGCATCGCCCGGCAGGGCAGGTGCGCTTTGGACCGGGTCCGGTGCGTCGATCAACCGGTCGATCACGGACGACCCCGCAGCATTTTCGGCTGCGATGATTGTCAGCGCAATGGACGTGCCAATGAAAGCCAGCGCCAGAAACCATGTGACCTTGCCCATCGGGGTCGCGGCCGGACGGCTGCCGGTGCTACCGCCGCCACCGCCACCAATGCCCAGACCGCCGCCTTCGGACCGCTGCAACAGGACCGTGCCGATCAATGTCAGTGCAAGGATCAGGTGAATGACAAGGACGACGTTTTCCATGAAGTGCTGGCCTGGCTGTAAATTGGTTCCGGGGCTATCTATGCGGTTGGGGTATCGCTCGCAACCCTGAAAGCCGTGCACGTTTTAAGGTTTCAGACCGGCGTTCGGAACGATATAGCGGTCATCGGACATCAGATTGGGACACAACGCATGGCAAATGTAGTAGTCGTCGGCGCGCAATGGGGCGACGAAGGCAAAGGCAAGATCGTCGATTGGCTAAGCGAACGGGCCGATGTCATCGCCCGGTTTCAGGGCGGTCATAACGCGGGTCATACCTTGGTTATCGACGGTGCCGTCTATAAATTGCACGCGCTGCCCAGCGGCGTGGTGCGCGGCGGCAAGCTGTCGGTGATCGGTAATGGCGTCGTGCTGGACCCGTGGCATCTGCTGGGCGAAATTGACGGCCTGCGTGGGCAGGGCGTTGAAATCACGCCGGAAACGCTGATGATTGCGGAAAACACGCCGCTGATCCTGCCGTTCCATGGCGAATTGGACCGGGCCCGCGAAAATCAGGCAAGCGTGGCAAAGATCGGCACGACGGGCCGGGGGATCGGCCCGGCTTACGAAGACAAGGTTGGACGTCGCGCGATCCGCGTCGCGGATCTTGCGGATGCGGCGACACTGGAATTGCGGGTCGACCGCGCACTGGTGCATCACGACGCATTGCGCCGTGGTCTGGGCATGGACCCGATCGACCGCGATGCGCTGCTGGCGCAATTACGCGATGTGGCGGACGCCATTCTGGAATACGCTGCACCGGTCTGGAAAGTGCTGTCCGAAAAGAAGAAAGCGGGCAAGCGGATCTTGTTCGAGGGCGCGCAGGGCGCGTTGCTGGATATCGACTTTGGCACCTATCCTTATGTGACATCGTCGAATGTCATCGCAGGGCAGGCCGCAACGGGCACCGGGGTGGGCCCGAACGCGATTGATTTCGTGCTGGGGATCGTCAAGGCCTATACGACCCGCGTCGGTGAAGGCCCGTTCCCGACCGAACTGCACGATGCCGACGGCGAAAAGCTGGGCCAGCGCGGTCATGAATTTGGCACCACAACAGGGCGCAAACGCCGGTGCGGCTGGTTTGACGCAGCGCTTGTGCGGCAAACCTGTGCTACTTCCGGTGTGTCGGGGATTTCACTGACGAAACTGGATGTGCTGGACGGGTTCGAGACATTGAAGATCTGCACAGGCTACGATCTGGACGGCAAGACGCTGGATTATCTGCCGACGGCGGCGGACCAGCAGGCGCGCTGCGTCCCGATTTATGAAGAAATGCCCGGCTGGTCCGAATCGACCGAAGGCGCGCGGTCGTGGAACGATCTGCCCGCGCAGGCGATCAAATATGTCCGCCGGATCGAAGAGCTGATCGATTGCCCGGTCGCATTGGTATCCACCTCGCCAGAGCGTGAAGATACGATCTTGGTCACCGATCCGTTTGCCGGGCGATGAATAACTGGTTTGCATCCCTAAGCTACAAGGCGCGCAAGCGTCTTGCGCTTTTCATTCTGGTGCTGGGTCTGCCGGGATATATCATCGTGGCCGTCAGCATCGTATCGGTTTTGGATCGGCCGTCGATCCTGTTGGAACTGGCCGTCTACGTCGGTCTTGGTATCTTGTGGGTTGTGCCGTTCCGCGCGGTGTTCCGCGGGATCGGCCAGCCTGATCCTGACGACGATCAGTAACCGTTCGTTCCGATTAATGACGCCCCATAACGCGAAAAGGCGAAGGATCATCCTTCGCCTTTTTGCTGTGGTGATGTGGCACTGTCAGCCGTTCGCGGCGTGCGGTTCCGGGCGGAACCGGGTGCGTTCCGAAATCTGGAAACGTCCGGCGCGGGCCTTTTCGATCCGCCCCTGCCGCAGCAGTGTGCCAAAGGATCGCAGCCCGTCTTCGCGGCTGAATTCCTCTGTCGTTGTCGACTGCACCTTTTTCATGATCTGCGGACGAGAGAAGTCTTCGGACCCTTCCACGATGGCGATATAGGCGGCGGCGGCTTCCAACAAATCCTGCAGTGACGATGCGCCGACCGTTTCGGCATATTCGGCGAAATTGTCGCTGGCGGGTGCAGCTTCGACTTTTGCCACGCGGCGCGGTTGGACCGGTGCGCTGGGCGCTGCCGGGGTGTCATCGACACGCTGGCTAGCGACCAGTTTCAGCGGCGCCGGGCGTGGCCGTTCGGTGCGGGAACTGGCGGCATCGGCTACCGGGCGGCGTGGCTGCACAACCTGTTGCAGATCGTCGCGGAACGCGCCTTCTTCGAGGGGCTTGGCCTTGCGCGGCTCACCCAACTGACGCGCGGCTTCGGTCGCGGCAACCGCCGCCTTGAGATGTGCAATCGCCTCACGGCGGCGGCTGCTTTCGGGATTTGCCATTTCGTGTTCGGTCTGCGCGGTGATGCGCGACATTTCCGCTTCCGAAGCGTTGGGCAAGGGCGCGCGTGGCGCGGTGGTTTCGGCGGGTGCTTTGGCGACCGCCTTGGACGGTTTCACATCGTCCTGTTCGGACGCGTCCGGCACCAGATCGTCGTACTGCATCGCAGCGTCATCGCTGTCGTCGACCGCTTGTTCGCCCTGCAATTCGTTTTGCGCAGCCTGTTCGGCGGCAGCCAAATCGCGTTGCAGGTCGGCTTCTGCCTCTGCGGACAGCGTCGATTGGATCGCAGACCGTGTGTCAGTGTCGCCAGTGTCCGTGCTGCGTGCTGTATCCAGCCGGGCCTGTGCGGCTTCGGCAGCTGGCTGCGGGTCGGCAACGGTTTCGGTTGCTTCGGCGGGCACCGCATCGGGGCGTGTCCTGCGTGTGACGCGCAGGATTCGCCCGCGTCGCGGTGTCACGGCAGGCGCCGGATCGTCGTCGTCAGGGCTGGTTTCTGACGTATCCTGCGCGGCAGCGGGTGAAGTCGACTCATCGTCCTTGGATTCAGAGGGGCCGTTTTCGGCCATCAAGGATTGGATCAACGTGGCCTGGTTATCGTCATTGTCGTCCTGTGCCGTGTCCGTCGCACCATCCGCATCGTCTGGGCCAGCTTCGTCGGCCATGTTCGCGGCGGCGTCTGCCTTTTCAACTACTTCCGGGTCAGGCGCTGCGGTGTCTTCGGCCATGTCGGATGTCTGCTGCACCGGTGCACGCAGACCTGCGCGTTCCAGATTGCGCAAAACCGCCTTGATCTGGTCATCGGTATCGTCGTCCAGATCATCGTCCAGCGCGGCATAGGCGTCGGGCAATCCGGCGTCGACGTCATCGATTTCTTCCGGGTCGATGGCGGAAACCTTTGCAGGGGCGACCTGTTGATCCTCGTCCGGGCTTTCGACGTCATCGCTTGGCGCGGCGGCAGTGCGCGCCATGTCATCGGCTTTGCGATCCGTCACGACTGGTTCAATATCGGCCCGGTCATCATCAGCCGGTTCAAGGTCGCCCTCGCCCTGTGCATCATCGTCCTGCGGCGCGGCAGCGTCCGACAGGTTCGGCATCGGCGCGTCATCGTCCAGATCTTCGGCATAGCTGCTGTCCGCCGCGTTGCCGACGACGGACCTGATCCGTTTGAGCTTGTCCGCGACGGTTTCTGATGCGGTGGCACGTTCGCCAGTACTGGATGCGTCCGCGACGAACGCGTTCACGTCCGCAGTTTCCGGTTCTTTGGCGGGGGCCTGTTCGGGGCGCACGACTGCCGCGTCCGCAGGCGGTGTCTGTGCCGGTGGCATCGCCGGTGCAGGATCGGCGGCCAGCGCCCGTGATGTCGGATCGGACGCACGCAGCACGATCCCGGCATCAGATGTGCGGGCTTCGACTCGGCGCGAGATTTCGCGTTCCGCGATGCGGGTCAGCATTTCAGCATCGGGCGTCGGTGGTTCCGCCCCGAAATACCTGTCCCCTGCGGCCAGATCACGGAAATATTCCGCAATCGCCTTCATCGTGGAAAAGGAATCATCGAATCCTTCCAGCGTACAAGAGAAGGTGCCGTAGGAGACGGTAAGAATCTTGCTCGACTCAACCATGATGTCCCTCGCTTTTTGTCAAACTCAATATGCCTTGTTTACCTTGAATTGGTTCGTAAAGCGGAACAAACCCACGGTGCCGCGTGGTTGATTTTGGGGCGCTTTTAAGGAATGTCCCGAAATATGAAACAATCAACGACACATTATCCGATTGTTGAACATTGCGACGCAATCACCCTTGTTGGCGGGTCAGAGCTTGGCCTGAATGATCTTAACATATGTCTTACATTTGCGCCAAGTGTGGTTGCGGCCGATGGTGGCGCGGATTGGCTTCTGGATGCCGGGATGACGCCGCTGGCGGTGATCGGGGACATGGACAGCCTGTCTGACAGGGCGCGCGATACTTTTGCCGATCTGATTCAAACCGTGACGGATCAGGACACAACGGATTTCGAAAAATGCCTTGCGGCGTTGCGCGCCCCGCTGATCCTGGCTGTGGGGTTTCTGGGGGCACGGCTGGATCATACGCTGGCGACGCTGGCCGCAGTCGCCCGCAGCCGCGCCTATCATGTCGTGCTGGTGTCCGCGTCAGAGGTGTGCGTGCTGGCCCGCCCTGGTCACAGTCAGATCGCAGCCCCGCACAACACACGGGTCGCGCTGATGCCTTTGGGTGACGCGGTGGTCACGACGGCGGGGCTGGTCTGGGATATGGATGTGATGGATTTGGCACCTGACGGTCGCGTCAGCAGTTCGAACCGGGCAGCGCGTGACCGGATCGACCTGACAATCGACGGCCCGGTGCTGATCACGCTGGAGCCGCAGGGGTTGCGCGGCGCGATAGATTACGCTCTCGGACAATGACATAAAGCCCGGCAGCAACGGTCACGACGATCCCGGCGGCGGCAAGACCGTTGGGCAGATCACCGAACATTGCCCAGCCAATCGCGGTGCCGAACGGGATTTCAAGATATTGCATCGGCGCAAGCGTGGACGCGGGCGCGCAGCGCAGGCTCCATGTGATCAGCAGATGCGCGAAGGTGCCGACAAGGCCCATCAGCAGCACCAGCAACAGGGTCGGGCCGTCGGGCACGGTCAGCGTCGTCATCGGTCCGGGGATCACGATCAGCAGCGGCAGGACCACGACGCTGGCCTGCAATCCGCCGATGGCCTGCAACCGGACCGGGTCGATTTCGCCCGACAGATGGCGCGTGACCAGCATGAACAGGGCAAAGGTCACGGCAACCCCCAGCGGCAGCAGCGCGGGCGCGCCGACTTCGGCAAAATTGGGCTGGATGACCAGCAGTGTGCCTGCAAAGCCCACCGCGCAGGCGATCAGCCGCTGCGGGCCGACCTGTTCATTCATCACGAACCGGCCCAGCAAAAGCAGGATGAACGGCATGACAAAGGCGATGGCAAGCGCGTCGGCCAGCGGCAAAAAGCGAAGCGCGCCAAACATCAGGCCCATGCCCGCGATATGAAGAATGCTGCGCGCCCAGACGAGGTGTCGCAATTCCTGTGGTGCGCGCAGTGACCCACCGCGCGCCATGACCAGCGGCACCAGAACGACGGCCTGTATCGCAAAACGCGCAAAGACCAGCAGGCCCAGTGCGACCGCGCCGCCCAGCAGCTTGGCCAGCCCGTCCCCCAACGGGGCCAACACGCAAAAGCCCAGCATCAGCAGGATACCGGCAAAGGGACGGTCGGTGTTTTTCACGTTGCGGTGCCTTCGGGCGGTTGTGCGTGTCGCGGCGCGCTGAACGGGGTGGGGCCCAGACCTTCTGCCATGGCGGCGCGCTGGGCGGCGGGCGATGCTTCGAATACCGTGGCTAGGGTCTGCAGGGCTGGAAAATCCCGGATCGAAAACCAATCGCCGTTGTCACCATACAGTGCCGTCCAGCGCAGCATCGGCGCAAGATAGCAGTGATGCAGGGGCGACAACGCGTCTGTATGCGCGTCGATCAACGCCAGATGCGCGCTGACCTGCGCCTGCATTGCGGCGCGGATCATGCCGGCCGGGGCAGGGGTATAGGTATCGGGATAAAACGTGCCGCGCAGGGCGGGATGCAGCGTGTTCGACAGCCAGAACAGCCACGACAGCGCCCGCCCGCGTGCTTTCCCGTCCGGCAACAGATTGCCGGGATGGCGATCTGACAGCCACAGCAGGATCGCTGCGGTTTCAAACACCGGGCCATCGGGGGTTTCCAGCACAGGGATCAGCCCGGCAGGATTCAGCGCCCGGTATGCGGGCGATCTTTGCGCGCGGGTCGCGCGGTCGACCAATGTGGTGCGATAGGGCACGCCCAGTGTTTCAAGTGCGAGGCGTACGCACAGCGATGCGTTGTCGGGGGCATAATGCAGGGTCAGGTCCATGCGCCGATCCTAGAACGGCACGACCGGACCGTCACGGACCAAAAGCGGTATGCTTCGCCAATATCGATGATGCATGAAGCGCTGACATGACATGATAATGGCGTGCGCGGATTCTTCTGTCGTGGCGAAAAAACACGCAGCGGCGCTGAAACGTTTTGCGTCCGCAATTTGGGTAATCTGCCTGTGCATTCAAGCGATGCCCACACTATAAAGCATCGAGTCGCCACAGGAGCCGCACCATGTCCGCCAATCTGTCCCCCATCGACAAAGCCAAATTCGTCGCAGCCAAACGCGCCTGCGACTTTGTTCAGGACGGCATGAAGCTGGGTCTGGGCACGGGATCGACCGCGGCGTGGTTGGTGCGCTGTCTGGGTGAAATGGTGCGCGACCAGAATCTGCGGATCAAGGGTGTGCCGACATCCAGCCGCACGGCGGAACTGGCGCGGCAGGTCGGGATCGAAGTGATTTCGCTGGACGAAGCAAAGTGGCTTGATCTGACAATCGACGGGGCGGACGAATACGACCACGACCTGAACATGATTAAGGGCGGCGGTGGCGCCTTGCTGATGGAAAAGATCGTGGCCACCGCATCCGATCAGATGATCGTCATCACCGACGGGTCGAAACGCGTTGAAACACTGGGAAATTTCCCGCTTCCGGTCGAGGTGATCCCGTTTGGCTGGCAAACGTCCAAAGCGCTGATCGAAGAAGTCCTTGTCGGCATGGACGTGCTGGGAACCACGACCAGCCTGCGCATGAACGGCGATGCGGCCTATGTGACGGACGAGGGGAACCACATTCTTGATCTGCATCTGAACCGGATTGGCAACGCACGCCAGCTAAGCCTTGTGCTGAACCAGATCCCCGGTGTGGTGGAAAACGGGCTGTTCATCGATATCTGCGACATCGTCGTGACGGGATATGGTGATGGCCGGGTCGAGGTGCAGGACATCAACAAGGGTGAACGTGACGAAACCCGTTACGATTTTCTGGATGATGACAATCTGTTCGCTGATCTGGGCGACTGATCCGGCGCGCTGACCCGTTTGCTATTCGGGCGGCATCGTTGCGGGCAAGATGAACAAGCTGTCGATAGTGTCGCGGGCAGGGCTGGGGCGTTGTCCTTGCGGCGCCTTCAGCTTAGGCTGCGGCCGGAATGCGATAAAAGGATCAATGCACGATGGCTGATTATGATTTCGACCTGTTTGTCATCGGTGGTGGTTCGGGCGGTGTCCGCGCGGCACGCATGGCAGCACAAACAGGTGCCACCGTCGCATTGGCCGAAGAAAGCCGTCTGGGCGGCACCTGCGTTATCCGGGGCTGCGTGCCGAAAAAGCTGATGGTGTTCGCGTCCAAAGGGGCTGCCGCTGTGGCTGATGCCCGCAAGTTCGGCTGGGACGCCCAGTGCGGCGCGTTCGACTGGCAGCAATTCCACCCCAAGCTGATGGCAGAGCTGGAACGCCTTGAAGGCGTGTATCGCAAGCTGCTGGATGGCTCTGGTGTCAAGATTTTCGACAGCCGCGCGACCATCGTTGATCCGCATACGGTCAAACTGGCGAACAACCAGACGGTGTCGGCCAAACATATTCTTGTCGCCGTGGGTGGTCACCCGGTCCGGCCACCGTTGGAAAACGCGGAACTTGGGCTGGTCAGCAATGATCTGTTCCTGATGGAAGAATTGCCCAAATCCGTGCTGATCGTCGGTGGTGGCTATATCGCGTGCGAATTCGCCTGCATCCTGCGGAATTTCGGCGTGGACGTGACGATGTATGCCCGCGGTGCACAGATCCTGAAAGGATTTGACGACGAAGCACGCGGTCTTTTGTCTGAATCGATGCGCCAATGCGGCGTCGATATCCACATGGGCACCAGCATTCAGGAAATGTGCGGTGCGGCAGATGCGCCCAGCGGGCCGCGCCCGACAGGTTCGGATGCCACGATGGGCGGACCCGTGGGTGAACGAGAATCGCTATCACACAATGACAAAAGCATCACCGATCCCAAAGCCGCAGGTCCGGTCTGGACCAAGGCGACCACCGGCGTCGAAAAGGTGTTCGATCACGTGATCTTTGCCACGGGCCGCGCACCCTCGACCGACGGTCTGGGGCTTAAAGAGGCGGGCGTGACACTGGAACGCAGCGGCGCGATTGCTGTCGATGAATACAGTCAGACCAATGTGCCGTCGATCTATGCCATCGGTGATGTGACCGACCGGGTTCCGCTGACACCCGTGGCGATCCGCGAAGGTATGGCCTTTGTCGAAACGGTATTCAAAGGCAACCCGACCCCTGTCGATCATGACCTGATCGCGTCGGCGGTGTTTACCCAGCCCGAATTGGGATCGGTCGGCCTGACAGAGGACGACGCGGCCCGCAACGGCCCGATCGAAGTGTATTCGACCAGCTTTCGCCCCATGAATCAGGCGTTTATCGATGGCACCGCGCGGGTTTTGATGAAACTGATCGTCTGCGTCGATACCCGCCGCGTTCTGGGCTGTCACATTGTCGCGCCGGACGCCGGAGAATTGATCCAGATGATCGGTGTCGCAATCAAGATGGGCGCTACAAAAGAGGATTTTGACCGCACCTGTGCGGTGCATCCGACGATTTCCGAAGAGCTGATGACAATGCGGGAACCAAGCCGCAGAACTTGAACCGGGGCACGTAAACGCCCACCTATTATTCGAAGGCCCAAGGCGCGGGCAAAAGCAAAGGAAGACTGACACACGATGGCAGGCAATACCGGAGGCCCCTGGGGGGGTGGCGGCAATGACGGAAACCGGGGCAATGGTGCGAACGGCGGTGATAACCGACCACCCAAGCCACCCCGAAAGTCGGGCGAAGGCCCGCAGATCCCCGAAATCGACGATTTGATGAACAAGGGCCGTGAACAACTGCGCGTTCTAATGGGCGGTCGCGGTGGCGGCAATGGCAACGGGTCCGGCGGTTCGGGCGGCGGCGGTCCGATGCTGACACGCGGCACGGTCGGTCTAGGCGTGCTGGGTGCAGTCGTGCTGTGGGGGATGGCGTCGTTCTATACAGTCAGCCCTGACGAGCAATCTGTCGAGCTGCTGCTGGGCGACTACCTGTCGACCAACGGGCCCGGCCTGAACTTTGCACCGTGGCCGGTCGTTTCGGCCGAAGTGTTGCAGGTGACGACCGAACGCAGCGTCGACATCGGCACCAGCCAGTCCGGTATGGATGCGGGCCTGATGCTGACCGGCGACGAAAACATCGTCGACATCGATTTTCAGGTTGTCTGGAACATCACTGACCCGCAGCAATATCTGTTCAACCTGGCCGATCCGCCCCAAACGATCGAAGCCGTGGCAGAATCCGTGATGCGTGAAATCATCGCACAAAGCCAGTTGGCACCGATCCTGAACCGGGACCGGGGCGCGATTGCCGACCGTGTGCGCAGCGAAATCCAGTCCACGCTCGATTCCTATGAATCAGGTGTGAACATCGTGCGTGTCAACCTTGACAAGGCAGACCCGCCCCAACCCGTCATCGCATCGTTCAGGCAGGTGCAGGACGCCGAACAGGAACGTGACCGGTTGACCAACGTGGCTGACGCCTATGCCAACCGCGTCGTCGCCGAAGCCCGCGGTGAAGCAGCGCAAGCGCTGGAACAGGCCGAAGGCTATCGCGCACGGGTCGTCAACGAAGCGTCTGGTGAGGCATCGCGCTTTACCGCAGTTCTGGATGAATACGCAAAGGCGCCAGAGGTCACACGCAAGCGGATCTACCTGGAAACGATGGAAGACGTGCTGGGCGGTGTCGATATCATCCTGCTGGACGAAAACAGCGGCAATGGCGTCGTGCCGTATCTGCCCCTGAATGAACTGGGTGCAAACAGCCGCAACGCACGCGGCAACACGAATACGGGGGCGCTGAATTCGTCCTCATCCAACGTCGGAGGGTCGAACTAATGCGTAAGTCCATTTTTCTGCTACCCATCTTCGTGCTTATCCTCGTGGCCGCGCTGAGCTCTGTGTTCATTGTGGACGAACGCGAACGGGCGCTTGTGCTGCAGTTCGGTCAGATCGTGAAGGTCAAAAGCGAACCCGGCGTCGGTTTCAAGGTGCCGCTGATTCAGGACGTGGTGAAATACGACGACCGTATTCTGTCACGTGATCTGGACCCGCTCGAAGTGACCCCGTCGGATGACCGTCGTCTGGTTGTCGACGCCTTTGCGCGCTACCGCATCGCGGATGTCGTGCAGTTCCGTCAGGCCGTCGGCGCGGGCGGTCTGGAAGTCGCATCGCGGCGTCTGGACGGCATTCTGCGTGACACCACGCGGAACGTGCTGGGTACGGTGTCGTCCAACGACATCCTGTCCACCGACCGGGCCGCGCTGATGCTGCGCATCCGCAACAACGCCATCGCAGAAGCCCAAAGCCTGGGCCTGGAAGTGATCGATGTGCGGCTGAAGCGTACCGATCTTCCGCCCGAAAACCTGAACGCAACCTACGAGCGGATGAAGGCTGAACGTGAACGCGAAGCCGCAGACGAAGTGGCGCGCGGTAACGAAGCCGCATTGCGCATCCGCGCACAGGCTGACCGGACGGTTGTGGAACTGACATCTGACGCGAACCGTCAGGCCGAAATCACACGCGGTGAAGCCGACGCCGCACGGAACGCAGTTTATGCAGAGGCCTTTGGCGCGGACCCGGAATTCTTTGAATTCTATCGTTCGATGACAGCCTATCTGCGGTTCGCAGAACAGGGGCGGTCTTCGATGGTGCTGAGCCCGGATTCGGAATTCTTCAACTACCTGCAATCCGATCAGGGCAGTGCCGAGAATACGGCGCAAGCACAGTCCAGTGCTTCGGGTCAGGCGACGGGCACGACGGCGCCCGCCGATCAGTAATCAGGCCCAAGGCATGTAATAGAACGGCGTGATCGTTGACTGACGCAGTCCGCGTGACCTGACCGAACTGAACCAGACCTGCCGCGTTCATCGCGGCAGGTCATTCTTTTTGCAGCATTGTCCAAAGCTTATGCCCGCCGTCGACATTTCAGGTTCTGCCTTGGGTCCTGTGGCGTGGACTGCGCCAATGATGGATTGGCTTTTGGCGTGGACTGTCACGCCCGCGTGACAAAACATCACGTGCATTGCGCCACAGATGCCGCAGTCTATGTTAAGGGCATATCGGACATGGCGCCGACCGGGCGCGCCAATCAGGGAGCACAAGTTGACACAGGCCATCGCACAGAACCAAACGCTTCAGACGCAATCGGCCCGGGCAGGGCTGATCAACGGTCTTGCTCTTGTTGCAGCATTGTTTGCCGCACAGACCATGCCCGGCTATGCGCAATCCACCGATTCGACGGTGATGACGCCCGTGGACCGGCCCGCAACATTTGCCGATCTGGCCAGTCAGGTCAGCCCGGCGGTGGTCAACATCACAACATCCACCAGCGTGGCCGAACGCACCGGACCGCAGGGACTGGTGCCCGATGGTTCCCCGTTCGAGGATTTTTTCAACGAAATGCCCGGCGGGCCAGATGGTCAGCCGCGCCGGTCAAGCGCGCTGGGATCCGGATTTGTGATCAGTGCTGACGGTTTCATTGTAACCAATAACCACGTGATCGAAGGCGCGGACGAGATCGAGATTGAGTTTTTCCCGGGCGACGGACAGCCGACGGAATTTCTGCCCGCCGAACTGGTCGGCACTGACCCGAACACGGATATCGCTGTGCTCAAGGTCTCGTTCGACGCGCCGCTGCCCTTCGTGGAATTTGGCGATAGCGATGACGTCGGCGCGCGCGTCGGGGATTGGGTCATGGCCATGGGCAACCCGTTGGGACAGGGATTTTCAGTGTCTGCCGGTATCGTGTCGGCGCGCAACAGATCGCTGCAAGGCACCTATGACGACTACATCCAGACGGACGCCGCGATCAATCGCGGCAATTCCGGCGGGCCGCTGTTCAACATGGCGGGTGAAGTCATCGGCGTGAACACTGCAATTCTATCGCCCAATGGCGGCAGCATCGGCATCGGTTTCGCGATGTCGGCAGCCGTTGTGACGGATGTGGTCGATCAGCTGCGCGAATTCGGGGAAACCCGGCGTGGCTGGCTGGGTGTGCGCATTCAGGATGTCACACCCGACATGGTGGACGCCATCGAAGGGCTGGACAGTGCGCGCGGTGCAATGGTGACTGACGTGCCGCCGGGCCCGGCTGCGGATGCCGGATTGGAATCCGGCGACGTCATTCTGACCTTTGACGGAACACAGGTGTCGGACACCCGCGAATTGGTCCGCATGGTCGGCAATGCGGCCGTCGGCAAGGAAGCCGCGATGACGATTCTACGCGCGGGCGAAGAAATCGAACGGACCGTAACCTTGGGCCGTCGTGAAACGGACGAAGCGGTGGCCTTTCCAACCAATGCACCCGATGGGGGTCCGGACCCCGATGCGCCGGTTGAACTGATGGGGCTGACGGTTGCGCCGATTGATGATGCGCTGACCGAACAATTCGATCTGACCGTCACCGAAGGGTTGGTCATCACAGCCATCGATCCCGATTCCAGCGCCGCTACGAAAGGCCTGATCGAAGGCGACGTGATCACCGAAGCCGGACAGGAGGCCGTAGCGACGCCCGAAGATCTGCAAGCCCAGATTGATGCTGCGACTGAAGCAGGGCGCACGTCGGTCCTGCTTTTGGTGCGGCGGGGCGGCGATCCCCGGTTCGTGGCGCTGTCAATCGAAGACTGACAGGACCATCAGGTCATGATGCGCGCCACGGTTATCCGTGGCGCGTTTTTGCATTCAGTTGCGCGCGACGGCGAAAATCCCCAGATCCTGCGCCGACACCACCGACAGCACGGCACTGTCAGTGCCGCGATCACGCTGGAATTGCTGCACGGCGGCCCGCGTGTCCGCGTCATAAAGCCCTGAAATCGGACCGTTATACAGACGGCGTATCAACAGGGCGCGCTGCAGGCTTTGGACGAATGGCTCTGTCAGGGCGGGGGGGCAGACGGCCTGAAACCGGGTGCCGGGACCAACGACGACAGATCTGGGTTCCATCACCGTGCGGAAGACTGGCGGGTCTGTCACGTTGCCGATTGCATCGCGCCGTTCGGGGGCCACTTGTTCCAGTCGTTCTACCACATCGACGCGGGTGCGTGGTTCGGTGCGCGCGAAACACCGGCCCAGGGTGTCGGTTTGGATTTCGCCCATGCTGATCACATCCGAATCCGTGAACGGATCGGGGGATGATGCAGGGACCGCACAGGCGGCGAGAACGGCAAGCACAGGCAAAATACGATACATGCGTCTTGATACCTGCGCCAACACGATTGCGAAAGTGCCCTGATCGGCGTCTTTTCGCGCTGGCAGGACCGCGCCCGACCACCTAAACTGCCGTGAAATTGCGACACTGAAATGAATCAGGGAAATTCAATGGCCAAAATTACTTACGTGGAACATGGCGGCAAGGAACACGTCGTCGACGTTGCGAATGGCATGACGGTGATGGAAGGTGCCCGCGACAACGGCATTCCGGGCATCGAAGCTGATTGCGGCGGGGCCTGCGCCTGTTCGACCTGTCACGTTTACGTGGCTGAAGATTGGGTCGAAAAGCTGCCCGCCAAGGACGGCATGGAAGAAGACATGCTGGATTTTGCCTATGAACCCGATACCGTTCGGTCACGTCTGACCTGCCAGCTCAAGGTGTCCGACGCGCTGGACGGTCTGCGCGTGCAGATGCCGGAAAAGCAGATCTGATGAAATGGGCCGCTGTCCTGTGCGCTTTGGGTGCGCCGGTTGCGGCCCAGCAGATCATGGGTGCTGAATTTACAGACCCGACGACACGGTATGATCACGCCATTCTGGGCGATGCTGTCGAATGGGGTGACCTGCGGATCACCACGACTGACGGGCAGTACCGCATGCCACTGCCCGATACACAGGTTTACGAAGATCTGAACCCGCGTCTGTGGGACGTCACTGGCGATGGCCAGCCAGAGGTCGTGGTCGTGCAGACCGATATCGCCCGTGGCGCGCGGCTGCTGGTGATCGGGATGCGCGATGGCCAGCCGCAACCGCTGCCAGCGACGCCATTCATCGGGCGTACTTATCGCTGGCTGGCCCCGCTTGGGGCCGCCGATTTTGACGGCGATGGCCGGATCGAGGTGGCGCTGGTGGACCGCCCGCATCTGGCGCGCACACTGCAATTCTGGCGGCTGGATAACGGCAGTATGCAACTGGTCGCGGCACTGGACGGCGTGACCAATCACCGGATCGGGGATGACACGATTCCGGGTGGTGTCAGTTGCGACGGGACCGCCGCGATCCTGATGTCGGCGGATTGGTCACGGATCGTGTCGGTCGCGCTGGATGGGGGCACTGCCATCCCGCGCGATCTGGGTCCAAACGTCGATGGGGCGCTTGCGGCGGCGCTGGCCTGCTAGGGCAGGATCAGCGCGACCAGGATCAGCAGGCCTGCCAGCTCCGAAAATTGCTGTACCGCACCCAGAATGTCGCCGGTCTGGCCGCCGATCTTGGCGCGTGCGATGCGGCCCCATGCAACCAGCGTCAGGCCAATCGCCAGTAAAAGCGCAAACAGGGCGCCGGGCCAGAAAACCAAGGTCATAAGACCCGCCACCGCGCAGGCCGCCGCAGCTGTCACCGGATCGGGTTGCCCGACGCCTTGGCTTAACCCCGACGCGCGGGCCGGTGGTAACCACGCCATCAGCACTGCCATAGGTGCGCGGCTGGTGGTGGCAAGGACCATGGCCGATGCCCATAGCACATCGGCCGCGATCAAAAGCGACCATAGCTGCCAGCGCATCAACAAGGTTACGATCAGCCCGATGACACCGTATGCACCGATACGGCTGTCTTTCATGATTTCCAGTCGTCTGTCGCGGGTCCAGCCGCCCCACAGGCCGTCCAGACTGTCAGCCAAACCATCTTCGTGCAGGGCACCTGTCAGCACAATCTGCACGGTGATCAG
>NZ_JAAFZU010000055.1:429169-429765 GCF_018263905.1 Loktanella sp. SALINAS62 | reverse complement strand
GCTGGCGGGTAGGCCAATTTGCACCATCACACTTGCCACGCCAGCCGATACCACTGCGACAGCAAGCCCCGCCAATGGCCACGCCCATGCGGCCCGCGCCCCACGCTGCGTCGCCTTGGCGCTATCGACCCGGATTGGCAGGCGCGTCAGCAACCCTGTCGCCGCCCCGATATCGGACGCCGCAAACCGACGATTTAACTGGGTATCATTTGGCATATACGGGGCACTTTCCATTCCTGACCGCATGGTTAGACAGGACCGCATGTTTTGCAAAGAGGACTGCCCTTCATGACTGCCCCTTTCGATACGCTTGACAGTTTTCGTGACATATTACGTGGCGCGCCCGTCCCTGATACTGTCGCGCGCGATGCGGCGACGGCACGTAATTCCGACCTGACCAAACCCCCCGCGGCACTGGGCCGGCTTGAAGATCTGGCGATCTGGGTCGCGGGGTGGCAGGGCAATCCCCGGCCGGTGATCGGGTCACCACAGGTCATCATCTTTGCCGGTAATCACGGGATCTGCGCGCAGGGCGTATCCGCCTTTCCGCCGGAAGTGACGGCGCAGATGGTCGGCAATTTCTGTGCAGGCGGGGC
>NZ_JAAFZU010000055.1:75672-429129 GCF_018263905.1 Loktanella sp. SALINAS62 | reverse complement strand
ATTAACCAGCTGTCGCGCAGTGTGGGCGCGCGCATGTCGGTTGTGCCGCTGGATCTGGACAGGCCGACGCAAGATTTCACCAAAGCCCCCGCCATGACAGAGTCAGAGGTTGTCGCCGCGCTTGCCGCAGGCTGGCATGCGGTCAACGTCGATAGCGATCTGTTGGTCGTGGGTGAAATGGGGATCGGCAATACCACCGTCGCCGCCGCCTTGGCCGCCGCTGTTCTGGGCGGTGATGCGGATGACTGGGTCGGGCGCGGGTCTGGGGTGGATGACGCCGGTCTGGCGCGCAAACGCGCGGTGGTTACCCAAGCGCTGGCACGGCACCCTGATGCGCTGTCTGATCCGCTAGAGGCGTTGCGCTGTCTGGGCGGGCGCGAACTGGCCGCCATGGCGGGTGCCATCGCGCACGCCCGTATGCTGCGTATTCCTGTCATCCTTGACGGGTTCATCTGCACGGCGTCGGCTGCGGTTTTGGACCGTGCGGTGCCCGGTGCGCTGGATCATGCGGTGGCGGGACATCTGTCGTCCGAAGGCGCACACGGTCGCATGCTGCGCGCCCTGGATATGTCGCCCTTGCTGGATCTGGGGCTGCGGCTGGGCGAAGGGTCCGGCGCAGCCGTCGCTATCGCTATCGTGCAAGCCGCCGTGGCCTGCCATTCCGGCATGTCGACGTTTGCCGAAGCGGCCGTTTCGGGCAAAACGGCATAGGAACGGGGCAATCTGCGCAGAAAAACCGCTGCTGTCAGCGGCTCCCGCGTGACGTGTCACCGGGGCGGCGGGGTGTCAGCGTGTCCGCATCTGCATCACGGCCCTGCACCCGGCTTGCCAGCGCGGTTTCCAGATTACTGTCCAGCTTGCGGGCACGGGCCACGTAATCCGCGTTATCTGCGATGGCGACGCCGGGTTTCCACAACTCTGCCAGTTCGCGCACCATGCTGCGGTCGGAATGATAGAACATCGTTTCGGCCTCTGCCGCTTCGAATTCCGTCAGTCCCAGATTTTCCAGCGCATAGCGTCCGGCCCGCAGCGAGCTGTCGAACATCTCGCGGACGATGTCGTCGGCACCCGCTGCATAAAGCTCGTAGCTGTGGACACGATCGTAAGCGCGGGCGATGATGTGGATATCGGGCCGCACCTTGCGGACATAGGCCGTCAGTTGGCAGGCCATGGCGCGGTCATCCAGACAGACCATCATCACGCGCGCTTCGTCGATCCCGGCGGCAGCCAGCAGATCAGGTCGGGTTGGGTCACCGAAAAAACCGCGATAGCCGAATTTACGCATCGTCTGGACCGACGCCAGATCGTTGTCGATGACGACTGTGGAAAAACCCGCCGACTGGATCAGCCGGTTTGCCATCTGCCCGAACCGCCCGATCCCGGCGATGATGACGGTCCCGGTCTCATTGACCTCGTCGTGTTCGTGTTCATCTTCGTCGGTCATGCGGCTGGTTAGAAAATGATAACCGATAAACAGCAGTGGCGTGACCAGCATCGACAGGGCAGTCACCAGCAACAGCAATTCAGACAGGCTTGACGTCAGCACACCCTGGCTGCGCGAAAACGCGATGAGCACGAACCCGAATTCGCCCGCCTGCGCCAGACCCAGGGTAAACAGCCAGCGATCCTTGCTGTTCATCCGGAACAGAAATGACAGTGCGTAAAGCACGCCGCCCTTGATGATAATGATGCCCAGCACGTAGATTGCGACCCACATGGGCTGCGCGACCAAAAGTTCAAAGTTGATGCCTGCGCCGACGGTGATGAAAAACAGCCCCAGCAGCAGCCCCTTGAACGGTGCGAGGTCGCTTTCTAGTTCGTGCCGGAATTCAGAGTTCGCCAGCACCACACCGGCAAGGAATGTGCCAAGGGCAGGCGACAGGCCGACGGTTTCCATCAGAACGGCAATTGCCACGATCATCAGCAGTGCGAGGGCGGTGTACATCTCGCGCAGCTTGGCTTGGTGGATGTAACGAAAGACAGGGCGGGTCAGATATATCCCGGTCAGAATCACGGCGCCGACGGCGGCAATCGTGACAAGGGTCACGCCCCAGCCCGGCAGGCCTTCGACCAACGACAGGCTATGATGATCTGCATCCGATCCGGCCGCGCGCTGCATCGACCCGTCGGGGGCAATCGCGATACGGGCAGAGGGCGAGGCCAGCAGCGGCAAAAGCGCCAGCATTGGAATGACTGCGATGTCCTGCGTCAGCAGTACGGAAAAGATGGAACGACCACCGCCCGTCTGCATCAGCCCTTTTTCCGACAAGGTCTGCAAGACGATGGCCGTCGATGACAGCGCGAAAATCATCCCGATGGCGATGCTTGTGGTGACATCGTAGTCAAGCGCGATGCCAGCCCCCGCGATCAGCAGCGTTGTGACGGTGATTTGCAGTCCGCCCAGACCGATCAGGCGGTCCCGCATGTCCCACAGCGCGCGCGGTTCCAGTTCCAGCCCGATCAGGAACAGCATCATCACGACGCCGAATTCGGCAAAATGCTGGATGTCTTGCGCTTCGGTCCCGACCAACCCGGCCAGCGGACCAATAACGATCCCGGCGGCAAGATAGCCCAGCACGGACCCAAGCCCCAGACGCGCGGCAAACGGCACTGCGATAACAGCAGCGCCAAGATAGATCGTGGCCTGAAGCAGAAAGGTTTCCATGCGACTGTCTTAACTGCACCGACCCGTAAGGCAATCCTTCAAGATGCCCTTCGGGCCAACAACTGCGTCATCGATGATGGGCTGTCAGCCTGTCGGCAGTTGCAGGGCATATGTGCGCCCGCCTTTCACAAAATTCAGTGCGGAATCACCGATGGCAGTCACGCGGCCACCATCGAGACGGCTGCCGACTTCGACCTTGACGTAGCGGCCATTACCCAGCCGTACGAGCGCGCGGCGCGCATTGGGACGGCCATAGACGCCGACCAGATTGATGTTCCGCAGATTGATCGCGTTTTCCAGTGTTGCGGCGCGGGCGACACCGCCTGAAACCGGGCCGCTGGGGGCCACGGTGGCGGGTGCTGTGACCTGCGGTGTTGTGGCAGGCCGCTGGACAACGGCGGCAGTTTGGCGCTGCGTGGGGGCCGCTGTGGCGCGCGCGACGACGCGGTCAAAATTGCGCGGCCGTGGGCCGGGGCGTGGTGCGACGCCGACCGCACGGGCCGTCCTGTTGGTAAAGGATGATGGCGGCGCGGCAGAAGCGATCGCAGCTGCAATCGCATTGATGTCCGCCTGCGGCACCAATTCCGCCTCTGCCACTGCCTGCGCGACGGCATCCGGTTCTGCGGCGGCTTCCTCTTCTGCGGGTGCCAAATCGGTCGGGCGCAGGGCGGGGCGGGCATCGGCCACGCGCGGATCAACGACAGGTGCTGCCGGCACGCTGCGTGTGGCAAAGCTGGCGGGGCGCAGCGGCGGGCGCTGATCGGGCGCGCCCTGAATAACGGCGGGTGCATCGGATGCGGCATTTGTGTCGGTGGGCGTATCGACAGTCAAACTGGCCTGCGGTGGGGCCAGATCACCGGGCCGCAACGATGGGCGCAGGTCGGGTGCGCCTGCCACCACGGGCGTATCGGTGTCAGTGGCCGGACCGGCGGGCGTGTCGATGGCGATCTGCGTCTGTGGTGTGGTGGCGGCTGCGTCTTCTGCGGCGGGTGCCAATCCTGCGGGACGCAGTCGGGGTTGCAACGGCGGTGGCCCAACGATCAAACGGACGTCTTCGGGGGCGTTCGGATCGGTGCGCAGGGATGCGGCAGGTGCATCAACGACAGTCGGCGTGCCGGGGCGCAGTTGCGGGCGCAGGTCCGGTGCGCCCGCAAAAACGATGCCGCCATTGGGCAGAATGGTGCCGTCCGGGGTGGCAAGGATGAGGCCACGCACGTCGCGGGCAAACACAACGTCCGGACCGGGTGGATTGACCTGATCCGCAATCACTGGATCGGGTGCCGTCGTGCTGAAATCAGGTAGGCGTGGCGCCGTCGCGCTGTCGATACCGGCGAGCGGTATCGACACGGGGCGCTGGGTTTCGTCAATGCTGGCGCGGGGCATCGCGGGAATGCGGGGCGCGCGCTGGTAGACACCTGTCGCGGCATAAATACGGTCGGCCTCTGCCGGGCTCAGGACGCCAGTGGTTTGCGCACGCACGACCGGCAACTGCCGCGCCGCCGGGTCTGGTGTGTCGACGGCTGGCACGGGCGCTGCATTTTGTTCAACGGGATCGGTGGGTGGCACAGCGGGTTCAGCGTTGCTGGCCTGTTCGGTCGTGGATACGGCGGGGCCGTCATCGTCTGACACCTCGGCCACAACTGTGTCATCACCGCCCCATAGCCAAGCGATGCCTTCATCGGGCAGGGTCGACGCCCAAAGCCCAAGGATCAGAAGCACAACCAGCAAAGCGCCGGTCAGGATCAGTCCCAGAAAACGCGGTTTGCCGGATGTCCGCGCGCCCAAACCGTTCAAGCCATCGGTCGTTGCTTTGGCGCGGGGGGCAGGACGCGGATCAGGGGACGGGGCCGCGACGGGCTGCGTTTTTGGTGTCACCGTGGTTTGCGGATCGGCTGCGACGGCCGCCATCGCGGGGGTCGCCGTCAACACCGGGCCAGCATCGGCGCGGCGTGCATCTGGCGATGCTGCCCGTGCCTTGCCAACGATTGGCGGCGGTGGTTCCTTGCGGCGGGTGAACAACAACTCGTCCGGGGCGCCGGAGACCGGGGTTGCGCGCGTCGCCGACAAGGGTGCTTTCGTGACGGGAGATTCCGGCGCTTTGCCGCCGGACAATCCGACGGCCGGGGCCGATGTGGCCGGGGCTGCGGGTGGTGTCAGGTCGCCGGGGGCATTCCCGCCGGGCATTGCACCGGCGGCCAAGGGGCCTGCGGTCTGCGGGCCACGTGGCCGGGCGTTGAACGTGGGCAGTTCGGCGTTAGTGTCCTCTGACGTGATCTGTGCCGCGATTTCGGTGTCGTCGGTGTCGTCGGTTGTTGGCTGATCTGTGTCTTGGGCCGACAGGTCGGCCACCCCGGTCTGCTGCACCGGTTCGGCGTCGCGCGTCACGTCAAGGCCTTTGGCCGCCTGCGTCGGACCAAAGAATACCTCGGTCACGAACGTCCCCGGCTGGGGCACGGCAACAAAACAGACCGGATTGAATTTGTGCTGCACTGCAAAGGCTTCCGCCTCTGCCAAGGTTTCGCGGGCCACGGCGGCGATATGTGTCTGGCCGCCCGACCGTTCAAAGTCGATCGCAAGTTCGTCGATCTTGTAGGGCGTCGCCCCATCCAGCGCACCGCGCACATCAGCCACAGTCGTCTGGGTCCCGTCCAGTGACATGAACTTGATCTGGTCGTCGGGCAGCACAAGTTTGGTCTGGATACCGTCGGGTTCCAGCCGCAGACCATCCGCCCGTAGATCGGCCAGCGCGCCTGCCAGATCGGGGCTGTCAAGCGGGACATTGCCAACGCGATTCCAGCCTTCTGGCACGCGGTGCAAGAGACAGATAGCGTCGGACGAAAGAGTAAATGCAAAACGAGGCGTCATAAAGTGGTACTAGCACCCTGTCCAACATCGGAAAACGACAAATCCTACTTTTCAACACGCTATAGCAAATTCCTGCCGGGTCCAAGGTTCATGGCACTGGGTGCCGCGTTGGCGATGTCACTTTTGTCGACACAAGCCAGCGCGCAGGATGCACGCATCACCGTGCAGGGCACCGGCGAAGTCGCCGCGGCCCCCGATCTGGCGCGCATCAACATTGGTGTGACGCATCAGGCCGAAACGGCCGCTGACGCGATGGCTGCGATGTCCGCTGACATGGAACAGGTGCTGTCCACGCTGTCGGATGCCGGGATCGCAAGGACCGACATACAAACAAGCGGTCTGCGGCTGGATGTTATTCAGAACTACGATCAAGCCAGTGGCACGTCTGGGGTGACAGGATACCGGGCCAGTAATGATGTCAGTGTCACGGTCAACGATCTGGACCGGATTGGTGACGTGCTGGATGCGGTGGTGCAAAGCGGGGCCAACCAGATGAATGGTCTCAGCTTTGATGTGGGGGACCGCGAAACGCTGCTGAACGATGCGCGACGGGCCGCTGTCGCCGACGCGATGAACAAGGCACAGCTTTATGCCGACGCGGCTGCCGTGCCGTTGGGATCGCTGGTCAGCTTGTCGGAAACTAACGTCAGTGATGGCCCGATACCGATGATGCGTATGGCGATGGACGAAGCATCAGCCGTGCCGGTCGCACCGGGTCAGATTACCATCAGCGCCAGTGTGACGATGAGCTGGGACGCAGACGACTAGGCCGACCCCGCAGGGCCGGCCCTATCGTTTGGATCAGGCGGTGGCTTTTGCCAGTGCCTGATCCAGATCCGCAATCAGATCGGCTGCGTCTTCGATCCCGATGCTGACACGCACGATTTCAGGTGCAGCCCCCGCTGCGCGTTGCTGGTTTTCCTGCAACTGCCGGTGCGTCGTGCTGGCGGGGTGAATGATCAGGCTGCGCGTATCGCCCAGATTGGCGACGTGGCTGAAAATCTCCAGACTGTCGATCAGCTTCACACAGGCCTCGTATCCGCCCTTGACGGCAAAGGTGAACAAACCGCCAGCACCCTTGGGACAAACGGTTTTCGACCGCTCATAATACGGAGAGCTTTCAAGACCGGCATAGGTCACGTAATCGACGCGGTCGTCCGCTTCGAGCCATGCGGCAATGTCTTGTGCATTTCGCACGTGACGGTCCATCCGCAGGGACAGCGTTTCGATGCCCATCAGCGTGTAATGCGCGGCCTGCGGGTTCATCGTCATGCCAAGATCGCGCAGACCGATGGCAATCCCGTGAAAGGTGAAAGCCATCGGGCCAAAGGTTTCCGCGAATTTCAGGCCATGGTACGCGGGCTCAGGGTCTGACAGGGACGGGAACTTGCCCGATGCGGCCCAGTCGAAATTTCCGGAATCCACGACGCAACCGCCCGTGACGGTGCCGTTGCCAGTCAGGTATTTCGTTGTCGAATGAACGACCAGGGTTGCCCCGTGTTCGATGGGGCGGCACAGATAAGGGGTGGCCGTGGTGTTGTCGATGATCAGCGGAATGCCAGCCGCATCCGCGATGTCGGCCACCGCGCGCACGTCCATGATATAGCCGCCGGGATTGGCGATCGCTTCGCCGAAAATCGCTTGGGTATCGTCGTTGATCGCTGCCTTGACCGCGTCCAGATCATCGAAATCCACAAACGTCGCGGACCAGCCGAACCGTTTGATCGTCTGGGTGAACTGCGTGACGGTGCCGCCATACAGCCGGGTGGACGCGACAATGTTCTTGCCCGGTGCCATCAGCGGAAACAGCGCCATCAATTGCGCCGCATGACCGGACGAACAGCAGACCCCGCCGACGCCGCCTTCGAGTGTGGCGATCCGTTCTTGCAGGGCTGCAATCGTCGGGTTGGTCAGCCGCGAATAGATGTAGCCGACCTCTTGCAAATTAAACAATGCGGCGGCGTGATCGGCGTCACGGAACACATAGGCCGTGGTCTGATAGATCGGGACCTGTCGCGCGCCTGTGGCCGGATCGGGGCGCGCGCCCGCGTGAATCTGCAAGGTGTCAAAGCCGTAGGCATCGTTTGTCATCGGGGTTCCCCTCCATTTAGGTTTTGCCGGACCCTAGCGGGTCGGTCGGCACCCCGCAATCGGATCAAAGCCCCTGCCGCTGTAGCCCAGCCTGCGCATAGGCACCGGGGTCGCCATCCTGCGCGCGTGCAATCACGCTGAATGATCCATCCGTTTCCAGAATGACTGCACTGGTATTGTCCAGCGCACTGGCGGCACTTTGACGGATGACGGTCAGCAATTCGGTTTTCGTGATCCGTTCGCGTCGCAAGGCATCGTGGCATATTTCGCCTTCACGCACGAGCAGGGCGGCATCGGACCGCACAAGGTTTGCGACGGTGGTGGACCGCACCGAACTGAATGCAACAACCCATTGCAGGCCGATCAGCGTCGCAAGGGCCAGAACGCCTTCGGCCAGGGCCACGCTTTCGGACAAAAGGATCGTCGCCAGCGTGGACCCAAGGGCCACCGTCACGACCAGATCAAAGGCATTGAGTTTTGCCAGTGTGCGTTTCCCTGACAGACGCAGCATCAGCACCAGTGCCGGATAGGCAAGACACCCGACAATCAGGGTGCGGGCCAGTCCCGTCCAATTCTGAAACAACATTTCCGACAGCATCTGACGCTCCTTTCGCGGGTTGTTGACCAACCGCTGCGTCTACGGCAGGTTCCGGCAGAACCCAAAACCGGACCCCCTGTCATGCTCTACCCTTTTCATTTCGCATATCACGTGACCGACCTTGATGAAGCGCGGGCGTTTTACGGCGGTGTGCTAGGCGCGGCAGAAGGGCGGTCGACCGAAACATGGGTCGATTTCGATTTCTTCGGTCACCAGCTCAGCCTGCATCTGGGGGAACCGTTCAGCAATGCGCCGACAGGCAAGGTCGGGGATCACATGGTCCCGATGCCGCATTTTGGTGTCGTGCTGCCGCTGGACATCTGGACCGCACTGGCCGGACGGCTGGAAGAGGAACAGACCGATTTTATCCTTGCCCCGTCGGTGCGGTTCAAAGGCGAACCGGGCGAGCAATGGACCATGTTCTTTCGCGACCCGTCAGGCAATCCGATCGAAATCAAGGGCTACGCCGAAGCCAGCGGAATTTTTGCCACGTAAGAGGGGCTGCGCAAAACCGGTCAGCGCATCCAGAAACCCGCGGATTTGATCCGATTGCGGATTTGCTGTTCGCGGCGCGGCAGATCGTTCTGGTCGAACATCTGGCGCACCTTGTGGCCGCGCGCCTGATAGATCATCCGCTTGAACGCGTCATTTTTCTTCAGGTGTTTCTTGACCTTGTTGGGGCTTGTGACCTGTTCCAGCACAGCGATGGCCTGATCGCTTTCGCGTGCATAAAGCAACGGCAGCAGCCGCCAATGGCAGGTCATATCGCCATCCAGACCATCCAGCGCCGGTCCGGGGCGTCCGCCGCCCAGACTGTGAATGACCAGCGGCAAGGCCACTTGATCCAGCCAAGGGTTCAGCGGCTGAATCGCCAATTCCGGCGGCGGATCATCGCGTATTGATAGCGCCATGTCCAAGAACTGCGCCCCGAACAGCTTGGGGTCTGCACCAAAAAACCAACCGGCGTTGAAATACAGGTATCTTTGCCAATATTCGTCGGGTTGATCCGGGTCGAGGCTGCTGGCGAAATCAAGCCCGAATTTGTCGTAAAGCGATTTCCAGATGGCCGTGTAGCCGGGCCAGTAAAGCTCTTCCTGGGGCCATGTGCCTTCGCGGCGCATGGACGCCGATGGACGGTTGAAGTCGATGTCGAGCGTCGAGATGTCGTCAAGGATCAGCGTATCGCTGTCAAAGAACATGAACGGCTCGCCGGGGGGCAGGGTGGTCAGTCCTTCGATCTTGTTGCCATAGGGGTAGGTCGCGCCGAAATGGACACTGTCGAACGGTACGATTTCCGCGCCCAGTTCGGTCAGTGCCTCTGCGATATCGGGGGTGATGCGGGGGTCGTCGGGCCAAAGCGGGCCCGGCTGCGGTTCAGCCACGATCAATCGCCCTGCGAAACCGGGCGCCTGCGCCCGCAGGGAAGCCGCGAACAGCAGCGCCTCGAATTGCAGGCGGCCTTGTTGCCCGACGATCATGATGTTGAACTGCTGTCGGCTGGTCATGCGATGGCCCGTTATCAAAGCGTGGTGTCAGCGCGCTTGCACGCAGCGTGCGACATCAAAGGGACATGACCGTCGCGATCACGGCGTTTTTGGTGTGTGATCGGGCTGTATTTGTCACGTGGTCTTCTCCCATATCCTGCAGTGCTGACAGATGCGGCCTGTGCGGCGTGATCCATCACACTGACTTGGGTTATACCTACGCGCTGACGGACCTGCATTGAATGACCGTTTCAGGTGCTTTGCACATCTTGTGCCGCATGTGACATATTCTAGGCACCTTGCAGAACCATCGGCTGATTTGATCAAGCACAGGCTGACGCCTTTGGCCCACCTTCGGCTATAACCTACCCCGTGGAAAACATGCGCGAGCGTCACGCAGCATGTGGCCGGCAGTAACGCTGGTTTGCTTCAGGTGATTGGTCTTGTCGCTGTTCAGTTGCCGTCCAACATCAGGGCAGCGTCGGTATACACTTTCCGACCGGCAAGCCAGATTGCTGTTTTCTCTCGGAATGTTTGGGTAATGAGGGAAATACTCAGATCGTCGGATGCTTTGTAAAAGTAGGCAAAGTAGTTTGTGTTGTCTGGCGCAAGAAGTCGCGCTTCAAGCGAGGTATTCGTGCGATCGGTGATTTCGGCAATGAAGCCAATTGCTGCGATCTCTTCCAAAAACGCGCTGATGGGATCGTCGACATTGCTTGTATCGATTGCCTCGAACGCGAAAGAGCTGCTTGGCATATCGAATGCATTGTGGACAATCAAACGCGGCGATGTACGCGTGGGGTCACCAACGGTATCGGCTTGTGTGATTTCTGTTATACCGAAATCGTCTTTGACCTCGAACGTAAGGTCTTTGTAGGAAATGGTTTTTGTATCACTCAATTCGCCCCACGCCGCGCCGTCGCCAGTGTAGGTAAAGCTGTCCGCGATAATGTCTGCAAGGATATTTGAGCGTTGGTCGGGCACATGAATGTAATAACCGTTGGCGTCGATTAGGACGAAATAGGAAACAAGGCGTTGTCCCGGGCTTTGTCGATCGGCCACGATCTGGCGTCCGATTATCAAACCCTGATCGTTTTCCAGCATCTGAAGATCAAGCGCGTTCAGGTTTGCCAATTCTGCGTTCGCGTGCAGGAAGTCAATATGGTAGAAATCATATTCAAGGGGCATCCGGTCGATGAAAACGGTTCGTCCTTCCCATACGACCGTCATGGTGTGTTCTTGCAGGTAAACCAGCCCCTGCGGCACAGCAGGTGGTCCGTCATCACCGAACAGGATATCGGCGCCTTCGGGGATCGAAAACAGAAAGCCGTAATCTGACGCTGCGATATTGATGTAGTTCAGCGCGGAAAGATCGACCGTCTGTGCAAACGTGGCTGTCGCTGACATTGAAGTGGCCGCAATGGCGCCGATGGCATGTCGTCTATTCATTCTTCTCGTTCTCGCCTTAGCAATTTCCTCGTGGCCGAGCGGATTTGCGACCCTACGTCCTTGCCGGTCAGTCATTGCCGCAGTTTGCCCAGCACGATCTAGCTGCTGCTGGAGGCGGGCGACAGCTCCGGGGAGTGAGCGCAGCGCAACCTTCCGGACCGGTCGAAGGGCTACTCTCAACTCAGTTTTTTTTAAAGGTTATGACGCAGGTGCTTCGGGATAACGGTGCGGGCAAAATATCGACCGTTTCGTTCTAGTAAATAGCGTGTCTTGCCTACCATGTGCCGGGTTCCATTTGTAATCGATTTTGTGACACAAAAACGTACAGATTGCCTTATGGTCAAGGCTATTCAGCAAGCACAGGAGGTCAATATGGTGCTGTGAGAGAGGATTGAACTCTCGACCTCACCCTTACCAAGGGTGTGCTCTGCCACTGAGCTACCACAGCATCCTTGGCGCGGAATTAGCGAATGCGCGGGCGGGGTGCAAGCCCCGACTGGACGGTTTTTCATATGGCCGCTAGAACACAAAGATGACCGACCGCCCTGACAACTCTGCCCGCAAACCCGCCAAGCCTACGCGTGAGGATCGGCTTAAGGCCGCTCTCAAGGCGAATATGGCCAAACGCAAGGCGCAGGCGCGCGCGCGGGCCGCCGAAGAACCGCCGCCAGACGACGATTGACGGGCGCTTGCTGGACGGCGGCGCGCATGCGCGGTAACACCACGCGGCAGTCAACGTAGAAGGGCAGGCTCATGGATTCCATCATCGTGACGGGCGGATCGTCGCTGAACGGGCAGATCCCGATCGCCGGGGCCAAAAACGCGGCGCTCGCATTGATGCCGGCCACGCTGTTGTCCGAAGAACCGCTGACCCTGACAAACGTACCGCGCCTGTCCGACATAAAGACAATGACCGCGCTGCTGGAATCACTTGGCGTCGAAGTCACGTCGCTGCAAGGCGGCAAGGTGCAGGTGCTGTCGAGCCACGCCATGACCTCGACCCGTGCGGATTACGAAATCGTGCGCAAGATGCGGGCGTCCAATCTGGTGTTGGGTCCGTTGCTGGCGCGTCATCACGAAGCCATCGTTTCGCTGCCGGGCGGTTGCGCGATCGGTGCGCGGCCGATGGACATTCACATCGATGCGCTGGAACTGATGGGCGCGCAGATTGAACTGCGCGACGGCTATCTGCACGCCAAGGCCCCCGGCGGTCTGAAAGGCGCGCGGGTGCCGCTGCGGTTTGCCAGCGTGGGGGCCACGGAAAATGTGCTGATGGCCGCGACCTTGGCCAAAGGCACGACGGTGATCGAAAACGCAGCACGTGAACCCGAAATCGTCGACCTTGCGCGCTGCCTGCGGGCCATGGGCGCACAGATCGCCGGCGAGGGGACATCGACCATCGAAGTGCAGGGCGTTGATCGTCTGGGTGCGGCGACCCATCCCGTCGTGACCGACCGGATCGAGCTGGGAACCTATATGCTGGCCCCCGTGTTTTGCGGAGGCGAGGTCGAATGTCTGGGCGGCAAGCTTGAACTGGTTACGGCCTTTGTCGAGAAACTGGATGCGGCAGGTGTGGATGTGACCGAAACGGATGCAGGGCTGAAAGTAAAGCTGCGGGGCGACCGTCCGCGCGCCGTCGATGTCGTGACCGAACCATTCCCGGGTTTTCCGACAGATCTACAGGCGCAGATGATGGCGATGCTATGCCTGGCCGACGGCACCAGCGTGCTGGAAGAACGGATCTTTGAAAACCGGTTCATGCATGCACCCGAACTGGTCCGGATGGGCGCCAATATCGAAGTGCAGGGTGGTTACGCCAAGGTGCACGGGGTCGACCGGCTGAAAGGTGCGCCCGTTATGGCGACCGATTTGCGTGCCAGCGTCTCGCTGATCTTGGCAGGGCTGGCGGCAGAGGGCGAAACCCGCGTGAACCGGGTCTATCACCTTGATCGCGGGTACGAGAACGTCGAACAAAAGCTAAGCGCCGTGGGTGCAAAAATCGAACGGGTACGGGACGCATGACAGATGCACGGTTTGAAGACGGCGCCATAGCGCCACTGCGCCTGATGGCCTGGGATGCCGAAGACCTGCAGGTCGTGGCATCGCTGGCGCAGGACGCCGTGTTTCCGGCATCCGATATGGGCTGGAACGCATCGGACCGTCAGTTCGCCATCTTGCTCAACCGCTTTCGATGGGAAGACAGCGCCGATGGCGATGCAAAACCGGAACGGGTCCGATCGGTTCTGCTAATCGAAGAAGTGACCGGCATCAAATCCCAGGGCGTCGAAAAAGGCGATGCGGATACGATCCTGTCGCTGCTGGATGTGACATTTGAACCCGGGCCCGATGGCACCGGCGCTGTGGTGTTGACCCTTGCAGGCGATGGGGTAATTTCCTGCGCTGTCGAAGCGCTGGGCGTGCGTCTGAAAGACGTGACACGCCCGCATGCTGCGGTGTCGGGCAAGCGGCCCACCCATCCGGACTGAAGCGTGACAAACAGCGGCTGTGTCGCACCATGATGAACAATCCGCCCGTGGCGGACAATAGCGTGACGGGGATGGCGATGCCTGATTTTCTGGACTACGGCGACGCGGATTTCGAACAACGGTTTTTGACGCTTTTGTCTGCCAAGCGCGAAGATTCGCCAGACGTCGATGACGCGGTGGCGGCCATCATTCAAGCGGTCCGCAACGATGGCGATGCCGCACTGATCGCGCTGACCGCAAAATACGATCGCTTGACCCTGACGGCGGACACGCTGCGGATTACAGCAGCCGAAGTGGACGCCGCTTGTGCGCAGGTCGCGGACGATGACCGTGCGGCACTGGAACTGGCCGCCGCGCGCATACGGGCCTATCACGAACGTCAGATGCCACAGGATGCGCAGTGGCAGGATGATGCGGGTGCGACGCTGGGTTGGCGCTGGACCCCGATTTCAGCAGCAGGGCTGTATGTGCCGGGCGGGCTGGCCAGCTATCCGTCGTCAGTGCTGATGAACGCTGTTCCCGCCAAGGTTGCTGGCGTCGGCCGTCTGGCGATGGTGGTGCCCAGCCCGGATGGGGTGTTGAATCCGTTGGTTCTGATGGCGGCACGGATCGCCGGGGTCGACGAAATCTACCGGATTGGCGGTGCGCAGGCCATCGCGGCGCTGGCCTATGGCACGGATACGATCAAGGCCGTGGACAAGATTACGGGGCCGGGGAACGCCTATGTCGCGGCGGCGAAACGGCGTGTGTTCGGCAAGGTCGGGATCGATATGATCGCAGGACCGTCCGAGATTCTGGTCATTGCCGACGCCGACAACGACCCCGACTGGATCGCGCTTGATCTGCTGAGCCAAGCGGAACACGATGAAAGCGCGCAGTCGATCCTGATCACCACAGACGCGGGTTTTGGCCGCGCGGTGGCGGATGCCGTCGATGCGCGGTTGCAAACCTTGGAACGCCGCAAAATCGCTGGGGCAAGCTGGCGTGATTTTGGCGCCATTATAACGGTGCCCGATCTGGATGTTGCGGTCGCCCTTTCGGATCGGATCGCGCCGGAACATCTGGAACTGTGCGTGAACGACGCCGAAGCGCTGGCAGACCGCATCACCCATGCGGGTGCGATTTTTGTCGGCGGCTGGACGCCGGAAGCGATTGGCGATTACATAGGCGGGCCAAATCACGTGCTGCCCACGGCGCGGTCGGCACGTTTTTCAAGCGGATTGTCGGTCATGGATTTTGTCAAACGCACCACGATCACCCGTATGACGCCCCGTGCGCTGGCGGCCGTCGGTCCGTCGGCAGTACGTCTGGCGACATCGGAAAGCCTGCAGGCGCACGGGTTAAGCGTGCAGGCGCGTCTGGATCGGTTGAACGAAACATGACACATATTATCGCCATTGATCTGGATGACAGCGGATTGCCTGCCCCCAGCGCCGAGATTGAACAGGAACGCAAGGTCGCAATTTTCGATCTTTTGGAAGATAACACATTCATTCTGCCCGCACGCGAAGACCGCGCCGTGCCGCCCGGTCCCTATGATCTTTCGCTGTCGATCCGGGACCGGCGGCTGGTTTTTGATGTCAAAGATTCCAAACACGGCGACGCCGGCGCTTTCCATCTGTCACTTGGCCCGTTCCGGCAGGTGGTAAAAGATTATTTCCAAATTTGTGAAAGCTATTTCGACGCGGTCAAGACTGCGGCCCCCAGCCAGATCGAAACCATCGACATGGCACGGCGCGGCATCCACAACGAAGGCGCGCGTGTGCTGCAGGAACGTCTGGACGGCAAGGCAGAAATCGACATCGACACAGCGCGCCGGTTGTTCACCCTGATCTGCGTGCTGCATTTTAGTGGCTGAGGGCGATCCAGTGACGCCAAGCTTGCCGCAGTCGGTTCTGTTCTGCTGCGACCACAATGCGGTCCGGTCCCCGATGGCCGAAGGCATCATGAAAAAGCTGTATGGCACGCGTGCCTATATTCAGTCGGTCGGCGTCAACAACGATATGGAAATCGACGGTTTCGCAATCACAGTGTGCAAGGAAATCGGGGTAGAGCTGGAACGCCACCGGTCCCGCAGCTTTGACGAAATGGAACAATGGGGCGACGATCTGTCGTCGTTCGATCTGGTGCTGGCACTATCGCCTGCCAGCCAGCGGCGCGCGCTTGACCTGACCCAGTTCTATCATCTGGATGTAGAATATTGGCCGCTTCTTGATCCCACAGGCATGGCTGACGACCGCGAGGCAAAGCTGAAGCTGTATCGCCAGACACGCGACCAGATCGTGCAGCATCTGCAGGATCGGTTCGGTCCCCCTGTGCTGGCGAAAGACTAGGCCGTGTTTCGGCACCCAACGACATTCCATCAGTGATGCGCTGACACGAAAAAGGCCGCCCCCGAAGGGACGGCCTGATGTGTCGACTAAGGATGTCTGATTAGCCTTCGAAGCGCGGCATGTCTTCGAGACGGTCCTGGTTTTCGTCGATGTAGACGCGAATGGAATTGTTTTCATCGCTCAGGATCGTCAGGCGGTCCATCGGTACTGCGACGGCGTGTTCGCCCAGTCCCAAAAATCCGCCGACGCGCAACACAAGGCTATCGACCTGTGCGTTGTCACCCAGCAGAACCTGACCGACTTCACCGATCTGGTCGCCGTTGATGCCGTACAGCGGGGCGTTTTCCAGCATTTCGGCGGTCATCATGTCCATCGTGGCGCGGGTGAACCCTTCCATCTGGACGTCCGGGCCATTGCTTTGCATTTCGTCGGACATGCCATCGGTTGCCATTGCCGCTTCGTCGGTGGTGTTGTCCAATGACTGCTCGGCGTTTTCGGCTGCGTTGTCGATCGCCATTGCCGCTTCGTCAGTGGCTTCGTCGGTTGCCTGGGCTGCATCCTCTGCAGTCTGTTCCAGATTCTCACCGGTCTCATCCAGTGACTGTTCGGCATCCATCATCGCTTCGTCGGCGTTGGTGTCGCTTTCCGTCATGGCATCTTCTGCCGCGTCGTCATTCGACTGGCCTTCGGCAGACGTATTGATGGTGACCGTTGGTTCGCCGGTCTGCACCATTTCGATGGTCGGTTCACCGCTTTGCTCGACCGTGACCTGTGGGTCAGCGGATTCGAAACGCACGGTCGGTTCGGACCGGTTGATCGTCGGTGCGTTGGCTTCGCCCTGTTCGTAAACGACATTGGGTTCGGCACTGGTCACATTGACGGTCGTGTCGGACAGTTCCGTGGGTTCGCCGGTTTCGCCAGCGCTCATGGTCTGGCCACTGGCGCGGTCGGTGACCTGCATGGACCCTTCTTCACCTTCGGGTGCGGGACGCAAATCAAGGTTCACCATCGGGGCGGCCTGCATGACCGTCACGGTTGGTTCTGCCTGACGCACTTCGACCTGCGGTTCGCTGTCGGTGATATCAACACTGGGATCGGGCATCGTGATGATGATTTCCGGTGCCGGCTGTTCGATGCGGATGGTCGGCTGCGGCATCATCAGGGTGACGTTGGCCGGGGCCTGACGCACGACGATTTCTGCCTGACCTTCGGTGACGGTCACTTCGGGCTGCGTGTCGGACACGGTCACGTCGGTCTGGCCTTCTTGCAGATCGACTTCGGCAGGCTGGCGGTCAAGATAAACCATACCCTGAACGGTCACCTGATCTTCCAGATCGACGGTCAGCGTTTCGGTTTCGGTCAGCTCTGCGCCTTCGGTCGTGGTGGCGCTGTCGGATTCACCCTGTGCTTCCTGTTCTTCGATCGCCTGCACAGCAACAAGTTCCACATCGCAGGCAGAACTGTCATCGGCTTCAAGCACCGCTTGAATACGCTCTGGGTTGTCGAACATTTCTGCCTGATTGGAATTCAGCAACTCTTCCAGTTGCTGGCACGAATCGGATGTCGCTTGCGCGGTTGCGGCTGTTGCGAAAGGCACGCAAAGTGCGGTCGTCAGCATCAGTTTCGTCAAGCTACTATTCATCGGGAAATCTCCTGTTGGATGGTTCGGCAAGACAAGGTTGTGCTGCGGCAATCTGTTCCAGGCTTTATCGCATTAATGTGATTGTCTTGTTCTTGATCAGCAATTTTTGAATTTTCACTGGCAGGAAGCGGCGATCAATCTAATGCGCGCGCCCAAAACTTGCCCCTTGAAAATTCCGGGGATGAGGCGCATCTAGGCCCGAGCGTTCAAACGGGACGCAAAGCAATCACAGGAGACCACATGGCCAAGGATGAACTTCTCGAATTTCCGGGCGTCGTGAAGGAATTGCTGCCGAATGCGACATTTCGGGTCGAGTTGGAAAACGGCCATGAGATCATCGCGCACACGGCAGGCAAGATGCGCAAGAACCGCATCCGCGTTCTGGCGGGCGACAAGGTACAGGTCGAAATGACCCCTTATGATCTGACAAAAGGTCGGATCAACTATCGTTTCAAGTAAGACGGAACCGGCGGTTCTGTCCCGTGCGGGACTGCGGATCGCGGTGCGATCCGCGTCCGTCACCCGGCAAAGATTCTGGGTGCTGATATGACCAACCCTTTTACACCGCGTCTGATCCTTGGGTCCGGTTCGCCCCGCCGGCTGGAACTTTTGGCCCAGATCGGCATCGTACCCGACGCCGTGACGCCGCCGGATGTGGACGAAACCGCCCATGGCGGCGAACTGCCACGCGACTACGTCAAACGGATAGCGCAGGCGAAGATCGACGCGCTGGACGCGGGCGACGATATTGTTCTGTGCGCCGATACGACAGTTGCCGCCGGTCGCCGCATACTGGGCAAACCCGCCGACGCGGCAGAGGCACGGAGGTTTCTGACCCTGCTGTCCGGGCGGCGGCACAACGTCATCACGGCCATTGCCGTGAAACGCGGTGACAAGGTCTGGACCCGCGACGTGCAGACCGCCGTGCGGCTGAAGTGCCTGACCGGCGCGGAAATGGACGCCTATATCGCGACCGGCGACTGGCAGGGCAAAGCGGGCGGTTATGCCATTCAGGGTCCAGCTGCAGCCTTTGTACCGTGGATCAACGGCAGCTTTAGCGCCGTGGTGGGCCTGCCGCTGGCGGAAACCGCAATCCTGCTGACAGCCGCAGGCTACCCCATATATGGAGACGCCCGATGAAAGGCCGTACCGTTGTTCTGGACCAGTTGAACGGCACCGAAGCCGCAGCGCTTTTGGTGGATGGTCAGTTGGATGATCTGCTGATCGACACGCCCGACCAGCCACGCCCCGGTGCAATCTTTCGCGGGATCTGCGATCGACCGCTGAAGGGGCAGGGCGGCATGATGCTGCGTTTGCCCGACGGTGACACCGCGTTTCTGCGGCAGGATCGGGGGCTGAAACCGGGCCAACCCATGCTGGTGCAGGTGACGGGTTATGCGACCGACGGCAAAGCCGTTCCCGTGACCGACCGTGTTCTGTTCAAAAGCCGCTACGCCATCGTGACACCCGGTAAGCCGGGGGTAAACGTGTCGCGCCAGATTGCCGATGACGATGAACGTGACCGGCTCAAATTAATTGCGCATGAACACTTTGACAGCGACATGGGGCTGATTTTGCGGTCGTCGTGCGACGGTGCCGCAGCGGATGACATCGCAGAGGATATCACCGCGATGCACGATCTTGCGCTGACGGTGCTGGCCGATGCGGACGGATCCGCCCCCGAAGCCCTGACCGAAGGCGACGGTCCCCATGCGCTGGCATGGCGTGAATGGACCCGCCCCGCTGAAATCGTCACCCTACCCGGGGGATTCGACGATCTGGGGGTGTTGGATCAGATCGACCGGATCGGCCAGCCGCGCATTGAAATGGATGGTGGATCGATGTTCGTCGAAGCGACGCGCGCTTTGGTTGCTGTCGATGTGAATACGGGCGGGGATACATCGCCCGCCGCAGCGCTTAAGGCGAATTTATCGGCTGCGCGGTTGTTGCCCCGCGCATTGCGCCTGCGTGGATTCGGGGGTCAGATCGTCGTTGATTTCGCACCCATGTCCAAGGCGCACCGCCGTCAGGTCGAACAGGGGCTGCGCGCGGCGTTCCGCGCCGATGCGGTCGAAACGTCACTGGTCGGCTGGACGACGATGGGCCTGTTCGAATTGCAGCGCAAACGCGAACGCCCCCCACTGGAGCTGTCATGACCTGCCCGATCTGCAACCGCGAGACTGATCCAAAGCTGCGCCCGTTCTGTTCGAAACGTTGCGCTGATATCGATCTGGCCAAGTGGCTGTCCGGTTCCTATGCGATCCCGGCAGCCCCCGAAGAGCAGGCCGACGACGAACAATGGGACGCGCCGGAAAAACCTCACTAAAAGGCAGCGATAGGCTATGGACACCCCCGATGTCATTGCCTAGAACGCCGCTACCCGACGGATGTATCCGTCCCGTTGCCCGGGTAGCTCAGGGGTAGAGCAGTGGATTGAAAATCCTCGTGTCGGTGGTTCGATTCCGCCCCCGGGCACCACTCGTCTGGTTACCTTCTCTGCCAGCCAAAGACAGATTCTGCTGCATAAGTCGTCGTATTGCAACGAGCTTCGTTGCCATTAGATGCGGATATGTCCGGTTAGTCTGATCTGTTCAGAATCGTGGATTTCCGCAGCAGAAAGGCAGTGACAACAGGTAGGCTGGCGGTCGCAAGGAACATCGTTCTGGAATCTGCTGCGTCTGTGATCAGTCCGGCCAATGCGGGACCACAGATGTTGCCCGCTGCGGTCGCCAGAAGCGTGGCGGTCAAACCCATCGACGGTGCCGACGGGAACAACCTTTCTGACCAGAATGCCAGCACCGCGCTGATCATCATGACGTTGACCCCCTGCAAACCTGCAGACAGCAACAAACCGATCCAGTGTCCCGGCAAAAATGTTGCTGTGACCAACGACGCTGTGGCCGCGATTAAAAGTGTGCGTAACAGCCACACCAAGCCGATGACATCCCTGACGCGGTTGGTGAGCAGACCAGTCAGACCGAAAATCCCGTAGATCACGAACATGGTCGATGGAACCGTGCCATCGGACAGGCCGGTGACACCCGACTGGCTAAACCAGTCACCGGCAAAAGCGATGAAAACGGCAGAGGTGATCCCGTAGACAAAGGCGATCGCAAAGAGCGGGCGCGATTTTGCCTGCAACAGGTCCTTGTATCGTGGGACTGGTGTGGTGGGGCGCGCTTTGTCGACCTGCCGCAGTGACAGCCAGTTCGTGACCAGTGCCATAGCCGCCGCAAGCGCAAAGATGGCCCAGCACGCGCGCCAGTTGAATCCGGTCAACACCATGATCAAAGCGACCGCACCCGCCAGCGCGATACCGGCGCTGGTGCCGGTGCTGATTTCAGACAGCGCGGTGGGTCTGTCTGCGTCATGCACCTTGCGGTGAACGGCGTCATTGAACGGCGTCCACGCAAACCCGGCACCGGACGCCGCCACACAGATACCGATGGTCAGCACTGTGACATTCGGCGCCAGCGCCGTGAGGGCCAGACCAAATGTGGACGCAGCCAACCCGGTCAGAACAGGAAAGGCTGGCCCACGCCGTTCAAGCCCCCATTCCGCGATCAATAGTCCGGCAAAGAACCCGGCAAAGCTGATGCTGGACACGATCCCCACGCTGGTGTCTGACATGGAAAAAGCTGCCTTGAATTCAGGCACGAAAAGCCCGAACCCCATGCGGGCAGGGCCAAAGCCGATTGCCGTGGCTGCAAAACCCGCGACGGTAAGGCGTTTGAAAAACGTCATGAAGAGACCTGATCTTTCAGGACGCAATGCAATCACCAGACCGAAAGTTCCTGAACTGAAACGTCGCTGACGGTAACGGTGACGCCGGACTATTGCCGTCGGGCATGACAAGGTGTACACGTTATAGTTGTATTTGTTGCGTTTGTATTAACAAAACGCCATCCGCTGGACACGTTTTCGCCCAGATTGCAGTGCCATATTGAAAAGAAAGAGCCGTCCCAAAGGCCGCCCCGCGTTTCTAAAAGGTAGCAGTCATGAAAATTCTCGCCGTTGACGACGATCCGTTCATTCTTGAACTTCTGGACAGCCTTGTTTCGTTCATGGATGGGCACGATCTGCTGACCGCAACGGATGCGATGCATGCGTCGCAGGTGATCGCGCAGACTGACGACATCGACTGTTTCTTGGTGGATATTCAGATGCCGGGCCGCGACGGCATCGATCTGTGCCGCGAAATTCGCCAAAATCCGCGCTATGCGCGCGCGCCGATCCTGATGCTGACGGCAATGACCGACAAGGATTACATTGACCGTGCCTTTGCGGCAGGCGCCACGGATTACATCAACAAACCTTTTGAAATTACAGAGCTGACCGAGCAGCTTGAACTTGCAAGCCGCAGGATTGCGGCCCGCGTCGGGGCACAGGAACGTCTGACGCAGATGCCGTCGGGGCGGTATGTCAGCGAAACCGACACCCCGCTTTCGCTGTTCCAGCCATTCGAAATCCATGACGTCGACGGTGTCCTGACACTGACGGCGTTGGAAAACTATATTACCAAACTGTCGCGAAACGCGCTTTATGGGTCCAGCGTTGTGGGATTTACCCTGCGCGCGGCCGATCGGTATTTTGCGGCGCTGTCGGAATTCGACTTCCGCTCTTTGATCGTAGATCTGGCCGAAGCACTTAGCGATCAGTTGGCTGAGCATTCTCCGCTTTTGACATATGTTGGCAACGGCAGCTTTGTGTGTATTCTTGAAGACGGGGCGCAGCTTGACCCGGCGCAATTCATCGATGCGCTGAACCTGTCCATTCATCAAATGGATCTGCATGCCAGCACCGGGGAACGGTTGCATTTGCGGATGTGCATGGGCGAAGCGGTGCGTCTGTTCTGGCGTCCGGGGCAACAGGCGATTGCATGTTTGTCCCAAGCGCATACGAACGCTGAATGCGAAGCGCAGCGCCTGGAACGGGCGCTGGACCTGTTTTGGAATATGGATCAGAGAGCATGAACGAAGCTGCGCCTGGAACGCTTGTCGCCGCCATCGATCGGCTGCGCATTCGATTTTTGGATCAATATAACGCGCAGCATGCGCAGCTGATCCAACTGGGGTTACAACTGGGTGAGGCGGGTGACGACCGTGACCGGACCCAGCAGGCCAAACACATCCTGCACCGGGTCGCGGGCACCGCTGGAACGCTGGGGCTAAAGCGACTGGGGCAGGCGGCGACACGGGGCGAAGAACGACTGCATCAGATCCTTGGGCAGGACAGTATTGACAACAATGCCGCGCGGCGCGCCATTGTCGCATTTTTGGAAGTATCGGCTGATTTCGTGACCGCCTAAGCGGTCGCTGGGCGCATGGCCAGTTTGATCTCATCCGCCAAAGTGATCGGATCAAAAGGTTTGGCGATCACCGCGACGGCCCCCTGATCCATCAGCGCACGGCGTTCCGCCATCTGCACCCGTGCGGTCATGAAAATCGCAGGCACATGCGATAAGGTCGGTTCCTGACGCAGACGCGTCAGCAATTCCGGGCCAGTCATGTGCGGCATCATCACATCCAGCAGTAGCACGTCAGGGGCAAATTCCACGGCACATTTCAGCGCGCTTGGGCCGTCCTCACACTGTTGGATGATAAATGTGTCGGACATTTGCAGCGCAAGCAGTGCGATTTCCCGAATATCGGAGTCATCTTCGACGTGTAACAACTTGATCATTAATCAAACCTTCGATGTCCTGTTTATGCAGTCTGCCTTGTCCGGCGCGATGGCAACAGTCACTGTGGTTCCTACGCCTTCGATGCTGGACAGGGCAATGGTGCCGCCGTGTTCTTCGATTATCGTCTTGACGATTGCCAGACCTAACCCTGTGCTGCCAGATCGGTTCCGGTGAACGGAACCCGCCTGATTGAACCGGTCAAAAACGGAACTGACCGCCTTTGACGGGATACCGATACCGTGATCGGTCACGCTGATTTCGAAAGCGCCGTCAGCCTTGCGGTCCAACTTGACCCGGACAGTCCCGTCGGGGTGCGAAAACTTGCAGGCATTGGAAATCAGGTTTGTCATCACCTGATGCATGCGGTCGGCATCAAAGATCACCATGGCGGGTTCGCTGGGGATCTGGCAGTCCAGCGTCACCCCGAATTCATCGGCAAACGTAGAGTTGGCTTCGCAGGCAAAGGCGACGGTATCACGCAGATCGGCGCGGTTCATGTCAAATGCCATGTGCCCGCTGGACATCTTTTCAAGGTCCAGAATGTCGTTGACCAGCAGCATCAACCGTCCGACGTTGCGGTGCGCGATATCCAGCAGACTGCGGGTTTTGTCCGTGATCGGTCCAGCGGCACCGGACAGTGCGAGGCCAAGGGCGCCCTTGACGGACGTCAGCGGCGTTCGCAATTCGTGGCTGACGGTGGCCACAAAATCGTCCCCCTGCGGTGTGAGCGTCGTTTGGGACGGGCCGCCGCGCCAGATCGTCACGATCATCGACCTTGCCACATCGCTGCCGCAACGCTGGCTTTCGACGCTGAACAACTGACCCTTGGTCGTGACGTGGGTTTCACGGCGCAGGACGCTTGCGCGTCTCAGATCGTTCAACAGCGTGTCTGCCCCGGTATCAAGTACCAGGTCTGCAAGTGGGCGTTGTGCCGCATCGTTCCAGCCAAACAGGCGGCAGGCAGCTGCATTGGCATGAACAATCATAGCGGCGTCAGGATCGAATGCGACAATAGGATCGGGTAGGGCGGACAACAACCAAAGATCGCTACGGCTGTTTTCGTAACCCCCGTCAGCGTCGCTTGGACGGATGATGGCGTAGTCATTCGGCGTCGTCTGCATTTAAGATATTCCTGCGATCTCAAAGCTGGAAAGGGGACGTCAATCTATCGTTTGGTGCAATACTTGTGTCATTAGCCCGCGATTGCGCCCAAAGCGTGACAATCCTGACAATTTTGTCAGGCGGCTTCGAACTCTCCCTGTCCAGTTTTAATCTGCATCGCGATTTCTTCCACGCATTTCCGTGATTTTGTCAAAGAAAGGCGGACCCGTTCGTCGATGTTTTGTGGTTCCATGGCGGACAGTGCGATCAGCTGGGCCTGTGGCTGTGCCCCTGTCAGATCGTCAAGAATCTCTGCCGCGTCGCCATCGCTGACTTCCCAGTCGATGATAATGATGTCGAAGGGCCGCTTGTGCATCAAGCTTCGCAGCTTTTTCAGGGATCTGGCGCGTGTCACATCGGCAAAGTCGAGAACCGATAGACGGACAATTTCCGCGAAATCGGCGTCTTCTTCCAGATGCAGGATCTGCTTGCGCCGATCTTCACTTGGGATGCATGGGGTGGTTTCTTTGGCGGGACTATCGGCTGCGGGGCAGGTAAACCAGAATGTTGTCTGGTTCGGCTGGCAATCGAACCCGATCTTGCCACCCATTGTTTCGACGATCTGACGCGAGATGTTCAGCCCCAATCCGGTGCCGCCCTTTGTGCGGGTGTCCGAACTGTCAGCCTGTGAAAACGCCTGAAAAATGCGGTCGCGGAACGCCGCTGGCACGCCAGGTCCGGTGTCCACCACACTAAAGCACACATCAGGCCCCGTGCTGGAAATCGTCAGGCGTACCTCTGATCCGTCGGGGGCGAATTTGGCAGCGTTGGAAAACAAATTGCTAAGAACCTGTGCGATACGGTCCGGGTCTGCCATGATCGACGCGCCGTCCGTCGTATCCTGTGCGTACAGCCCCACGTTGTGACGATCAGCATAGGGTGCGTTCTGTTCAATGGCACGATGCGCCAGCGTGATCGCCTTGTGTGCGCCAATATGGAACGCCAGCTTTCCGCTGGAAATCTTTTCAAGGTCCAGAATATCGTTCACCAGATAGATCAGCCGGGCCACGTTCGCCTGCGCGATTTCCAGCAGCCGCGGCGGTGCGTTGGCCCCTGCTTTTGCCATCAGGCCCAGTGCGCCGTTGATGGATGTCAGCGGCGTGCGCAATTCATGACTGACGGTCGCCACAAATTCCGATTTGACACGGGCGGCCTCTTTTTCCTGCGTGATGTCGTTGACCTGAAGAATGAACAGATCGTCACGCTGCGTGGGGTTGGGTGCCCATGACACCTTGACCAGACCCCAACATTCGGGGCCCGTGGGGCGATGCAGCCGATGTTCGCCCTTGTAGGTGCGCGTCGGGTGGCCTTGCAGGTCGATGACCGCGGCGACGATCCGTTCGGATTCCGCTGGGTGGAACAGATCGCTAAGCATCAGGTCCGACAGTTCTTCGCGGCTGCGCCCGGTCAGGGTTGCCAGCGCTGCGTTCGGATCGGTCAGTTTGCCGTTTGCGTCGATGATGGTCATGCCGACAGGGGCATGCGCCTGCGCCAGTCTCATCCGTTCCTCGCTTGCGATCAGTGCAGCCTGGGCATCAAGCAAGGCCTGAATGTCGGTCTGGGCACCGACAAGACGCTTGGCCCGGCCTTTCTGGTCGCGGCCGACAACCACTGCATCGGATTTCATGTAGTGCCAATTGCCATCATCAACTGCGACCCGGAACTGCGTAATTGACCGGGCCTTGTCGTCGGCAATACAGTCCCGATGCGCCTGTTCGATCAGCGACACATCGTCGGGATGCACACGCGACATGAAAATGCGCTGAATGTCCGACATCGGTGCATCGTCAGAAATGCGCATCAGCCTGCGCCACGTATCCGATACGATCACGGTGTTGGTTTCCAGATCGATATCGAACACACCGATATCAGCCCCGCTCAGCGCCATGTTCCAGCGTTCTTCGGCTTGTTGAAGCGCGACGGCATTTTCTGTCTGCTGCGTGACATCGCGTAAAATGACGGTCTGTCGCAATTCGCCCGTTGCGGATGTCCAGTTGTTGCGTTGCAGTTCCAGATAAATCCGCCGCCCGGCTGGGGTGGTCGCTGTGGCCTGTGCAAACGTCCAGCCGTCTTCCTTTTCAGTCCGGTCGACAAGCTGATCCAATCTTACTGAGTACATGGCGTCCTTGTCGCGTTCCAGCAGGTCCACCGCGGCAGAGTTGACGCTAAGGATGTCGCCGCAATGGTTCAGAACCATCACACCAAAGACCGCGTTGTCGACGATCGCCCGATTGCGTTCCTCGTTCGATTTGATCTGCCGGCGCTGCATCGTTTCGCTTTCGCGAAGGACCGACAGATAAGCGATCAACAAAATGGTAATGACGATACCGCTCACCAAGACGAAAAAGGCGATGTAATGACTTTGTGTCTGGGAAAACGCTGGTGTGCTGGCCCAGGTAATCGTCCAGTCCCGTCCAAAGATGGAAACGGTTTCGGTATGGGTCAGTCGCGCGTCGCTTGCCCGGTTCACGCCGAAAATCGGCTGATCCGCGTCTTGCGCGTCAATGACGGTCAGCGTGAAAAGCTGGTCCTGACCGGCCCCAAGGTTAGAAAGTATGCGATCCGCGAACAGGGGGGCATAAACCCAATCCAGAAATGCTGCCCGTCTTTGGTCAACGGTGTCCAGTGGCATCCCATCGTTGTAGCGCGGGCGCAGCATCAAGAATCCCACTTGATCGGTGCCACCCTGCACAAGCGTCAAGGGACCGCTGAGCTGGGTTTGCATCTGGTCACGTGCCGTCACGGCGGCGGTTCGTCGATTGGCTTCGAATGCGATGTCCAGTCCGCGCGCCGCAGCATTCCTGGCCAATGGTTCGATATAGCGGATGACCATCTTGTCGGGGGTGTCGGTGACAGGGTAGATCACAATTTCACCAGCATAATCTTGCCGTGCATCATTCAGAAATTCGGTCAGACCGTTGCCGTCGACCGGTTGGATCAGCCCGACACCGGCCACCGTTGGCAACGTGTCTGCAAGCCCGAGCGCATCGGTATAGTCTAGCCAGTCCTGCTGTGTCACGTTGACAGACGCATCAAGGAACCCCGACAGGCCGTCCAGCACCAAAGACACACTCGCAAACCGCTGCTGCAGGACCATGCGGCTGTCTTCGATCAAGGCGTCAAAGGCTGCCAGGTTCCGGTCGCGGGCAAGGTCGTAGGTCAGCCATGTGCTTAGTCCGGTCAGCACCACCATCGCGGGAACCGCAAGTTGCCGTATCGATGCAATCATGGCCGCCTCGCAACGCAAATATTATTTTTAGCTCAACCTACGGTAGGGATGTCTGCCGCAAGCGCAAACGCGCACGACCGTTCGGTGCCGAAAAATGAAAGCTGTTGCAATTTTCGCCCGTCCGGTGGGCCGCGGTCCCGGCCTAAGGTGCTGTGTGATCCAGATAGCGGTCCAGCAGTCCGACCACGTCGACCTGTGCGCCGATCCGTGCCGACAGCAGAAAAACGCCGCCAAACTTGCGTTGCAACAACAGCACCTCAATCGGCAACGGCGGCGGGATGAAACTGCTGTCCGCCAACGCGATGCCTTTGGCCTGCATCTGCCGGGCCAGACTGCGATCATTGAAATCGAAAATTTGCCCTGCGCAGAGTGCATCAAATACGGTTTGAATCATGTCGACGATCTGCGTGCGATGCGTGGTGGCGGTGTTATCGCCTAGAAAACCGATCTGTTGTGCGGTGGCTTCGATGGTTGCGGTGTCGCGATCCAGACCAGCCCGCAAAAGTTGCCGATACTGGTCGGCTGTTTGCGACGAAATCTGTTGTGCGGCGCCGAAATCCAAAAGCACGATCCGGCCTGTTTCTGCCTGATATCGATAATTGGCAAAGTTTGGATCGGTCTGCATCACGCCGAACTGAAAAAGCTCTTTCAGCGTCAGCGCGATCAGATCTTTGGCCACACCGTTGCGGATATCCTGCGACTGGGTGGCGACGTCTTCTATGGGCGCGCCCGCGACATAATCCATCGCAATGATGTGTCGCGTGCTCCAATCGGGATGGTGTTGCGGCACGACAAAGCGGTCATCATGCGACAACAGCTGTCCAAATCGCGTGAGCTGTTTCGCCTCATGCGTGTAATCGGTTTCCAAGTGCAATTGCGCGCGCGCCTCTTGCAGATACGGCTTCAGGTCGAACCCTTTGGGCAGTAGGCCCGACATGCGCATTAAGACACCGACATTGGCGACGTCACTGTCGATACTGTCAGCGATGCCGGGATATTGCACCTTGATCGCCAGATCACGCCCATCGCGTAACTGTGCCCGGTGGACCTGCCCGATAGACGCCGCCGCGATGGGGCGCACGTCAAAGAACGCGAACTGACGCAACCAGTCGGCTGGCCATTGCGCAGACAGTGCCTTTTTCAGTTGGGCGGGGGGCATATGATGGGCATCATCGCGCAGCCGTGCCATGATCTGTGCCAGTTCCGGCGGCAAGGCATCGCCTGTGTCCATCGAAATCAGCTGTCCCAGTTTCATGGCGGCACCACGCATCCGGGCCAGTTGTTCCGCTATGCGCGTCACGTTTCCCGGCGTCAGCAGCAGATCGCGCATCGCCGGGCGTTGACCGCGCCCCAACTGGGTCAAGCCGTTGACCGCCATATTTCCCGCCACACCAGCAGTCATCGCACCCAGCCTGCCGACGCGGGACAGTCGCCGGGACGGCACGGACAATGGGCGTGAAAAGGTTGGTTTGTCGGTCATGCGAAATACCTAGCGGTTGCTATGACGACGACAACCGCGGGTGTGTCGGCGCACCTGCGACAGATCGCCCAAGTTCAGCAGGGTACTGTCCCGGCACCGCCACCCCTGCGACCCAAGGTTAGCCAAGCGCATGGTCGCATACCTGCTGACTTGCCGGCCAACAGTCCGATCATCAATATCGTAAGGGAAAACCGTGGCAGCCCGTAGGGGAATCGAACCCCTCTTTCCAGGTTGAAAACCTGGCGTCCTAACCGATAGACGAACGGGCCACTGTTTGGTAGGGGGCTTTTAGGCAAGCCGCGCGGCGGGGGCAAGAGCGATTTTGACGGTTGCGATCAAAAAGTTTGCTGCAGTTCAAATTGCCGCGGGGGCAGCATCTTCCAACCGCAGTTGCGGGCTGGCGCGACCCTGCCAGACATTGATTTCAAGCTTGCCAGCAAGGTGAAACCGCGCGCCGTTGTGGTTCATCACGGCGGCACCCAGTGGACCGTCCATCGCGCCGAACGCGATGGCATCAATGCGTGCACCCATCCCGTCGCCAAAGGTAATCTTCAGATGGCCGGTCCCCACCGCCTTGGCAAAGAGAATCTGTGCGTCGGGGAATCCGAACCGGGGGGCGGGCGCACCGGCCCCGAACGGTCCGGCCTGTTCGATCTGGCGGATCAGTTCCACCGTCGCGGCCCCCGGCATCAGTAGCCCGTCCAGCCGCAGATCGGCCGGGCCCATTGCACCCGCACCCTGCCGGTCCAGCAGCACGGCGATCCGGTCCATCGCGGCGTCCAGTCCTGCGCGGTCAACGGTCAATCCGGCGGCCATCTTGTGACCGCCGCCCTTTGTCAGCAGACCCTCTGCCGTGACGCGCTGGATGACAGCACCCAGATCGATGCCACTGACCGACCGGCCTGAACCTTTGCCGACAGCGCCGTCCAGTCCGATGACGATGGCGGGGCGGTTGGTCGCTTCTTTCAACCGTGCAGCGACGATGCCGACAACGCCGGGGTGCCAGCCTTCGCCAGCCGCCCAGACAAGCGGCCCGTCCAGTCCCCGTGCCGTCGCCTGTTCCATTGCGGCCTCGCGGACGCGTGCCTCGATCTCGCGGCGTTCGGTGTTCAGCAGGTCCAGCCGTTCGGCCAGCGCCTGTGCCTCGTGCGGATTGTCAGTGGCCAGCAGCCTTGCGCCGAGATCGGCGGCCCCGATACGTCCACCGGCATTGACCCGTGGCCCCAGAAGAAACCCCAGATGATGGGACGTGGGCGCCTGATCCAGCCCCGCCACATCCGACAGGGCCGTGATGCCGATCCGTTCACGCCGCGCCATGACCGTCAGACCCTGCCGCACCAGCGCGCGGTTTACGCCGGTCAGCGGCGCCACATCGGCCACCGTGGCCAGCGCCACCAGATCCAGCATCGCCATCAGGTCGGGGCCGCGTGCGTTGTCCGCCTTCATCAGGCGGTTCACCTCGACCAGCATCAGGAACACGACGGATGCGGCGCACAGATGCCCCAACGCGCCGTCTTCGTCCTGCCGGTTGGGGTTCACGACCGCGACCGCTGGCGGCAGCGTGTCGGACCCCAGATGGTGATCCAGCACGATCACATCCGCGCCTTTGGCCGCAGCGATCGGGCCATGTGACAGCGTTCCGCAGTCCACGCAGACGATCAGGTCGTGATCGCGCGCCAGCGCCGCCATTGCGTCGTCGTTGGGGCCGTAGCCTTCGTCGATGCGGTCGGGAATGTACAACGTCGCACGGTGTCCCATTTGGCGCAGCCACACCAACAGCAAAGCGGCAGAGGCACCGCCATCCACGTCGTAATCGGCAAAGACGGCAATACGCTGACCGGTTTTCACCGCCGACAGGAAACGCGCTGCGGCAACGTCCATATCGCGCAGGCTGCGCGGATCGGGCAACAGCGCGCGCAGTGTCGGGGCCAGAAAATCGGTCGCCTGATCGGCTGTCACGCCGCGCCGCACCAGTGTGCGGCACAGGGCGGCGGGCAGGGCGGTGTCCTGCGCCATTGCTTCGGACAGGCGGTCCTCTGCCGCGCCGGGGCCGATCCAGCGGCGCCCGGTCAGGGATGCCTCGACGCCCAGAAATGCCGGTAAGTTCGTCATGCGGTAATCTGCCTGTGGTCTGGGTCCGGATCACGGGGGCAAGCCCCTGTCGGACCCATACATTAGGACCGTGGGCAGCGGTAGCGCATATGCCGGATCGCACCGGTCCGCGACCGCATCAAAACGGTTTCGGCGCAGACAAAATCACCGTCGCGTCGTATTCCCGACAGCAGGCTGCCATCGGTCACGCCTGTCGCGGCAAAGATCACGTGATCCGTCACCATATCGTCGCGGCGATAGATGCGGTCGAAATCAGTGATGCCCGCCTTTTCCGCGCGGCGCCGTTCGTCGTCGTTGCGAAACAGCAAGCGGCCCATGATCTGACCGCCCATGCATTTCAACGCGGCGGCGGCCAGCACGCCTTCGGGGGCGCCACCAGCGCCCATGTACATATCGATCCCGGTGCGTCCGGTGTCGGCGCAATGCATCACACCCGCCACGTCGCCGTCGGTGATCAGGCGGATGGCCGCACCAGTGGTGCGGACCGCTTGTATCATGTCCTCGTGCCGGGGACGTTCAAGTATGCAGACGGTAATGTCGGCGGGCATGCATCCCTTGGCATCGGCCAATGCGGCGACCCGGTCCTGCGGTGTCATGTCCAGCGTCACCGTGTCAGGGGCATAGCCCGGACCGATGGCCAGTTTGTCCATATAAACATCGGGGGCATGCAGCATCGATCCGCGCGGACCCATTGCGATGACCGCCAGTGCGTTCGCCATATCCTTGGCCGTCAGCGTCGTGCCTTCCAATGGATCAAGGGCGATGTCCACGGCAGGTCCGGTGCCGGACCCCACCTTTTCCCCGATGAACAGCATCGGCGCTTCGTCACGTTCGCCTTCACCGATGACGACGGTGCCTGCAATGTCCATCAGGTTCAGTTCGCGGCGCATCGCGTCCACGGCAGCCTGATCAGCGGCTTTTTCGTTGCCCCGCCCGATCAGGGGATAGCAGGCGATGGCCGCGGCTTCGGATACGCGGACAAGGCCCAGCGAAAGCGTCCGGTCATCGAAATCATCAAAATCTGGCATCGGTCTGTCCTGCTGCATGCGTCCCGGTCGCGGCGTAACGCGTGCTGCGCGCAGTGGGCAAGACTGAAAGCGCTAACAGTCAGACAGGGAAAAGTTCAGACCGTTTCGATGCGGATTGCGACCGGGGGCTGTGTCACGACGCCAGTGCTGTCAAAGCGGGCAATGGCTTCGTCCAGTGCGGCGCGGGTGGTTTTATGAGTGACGATCAGGACTGGGGCGGCGCTGTCCTTGTGGTCATACTGGCGCATCCGGTCGATGCTGACCCCGGCGTCGCCCAGAATAGACGCGACCTTGGCCAGCGCACCGGGTTTGTCCAGCAGACGCAGGCGCAGGTAATAAGGCGCCGCTATGGCAGCCTGTGCCGCGCGCGCCTTGCGCAGCGTCTTTGCGGGCTGGCCGAACGTCGACAGACGCGACCCGCGCGCAATGTCCATGACGTCGGACATGACGGCGCTGGCGGTCGGGCCTTCGCCTGCACCGGCCCCGCGCAGTACGATCTGACCCACGGCATCGCCTTCGAGCACGACCATGTTGGTGCCGCCCGACAGTTGCCCCAACGGCGAAGTGTCCGGCACCAGACAGGGAGACATGCGCTGTTCCAGTCCGCGCCCGGTCAGTTGTGCGACGCCCAGCAGCTTGATCTTGAACCCCATGTCGGCGGCCTGCCGGATATCGTCTATGGTGACAGACCCGATGCCTTCGAGTGCGACGCCTGCAAAATCGACCTGCGTGCCGAATGCGATGGACGACAGTAGCGCCAGCTTGTGGCCAGCGTCAATGCCGCCGACGTCCAGTTCGGGGTCGGCTTCCAGATAGCCCAGCGCGTCTGCTTCGTCGAAGACCTCTTGATAGGTCAGGCCCGCGTCTTCCATCCGGGTCAGGATGTAATTGCAGCTGCCATTCATCACCCCCATGATCCGCGTGATTTCGTTGCCTGCCAGACCTTCGGTCAGCGCTTTTACGACCGGGATTCCACCTGCGACCGCAGCTTCGAACCGGATCACGCGGCCTGCGGCCTCTGCCGCTTCGGCCAAGGCTTGGCCGTGGATCGCAAGCAGCGCCTTGTTGGCGCTGACCACATCCTTGCCCTGCGCGATGGCCGCTTCGGTCGTGGCTTTCGCGGGACCGTCGTCGCCGCCCATCACCTCTATCACCACGTCGACATCGTCGCGCGCAGAAAGTGCTGTCGGGTCGCTTTCCCAAGCATAAGCGCTTAGGTCGATCCCGCGATCCTTGGTCCGTGACCGGGCGGACACAGCCGTGATCACGATCGGACGGCCCGCGCGGGCCGCCAGCAGGTCACCGTGCGTCTGCACGATACGGACAATTCCGGTGCCGACGGTGCCAAGGCCCGCTATTCCAAGGCGAAGTGGGTCAGTCATGGCAGGCTCCGGTCGTGCGATTACGGTTGGCAGCCTGTTAGCGAAATCCCGCCGCTACCGCAACGCGGCTTGATCGATCCCGGCACGCATCCTTGCGCGGGTCGCGTCGTCGACAACCGGGCCGCGCAATGCGGTGGCGCGCGCGCGCAAATCGGCCGCGGAACCCGTAAGCGTCGCCGTTGTGCGGGGCGTCACGCGACCGGGGGCCGCTGCCTGCGCCAGCAAGGGGGCCAACGGTTGCAAGTCGGGATAGGGCGCTGCTGCGGCGGATGGTGTGATCCGGTCATTCAATTGCGGCGGCTGCGTGCAGGCAACCAGCGCCACGACGCCAAGGATCATTAAACTGCGCATTACCATTCCACCTGCTTGCATCATGACCCTAGCCCGCACAGCCATGTGACGAAACAGCTTTTCAAGCTGGGCGGGCTACCTATAAATGCGCACATGGCTCGCAAACAAGGTTCTTACGCGGATACCACGGGACCGCGCGTGCGCGATGCTGCCCTGCGTCTGATCGCGCGGCATGGGTTCGCCGCCGTTTCGATGCGGCAGATCGCGGCAGAGGTCGGCGTGCAGGCGGGCGCGTTGTATTCCTATACCCCTGACAAGCAATCGCTGCTTTTTGCCCTGCTGGACAATCACATGGCCGATCTGGCGGTTGCCGTAGCGCAGGCCGGAATTGTGGGCACACCACGACAACGGCTGGATGGTTTCACCCGGTTTCACATCCGGTTCCACCTGCCGCGCCGCGATGCGGTTTTTGTGTCCTACATGGAACTTCGCAATCTTGATGGCGATAATTTTGCACGGATCGCGGCCCGCAGACGCGCCTATGAAGACGTCCTGGAAGACATTTTGCGCGACGGTGTGGCCGACGGCAGTTTCCGGGTCGACGATACCCGCGTCACAACGCTTGCCCTGATCGCCCAATTGACGGGCATCACGAACTGGTACGATCCCGCAGGCCGTCTGACCCGCGACGAGATAGAAGCGATCTATTGCGCCTTGGTGCGCCGGACGGTGCAGGCGTGACGCCGACCCCCGACGCCCAACTGTCGTTGGCACCCAGCCGGTTGCGCCGGGTTCTGGCGCTGGGCGTGATCATGTTTCTGACCGCAGGTTTGGCGGTGATGGCGCTGGGTCAGGCGTTGGGGCAGCAAGCCGTGCTGCTGGGGCTGGCGTTTATGGCGCTTGCGGTTGCAAGCCTGTCCGTCCGGTCGTGGGACGACAGGCTGATCTGGACGGCGGACGGTCTTTACAATCACCGTGGCACGCTTCTTGCAGCGCGCGACCAGATTGTTGGTGTTGATCGACACGCGTTATCCTTGCGTCCGTCGCAGGGGTTCACCCTGTCACTGTCGCGCGCCGCGCCGCGTGGTTGGTCGCCGGGGCTTTGGTGGTCTTTTGGTCGTCGGATCGGCGTCGGCGGACTGACTGCGCCCGCCGCGACAAAGGCGCTGGCGGATCGTATCGCACTTGATATCAACCCGTCATAGCAGCGTTGTCAGCACTCGTCCGCCAATGGGTCCGTCGGCGTATTGTTAAAGCAGACGTTCGTATCGCGGGGTGCGGTAAACGTGAATGACGGGACGGTCACTTCGCGAATGGCCCGCAAGGGCGGTTTATAGTTGGTCCAGGTTTCAACCAGGATCATGCGGCCTTCGTCGGCCATGATGGGCAGGCGGTTTATCATCTCGGGCATGTCCGCAGATTCAAGGGGTTTGCGCGTGGTGCCACGGACTTCGGACCAGACGACGTGATAATGCGGTGCCACTTCGGTAAATCCGGTGTCATCATCCTTGGTGTGATAGCGCAGGACCGACACCCGCAATTCCGGCGCCTTGTCATGCAGGTTCAGAAATTGCTGAAGCGCGTACATTGAATCGATATACGCGTCGTCAACATAGTCGCGTTCGCGGCTCAGCATGTCTGCGATGGTCATACTTGTCTTGGTGCTGACGGCTTCGACGCGGAAGCCATCAAAATACACAAGCGTCCCCATCATGCCCCATAGCAACAGTGGGGACATCAGCACCAGTTCGACCGGCGCGTTGCCGTCGCGGCGCGACAGCAACCTGCGGATCAAGCGCGCGAAGCGGATCATTTGAAAGGCTCCATCACATAGGCTGTCGCGGCTTGCATCGCGTAATATTCGGTATCAGCTATAAGGATCTTGCGACCGACCCCGGCATAGTTGAAGGCAGGGTCGAACAGGATGCAGACCCGCAGCAGCATCAATTTGTTGTTTTCACCGTTTGCCAGCGTAATTTCGGGCGGGTTTTCTTCTGCGCGGTCGCGACACGGCGTTGCGTCTGTCGGCAAGGTCAGGTTGCGGGGATCAACCACCGTCATGTCCAACCGGATATCGCGTTCGCAGTTTTCAATCAGGCGCGCATACTTGCAGACCTGCGCGGTGAGATCGTCATGGGTCGGATTGGTCAGGTACCCGATCCGCACATCCCGGGCCGCCAGATCAACCGCACGATCAACCATGACCTGACGGATAGAGTGGACGTGAATTTCGAACGCGTTCACGAAAATAAAGAAAAACACGGGAACGACCAGCACAAAAGAGACCGTCGCCGCCCCACTCTCGCCGCGCAAGAGATCGCGGATTTTGGACAGCGGCCGCATCATTGCGTCAGCCTCAGTTCGGTGATCTGATTCGAAATAGCTTCGAAAATACTGTCAAGGTTCGACCCCGACGAGGCAAAGAAATTGGCCGGCTTTGTCGCGCAGGTCTTCATTATTTCCCGACCTGCAATGGCTGCGGTCGAAGTGTCCGTCCCAGTTACGGAAATGGTAAAGACTTCGATCCCGCGGGCTTTTGCCGCGTCGCACATTGCGATCAGGTACCCGTCACCGTCGGCAGGTGATTGCGTAAAAACAGCGTCAGGATTGGTCGTAGAACATTCGTTGGAGATATTCCAAAGATACCTTCTGACGTAGTCAAGGTTGACCCGTGCGAAATAATTCAGCTCGCTTGGTGTATCGACCCATTTGTCGGCCAATCGGCACGATCTGGAATTGGTCCCGTCGGTCAGCAGCACGACATATTTCAGTGTCGCCTGCGTATTGCTGCCACGGACCTGTTCATAGGGCGTCGGACGGTCCAAAAACGCGGGGTCGATGGCACCGGATGGCATGGCTTGCACCACGGTGTTAAACGATGGGTCCAGCAGGGCCGTGGCCCATTTCATGCCCATGAAAATGGACGTACCCGCGCGTGGTTTCAACTGGCTGACACGGCTTTTGAGATCGGTCACGTTCTGGCTGAGCGGCACGATCTGTTCATAGCTGAAGCGCGGACAAATCGGCTGATCAACGCCGCTGTTGCTGTACTCTCGGTCACTGCCATAGCCAAAAGGGTTGAACTGGACAGGCTGTGACTGCTTGTACGTGCTGGTCGTATCAAAAACCGTTGTCTGGTATTCGGTGGGATCAAATTCCACACAATGAGAAAAATCGTGCCGCGTCGCGGAGTCGACGTTCAGCGCGTTCAGAATGTTTGGCCCCGCATTTACCCGTTCGGAATACGGGATCAATGATACGGAAATTCGGTCCTTGAACGCGGGGTCCAGCAGGCGGTCCAGAAAACTTTCTGCCGCTTCCGTGACCAGCTGCATCCGCTTTTTGACGGTTCCGGGCACGTCTTCGTACATCGAACCGGAAATATCCAGCACAAGCGATACTTCGATCTTGCCGGTGCCCTGAACGGCGGTCGATACGGCATTGGCCCGCAGCACACTAGTGTCACCCAGCTGTCCCAGAAACGGCGATGCAATGTCCATAAAATAGGTTTTGATATCAACATAACTGTTGATCGTCACTTCGCGGCTGTTCACGCCCGATGTGATGATCGGGTCGCCGTTCAGATTGGCCGCGGCGCCTGCTTTGGTAAAATAGTCAACGATGACTGTTTTGGCATCCAGCGACTGTTTCAGGTTCGCAGTCGCTAGTGCTGCCTGATCGGTAATCCCTTGAAGCTGGGCGCGCCGCGCTTCGAACCGCATGAAATCGACGGCAATCCCGCCGACATAGATCATGGGGATCAACAGGACCAAGGTCAAAAGGATGATGGTGCCGTCTTCGTCACGGACAAAGCGGCGCAGCACGGGTGCCGACCGTGTGCGTTTCAGCAATTTCGAAACCCATATCATCATCTTGGTTCTTCGCCTCATACACTCTGCAGAACGCGCCTTGATCCCGTTCCACGCGGTTTTTCCGCCCGATGTAAAAAACAAATACCTTTGACGAAAATGGGGCACCGCAGTGTCAGGCCCGGTGCGTTATTCACAAATATCAAACAAAATGTGCATTACTGACGAATTGTATTAGCTGTTCATCAGGGCGGTCGTGCCGGTCGCCCCTTACGGAAGGAAACCGCGATGACACAACCCGAAACCAGTGCACAGGAACCCAGTTTTCGGGAATCCGTCGACATCATGTTCAATCGCGCTGTGCAGCTGATGGACCTCAGCCCCGGCCTTGAAGAAAAAATCAGGGTCTGCAACGCGACATATGTTGTCCGTTTTGGTGTGCGTCTGCGCGGTGCGATCCATACGTTTACCGGCTATCGTGCCGTACATTCCGAACACATGGAACCTGTCAAGGGCGGCATCCGCTATGCCCTGTCCGTACATCAAGACGAAGTCGAAGCACTGGCCGCGCTGATGACGTACAAATGCGCGCTGGTCGATGCGCCCTTTGGTGGCGCCAAGGGTGGTTTGTGCATCAATCCGCGCGATTGGGAAGAACACGAAATGGAATTGATCACACGCCGTTTCGCGTATGAGCTGATCAAACGTGATCTGATCAACCCCGCCCAGAACGTACCCGCACCCGATATGGGCACCGGTGAACGTGAAATGGCGTGGATCGCAGATCAATATAAACGCATGAACACCACCGACATCAACGGTGCCGCCTGTGTGACCGGCAAACCGACGAATGCGGGTGGCATTCAGGGCCGCACCGAAGCAACCGGGCGCGGGGTGCAGTATGCGTTGCGGGAATTCTTCCGTCACCCCAAGGATGTGGCAAAGGCTGGCCTGTCAGGCACATTGGCTGGCAAGCGTGTCATCGTGCAGGGGCTTGGCAACGTCGGATACCACGCCGCGAAATTCCTGTCCGAAGAAGACGGCTGCAAAGTCATCGGCATCATCGAACACGACGGATCGCTTTATCATCCGGACGGGCTGAACGTCGAAGCTGTGCGCGCGCATATCGTGGCCAACGGCGGTGTCAGCGGCTATCCGAATGCGGCCCACGATCCGCAGGGGGCCACGTTGCTGGAACAGGATTGCGACATCCTGATCCCCGCCGCGCTGGAAGGCGTGATCAACATGCAGAATGCGGACCGGATCAAGGCAAACCTGATCATCGAAGCCGCAAACGGTCCCACGACTGCCGGGGCTGATGAAATTCTGCGTAAAAAGGGCTGTGTGATCATCCCCGACATGTATGCAAACGCCGGTGGTGTGACCGTCAGCTATTTTGAATGGGTCAAGAACCTGTCGCATATTCGCTTTGGCCGGATGCAGCGCCGCGCCGAAGAAGCACGCCACCAATTGTTGGTGGACGAATTGGAACGCCTGGACGAGATGTTGGAACACCGCTGGTCGATGACCCCGGACTTTAAGGAAAAGTACCTGCGCGGTGCGGACGAAATCGAACTGGTGCGATCCGGGCTGGATGACACGATGCGCGTGGCCTATCAGGCGATGAGCAAGGTCTGGCACGAACGCGACGATGTCGAAGACCTGCGCACGGCTGCCTATCTGGTGTCCATTCGCAAAGTGGCTGACAGCTACCGCGCGAAGGGGCTTTAAGCCGTTTCGTTTTGGCCGGTGCCGCCTGCGTGTGGCACCGGCGATCCGTGGCACGGGACGGTCCTGCCTGTGGATGGTAAGCCGATTGTGTAACCGATGGGCATGATACGCGCAGACCGCACCGCGGCCCGCGCGGATGAATTGGTCAGGTCCAGTCGGCCCGACCGGCCCCGACCGCATCGCTGACCTGGGCAAACCCGTCGCGGGCCAAAAGCGCGTCCAGCCCCTGTGCAATGTCCGACGCCAGCGACAGCCCGCCATAGACCAACGCGGTATAAAGCTGGACCGCTGACGCCCCGGCCCGGATTTTCTGATAGGCCTGTTCCGCAGAACCGACCCCCCCCACACCGATGATGGGCAGGTCCGTCAATGACGATATGCGGGCCAAGACCCGTGTGGATTTCTCGAACAGGGGCTGGCCCGACAGCCCGCCCGCTTCGCCGGCGTGGGTGCCTTGCAGGCCGGTGCGATCCAGCGTGGTATTCGTGGCGATCAGCCCCGCGATCCCGGCGGTATTCGCGACCTCTGCCACATCGTCGATTTCAGCCAATGACAGGTCCGGTGCGATTTTCAGGAACACCGGGATCGGGCTGGGCAGGGCGGCATTCGCGGCAACCACCCGTTCCAGCAGCGCGCGCAACGCGGCTTTGCCCTGCAGGTCGCGCAGACGTTCGGTATTGGGTGACGAGACGTTCACCGTGGCAAAGTCAACGTCAGCACCGCAACGCGTCAGCACGCGGGCGAAATCACCCGCCCGGTCGTCAGAGGTTTTGTTCGCCCCAAGGTTCAGGCCGACAATTCCACTGTGACCTTTCAGCCGGTCCGCGATGGCGTCCATACCGTCATTGTTGAACCCGAACCGATTGATCGCGGCCCGGTCCTGGGTCAGTCGAAACAGGCGCGGGCGCGGGTTGCCAGGCTGCGGCAGCGGCGTGGCGGCGCCGACTTCGATGAAACCGAAACCGGACCGCGCCAATGGGGCAAGCGCCACCGCGTTCTTGTCAAAACCGGCGGCCAGACCAACCGGATTGGGCAGATCCAGACCGGCGATCGTTGTGCGTAGCCGATCCGAAGTGACCGGTCCGCCGCGCGGACCCAACCCCGCCTGTAGTGCAAGCAGTGCAAGCCCGTGCGCGCGTTCGGGGTCGAACGCCCGCATGATGCGCATCCCGGACCGTTCCAGCAGCGTCATAGGTCTGCGGGGAATCGGTGCAGCCCGTCGATCAGGGGCAGGGGGCGGTGCCAGACCACATCCGACAGCAGCAGGGGGCGATACAGGTGCGGAAAATCGGCGCCGCCGCGTGACGATTCCCAGTGCAGGCCATCGCCCATGCGGTCCGTATCGCAAGCGACCAGAACCAGCCCTTCGGCATCGGCAAAGTGTTTCAGGGCGGTTTCCGCGACCTGATCCGCCGTTGAAAAGTGGACAAACCCGTCCGCCAGATCGACGGGTGCGCCGTTGGTTGAACCGTCCGCCTGAAGCGCGGCCCATTCGGGGCTGTGAAAAATCTTGTATATCAACATGCATGTTCTTTGCCGTCTGCCCGGCAATTAATCAAGCATGGCCGTCATGAAACTGACGTAGGGACGGATTATGGCCCTTGTTCAGGCTTGGGTTTGACTCCGCATGGCGGCGTCGCCAGACTTTTGACAGTAAACCTTACATCTGGGAAAACGATGATGACTCGCATCCTGACAACGACCTGCTTGCTGGCCCTGACGGCCGGGGCGGCACAGGCGGAATACAATCTGACGATTCTGCACACGAACGATTTCCACGACCGTTATGAACCGATCAGCCAGTACGATGGCCCCTGTTCTGCAGAAGACAATGCAGCCGGTGAATGTTTCGGTGGTGCAGCCCGGTTGCAGACCGCACTGGAAGAGGCGCGCAGCCGGTCCAACAACACGATCCTTGTGGATGGCGGCGACCAGTTTCAGGGCACGTTGTTCTATACCCTGTATAAGGGCGAGATGACCGCAGAATTCATGAACAAGCTGGGTTACGACGCGATGACCGTGGGCAACCACGAATTCGACGACGGCCCCGAAGTGCTGGCCGCCTTTATCGATGCGGTCGAATTCCCCGTCCTGATGTCGAACGCCGATGTCAGCGGCGAAGACTTGCTGTCCGACAAGATCATGAAATCCACAGTCATCGAACGCGGTGGCGAACGGATTGGCCTGATCGGCCTGACCCCTGAAAATACCGGTGAATTGTCCAACCCCGGTGGAAATATCATCTTTACCCAGCCTGCCGATGCGGTGCAGGCGCAGGTTGATGCGCTGACGGCCGATGGCGTGAACAAGATTATCGTGCTGTCGCATTCCGGTTATGGCATCGATCAGGATGTCGCGGCCAACACCACTGGTGTCGATGTGATCGTCGGCGGTCATGACAACAGCCTGCTGGGCAATATGGACGGGGCAAAGGGGCCTTATCCGACGATGGTGAACGGGACTGCGATCGTGCAGGCCTATGCCTACGGTAAATTCCTGGGCGAACTGAATGTCACCTTTGACGACGACGGGGTGATTACGGAAGCCGCCGGTCAGCCCATCCTGATGGATGGCGGCGTCACCGAAGATACGGCCACCGTCGACCGGATCGCGGAACTGGCCCAGCCGTTGGAGGAAATCCGCAACGAAGTCGTCGGTGAGACGACCGACGCAATCGAAGGCAACCGCGATGTTTGCCGTGCGATGGAATGTTCGGGCGGCAATCTGATTGCCGATGCGATGCTGGACCGTGTGCAGGATCAGGGCATCGCCGTGGCATTTACCAACTCTGGCGGTATCCGGGCCAGTATCGACGCAGGCGAAATCACCAAGGGTGAAGTGCTGACCGTGCTGCCGTTCCAGAACACGTTGTCCACCTTCCGGGTGACGGGCGAACAATTGATGGAAGCACTGGAAAACGGCGTCAGCCAGATTGCAGACGGCAGTGGTCGTTTTCCGCAGGTCGCGGGCATGACATTCGAGGTTGATCCAACAGCCGAAGTCGGCAGCCGCGTGTCGAACGTGATGGTTGGCGGCGCGGCCATCGATCCGTCGCAGACCTATGGTTTGGTCAGCAACAACTTTGTCCGCAACGGTGGTGACGGCTACACGATGTTCCAGAATGCCGAAGACGCCTATGATTTCGGGCCGGACGTGGCTGACGTGGTGGCTGAATACATCGCCAATCTGGGTGGCACCTATACACCCTATACCGATGGCCGCATCACGATGAACTGATGCGCTGATCCATCTGGACGGATGCTGCGCCCCGGTCATTGGCCGGGGCGTTTGCGTTTACTGTGACGGAGAAAAGACCGTGACCCTGTTGTCTGTATGCACCGGCTGGTCAGTGCGCGTCGGATGTCCTAGCGTTTTGCCATGTGCGGACGCATGGCCATAACACTGCCCCACGCGGCGATGGCGCAGGTCTTTGACGCGGTGGCGTCGAACGATCTGCCAGACGTGCCGAATTACAACGTCTGCCCTACGGTGCAGGTGCATACCGTCACCAGTGACGATGGCCTGCGGCGGTTGCGCCCGATGCGGTGGGGGTTCATCCCCCATTGGTACGACAGCCCGACGGATGGTCCGTTGCTGATCAATGCGCGGTCGGAAACCATCGCCACCAAACCCGCATTCCGGCAGGCGGCCCGGACGCGGCGCTGTCTGATCGTCGCATCGGGGTTTTATGAATGGAAACGGATCGCGGGCGAAAAGCCATTGCCGTGGTATATCACGCGCGCTGATGCGGCCCCGATGGCGTTTGCGGGCATCTGGCAGGACTGGGACCGCGACGGGTCCGCGATGGCCACCTGCGCCATTGTGACCTGTGCCGCGAACGCCGCGATGGAACCGATCCACCACCGGCTGCCCGTGATCCTGTCACCGGGCGACTGGGGCAAATGGTTGGGCGAACAGGGGCACGGTGCCGCGACGTTGATGACACAGGTTGCGGATGATGCGCTGCATTTCACGCGGGTTGGCACGGCGGTCAATTCAAACCGTGCCAGCGGTCCGGACCTGATTGTGCCCATCGATCCGGACGCGCACGATCAATAGCTCAGATTGACCGGCCCCTGAATCAGCCGTCCCGGACGCATATCGGTGTAAACGGTTTCGACTTGTTCGGTCGTCGTTTCTTCACAATAGACCGTTCGCGTTTCCCATGTGCACCAGAACCAATAGCAGACCCGAACCTCTTCTGTGCCGCACGCATAGCTTGTCGTTGTGGTGACGTCTTCCACATCGACCGCACGGATTTCGGACGGCGCCTTGTCCAGCAGGATCGCAGAGGTCTGCCCCCTGGGAATGTTGGGCGTATAAACCTTGTTTCCAGTGGGGTTCAGGTAACGCAAATGAACGTCGCGGAATGACTGGTTCACAAAGCAGATATCCACCTGACTCGAATCCCATGCGCCGGAAAGGTTTTCAAAATAGATCTGTGGCGGAAGGATGCCCTGATCCTGAATGGTAAAGATTTCGTCGTTCACATCACAGGCCTGCGTCGCAGTTTGGGCAAGCAACAGGCCCGGGGCCAGCACAAGACCGCAGATCAGGGTCCGAAGGGCGTTTTTCATGGTCTACCTACGTGTCATTCGCCCAGTGGTCTTGCGGGCCTTTACCAAGCGGTAATCACCTAATCGGGCGATTTTATGACCCGGGACGGGCTTGCACTGTCAGTCGCGGCCACGATATAGAGTTCGTACAGCGCAAAGCGGGCGTTGTGTAATGGTAAGACCTCAGCCTTCCAAGCTGATGACACGGGTTCGATTCCCGTCGCCCGCTCCAGCTTTTCCGATACAGCCTGTCCTATGGTCGCAGCCGTCGTCGCTTGTGTCCTGTTGCCCATCCTTTTATGTGCTTTCGGGCAAGGGGACCTAAGACATGGCAGATCATCCCAAAACCGCAGAGACAGAGCGGGAAAAATCACGTAACATGGGCGCGCTGCGGCAGTTGTTGCCGTTCCTGTGGCCGTATCGGTTGATGATGGCGCTGGCGGGTGCGGCATTGGTGCTGACCGCGATCGTATCCTTGGTGTTGCCGCTGGCCGTCAGGCGGGTCGTCGATAATTTTGATGCCTCTTCCGCGGTATTGCTGGACGGCTATTTTGCAGCCGCCATGGGGATTGCGGTCCTGCTCGCACTGGGAACGGCACTGCGATATTACCTTGTGACGCGGCTGGGCGAACGGGTCGTGGCCGATATTCGCGTAGCGGTGTTTGACCGCATGATCGGCATGTCGCCCGCATTTTTCGAAAAGATCATGACCGGAGAAGTGCTGAGCCGCATCACGACCGACACCACGCTGATCCTATCGGTGATCGGATCGTCCGTGTCGGTGGCGCTGCGGAACGTGCTGATTTTCTTTGGCGGTCTGGTGTTGATGATGTTCACCTCTGCCAAATTGACGGGCATGGTGCTGTTGTTGGTGCCCGCCGTGATCGTGCCCATCGTGCTGCTGGGGCGGCGCTTGCGGGTGCTGAGCCGTGAAAATCAGGATTGGATCGCCCAAAGCTCTGGTTCCGCGTCAGAGGCGCTGTTGTCCGTGCAGACCGTTCAGGCATTCACCCACGAATCCCGCAGTCGTCATGCGTTCTGGGATGTGACCGAAAAATCGTTTATCGCGGCGCGGCGGCGGATCGGCGTGCGCGCATGGATGACCGCCATCGTAATCTTTCTGATCTTTGCGGGCATCGTTGGCGTGCTGTGGATGGGTGCGCGCGACGTGCGCACCGGTATCATGAGCGTGGGCGAATTGGTGCAGTTCGTGATCTATTCCGTGATGGTCGCGGGGGCCGTTGGCGCGCTGACCGAAATCTGGGGCGAATTGCAACGCGCGGCGGGGGCGACCGAACGTCTGGTCGAACTGCTTGAATCGCGTGACGCGGTGCAGGACCCGGCTGATCCGAAACCCGTCGGGAACCTGCGGACCGGGCATATCGTGTTCGATGACGTGACATTCCGGTATCCGGGGCGGCCCAGCATTGCGGCGCTGGACCATGTCAGTCTGGATGTGCAGCCGGGTGAAACAGTCGCGCTGGTCGGTCCGTCCGGTGCGGGCAAGACAACGATCATTCAGCTGTTGCAACGCTTTTACGATCCGACCGACGGCGCCATCACGATGGACGGTGTCGATCTGCGCGACATGACCCGTGCCGCGTTCCGCGCACAGGTGGCGCTGGTGCCGCAGGACCCGGTGATTTTTGCCGATACCGCGCGTGAAAACATCCGGTTCGGCAGGCCCGACGCCACTGACGCCGAGGTCGAAGACGCCGCACGCGCCGCCGCCGCGCATGATTTCCTGACCGCCTTGCCCGAAGGTTACGATTCCTATGTGGGCGAACGTGGTGTGATGCTGTCCGGTGGGCAGAAACAGCGAATCGCCATTGCGCGCGCAATCCTGCGCGACGCACCGATCCTGTTGCTGGACGAAGCCACCAGCGCGCTGGACGCGCAAAGCGAACGTCTGGTGCAACAGGCGGTCGATGATCTGGCCCGCAGCCGCACCACGCTGATCGTGGCGCACCGTCTGGCGACGGTGAAAAAGGCTGATCGCATCGTCGTGTTTGACGGGGGCCGCATCGTGGCAACCGGCACCCACGACAGCCTTGTGATGGAAAACGGGCTTTATGCCCGACTCGCACGGTTGCAATTCACCGAAGGCATGGCAGCCGAATAGCAGAAATGGCGCGGCGTCAGTCTTGCGCTGCCCCCCTAACTGCGTCCATCGTCCAAGCCAGCAAAATAAATGACCGGGCAGCCGGTAAAGACGTCTTGGGAGGGACAGCCATGGGTTATGCCGGACTTGCGGACCGCAATGCGATTGAACAGGAAGTCTCGTGGGGGGACCGTGACCTGCCGGTTACGACCTATGCCCAACTTTCGCAGACTGCCGCCCGATTCCCAGACCGCCCGGCGGTCACGTTCCAGCTGTTTTCCGGTCCCAAAGACCCGGCAGAGACATTTACATGGTCGCAACTCAAGGATCGCGTGACTCAGACGGCCAACCTGTTCCGCAGCCTGGGTATCAAAGAAGGTGATGTTGTCGCCTTTATGCTGCCGAACTGTTCCGAAGCGGTGCTGACCTATCTGGGCGGGCAGGTGGCGGGGATCGTGAACCCGATCAACCCGTTGCTGGAACCCGAACAGATCGCCGCGATCCTGCGTGAAACAGATGCAAAGGTTCTGGTGACGCTGCGCAGCTTTCCAAAGACCGATGTCGCGCAAAAGGCCGCCGCCGCCGTGGCGCTGGCCCCCAACGTCAAACACGTGGTCGAGGTCGATCTGCACCGTTACCTGACCGGTGCCAAAAAGCTGATCGTGCCGCTGATCCGGCCCAAAAACCCCGTCGAACACAAAGCAAAGGTCACAGCCTTTGACAAATCGGTGTCACGCCAGTCGACCGAATTGCAGTTCATGGATAGCCCGACCGACCGGATTGCCGCCTATTTCCACACCGGTGGGACGACCGGCATGCCAAAGGTCGCACAACACAGATACTCGGGCATCGTTTATAACGCATGGCTGGGCGCGCGGCTGTTGTTCACCGAAAACGACGTGCAGATCTGCCCGCTGCCGATGTTTCACGTCTTTGCGGCCATCGTATCGCTGGGTGCCTCGCTTGGATCGGGGGCGCATGTCGTATTCCCGACGCCGCAGGGCTACCGTGGCGACGGGGTTTTCGACAATTTCTGGAAACTGGTGGAACGCTACCGCGTGACGTTCATGATCACCGTGCCCACCGCGATGTCCGCGCTGATGCAGCGCAAGGTGGACGCAGATATTTCGTCGCTGAAACTGGCGTTCTGTGGGTCCGCGCCGCTGCCGCTGGAATTGTATCGCCGCTTCGAAGAAGCCGCCGGAATCACGATCTGCGAAGGCTACGGCCTGACCGAAGCGACCTGTCTTGTGTCGATCAATCCGCCCGCTGGCGAAAAGAAGGTCGGGTCCATCGGCATTCCTTTCCCCTATACCAAGGTCAAGATCATGTCGGTCGAAACGCATGAAGAATGCGGTGTCGACGAAATTGGTGAAATCTGCGTGGCCAGCCCCGGCGTGTTCAAGGGACACACCTATACCGAAGCCGACAAGAACAAGAACCTGTTCTATGCAGGCGAAACCGACCAATCCGAATACCTGCGGACTGGCGATCTGGGACGCGTGGATGCGGATGGATACGTCTGGATCACCGGTCGTGCAAAGGATCTGATCATTCGCGGCGGCCACAACATCGACCCCGCCGAAATCGAAGAAGCACTGGCGGGGCATGACGCAGTCGCGTTCTGTGGTGCCATCGGCCAGCCCGACAGCCATGCGGGCGAATTGCCCTGCGCCTATGTCGAACTGGTGGACGGGGCCAAAGTGACCGAAGCGGAATTGATGACCTTTGCGCGTGACAAGATTAATGAACGCGCGGCATTTCCAAAGCATCTGGAAATTCTGGACGAACTGCCGAAAACCGCAGTCGGCAAGATTTTCAAGCCGGACCTGCGCAAACGTGCGATCACCCGCGTCTATGATGCGGCATTGGCCGAACGCGGTGTCGCAGCGCGGGTCGGATCGGTGACAGAAGATAAAAAGCTGGGTCTGGTCGCCCATATCGACAGCGATGGCGCGTCCAAAGAGGATATCGCCCGCGTGCTATCGGAATACACGGTGGCTTGGGATATGGTCGACTCATGAACGGGACGGCGCAATGCCGCCCCGCTTTTCAGTCAAAGGCCTTTGTCATGTCGCTTTTCAATCGTGTCCTGACCCGTACCAACCTCGTACGGATCGCTGCACTTACCTGTGTCGCGGTCTTGTCCGCCTGTAGCCCAGAGGACGTCGCCGCGCTGAACACGCAAGTGGCCGCTTCGCCGGAACAATCCAGCGGGGTCGCGCGCCGTGGCCAGACCTCTGGTGCGCTGACGGGTATGCTGTGTGATCTGGGGCTCTGCACCGACCGACGGCCCGCCCCCCGCGACGGAGAGGTCTATGTCATCGCGCGCGACGGCGGTGGCCAGATCATCAGTGCCGAAGCGGACCGCGAAATGCTGCGCCAGTGGGGTGGTCCTGTGGAAATCCGTGGGTCATGCCGGTCGGCCTGCGTCATCTTTACAACCCTGCCCAATGCCTGTCTGGGTCCGAAACTGCGGATCGGTTTTCACAGTTCCAACGTCAATCGCGGCTTTGTCGGCAATGAACAGATCGCCAAATATCTGCGCGGCGGCATCAAGGAACGGTTCGTGAAAGAATGGCAGTTCGTGCCGAACGACGATCTGGTGTCCATTCGCGCGCGCGAATACGTCAAACTGGACCCGCAGGCCCGCATCTGCCGCTAGAACGTCGGCGGTGTGCAGGCGCTGATCACGACACATTCTGTCGTGCCGCAGTTGCGGAACCTGTGCGGCAGGCGGCTGTCGAACAGATAGCCGTCGCCCGGTTGTAAAACCTGCGACACGCCGTCCACCGTGACCTCTATCGCGCCGCGCACGACGATCCCGGCCTCTTCTCCGGTGTGTTGCAGGGGTTCGGGTCCGGTATCCGCGCCGGGGGGATAGGTTTCGTGCAGGATCTGCAGGGCATGATCCGCCGCGCGTCCCAGCTGCCGCAATGAAACATGCGGACCGGGCGCGTCGTCTTGCGGTGCAATTTCGGTGAACTGGTCTGCCGTGTAGAAATGCCGCGCAGGTGCCGCGTCTTCGAGTGGGGCAAAGAAATCGCCCATCGAAATCGGAAAGGCATCCAGCAGTGATTTCAGCGATGCCACCGACGGCGATGTGCGATTCTTTTCGATCAGGGAAATGGTCCCGTTCGTCAGTCCAGCGCGGCTGGCCAGTTCGCGCTGGGACAGACCGTGACGTTCGCGCAACTGCCGCAGTCGTTCACCGATATCCATGCCTGCAAATCCCGATATTTCCGACACCTCAAAGACTGCAAACGACACCGGAAAACAAGCGGGAACGCAGACCCTCTGAATTGCGTTGACAAGAATAATCAACAGGCGTCACTGATATTCAACGCTCACCTCTCTCGCTTGCGGAAGGACTGTCGCATGGCACAGAAAAAACAGACGACGAAGACCCCAAAGAAAACCGCCAACACATCATCGACGGCCCGCACCGACCTGAAGGTGGTGCGCGATATGCCGTTCGAAGCGCAGTCGAACGCAGAGCTTTTAAAACGCCGTCAGGCCGCCGTGCCGCGCGGTGTCGCATCCGCAGCACCGGTGTTCGCCAGCTTTGCCGAAAACGCCGAAGTCTGGGACGTCGAAGGCAATCGTTATGTCGACTTTGTCGGCGGGATCGCGGTGCTGAACACCGGCCACCGTCATCCACGCGTGGTCGCAGCCGCCAAGGCGCAGGAAGATCTTTATACCCACACCTCTTTTCAGGTGATGCCCTACGCGCCCTACATCGAACTGGCGGAACGTCTGAACGAACTGGCGCCGGGCGACCATGCCAAAAAGACGCTGCTGGTCACGACCGGCGCCGAAGCCGTGGAAAACGCCGTCAAAATTGCGCGCGCCGCAACAGGCCGTCCTGGTATCATCGCCTTTACCGGCGGTTATCACGGCCGCACGTTGCTGACACTGGGCATGACCGGCAAGATCAGCCCCTACAAAAAAGACGTGGGCCCGTTCCCGTCCGACATCTACCGCGCGCCGTTCCCGTCGCAGCGTGACGGCATCAGTGTGCAGGACGCACTGACCGGACTGCGCAACCTGATGCTGACCGACGCACAGCCCGAACGGATCGCTGCCATCATCATCGAACCCGTGCTGGGCGAGGGCGGTTATACCCCCGTGCCATTTGAAATGATGCAGGCGCTGCGGGCGCTGTGCGACCAGCACGGTATCATGTTGATCGCGGATGAAATCCAGGCGGGCTTTGGCCGGACCGGCAAATGGTTCGCCATTGAACATTCCGGCGTCGTGCCTGACCTGATCACCGTGGCAAAATCACTGGCGGGCGGTTACCCGCTGGCCGGTGTCATTGGCCGGGCAGAGGTGATGGACGCCATGATCCCCGGTGGTCTGGGTGGCACCTATGGCGGGAACCCGGTGGCCTGTGCCGCCGCACTGGCCGCCATCGACGTGATCGCAGAAGAAGGCCTGTTGGAACGTTCCACGGCACTGGGCGATCACTTCAAAGTGAAGTTCGCGGAAATCGGCGCACGATCCGCACCTTACCGGATGTGGGACATCCGTGGTCTGGGCGGCATGGTCGCGGTGGAATTCGTCACCGACTTTGCCACCGCCACACCGGATGCGGACCTGACAAAACGCGTGGTGGCGCACGCGCTGGACCGCGGCCTGCTGCTGCTGTCCTGTGGCCTGCATGGCAATGCCCTGCGGATCATGGTGCCGCTGACCGCGTCCGACGCAATCATCGAAGAAGGTCTGGCCATTTTCGAAGCAGCGCTTCAGGCCGCCGTGGCCGAGCAGCACGCCTGACGCGACAGGCTGAATGGCATGTGGGGCGGGTCAAAAGACCTGCCCCTATCGCCTGTTTGGGTTGTAACGCGGGTGCATTATCCCGTGATCACGCGCTATCCGGTTTAAGTTCTGGGTTTGTCCGGTTAAGATCGGCCTCAAGCGCATCCCGCGCAATCAAAGAGATATCGACATGACCCCTTTCGCAATCGCTGGCGTGCAGATGTACGTGCAGGCCCTGCAACCCAATATCGAAGGTATGATCCAGCGCCTTGATGTTCTGATGGCCCGCTTTCCGTGGACCCAGATGGTCCTGTTTTCCGAATTGGCGCCCTATGGCCCGCTGGATAAATTTGCGTTGCCGCCCCAGAATGACACGCTGTCCCGGTTCTGCGAAGCTGCGCGCCGTCATCGCGTCTGGTTGATCCCCGGTTCGATGTTCATCCGCCAGGAAGACGGGCGCATTCTGAACACATCTTATGTGATCGACCCCGATGGCAACGTCATCCGGCAATATGCAAAGATGTTCCCGTTCCGCCCTTACGAAGCCGGAATTGCTGCTGGCACCGAATTTTGCGTGTTCGACGTGCCGGATGTCGGACGTTTCGGTTTGTCGATCTGTTACGATATGTGGTTCCCCGAAACGACACGCCAACTGACATCCCAAGGGGTCGAGGTGCTGCTGCATCCGGTCCTGACCGGCACCACCGACCGCGATGCGGAACTGGCCATTGCGCGCGCCACGGCCGCGCAGTTCCAATGCTACGTCATCGATGTGAACGGTTTGGGGTCGGGCGGGATCGGGAAATCCTGCGTGGTCGATCCGACATCCATGGTGCTGCACCAGTCGGGCGGTCAGGAAGACATGTTCCCGATCGAGGTTGATCTGGACATGGTTCGCCGCCAGCGTGAAACCGGGATGAAGGGTCTGGGACAGGTGCTTAAATCGTTCCGCGACCGCGATGTCGATTTCGATGTGTATGATCGTACGTCAGGCCGCGATGATTTTCTTAAAACATTGGGACCACTTGAAATTCCGCATCAGGGCACACGTGCGGGTCTGCATGTCGATCCTGTAAGTGAAGCGGACGTGCCGCTTGAATTAGATACCCCCGCGCTAGGTGTTGCAGGGGGCGGTTACCTGCATCAAGGTATAAAGAACCAGTAGCGGCGATGCGCTGCCGAAACGTCGGCAGCGCCACAGATCGGCGTCCCGCACCCAAAAGGACGAGGATAAACGGATGAATTCAGTCACCGAGTACTACTCTGCAACCCAGTTGCGGTCGGACCGATGGAGCGCGCTCCGCGATGTCACCGCACAACTGTCCAGAGAAGCGCCGGCCAAGATTTCACCCAACCTACGCAGCCGCGCGGACGAGCTTTTCTCGCAACTGGCCGAAATCGAACCATACTGGGCGTTCCCGGGCATGCAGGATTTTGACTACATGCGCCGCCAGTTCAACCACAACAGCTTTGCCGAGCTGGCGTTCGCTGTGCACCGGGTCGCACGCGCGCTGACAACCGGCGCATACCGCAGGCGCCACATCCCGCTGGATCAGGCCGATACCGCCGACCGCGAAGAACACGACGACGAAGCGATGCTCAGCCCCGAAATGCGGGCCATGACAAAGCCCTATTTCGAAGTGCTGATCGTGGACGAGGTGAACGAGCAGCAGGAACGCTGGCTGAAAGCCAATGTGCATTCGATGCGCCGCGCCGAAGACGCGTTCATCTACGAAGCGGTGGTTGTCCCATCGGTCGAAGACGCGCTGATCGCGGTCCTGTTCAATCACAACATCCAAGCCATCGTCGTGCGCCCGGGTGTGACGCTGCGCACTAAGCAGGACCATCCGATCCTTGAACGGTTTTTGCGTGGAATCGCGGAAATCGACCATCTGAACGACCTTGGCCCCGAAGATTACGGCCCGGCCCTGTGCCGCCTGATCGACGACGTGCGCCCGGAACTGGACGCCTATCTGGTCACGGAACGGTCGGTCGAAGCAATTGCAGGCACCGATCTGGGCGTTTGCCGTCGCGTATTCTACAATCAGGAAGATTTCGTCGAATTACACCTGAACATCCTGCGCGGTGTGCAGGCGCGGTATAAAACGCCGTTCTTCACGGCACTGACGGAATATTCCAAACAACCGACAGGCGTGTTTCACGCCATGCCGATCAGCCGGGGCAAGTCGATCACCCGGTCGCACTGGATTCAGGACATGGGCGCGTTTTACGGGCCCAATATCTTTCTGGCCGAAACCTCTGCCACGTCAGGCGGGTTGGACAGCCTTCTGGAACCGCACGGCACAATCAAAGAGGCGCAGGAACTCGCGGCCCGGGCATTCGGATCGAAACAGACGTTTTTCGCCACCAACGGCACATCGACCTGCAACAAGATCGTGGTGCAGGCGCTGATCAAACCCGATGACATCGTTCTGGTGGACCGCGACTGTCACAAGTCGCATCATTACGGTCTGGTGCTGGCAGGCGCGCAGGTCTGTTACCTCGACAGTTATCCGCTGAACGAATATTCGATGTACGGGGCTGTGCCCCTGCGCGAGATTAAAAAGCAGCTTCTGGTGCTCAAGGCGGCGGGCAAGCTGGACCGCGTGCGCATGCTGTTGCTGACGAACTGCACCTTCGATGGGATCGTCTACAATGTCGAACGGGTCATGGAAGAATGTCTGGCGATCAAGCCGGACCTGATTTTCCTGTGGGACGAGGCATGGTTTGCCTTTGCCCGGTTCAACCCGACCTATCGCAAGCGCACGGGGATGCGCGCCGCCAACAAGATGCGCGTGCGCCTTCGGTCCGAAGAGCACGCCCGTAGTTATGCCGCACAACAGGAATTGCTGGCCAATGCGTCGCAGGACGACCTGCTGGATGCCCGTCTGATCGCACCGCCGCATGCACGTGTGCGCGTCTACACCACGCAATCCACACACAAGACGCTGACCGCGCTGCGGCAGGGCAGCATGATCCACGTCAACGACAGCGATTTCAAAGGCGAGGTCGAACAGGCGTTTCACGAAGCCTATATGACGCACACCTCTACGTCGCCGAACTACCAGATCATTGCGTCTTTGGACGTGGGTCGGCGGCAGGTCGAACTGGAAGGTTTCGAATTCGTCCAGCGCCAGCTGGAAGCTGCGATGGCAATGCGCCGCGCGATTTCAACGCACCCGCTTTTGGCCAAATATTTCCGCGTGCTGACCGTCGCGGACATGGTGCCGGAAGAGTTTCGTGAAAGCGGGACCGAAATGTATTACGACCCGGAACGCGGTTGGGTCGATATGCTGGACGCTTGGCAGAACGACGAATTCGTGTTGGACGCCACGCGGGTCACGCTGGCCGTTGGTGGCACTGGCTGGGACGGCGATACCTTCAAGACCAAGATCCTGATGGATCGCTACGGCATCCAGATCAACAAGACGTCGCGCAATTCGGTCCTGTTCATGACCAATATCGGCACCACCCGGTCGTCGGTCGCCTATCTGATCGAGGTGCTGGTCGAAATCGCCCGGTCACTGGACGATCTGCTGGATGATGCCAGCAAGATGGAACGGCTGGGATTTGAACGCCGGGTGACGAACCTGACAGAAAACTATCCGCCGCTGCCCGACTTCAGCTGTTTCCACGACGCCTTTCGCACCGATCTACAAAGCTCCGAAGGTGACATCCGGTCGGCCTATTACCTCGCATATGATGAACAATCGTGCGATTACATGGACTTGGACGGCACGCTGTACAACGCGCTGGAAGAAGGGCGCGAAGTTGTGTCCGCCAGTTTCATTATTCCCTACCCACCGGGGTTCCCCATCCTTGTGCCGGGGCAGGTCATCAGTCGTGAAATTCTGGCGTTCATGCGGGCGTTGGATGTGAATGAAATCCACGGCTATCGCGCCGATCTGGGGCTGCGCATCTTTACACCCGAAGCCCTGCGCGCGCTGCAGGACAAAAAAGGCGATCCCGCACCGAAACTCAAATCCAAGGCAAAGCCGAAATCCGCATCGAAAACCGCCGCCGAATAAATAAAGGAAGTTAAATGCCCAAAGCCGTTCTTCAGAATATCTCGGACATCCGGCGGTTCTTCCATCGCAACGAAGAGCCTGTCTATTTCGTGTCGGCCACCAATTTCAATTTGTTGGGGCTGGACGAATGGGTCAAGAATTTCAAATACATCACCTATATCGACTGCTACGAAGGCAAGCACCCGAACGTGTTTTGCCCGTCGGAACAACCGCACGCGGAATTCCAGTCGATCGAGGACATCAACAACTACCTGTTGCAGCACAAGGAAGTCATCGACTTCGTCAAGCGACGTGGTGGCAAGCCGAAATTCGTTTTCCTGATGTTCGACGAAGAAACCGAACGTCTGGCAAAAGAGCTGGGTGGCGAAGTCTGGTTCCCAAAGGCAAATCTGCGCCAGAAGATGGATAACAAGATCGAAACGGTCCGGATCGGCAACAAGGCGGGCGTGCCGTCCGTGCCGAACACGCTGGCAGAGGTCAAATCCTACGAAGGCCTGCGCAACACCTGCGAAAAGGCCGGTCTGGGGCACGATCTGGTGCTGCAATCGGCCTTTGGCGATAGCGGCCACACCACGTTCTTTATCAAGTCCGAAGAGGATTTCCGCCGCCACGAGCATGAAATCGTGGGGGAAGGCGAAATCAAGATCATGAAACGGATCGACTGTCGTGGGTCCGCGATCGAAGCCTGCGCCACATCGCAGGGCACCATCGTTGGTCCGCTGATGACCGAACTTGTCGGTTTCAAGGATCTGACGCCGTATCGCGGTGGCTGGTGCGGCAACGAAATTCTGGCGACCGCCTTTCCGCCCAAGGTGCGCCAGCATGCCCGCGACCTGACGTTCAAATTCGGTGAACAGCTCCGCAAGGAGGGCTATCGCGGCTACTTCGAGCTTGATTTCCTGATCGACAAGAAAACGGGCGATCTGTGGCTGGGCGAATTGAACCCACGGATCACGGGTGCGTCGTCGATGACGAACCACGCGGCCTTTGCCCATGCGGACGCGCCGCTGTTTCTGTTCCACCTGCTGGAATTCAGCCGCAAGAAGTTCAACCTTGATGTCGACGAACTGAACGCGCGCTGGTCCGATCCAGACATGATCGACGGCTGGAGCCAGATGGTCATCAAGCATACGCAGGACAGTGTCGATCTGTGCGAAACTGTGCCGGAAACTGGCATCTACAAGATGACAGAGGACGGGCGCGTCGTATTTGACCGGTTCGATTACCACCGCCGCGCCGTGGAATCCGAAAACGAATGTTTCTTTTTGCGCATCCTGCAACCGGGCGATTACCGCTACGAAGGTGCCGACATCGGCATTCTGGTGACGCGCGGACGTTCGATGACCAAAAACTTCATGCTCAACGAACGTGCCAAAAAATGGATTCACGGCATCAAAAAGGAAGTGACCGGCAAACCACTGCCCGTCGCCGCCGCAGGTCCAGCGCTCGCCGAACCTGTTTTCAAGATCATGTAAACGATGCTGTGGCGTGCCCTGTCAGAAGATCAGCCCGGCCCGCGATGGGCCGGGCTTTTTGCAGAATACTGGCCCGCCTACCGGGACTGGTGGATGCGCGAAGGCGAACACGCGCGCCCGACCTATGCCGAATGTCGTCGCCAGTTGGCGCGGCATATGCCGGAACTGCTGCCGCTATATGAAACGCTGTGCGAACTGGCGGGGGGCGGTGACAAAGCCGCGCGGTTCCTGTCGTTCTGGAATCCGCCCGCTTATTTGTCGGGGTGCAGTCAGGCGATCTGGCAGGGGCCGGAACCTGTCATGGTGCGCAACTATGACTACGACAGCCGCGCGTTCGACAGCCTGATCCTGCGGACAAAATGGGGTGGGCGTACCGTGATGGGTGTGTCCGACGGGCTATGGGGGCTGGTGGACGGGGTGAATGACGCAGGTCTTGCGATTTCGCTGACGTTCGGCGGGCGCAACGTGGTCGGGCAGGGGTTCGGCGTGCCGCTGATCCTGCGTTACGTCCTGCAAACCTGCACCACCACGGCAGAGGCAGGCGCGGCACTGGCCCGCATCCCCACGCATATGAGCTATAATGTCACGGTGCTGGATGAAAACCGGCAGTATCTGACCGCCATGATGGGTCCGGGACGTGACACGCTGATCACGCATAATGCCGTGGCGACCAATCATCAGGAAAGCGTCGAATGGGTCAGCCATGCCCGGTTCACCGCAACGGTAGAGCGTGAACGCTTTTTGTTGCAACGCCTGACCCTGCACCGTGAGCCACAGGAAACGTTCATTGATGCGTTCTTGAAACCGCCGCTATATTCGACCGCTTTTTCCAAAGGGTTCGGAACGCTTTATACCGCCGTCTATCGCCCCCGTCTGCGCCAGATGGAGGTCCGCTGGCCCGGCACGGTCTGGCCGATGTCGATGCACGCATTCGTCGAAGGGGGACGTCGCGTCACGGTCCCCGGTGCCGCCTGAAGGATCTGACATGGACGTTTTCGATCACCCCTATCTGTCCGGCTTGTTCGGCGATCCCGAGTTAGCAGTCCTGTGGTCCGCCAAGGCGCAGGTGGCGCATATGCTGGCGTTTGAATCCGCGTTCAGCCGCGCCATGGGGGCGGCAGGCCGATTTGACCGCCATCTGGCCGCACAGGCGGCAACGCATATTGACCAGCTGGCGCTGGACCCAACCACCTTGCGTGGTGGCTGCGCGCGTGACGGTCTGCCGGTTCCGGCGCTTGTCGCTGCGCTAAAGGCGGATGCCGGGGACACCGCTGCGGCCATCCACGCAGGCGCCACCAGTCAGGATGTGATGGATACCGCCCTTGCGCTGACCTTGCAGGGGACGACGACCCTGCTGGATGCGCGGTTGCGTGCCCTGAATGATGGGCTTTCCGCGCTGTCGGACCGCGATGGTGGCGCAGACCTGATGGGGCGGACCCGGATGCAGGCGGCATTGCCGATCACGGTCGCCGACCGGGTGCGGATCTGGCGGATGCCGCTGATTGATCATCGCGCGCGGTTGGATCTGGCGCGCGCCCAGACCGAACGGCTGTCGCTGGCGGGTCCGGTCGGCACAGGCGATTTCGCCGATGTGGCGGCAGATATGGCGCAGGCGCTGGGATTGACCACAGCACAGCCGTGGCACACCGACCGCAGCGGGATCGTCGCCTACGGCAACCTGCTGGCGCTGATGACCGGCAGCATCGGCAAGATCGGGCAGGATATCGCATTGATGGCGCAACAGGGTATCGGTGCCGTGTCGATCAGTGGCGGGGGGGGATCGTCTGCGATGGCGCATAAGCAGAACCCTGTTCTGGCGGAACTGCTGGTGACATTGGCGCGCTATAACGCGGGTCAGGCGGGTGTGTTGCAACAGGCGATGGTGCATGAACAGGAACGGTCAGGTGCTGCCTGGGCACTGGAATGGATGGTCCTGCCGCAAATGGCGCAAACGACCGGGCGGGCGCTGACGGCAGCCATCGCACTGGTGGGCGACATCAAACGGATGGGCGACGCGCAAACCTGACAAATTTGTATAGACGACGACAGGTGGCTGACAGACAGCGGTGACAAATACAGCCTCGTAACAACACCGAGGATGGAGCACACCTTATGTCTACTGCAATCCGCCGCACGATGACTGCCACATTGGCAGGCACCACCGCACTGGCCCTGCTGCCCGCCACCGCTTTTGCTGTTCCCGCTGGGGGATACGGCGATCTGGTCGAACGCCTGAACCCCGCCGTGGTCTTTATCGAAGTCACCGGAAAATCTGGCGACACCTCGATCGAGGACAGCCTGCCCGAAGGTTTCCCGCGCGAAGAACTGGAACGCCGCTTTGGCCCGATGTTCCCTGATCAGGGCCGTCCCGTTCAGGGTCTGGGGTCCGGCTTCATCCTGTCCGAAGACGGGATGATCGTGACCAATAACCACGTCGTTGAAAACGCCGATACCGTCACGGTCAAACTGGCTGACGGCACGGAATACGAGGCCGAAGTCATCGGAACCGATCCGCTGACCGACCTTGCCGTGCTGGATATCGAAGCAGACGACCTGACGACAGTATCCTGGGGGATCAGTGCGGATGTGCGCCCCGGTGACGAGGCACTGGCCATCGGCAATCCCTTTGGTCTGGGCGGCACCGTGACATCCGGCATCGTGTCGGCCGTGTCGCGCGACATCCAGTCCGGTCCCTATGACGACTATATCCAGACCGACGCGGCGATCAACCGGGGCAATTCCGGCGGGCCGCTGTTTAACGCGGATGGCGATGTGATTGGTGTGAACACCATGATCTTCAGCCCCGGCGGCGGCAGTGTCGGCATCGGTTTTGCCGTGCCGTCCGATCTGGCGCAGGACGTGGTCGCTGATTTGATGGACGACGGTACCATCGCGCGCGGTTGGCTGGGCGTCCAGATCAAACCGATGAGCGATGAAATCGCCAATGTGCTGGGCTATGACAAACCGACGGGCGCTGTGGTGGAAATGGTGTCCGATGGCAGCCCCGCCGCCGATGCTGACCTGCAGGAAGGTGACATCATCATCAGCTTTGCCGATAAGGACATCGCGGATGTGGGCGACCTGACCCGTGTGGTGGCCGATGTCGAACCCGATACGACGGTCGATGCCGTGGTCCTGCGCCGTGGGTCCGAAGAAACGATCAAGGTTACCGTCGGCAATCTGGCTGACCGGTCGACCTGATCGCGCAACGCGCGGCTGACACTGACGTTGGCCGCGCCACGTGACCCGCATCCGGATGCACTGTTGACGCGGGTCATTCTGGGCCTTGGCACACTCTTTTCAGAGGCCAAGGCCCATTTTCTTGGAATCACGGGCAAGACCCCCATGTTGCAGGGTGACGCAGATGCAGACAGGGTCCGACATGAAAATACTGGTCGTCGAAGACGATCCGACCACCGGTGCGTATATCGTGCGGGGACTGCGCGAAGAAGGGCACACCGTCGATCACGTGACCGATGGACGGGCAGGGCTGGTGCAGGCCACAGGTGCGAACCACGACGTGCTGGTCGTGGACTGGATGCTGCCGGAAATCGACGGGCTGACATTGGTGCAGACCCTGCGCGGCGCTGGCAATGCGACGCCGGTTCTGTTTCTGACAGCGATGGGTAGCGTCGACGACCGCATCGCAGGCCTGAATGCGGGGGCAGACGATTATCTGGTGAAACCGTTTGCCTTTGGCGAACTGTCGGCGCGCATCAGCGCGCTGGGCCGTCGTCCGCGCGCGCTGGCACAGGAAACGGTGCTGACGGCGGGCGATCTTTCGGTCGATCTGGTCACCCGCGACGTGACCCGCGCGGGTCAGCGCATTGATCTGCTGCCGCGTGAATTTGCCATTCTTGAACACCTGCTGCGCCGCAAGGGTCGGGTGCAAACCCGCACCATGTTGCTGGAATCGGTCTGGGACATCAGTTTCGATCCACAGACAAACGTCGTCGAAACACACATCAGCCGCTTGCGGGCGAAAGTGGACAAACCCTTTGACACCGAACTGATCAAGACCGTCCGGGGTGCAGGCTACCGGATCGAGGCATGAGCGGGCGCGGCCATCTGTTCAGCGCCAGTCCCGTGCGCCTGGCGCTGGGGCTGGTTGCGCTGTTTGCGCTCGTCAGTGTGGCATCGCTGGTGGCAAGCTACACGTTGACCAGTCGTGCGCTGGATACCCAGATGCGTCAGCAGCTACGTCAGGATCTGGCGGGGTTTCGGGCGGCGCCGACTGCGGCGGCGTTGGCGGCGCTTGTCGCGGCAGAGGCGCAGGCGACCGACCCCGACCGCGTCGTGCTGTCCTACGTCACCGAAAACGGACGGCATTTCGGCAATGGCAGGCTGGAACGCGATCAAGAAGGCTACGTCCTGACGACGCTGGAAGACACCGGCACCCCGATCAGCGGCGAATATCTGGCATTGGCGACGCGCGAACATCGCGGCTTGCTGACTGTCGCGCGCAGCCGGTCCGAGATTGACCAGCTATGGGCCGTATATCGCACCATCGCGCTGTTATCGTTGCTGCCAACGCTGATCATTGCACTGGGCGCGGGGCTGGCAATGGCGCGCCGGTCCGCCCGACAAGTGGATGCGGTGCGCCGCACGCTGGGGATTTTGACATCTGGCGATCTGTCGGCGCGGGTGCGGCCGACGTCCGCGTGGTCCGACGATCTGCGCAGGGTCGGGAACGGGATCGACCGGATGGCGGCCGCCTACGAAAACTCGACCGCTGCGTTACGGCAAGTGTCTTCGGACGTGGCGCATGACCTGAAAACGCCAATCCAGCGCATATCGGTGCGGTTGGATGAACTGGGCCGGACCGATCTGGACCCGGACGCGCAGGCACTGGTCGATCAGGCGCGCGCCGATATCGCGGGCGTGGTGTCCGTGTTCCGCGCACTGCTGCAGATCGCCCAAATCGAAGCCGGTACACCCAAAAGCCGGTTTCAGCCCGTTGATCTGGCAGCCTTGGTCGATACCTTTGCTGAACTTTATGAACCGGCGGCGCAGGAATCCGGGCGTCAGTTACGCACAGATGTTCCGGAACGGCCCATGATGGTGCATGGTGATGCCGACCTGATCGGCCAAATTCTGGCCAATCTGATCGAAAACGCCCTGCGGCATACGCCCCATGGCAGCGATATCGCGCTTCGGCTGGAACGGCTGCCTGATCGTGCGATTTTGCATGTCAGTGACAACGGTCCCGGCATCCCCGCGTCGGAAAGGGACAAGGTGATGCAACGATTGTATCGGCTGGACCGCAGCCGTAACACGCCCGGCAGCGGATTGGGGCTCAGCCTTGTGTCGGTCATCGCCAACCTGCACGATGCCGGAATTACTCTGTCGGATAACGATCCCGGTCTTTGCGTCAGCATCTCTTTTCAGGCGCTGAGCGCATAGTAGGGCGATGGGATCAGCCCCCGTTCAATGGCGCGGTCGTGCAGGGATTGCATGATCTTTATTTTCGGATCGGGATCGCGCGCGCAACGATCCAGCAGGTCCTGAAGCGCTGGACCATCGCCGATTCGGATCAGCAGGCTGAACAGATTGTTCAACGTGGCTTTGGCTGGTTGCAATTCCAGCGCGCGTTCATATTCGCGCCGTGCGAAATCGGGATGACTGAACGCCAGCGCCTTGCCGCGTTCACGGTGAAACGCCGCATTGCCGTTGCGGGCAAGCTTGAACTGCGGAATGCGGTCATCCTCTATCAGGCCGGAGATCAATGTCTTGACCAACCGCATTTTCGAAAGCGCCACCAGCACCGTATGCCCGGTAAATGGCAGGGCCAGTTCACGCACGTTGCGGTAAGCCGGACGCACGGTTTGGTTCAGGAATTTGACATCACGTGTCTGTACGGGATCGTAGATAACGAACGGCGCATGCCTTGATTTGCGGCTGCGCTTCAAATGGCGGTGCAGGACGCGCACATCTTTGTAAGCGGGCAGTGCCAGTCCATCCCAGGCGGGTAGCATGGGGGCTGCGGCGATGATTCGCGCATCGATCTGACCGCCGTAATACAGGGCGGCATAACCGCCGAGGCTGGACCCGTAACAGATGACATCGCGCCCCGGTGTGCACAGTGGCGACAGTGCGGCCCGAAAAACGGCGGCGTGCAAACCTTGGAACTGGGTGCCGCGCCGCTGCGCGACAAAAACATGATCCCATCCGTTTTTTTGGGCAAAATCTGTCCCGAACCCACTGTCAGCGATATCGGATGGCTGCCCGCCAAACGTCACCAGCAGCTTTTCGGTCGGCTGTGGGGCAGGATGATATGTAATCCGGTAATCGGCGTGGTCGGCAAGTCTGTGCATTGGTCATTCCAAAAGGGCGCCGGGTGAACCGCTTTTGATCGCGGACCGACGTTCCCAATGGGCTAAAGCCGAAAAACGGCATAAATATTGCGTGATTCGAGCCATTATGCGGTGTCATGCTGCAAATCGACACAATCCAACGCACCGGGCGCATGGCCATTGCCAAACTGCGCCCAGCACCCAGAGGCTGGGTTTTATGCCATGACAGAGATGCTGGATTAGTGGTGGGCGACCCTGGAATCGAACCAGGCGTGCGTCTCCGCGAGGGAGTTACAGTCCCCTGCCACACCTTGCGGCCTGTCGCCCACTGGCGGCGGGAATAGCCGCAGCGTTTTGGGGCGTCAACACGAAAATCTGCAGTTTACGTGGGCTTGTTCCGCGCGGCGTTAGCAGCCAAGTAGGATAAAGACACGATCAGGGACAAACGTCATGCAAAAACCCAAGTGGGTCATCGCGAAAGAACAAGGCAAACGCGCAGCTGCGGCGGAAACCGTGTGGCTGTTCGGGCTGCATGCGGTGCGCGATGCGCTGCTGAACCCGCGCCGCGAACGGCTGCGGTTGGTGGTGACACAGAACGCGCTGGCCAAATTGCAGGATGCGGTCACAGAAGCCGGCATGACGCCTGAAATCAGCGACCCGCGCAAATTCGCGGCCCCCATCGACCAAGGGTCGGTCCATCAGGGCGCCGCGCTAGAGGTCAAGCCGCTGGACTGGGGATCGCTGCAGGACATCGCGCTCGGCGAAGGGCCGGAACCCGCACGGATCATCCTGCTGGACCGTGTGACCGATCCGCATAACGTCGGCGCGATCCTGCGGTCAGCAGAGGTATTCGGCGCACGCGCCGTGGTGGCCGTGCAACGTCACGCGGCCCCTGAAACCGGTGCCTTGGCCAAAACGGCATCCGGTGCGCTGGAACGTCAGCCTTATCTGCGGGTCCGCAATCTGGCCGACGCGATGACGCAATTGCAGGACATGGGATACCGCGTACTGGGTCTGGACGGAGAGGCGGACACCACGATCGAAGCGGCCATCGACGGCTACCGCGATCGTCCGACCGCATTGGTGCTGGGCGCCGAAGGGCCGGGGCTGCGCGAAAAAAGCCGTGAAACCTGTGATGCGTTGGTCCGGTTGGACGCGGCGGGTGCATTCGGATCGCTGAACGTGTCGAATGCGGCTGCTGTCGCGTTGTATGCGGCGCGCGGATGACGGCGACAAAGGTTGCGACATGCTGTTATTGCGGCACGCGGGCGGCGCTGGTGCTGCGCGGCGATCAACGGCACGAGCTGTCTTGTGCGCAATGCGGCGCACCCTTGCATGATCTAAAGATCATGCCCGTCCGTGCCAGCGGTGCGTCTGCGCGTGCCGCGACACCCGCCCGCCCGGCCCGCACCCTGCGCGCGGATTTTCCAAATCGCCCCCAGAAAACGAGACGCAAGAAAAGCCGCAAGCGCGCCATGCGATCCCTGATCGAAGACCTGTGGGACGTCGTCGAAGATATCTTTGACTAAAATACCCCGTTGGCTGTGCGCGATGGGGGCGGCATGTGTACTGGAACAGAACAACGATACGCGTGACGTGACCCCGGGCGCAAAATGTGATTGCAGCCGCGTCAACTTGTGAGACAGAAATCGCTGGCGACTGGATCATGCGGTCTATATTCATGCCGGTGACACAAATTGGCGGCAGATCTTTGGATAACTTGTCAGATACAGAACTGCGGGCATTGTTTGCGTCGGTGAAAACCATCGCAGTGGTGGGCCTGTCTGCAAACCCGGTGCGGCCCAGCTATTTCGTTGCACGCTACCTGCAATTGCGTGGCTACCGGATCATCCCGGTCAACCCTGGTCTGACCGGGCAAACGCTGTTTGGCGAAACGGTATATGGGGCGCTTGCCGATATTCCGGACGAAGTGGACATGGCCGACATCTTTCGCAAATCCGAAGCCGTGCCCGATTTGGTGGATGAGGCATTGGCCCGCTGGCCCGATCTTTCGGTGATCTGGATGCAATTGGGTGTTCAGCACGCTGCGGCTGCCGATCTTGCGCGCGCAAGGGGCGTGACGGTCGTTCAGAACCGCTGCCCGAAGATTGAGTATCAGCGGCTTTATGAAGAGTTGCGGATGGGCGGGTTCAATACGGGCCGGGTGTCGTCAAAACTGACCTGAAGAAAAGGGCGCTGCCACTGGCGTCGCCCCTGACTGGTTCTGTCTATGCTGCGTTACTGGACGCGCACCCAGTTCTGGCTGGCGCAGATCAGGCCGCCCGCGACGCAACCCTGCAACCGCAATGCATTGCCCTGCACTTGCATTTTGCCAACGTAGGTTTTGCCATTCGATGGGCGGAAAACCTGACCGGCATAGGTGCCGTCGCCATTCGGGGCCATCCCGATGACGATCTGACGGCCAATGTTTTCCGACTGATAGGGCGTGCCGTCGGCCTGATAGGTCCGCACAATGGTTCCGCAGACGGCCGTGCCGCAGGCTGAGACATCGACATGCGCAAATGCGCCGTCGTCGACTTCGGTCTGCCATGTGCCAACCGCAGCATCCTGAGCGTGGGCTGCGGTCGCAATAACGGTGGCCGCGATGGCGGCGAATATGCGCTTCATATGGGTCTCCTCCCCCGATGTGATGATCTACACTGGGCCAGTGGCTGGCACCCGATCAAGCCTGACGTGGGGTCGGTTGCAATTTCCAGCTGACCACGCCAGAACGCGGCAAACGCAAAAGGACCCGCGCATGATCCTGTATCCGGCAATCGATCTCAAAGACGGCAAGGCCGTGCGGCTTGTGCATGGCGAAATGGATCAGGCGACCGTTTTCAACGATGATCCGGCAGCACAGGCGCGCAGCTTCGTCACGGCGGGCTGTACGTGGCTGCATCTGGTGGACCTGAACGGCGCCTTCGCGGGCGAACCCGTGAACGCCGCCCCGGTCGAGGCGATCCTGAAAGCCTGCAAGGTGCCGACCCAGCTGGGTGGCGGTATCCGCGACATGGCGACAATCGAACGCTGGCTGGATCGCGGGCTGACCCGTGTGATCCTTGGTACTGTCGCTGTGGAAAACCCCGATCTGGTGCGACAAGCGGCCAAGGCGTTCCCCGGTCAGGTGGCCGTCGGTCTGGATGCGCGCAACGGGCGCGTTGCCACACGCGGTTGGGCCGAAGAAACCGACGTCATGGTGACGGATCTGGCACGGTCGTTCGAAGACGCCGGAATCGCCGCGATCATCTACACCGATATCCTGCGCGATGGTGCGATGAAAGGTCCGAACATCGACGCCACCGCCGATCTGGCACGTGCCGTCGATATTCCGGTGATCGCATCGGGTGGCGTGTCGTCATTGGCCGATTTGACGGCCCTGCGCGACACCGGTGTCATTGCCGGTGCGATTTCGGGCCGCGCACTCTACGATGGTGCGCTTGATCTGGCAGAAGCGCTGGCCGCCCTGCGCAAATAGGTCGTCATTCGACGGCGCGGTCCGCCAGCATGCGCAGTGCACTTTCCATCTGCGCGACGTAATCTGCTGTCACATCGACGCCGAATCCGTCGAACATATCGCTGACACGTTCGTATGCGACCTGCACGTCGCCCTGATCGCCTTCGTAAACCAGCACCCGCAGTGGCAGCACCAGCCCGGTCTGGATATCGGCCTGCATGGCGGGGGTTCCCAGACGCGGATTGCCAAAGATCAGCAACTGCGACGGCGACAGATCCATATCGACCGCTTCGGCCCCGGCGGTGTGGTCCACGCGGGCAAAGACGGTTGCACCCGCCTCTTCGACGGCGGCTTCCAGTGCGTCCATCGTGTCGGGCACGGATTTCAGTGACTGCACGGTGCGGATTTCTGCGGCGGCGGGGCTGGCAAGGGCCAGTATCAGGGCAGTGGCGCGAAGCATTGAACGATTCCTTTCTGATGGGTCTGACCGGGAAACCCGGTTGCACCGTCTGGGGTTCCCCTTTGCCGGACTGCGCGATATGACGCATCCATGCTGAAAACCCGTATCATCCCCTGTCTGGACGTCGCCAATGGCCGGGTGGTCAAGGGCGTGAATTTCGTCGATCTGCGCGATGCGGGCGACCCCGTGGACGCGGCCATCGCCTATAATGCGGCTGGCGCGGACGAGCTTTGCTTTCTTGACATCATGGCGACCGAAGAAAACCGCGGCACCATGTTCGACTTGGCGACGCGCACCGCAGAGGCGTGTTTCATGCCGTTGACCATCGGTGGTGGCGTGCGGACGCACCATGACGTGCGCAATCTGCTTCTGGCGGGTGCGGACAAGGTCAGTTTCAATTCTGCCGCAGTCGCCAATCCGGATGTCGTCACCGAAGCCGCGTTGCGGTTTGGCAGCCAATGCATCGTGGTCGCCATCGACGCCAAAACCGTGGCACCCGGCCGTTGGGAAATCTTTACCCATGGCGGCAGGCGACCCACGGGCATCGATGCTGTCGAATTTGCCCGGACGGTGGCCCAAAAGGGTGCGGGGGAAATCCTGCTGACGGCGATGGACAATGACGGGGTGCAGACGGGTTACAACCTGCCACTGACGCGGGCGGTTTCCGATGCGGTCGACATCCCGGTCATCGCCAGTGGCGGGGCGGGCACGCTGGATCATCTGGTCGAAGGCGTGACCGACGGCGGTGCCAGCGCCGTGCTGGCCGCGTCGATCTTTCATTTTGGCACCTATACCATTCAGCAGGCCAAGGATCACATGGCCGCTGCCGGTATCCCGATGAGGCTGCAATGACCCTGAACGATCTTTTCAAAACGATTGAATCGCGCAAGCACGCCGATCCCGATACCAGTTGGACCGCGAAACTGCTGGCCAAAGGCCCTGCAAAATGTGCCGAAAAGTTCGGCGAAGAAGCAATCGAGGCGATCATCGAGGCCGCGCGCGGCGATAAAGCGGCGCTGACGTCCGAAGCGGCCGATGTGATCTATCACCTGCTGGTCATGCTGGCGGCCAGCGATGTGTCACTGGATGCGGTGATGGCGGAACTTGAACGGCGGCGGGGCACATCCGGCATCGCTGAAAAACAGGCGCGGTCCTGATCCGCGATTTTCCCGGACACGGCAGGCAGTGTCAGCCGCTGCGCAATCCGGTTTCGACCAGTTTGCCCTGTCGCTTGGCTTCGTAATAAAAACCCTGCGAATACCATTTGACGGCCTGCGCTTCGGACCCGCCCGATAGCAACCACGCACCGCGCAGATATTTCCCAGCGTATTTCAGGTTGGTTTCGGCATCCAGCAGATCGGATGGCGCGCCACGAAATCCCATAGTGCGGGCGGTCGCGGGCAGGATCTGCATCAGCCCGTAATAGGGGCCATTACGCGCGCCGGGATTGTGGGTGCTTTCGCGGATAATGACCCGGTGCAGCAGGCTGCGGGGAATGTCGTAGGTATCCGCGTATTCGTTGATAAGTGCGCGCAGTTCCGGCGTCTCGTTGGGGTGCATCGGGATGCGTGGGGCGACCTGTGCAAAGGATTTGGTGATCTCTGGCGTGGTGGCCGGGCTGGAACAGGCGGCCATCAGGGCAAGGCAAAACGCCGCAAGGGCGATCTTTGTGGTCTGCATGGATCGTTGTCCTGTTGTGATGCTGCGCTTACTTAGCCGCGTGGCTGGCGTGCGGACAAGTGCGTGCGTCCGCGTCGGCAAGTTCCGGCGCACGCAGCAGTGATGGAACCGCAGTCATGACATCGGGTTATTTGGCAAAGGCTGTAATAGGAGACACCGATGCCAATGATCGAAACACGCGACGGCACACCCATCTACGTCAATGATTGGGGCATCGGTGATCCCGTCGTGCTGATCCACGGCTGGCCCCTGAATGCTGACAGCTGGGAATATCAGGCCGTCAAACTGGCAGAGGCAGGCTACCGTGTCATCGCCTATGATCGCCGTGGCTTTGGGCGGTCCGGCCAACCTTTTGCAGGCTACGATTATGACACGCTGTCCGACGATCTGGTTGACGTGATGACAGCCTTGAACCTTGAAAACGCCGCCCTCGCGGGGTTCTCGATGGGTGGCGGCGAGGTCAGCCGTTACATGTCACGTCACGGCGGCAAGAACGTGGCAAAGGCGATGCTGATCTCTTCGGTCGCGCCCTACATGAAAAAGGCCGACGACAATCCTGACGGTGTCGACGACAGCGTGTTCGAAGATATGAAGGCAGGATTGCGCGACGACCGCCAAGCGTTTTTGCAGGATTTTTTCAACGACTTCACCGGAGAAGGAACCGATGCGGGTGGTGTATCGGACGCGACCCGGAACTGGTTGTGGTCAATGGCGATGCTGGCCAGTCCAAAGGCGACGCTGGATTGCGTGGACGCTTTTGGGCGGACCGATTTCCGACCCGACATGGCGCATTTCAAGGTGCCCACGCTGGTTGTCCATGGCACCGGTGACAAGATCGTGCCGATTGCGCCTGCCGGTCAACAGGCTGCTGACATGATCGATGGCGCGACGTTCAAATCCTACGACGGTGCGCCACATGCGCTGACTGCGACCCACAAGGAACAGTTGACAAGCGACATGCTGGAATTTCTGGGCCACTGACCGCCCGCTGCTGGCCTAGGAAAAGACCGACCATCCGGTATCCTGGGCCAGCATTTCCATCGCTTCGGACCCCAGTTTCGAATTGCCGCGCGCATTCAGGCCTGGTGACCAGACTGCGATCCCCGCGCGCCCCGGTGCGACGGCCAGAATGCCACCGCCGACGCCCGACTTGCCGGGCAGTCCTACGCGAAAAGCGAAATCGCCCGATGCATCATAATGCCCGCACAGCATCATCAGTGCGTTTATGCGCCGCCGCCGTGCCGCCGACATCAGGCGCGGCGTGCCCTTTGCACCGGTAAAAATCAGTGCGGCGCGGGCCAGTTGGCGGCAGGTCATCGCCAGCGCGCATTGGTGGAAATATGCGCCTAGCACGTTGGGAACCGCGTTCTGAAGCCGTCCGTGGGACGCCATGAAATAAGCGAGCGACCGGTTCAGGTCGCCTGTTGCCTCTTCGGATCGGGCGACGTCTGCATCGATATGGATGTCGTCGTCACCGGCTGCGTTGCGGACGAATTGCACCAGTTCGGCCAGAAACTCCTTGGGCGCATGATGCGCCATAGCCGCATCTGTCGTGGCAATGGCGCCCGCGTTGATGAACGGATTGCGCGGGCGGCCTGCCTCGTGTTCCAGTTGCAGGATCGAGTTAAAGGCCTGACCCGATGGCTCGCGTCCCACGTTGGTCCAGAACGAATCCCCCAGCCGCCCCAGCGCCAGCGACAGGGTGAATACCTTGGAAATGCTTTGGATCGAAAACCGTGTGTCGGCGTCGCCGGTGGTCAACACCTGCCCATCGGGCAGGGCAACGGCCATACCGAATTGGCGCGGATCGATCCGGGCCAACGGCGGTATGTATTGCGCGACGATCCCGCGGTCAGGGGCGACAGACATCTGTGCCCCGATCCGGTCAATGATAGCCTGAAGATCGGTCACGGGGTCCAGCGGAGGAAATTCGCAATCATCCGCAGGCCCGCGCTTTGGCTTTTTTCGGGGTGGAACTGCGCGCCGATGATGTTGTCGCGCCCGACCACTGCCGTCACGTCCCCGCCATAATCCACATGCGCCAGCAGGTGCGCGTCATCATGCACACGCATGGCATAGGAATGAACGAAATAGGCGTGATCGCCCGTCGCCATGCCGTCGAGCACGGGATGGGCGCTGTCCATCACCAGATCGTTCCAGCCCATGTGGGGGATTTTTAGCGCTGTATCCACAGGGCGAATCCGGTTCACGTCGCCGGGAATCCAGCCAAATCCTGACGTCGCTTCATATTCGTGACCCGTCGACGCCAAAAGCTGCATGCCTACACAGATGCCAAAAAACGGCACGCCCCGATTTTCGACCGAATCCACGATGGCTTCTGCCAGTGCTGTGCGGCTGAACAATTGGTCGCGGCAATGTGGGAATGCGCCATCACCGGGCAGCACCAGCCGGTCGGCGCTGGCGATGACATCCGCATCGCCACTGACGACGACCGGGCCGGACCCGCTGTCGCGTGCCATCAGCTCGAACGCTTTTTGTGCGGAATGCAGGTTGCCGCTGTCGTAATCGATCAGAACTGTAGTCACAGGATACCTTTGGTAGACGGGATCGCATCGGCCTTGCGCGGGTCTGTTTCCAGCGCTTCGCGCAACGCGCGCGCGACGGATTTGAATGCGGCTTCGGTGATGTGGTGCGCGTTGAAACCGTGCAGGCGGTCGATGTGCAGTGTGATGCCGCCGTGGGTTGCCAATGCCTGAAAGAATTCGCGCACCAGTTCGGTGTCGAACGTGCCGATCTTGCCGTAGGGCAGGTCCAGATTGCAGATCAGGTAGGGACGGCCCGACAGATCCAGCGCGCATCGCACCTGCGCGTCATCCATCGCAAGGTGGCAGTCGCCGTAACGCCGGATGCCTTTCTTGTCGCCCAAGGCCTGCGTCAGGGCTTGGCCGATGGCGATGCCTACGTCCTCGACCGTGTGGTGGTCGTCGATGTGCAGATCGCCCGCAGCCTTGACGCGCAGATCGATCAGCGCGTGTCGGGCCAACTGGTCCAGCATGTGATCAAAGAACCCGACACCGGTACGGTTGTCATATGTGCCGGACCCGTCCAGTTCCAGCATGACGGTGATGTCGGTTTCGGCGGTCTTGCGTGTGATCGTGGCGCTGCGCATCGCGGACTCCTGTCGTTGCGCGCCCCGTATAGGCGGCGCAGGGGTATCGTGCCAAGTCCACGGATTGCGCGGAACGCGTCCGTGGTGCAGGTTTGCCGAAAACACCCCCGAAAGGAAGCCCCATGACCACCTGCGTGTTCGTCCAGATCCGCTGCAAGCCCGGCACCACCTATGAGGTCGCCGAAAAGATCGCGCTGCGCGAATTGCATTCGGAACTGTATTCCACCAGCGGCGATTTCGACCTGCTGATGAAAGCCTACGTGCCAGCGGACGAAGACATCGGCCATTTCATCAACGAAGGCGTGGCAGGGATCAAGGGCATCGAACGCACATTGACGACACTGACGTTCAAGGCGTTTTGATCCACCACAAACAAAAGCCGCCCCAAGGGGGCGGCTGTTTTCGTCAATCTGGAGCGGGCGAAGAGATTCGAACTCTCGACCCTAACCTTGGCAAGGTTATGCTCTACCCCTGAGCTACGCCCGCGCACCAGATCGTCACTTGATGGAGCGGGCGAAGAGATTCGAACTCTCGACCCTAACCTTGGCAAGGTTATGCTCTACCCCTGAGCTACGCCCGCGTCATCAAGTAGGGCAGGCTTTACCGTTCCGGCTTTTGGCCTGCAAGTGTATTTTCGCAGAAATTCAACTTCTGCGAAGGATTACCGCCGGACGGCGGATCGCAGATCAATCCGCCATCCAAAAGGGCTTACTCGAATTCGATCAGCAGATCCTTTGCATCGATCTGTGATCCGGCGTTGACGTAGACCGCCTTGATTGTCGCGCTGCGGTCGGCGTGGATGCCGGTTTCCATCTTCATCGCTTCGATGGTCAGCAACAGATCGCCTTCTTTCACCTTTGTACCCGCCTGTGCGGCCACGGTGGCCACCACACCGGGCATCGGCGCGCCGATATGGTTGGGGTTGCCCATTTCCGCCTTGGGCTTGCTGACACGGTCGGCGGCGGCCAGACGGTTCAGCACACGGATCGTGCGGGGCTGACCGTTGAGTTCAAAGAACACTTTGACCTCGCCGTCCTCGTTCATTTCGGATTCGGCCTGCATCCGGATTTCCAGCGTTTTGCCGGGATCGATCTCGGCGCTGATCTCTTCACCGGGTTCCATGCCGTAAAAGAACGTCTTTGTCGGCAGGGTGCGGACCGGACCGTACAGTTCATGCCGCGCGGCATATTCGGTAAAGACCTTTGGATACATCAGGTAGCCGTTCAGATCCTCATCATCGACGGCTGTGCCGATCGTGTCGGCCAAGGTTTTGCGCGTCGCATCCAGATCGACCGGCGGCAGACGCTTGCCGGGGCGTTCGGTGTTGGGTTTTTCGCCTTTCAGCACTTTTTTCTGAATACCGGCAGGCCAGCCGCCGGGGGGCTGGCCCAGACTGCCGCGCATCATGTCGATCACCGATTCGGGAAAGGACACATCGACCGATGGATCTTCGACCTGATCGCGGGTCAGGCCCTGACTGACCATCATCAACGCCATGTCGCCCACCACCTTGGACGACGGCGTCACCTTGACGATATCACCGAACATCCGGTTCACGTCGGCATAGGTCTGCGCGACCTCGTGCCAGCGGTCTTCCAGTCCCAGGCTGCGCGCCTGCGCCTTGAGGTTGGTGAACTGCCCGCCGGGCATTTCGTGCAGATAGACCTCTGACGCGGGGGCCTGCAAACCGGATTCGAACGCCAGATAATGCGCGCGGACCTGTTCCCAGTAGTTGGAAATTTCGCGGATGGCGGCGATATCCAGCCCGGTGTCGCGGTCGCTGCCTTTCAGCGCCTCGACGATGGACCCCAGCGTGGGCTGGCTGGTGTTGCCCGACAGCGCGTCCATCGCGGCATCCACGCAATCGACGCCCGCGGCGGATGCGGCCAGCACGGTCCCGATGGCCGCGCCCGATGTATCGTGGGTGTGGAAATGGATCGGCAGGCCGACCTCTTCTTTCAACGCCTTGAACAACTGGCTGGCTGCCGGTGCTTTCAGCAGGCCCGCCATGTCCTTCAATCCCAGCACATGCGCACCGGCCTTTTCCAACTCCTTGGCCATGCCGATGTAGTATTTCAGGTCATACTTGGACCTGTCGGGGTCCAGCATGTCGCCGGTGTAGCAGATCGTGCCTTCGCAGACCTTGCCGCTGTCGATGACCGCATCCATCGCGATGCGCATGTTTTCGACCCAGTTCAGGCTGTCGAACACGCGGAACACATCGACCCCTGACGTGGCCGCCTGTGTGACGAACGCCTGCACCACGTTGTCGGGATAGTTGGTATATCCCACGCCGTTGGATGCGCGTAGCAACATCTGCGTCATCACGTTGGGCATGCGTGCGCGAATGTCGCGCAACCGCTGCCACGGACATTCCTGCAAGAACCGATACGCCACATCGAATGTTGCACCGCCCCAGCATTCGACGCTGAACAGCTGGCTCATCTTGGTGGCATAGGTCGGTGCGATGGTGGTCATGTCGATGGACCGCATCCGGGTGGCCAGCAGCGACTGGTGCCCGTCGCGCATCGTGGTGTCGGTGATCAGCAACTGCGGCTGGTCCTTCATCCATTGTGCGATGGCGGCGGGGCCGTCACGATCAAGGATCTGGCGCGTGCCGTCAGGCACGTCTGCGGTGGATTTTACCGGCGCCTTTGGCAATTTCACATCCGCCGCCGGGCGCGGACGGCCTGCTGTTTCGGGATGTCCGTTGACGGTGATATCCGCGATATATGTCAGGATTTTCGTCGCACGGTCCCGGCGCGCCTTGAATTCAAACAGCGCCGGGGTCTGATCGATGAATTTGGTGTGGTATTCGTTGTTCAGGAACGTCGGATGCTTCAGCAGGTTTTCGACGAATGCGATATTGGTGCTGACACCCCGGATGCGGAATTCGCGCAACGCGCGGTCCATCCGGGCGATGGCCATTTCCGGCGTCGGTGCACGGGCCGTCACCTTGGTCAACAGGCTATCGTAATAGCGTGTGATCACGGCCCCCGAATAGGCGGTGCCGCCGTCCAGGCGGATGCCCGGCCCGGTGGCGGTGCGATACATCTGGATGCGCCCGTAATCGGGGATAAAGTTGTTCTGCGGGTCTTCTGTCGTGACCCGGCACTGCAGGGCGTGACCGTCCAGTTTTACATCGTATTGCGACGCGCATCCGGTTGCTTCGACGATGCTTTTGCCTTCGGCGATCAGGATTTGCGCACGCACGATGTCGATGCCCGTCACTTCTTCGGTAACCGTATGTTCGACCTGCACGCGGGGGTTCACTTCGATGAAATAGAATTCGCCCGAATCCATATCCATCAGGAATTCGACCGTGCCCGCGCATTCGTAATTCACATGCGCGCAAAGCTTCTTGCCCAGATTGCAGATACGTTCGCGCTGGGTTTCCGACAGATAGGGCGCGGGGGCGCGTTCAACGACCTTTTGGTTGCGGCGCTGCACGGAACAATCGCGTTCCCACAAATGATAGATTTCGCCGTGGCTGTCGCCCAGGATCTGCACCTCGACATGGCGCGCCTTGAGGATCATCTTTTCCAGATAACCTTCGCCGTTGCCGAATGCGGCCTCTGCCTCGCGCCGGCCTTCGCGGACCTTTTCTTCCAGTTCCTTTTCGGACTCGATCGGGCGCATGCCGCGTCCGCCGCCGCCCCATGATGCCTTCAGCATCAGGGGATAACCCACCTCTGCGGCTTGCTTGCGGATGGCGTCCATATCGTCGCCCAACACTTCAGTTGCTGGGATGACGGGCACGCCCGCTTCGACCGCGACGCGGCGCGCGCTGGCCTTGTCGCCCAACTGGCGCATCGTCTTGGCCTTTGGCCCGATAAAGGTGATGCCTGCGTCCGTGCAGGCATCCACAAAATCGGGGTTTTCCGACAGCAGACCATAGCCCGGATGGATCGCGTCCGACCCTGACATCTTGGCCACGCGAATGATTTCCGCGATCGACAGATAGGCCGCGACCGGACCCAGACCCTCGCCGATGCGGTATGCCTCGTCCGCCTTGAAGCGGTGCAATGACAGCTTGTCCTCTTCGGCAAAGACGGCGACGGTTTTCTTGCCCATCTCGTTACAGGCGCGCATCACGCGGATTGCGATTTCGCCCCGGTTGGCAATCAGGATCTTTTTGAAGTCGGCCATGTAAAACAGTCCTTTTGCAGTTGCAGCAATTTGTAACCTTGCACCCAAGGATGTCCAGTGCCGCTAACGGATCAAGCGTCCCGGTACGTCTGACAGGCGGTGCGTACCCAACTGACCCATGTTTGCGATCAGATCCGCGCGCAGAATGTCGATCACATGGGCCGCGCCGGGTTCACCCAGCGCGGCCAGTCCATAATGGAACGCGCGGCCCAGCATGACGAAATCCGCGCCAAGCGCGATCATCCGCAGTATATCCAGACCACCCGCAATCCCGGAATCGACGATCAGCGGCAAATCCGTCGCGGCGCGCATCGCGGGAACGACGCTTGCGGTGGCGGGTGCGGCCGCGAACTGACGTCCGGCGTGGTTGCTGATCCAGATCGCATCGACACCGGCCTGTTGCAGCGGGGCCGCATCATCCGGGTCCAGCACGCCCTTGACCACCAGCGCGCCATCCCACGCGTCGCGGATCTGGCGCAGGTAGTCCCAATCCGGAGAGGTACGTAGCAGGTATCCGGCATGGGCCGTGGACGGCAGCGCGGTCGCGGCATCGGCGTAACTGTCGATCAGACGCATGCGCGGCATGCCTGTCCGCCGGATGCCCGCCAGCCATGCCGGGCACCGGGCGGCCTGTGCCGCCAGACGTGGCGTCAGGCGCGGCGGATTGGTCAGCCCGCCACGCGTCTGCCGTTCGCGCCGCGATGCCACCGGCACATCGACCGTCAGCACCAATGTGCCGAATCCAGCTGCGCGTGCCCGGCGCAGCATATCGGCGCGGATGTCGGGGTCGCGCGGCGGATAGATCTGGAACCAGCCATCGTCGCCCAAGTGCGGGGCGACGTCCTCTGGCGTACGGGTGGCAACGGTGGACAGACCATAGGGAATGCCTGCGGTCGCAGCCGTGCGGGCAAGCAGGCATTCGGCATCGGGCCAGACCAGACCCGACATGCCCACAGGCGCAATACCAAAGGGCAGGGGGTAGGTGCGGCCCATCACCGTGACCGAGAGGTCGGGCGTGAATTCGCCATGCAGGATCGAAGGGCGCAACAGCACCGCATCCAGTGCCGCGCGGTTGCGGGCCAGTGTCGCTTCGTCCCCCGTCGCGCTATCAAGGTATTCCCAGACGAAATGCGGAATCCGGCGGCGCGCGCGCGCTTTGAGATCGGCAATGGCGGGATAACGGTTGTGCAGGGTCATGCAGCCACGCTACGGCGTTGGGTCATCGGTTGAAAGGGGGGTGGCACTGGCGGGCATATTTTGCAGAAACCAAGAACTTGTGTTGTGAACGAAGCATGAACAAGGGGTTTCTTTGCGCGCCGTCTGGGTCTATTGAGGATCGCATGAGCGATTATTCCGAAGACGATGCATTCGAACGGGCCGTCCCGCTGTCGCAACGCGCGATGGCCCGGCCTGCGGCGGCCCCTGATTATCTGGACGGGCTGAACCCCGCGCAGCGTGCGGCTGTGGAAACGTTGCACGGTCCGGTCCTGATGCTGGCAGGTGCGGGCACCGGCAAGACGCGGGCACTGACCGCACGCATTGCGCATCTGCTGACCACGGGCACGGCACAACCGCGCGACATTCTGGCGGTGACATTCACCAACAAGGCCGCGCGCGAGATGAAGAACCGCATCGGTCGCCTGTTGGGCCAGACCGTTGAGGGAATGCCGTGGCTGGGCACGTTCCACGCGATCTGCGTCAAGATGCTGCGCCGTCACGCCGAACTGGTCGGCCTGAAATCCAATTTCACCATTCTGGATACCGATGATCAGCTTCGGCTGCTCAAACAGTTGATCATTGCCGAAGGGATCGACGAAAAACGCTGGCCGCCGCGCATGCTGGCCGGGATCATCGACGACTGGAAGAACAAGGCGCATGGCCCCGACAAGGTACCGCTGGCCGATGCCGGCGCATTCGATCACAAAGGTGTGGCGCTTTATGCCGCCTATCAGGCCCGGTTGCGCGATCTGAACGCATGCGATTTCGGTGATTTGCTGATGCACATGGTGACGATCTTTCAGACCCATCCTGATGTGCTGGCGCAATACCAGCGCTGGCTGCCCTATATTCTGGTGGACGAATATCAGGATACCAACGTTGCCCAATATCTGTGGCTGCGACTGCTGGCGCAAAAGAACAAGAACATCTGCTGCGTGGGTGACGACGACCAGTCGATTTACGGCTGGCGCGGCGCAGAGGTGGGCAACATCCTGCGGTTCGAAACCGACTTTCCCGGCGCGCAGGTCGTCAAACTGGAACAGAACTATCGGTCCACCCCGCATATTCTGGCTGCGGCATCAGGTGTCATCGCATCCAACAAGGGGCGGCTGGGCAAGACCCTGTTCACTGACGCGCAGGACGGTGAAAAGGTCCGCCTGATCGGCCATTGGGACGGCGAAGAAGAAGCCCGCTGGATCGGTGAGGAAATCGAGGCGATGCAGCGCGGAACGCGGGGCATGGACCCGGTCGGGCTGGACGATCAGGCAATCCTTGTCCGTGCCAGCCACCAGATGCGCGCATTCGAAGACCGCTTTTTGACGATCGGGCTGCCGTACCGCGTGATCGGCGGGCCGCGTTTTTATGAACGGTTGGAAATCCGCGACGCGATGGCTTATTTCCGGCTGGCGGTCAGCCCCGACGACGATCTGGCGTTCGAGCGGATTGTGAACACGCCCAAACGCGGGCTGGGCGACAAGGCGGTACAGACCATCCAGCGCACCGCACGCAGCAACGGCGTCAGCCTCGTCGAAGGCGCGCGGATCGTGGTGCAGTCAAAGCTGCTGGGCGGCAAGGGGCTGAAGGAACTGGGCCTTTTGGTCGACGGGCTGGACCGCTGGCACGGGCAGGTCCGGGCCGAAGCGGACACCCATCAGGAACTGGCGGAAATGATCCTCGACGAATCCGGCTACACCGGGTTCTGGCAGAACGACAAGACGCCCGAAGCACCGGGGCGGCTGGAAAACCTGAAAGAACTGGTCAAGGCGCTGGACAATTTCGAAAACCTGCAAGGGTTTTTGGAACACGTCGCGCTGATCATGGACAACGAAACCGAACAGGACGGCGAAAAGGTCAGCATCATGACCCTGCACGCCGCCAAGGGTCTTGAATTTCCCGCGGTATTCCTGCCGGGCTGGGAAGACGGGTTGTTTCCGTCCCAGCGGTCGATGGACGAAAGCGGGCTGAAAGGTTTGGAAGAAGAACGCCGTCTGGCCTATGTCGGCATCACGCGGGCAGAAGAAATCTGCACGATTTCATTCGCCGCAAACCGCCGGGTCTATGGCCAATGGCAATCGGCACTGCCGTCACGGTTCATCGACGAATTGCCAGAAGATCACGTCGACGTGCTGACGCCGCCGGGCCTGTATGGCGGTGGCTATGGTGCGGCGGGCATGGCCACCAGCGCCAGTCCGAAACTGCGCGAAGAATCCATGTCGGACCTGCATCAAAAGGCGCATGACGCCAATGTCTACAACTCTCCGGGGTGGCGCAGGTTACAGTCGCGCGGGCAGGCGCGTGGCATGTCGCAACCGTCAGAGGCGCGCAACATGGTCATCGACATGAACGCCGTCAGTGCATTCACCACCGGCGACCGGGTGTTCCATACGAAATTCGGCTACGGTGAAATTACCGGGATCGAGGGCGACAAGCTTGCGATCTCTTTTGACAAGGCGGGCGATAAACACGTCGTGGCGAAATTCGTGGTATCGGCGGATGCCGCGACGGACGCACCGTTTTAATGCCATACCATCGGCACCAGCGACGCCATCAGCAACACGGCCATCGTGATGTTGAACACGCGCAATCGCCGTGCGGTGCCCAGATAGCGGCGCAACTGGACGCCAAGTGCCGTCCAGACGGTAATTGCTGGAAAGTTGGACAATAAAAACACGCCCGCCACGATCAGCGATCCGACCCAGACCGCACGATCCTGCGGCGCAAACGCCGTGATGGCAGTGATCGCCATGACCCATGCCTTTGGGTTGACCCATTGGAATGCCGCTGCCTGCCAGAACGTGAATGGTTTGCCCGTGACCTGACGTGCCTCTGGCGGGACGGCGGTTGCGATCTTCCACGACAGCCATGTCATGTAGATCACCGCCACGACGGTCAGCAGGGTGTTCAGGACGGGGAACGCATCGAACACGCGCAGCAGGGCCAGCCCGATCATTACTACCATGAACGAATGGCCCAGACTGATCCCGCACATATGTGGCAGCGACCGCCGAAAGCCATAGTTTGCGCCGGATGCCATCAGCATCAGGTTGTTCGGACCGGGTGTGATCGAACTGACGAAGGCGAATTGGAACAATAAAAGAAGTGTGAGGGTATCCATCGCGCCGGTATATCGTGCCCTGCGTGGATATAAATTGCGAAGATGGTGTAAAACTGCCTACTTTCGCAATTATGAATGAACAAGATCGTATAAACGCTGAAATATTGCGTCTGCTGGCCTGTGATGGCCGGATCAGCAATCTGGAACTGGCCGACCGCGTCGGGTTGTCGCCGTCCGCCTGTCTGCGCCGCGTTCAGGAACTGGAACGGCGCGGCGTCATCCGCGGCTATCGCGCCCGGCTTGATCCGGTGCAAACGGGGCGTGGTTTTGTGGTTTATGTAGCGGTCGGACTTGCCGAACACACCAAAGCCGCACAGCAGGGGTTCGAACGTGCAATGGACCGGGCGCAAGATGTCGTGGAATGTCACAACGTCGCTGGCGCGTTCGAATACATGCTGCGGGTCGAAGTCGCGGATCTGCCCGCCTACAAGCTGTTTCACACCGAAACGCTGGGCACCGTGCCGCATGTCCGGTCGATCACCAGCTATATGGTCATGGGAAGCCCCAAAGACCTGCGCGCCTGACCCATCCCCCGCGAAAACAAAAAAGGCGATGCGCGGGAGGAGGTGCGCATCGCCTTTCGTTATGAACGCAAACCTCGGGGAGGAGGTCGGGTCTGCGCCAGTGCCGGTCCCCCTGGGAGGAGGTAGGAAGAGCCGGCTATGCGGACCACCGCGGGAGGAGGTGCAGTGTCCGTATTCGAATTCTTGGCGCGGTGGTGGCCGGGAGGAGGTGACCACCACCGCTGTTAGTCAGGTTCATCCGCCGGGAGGAGGCGGGGCAAACCCTGGTCTTTCCCGAAAGTCCGGCTGGGAGGAGGTAGCCATCGTTCCGGTTATCAACGGACCACCGCGGGAGGAGGTGCAGCGTCCGTATTCGCATCTGTTCAAAACGGCGACCCCAACACGGGGAGGAGGTCGGTCAGAGCCGCCGCTTTGTCATGTGCGCGCCCGCCGGGAGGAGGTAGCAGGCTGCGCGGTCAGGTCCGTATCAGGGAGGAGGTTGATAAGGACCCGATTGGAATTCATTTGCCGTATGCGGCTTCTATCGCGATACCCTTGATCATCGACCGGGCAATGCCCAGATCGGCAAGTTCGCGGTTGCTGAGCGCTGAAAGTTCGGTCAACGTCGTGCGGTAGACACGGCGCTTTGCAGCTGCTTCGGCGATTTGTGCGCGCATACCTGCAAAGCGCTGGTTCAGCGTCGGTGCGGTGTTCGTATTCGTGTATGCCATGTTGCTCTCGCTCTTCTCATCTGGTGAAGCACGTCTGCGCTTCTGATGACCAATATCTAGGATCATGCTGCAGTTGCACAATAGCTGTCTCGTCAATGCTGCTATGCAGCAGATGCAATTTACTCTGGGTCACGTTACAAAGCAGTTACATTGGCTTTCCGCGCGCCCTTGAACCTTGGAACCGACAGGCAGACTGTGCGCCTGTATAAGTAGTGAAAGGTCGCACCGATGGCGTTGGACAAGAACATGATCATGGCAGAGCTGTCTCGCGTGGGCCTGCCTGACGGGGGCGATCTTGTGTCGCGCGACATGATCCGCGCGTTGACGGTGGACGGTGGACAGGTCCGTTTTGTGATCGAAGCACCGGATGCCGCCACGGCCGCACGTATGGAACCGGTACGCGCCGCAGCGGTGGATGTGATCCGGGCGCTTGGCGACGTTGAAGCTGTCTCCGCCGTCTTGACGGCCCATAGTGCGCCCGCAGCGAAACCGGAACCGCCCAGTCTAAAGGTCGGGCGTCATCCGACCCCGCAGGCCGGTCCGGAACGTGTCGCGGGGGTGGACCGGATCCTTGCGATTGGTTCGGGCAAGGGTGGCGTTGGCAAATCGACGGTGTCGTCGAATCTGGCCGTGGCACTGGCGCGGGCAGGGCGGCGGGTCGGTCTGCTGGATGCCGATATCTATGGCCCCAGCCAGCCGCGCATGATGGGCGTGAACCAGCGACCCGGCAGTCCCGATGGGAAACGTATCGTGCCGCTGCAGGCACATGGCGTCACCATGATGTCCATTGGCCTGATGGTCGACCCGGCCAAGGCCGTGGTCTGGCGCGGACCCATGTTGATGGGCGCATTGCAGCAGATGCTAGGACAGGTGGAATGGGGCGAACTCGACGTTCTGATCATCGACCTGCCACCGGGGACGGGCGACGTGCAATTGACGCTGGCGCAAAAGACCGCGTTGACCGGGGCCGTGATCGTCAGCACGCCGCAGGACGTGGCCCTGCTGGATGCCCGCAAGGCGATGGACATGTTCAACACACTCAAAACGCCAATTCTTGGCCTGATCGAGAATATGAGCACCTTTCATTGCCCGCATTGTGGCGAGGAAACCCAGATTTTCGGCCACGGCGGTGTCGCCGACGAGGCAGAGGCGCTGGGGCTGCCATTCCTAGGTGCGCTTCCGATTGATCTGCAAACCCGCGTGTCCGGTGACGCCGGCGTTCCGATTGCGGCGGGTGAAGGCCCGGTCGCCGATGCCTATGCCGCGCTTGCGCAGCGTTTCATCGACGGTGGCATGGCCTGACGACCCCGCCTGACCGGCGACCCGGTCGGGTCTGGGCTGCGGTCTGCGATTCGAACAACATTTCTGAATCTCTGTGAATCTGGATCGGGCATCTTTTTGGATGCCCGATTCTGGCCTTTGACGGCCAAAATTTTTGTCATTTTATCGCACGAAGGGGATTGACTGCGGCGGCGGCGCCACTGGTTCAAGCCGACTCGGGGGAGCGGCGAAAACTTTTTTCGATCCCTGTGAACTTCTGGGAACGTCTCGCCTCAGCACCATATATGGTAAAATTTATCCACAAACGCGGCATATCTATAACCGGCTCTGTGGATAACCATCGAATCACAGGGGCGTGATTCTGCGTGACATCCCGTGATGTTCACAGAAATCCCAATTTAGGCGTTGCCCGGTCCGTTTCTGCATGCCACAAAGTCATCACGGTAACGACGGGCAGACAATCAAGGGGCGCCAAAGACCCCACCGGCAAATAGTCAGGTTTCATACAGGCCTCGTTTTTACTGACAAAGCGATCCGGCGCGTGAGCGAGCAGACATCCCCCCAGATGGCGCGCGCAGCTGGTCCCGCCCTTACTCCAAAGGGCATGAGACGGCGGGTTGAGTAGTGGCAGCTAACTCAATCCGCCGTTTCTACATTTAGCGACACATTTGGGGCGGGCGGAAAGGATCACGGTGGACCTGGGTTTCACAGGCCAGTTTCAGTCGAAAGTGGATGGGAAGGGGCGCATGTCCATCCCGGCTAAATTTCGGCGCGTGATCGAAGCCGGTGATCCCGAATGGTCCCCAGACAAACCGATGCAGGCCAAGATCCTGTTCGGAAACCATCTGGGCGAAAGCCTGCAGATCATGACGATGAACGATTTCAACATTCGGATGGCAAAAATCATCGCCATGCCTGACAACAACCCCAACAAATCAAAGCTGCGCCGCCTGATGATCGGGTTTTCGGACGAATTGACCATCGACAAGGACGGTCGCGTTGTCATGCCGTTGGCGTTCCGCAAGAAAATGGGCGTCGTCGAAGGCGAGTTGAAATTCATGGGCCTTGGCGATTTTTTCCAGATCTGGAAGCTTGAAAACTTCGAAGCCAGCGTGAACGACGATCTGGACGAATGGATCGCCGAACAGGGCGACGATTTCGACCCGATGAGCCTGGTCGAATAGGGCGCGGAAATGTCAGGTCCGGACGCACCCCATATTCCCGTTCTGATCAACGCGATCATCGATGGCTGTGCGCCGATCACCGGTGTCTGGCTGGATGGCACGTTCGGCGCGGGCGGCTATACCCGCCGCCTGCTGGATGCGGGCGCTGATCGCGTGATCGCCGTTGACCGCGACCCGCTGGCGTTCGACATGGCGCAGGACTGGATCGGGGATTATGGCGACCGGATCGTGCCGGTTGCAGGCACGTTTTCGCAGATGGACAGCTATGCGCAGGATCTGGACGGCGTGGTGCTGGATCTGGGTGTGTCGTCCATGCAGCTTGACCTGCCGGAACGTGGGTTTTCGTTCATGCGTGACGGACCGCTGGACATGCGGATGTCGCAGGCGGGCACCTCTGCCGCGGATATAGTCAACACCGCCGACGAAACCGAATTGGCCGACATTATCTATCTTTATGGTGAAGAACGCGCCAGCCGCCGGATTGCGCGGACGATTGTCGCCGCGCGTCCGGTGACGACAACGTTGCAACTGGCCAAGATCGTCGAAAGCTGCCTGCCACGTGCCAAACCTAACCAATCGCACCCGGCAACACGGACGTTTCAGGCGCTGCGGATCGCGGTGAACGACGAATATGGCGAACTGGCCGACGGGCTGATGGCCGCTGAACGGGCCTTGCGGCCCGGTGGCAAATTGGCCGTGGTGACGTTCCATTCCGTCGAAGACAGGATGGCAAAACGGTTCATTCAAGCGCGGAGCGGCACGACCGCCAACGCCAACCGCTATGCCCCCGCATTGGATGAAATCACCCCGGCCTTTACACAAAAGACCCGCAAGGCGATTGCCGCCGACCCGGACGAAGTCGCGGCCAACCCACGCGCCCGGTCCGCCAAATTGCGGATCGCCACCCGTACCGACGCCCCCGCCGCCGACATCGCGCGGCGTGATCTGGGCATGCCACTCAGGACGACCGACCAATGATGCGTTTCGTGATGTATGTCGCCGCTGCCGTCGCGGTCATGGGGCTTGGGTTTTGGGCCTATCAGGAAAACTACCGCACGCAGACCGCGATCAAGGATGTGCGCCTTTTGCACGCGCAGATTGGCGATGCCCACGAACGTCTGGGTATGCTGCGCGCCGAATGGGCGTATCTGAACCGGCCCGACCGGCTGGTCGATCTGGCAGAGCTGAACTTTGACAGGCTGGGGCTGCTGCCACTGTCGCCCGACAGCTTTGGCGATCCGCGCTATATCGTCTATCCGATCCCCGATATTCTGCCGATCACGGATCCCATCGATATCAATTCCATCGGCCCATCGGACGAAGAGGACCCGCTGTGATCCGCACCCCACTGCGCCCGCTGGCCCGTATCCTCAAAGCGCGCGAAACGGGCGAAGACCCGTCCGCGATTGAAAAAGAAAACCTGCGCCTGCGTCACGAAGCATTGGCCGATCGCAGCCGTGCCCGCGCAGAATCGCGCCTGTTGCTGCTGGGCGCGGCTTTTGCGTTGGCGTTCGGCACCATCGGGGTGCGGATGTCCACGCTGGCCGCATCGGTGCCCGAAGAACCGCGTGTCGCCGCCAGCGGCAACCCGATCATCGGGCAGCGTGCCGATATCGTCGATCGCAACGGCCGCATCCTTGCGACCAACCTTGCGACGCATGCACTGTATGCCCAGCCGCATCAGATGATCGAACCCGCGCGTGCGGCGGCGGAACTGGCAGCGATTTTCCCCGATCTGGATGAAGAACGCCTGCTAAAGGACTTTACAGGAAGCCGAAAATTTGTCTGGGTCCGCAGGCAGATTTCACCTGAACAGATGCAGCAAGTGCATGATATCGGGTCGCCCGGCCTGCTGTTCGGCCCGCGTGAAATGCGGCTTTACCCCAATGGGCCGATTGCGGCGCATGTGCTGGGCGGTGCGTCCTATGGCCGTGAAGGCGTATCGAGCGCCGAAGTCATCGGTGTCGCGGGCATCGAGCACCGGTTTGACAATCTGCTGCGCGACCCCGCCAACGAAGGTGCGCCGCTGCAACTGTCGCTTGATCTGACGGTGCAGGCCGCCGCAGAGGAAGTGTTGGCAGGTGGCATGATGCTGCTGAACGCCAAGGGTGCGGCATCCATCATCATGGATATTCATACCGGTGAAATCATCTCGCTTGCGTCATTGCCGGATTTCGATCCGAACAACCGCCCGCCGGCGCTGACCACAGGTGACCAGTCTGATAGTCCGCTGTTCAATCGCGCGGTGCAGGGCGTCTATGAACTGGGATCGACGTTCAAGATTTTCGCCATCGCCCAAGCGATGGAAATGGGCCTGATCAACCCGATGACGATGGTCGACACCAAGGGGCCGCTGTCGTTTGGCCGCCAGCGCATCCGGGATTTTCACCGCATGGACCCGGTCATGACCGCGACCGACGTGATCGTCGAGTCGTCCAACGTGGGCACGGCGCGGGTCGCTTTGCAGATCGGTGGCGTGCGGCAAAAGGAATTTCTGGCGAAATTGGGCCTGACCGAACCCACCCAGATCGAATTGACAGAAGCGCCATCAGGCCGACCTCTGCTGCCGCCCCGCTGGGGCGAGGTGAACACAGCGACGATTTCCTTTGGTCACGGCTTGTCCAGCTCTCCGCTTCATCTGGCGCAGGCTTATGCGACCGTTGTGAATGGCGGCACAAAGGTGACGCCGACGCTGCTGAAACGTGAGACACCGCAGGTTGGCCCGCGGGTGATCCGCGAAGATACGTCAGAACGTGCGGTTGATATGCTGCGGCAGGTCGTGACTCGCGGCACCGCATCCATGGGCGAGGTCGCAGGATACGAGGTGGCCGGCAAAACCGGAACCGCCGACAAACCGCTGACGAACGGCGGCGGCTATTACGATGACAAGACAATCACGACCTTTGCATCCGTCTTTCCCGCGTCCGGCCCCAAATACGTGGTCATCGTGACGCTGGATGAAGCGGTCGAATCCTCTGGCGATGAACCACGCCGGACTGCGGGTTGGACGGCGGTGCCCGTGGCCGCCGAAATGATCCGTCGCGTCGCACCGCTGCTGGGCATGAGACCACTGATTGAACCTTTGGCACAGGCTAGTGTAACACTCACCTCGAACTGACGCGCGCCGGAGATACGCCATGTCCGAGATCAAAACCTTGCTGGACCTTGGTCTGCACGCGCGCGGTGGTCGCAATCCGCGAATCCTTGGGGTCGAAACGGACAGCCGGGCCGTCCGGCGCGGTTATTTATTCGCGGCATTGCCCGGCACCAGCGTTCACGGTGCAAGCTTTATTCCCTTGGCGCTGGAACAGGGCGCGGCGGCGATCCTGACCGATACCGCCGGTGCGGAACTGGCCGCCGACGTGCTGGCTGACACCAATGCCGCGCTGGTCATCGCGCAGGAACCGCGTCAGGCGTTGGCGCAGACCGCGTCCCTGTGGTTCGGCCCCCATCCAGAGGTCATGGTCGCCGTCACCGGCACCAACGGTAAAACATCCGTGGCGACCTTTACCCGGCAGATCTGGGAAATCCTTGGCTATGCGGGAATCAACATCGGCACCACCGGCGTCGAAGGCGCGTGGACCGCGCCGTTGCACCACACCACACCGGATCCCGTGACGTTGCACCGCATTCTGGCAGAGGCCGAAGAAGACGGTGTGACCCATGCCGCGATGGAAGCATCCTCTCATGGGTTGGATCAGCGCCGGATGGACGGCGTCATGGTCGCGGCGGCGGGGTTTACGAACTTCACCCAGGACCATCTGGACTATCACGAAACGTTTGAGGCCTATTTCGAAGCGAAAATGGGGCTGTTTACCCGCATTTTGGCCGACGACGGCGTGGCGGTGGTCAATCTTGACGATCCGCGCGGGCCAGAGGTTGCCAGTCTGTGCACGACACGTGGGATTGAAGTGATCGGGGTCGGCCGTCATGCCGATGCGCGGTTGCGGATCGTGGCGCAGCGATTCGACGATACCGGACAGGATTTGCAGCTTTTGTGGCAGGATCGGCCATTTCGCGCCCGGCTGAACCTGATCGGCGGCTTTCAGGCCGATAATGTCGTTGTCGCCTGTGGGCTGGCCATCGCGGCGGGCGCACTGCCCGGTGATGTCTTTGCCGCGCTGGAAAAATTGACGACGGTGCGCGGACGGATGCAACTCGTTGCCACCCGCGAAAACGGCGCGCCGGTCTTTGTCGATTACGCGCATACACCCGATGCGGTGCAGACAGCGCTGCGGGCGATGCGTCCGCATGTGATGGGTCGGATCGTTGTGATCGTGGGCGCGGGCGGGGACCGTGACAAGGGCAAGCGGCCCCTGATGGGGCAGGCGGCTGCAGCCAACGCCGATCTGGTCGTGGTGACCGATGACAACCCCCGGTCCGAACGGCCCGCCGATATCCGCGCTGCAGTTTTGTCCGGTGCAATGGCCGAAAACGCCGCAGAGGTCATAGAGGTCGGCGACCGCGCCGAAGCGATCCTGCGTGGCATCGACGCGCTGGGGCCGGGTGACGCGCTGCTGATCGCGGGCAAGGGACACGAGTCGGGCCAGATTGTTGGCGATACAGTGCTGCCATTTGACGATGCCGAACAGGCCAGCGTTGCTGTCGCTGCACTGGAGGGACGGATTTGACCCCGCTGTGGACCAGCGCCGATGCGGTGACGGCAACCAAGGGTGAAACAACGACCGACTGGCAGGCGACAGGTGTGTCGATTGATACGCGCACGGTGCAGCCCGGTGATTTGTTTGTGGCCCTGACGGCTGCCCGTGACGGCCACGATTTCGTCGCACAAGCGCTGGAAAAAGGCGCCGCCGCCGCGCTTGTGTCACATCGACCTGCGGATGTTGCGGCTGATGCACCGCTTTTGATCGTGGATGATGTGCTGGCGGGGCTGGCTGATCTGGCCCGCTTTGCGCGCGCCCGGACGCGCGCCCGGATCGTTGCCGTCACAGGGTCGGTCGGCAAGACATCGACAAAGGAAATGCTGCGGTCTGCCTTGGCAATGCAAGGCCGCACCCACGCGGCAGAAGCGTCCTACAACAACCACTGGGGCGTGCCCCTGACGCTGGCGCGGATGCCTGTGGACACGCAATATGCGATCATCGAAATCGGCATGAACCATCCCGGCGAAATTGCACCGCTGTCGCGGCTGACCCGCCCGCATGTGGTGATGGTCACAACCGTTGCGCCCGCCCATCTGGAAGCCTTTGAAAACCTGTCCGGCATCGCCCGCGAAAAGGCGTCGATTGTCACCGGGCTGGATGGGGATGGTGTCGCTGTGCTGAACGCCGACTTGGATACATCGTACATTCTGACCGATATTGCCCGCGATGCAGGCGCGCAAATTGTTACTTTTGGAACATCGGGCGAATGGGCATTGGGTAAAGTGCGGATCACCGACAGCGTCACGACTATAGCGATACAGCACGACGGGACCGAATACCTGTGCAAGCTGTCGGTGCCGGGCAGGCATTTTGCGATGAACGCCGTCGCCGTGCTGGCAGCGGCCGACGCGTTGGGGGCAGACCCTGTGCAGTCTGCCGTCAACCTGTCACGGTGGCAGCCGCCGCAGGGCCGTGGCACCCGCGAACGCGTGGTTCTGGACCCGCTGGAAGACGGGATCACGCTGGATCTGATCGATGATGCGTTCAACGCCAACCCGACATCCATGGACGCCGCACTGGAAGTGCTTGCCGCCAGCCTGCCGCGTGATGATGTGGGCCGCACCCGTCGTGGTCGCCGCATCGCGATCCTGGGCGATATGCTGGAACTGGGGCCGGATGAAATGGCGATGCACGCGGGTCTGGCCGACAGTGCGCATCTGGGAACGGTGAATGTCATCCATTGTGCAGGGCCACGGATGCGGGCGCTGTTCGACGCGCTGCCCGCCGAACTGCGGGGGCATTGGGCACCCGACGCCGATGATCTGGCCGCCACAGTCAGAAGTCTGGTCGATGCCGGCGATGTCGTGCTGGTCAAAGGGTCCAAAGGATCGCACGTCTCGCGTGTCGTTGACGCCATCAGGAAACTCGGGCATCGCTGACGCGCGGTCCAGCAAGGGAACCACAACATGCTATACTGGCTTACCGAGCTGTCGGACGGCGGTGATTTTTTCAACCTGTTTCGTTACATTACTTTCCGCGCCGGCGGGGCGTTCATGACGGCGCTGGTGTTTGGTTTCCTGTTCGGTCTGCCGCTGATCAATGTCTTGCGCCGCACCCAAGGCAAGGGGCAGCCGATCCGCAGCGACGGACCAGAAGGCCATTTTATCAAGGCAGGCACCCCCACGATGGGGGGGCTTCTGATTGTGGGTGCGCTGACCACATCGACCCTGCTGTGGGCGCGCTGGGACAATCCCTATATCTGGATGGTCCTGTTTGTGACCTTGGGCTTTGCCGCCATCGGATTTGCTGACGATTACGCAAAGGTCAGCAAACAGAAATCCGACGGTGTGCCGGGCAAGGTGCGACTGGGGCTTGGTTTTTTGATCGCGCTGCTGGCGACGCTGTGGGCGTCTTATTTCCACCCCATCGATCTGCAATATCAACTGGCGGTCCCTGTGTTCAAAGATGTCTTGCTGAACCTTGGAATTTTCTTTGTGCCCTTTGCGATGATTGTCATTGTGGGGGCCGCGAATGCGGTCAATCTGACCGACGGTCTGGACGGCCTTGCGATCATGCCCGCGATGATCGCGGCGGCGACATTCGGGATCATCGCCTATTTCGTGGGGCGCGTGGATTTCGCAGAAAGCCTGGGCCTGCATTATGTCGTCGATTCAGGTGAAATCCTGATCTTTTGCGCGGGGCTTGTGGGCGGCGGCCTTGGGTTTTTGTGGTATAACGCACCGCCAGCCGCCGTGTTCATGGGCGATACCGGATCGCTGGCCTTGGGTGGTGCGTTGGGCGCCATCGCCGTAGCGACTAAGCATGAAATCGTGCTGGCTATCGTCGGCGGCCTGTTCGTGGTCGAGGCGCTATCGGTCATCGTGCAGGTCCTGTATTTCAAACGGACCGGCAAGCGCGTGTTCCTGATGGCCCCGATCCACCATCATTATGAAAAAAAGGGCTGGGCCGAACCGCAGATCGTGATCCGCTTCTGGATCATCGCGCTGATCCTTGCGATGATCGGGTTGGCGACGCTAAAGGTGCGGTGAAGTGGCATCGCCCATTTGCCGGATTGAAACACCTTTTGCTTGCAAACGCCCGGCGGTATCCGGTTTGAAACCCAAGCCTGCCACATCTGACATAAGGCCGTTCCCATGATCCCTGTCCAAGGTTTTGCCGGTCAATCCGTCGCTGTTCTGGGCCTTGGCCGGTCTGGTCTTGCCACGGCGCGGGCGTTGCGGGATGGCGGTGCGCATCCCGTCGTCTGGGACGACAGCCCGCGTGCCCGCGACATCGCAGAGGCAGAGGTGCTCGTGCTGCGGGACCTGACCAGACCGGGTGCGTTCGACGGGATCGCGGCGCTGATCGTCAGCCCCGGCATTCCGCACCTGTATCCCGCCCCAAACCCAGTGATCGCCGCCGCGTGGGACGCGGGCGTGCCGGTTGACAACGACATCGGCCTGTTCTTTCGCTCTTTCGCCACCGATGACTGGGACGGGTTCGATACCCGCCCGCGCGTGATCGCGGTGACGGGTAGCAACGGAAAATCCACCACCTCTGCGCTGATCCATCATATTCTGGCGGAAAACGGGCGTCCGACGCAGCTTGCCGGTAACATCGGGCGTGGGGTGCTGGACATCGACCCCGCCCACGACGGCGAAGTCGTGGTGCTGGAATTGTCATCCTACCAGACCGAACTGGCGCGGCATCTGACGCCCGACGTGGCCGTGCTGACGAATATCAGCCCTGATCATCTGGACCGTCACGCCGGGCAGGGTGGCTATTTCGCGGCCAAACGCCGCCTGTTTTCCGAAGGCGGCCCGGACCGCGCCATCATCGGCGTGGACGAGGACGAAGGCCGTTATCTCGCCAACCAATTGGTCAATGCCCTGTCCGACGACCGCCTGATCCGGGTATCGGTCACCCGCAAGCTGGGTGACGGCTGGACGGTCTGCGCCAAAAAAGGGTTTCTGGTTGAACATCGGCGCGGCAAGCAGGTGGCATCCATCGACCTGCGTGACATCACCGGCCTGCCGGGCGTGCATAACCATCAAAACGCCTGCTGCGCCTATGCCGCAGTGCGGACGCTGGGACTGGGACCGCGCGGGATCGAAGCGGCGATGCGCAGCTACCCCGGTCTGCCGCACAGGTCGCAGATCGTGGCCGAACGTGACGGCGTGACATTCGTGAACGACAGCAAGGCCACCAACGTCGACGCGGCGGCCAAGGCGTTGCAGGCATTTCCGCGCATCCGCTGGATATGCGGTGGCCTGCAAAAAGAGGGCGGTCTGGACGGGTTGCTACCACATCTGGGGACGGTCGCCCGCGCCTATGTCATCGGACGCGAGGCCGAGGATTTCGCCCGCCAGTTGGGTGGCGTCGACGCGGCGATTTGCGGCACGATGGATGTGGCTGTTGCACAGGCCGTGGCGGATGCCGAACCGGGCGACGTGGTGCTGCTGGCACCGGCCTGTGCGTCGTTCGATCAATACGACAGTTTTGCCGCGCGAGGTGATGATTTTACCGATCAGGTCCGCAGCGCATTGGCCTAACACCCGGCGGCAATGGCCGTGCCTGCGGCCCAGCCCGATGACCACGCCCATTGGAAATTGTAACCGCCCAGCCATCCTGTGACGTCGACCGCCTCGCCAATGGCGAACAGGCCCGGCACGGTTTTCGCTTCCATCGTGGCGGAATTCAGCGCGTCGGTGTCGATGCCGCCCAATGTCACCTCTGCGGTGCGGTAGCCCTCTGATCCGGCCGGGGTCAGTTGCCAGTGATGCAGACGGTCTGCAATTTGGGCCAGTTTGGCATCCGACAAATCAGCCAAGTTCGATTTGGGCAAGTCATCATCCAGATATACAACCAATCGGGCCGGTAGATGTTGCGAAAGGACAGTCGTCAATGACCGACGACCTGCGGTCTGGCGCGCGGTTTTCAGCAGATCGAACAGCGATGCGTCCGGTGACAGGTCGAGCGTGATGGTCTCACCCTCTGTCCAGTAGCTTGACGCCTGCAGCACGGCTGGCCCGGATAGCCCGCGATGGGTGAAAAGTGCGGCTTCCGTGAATGCGGGACCATTTGCCGATATGCGACTGGGCAGTGCGATGCCCGCCAGCGGTTTGAAGGTGTCGCCAAACGTCAGCGGCACCAGTCCGGGGCGGGGCGTGACCAGCGGCAGGCCGAACTGTTCCGCAATGCGATACGCAAGGCCCGTCGCGCCCATCTTCGGGATGGATTTACCGCCCGTGGCAAGGATCAGGTGATGGGCGGTCACGACCGTGCTGCGCCCGTCACGGGTCAGGGTCACACGGAACTCGCCATCATGCGTGACGCTGTCGATGCTGGTCTGCAGCCACATCTGTGCGCCAGCCCGGTCCATTTCGGCCCGCAAAAGTGCCACGATCTGTCGCGCGCTATCGTCGCAAAACAACTGGCCCAGCGTTTTTTCATGCCATGCAATCCCGTGGCTGTTCACAAGGTCGATGAAATCCCATTGCGTATAGCGCGACAGGGCCGATTTCATGAAATGCGGATTGCCCGAGATGAAATTGGCGGGTTCCGCATAAAGATTGGTGAAATTGCAGCGTCCGCCGCCAGAAATGCGGATCTTTTCCCCCGGTGCGCGGGCATGATCCACGACCAGCGTGGACGGCCCCGCATGGGCGGCCGCCATCATGCCGGCAGCCCCGGCGCCAAGGATCAGCGTATTGACTTGCATGCCGACGGGATTCGCCTGAAACGTCCGCGGTTGCAAGACCCCGCCGTGTGGGCAGGGTGCGTCAATTAGAAGTAGAATCGGTCCGGCTTTCGGTTTAGGCTGGCAATCAGACCCGGACAAAACCGGGCGAAGATAGGCAATTCGGGCGGAATTTGCATGACCGAGATGGTGTACGGCGCGCCGCGCGTGGTGACGGGTGATCCCGTTTTGCCGCGCTGGTGGCGGACGATCGACAAGTGGACAATGTGCTGCATTCTGGTGCTTTTCGCCATTGGCATGCTGCTCGGACTGGCCGCATCGCCCCCTTTGGCTGCGAAAAACGGATTGCCCCCGTTCTATTACGTGACGCGTCAGGCGTTTTTCGGTGGCATGGCGATTGCTGTCATGTTCGGCTTTTCGCTGATGACGCCGGTGATGGTGCGCCGTCTTGCGGTCATTGGGTTTGCATTTGCCTTTGCCGCGCTGGCCCTGCTCCCGATATTCGGCACTGATTTCGGCAAGGGTGCGACCCGCTGGTATTCGCTGGGCTTTGCTTCGGTGCAGCCGTCGGAATTTCTTAAACCCGGCTTCGTCGTGATCTCTGCTTGGATGATGGCCGCAGCGCTTAGCGTCGGCGGGCCGCCGGGCCGGATGTACAGCTTTGTCCTGACGATCCTGATCGTGGCCCTGCTGGCCTTGCAACCCGATTTCGGTCAGGCCTGCCTTGTGTTGTTCGCATGGGGTGTGATGTATTTCGTGGCCGGTGCGCCGATGGTGTTGCTGCTGTCGCTGGCGGCCTGCGTCGTGGGCGTTGGGTTTTTTGCCTACAACAGTTCCGAACACTTCGCCCGTCGCATCAATGGCTTTTTGTCACCCGAGGTCGACCCGACAACGCAGCTGGGTTACGCGACAAACGCCATCCGCGAAGGTGGCTTTTTTGGCGTGGGCGTTGGCGAGGGGCAGGTGAAATGGTCCCTGCCTGACGCGCATACAGACTTTATCATCGCCGTCGCCGCCGAAGAATATGGTCTGATCTGCGTCGTTGCCATTATCATCCTTTATGCCGTGATCGTGGTGCGTAGCCTGTCGCGGCTGATGCGCGAACGCGACCCGTTCATCCGGCTGGCGGGCACGGGGTTGGCCTGTGCGTTCGGCGTGCAGGCGATGATCAACATGGGTGTGGCCGTGCGGCTGCTGCCTGCCAAGGGGATGACCCTGCCGTTCGTCAGCTACGGCGGGTCGTCACTGATTGCGACGGGCATCGCGGTCGGCATGCTGCTGGCCCTCACCCGCAGTCGTCCACAAGGCGAAATCGGTGACATTCTGATGCGGCGGATGGGACGTTGAGCCGGCTTTTGATGATCGCTGCGGGTGGCACCGGCGGTCATATGTTCCCCGCTCAGGCACTGGCAGAGGCGATGCTGGATCGCGGCTGGCGGGTGAAACTGTCGACGGACGCGCGCGGCGCGCGCTACGCGGGCGGGTTTCCGGATGCGGTTGCTGTCGATCAGGTGGCGTCCGCCACCTTTGCCCGAGGCGGTGTGCTGTCCAAGGCCGTGGTGCCCGCGAAAATCGCGGCCGGTGCGGTGCAGGCCATCCTGAAGATGCGGCGCGACCGCCCGGCGGCTGTCGTTGGGTTCGGCGGCTATCCTGCCATTCCAGCGATGACGGCGGCGACTGCACTGCGGATTCCGCGCATGATCCACGAACAAAACGGCGTGCTGGGCCGGGTGAACCAATTATTCGCCAGCCGCGTCGATGCCGTGGCCTGCGGGACATGGCCCACCAAACTGCCTGCAGGTGTCAAAGGCATCCACACCGGTAACCCGGTGCGGCAGGCGATCATGGACCGCGCGTGTGCCGGATATATCCCGCCGGGTGATTACCCGATGTCGGTGCTGGTGATCGGCGGCTCGCAGGGGGCGCGTATCCTGTCCGATGTGGTGCCTGCCGCCATCGCCGCACTGCCCGATGCGGTGCGCCGCAACATCCGCGTCTTTCAGCAGGCCCGCGAAGAAGACGTGAAGCGTGTCGATGCGTTTTACGCCGCGCGCGGCATCGCGGCGCAGGTCCAGACCTTTTTCCACGACATCCCCACCCTGATGGCAGAAGCGCAGCTCGTCATTGCCCGATCCGGTGCCAGCACTGTCGCGGACCTTAGCGTGATCGGGCGGCCCGCGATCTTTGTCCCGCTGGCCAGTGCGATCCGCGACGAACAATCCGCCAATGCGCGCCAGATGGTCGATGCGGGTGCCGCGATCCTGATGCCCGAAAGCAAATTCACCGCCGACGCGTTGGCAGAACATATGGAAACCGTCCTGCTGCATCCCACCGGGGCAGGGCAAATGGCCCGCGCGGCCTTGTCCTGCGGGACACCGGACGCTACGGAACGGCTGGCCGCGCTGGTCGAAACACTGGCAGGAGCACAGACATGATGGACGGGAGTTTACAGCTTATGGCACCGACGAAATTGCCACTGGACGTGGGCGCGATCCATTTTGTCGGGATCGGCGGGATCGGCATGTCCGGCATCGCAGAGGTGCTGATGAACCACGGCTATACCGTGCAGGGGTCCGATTTGAAGGCCACCCCGATCACCAAACGGCTGCAAGAGCTGGGCGCCACCGTCTTTGTCGGGCAAAAGGCCGAAAATCTGGCGGACGCGCAGGTCATCGTGATCTCATCGGCGATCAAACCGGGCAACCCCGAACTGGACGCCGCGCGCGCGCGCGGTTTGCCGGTGGTGCGCCGGGCGGAAATGCTGGCTGAACTGATGCGTCTGAAATCCAACGTCGCGGTCGCGGGCACGCATGGCAAGACGACGACCACCACGATGGTCGCCGCCCTGCTGGACGAAGGCGGGATCGACCCGACCGTGATCAACGGCGGTATCATCCACGCCTACGGGTCCAATGCCCGCATGGGGCAGGGCGAATGGATGGTCGTCGAAGCGGACGAAAGCGACGGCACGTTCAACCGTCTGCCAGCCACCATCGCCATCGTCACCAATATCGACCCCGAACACATGGATCACTGGGGCACGATCGAAAACCTGCGGCAGGGGTTTCTGGATTTCGTGTCGAACATCCCGTTCTACGGGCTGGCCGTGTGCTGCACCGACAACCCAGAGGTCCAAAGCCTTGTGGGCAAGATCACCGACCGCCGCGTCGTGACATTCGGGTTCAACGCACAGGCCGACGTCCGGGCGATCAACCTGACCTATCAGGCGGGCCGCGCACATTTCGACATCGCCCTGCGCGCCGAAGACGATGTCATCACAGGCTGCGTGCTGCCCATGCCGGGCGATCATAACGTATCGAACGCATTGTCCGCCGTCGCCGTCGCCCGCCATCTGGGCATGACAAAGGACGGTATCCGCAAGGCCCTTGCGGCATTCGGCGGCGTCAACCGCCGCTTTACCCTTGTCGGAGAGGTGGGCGGCATCACCATCATCGACGACTACGGCCACCATCCCGTCGAAATCACGGCCGTCCTGAAAGCCGCCCGTCAGGCGACCGAAGGCCGCGTGATCGCCGTGCACCAGCCGCACCGGTTCAGCCGCCTGTCGCATCATTTCGACGAATTCTGCGCCTGTTTCAATGACGCCGATGTGGTGGGGATATCCGACGTCTATGCGGCGGGTGAAGACCCGATCCCCGGCGCATCCCGCGACGATCTGGTCGCAGGCCTGATCCGCCACGGCCACCGCCACGCCCGCACCGTCGCATCCGAAGAAGACCTTGAACGGCTCGTACGCGAACAGGCCGTCCCCGGCGACATGGTCGTCTGTCTGGGCGCCGGCACAATTTCCGCCTGGGCTTACGGCCTGAAAGACCGACTGGCAGGCTAGGGCGGTGGACATCGCCCAGGTTCAGGATGAGGAGAGCCTAAAGCGGTATCTGGACGCGCTGCCGGAAGATGACGCCGTAGAGGCTGTCAAGCGAATTTTGTCGCGAACATCGGCCCGTTATTTGCCGATGATCGCAATTGAGTTTGCTGAGAATCAGCATTTGAGAGCGTCGGGTGCGACAGCAGTTCCGTTTTTTGGTGCTGTTGCTACGTCGCTGGTAGCAAATGATATAAAAAATAAACGAACCCTCGAAAGCTCTGCGTATGCAGTGGCATCTGTAGCGACTGCTGTTGCCGAGCAAACAGCAACCTATTCATCGTTTTTTCAGTCAGGCCGGTATGGTAATTCAGGATTCTTTGTTGCTGCCTATGCGCCAATGGCTTGTTTTACTTCCACAGCAAAACAAGCCATTCCGTATGCAATAAATGCGCTAAATTCGTTGGTGCCGAATAGGAAGTGGAGTGAAGTAAACACAGATTTATTGGCCAAGTCGGGGGATCCCGTCTGGTATGCCAAAATGTCTGGAGAATATCGAAAATCTTGGGAGCATGTTCAGGATGTGTTTGAGAATGACCCCTCCGCCGATTGGTCATTCTGGATCGCCTGGTACGAGCGCGTCCTGTCGGGCCGTGATTTTCTAGCGGCAGATATGGCCGAGGTACTAAGCACACTGGGCAAGGACGACTGGGACAAAGGCCCCGCACATATCAATCCGATGTTTGACGGGGTGCTGGGGCTGTATCGGGCGCAGGATGCTGACCAGATCATTGCTGCGACCCCGCTGGGTGAAGACGTCACCTACGACGAAGAAAATGCCGTCCTCGTGCTGCGCGCGACCGATACGATTGAGCAGGATTATCTAGTCGACGTACTTGGTCAGATCTCCAGTGCCTGTCGCTTGTTCGAATCCAGTGATGTGGCACGCAACAGTTTCCCTCTCACTACCGAATTGCGCATCTTGGACGAGGCGCAAACCATTCACCGGGATCGGCCTGTCCTGATCCTGAAGGACGTGAGCCGCGTTTTGACGCGTTTGGCAAAGAAAATCGCGATAGGCGACTGTCCTTCTGCTGATCAGGATGCAGAAATCGGTGACTTTCAAGAGATTCTCGAAAATGTGCAGTTGGACCTGATCGGTCTGAGCCCAGAGATCAGAGCATACTATCAAGCGACCCGTCCCGCTGTACCAGAGGGCGATGTGTCTCTGATTGCCGAAGGCGCGCGCGCCATTGCGCAATCAGGCGATGAAGCACTTGCCGAAGCACTTACGACCGAAGCTGCTATTATCGAAGATACCGAAGAAGATGAAGTTGCACGTCGCAACGCGCTCTATCGCATCGCCGGCCTTACTGCACGATGCTATCGCGCAGTAAGGGTCACGCTTAAAGAAACTGCGTCTGTAGTGAAGGATTTTGCGGTAATTGGAGGGGCCTATGGTGCAGTGGTCTACTTTTCAGGCCCAGCCTTTCGCACTCTTTTGGAAATCTTTTTCCGGAGCTTTCCATGACCCCCTCCCTCATCATCGCGGCGCTTTGGGTCATTGCGGCGACCGTCACCGCTTTCCTCCCCATGCGACACCAATATGTGCCGGGGGTGGCGCTGTTGCTGGTGGCTCCCGTCCTGATCGTCTGGCTGGGGGTTGATCTGGGGTGGCTGGTGGCGGGACTTGCCGTGCTGGCGTTCGTGTCGATGTTCCGCAATCCGTTGCGTTACCTCTTCGCACGGGCGCGGGGGCAGACCCCGGAGGTGCCACGATGAGCGTGCCTGTCATCCTTGCACTGCTGTGGCTGATCGCGGCCAATGTCGTGGCGATGTTTCCGTCGCGCGACAATCACTGGCGGTTCGCCTATGTGATGATCGCGCTGGGCATTCCCTTGCTGGGCTGGGTCACCTATGTCAGTGGCCCGGTGATCGGGCTGGTTTTCATGGCAGCGGGCGGGTCCGTCCTGCGCTGGCCGATCATTTATCTGGGGCGCTGGTTGCGTCACCGCAAAACGCAGGAGCCTGCTGAATGACGACCGCTTTGCCCGATGTGCGCGGCACCCTGACGCTGGACCGTCCGCTGGACAGCCTGACGTGGCTGCGTGTCGGCGGCCCTGCGGATGTGCTGTTCCAGCCTGCGGATGTCGATGATCTGGCTGCTTTTCTGGCGGCCCTCGATCCGGCGGTGCCTGTCTTTGCGATGGGTGTCGGGTCCAACCTGATCGTGCGTGATGGCGGCGTGCGTGGCGTGGTGATCCGGTTGGGGCGCGGGTTCAACGATATTGTGGTCGCGGGCGATACGGTGACGGCGGGGGCCGCCGCGCTGGACGCCCATGTTGCGCGCCGCGCGGCCGATGCGGGCGTGGACCTGACGTTCCTGCGGACCATTCCCGGCAGTATCGGCGGGGCCGTGCGGATGAACGCGGGCTGCTACGGGTCCTATGTGGCCGATGTGCTGGTCAGCGCCGATGTGGTGCTACGCGATGGCCGCCGGGTGACGCTGGACGGCGCCGAACTGCAACTGGCCTACCGGTCCAGCACACTGCCCGATGGTGCGGTGCTGGTGTCCGCCGTGCTGCGTGGTCCGCTGGGCGATCCCGGCGCATTGGCGCAGCGCATGGCCGACCAGCTGGCCAAACGCGATGCAACCCAACCGACCAAGGACCGGACGGCGGGCAGCACATTCCGCAATCCAGTCGGGCACTCGTCAACGGGACGTGACGATGATACGCACGAGATGAAGGCATGGAAGGTGATCGAGGGCGCCGGAATGCGGGGCGCCACGCTGGGCGGGGCGGTCATGAACTTGATGCATGCTAACTTTTTGACCAATGCGGGTGGTGCAACCGCTGCTGACCTCGAAGATTTGGGCGAAATGGTCAGAAAAAGGGTTTACGCCGAATCGGGCGTCACACTAGAGTGGGAAATCATGCGGGTCGGCGAACGCACCCTGCATGAAGCCACGGAATAATCCCCGAAAACGGGGCGGCCCCAGGCAAGGGCCAATGATAATGACGGGTCGCAAAGACCCGCAAGCGAGGCGGTTAGGGCATGTCAGAAGTGGCACCCTCCAAGGTTGTCGTCGTGATGGGCGGCCCATCGGCAGAGCGTGAAGTCTCTTTGTCCACGGGCCACGAATGCGCGCAGGCACTCAGAGAGGCAGGATTCGAAGTCATCGAACTGGACGCGGGCCGTGATCTGGCCACGCGCCTGACCGATGTTGCGCCTGACGTTGTGTTCAACGCACTGCATGGCCGCTGGGGCGAAGACGGCTGTATTCAGGGCCTGCTGGAATGGATGCGGATTCCGTATACACATTCGGGCGTGCTGGCGTCGGCGCTGACGCTGGACAAGCAACGAACCAAAGCCGCCTATATCGACGCAGGCCTGCCGGTCGTGCCCAGTCTGATTGCCCGTGCGGCGGACGTACGCGCCGGTCACGTCATGGTGCCGCCCTATGTGGTCAAGCCCAACAACGAAGGGTCGAGCGTCGGGATCTACCTTGTGCATGACGCCGCTGACGGCCCGCCCCAATTGGCTGACACCATGCCGGACAGCGTATTGGTCGAAGCCTTTGCACCGGGACGTGAGCTGACCGTGACCGTGCTGGGCAACCGCGCGCTGACCGTCACCGATATCCTGACCGACGGCTGGTACGATTACACGGCGAAATACACCGAAGGCGGGTCGCGTCATGTGATCCCCGCCGATCTGCCGCCCAACATCTTTGACGCCTGCATGGATTATGCGCTGAAGGCACATTTATTGTTGGGCTGCCGCGGCATCAGCCGGACCGATTTCCGATGGGACGAAAGTCGTGGGCTGGCGGGCCTGATCCTGCTGGAAACCAACACGCAGCCGGGCATGACACCCACGTCGCTCGCGCCTGAACAGGCCGCACACGTCGGCATCGACTTTCCATCACTTTGCCGCACCTTGGTAGAAGACGCCTCATGCGACAGATGACGCGACCGATCCGCGATCCGGCCCCGTCGAAATGGGGCTACCGCTGGCAGCGCTGGATGCTGACGCCCGGCGTGCGCACGGGCCTGCGGGTCGGTGTGCCGATGGCCACTGTGGCACTTGTTGCGGGGCTTTGGTCGCTGAACGATGCGAACCGCGCGTTGCTGACCGACCGGGTCGCGCAACTGACGGAAGCCTTTCATCAACGCCCCCAGTTCATGGTGTCAGAGCTGTCGATCACAGGTGCGGACGAAACATTGGCAGACAGCGTGACCAAGGTTGCGAATGTCACCTTTCCGGTGTCGTCGTTCGATCTGGATCTGGCCGGATTGCGGACGCGGATTGCGGCGCTGGACAGCGTTGCCGATGCGCGCGTGCGGGTCGGTGACGCGGGTGCGCTGGAAATCGCCGTGACGCCACGGGTGCCGGTGGCGCTGTGGCGCACGCCCGAAGGGTTGCGGATGATTGATGCAGACGGCGTGTTTGCCGGGGCAGTGACGTCGCGTAGTGACCGGCTGGATCTGCCATTGATCGCAGGGCAGGGCGCGCAGGGCCATATCGCAGAGGCACTGACACTGTTTCGCAGCGCGGGACCGATCGCAGAGCGGATGCGCGGTTTGGTGCGTGTGGGTGACCGACGTTGGGACATGGTGCTGGATCGTGACCAGCGCATTCTGCTGCCCGCCGACGGTCCGGTGAGTGCGCTGGACAGAGTGATTGCGCTGAACGAAGCGCAGGACGTGTTGGATCGCGATGTCGCCGTCGTCGACATGCGGGTGCCGCAGCGCCCGACACTGCGTCTGGCACAAGAGGCAGTAATCGCAACGCGCAACGCAAGCGCGGCAGGTAGAGTTCAGAGGATGGGGCAGTAATGCGGGATTTATACGAAACGCAACGGGCGATGCGGAACGTGCGCAAAGCGGCGATGCAGAGGGGCGTCATCGCCATTCTGGACGTCGGCACATCCAAGATCGCGTGCCTTGTGCTGCGCTTCGACGGACCCGATCGGCTGGGCGATAATGACGGTGTCGGATCATTGGCGGGGCAATCGCGGTTTCGGGTGATTGGTGCCGCGACCACGCGGTCGCGCGGCGTCCGTTTCGGTGAAATCGACGCGATGCAGGAAACCGAACGCGCCATCCGCACCGCCGTGCAAGCTGCGCAGAAAATGGCCGAAGTGCGCGTCGATCATGTCATCGCCTGCTTTGCCGGTGCGCGGCCCCGGTCCTATGGTCTGGATGGCAGTGTCGAGGTTGCGGAAAACATCGTGACGGAAAATGACATTGGCCGCGTGCTGGCGGCCTGTGACATGCCGGATTTCGGTGATGACCGCGACGTCTTGCACGCCCAGCCTGTCAATTTCGCGCTGGATCACCGCAGCGGTCTGGGCGACCCGCGCGGCCAGATGGGCCAGACGCTGACCACTGACCTGCATCTGCTGACCGTGGACGCAACGGCGATCCGCAACCTCTTTTTCTGTATCAAGCGGTGCGATCTGGAACTGGCTGGCATCGCCTCTTCGGCATATGTGTCTGGCGTGTCGAGTCTGGTGGAAGACGAACAGGAACTGGGGGCGGCCTGTATCGACATGGGCGGCGGGTCCACCAGCCTGTCGGTTTTCATGAAAAAGCATATGATTTATTCCGATGCGGTCCGCATGGGCGGCGATCATGTGACGGGCGATATTTCCATGGGCCTGCAGGTGCCGATGCAGACCGCCGAACGGATCAAGACGTTCTACGGTGGCGTTGTCGCAACTGGTATGGACGACCGCGAGATGATCGAGATCGGTGGCGATACCGGGGACTGGGAACGCGACCGCCGCACCGTCAGCCGGGCGGAACTGATCGGCATTATGCGCCCCCGGATCGAGGAAATTCTGGAAGAGGTCCGCGCGCGTCTGGACGCGGCTGGATTTGAACATCTTCCCAGCCAACAAATCGTTCTGACCGGTGGCGGCAGCCAGATTCCGGGGCTGGACGGGCTTGCGGCGAAAATTCTGGGTCAACAGGTGCGATTGGGTCGCCCCCTGCGCGTGCAGGGTCTGCCACAGGCCGCGACGGGGCCTGCGTTTTCATCGTCTGTCGGTCTGGCGCTCTTTGCCGCCCATCCGCAGGACGAATGGTGGGATTTTGACGTGCCCGCCGACACTTATCCGGCGCGATCACTGAAAAGGGCCGTCAAGTGGTTCAAAGACAATTGGTGAGTCTATATTTGGCACGACTCGCCATATCGTGAAAAACTGTGCGGAATCATGCCACATTTTGTGGTGAGATTGTGGTTTTCGGGTGACGCGTCTGCGTGAAGGCGTTAGGATTGCGATAATTAGTCGAATTATGCCCGGTGGGACGGGTGCAACATAAAAACAGGCGGACCGAGCATGACACTGAATCTTTCCCTTCCCGGGCACGAGGACCTGAAGCCACGGATCACCGTTTTCGGTGTCGGCGGCGCGGGTGGCAACGCGGTCAACAACATGATCGAGAAAGAGCTTGATGGCGTCGAGTTCGTCGTTGCGAACACCGACGCGCAGGCGCTTCAGCAGTCCCGGTCCGAGCAAAAGATCCAGATGGGCGTGAAAGTGACCGAAGGTCTGGGTGCCGGCGCACGCGCAACCGTCGGTGCCGCCGCCGCTGAAGAAAGCATCGAACAGATCGTCGACCAACTGGCCGGGGCGCATATGTGCTTTATCACCGCCGGTATGGGCGGCGGCACCGGCACCGGTGCTGCCCCGATCATCGCGCAGGCCGCGCGTGAATTGGGTGTGCTGACCGTCGGCGTCGTGACCAAGCCGTTCCAGTTCGAAGGCGGGCGTCGGATGCGTCAAGCCGAAGAAGGCGTCGAAGCACTGCAAAAGGTCGTCGATACCCTGATCATCATTCCCAACCAGAACCTGTTCCGTCTGGCGACCGAAAACACCACCTTTACCGAAGCTTTCGCGCTGGCCGACGACGTGCTGTATCAGGGCGTCAAGGGCGTGACCGACCTGATGGTGCGTCCGGGCCTGATCAACCTTGATTTCGCAGACGTCCGCGCCGTGATGGACGAAATGGGCAAGGCGATGATGGGCACCGGCGAAGCCGAGGGCGAAGACCGCGCAAAGCAGGCCGCACAAAAGGCCATCGCAAACCCGCTGCTGGACGAAATCAGCCTGCAGGGCGCACGCGGTGTATTGATCAATATTACTGGCGGCTACGATCTGACCCTGTTCGAACTGGACGAGGCCGCGAACGAAATCCGCGAAAAGGTCGACCCCGAAGCCAACATCATCGTGGGCTCGACGCTGGATACCAGCATGGAAGGCCGGATGCGCGTGTCGGTCGTGGCCACCGGGATCGACGCCGCCGTCAGGGCAGCAGAACCGCAGCCCCGCCGGTCGACACAGGAACCCGCGCGCCAGCCGGTCCGTGAACCCGTGCGCGAAGCGCGCCGTGAAGAGCCCGCACCCCGTGTGGCCCCCGCACCGGCACGCGAAGAACCGCGCCGCTATGAACAGCCCGCCGCCCGCGTGGAAACCCCGCGTCACGAAGAGCGTGCAGAACGCAGCCTGCTGGACGACATGGCAGACCATCAGCCGCGTCAATACGCCGAACCGGAACCCGCCGATCTTGACGACGATCTGCCACCCCCGGCCTATCGCCCGCGCGCAGAACCAGAGATCGACGCCACCGAACAGTTTACCGCGCCGCGCGCTTCTCGCCCCGGAGAGCCGTCAGCAGAAGCGCTGGCCCGTCTTCAGGCTGCCGTGCAGCGTCAGCCAAAAGAAACGCCGCGTCAGGCCGCAGCGCCGCAGGATCAGGAGGCCGAAAAGCCGCGCTTTGGTATCAACTCTTTGATCAACCGCATGACTGGCGATCAAAAACCGGCAGCTGCACAAGCGCCGCGCCAGCAGCCACAGGTCAGTGCGAAACGAGAGCAGCCGCAAGCGCAACCGCGCCACGAGCCAGAGCATGACCCCGATCAGGAACGGATCGAGATTCCCGCCTTTCTCCGGCGTCAGGCAAACTAAGCATTTCCCGATACGATCCAAAAGCCGCCCCTTGGGGCGGCTTTTTCGTTTTAAAGCAGTTGGTTAAGCCATCGAGCGGGCATTGTTTCAGCTTGTTGTAATGTGTGAATTGTGGTCCTGCCCCCAACCGGACTATTGCTGCGTTTATAATACATTAAGTATCCGCAGCACGTGGGGCACCGCCATGCAGACAACATTGAAGAAAGACCTGACCTTTCACGGGATCGGGCTTCACACCGGGAAGCCGGTGAACCTGCATTTGCGGCCTGCGCCTGCGGGACATGGCATCGTGTTCCGGCGTGTCGATCGTGACGGTGGTGGCGTGCTTATTCCGGCCAAGTGGCACCATGTCGAAATCTGTCCGCTGAACACGCGGTTACGGGTGGGTGACACCATCGTGTCGACCATCGAACACCTGATGGCGGCCCTGTCCGGCTGCGGCGTGCATAACGTTCTGATCGATATTGACGGACCCGAAGTGCCGATCATGGACGGATCTTCGGCAGAATTCGTGCGCGGCATACTGCAGGCCGGGCTGAAACGGCTGGCCAAGCCCCTGCAGATTATCAAGATTTTGGAAAATGTATCCGTCCATCATGGCGATGCTTGGGCCAGTCTTCAGCCTGCGACAAGCCTTCAGATTGATTTCGAGATCGACTTTGCCGATGCGGCCATCGGGCATCAGGCTAAAACCCTGAATATGGCCAATGGAAGTTTTGTGCATACCCTATGCGACAGCCGCACATTTTGCCGTAACGCGGACGTCGAAGAGATGCGCGCCCGTGGGCTGGCATTGGGCGGGACGCTGGAAAATGCCGTTGTCGTCGACGGCGACAAGGTGCTGACACCGGGTGGATTACGCCACGCGGACGAAGCGGTGCGCCACAAGATGCTGGATGCGCTGGGGGATCTTTATACGGCCGGTGCGCCGATCCTTGGCCGCTACACGGGCCACAAAGCCGGGCATAACCTGTCCAACGCATTGCTGCGCGCCCTGTTCGACCGCCCGTCGGCATGGCGGCTTGTCGATTGCACGCCGCAAATCGCGGCGCGTCTGCCGGGGCAGGGATTGTCGGCTGCCGATCTGAATGCCGTCGCTTGACCGGATCGCGCGCGGGGTTTCGGCACAACTTGATCGCGTTCTGCGATAAGCCGTTTTGCACGCCTGTCTTTTCTGTTAGACCTTCTGCCAAACCCGGCCGATAAGGTGCGGAACAGTAAAGACGACACGGGGGCGTGACGATGTCGGGCACATTCATTCGGTCAGGGGTCACAGCGACGGTGCTGTCTTTGACTTTGCTTGCAGGATGCGGCGATGGGTTCGACCCGCGCCGCGCGGGCGCGCTTGAATCGCTGAATGCGCAGCAGATTTATCAGCTGGGCGAGGTTGAGGTTGAAACCGGTGATCCCGGTGATGCCGCGTTCTATTTTGGTGAAATCGAACGGCTTTACCCCTATTCCGAATGGGCCGAACGGGCGTTGATCATGCAGGCGTTCGCCTATCACCGCGACGCGGACTACCCCAACAGCCGTGCGGCGGCGCAGCGTTTTCTTGATTTTTATCCTGCGCAACCCGATGCCGCCTATGCCCAGTATTTGCTGGCCCTGTCATACTATGACCAGATCGACGAGATCGGCCGCGATCAGGGTCTGACGTTTCAGGCGCTGCAATCGCTGCGTGCTGTGATCGAACAATATCCCGACAGCGAATACGCCCGCGCGTCGATCCTGAAATTCGATCTGGCGTTCGACCACCTTGCGGCAAAGGAAATGGAAATCGGGCGCTATTACCTCAAGCGGGGCAATTATGCCGCCGCCGTGAACAGGTTCCGTATCGTTGTCGAAGAATTCCAGACCACATCGCAGACACCCGAAGCCCTGCACCGCCTGGTCGAAGCGTATCTAAGCCTTGGCCTGACCGATGAAGCACAGACCGCTGGCGCTATTCTGGGCAACAATTATCCGGCGACCGAATGGTATCTGGACAGCTACGCCCTGCTGACAGGACAAGGGCTGGAGGCACGTGCGCAGGGCGATAGCTGGCTGGCGTCGATCTATCGTCAGGTCGTCCGCGGCGAATGGCTTTAGGGCTGTCTGGCACCTGACATGCTGCGCACGCTCGACATTCGCGACATGCTGATCATCGATCAGCTGGAACTTGTCTTTCAGCCGGGATTGAACGTGCTGACCGGTGAAACCGGGGCGGGCAAGTCGATCTTGCTGGATTCGCTTGGCTTTGTGCTGGGATGGCGCGGTCGCGCCGAACTGGTGCGCCAAGGGGCCGAACAGGGTGAAGTCACCGCCAGTTTCGATCTGCCTGACGGCCATCCCGCCCATGCTGTTCTGGCCGAAGCAGGGCTGCCCGGCGGCGATGAACTGATCCTGCGCCGCGTCAACGCCCGCGATGGTCGCAAGACCGCCTGGGTCAATGACCGTCGCGCCAGCGGAGAAGTGCTGCGCGCCCTGTCCGATACGCTGATCGAATTGCATGGCCAGCACGATGACCGTGGCTTGCTGAATCCGCGGGGTCATCGTGCCATGCTTGATACCTATGCAAGCGTCGATGCCGAACGGACCGCCGTGCGTGCCGCATGGTCTGCGTTGTCCAAGGCCACCAAGGCCCGTGTCGCTGCCGAACAGCGCATCGCAGAGGTCCGGCAAGAAGAAGAATATCTGCGCCATGCCGTAGGCGAATTGGACAAGCTTGACCCGCAGGCTGGCGAAGAAGCGACACTGGATATCGCCCGTCGCACCATGCAGGCCGCCGAAAAGATCAAGACAGATGTTGCCCGTGCGTCCGACGCGCTGGGTCTGCAAGGCGCCGAAGGCATGTTGTCGGATGCGAACCGCTGGTTGATCGGTGCCGCCGACCGTGCCGATGGACGGCTGGACGATCCGCTGGGCGCGATCGAACGCGCGATGCTGGAACTGGATCTGGCACAACGCGGTGTGCAGGACGCGCTGGATGCGCTGACCTTTGATCCGTCCGAACTGGAAGCGACAGAGGAACGTCTGTTCGCAATCCGGGGTCTGGCGCGCAAACATGAGGTGCTGGCCGATGAACTTGGCCCTTTTGCCGATGATCTGCGCGCGCGGCTGACCTTGCTGGACAACAGCGCGCAGGGGTTGGGCGATCTGGAACGCGCCGAACGCGCGGCGCAGGATGCCTATGACGCGGCAGCCGCCGATCTGCGCGCGGCCCGTACCGATGCCGCCGGCAGGTTGGATGCCGCGATGGCCGCAGAACTTGCCCCGTTGAAAATGGAACGCGCCGTGTTCCGCACGGAACTGGACGATGCCCCCGCCGGACCCGAAGGCCGCGACGCGGTTGCGTTTACCGTGGCGACCAATCCCGGCGCGCCGCCGGGCCCGTTGAACAAGATCGCATCGGGCGGCGAGCTGAGCCGGTTCCTGCTGGCGATGAAGGTCAGTCTGGCGCAGGCCGGGCAGGGCGGCGTCACGATGATCTTTGACGAGATCGACCGGGGTGTCGGTGGTGCGACGGCAGATGCCGTGGGGCGCAGGCTGGCGGCCCTGGCGGATGGCGGACAGGTGCTGGTCGTGACCCATTCGCCGCAGGTCGCGGCGCTGGGTGGGCACCATTGGCGCGTCGAAAAACGGCAGGACGATACGGAAACCACATCGACCGTCGTGCCGCTGGCACCGGACGAACGCGTCACGGAAATCGCACGGATGCTGTCGGGGGATACGATCACGGATGCCGCCCGTGCTGCGGCGCGTGCGCTGATGACACGGTAAAAAGGCGGGCCGCCCAAAAAGGGCCACCCGCCGAAACTGCTAAAATTGGCTTTGGTCGATACAGCGCGACTGTGACGTCATCATGTCAGGCCTGCCGGATCAATTTTCCGGGGTTCATGATGCCCTGCGGGTCCAGTGCGGACTTGATCTGCCCCATCACATCCCAGCCCGGCCCGTGTTCCTGTTCCATATAGGCCAGTTTGCCCATGCCGATACCGTGTTCGCCGGTGACCGTTCCGCCCAGACGCAGCGCGCGCTGTGCCATGCGGTGCGACAGGTCCAGTGCCGCCGCGCGATCATCGGGATTCGTGTCGTCGATCAACAGGGCTGCGTGGAAATTGCCGTCGCCGACATGACCAAGGATCGGGCCGGTGATCGGGCTGGCGGCGATATCGGCCTGTGTTTCTGCAATCGCCTGCGCCAGCGCCGAAATCGGCACGCAGACATCCGTGACCACCGCCCGCGCGCCCGGTCTGCTGGCAAGGATCGACCAATAGGCCCGGTGCCGCATCGCCCATAGCTTGTTGCGATCCTCGGCCCGTGTCGCGGTCCTTGGGTCGGTGCCGCCCGCGTCGCGGGCAATGTCGGCAAAGGTCGCTGCATCCTCTGCCACGGCACTGTCAGAACCATGGAACTCCACCAGCAAATGTGGCTGCGCGGGGAAATCGTATCCCTCTGCCGTGTTCACCGCGGCGACCGATGCTGCGTCCATCAGCTCTATCCGGGCAACCGGCAGGCCCATCTGGATGGCGGTTGTTGCGACCGTCACGGCCATTGCCACATCGTCGAATCCACAGACGGCGGCGGATATAGCTTGCGGTTGGCCATGCAGGCGCAGGGTCATTTCGGTGATGATGCCCAGCGTGCCTTCGGACCCGACGAACAGCCCGGTCAGATCGTAGCCTGCGCTTGATTTCGCGGCCCTGCTGCCGGTGCGGATGATCCGCCCGTCGGCCAGCACAACCTGCAACGCCAGCACATTGTCGCGCATCGTGCCGTAGCGGACCGTCGTGGTCCCCGATGCGCGGGTCGCTGCCATGCCGCCCAGACTGGCATCCGCGCCGGGATCGACCGGAAAAAACAAGCCCGTCGCCCGCAACGCATCGTTCAGCACCGTGCGCGTCACACCGGGTTGCACGACGACGTCCATGTCTTCCGCATGGACGTCCAGCACGCGGTCCATCCGGGACAGGTTCACGATCACACCGCCCCGGACAGCCAGCGCATGCCCTTCGAGTGATGTACCGGTGCCCCATGCGACGACGGGACAATCATGTGCCGCGCAGATTTTCACGATGTCACTTACCTCTGCCGCAGAGGCGGGCCAGACCACCGCATCGGGCGGCGTGTTGGCAAAGTGCGATTCCGATTGCCCATGATGGACCAGATCGGCCTTTTTAACGGACAGTCGGTCCCCTAGAAGGGATTGCAAGGCGGTGATGGCGGATGAGTTCTGCATGGCAGAAAGCTGCCGTACCGGATCGCAAAGGTAAAGGGCGGCGTAATGGACGGGGCACAGGACGACACACGCAACCGCACCCGCCTGATGGAAGAGGTGCGCCGCGCCTGGCTGGTGATGAAGCTGCGTGGACCCGGTCAGGTGCAGTTCTGGTTTATCGCGCTGGTGCTGGGGATTGCGGCGGGTGGTGCCGCCGTGCTGTTCCGGCTGGGGATCGACCTGATCCAACGGCTGGCCTATGGCACGACCGACCCCAATCGATTGCATAGCTTTGTGACCGGGCTGCACTGGTCGCAAGTGCTGGTCGTGCCGATCCTTGGCGGGCTGGTTGTGGGCCTGATCCTGAACAGATTTGTCAGCGACAGCCGGGTCCGGTCCGTCGCCGACGTGATCGAAGGCGCTGCCCTGCGCGACGGTCGCGTGTCGTTCCGCGAAGGTCTGGCATCCGCGGCGGCCAGCCTGCTGACCCTTGGCACCGGTGGGTCGTCGGGCCGGGAAGGACCGGTTGTGCATATCGCCGCGATGCTGTCGACATGGATCTGCGTGCGCATTCGTGCCGATGGCGTGACGGGGCGCGATCTGCTGGGATGTGCGGTCGCAGCGGCGGTTTCGGCCAGTTTCAACGCCCCCATCGCCGGTGCGCTGTTCGCGTTAGAGGTCGTGTTGCGCCATTTTGCGGTGCATGCATTTGCCCCCATTGTGATTGCATCTGTGGCGGGCACAGTGGTCAGCAGGCTGGCACTGGGCGATGTGACCGAATTCGTCATCGACCGGGAAAATGCGTTGGCGTTCTATGTGGAATTGCCTGCGTTCCTGATCCTTGGTCTTATCTGCGGATTGATCGCGGTGGTGCTGATGCGGTCGATCTTCTGGGCCGACAATCTGGGCAGTCGCCTGCAATATCGATTCCGGATTCCCGCCTTTTTGCGGCCCGCCGGTGCTGGGGCGCTACTGGGTCTGATGGCCATCTGGTTCCCCCATATCATCGGCGTTGGGTATGAAACGACTGTGACCGCGCTGACCGGCGGGCTGTTGCTGCACGAGGCACTGATTTTTGCCGTGCTGAAAATCGCCGCCGTGGCCATAACGATTGGCGGGCGGATGGGCGGCGGTGTCTTTTCGCCGTCATTGATGGTGGGGGCGCTGACCGGGCTGGCGTTCGGCATCATCGCCACCGGCCTGTTCCCGACCGTTTCGGGCGAAGGCACATTGTATGCGCTGGCAGGTATGGGCGCCGTCGCGGCGGCCGTCATGGGGGCGCCGATTTCGACGACGCTGATCGTGTTCGAACTGACGGGCGACTGGCAGACGGGGCTTGCGGTGATGGTCGCAGTGTCGATGTCGACGGCGCTGGCGTCGCGGCTGGTTGAACATTCGTATTTCCTGCACCAGTTGGAACGGCGCGGCGTGCATCTGGCCGCAGGGCCACAGGTTTATCTGCTGGGGACATTCGTGGCGGGTAACGTGATGCGTCCCATGTCGGACCCGCGCGCCGCGGCGGAAAAGGTCTGCCGCGACATGATCGCGGCAGGCATATTCGTCGATGCAAAGGCGACGCTGGATCAGGCCATGCCGATCTTTGAGCGTGGCGCGCATCCGTTCATCCCTGTCGTGGTCACCCAAAAAGGAGAGCCACCCGCGTTGCAGGGCGCGCTGTTCCAAGTCGATGCATTGCGGGCGTTCAACCGCGCGCTATCGGCACGCGCGGCAGAGGAACATTCCTAAACCTGTTCGACCGTCACGTGATCGGTGTCGAACGCCAGAAAACCGGCGATCTGGGACATCGCGTCCTTTGGTGCGTCATAGGACCAAACGGCATTTTCCAATGTCGCGCTGCGGGTCACGATGGAATAATAGCTGGCATCGCCCTTGTGGGGGCAATGCGTGCTGCGGTCGGTTGCATCGAGAAAGGTCATGGCGATATCGCCGCGCGGAAAATAGATGACTGGCGGATACCCGTCTTCTTCCAGCCGCAGGGCCGTGCGGCTTTCGCCAAGCACGGCACCGCCGGCCCGGATCACCCATGTTCCGGGGGCAGGTGAAATCGTGATGTGATCGGCCATGGCGCGGTCCTGTTCTTTTGATGTCAGTTAAGCTGCTCTGATCAGAGCGGGTGGCAGGCGATGTCCAACCAGTCTCGGGCCGCCCCCTCTAGCAGTGGCCCGATGATGCGAAGTGTATCGGCATGATAATCGTTGATCCAGTCCAATTCTGTTTGCGACAAAAGTGATGTGTCGATCAGACGACGTGCCAAAGGCACATGGGTCAGGGTTTCAAACGTCAGCATCGGGCGGTCATCTCCACCATCAAGCGGGCCGGCATCATGGCAGACGATCAGATTTTCGATCCGGATGCCGTAAGCGCCTTCGCGGTAGTAGCCGGGTTCGTTCGACAGGATCATGCCGGATTTCAGCGTCACCTTTGACCGGCGCGAAATCCCCTGCGGCCCTTCGTGGACGGACAGATAACTGCCCACACCGTGCCCCGTGCCGTGGTCAAAATCCAGACCTGCAGCCCAAAGCGGCGCACGCGCCAGCGCGTCCAGATGTTGGCCAGACAGACCCACAGGGAACCGTAGCTTGCTGACGGCGATCATGCCCTGCAGCACGCGGGTATAACGGTCACGGTGTTCTGATGTAGGTTCACCGATGATGACGGTGCGGGTGATATCGGTCGTGCCGTCGACATATTGCCCGCCGCTGTCAACCAGCAGCAATTCACCGGATTGGACAGGGCGATTGGTGTCTTCGGTCACGCGGTAATGGACGATGGCACCGTGTGATCCCGCGCCGCAGATGGTTTCAAAGCTGATGTCGCGCAGTGCCCCAGTTTCGCGACGAAAGCTTTCCAACTGCTGCACAACATCGATTTCTGTCAGGTGGCCGTGCGGTGCGGTCTGGTCCAGCCACGCCAGAAACCGGACCATCGCGGCCCCATCGCGCCTGTGGGCAGTCCTGCTGCCTGCGATTTCTGTGGGGGTTTTGCACGCCTTGGGCATGATGCAGGGATCGGTGCCGTGGACAACGTCGCATTCGGCATCTGCCAGAATGGCGGCGATGGCGTCGGGGCAGACATCGGGATCAATCCGCACCGGGCCGTCGAGCGTGGTCAGTGCCACCTCAAAGCTGTCGGGGTCCTGAATGGTCACGTCCTCGCCCAGATGCGTGGCAATGTCCGCACATTTTTCTGCCGGGGCGAACAGGTCGACGGTGCCGTCGCAATGCAGAATGGCATAAGCCTGCGGCACCGGATTACGTGGAATATCAGCGCCACGGATATTCAAAAGCCACGCGATACTGTCGGGCAGGGTGATGACCCAATGTCCGCGGTTCATGTCCGCGCTGAGGCGGGCGCGCTTTTGCGCGTGCGATGCGCCGGTGAATTCCAGCTGCTGCGCAAAATAGGGCGCGCCGGGCCGGGCCGGGCGGTCGGTCCAGATCGGGTCGATCTGGTTTGCGGTGGCGCGCAGGTCGATCCCGCTGTCGGCCAGCGTTCCGGTCAGATCCTCGATCGTGGACACCGTATGCAGCCACGGATCATAGGCCACAGTGCCGCCGTTCGGCAGATGTTTGATCAGCCAGTCGGACAGTTTCGTTTCGGGCCAATTGACCGGCGTAAAGACATCGGCGGTCTGGTCGCGGACCTGCAGACGGTAGCGCCCGTCGATGAACACGCCCGCGACGTCCGCAAGCACGGCGGCAAATCCTGCCGAACCGGTGAACCCGGTCAGCCACGCCAGCCGTTCGTCACAGGCTGCGACGTATTCACCCTGCCAGCGGTCCGTGCGGGGCACCAGAACGCCATCCAGATCCTGTTCGGCAAGACGGGTGCGCAAGGATGCAAGTCGGTCAGGCCCCGACGCGGGATCACTGCTGGCGGTAAAGGTCTGAAACATGGTGGTCCGGTCCCTTGGGAATCTTGGCCGCACAGTCCGCGCCGGGCGTCAGATTTTCAAGGGCAAAGCTGTCAGCCGACGCGTCGCATCCCCAAAACGCGGGCCCGCTTGCGCGGATCGCTGTCGAACAGGCTTGCCAGTTGTTCCGTCATCGCCCCGGCAAGCTGTTCCACATCGGTGATCGTCACCGCGCGGTCATAGTAGCGGGTCACATCATGGCCGATGCCAATGGCGGCCAGTTCAACCGTCTTGCGTTTTTCGATCATGCCGATCACGTCGCGCAGGTGCTTTTCCAGATAGTTGGCGGGATTGACTGACAGGGTGCTGTCATCGACAGGCGCGCCGTCGGAAATGACCATCAGCACCTTGCGCTGTTCCTGCCGCGCCATCAGGCGGCGGTAGGCCCATTCCAGCGCCTCGCCGTCGATGTTTTCCTTCAGCAGACCTTCTTTCATCATCAGCCCCAGATTGGGGCGGGTCCGGCGCCACGGTGCATCGGCGGATTTATAGATGATGTGACGCAGATCGTTCAGGCGACCGGGGGCGGGCGGGCGTCCTTCTTTCAGCCATGCCTCGCGGGATTGACCGCCTTTCCATGCCTTGGTGGTAAAGCCCAGAATCTCGACCTTGACGTCGCAGCGTTCCAGCGTGCGGGCCATGACATCGGCACAGATTGCGGCAATCGAAATCGGGCGACCCCGCATTGACCCGGAATTGTCCAACAACAGCGTGACCACGGTATCGCGGAATTCCATGTCCTTTTCGACCTTGAACGACAGCGGCGTCGTGGGGCTGGCCACGATCCGCGCCAGACGTCCGGCATCAAGGATGCCTTCCTCCAAATCGAATTCCCAAGTCCGGCTTTGCTTGGCCTGCAGACGGCGCTGCAGCTTGTTGGCAAGGCGGCTGACCGCCCCTTTGAGTGGGTCAAGCTGTTGGTCAAGATAGGCGCGCAGGCGTTCCAGTTCAGCGGGCTCGGCCAGATCGGCGGCGCTGATTTCTTCATCAAAACTGGTCGCGAACACCTTGTAATCGGGGTCCGCGTCGGACACGGGCGCGGGCTGCGGCGGGTCCATCGGGGCCTCGCCGTCGGGCATTTCGGTTTCTTCGCCCATTTCAGGGTCGGCCTGATCATCCATGCTGACCTGGGCCTGGCTCGCGTCTTGCTGTTGTTCCTGCGATTGCTCTGGTGCGGCTTCAGCCTCGTCGCCCTCGCTTTCGTCTTCGCCGGTGGATTCGGGATCTTGTTCTTCGTCCTGACCTTCTTCGGCTTCGTCGTCCTGATCGTCGTCGGGTGCGTCGGGGTCGTCGCCCAGCTGATCGGCGTAGCCCAGATCGCTGATGATCTGGCGGGCAAATTTTGCAAATGCGCGTTGGTCGGTCAGAGTGTCGGACAGGCTTTCCAGCGTGCCGCCAGCCTGTTCTTCGATGAAACCACGCCACAGTTCCATGACGTTATCGGCCCCCGGCGGCAGGTCGCGTCCCGTGGCAAGATGGCGGATCAGATAGCCTGCGGCGACGGCCAGCGGCGCGTCGGCGGCGGATTTGATCTGATCATACCCTTTGCGCTGCGCATCGTTGCCGATCTTGGCGTCGATATTGCCTGCGGTGCCGGGCATGGCGCGCGCGCCGACCGCTTCGACGCGGGCGGTTTCCATCGCATCGTAGATGTCGCGCGCCATCTGGCCCTGCGGGGCATAACGCGTATCAGTGCTTGCATCGTGAAATTTGTGGCGCAGGGCGAATGCATCGGCGGTGCCGCGCGCCAGCAGGACTTCTTCGCGGGTCATGCGGCGACTGATTTGCGGCAAGCGGATTGTGTCGTTGGTCTGGCCTGCGGGATCGACGGAATAGCTGACGGTCAGATCGGTATCGTTGGCCAGCACTTTGGTCGCTTCGGCCAGCGCCTTTTTGAACGGGTCGGCGGGGTTGTCGCTGGGTTTGCTCATCACAGGCTCCGATCAGCCGCAGGACAGGGTGGCAGGAATACGCCCGGCAAAGCGCAGGGCAGCACTGGCGGGCAGGGTCGCATCACGGTCACCGCCGGCCAGATCATAGATCACGGGCGCGGCCGTTGCATCACAACCGCGCGGGGCAGCCCGTTCGGCGGCACGTTCGATCCCCGCGATGGTCGGCACGTCGGTGGTGGGTGTCACCAACGCCAGTTTGCCGCTGTCGGACAGGGTCACGTCATAACCCTGCGGGGCCATGCCCGGCCCGCAGGATACCAGCCCAAGGACCGACGCGGCCGCGATGACGCGGCGCGGGGTCACCGAAAGCTCTGGCTGGCGGCACTTTCAGGCAGCTCTTCGTCAAAACAGCGCTGGTAGAATTCCGCGACCGTCTGGCGTTCCAGCTCGTCGCATTTGTTCAGGAACGACAGGCGGAACGCATAGCCCACATCACCAAAGATGCGGGCGTTTTCGGCCCATGCCAGCACGGTGCGGGGCGACATGACAGTCGACAAATCGCCATTCATGAACGCGGTACGCGTCAGATCAGCTACGGTGACCATCTGGCTGACGGTCTTTTTGCCCTTTTCGTTCTGATAATGTGCGGATTTGGCCAGCACGATTTCGGTTTCGACATCGTGCGGCAGATAGTTCAGCGTGGCCACAAGGCTCCACCGGTCCATCTGTGCCTGGTTGATCTGCTGGGTGCCGTGGTAAAGCCCCGTCGTGTCGCCCAGACCGACCGTGTTGGCGGTGGCGAACAGACGGAAATAGGGGTGGGGCGTGATGATCTTGTTCTGGTCCATCAGCGTCAGCTTGCCGTCCGCTTCCAGCACGCGCTGGATCACGAACATCACGTCGGCGCGGCCCGCGTCGTATTCATCGAACACGATGGCCACGGGATTGCGCAGGCACCACGGCAAGATGCCTTCGTGAAATTCGGTGACCTGCACGCCGTCGCGCAGTTTGATCGCATCCTTGCCGATCAGGTCGATCCGGCTGATGTGGGAATCAAGGTTCACACGCACGGCAGGCCATTTCAGGCGGGCCGCGACCTGTTCGATGTGGGTCGATTTGCCGGTGCCGTGATAGCCCTGCACCATGACGCGGCGGTTGTGGCCAAAGCCAGCAAGGATCGCCAGCGTGGTGTCTGGGTCAAAGGTATAGGTCGGGTCGATGTCCGGCACACGTTCTGACGGTTCGGCAAATCCCTTGACCGTCATGTCCGTATCGATGCCGAACACCTCGCGCACGGAAATGTCGGTGTTCGGTGTGGCGTTGATGTCGATCGTGCCGTCGGCCATGGGGTCAGCCCTTCTTTCGCGGAACATAGGAAGTCATGGTTGCGGGATGCAACATATCGCCTGAAATGAAAAGGGAAAGCGGCTGCGACAGGAATGCGCGCAAGAGCCTGCTGGGGCAACGTTGCGTTTTGCTGCAAATTCGCCAAAGTTGCGGCATGTAACAGGATGGAACAGCATGACCACCACTGCCGACATCGAAGATATGATCGCCCGCATGGCCATGGGGGACCGCGCCGCGTTCGAGGGGCTATACAATGCCACCTCCGCGAAACTTTTCGGGGTTTGCCTGCGTGTGTTGGGTAATCGGGCAGAAGCCGAGGACGCGCTGCAGGAAGCTTTCGTCAAGATCTGGCGCAACGCTGATCGCTACCGCGTGAATGGCCTAAGCCCGATGACCTGGCTGATTACGGTGACGCGCAATCATTCCGTGGACCGTGTGCGGGCGCGGAAGTCAAAACAGGGCGCAGGCCTAGATGAAGCGGCCGAAATTGCGGACAGCAAACCCGGACCCGAAGCGCTGGCGATGGCATCGTCGGACCGGGTGCGGATTGTCGATTGCATGGGCCAGTTGGACCCTGACAAGGCCGGTGCGGTGCGCCGGGCCTACCTTGAAGGGGAAACATATCAAGAGCTGGCAGATCATTACGATGTGCCGCTGAACACCGTTCGGACCTGGCTACGCCGGAGTCTGCTGAAGTTAAGAGAGTGCCTGTCCCATGACGGATGATATCGACAAAGACGAGGAACGCGCCCTGACGGCGGAATACATCCTTGGTCTGCTGACGGACGATGAACGCACCGCCTACGAAGAGGTGCTGGCTATCGACCCTGATCTGCGGTCCGAATACGCGTTCTTTGCCGACCGGATGGTCGCGCTGACCGACGATATCGCGCCGGTTACACCGCCAGCGGGTCTGTTTGGCGCGATCAAGGCAGATCTGTTCGGGACGCCCAAGTCGGACAGGGCCACGTCAAAAGCGCGGTCCTGGCTGGAACGGCTGGGCCTGTTTCCTGCAATGGCGGGCGGTGTCGTGGCGGCAGTTGCGGTGCTTTGGGCGGTGAACCTTTATGTGCCGGGGGCACCGACGGGGGATGGCCCGGCCATATCCGCCCCGACCCTGCAGGCGCAGATCGCGGCAGAAGATGACAGCCTGATCGTCATGGCCAGCTATGACGCCACTGCACAGACCCTTGTGCTGGACCGTACGGCTGGCACTGCGCGTGATGGCCGGTCGCTGGAATTGTGGCTGATCGCGGACGACAATCCGCCGGTGTCGCTGGGCGTCTTGCCTGACACACAGGCCGGTACGATTGCCGTTGACCCAGCGCTTGTGCCCGCTTTGCCGGGTGGTGTGCTGGCGATTACGGACGAACCGCAGGGTGGTTCACCGACGGGTGGGCCAACGGGCGACGTTCTGGCCGCTGGTCCGTTGACGCAAACCTGATCCGAACGTCCGCATCGAATTTGTCGATGCGGACGTTCACGTTTGTGTGCGACTGGTCCACCGGTTTTCGGTGATCACGAATGATGTGTTAGCACATCTGCAGAACCGACCGCAGGAGGACAAAACCCATGCACCGACGTATGTTTTTGACGACCGCCCTTGCCGCAACCGTGGCACCCGCCGCGTTGATGGCCCAAAGTTTCGAGGTGACGCGCACGCGGGCCCAATGGCAGGCTATGCTGTCGGACATTGAATTCCACGTGATGCGCGAAGAAGGCACCGAAGCCGCCGGAACCAGCCCGCTGGATGCAAATTATGCACCCGGCACCTACCATTGTCGCGGCTGCGATCTGCCAGTGTATCCGTCCAGTACGAAATACGACAGCGGCACCGGCTGGCCCAGCTTTTACGCATCCTTTCAGAATGCCATCGGGACCAAGGCGGATCGCAAACTGCTGAGCGTCAGGACAGAGGTGCATTGCCGCCGCTGTGGCAGCCATTTCGGTCATATCTTCAGCGACGGCCCCGCGCCAACGGGCCAGCGTCATTGCCTGAATGGCGTGTCACTGGTGTTCCGCGCGGCCTGATCCGCGCTTGGGGAAACACTGTGTTGATAACTTAGTGGTGTGTCGCCTGCCGCATTGCAGGTAATGCTGGTGCAAACCAAGGTTTCTATTTCAGCATGCGCGACCGGATATTACACCCTTTCAGACCCTCTTTTGGAGAGCGATGTCTTATCGTGGCCTGGGTTGCTGTGTCCGCCCTTGGGGGTTTTCTGGCCTATACGTTGGTCAGCAATATCGCCGGGACACACGCATTGATGCGGGTATTCGGCACCACCGAATGGTGGTTCGTCGGATGCGGTGTCTTTGGTGCGATGGCAGGGCTTTATTGTGCGCGCCACTGGATCGGGGTGACCGGACGATACGCACTGGTCAAGGCATTCTGCGGCATCGTCATCGTCAGTTTCATGGGGGCCCTGATCGGCGGCTCACTGATGCTGCCGCTTTACGGGACGATGTTCGGCCCCATGCTGTTTGCGATGATGTTGGTTGAAAATCCTGTTCTAGCGCTGGTCTGGATTGTGGTTCTGATTGCGGCGCATATCCTGATTAGCCGTCACCGACGCGAGCGCGAACAGATGTTCGCGCCCGTGCCGATCACGCTTTAGTCTTTTTCCCGGAAGTTGCGGCTGGTTTTCAGCTGGTCCCAGGCCCACACGACTTCTGACAGCTGTTCTTCCTGACTGCGGTCGCCGCCGTTCATGTCGGGGTGCAGCACCTTGATCAGCGCTTTGTAGCACTTGCGGATCTCTGTTTTGGACATGCTGTCCTTTGCATCCAGAATTTCGACAGCCCGGCGTTCGGTCGGGGGCAGGCGGCGTGTAGCACCGCCGGGTGCTGCGTTACGGCCCGGATTGCGGGTTGCGTTTTCACCCAGCACTTCGTGCGGGTCCTGAACGCCCAGCCGCGCCCAAGCGCGTTCCTCGACCGACTTTTTCATCGGCTTTGTCGGGCGTTCCCACGTCCGGTCCTTGTCCATCTGGGCCATCAGCTCCGCTTCTGATGTGCCGTCAAAGAAATTCCATTTCAAATTGTATTCGCGGATGTGCTCCTTGCAGAACCACAAATAGTCATCCAGCGAATCTGGCGCGCGTGGCGCGCGATACTTGCCCGCTTCTTCGCAGCCTTCGTGTTCGCACACACGGGTCGACGTTTCCGACGCACCCGACATCCCCCGCCGCCCGCGGGGGTTCTTCTTCTTGCTGCTCGACACCGACATGTCGAAACCGAAGGGATCTTTCTTGTTCATGGTGGCCCTTTCCGACTCGGAGACAGCACTCTAAACCATTGGCTCGGCAGGTGAAGAGCATAGGAGAAAATAATGGCCCTTGACGCAGAAATACGCGCCGCATTGACCAGCGGACTTTCGCCGGAACGGCTGGAGGTCATCAACGAAAGCGCCCAGCATGCGGGACATTCGGGCGATGATGGATCGGGCGAAAGCCATTGGCGCGTCGTCATAAGCGCCACGTCGCTGGACGGCCAGTCCCGGATTGCCAAACATCGTGCAGTGCATGATGCGCTGGGCCCGGATATCATTGGCCGCATCCATGCGCTTGCAATCAGTTTTGACTAGGGCTGATCTGGCGTCGGTTTCGGCGCTGTCGCGGCATCGCCGTCTTTTGATGGAATGACGGCGGGTTCAACCTGCGCGGTTGGTTCAGGCGCAGGCGGCGTGTCGCTGTGATCTTCGATCAGGGCGGCTGGAACCGCTGGGTCTGCCGGAATGGCCCTGCGAAACACCAGCATATTTTGAAACACGGTCACGCGGGTCATTGTCAGGCCTTCGCGCCCTTCTGAGGGCAGGGTATCGGTGCGCAGATATTCCCAGCCATCGGCGGCGTGATGGTTCAGCACAGCCTGCATTGCGGCGGCAAAACGCGCTTCGATCCCTTTGACGGATTTGTCTTTCAGGCCGCGCCGGGGGGCGGGCACGACCAGATATTCTGAACGGTCCATCGGTGGTCCTTTTGGCAGATCAGGCAAGTTTTTGCGCGACAATGTCGTTGACGGCCTTGGGGTTGGCTTTGCCGCCGGTGGCTTTCATGACCTGACCGACGAACCAGCCCGCCAGCTTTGGGTTCTGCTTTGCTTTTTCGACCTGTGCGGGGTTGTCCGCGATGATCTGGTCGACTGCAGCTTCGATGGCAGACGTATCGGTCACCTGCTTCATGCCTTCGGTTTCCACGATTTCGTCGGGGTCACGGTCCTGCGTATAGGCGATGTCGAACACGTCCTTGGCGATCTTGCCACTGATGACGTCCGATTTGATCAGCGCTACGATCTGGCCCAGCCGGGCAGCGGAAATCGGGCTGTCGGCAATCGCCTTGTCGCCGTCCTTTTTCAAACGGCCAAACAATTCGTTGATGACCCAGTTCGCGGCCAGCTTGCCATCGCGACCCTGTGCCACCTCTTCGAAATAGGCGGCATTGGCGACATCCGCTGTCAGCACGCTGGCGTCATAGTCGGACAGTCCAAAATCACTGATAAAGCGGGCTTTTTTCGCGTCCGGCAGTTCCGGCAGCGATGCGGCGATATCATCGACCCAAGCCTGTTCGATTTCCAGCGGCAGCAGATCCGGATCGGGGAAATAGCGGTAATCGTGTGCTTCTTCCTTTGACCGCATCGACCGGGTTTCGTTGCGGTCCACATCATACAGACGGGTTTCCTGCACGACCTGCTTGCCGTCTTCGATCAGGGCGATCTGGCGGCGGGCTTCAACCTCGATCGCCATCTGGATGAACCGCATGGAGTTCATGTTCTTGATTTCGCAACGCGTTCCCAGATGCGCGAAATCCTGCGTTTCCTGATAGCGTTCGTAATCACCCGGACGGCAGACCGACACGTTGACGTCAGCGCGCAGGTTGCCGTTTTGCATGTTGCCGTCGCAGGTGCCCAGATAACGCATGATCTGACGCAGTTTTGCGACATAAGCGGCGGCTTCTTCGGGGCCGCGAATGTCGGGGCGGCTGACGATTTCCATCAGGGCCACGCCGGTGCGGTTCAGGTCCACAAAGCTCATGTTCGGGTCCATGTCGTGGATCGATTTGCCCGCATCCTGTTCCAAATGGATGCGTTCGATCCGCACGCGCCGTGCGGTGCCGTCGCCCAGTTCGACCAGCACTTCGCCTTCGCCCACGATGGGATGGTAAAGCTGGCTGATCTGATAGCCCTGCGGCAGATCGGGGTAGAAATAGTTTTTCCGGTCAAATGCGGAAAACAGGTTGATCTGCGCCTTCAGGCCCAGCCCGGTGCGCACGGCCTGTGCGACGCAGCCTTCGTTGATGACGGGCAACATGCCGGGCATGCCTGCGTCCACGAATGCCACGTTTGAATTGGGTTCTGCCCCGAACAGCGTCGACGCGCCTGAAAACAGCTTTGCCCGGGTCGCGACCTGTGCGTGGACTTCCAGTCCGATGACCAGTTCCCAGTCGTGTTTTGCACCCGCAATGACCTTGGGGGCGGGGGCGGCATAATCCAGATCAAGCATAGGGCACCTCTTTCGTTCGCTGCGTTCTAAGCCAGCCCACAGGTTGGAACAAGGGGCGGGGTTGCCCCGTTGTTGGGCAGAAGAAATTGCCCACCCCAAGATAAGGAACGCAACATGACAGACATCGCATCCGCCAAGATCCTGATGATCGCCACGCACGGTTTCGAGCAGTCGGAACTGGAATTTCCCCGTGACCAACTGCGCGCCAAAGGGGCGACTGTGCACGTCGCCACGCTGGACGGCAACGCCATCAAGGGCTGGGAAGGCGACGACTGGGGCGACAGCGCCGACGCCGATCTAAAAATCGCCGATGCAAAATGTGAAGATTACGACGCGATCGTTCTGCCCGGCGGTCAGATCAACCCCGATATCCTGCGCACCGAAGAAGCCCCGATCAAACTGATCCAGGATTTCGTAAAAAGCGGCAAGATCGTCGCGGCCATCTGCCACGCGCCGTGGTTGCTGATCGAGGCCGGCGTCGTCGAAGGCCGCGACATGACCAGTTTCAAATCGATCCGCACCGACCTGAAAAATGCAGGTGCCAACGTCGTTGACCAAGAGGTAGCGACGTCGCGGGGAATCATCACAAGCCGCAATCCCGGCGATCTAAAGGCATTCGTGGCCAAGATCGTGGAGGAGGTCGAAGAGGGCAAACACGACCGCCCCGCAGCATAAAATAGCCGGAAACCCGATTAAAAGGCGCCCTGCGGGGCGCCTTTGTGCCTGCGTCTAGGCGGTGCGCCACGCATCTGCGGATTCAATTCTTGTGTCACGGACAGAGTCTATGCACCTTGCCTGCATGCTGAAACGGCTTTTTATATTAGGCGGCGTTCTGGCCAGCATGGCTAGCGCAGCGCATGCGGCACCGTCCAACGCGGATGTGCAGGCCATGCCAGTTGCCGCGGCCGTCTTGTCGGCGCGCACAGCACAGGTACCGCCCATCACCAAAGCCCGGCCATTTTCCAGAGAAGACGCAGCAGCAGATCGCGCCCGGCAACGGCTGGCCCGGTTACAATCGGTGCGCCCAGCTGCGCGCCCGTTGCACATGCTGCGCTATCCCGTGAACGTGGTCGTGGGTGCGCCACCGTTGCGCCCCATGCTGCGACCCAATTTCATTCCCGATACGCGCTGGGGCGAATCGAACCGCGCCCGCATGTGGACGCGGGCCACAATGGCGGCTGTTGCAACGCACGGTCTGGATACCACGATCCCGCGCGATATTTCGGCGTGGTGCCCGGCCTATGCGGAAAATTCCCCCACGCTGCGCCGTGCGTTCTGGGTTGGAATGATGTCGGCGCTGACGAAACACGAAAGCACCCATAACCCCGACGCGGTTGGCGGTGGCGGGCTATGGTATGGATTGCTGCAGATCCTGCCGTCGACCGCCCGTGGCTACGGCTGTCGCGCGACCAGTGGCGACGCGCTGAAAGACCCGATTGCAAACCTGTCGTGTGCCGCCCGCATCATGGGGCGGACGGTCGCCCGCGACCGGGCCGTCGCATTGCACGACGGTCGCTGGCGCGGGGTCGCCGCAGATTGGGGCCCGATGAGCAATCGCGCCAAAATCGCGGAAATGTCGGCCTGGACCCGCAAGCAGGATTATTGCGTTGTCAAGGAACGCCCACGCCCGGTTGCGCGTCCGGCATCACTGGTGGCCGCAAACCCGCAAGACAGCGAGACGCACCCGACGCTCAGGACACTTCGCCCCACGATTTCGACAATGGATGCCGTGTCATCCGCACCAGACTGACGGCCGGGGCATCGTCGCCGCCCAGTGCCAGCGTTGCTTTTTTCAGCATTTCGATTCCGTCTTCGCTGTTTTTGGGGATGTTGTCGGCTGCGATCGGCTGACCGATGGTCACGCGGTAGGGCTGCCGGTCCTTGTTCAGCGTTTCGTGAAACAGCGTCACGTCACGCAAGGTGGGGTGCAGCTTGTCAAAGACATAGAACAGCGCAGAATTGCGCGCCTGCACGTTGACCGGAATCACCGGCAGACCGAATTTCCGCGCCAGCATCGCGGCAGAGGGCATCCAGTCGCGTTCATGCAGCTTTAGCTTGCGGCGTTTCGCCAGACGCCCGGATGGAAAGATCACGCCAAGCCGACCGTCCTGCGTTGCCTGTCTGACGTAGGCCATTGTATCGCGTGTCTTTTCCCGCGACCGCCTGTCCATCCGCCATTCGACGGGACAGATCAGGTCATCCATCTGGGGCATCACCCGCAGGATGTCGCTGTTGGCAAAGAAATACATGTCCGGCCTGATCTTTGCCATGACATGCCACAGGATGATCCCGTCCGCGATTCCCGTCGGATGGTTGGCCACGATCAGCGCCGGACCGCTGCGGGGCAGATGCGACAACCCGCTGACATCCACCAGTTTCGCCAGCCGATCGGCCATGTGATCCATGATCTCGCGGGATGGGGCGTGCTGCAAATCCTCTGCGATGGCGACGGTTTTGTCGTAGGCCAGCGCCAGATGCATCAGCCCGCGCACGAACCGCATCCCCGGCAGCCGCCGATACATCCACGGCGCGCGCTCTTCGATCAGCGGGGTTATCCGGTCTTTCATCACAGTCATGCTGCGGTCCCCGATCTGACGCGACCTCTCATTAAGATGTGATCTAGTGGAAATCGGGCGCGCGTCCAATAGCTGTCAGCTTAGGATACGGGAAACCATCTCTGCCGTGTCGCGCGACAGTCCTTTAGTGTCACCGATCCGGGCCAGTGCGGCGCGCATCGCGGCCTGCCGCGTGGGGTTCTGCCGTCCAAGGCTGTCAAACGCCGTCACCATCCGTGCCGTCGTCTGCGGGTTCAGCGGGTCAAGCCGGATCAACCAATCCGCCAGCAGATCGTAGCCCGATCCGTCGGTGCGGTGAAATCCCGCTGGATTTGCGGCAAGGCTGCCAAATACGCTGCGGAACCGATTCGGGTTTTTCCAGTCAAAGGCGGGGTCCTGCGTCAGTCGTTCGGTCAAGGCGACGGTGTCGTCCGGATGCGATTGCCGAATTTGCAGACCGAACCATTTGTCCATCACCAGACGATCCGCCTGCCATTGCGCACGGAACGCGGCCAGCGCGTCCTGACCCTGTCCGATATCCAGCAGACAAGCCAATGCGGCGATCTGCTGGGTCATGTTGTCGGCGTCCGCATATTGCGCCTGCGCACGTCTGCCCCCGTCGATCAGGGTCAGATAGCCCAGTAGGACATTGCCCAGCGTGCGTTTGCCCGCATCATCGGCCCGTGGATCGTAGGGGCCGGGAACCTGCATCCTGTCGTGGACCGGCGCCAGCACGTCGTGCAGATGGGCGGCAATCGCCTGCCGTATCTCACGCCTGCCGATATAGATCTGCATCGGGTCAGGGTCGCCCTTGCGCCGCACCATGGCGTCGGACACGTCCTGTTCGCTGGGCAGGGTCAGCACACGGGCCCGAAAGGCGGGGTGCAGGGTGTCGTCCAGCAGCGTCGCGCGTAGCCCGTCCAGATAGGCGGCATCGGGGTCCGCCCCGGTCATGACACGGTTCAGCAATGCGTCCAATGCCAGCGTGCGCCCTGCTTCCCAGCGGTTGAATGGATCGGTGTCGTAGGTCAGCAGAAACGCACGCTCTGCCGTGGTCTGGTCGCGGTCCAGAATGACGGGGGCCGAGAAATCCCGCAGGATCGATGGCACGGGCTTTTCCGCCAGCCCGTCGAACGTGAACGTCTGGCTGGCCTGTGTCAGTTCCAGCATCTGGGTCGGCACAATCTGCGATCCATCGGGGGCCAGCAGACCGACCGCCACCGGAATATGCAGCGGTTGTTTGTCAGGCTGGCCGGGTGTCGCGGGTGTGTGCTGTGTCAGGGTCAACGTATACGTGCCGTCCGCGAAATGATCGCTGACGCCGATTTGCGGCGTGCCGGCCTGCGCATACCATAGCGCGAATTGCGACAGATCGCGGCCCGTCACATCCGCAAAACAGGCAAGCCAGTCTTCGATGGTGGCGGCCTGTCCGTCGTGGCGGTCGAAATACAGGTCAAGCGACTGGCGGTAGTGATCGTCGCCCACCAGACGTTTCAACATGCCGACCAATTCCGCGCCTTTTTCATAAACCGTCGCGGTATAGAAATTGTTGATCTCGACAAAGCTTGCGGGACGCACGGGATGGGCGAGGGGGCCTGCGTCCTCTCTGAATTGGCGGGCGCGCAGCATCAGCGCATCATCGATTCGTTTGACCGCGTGGCCGCGCAGATCACCGGTGAAGGTCTGGTCGCGGAACACGGTCAGACCTTCTTTCAGGCACAGTTGGAACCAGTCGCGGCAGGTAATCCGGTTGCCGGTCCAGTTGTGAAAATATTCATGCGCGATGATCGCTTCGATCCGTTCGAAATCCGCATCGGTCGAGGTTTCGGGTTTCGCCAGCACACAGCTGGAGTTGAAGATGTTCAAACCCTTGTTTTCCATCGCCCCCATGTTGAAATCGTCGACGGCAACGATGTTGAAAATGTCCAGATCGTAGGCGCGACCGTGGGTGCGTTCATCCCAGATCATCGAGTCCTTCAGCGCCGTCATGCCAAAGGCGCATTTGTCCAGATCGCCGGGCCGGACCCAGATGTTCAGCGCGACATCGCGGTTTTCCATCGTGGTGAAACGATCGCTGTGCGCCACCAGATCGCCCGCAACCAGCGCGAACAGATAGGCGGGTTTTGGCCAGGGATCGTGCCATTCGGCCCATCCGTCACCGGATGCCACCGGATTGCCGTTCGACAACAGCAACGGCATATCGCTTTCGATGCGCACCGTGAAAACGCCCATCACATCGGGGCGGTCAGGGTAATAGGTGATCTTGCGGAAACCTTCGGCCTCGCATTGGGTGCAATACATGCCGCCGGACATATAAAGCCCCTCCAACGCGGTATTGTCGGCGGGGGCGATGATGACCTCTGCTTGCCAGATGAACGGTCCGTCGGGCACATCACAGGTCAGCCCCCGCGTGGTCACATCAGGCGCAACCGGCTGTCCATCGATCTGGGCCGATACCAGTTCAAGCTGTTCGCCATGCAGGAAAAACTGGTCCTGCGCGCCGTCGGGATTAGGACGAAAGGCGATGCGAGAGATGACACGTGTCGCATCCGGCGACAGATGGAACGTCAGATGAACGCTGTCCACCAGCCAACCGGGGGCTGTGTAATCCGCCAGGTGGACGGTCTGCGGCGCGCTGTCTTTCATGGTCTTGTCCCAAATCGGTGCATCATCGCCGGGGACGGTATGTTCATCATTGAATAGCCGCAAGACGCACTATTTTGTGCATTAACAAGCTTGAAGAAGGAGTATTCCAATGTCTGCACCACGCACTGATCTGGATAAACAAGAAAAACGTCACCGCGGCGCATTGACCGGTATTTTTACGGTTGTCGGCTTTGCCCTGCTGTTGCTGGCCGGGCTTTTGATCTTCATCAGCGCCAACGGGAATGAACCCGATGGCGCGGAAACGCAGATCGACGGGCGCACCGGTGCCGAAGTGGAAGGCGCCACCGAATAACATGGCGCGGATGCGCAAAAAGGCGGATTTACCGTCAAAGGTTTGCGCAACCTGCGGACGGCCCTTTGTCTGGCGCAAGGCTTGGGCCAAGGTGTGGGATGACGTAAAATACTGTTCCGACCGTTGTCGTGCATCCCGCAGCCGAACGAAATGAACGCTGGAACGATCTGGTGTTGCGGGGCATGCTGCAGCCGGTTCAACACATACAAAGGCTGCATCATTCCATGACCGAAATCACCAGTGCACAGGCGCGCATCATCATCGACACGGCGATGGCCAAGGGGACCGAGTTGGGACTGAAACCGCTTGCCGTCGTGGTTCTGGACGCGGGTGGCCATGTCAAGGCGTTCGAACGTGCGGACAACGCCGCCGCCGGCCGGTTCAATATCGCGCATGGCAAGGCTTATGGTGCGGTCATGCTGGGTATGCCGGGCAGCGCACAGATGAAAAGGGCCGAAGATCAGCCCTATTTCATGGCGGCCATAAATGGGGTTTACGGTGGGCATGTGGTGCCCGTGCCCGGCGGCGTTCTGGTCAAGCACGATGACCGCGTCATCGGTGCGGTCGGTGTGACGGGCGATACATCGGACAACGATGTCATCTGCGCGCTGGCTGGATTGGACGCAGCGGGCCTGATCGGCGAAGCGTAATCAAGCGGTCTTTGCAGTTGCAGCACAAACGCGGTATTGCAAGGGCGTTCCCGCCCAAAAAGGATGTGTTTTCGTGCCTCGTCCCGTCATCGGTATCATCGCCAACTCTCATGTGATCAACGACAGTTATCTGGTTCAGGCTGTGGGGGACATGAATTTGGAAGCTGTCGCCGACGTCTGTGAAGCGGTGCCGGTGATCGTGCCGGCCAAACCCGGCATCGTCCTGATCGACGATTTGCTGCACACGTTTGACGGTTTCATCTTTCCGGGTGGTCGCCCGAACGTGCATCCCGAAGAATACGGAGAGGCTGAAACAGAGGCGCATGGCACCTTTGACCGCGACCGTGACCGGTTGGCGCTGCCGTTGATCCGTGCCTGTGTCGATGGGGGGCTGCCTGTGCTGGGGATTTGCCGTGGTTTTCAGGAAATAAACGTGGCCTTTGGTGGTTCGCTTTATCCTGAAATCCGCGATTTACCGGGCCGCGACAACCACCGCATGCCGCCCGATGGCACAATCGAAGAAAAATTCGCGATGCGTCACACCATCCGGTTCAGTCCGGGCGGCGTTTTCCATCGCCTGCTGGGGGCGGAACAGGTGGTGACCAATTCGCTGCACGGTCAAGGGATCAATGAGCCGGGCGCGCGGGTCATCGTCGAAGGCTGGGCCCCCGACGAAACGCCCGAGGCCATCCATATCCGCGATGCAAAAGGATATGCGCTGGGCGTGCAGTGGCACCCCGAATATCAGGCCGGGATCGACCCTGTGTCGCGTCCGTTGTTCCGGGCCTTTGGCGATGCGGCGGCGGCATGGGCGCAGGGCAAACGCACACCAGCGCGCAATATCGCCTGATTGGGCGAACCAGACGATCTAGATGCGCATGTTGTCTGCGGCAAGCAATTGTGACTCGTGCCGTTTCAGACAGCGCCGGGCCGTATCCCCGTACAGATTAACATCGGATCGCAGTTCCGGGAACAGTGCGAACAATTCTTCGCGTGCACTGTCATGGATCGCGTTCATGCCGACATCACCGGGGTGAAAGCTTTCTGTCGCGGCACCATTGGCAAACACGATTTCGTGGTGGTCGAACATCATGTGGATATATGTGACATCGCCGCCGAATTCCTGTGTGACATGCCGTCCGTCCAGCAGATGCTTGGCCGGAACAAGAACCTCTGATTCGCCGAACAATAATTCGGCGCGGTAGCCGTGGAACAGCATCCGATGCTGTGGCGACACCAGCAAATCCGCTTCTTGTCCGGTGACGACGCCGGGGCGGATCAGGATGGGTGCAAAACCGCCTGTGGCGGGCACCGTGCGGGATTGAATCCAGCGGATCGGCTGCAACCCGTGGTCACGGGTCACAACCAGATCACCGACACGCAGGGTGGCGACGTCACGCGCGCCGCGTGGTGTGGCGATCATGGCGCCGGGTGTGAAACAAACGATTTCCTCGATATTGCTGAAGTTCAGGATCGTGCCGTCGTCCAGCGTGGCGGTGCCGGAATAGCTGCCGGTGCCGTCATCGACCGCATTCGCAAGGATCTCTTTCAGGTTGCCCAGCGTGCCAAGCACCAGACGGTCGCCCGTGGTTTCATCGCCGGACCCGCCAAAAATATTGATCGTTTCGGTGCCAAGCTGGTCCTGAACGATAAACGTATCGTCCCCGTCGCCGCCTTCAGCCACGTCGCCTTCTGCGACGGTGATCAGGTCGTTTCCGGCGCCGGCGTCGATGCTGTCGGCCCCGGTGCCAAGGTCGATCGTGTCGTTGCCCGCGCCGGTGCTGACCGTCTGGCTGCCCGCATCGGCGGTGATGGTGTCGTTGCCACTGCCTGTCGCAACCTGTTCGATTTCGGAAAATGTCGCGGTGTCGACGCCGTTTGTCAGTGTGCCCGCTTCTGCGCCGGTGAACGTGACTGTGGTATCGGTGGTCATACCGGACGCATCCAGCAGGTCACCGGTTGTTTCCGTCGTTTCGCCACCCGTCAGCGTATCGGTGCCGAAACCGTCGCCCAGGACCAGAACATCATCGCCCGCGTCGCCAAAAACGGTGTCGTTACCCGCGCCACCGACAAGGCTGTCGTTGCCATCGCCGCCATAGATTTCGTCGTTGCCGTCGCCCGCAAGCACCACGTCATTGCCGGCGCCCGCTACGATCAGATCGTCATTTGCAGTGTCGCCTGACAGGATCGCATCGTCGCCATCCACACGGTCGCCGTCGGGATCACCGGTATATGCTGCATCAATGATGTCGTCGCCAGCGGTGCCGCTGACAGTCCCGTCTGGCAGGGGAATACCAATCGCGGCCAATGCAAAAGGTGACGACAATTCTGCGGCAGTGACGCCAACCAGCAGCACGGATTCCCCGTTGGCAAAGGTCAACAGCGCGCTGCCGCCCTGATCGGTCACGGTGACGTCGTTGGTGTTGACCGGCAGGCCGTCCGGGCCGCTCAGGTCGCTGACATCCAACAGGTCTTGGCTGGTGAATGTGCCGTCGCCGTTGTCGATCGGGCCTTCGAATTCAAAAACCTCGTCGTTGCCGCTGCCATCGTTCAGCTGAACGATGTCGACGGCATTGTCGTCGGCACCCAAGGCAATGGTGTCGTTGCCAGCGCCCGCGTTGACGGTATCCGCGCCCGCGCCTGCGTCGATGCTGTCATCGCCCGCGCCGGTGCTGATTGTGTCGTTGCCCGCGCCTGTGTCGATTGTGTCGTTGCCAGTGCTGCCGATGATTGTGTCATCGCCCGCGCCGGTCAGGACGCTTTCCATTTCGGCAAAGCTGAGCGTGTCGGTGCCGTCCGACAGTGTCCCGGCTTCGGGCCCGGACATTGTGACTGTCACGCCTGTCGTCAGGGCGCTGCCGTCCAGCGTATCACCGTTGGTTTCACCCGTCTCGCCGCCGGTTACGGTATCGTTGCCGAAGCCGTTGAACAGCGTGAAAATGTCGTCGCCCGCGCCCAGATCGACGGCGTCGTCGCCTTCACCGCCAAAAACGGTGTCATTGCCTGATCCCAGAAAGAACGATTCGATTTCTGCAAAGCTGACGGTATCGGTGCCGTCAGTCAGGGTACCGGTTTCCGCGTTCGTAAACGTCAGGGTGGTGTCGGTTGTCAGGGCTGACGCATCCAGCGTGTCGCCCGTGGTCTCGCCGGTTTCGCCGCCAGTGACAGCGTCGTCGCCAAAGCCTGCTTCCAGTTCGAAGAAGTCGTCGCCGTCACCACCAAACAGGGTATCGTTGCCGGTGCCGCCATCCAGCGTGTCGTTCCCCGTGCCACCTTGAAGGATATCGTTGCCAGCGTCGCCCGACAGCGTGTCGTCGCCGTCGCCGCCAAACAAGGTGTCGTCACCCGTGCCACCGGACAGGTCGTCGGCCCCGGTGCCGCCGTAGATTTCATCATTGCCGTCGCCCGCAAACACGGTGTCATTGCCTGCACCGGCTTCGATCAGGTCGTCGTTGCCACTATCACCCGCCAGAACCGCGTCATTGTCGTCGATGGAATCGCCATCGGCGTCGGTATAGCCCAACCCGATCAGATCATCCCCGGCGGTGCCGCTGACAGTGCCGTCCGGCAGCGGAAAGCCAATCGCATTCAGCAGAAATTCGTCGGACGCCTGTGTGGGTGTGATGCCTTGCAGGACCACTTCTTCGCCGTTCGGAAAGATCAGCAGCGCGTTGCCGAACCCGTCGTCGGACACGACCACGTCGCGGGTGTTGACCGGATTGCCCTGCGCATCCAGCAGTTGGCTGACATCAAGCGTATCGATCGAGCTGTAGGTGCCGTCCGGATTGGCGGTAATCGTGTCGAAGCCCACAATCGTCAGTCGGGTGAACCCGTCACGCAAGATCACAACGTCGGCTTCGCCGTCGCTGCCCAGATCGACAGTGTCGTTGCGCAGTCCTGCGTCAATCGTATCCGCACCGGTGCCCGCGACGATCAGGTCGTCGCCCGAACCGCCGATGATGCTGTCGTTGCCTGCGCCGCTTTCAAGCGTGACACTTGTTGTTGCGGCACTGGCGTCGATCGTGTCGTCAAATTCCGTGGTGACGACCCGTTCGATCTGCGAAAAGCTGCCGGTCGACGTGGTACCGTCAAAGCTGAACGTACCGGATTCGCTGCCGTCAAATGTTACCGTCGCGCCAAGGGTGCTGGTGGTGCTGGTCAGGCCCAGCGTATCGATGTCGCCATCGCCCAGGTCTTCGCCACCGATGACCGTGGTTTGATCGTGATCATCCGCGACCTGCAACAGATCGTTCCCGGTGCCGCCGTCCAATACGTCGTTGCCGGTGCCGCCGAACAGGGTGTCGTCACCCGTGCCACCGTACAGCGAATCGTCCCCGACGCCACCGCGCAGCGTATCGTTTCCGGCTTCGCCCCAAAGCGTGTCGTTGCCTGCTTCCAGATCGTCGGAACCCAGAATGTCGTTGCCGTCACCACCGATCAGCGCGTCATTGCCCAGACCGCCTGACAGGCTGTCATCGCCGCCTTCGCCCCACAAAGAGTCGTCACCACCGTCACCTGATAAGGTGTCGTTGCCGGTGCCCCCGATCAGCCAGTCGGTATCATCGCCACCGCTGAGCGTGTCGTCGCCGTCATCGCCATACAGTGTATCGCTACCCGTGCCGCCAAACAGCGTATCGTTCCCGGACCGGCCGATCAGGGTGTCGTTGCCCGCATCCCCGTACAGGATGTCGTCTTCGCCTTCGCCATTGATGTGGTCGTTGCCGATCCCGCCAAAGGCGACGTCGTTGCCCCCGCCGGTGTAGATCGTATCGTCACCGCCGCCGCCGTAAAACGTATCAGAGCTGCTGCCATTGAAAGAGCCCGGCTCGTCATCGATCAGGTCGTTGCCGTCGCCACCGTAAACAACGTCGTTCCCGGCGCGGCCATATAGCGAATCGTTTCCGCCACCGCCGTACAGCGTGTCGTCGCCGTCGCCACCGTCTAGCGTGTCGTCGCCGGGGCTTGGCAGGATGGTCGTGAACTGGATGTCGCTGATATAGATCGCGTGCTGCGTCGTGCCGCCGGGACTGTTAAAGTTGACGACGATGGAACTGACAGGGCCGGCGACCTGCACATAGATCGCCCCATCGGCCTGATTGGGCTCGTCGTTGTCAAAGGATGCGGTCACCGTCTGGCCGGATACGGAATCGTTGTTGCCGACCGGCTGGGTCAAGGTGACCGGGACGATGTTGCCATCCGAATCGTATGCGGTCAGCACCACCTGATCGCGGAAGTCGTTGGTGCCGTCGTCGACGGCGTCAATATCGGTGATCCAGAAACCCACGTTGCTGACAGCGTCGGTCACGCCGCTGTTTGGGTCGGCTGCAAAATCGATTGTGGTCGTGACCGTCTGTTCGGCCCCGCCGACCAAGAACAGCGATGAATCGGTCGCGATGCCGGTTGTTCCGGTAAAGATCGCGGTGTTCGACGACGAAACTTCTGTCAGGCTTCCGTCGTCGCGGAACGAGACACTGACGTTGATATTGCCGGTGTCCTGCGTAAAACCGCTGCGCAGATTTGTGCCGCTGGCAGCCTGTGTCGTCCAGCGCAGGCTTTCGGTGGTGACAGCAGCGGGGGCCGGATCATCGCCATACAGAATATCGTTGCCGCTGCCGCCCAGGATCGAGTCGTTGCCGGCCTCGCCATAGACAGTGTCATTTCCGGCCCCGGCGTCGACCGTGTCGTCGCTGTCGCCGCCGTAGACCGTATCGGCACCGTCACCTGCGATAATGCTGTCGCGGCCTGCGTTTCCCGACAGGATATCTGACCCGGTGCCGGCGATGATCGTATCGGACCCCGTACCGCCCATGACGCTGTTGTTGCCTTCGCCCGCGTCGACGTAATCGTTGCCAGCGCCCGCATCGATCCGGTCGGCACCGGCACCGCCATACAGACTGTCGGTTCCCATCCCGCCCAGAATCGAATCGTTGCCGTCACCGCCATAGACGATGTCGTTGCCACCATTGCCGTTCAGGGTGTCGTCACCCACGCCACCAAAAAGCGTGTCGTTGCCGGACCCACCGGATACAAGGTCGTTCCCGTCGCCTGCATACACCGTATCGTTGCCGCGCCCGGCAGAGATCGTATCGCTGGACGTGCCGCTACCGCTTGTGTTGGCCCCGCCATAGATCAGGTCGGATGTCGTCCCGCCCGTGATGGTATCCCCAGAGGATGTCCCGGTATAAAGTGAAAAGGTCGGTGCCGACTGTACCGTTACAGATCTGATATTGTTCGGGAATGCGGTGTCCGGGACGAAATAGACCCGTCCTTCCACACCCAGATAATAGGTTCCGGTGATGGTCGTGTTGGTGCCACCCCGGGTGACCGTAACGGACCCTGTCCCGATGATGCGGTCAGTTGTGAATGTCGTCGTATCGGTCGCGCCACTGTCACCGCCGTTCAGGCGGTTGTCACCAAGGTTAATTAGATAGCCTGTGGGCATGTGTGACCTCAATCCAACTGGTCGGTCATGAAAACCGCAAAATCGTTAGAATGGAGGTAAGATCGTGACATGGCCGGATTGGGACGACCGCGTGATCAATAGGCGATGAAAGCGGCCATTCGGTGGCAATTGGCTACAAAGATGGCAGGATCGCCTGAATCCGGCACGAAGAACATTGAATTGCTGCAATTGTCGCGCACAACCACTGGTCGGACCGGGGATTGATCGCTTTGCGACAACAGTGGGGTGATCCGTGCTGCGACGTGTTGCGCACCCTTCGACCCTTGAAGCTGCAAGTCACCCTGCATAGTGTTAGCGAGATCGACAAAGACACCGCCAACAGGTGTCCCCCAGTAAAGGCGTGCCCATGCAAGATCCGATGCAAACCCACATGAACCTCGTGCCGATGGTGGTTGAACAGACCGCACGCGGCGAACGCGCCTATGATATTTTCAGTCGTCTGCTGAAAGAACGGATCGTGTTCGTGAACGGTCCGGTCCATGATGGCATGAGCCAGCTCGTTGTCGCGCAGCTTTTGCACCTCGAAGCGGAAAACCCGAAAAAAGAAATCTCGATGTATATCAACTCTCCGGGCGGCAGCGTCGTGGCCGGGATGAGCATCTATGACACGATGCAGTACATCCGACCCAAGGTGTCCACGTTGGTCTGTGGTCTGGCCGCGTCGATGGGGTCCGTTATCGCAATCGGCGGCGAACCCGGCATGCGCTACGCGCTTCCGAATGCCGAATTTCTGGTGCACCAGCCGTCAGGCGGGGCGCGCGGCACCGCTGCCGACATCCTGATTTCGGCCAAAAGCATCGAAAATACCCGCGAACGGATGTACAAGCTTTACCAAAAGCACACCGGTCAAAGCTACAAAGAGGTTCAAAAAGCGCTGGACCGCGACAAGTGGATGACACCGGAAGAGGCGAAGGAATGGGGCCACATCGATGAAATCGTGACAAGCCGCGATAAATCGGACGATTGATCCCGCATCCGGTGCCATGATCACACGAAGATGAACGGGGTCGCCCTTTACGTCGATTTGGCGTTGTGACCCGATACGCGCTGTCCTACTCTGTCAGACCAAGGACAGCGCGACACCAAAACTGGCCCCGGCGCCGAAGGACACGACATGGCAACCACCACCGGCAGCGACAGCAAGAATACACTTTACTGCAGCTTTTGCGGCAAAAGTCAGCACGAGGTCCGCAAATTGATTGCGGGGCCGACCGTTTTCATCTGCGATGAATGCGTCGAGCTGTGTATGGACATCATCCGCGAAGAAACCAAAAGCGCATCGCTCAAATCGGGTGACGGCGTGCCGACGCCCCGCGAAATCTGCCAAGTGCTGGACGATTACGTCATCGGACAGATGCACGCAAAACGGGTCCTGTCGGTCGCGGTCCATAACCACTATAAGCGACTGAACAACAGCGACAAATCCGACATCGAACTGGCAAAATCCAACATCATGCTGATCGGTCCCACGGGCTGCGGCAAAACGTTGCTGGCACAAACGCTGGCCCGTATCATCGATGTGCCTTTCACGATGGCGGACGCCACCACCCTGACCGAAGCGGGTTACGTCGGTGAAGACGTTGAAAACATCATCCTGAAACTGCTGCAGGCGAGCGAATACAACGTCGAACGCGCGCAGCGCGGCATTGTCTACATTGACGAGGTCGACAAGATCACCCGCAAATCCGACAACCCGTCGATCACACGCGATGTCAGCGGCGAAGGTGTGCAGCAGGCCCTGCTGAAAATCATGGAAGGCACGGTTGCATCCGTGCCGCCACAGGGTGGGCGCAAACATCCGCAACAGGAATTCCTGCAGGTGGACACGACCAACATCCTGTTCATCTGTGGCGGTGCATTTGCCGGTCTGGACAAGATCATCGCACAGCGCGGCAAAGGGTCCGCAATGGGATTTGGTGCGGACGTCAAGGATACAGAAGACCGCGGCGTCGGTGAAACCTTTATGGATCTCGAACCCGAAGATTTGTTGAAATATGGTCTGATTCCGGAATTCGTGGGCCGTCTGCCCGTGATTGCGACGCTGACGGATCTGGACGAGGACGCGTTGATGATCATTTTGACTCAGCCGAAAAACGCGCTGGTCAAGCAATATCAGCGTCTGTTCGAACTGGAAGACACCAAGTTGACGTTCACCGACGACGCGCTGACAGCGATTGCCAAGCGCGCCATTGAACGCAAGACTGGCGCACGTGGCCTGCGGTCCATCATGGAAGACATCTTGCTGGATACGATGTTCGAACTGCCCGGCATGGACACCGTGACCGAAGTGGTCGTCAACGAAGAAGCCGTTGGTCCCGACGCATCGCCGCTGATGATCCACGACGAAAAACGCAAGGAAAAGGAAACCGCCAGCGCCTAAAGCGCGGCGGCGACCAGCCAAATTCTAAGGGCCGTCACACACCGTGGCGGCCTTTGCTTTGAGGGACGATCTATGGACGTTCGGCATATTTCCACCGGCAGCCCGTTCGAAGAGCGGATCGGCTATTCCCGCGCGGTCGTAGTGGATGGCTGGGTTTTTGTCGCCGGGACAACGGGTTATGATTACGCGACCATGACAATGCCCGACAGCATTGTGGACCAGTGCCGCAATACGCTGGCTACGATTAACCGCGCGCTTGTCGACGCGGGCAGCGGTCTGGATCATGTGGTGCGGGCGACCTATATCCTGCCGGACCGCACCGAATGGGAAGCCTGCTGGCCAGTGCTGGCCGAAGCGTTCCGCACCGCCAGACCTGCGGCCACCATGCTGGTCGCGGGGTTGCAGAACCCCGAAATGAAGATCGAGATCGAAGTCACGGCGCGCCTGCCGCGCTGAACCTGCTGGACCTTGGCACCCGATTGCGGCATGACAGGACCAACCAAAGACCGGAGACGACCATGGGCATCGGACGTAATATCGCACGTATTTTTACCTGGTGGGACGGACAGACCTTTGCCACGCAATTCTGGACGTGGCGCAAGGGTGAACGGGTTGGCGAAGACGGCGCCGGCAACATTTTCTACCGCAATGCCGACGACAGCCGCCGCTGGGTGATTTTCAACGGCGAAGCCGAAGCATCGCGCGTCGCACCCGAATGGCATGGTTGGCTGCACCGCACGTGGGATCAACCGCCGACCGAAGCGCCGATCCAGCATCAGCCGTGGGAAAAACCGCATTTGCCGAACCTGACCGGCACGTCAGAAGCCTATGCGCCCTCTGGATCATTGCGACGCGCGGCACCTAAACCCCAAAGCGACTACGAGGCATGGACCCCCGAATGATGATCCGCCTGCTGGCCATTGCACTGACGGTCTGGCCATTGTCCGCGACCGCACAGCAAGCCGTATCGCAGCCGGGTGCGGAATTGCGTGTGCTGGATAAGGTCACGGGCCAGGTTCAGGACGTCACGATGCAGGTCGGGCAGGCTGAAAGCATTGACCAGTTACTGATCCAGCTGAACGACTGTCGGACACCGGTGAATAATCCGTCGGGGGATGCTTTTGCGGAACTGTCGGTCAATTACCGCAACAGCGAAACGCCGGTATTTTCCGGTTGGATGATCGCATCCGCGCCAGCGCTTCATGCGTTGGACCATCCGCGCTACGATGTTTGGATCATGCGCTGCACAGACGGCTGATCCAGCCGGATCGGTCCAGCCGGCCCGAAACACGCGTCGATGGCGACGGCCTTTGCCAATCGTTGTTCATACGCGTGGCGCGGGATTTCGACGGCGCCAAGTGATGCCAGATGCGCTGTTAGGAATTGCGTATCGAACAGCGTAAAACCCGCGCTGCGTAGCCTGTCCACCGCGCAGAGCAGTGCAACCTTTGATGCGTCGGTGCGGGTCGAAAACATGCTTTCACCGAAAAACGCACCGCCAATCGTGACACCATAGACCCCGCCGACCAAATCGCGGTCCTGCCAGACCTCGATTGAATGGGCGTGCCCCGCAGCGTGCAACTGCCGGTAGGCTGCAAAGATCGACGCATTGATCCAGGTTTCGTCACGGTCTGCGCAGCCTGCGACCACGGCATCGAATGCCGCGTTGGCACTGGCCTGAAACAGTCCCTTGCGCAGGGTTTTGCGCAAGGACCGCGACACGTGAAAACCATCCAGTGGCAAAATGCCCCGCAGTCGGGGCTGCACCCAGAACACGTCTGTCGCGTCGCGGTCTTCGGCCATGGGGAACACGCCTGCCCGATAGGCCTGCAGTAACAGATCAGGGGTCAGCAGGTCCGACACACCCCTAGCCGAGATGGGTTTCCAGCCAGTGTTCCAGCCAGTGGATATTGTAGTTTCCGGTCTGGATATCTTCTTCGGCCAGCAGGGCATCGAACAGCGGCACTGTGGTGTCCACGCCGTCGATAATCAGTTCCCCCAATGCGCGCGACAGTCGGGCCAAAGCCTCTGGCCGGTCGCGGCCATGGACGATCAGCTTACCAATCAGGCTGTCGTAATAGGGAGGAATCCGATACCCCTGATACAGTGCGCTGTCGATGCGCACACCCAGACCGCCGGGCGCGTGATATTGCGAAATCGTACCGGGGCTGGGCTGAAAATGCGGCAGCTTTTCCGCATTGATCCGCACTTCGATGCTGTGACCGTTGATTGTCAGATCGTCTTGGCTGAACGACATCGGCAGACCGGCCGCGACGTTGATCTGTTCGCGGACAAGATCGACACCGAAAATCGCCTCTGTCACCGGGTGTTCGACCTGAAGCCGCGTGTTCATTTCGATGAAATAGAACTCGTCATTCTCGAACAGGAATTCGATGGTGCCGGCACCGATATAATTGATCTGTGCAACCGCATCGGCGCAAACCTTGCCGATCCGCGCGCGCAGTTCGGGTGTAATGGCGGGGCCGGGGGCTTCTTCCAGTACTTTCTGGTGGCGACGTTGCAGGCTGCAATCGCGTTCACCCAGATGCACGGCGTTGCCCTTCCCGTCGCCAAAGACCTGAATTTCGATATGGCGCGGGGTGGTCAGGTATTTTTCGATATAGACTTCGTCGTTGCCGAACGCGGCCTTGGCTTCCTGACGGGCGGATAAAAACGCCTTTTCCATATCGGCGGCGGTCTGCGCGACCTTCATGCCGCGTCCGCCACCCCCGGCTGTTGCCTTGATGATGACCGGATAACCGACTTCTTCACCGACGCGCTGTGCGTCCTGCAGCGTCGGAACACCGCCTTCAGAGCCCGGAACGCAGGGCACGCCAAGCGCCCTCATCGTGTCTTTTGCGGTGATCTTGTCGCCCATGATCCGGATGTGTTCGGCAGTCGGGCCGATAAAGGTCAGGCCGTGATCTTCGACGACCTGCACAAAAGCCGCGTTTTCAGACAGGAATCCGTAGCCGGGGTGGATCGCCTGCGCGCCGGTGATTTCGCACGCAGAGATGATGGCCGGAAAATTCAGGTAGGAATTGGTCGACGACGGCGGACCGATGCAGATCGCCTCGTCGGCCATGCGGACATGCATGGCGTCCGCGTCGGCTGTAGAATGGACGGCCACGCTGTGGATGCCCATTTCGCGGCAAGCCCGCACGACCCGCAGCGCAATTTCGCCGCGGTTTGCAATCAGGATTTTATCGAACATGGGACAGGCCTTTATTCGATGATCATCAAGGGTGCGCCGAATTCGACGGGGCCGCCGTCTTCGACCAGAATCCGTTTCACCGTGCCTGATCGCGGCGCGGGAATGTGGTTCATCGTTTTCATGGCTTCGATAATCAGCAGCGTATCACCTTCGGCAACAGTCTGACCGGCCACGACAAACGGTTTCGCGCCCGGTTCGGCGGCCATGTAGATCGTGCCGACCATGGGCGATGTCACGGCGCCGGGGTGGGCGGCCGGATCTGTCGCCGGTGCGGGAACCGGTGCAGATGGTGCCGGTGCGGATCCTGCCGGTGCAGGTGCCGGTGCGGCAGCGGGCGCTGCTGGGGCTGGCTGGGTAAAGCGGCTGACGCGCACATTCAGGCTGTCGTTTTCAGCATAGTCGCGTTTGACCTGCAGTTCCGTAAGATCGTTGGCACGCAAAAGCTCTGCCAGTGCCTGAATAAAACTGACGTCGCTATCCTGAGAGGTCTTGTTGCCCATAATCAGAACTGTCCTTGCATAATTTAATATACCCGACGCGACCTGTCGTCACATCGCATTGCGGACTTATAGGGCAACCCGGACGTGGGGGAAAGCGCAACCCGAAGGATGAGCTGTCGCAGTCAGCGTGCCAGACCGGCCCTATTGGGCCGGCCCATGCAGGTGGCTTTAGATTGCAAGGTATTCCGCGCGCAGTTTTTCGTCGTCCAGCACGTCCTTGGCAGAGCCGTCGAACACAACTGTCCCGGTATCAAGGATCACGGCACGGTCGGCCAGTTTCAGTGCCGCCACGGCATTTTGTTCCACGATGACCGTCGTAATCCCCTGATCACGAATGATATTCAGTGTCTTGGCAATTTCCTGCACGATGACCGGCGCCAGACCTTCGTAGGGTTCGTCCAGCAACAGTACCTTGATGTCACGGGCCAGCGCACGCGCGATCGCCAGCATCTGCTGTTCGCCACCCGACAGCGTTACACCTTCTTGTTTGCGGCGTTCTTTCAGGCGGGGGAACAGGTCATAGATCCGTTCCAGCGACCAACCAATCGGCGGTGCGATCTGGGCCAGTTGCAGGTTTTCCTCGACGGTCAGACCGGCAATGATGCGGCGGTCTTCGGGCACAAGCGCGATCCCGGCAGCGGCGGCCTGATGGCTTTTCATCTGGTGCAATGGCTGGTGATCCAGCCAGATTTCACCGTGACGCAGTTCTGGATTGCCCAGCCGCGCGATCGTGCGCAGGGTCGACGTCTTGCCCGCGCCGTTGCGCCCCAGCAGGGCCAGGATTTCGCCTTCGTGAATGTCAAAGCTGACGTTCTGGACGATATAGCTTTCGCCGTAATAAGCCTCTATTTCCCACACGCTGAGAAATTTCGACGCGGTGGCGGCGTTGTTGCGATTCTTGTCGAATGGGGCGTTCATCTTGTTTCCTTCGCGGTGCCGCATCTTCGCAAAAACGCGGGGGCTCGATTTTTCGCAGAAAAAAGTTTGTCAGACCTGCGCTTCACCCAGATATGCTTCGCGGACCTTGGGGTGACCCTTGATGTTTTCGGGGGTCTCCTCGACCAGCGGTCGGCCTTGGGCCAGAACAGTGATCCGTTCGGCCAGGCTGAACACCACATGCATGTCGTGTTCGATGATGCACATGGTGATGTTGCGCTTTTGCTTGATCTCTTTCAGCAGGTCGATCGTGTTGTTGGTATCTGCCCGCGCCATGCCGGCTGTCGGTTCGTCCAGCAACAAAAGCCTTGGTTCCTGAACCAGACACATCGCCATTTCCAGCCGCCGCTTGTCGCCACGCGACAGCGATGACGCCACCATGTCGCGCTTGTTGACCATATTGACGTCCGCCAGAATGGCCTCTGCCTGTGCGATGATCTCGCCCTCGTGACGCACGCTTTCGATTGCGTGCATCCGAAACGCACCGTCGCGTCTGGCAAAGCAGGGGATCATCACGTTTTCCATGACCGTCAGATCGGCAAAGATTTCCGGCGTTTGGAACACGCGGCTGATGCCCATCTGGTTAATCTCGTGCGGCTTGCGGCCCAGCACGGACTGTCCGTCGAACAGCACCGAACCTGAATCGGGGATCAGTTTGCCGACAAGACAGTTCAGCAAGGTCGACTTGCCAGCCCCGTTTGGCCCGATGATGGCATGGACGGTGTTTTCCACCACGCTCAGGTTCACGTCACCCAGCGCTTGCAGACCACCGAAACGTTTGTTGACGCCTTTGACTTCAAGAATGCCCATGATCTTACTCCGCCGGGGTTTTTGAATTGGCTTCGACAACGGAATCCGTCTCTGTCTCTGCGGGTTTGGCGCGGCGGCGGAACAGCCCGCCAAGCTTTTGTCCGCCCTGCACCAATCCGCCGGGCAGGAAGATGACGACCGCCATGAACAAGACGCCCAAGCTGAGGTGCCAGCCTTTGCCGATAAAGGGATGGATGATCGCGACCAGCAGATTGTCCAGCCAGTCCGGCATAAAGGCGAACCAGTTGTGCAGGATGGTATCATTGATCTTGGATACGATGTTTTCCAGATACTTGATCAGTCCAGCGCCCAGCACCGGGCCGATCAACGTGCCGACACCGCCGAGGATCGCCATGACGACGATTTCACCACTCGCGGTCCAGAACATGCGTTCCGCACCGGTCAGCGGGTCCATTGCAGACAACAGCCCACCGGCCAGCCCCGCGTAGCAGCCAGAGATCACGAAAGCGGCCAGCATGTATGGCTTGGTGTTCATCCCGGTATAGCTCATTCGGGTCTGGTTCGATTTGATCGCCCGCAGCATCAGTCCGAAAGGTGACCGGAAAATGCGGATCGACAGATAAAAGCCCGCAATCATAAAGACCGCCGCCAGATAGTAACCGTTCTGAAAAATGAACTCCCATCCGCCCAATTTCCACGTGACTGATGAATTCATTTCCAGCCCGAACAGGTGCGGCACGATGGGATCGCCTTGGCTCATCAGCACTTGGGGGTCGTCGCTGTAGACCTGCAACCCGGTTTCACCGTTCGTGATGGGCGACAGCACCGAATAGGCCAGCGCATAGGACATCTGCGCGAAAGCCAGCGTCAGGATCGAAAAGTAAATGCCAGAGCGTCGCAGACAGACGTATCCGATGACGACGGAAAACAAGCCAGCGACGACGACCGACAGGATCATGGCGGGTATGATGTTGTAGGACAGCAGCTTGAACATCCAGACGGCGGCATAGGAACCAACCCCCAGGAAAGCGGCGTGTCCGAATGACAGATAACCCGTCAGACCGAACAGGATATTGAACCCGATCGCCAGCAACCCAAAGATCACGAAGCGTTGCATCAGGGCGGGGTAGCCCGCGTTAAAGCTTTGCCCCAGCGCGCTGTCCACCGGGAACGGGTTCAGCAGTATAGGGGCTGCCAATGTCATGACGACGACAATGGCAAACAGTTTGAAATCGCGTGAATTAAGACCGAGCATATTCCTATTCCTCCATCACGCCCTTGCGGCCCAACAGGCCACGCGGACGGGTCAACAGAATGACGATGGCAACAAGATAGATGATGATCTGGTCCAGACCGTTGATCACTGTGCCGGTGAATGTATCGTTCAGCCGCAGGGCATCCACGATAAAGCCTTTGAAGGCCGGGTTGGAAAAGAAGCTTTGCATGATGCCCAGCAGGAACCCGGCAAGCACAGCGCCAGGCAGCGATCCCATGCCGCCGACGACCACCACCACAAAGCTCAGGACAAGGAAATCCATGCCGATGTTGTAGTGCGGGGACAGGATCGGCGCATACATCATGCCCGCCAGACCCGCGACCGCTGCGGCCAGGCCGAACATCAGCGTGAAACGCTTGTCGATATCGATCCCCAGCATCCCGACCGTTTCACGGTCCGCCATGCCAGCACGGACGACCATGCCAAAGGTTGTGAACTGCAAGAAAGCAAAGACCGCGGCGATGATGATCGCGGAAAAGAAAAAGTAGATCAGACGCCATGTCGGATAGGCAACGGCACCTTCACCAAGTCCCAGATACCGGCCCATATCAATCGTCCCGACAAATGCGGACGGCATGGGCGTCTGGATCGGGTTTGCACCGTAAAATGCCTTGATGATTTCACCGATGACGATGGCCAGGCCGAATGTGACAAGGATCTGGTCGGCGTGTGGGCGTTTGTAGAAATGCTTGATCAGGCCGCGTTCCATGCCCCAACCGACCAGCAGCATGACCGGAACCGTCAGAAAAAAGGCGAGTGGCACGGACCAGTCCTGAATGGTGGCGCCCGCTGCCGCCCCGAACCAATCCTGCACATACGGCACCTGAACCGCCATCGGATTGCCCAGAAAATCGGTCTGTGTCTCGTCAATGACCGTCCGCGACAGCCCCAGAATACGTTGCATGGTCACGGCGCAGAACGCACCGATCATGAACAACGCCCCGTGCGCAAAGTTCACCACGCCCAGCGTGCCGAAGATCAGCGTCAGACCCAGCGCGATCAGCGCATAGGCTGATCCCTTGTCCAGCCCGTTCAGAATTTGCAGGATAAATGCATCCACGTCACCACTCCTCAATGGTTTCAGCCAGCGCGGGCCTTTGGACAGTCTTTTGTCGTTTGGCGATCGGAACGCGTGTGTGCGTTCCGTAAAAGGGGCGGCGCGGAACGCCGCCCCCGGATGGCACGGTTACGCGCCGGGATTACATTCGCCCAGGCTACCGCCTGCGAACATCGGGTGGTCGGGTTCGTATTCGACCTGTGCACGCGGCGTCACTTCGACGATGGACAGTGTGTCGTAACCCATCATGTTGGCGTTGCCGGAACCGGCCACACCTTCCATGACCAGCACGTCCTTGAAACACTGGTGATCGGCGCCGCGATACGTCGTCGGACCGTTGCCAAGACCGTCAAAGTCAAAGTCTTCCAGCGCTTCAACGACGGCGCAGGGGTTGAACGACCCTGCACGTGCGACGGCATCTGCATACAGCATGATCTGGACATAGCAGGTGTGCGCGGCGTTCGACGGCGGGAAGCCATACTTTTCACCGAACGATTTGACGAACGCCTTGCTGCCCTCATCTTGCAGCTGCCAGTTCCAGTTCATCGAGCCGTAAACGCCTTCGATGTTGGACCCTGCACCTTTGGCCATCAGTTCCGAGTACAGCGGAACGATGATCTGGAAATCCTTGCCGTTGACTTGCTTGTCCTTCAGGCCGAACTGCACAGCCTGCGTAAGGGAGTTCACCATGTCCCCGCCGTAGTGGTTCAGGATCAGCACATCCGCGCCAGAGTTCAGCACAGGCGCGATGTAGGACGAGAAGTCGCCGGCACCCACGGGTGTCAGCACGTTCTGGACGGTTTCCCAGCCCAATGCCTCTGTCGATGCAGCGATGGATTCGTTCTGTGTCCAACCCCAGTTGTAGTCGGCGGTCAGGTGATAGGCACGACGGTCCGACCCGTATGCTTTTTCCAGCACGGGTGCGAGTGCGACGCCGGACATGTAACCGTTAAAGAAATGGCGGAAGCCATTTGCCTTGCGGTCCTTGCCGGTGGTGTCGTTGGAATGCGTCAGGCCCGCCATAAAGATCACGCCAGCTTCTTGGCACAGACCCTGCACGGCGACAGCCACACCGGACGACGACCCGCCGGTGATCATGATGCAATTGTCTTTTTGGATCATCGACTGCGCAGAAGCGCGGGCGACGTCGGATTTGGTCTGCGTGTCACCGGTGACGAAATTGACCTTCTTGCCCAGGATACCTGTGCCATCAAGGTTCTGTTCGCTAAAGGTCGCCAGCATGCCGCCGTCGCCTTCGCCGTTCAGGTGCTGAACGGCCAGTTCCTGTGCGCGCAGCTCGTCCAGGCCTTCTTCGGCATAGGGACCGGTCTGCGGCACGTTAAAGCCCAGCGTGACCGTGTCGCCGGTGGGTGCGTTGGTGAAACCTGTGTGGGCTTCGGCCCGCAGATACGTGGGCAGCATCAGACCTGTGCCGGCTACGGCACCCGTCTGTAACACCCGACGGCGTGAATACGTCGATTTCGTCATGGTAATCCTCCCGTTGAAACGCTGGCCGGACCCTCCCGTCCGGGCAACTGCACATTGGTCGTGCTGGCCAAAGGATGCAGGGCAACCTTGCGTCAAACAACAATCGCTTGCCACGGCGCATTGAATTTGTAAATTAATAGACGAATGCGTTGGTGGTTTTGTAAATCAGTTTCCGGATCAACGCGCTAAGGGGGGCCGATGAACAGAACCGGCGAACGCATCAGGGCGCGACGCATGGATGCGGGTTTGGCCCAGCGCGATCTGGCGCGCGCGGTCGATATCTCTGCCAGTTACCTTAATCTGATCGAACATGGCAAACGCCCGGCGGGGGCGGCATTGCTGCGGCGCATCGCGGCGACGCTTGCCGTCGACATCGGGCTTTTGGAACGGCCAGCCGATCCCACGCTGGTTGATCGTTTACGCGCCGCGTCGGATCGGTTGTCCACCATCGCCACCGAAACGGTGCAGACAGAGGATCTGGTCGCCCGGTTTCCAGGCTGGGCCGGTCTGATCACGGCGCAGGCGCTGGAAATCCGCACGCTCGAGGATCGGTTGCAGATGATGACCGACCGTCTGACCTATGACCCCGATCTGGCAAAGGCGCTTCACGGTGTCATTTCTGCGGTGACTGCCATTCAGTCTACGGCGGCGATCCTGACGGGTGACAGCAAGATCGACGCCGATTGGCAAGCCCGGTTTCACAGCAACATTCACAGCGACGCGCGCAAATTGGCGGATACCAGTCGCGCACTTGTCGCATATCTGGACGCACCTGATGATGCAGAGCGCACGCTTTTGTCGCCGCTGGAAGACCGCGAGGCGATCCTTGCCACCACCGGATTTCATCGCCCGCATCTGGAAACACACCCCGCACCGGCACCCGCACCGGTGACCCGCCCGGCGGTAGCGGCGCTGGTGACGCAGTATGATGCACGATACGCTGATGATGCGCAGGCCTTGCCGCTGGATGATTTCCTGCAGGCCGCACGCGCGGCGGATCATGACCCGATGGTATTGGCCAGTCAGACACGCCAGCCGCTTGACCGTATCTTTCGGCGGCTGGCCAGCGTGCCACCGACAAGCCATGATCCCGACCACGGATTGATGGAAATTGACGCTGCCGGCGCGGTTTTGCTGCTGAAGCAGGTGTTTGGCTTTGATCTGACCCGTGGCGGGGATTGTCCGCTTTGGCCGATTTACACAGCGCTTGGTCAGCCCGGACGTCCGATCACTGCGGCCGTCGTGCTGCCGGGTCAGAATGCCGCACATCTGGTTTGCCACGCCATCGCGGTGCCTGTGGCGCATCCGCATGGCCCGCATCTGCCGCCGCTTGTCTGTGCAACCATGCTGGTGCGGACAATCAATGCGCCATCTGGCCCGCAAACGATCCCTGTGGGCGTGGCTTGCCGCATCTGTGCGCGGTCAGATTGCCCGGCGCGGCGCGAACCGGCGATGCCTGTCCTTGCTGTCGGGAATGTCGCATCCCTTTGACATGATGCGCGGGGCGGACAATAGTGCGCCGTGGACCACGTCGGGGAGGGCGTCGTCCGTACCAAGCCAAGCAAAGCGGGGGGAATGCTGATGGCCAAACGCGTCTTGCTGATCGAAGACGAAGCCAACATCATCGAAGCCCTGAGCTTTATCCTCAGCCGGGACGGTTTTACCGTCCACACCCACGAGGATGGCACGACCGCGATGGACAAGATCCGTGGCCAGCGGCCTGACATGATCATTCTGGATGTCATGCTGCCGGGACGGTCGGGGTTCGATATCCTGCGTGATTTGCGTGCAGATCCGACGACCCGCGACCTGCCGGTCATGATGTTGACGGCGCGTGGTCAAAACAAGGACAAGGCGCTGGCAGAGGAACTGGGCGTTGACCGGTTCATGACCAAACCCTTTGCCAACGAAGAGGTCTGTGCGCAGGTCCGTGCACTGATCGGATCATGACGGTCCCGCATGATCCGCAGACACCACGCACCGGCGGCGGTGGGCTTTTTCTGGCGCGCGAACGCTATCGGCAACGCAGACTCCGCGATGTGGGGCGGGTTCTTCCGATCCTGGGGTTGGTGTTGTGGCTGGTCCCGCTGATGTGGACGCGCGAAGGTTCGGGCGGGCTTGCGGGAACCATCGTCTATATTTTCGTGGTCTGGACTTTTCTGATCCTGTGTGCCGCCATCATGGCGCGCCGGATCGACACAACGGACGATGCCGCATCCCCCCCTGAAGAGCCGCGCGGCTGATGTCGTTCAACGCGCTAGTCTTTGCCGCCGTGCTCTATGTCGCGTTCCTGTTCATCATCGCGGCACTGGCGGAACGACAGGCGGAACGCGGGCGGGGCGGCTGGCTGCGTATGCCGCTGGTCTATACGCTGTCACTGTCGATTTACTGCACGGCATGGACGTTTTACGGCGCGGTCGGCTACGCCGCCCGGTCGGGGCTGGAATATGTCACGATCTATTTGGGGCCGTCGCTGGTGATGGTGGGCTGGTGGCTGGTGTTGCGGCGGCTGGTGCGGATCGGACGCGCGCAGCGGATCACGTCGATTGCCGATCTGATCTCTTCGCGGTTTGGTAAATCCACGACGCTTGGCATGATCGTCACCATCATGGCGATCATCGCATCAACCCCTTATATCGCCCTGCAATTGCAGTCGGTCGTGCTTAGTTTTCAGGTCTTTGCGCAGGCAAGCGGCCAGAACTGGGACAGTCCGGACCTTAGCCTGGCGGCGATACTGGTGTCCGTCGGGTTGGCGATTTTTACGATCCTGTTCGGGACGCGCCACGTCGATGCCAATGAACGCCAGCATGGCGTCGTGATCGCCATCGCGGTCGAAGCTGTGGTCAAGCTGATCGCCTTGCTGGCGGTCGGGATCTTTGTGGTCTGGGGGCTGTCTGACGGGATTGCCGACACGTTGCAGGCCATCGAATCCTCGCCCGTTGCGGATTGGTCGCAATCCGGCACACGCTGGTCGGCCCTGATCTTTTTGTCTGCGGCGGCTTTTTTGTGCCTGCCACGGATGTTTCAGGTGCTGGTTGTTGAAAATGCGGACGAACGGCACCTCAAAACAGCCTCTTGGGCTTTTCCCCTATACCTCGCGTTGATGAGCCTGTTTGTGGTGCCCATCGCCGTGGTCGGGTTGCGCATCATGCCAGCGGGGTCAAATCCGGATCTGTTCGTGCTGACAGTGCCATTGGCCGAAGGTCAGACCGGTCTTGCGCTGCTGTCGTTTCTGGGCGGCTTTTCGTCGGCCACGTCAATGGTGATCGTATCCACGATCGCCCTGTCAACCATGGTGTCGAATCACGTGGTCTTGCCAGTCTGGATGCGCAGCCAGTCGCAGACGCGGGCGGCGATTTCGGGCGATGTGCGCGGCGTCGTGGTGCTGACGCGGCGGTTGGCCATCGTGGGCATTCTGGCGCTGGGTTATCTGTATTACAGCCTGTCGGGCGGCGGCGGTGCATTGGCGGCCATCGGGCTGATCTCTTTTTCGGGGGTGGTGCAGGTGCTGCCCGCGTTGCTGGGCGGCATCTTTTGGCGGGGGGCGACGCGGACGGGCGCGATCCTTGGGCTGGTGTCGGGATCGACACTTTGGTTCTGGACGCTGTTCCTGCCCAGTTTCGGGCCTGACGCGATCCTGTCCGCGCAGGTCATGGCGGATGGCCCCTATGGCATCGTCTGGCTGCGACCAGAGGCATTGTTCGGGATCGCAGGGATGGACCCGATCCTGCACGGTCTGCTGTGGTCGATGCTGGGCAACACTGTGCTGTTCTTCGTGGGATCGGTCCTGTCGTTCCCGACACCGCTGGAACGGCTGCAGGGTGCGCAATTCGTGAATATCTTTGACGGGCCCGGCGGCCAGCAGGCGTGGACACGCTCTGCCGCCACGGCAGAGGATTTGCTGATCATGTCGCAGCGCATTCTTGGTCCACGTCAAGCGCAGGCGATGTTTCAGGCCGAAGCCGCAGCACAGAACAAGACAGGGTTCCTGCCCGATGTCTCGCCCGCCTTTCTGGCGCGGCTGGAACGCGAATTGTCCGGGTCAGTCGGTGCCGCCACCGCCCATGCCATGATCGGACAATTGACCCAAGGTGTCAGCGTCACGGTCGACGATCTGTTCGCACTGGCGGATGAAACCGCACAGATCCTTGAATATTCCGGCAAGCTGGAAGCCAAAAGCCGTGAACAGGAACAGACGGCCCGCGCGCTGCGCGATGCAAACGCCAAACTGATGACCCTGTCAGTTCAAAAAGACGCGTTCCTGTCCCAGATCAGTCACGAGCTGCGCACGCCGATGACGTCGATCCGGTCGTTTTCGGAAATCTTGATGCAGCAAGATATGAAAGGGCCGGAATCGGCGCGCATGGCCGCTATCATCAATGCTGAGTCGCAACGCCTGACGCGGCTGTTGGACGATCTGCTGGATCTGGCTGTGCTGGAAAACGGGCAGGTGACGCTGCACCAGCAGACAGGACGGCTGCGCGATCTGATCGACCGGGCCATCGCATCGGCTGACGTCCGGCCGGATCAGTTGCGGATCATGCGCGACCCGGTGGCAGAAGACGTCACCCTGACGACCGATCTGGACAGGCTTAGCCAAGTTTTCATCAATCTGATCGCCAACGCCAAGAAATATTGCGATGCCGATATGCCCGTCCTGACGATCAAGGTCTGGACAACCAAAACCGGCGCCATCGTTGATTTCATCGACAACGGCAGCGGAATCGCGCCTGCCGACGCCCAGGTGATATTTGAGAAATTTTCGCGCCTGACCGATGCGGCGCGTGCTGGCGGGGCGGGTCTGGGTCTTGCCATTTGCCGCGAGATCATGACCCGTCTGGGCGGAGAGATCGTGTATTTGCCGGGGCAGGGCGGGGCTGCCTTTCGGGTTGTCCTGCCTGCACCGCTTGCGTTGGCCGCGCAGTAGGTCCGTGATTTACGCATGATTCATGCCTTGCGCCCTAAGGTTGGGCGTTGAGGCAAAGGATGGACGGCATGACGGGCCTGTTGCAGCGCATGATACAACGGCCCGGTGCGGATGCGCCCGATGTGCCGCTGACCGCCGCCCGCGCGGTAAAACGGTCTGTGACACAGGTGGCGCAAAACAGTCTGGGACTGGTGCTGGATATCGACGATGTGTCCGAACGGACCGGTGATCTGGACACAGTGCTGGCTGGCCTGTCCGATGATCTGTTGATGCTGCACTTGATCCGGGGCGGCGTGACGGTGGGATTGCTGACCTGTGATGCACAGCTTGTTGCCGTGGCGATCGAAACGCTGACCACGGGGCAGGTCGCAGCCGCCCCCGCGGCGGTGCGTCCCATCACACATACCGACATGGCGCTGATTTTGCCGTTTCTGCAGGGGGTTATTTCGGAACTGGATGGCAGCACCGTCGGCACGGCACTGGACGGCTGGTCCACTGGCTGTGACGTCGGTGCGCGGCTGGCGGATCGGCGTGCGGTGGGCTTTGCCTTGACCGAACAATCGTATCGCGTGATCGGGCTGACGGTGAATGACCGGGTGACGGATCGCAGGCCGGTCCTGTCCATCGTGTTGCCCAACCCCGCCGTTTCCGTTGCTGCACCGACAGCGCAACCTGCATTGGACGCAACGCAATGGAAAATCGCGATGCAGCGTGCGGTCAACAATGCGCCTGCGGCACTGGATGTCATCGTGCACCGGATGCCCGTGCCGTTGTCACGCCTGACCGAAATGGCGGTCGGGGATTGCCTGCCACTGCATGGCTGCACCATTGGCGCTGTCCGGTTGGAAGCGCCGGGCGGAATGCTGGTGGCCCGCGGCAGGCTGGGTCAGATGGCTGGCCGGATCGCGGTCCGTATCGAACGGCCTGACGACAGCCAGATGCAGGACCTGCCGCACCGCGAAGCCATCACCAAGGACGGCCACGCGATCAAAGACGTGTCGCAGATCGTATAGCGGTCAGGACAGCGTTTCCAACTGACTGCGCATGCCGTTCAGGTCGTAGCCGGCCTTGGCGGCGGCAGCGACGATGTCATCGACCGGCATTTTGCCCGCTTGACCCAATGCCCAGACAATCGTGGACCGCGTACCGGACGCGCAATAGGCCAGTGTCTTACCCTGTGCTGCTGCCGCGGTCTGGGCGTGGACCATATCCATGTTCAGCCCCTGATGGGTGACGGGGTTGTCCACAAATGTCATGCCCGCCGCTTCGACTGCGGCGCGTACGGCGTCGGATTGTTGCGCTGGCGGCACTTCGGCATCGGGACGATTGCAGATGACGATGGTAAAGCCCTGCGCGGCGATCGTGTCCGCGTCGGCGGGCATGATCTGCGGAGAAGCGGCGTAATCGGGGGTGATCTGATTGATTTGCATGGGCAGAGTGTTAGCCGCAGTCGGCGCGTTGGTCCAGCGCGATCAGGTCTGGTGGTTGCAGGGCACCGCGTCTAGTTTTCGGTTATGACAACACCGCCCGATCCAGTGACGGCCGCTGCAGACCACCTGAATGCCATGGGCAACCCGGTGCGGCTGGCCATCCTGTGCGCGCTACGTGACGGGCCGTTGACGGTTGGACAGCTTCAGTCCGCAGCGGGTCAGGCGCAGGCGCTGATATCGTCCCACCTGAAACGGTTGCGCAACGCGGGGCTTGTGCGGGCGGATCGTAGCGACGACGACGCACGCATCATTTTTTATTCGCTGTCCGACAGCCGGATCGTGACAATTCTGGACGCGCTGGGGCTTTAGCCCAGCAGCACGCCGACCAGCACCATCATCAACCCCAGCATCGCCGCAAAGAACGATCCAAGGTTGATGGGCATCATCGCGCCTACCTTGGCACGCAATGCCTCGTCCGACAGGTTTGCGCGCTTGGCGCGGGCCACGGTGACGATGGAATAGACCACACCACCCAGCCCCAGCAGGGACACCAGCGCCCCGATCCATATCATTGTCGCCATCGTCCACCTTTCTGATTTGCCGCCAATGCCGCTACCTTGCCACGGCGCACCTTGCAAGGTTTTGGCGGGACCGCTAGGACAGCCCGCAATCACCCGCAGGAGAGTTTCGATGTCCGACACCGCCACCCCCCCCGACGAAAACGTCGCAGGACAGGAACTGCGCCAGTTCATCGAACGGTATGAACGGCTAGAAGCCGAGAAAAAAGACATCGCTGACGGGCAAAAGGAAATCATGGCCGAAGCCAAGGGCCGTGGCTATGACGTAAAAGTCCTGCGCAAGATCGTCGCCATGCGCAAACGCGACAAGGACGATCTGGCCGAAGAAGAAGCCGTGCTGGAAATGTATCTGGCCGCGTTGGGGATGTCCTGACCGCTTAAAGCCCTATGTGCCGCCGCAGACATCAACAGACGAGGCATAGTGTGACAGCGACAAGTTCTTCTGGCCGGCAACTGACCGGTGCAAAAATCGCGCTGGCGGGGATCGGCAAGATCGCCAGCGAACAGCATATGCCGGCAATTGCAGACAGTACGGCCTTTGACCTTGCGGCGACGGTCAGCGGGTCCGGCGGCGTCGACGGTGTCGAAAACCACGACGACATCGGGGCACTGATCGACGCGCGCCCTGACATTGATATCGTCAGCCTGACCATGCCCGCACTGCCCCGCTATGACATCGCAGTCAAATCGCTGATGGCGGGCAAGCATACGATGCTGGAAAAACCGCCCGGCGCATCCGTGACAGAGGTTCTGAAACTGGAACGTCTGGCGCGGGCCAAAGGCGTGACCCTGTATGCGTCCTGGCATCTCAAACACGCCCCCGGCGTGGCTGCCGCCCGCGCATGGCTGCGCGACCGCACGGTCAAGGGAATGCGGATCAACTGGCGTGAAGACGTGCACGTCCATCACCCCGGTCAGGACTGGGTCTGGGAACCGGGCGGGCAGGGCGTGTTCGACACCGGGATCAACGCGCTGTCGATCATGTCTGAAATCCTGCCCAATCCCGTGCATCTGCGCGAATCCAAACTGGCATTTCCCGCCAATCGCAACATGCCTATTGCGGCAGACCTGACCTTTGTCGGTGCTGGCGGCATGAAAGTGTCGGCCACCTTTGATTGGCGTCATGAAAACCCGCCCGTCTGGGACATGGAAATCGACACGACAGACGGCACGTTGCGCCTGTACGATGCGGCGACAAAGCTGACGGTCAACGGCCAACCCCAGGCCATCAAGGACCAGACTGAATACGAAGGCGTCTATCACCGCTTTGCCGAATTGATCGAAACGGGCCAGTCCGATGTCGATGTGTCGCCGCTTCAGCACGTGGCCGATGCCATGATGATGGCGCAACGTCAGACGGTCGCAGAGTTCCATCAAAAAGACTGACCACAGCGTTTGACATTCCGGATGTTCGCGCGCTGCATGGGCGCAAACGGCACGGATGGATGCGGAATGAACGACACGACGATGCGGCTGGGCGTGGACATCGGTGGTACTTTTACCGATGTGGTGCTGGAAACCGGCACGGCGCGCTATTCGACAAAGGTACTGACGACTTACACCGCACCCGAAGATGCCATAGTCGATGGGATGCACCGCGTCTGCGCCGACGCGGGGGTCGAGCCGGGTCGGATCGGTCAGATTATCCACGGCACGACGCTGGCCACCAATGCGCTGATCGAACGGCGCGGTGCGCGGACGGCACTGATCACGACCGAAGGATTCCGCGACGTCATTGAAATGCGCAGCGAATCGCGGTTCGAACAATACGATCTGAACCTGTCGCTGCCCGAACCGCTGTTGCCCCGCAACCGCCGCTATGTGGTGCGCGAACGCATGGATGCAGACGGCGGCGTTTTGATCCCGCTGGACCGGGCAGAGGTTGCGGCGCTGGCCGACGAATTGATCGTTGCAGGGTATGACAGTATCGCCGTGGGCCTGCTGCATTCCTATGTGAACAACGCGCATGAACGGCTGATCCGCGACGTGCTGGCCGAACGGATGCCCGGCGTCATGGTGTCTTTGTCATCAGACGTCAGCCCCCAGATGCGCGAATACGAACGGTTCAACACGACCGTCGCCAACGCATATATCAAGCCGCTGATCAAATCCTATCTGGGCCGTCTGGCACAGCGTCTGCGTGACGAGGGCGCGGATTGCCCGGTGTTCCTGATGCATTCGGGCGGTGGGATCATCGACCTTGCGACTGCGGCGGAATTTCCGGTGCGGCTGGTGGAATCGGGGCCTGCGGGCGGTGCGGTTTTTGCCGCCGATATTGCGGCACGGCATGGACTGGACAGGGTACTATCGTTCGACATGGGGGGGACGACGGCCAAAATCTGTCTGATCCGCGACCAGACGCCGAAAACCGCCCGCGTGTTCGAAGTGGCACGGACCTACCGTTTCAAAAAGGGGTCAGGCATGCCGATTTCGATTCCCGTGATCGACATGGTGGAAATCGGCGCGGGCGGCGGGTCGCTGGCCCATATCGACGCGCTGCGCCAGATCCGCGTGGGCCCCGAAAGCGCGGGGTCCGAACCGGGGCCGGCCTGTTACGGGCGCGGCGGCACGCGTCCGGCCGTCACGGATGCCGACCTTGTGCTGGGAAAGCTGGACCCAGATGGCTTCGCGGGCGGGCGCATCCCGCTGTCGACGGCGCAATCGCTGGATGCGCTGACCGACACGCTGGCCATCCCGCTTGATATGTCGGCGATTGAGGCGGCGCATGGTCTGGCAGAGGTCGTTGACGAAAACATGGCCAACGCCGCCCGCGTGCATGCTGTCGAAAACGGCGAAGATCTGGCCGATTACACCATGATCGCATTTGGTGGTGCGGCCCCGCTGCATGCCGCGCGCCTGTGCGAAAAGCTGGGCATCACCCGATGCCTGATCCCGCAGGGTGCGGGCGTCGGGTCTGCTATCGGGTTCCTGCGCGCGCCCTTCAGCTTTGAGGCGAACAGGTCGGTGTTCATGCGGCTGTCGGATTTTGACAGCGGCGCGGTCACGGCCCTGTTCGACGAACTGACGGCAGAGGCCACCGGATTTGTGCGGTCTTGCGATGCGACCGCGCCGATCCGTGCCGAATACAAGATTTACATGCGCTACAGCGGGCAGGGCTGGGAAATTCCCGTCACGCTGACGCCGGACGATGCCAAAGCCCCCGATGCCGCAATCTATCTGCGCCGGTTCGAAGATGCCTATCAGACCCTTTTCAACCGCACCGTGGCCGGGATGGAGGTCGAAATCACCGTCTGGTCCGTCAACGCGACGACCCCGGTGCCGCCCGTCCAGCGCGAGGACGCGGTGACCGACCGCCGCGATGTCACACCATCGGGACAGCGTGACCTTTTTGATGCCGCACAGGCGCGCATGGTCAACGCCGGTGTCCATCGCCGCGCCGATCTGACACCGGGCGACACTGCGCGCGGTCCGGCGGTCATCACCGAAGACGAAACAACGATCATTTGCCCCAGCAGCCGCGATGCCGTGGTGCTGGCAGACGGATGCATCGACTTGCGTGCCAAAGGAATCGCCCCATGACCAGCACAGTCGCCCACCAGATCATGTGGAACCGCCTGATTTCCATTGTGGAAGAACAGGCGCAGGCGCTTGTGCGGACCGCGTTCAGCACATCCGTTCGCGAAGCGGGGGATCTGTCGGCGGGTGTCTACGATGCGGCGGGCCGGATGCTGGCGCAGGCCGTCACCGGCACGCCCGGCCATGTCAACGCGATGGCGGACGCGGTGCCGCATTTCATCCGCTGCATCGGCGCAGACACGATGCGGCCCGGTGACGTCTACCTGACCAACGATCCATGGCTGGGCACCGGCCACCTGCATGACATCACGGTCTGTTCTCCTGCGTTTTATCAGGACAGACTCGTCGGCTTCTTCGCCTGCACGGCGCATGTCACCGACATCGGGGGGCGCGGGTTCGGTGCGGATGCCGATTCCGTTTTTGAGGAAGGCTTGCACCTGCCTATCATGCGTTTTGCGGCAGCGGGTCAGGTCGATGCGACGCTTGTTCAGATCGTGCGGTCCAATGTGCGCGAACCCGACCAGTTGATCGGTGACTTGCACGCGCTGGCGACCTGCAACGACATCGGACAACGGCGGTTGGTCGATATGCTGGCGGAATTCACCCTGACCGATCTGGACGGCGTCAGCGATTTCATCCTTGATCATTCGCGGCAGGCAACGCTGGACCGGATCGCAGCGCTGCCGCGCGGGCGGGCGGACGGTCACATGCGGATCGACGGCTACGCGCGGCCCGTCGATCTGCGGGTATCTGTGACCTTTGCCGACGACCATGTGGCATGTGACTGGACCGGCACCAGCGGACCCGACCCAAAGGGGATCAATGTGCCGATGGTCTATACCAAAGCCTATTCCTGCTACGCGCTGAAATGCGCCATCGCCCCCGACATTCCCAACAACGCGGCCAGTCTGGAACCCTTTCGGATCAGCGCGCCCGAAAATACCATCGTAAATGCGCTGCATCCCGCGCCCGTCGCGCTGCGCCATGTGATCGGGCACTTGCTGCCAGACACGATTTTCGCTGCATTGGACCAGTTGTTGCCCGACACGGTCCCCGCCGAAGGGGCCGGGTGTCTGTGCAATTTCCAGATGTCGGTGCGGCCGCGCAGCGATGCACCCGCCCCCGATGGCGCGCGGCGCGCAGAGGTGCTTGTCTTCAACTCCGGTGGCACGGGTGCACGGCCGACACTGGACGGGATGAACGCGACTGCGTTTCCGTCGGGCGTGATGACCATGCCGGTAGAAGCCACTGAACAGGTCGGCCCCGTGGTGATCTGGCGGAAAGAGTTGCGCCCCGATTCCGGCGGTGCCGGCCGGTATCGCGGTGGGCTGGGGCAGGTGATGGATGTGGGCCCACGCGACGGGCACGAAATGGATTTGTCTGCCATGTTCGACCGGGTCGATCATCCCGCGCGGGGCCGCAGGGACGGCGGGGATGGCGCGCCAACCACGGTCGCCTTGGGCGATGGTACGCCATTGCGCGGTAAGGGACGCCATTTGATCACGCACGGATCGCGCGCCTGCATGGCATTTCCGGGTGGTGCTGGTTACGGATCGGCTGCCGACCGTGACCCTGCCGATGTCCGGCGCGATCTGGCGCTGGGTTATGTCACGCCGGCGGCGGCCAAGGCGGATTACGGGTTGAGCGATGATGACATCGCCGCCGTGCTGGCGGCGGTGCGACGCGGCGATCAGGGATAAGCGGCGTGGCGGTTGATCCATCCAGCCTGCCGATCCTGTGGTCGTTTCGCCGCTGCCCCTATGCAATCCGTGCGCGGCTGGCATTACAGGCGTCGGGCCAAACTGTCGCCCTGCGAGAGGTCGTTTTGCGGGACAAGCCAGATGCTTTTCTGGCCGTGTCACCCAGTGCCACTGTCCCGTGCCTGCAGACTGCGGACGCAGTGATCGATGAAAGCCTGGACATCATGCTTTGGGCACTGCGGCGAAATGATCCGCTGGGCTGGCTGGACATGCCGACCGAAGGTATGGCGCTGATCGCGCGCAACGATGGTCCGTTCAAGCAGGCGCTGGACCGCACAAAATACGCCATCCGCTACCCCGACAGTGACCCGTCGGAACAGCGCGCGGCGGCATCGCAATTCCTGCACGATCTGGATGATCGCTTAACACACGACTGGCTTTTTGGCAGGCAAAGCCTTGCGGATATAGCGATCCTGCCATTTGTGCGCCAGTTCGCGGCGATTGACCGGCCCTTGTTCGATGCACAGCCGTGGCCGCGTCTAAGAAGATGGCTTGACCGATTTGCCGCATCGGTCGAATTCACAGCCGTGATGTCACGCCACCAACCTTGGCGACCTGCACAGGCCCCGATCATATTCCCTGCTTAGCCCGTCGCTGCGTGGCGAGGGGCAGGCCGTGCACAATCCTAAGTCACACCATCACGCAACGTCATGTTCCGTTTCGCTGCATATCGACGTTTTTAGGGTTGCAAATAATTTCGGCTTGTTTTGCTGCGGTTGCAAAGCTATGAGTCCATAACAAATGTTGCTGAAAATTTTGAACTCAAAGCCAAACTGTAACGACGTTCGTGACCAAGGATTTAAACCATGAATAAAGTGATTGCCGCTGCTGCATTTTGTGCCTTTTTGCCACTTGGCGTGTCTGCCCAGAACGCGCCCGATGTTGCGGTGCCGGTTGTGCCAGGGATGGGGCTACCGACAGGCTATGAAACACTGCTTCCTGTCGGACTGCTGGTCGCGACTGTCATTCTGAACGGTCTGTCCGATGAGGACGATCAAGGCACGGCGCCGTCGGATACGAACTGAATAATTGCGCTGGCTTTGGGCCATCGATGCAGTGCCGGGCACAGAACAGCCCAAGCGCATCTTGTGTGTTCACGGGCAATTCGAACTTCGGTGTGTTGTCTAAGTGACGCGAAGACTTGGTGGTTTTAGCCGACGCGTCTCGCATGAATCTTTAGGTATTTTTGCAGGAATGTCGTGGTTGATCTAAGTCAGTTTTCTGCATTTTTGGCGTCACGGTCGTGTGGCGCGGAAACGCGATATGAAATCGTCAGGGAAACGACGGGGCCGTTTTACGTCATTTTCAAACGTGTTTTTGATATCGGTGTATCCGTGCTGTTGCTGGTGCCGACCGTCTTAACTGCGATCATGCTGCTGCTGCTCAACCGCTTTATCAATCCTGGACCATTGTTTTACGTGCAGGATCGGATGGGTCAGGATTGTGTGCCGTTCCGCGCGTATAAATTCCGGTCCATGCTTTGCGCAAAAGATATCGACAGAGGCGCGTTTGACGATCTGGAAGTATCACGCATAACGCCGTTGGGTCGTTTCTTGCGCAAATGCCGTTTGGATGAACTTCCACAGGTTTTCAATGTATTGGCCGGCGATATGAGCTTGATTGGCCCGCGTCCCGATTTTCTGGATCACGCCTGCATCTATTTTGAAACGGTGCCCGGATATCGCGCACGCCATCATGTCAAACCCGGAATTACGGGGTTGGCCCAGACCGAAGTCGGGTATGTCGACGGGCGCGACGGGCTGGAGCGTAAGGTATCGGCCGATCTGGCCTATATTGAAAATCGGTCGATCCGAATTGACCTGTGGATCAGCTGGCGCACGGTCGTGACCGTTTTCGGCGGCAAGGGCAGCTAATTCCAACGCATGCGGCAGCGCCGACTGACCCCGCTATTTGCGGGGCCGTCTGCGGCGGCGTCCCTGATCGTCGACGCTGCCCCCCCCACCAAGGTTAAAGCTGACATGGGGCAACGTCACGAGCGCTGCGAGATTGGGGAACGGATCGGTCGCGTGCGGGATGGCGTTCGCATTGACGAAATGTTCCTGGAATTTCGGGGCGATGGCGGTTTCGACCTTTGTGATCTGTCGCACAATGCGCGCGATGTCCTGACGCGCGGTGACGGAACACAGCGCGATCCGCGCGCCGGTGCCGGCCGCATTGCCCGCGCTGCGAACCTTGTCCAGCGGCGCATCGGGGATCATGCCCAGCACCATGGCGTGTTTGGGGCTGATATGCGCACCGAATGCCCCGGCAAGTGTGATGCGGTCAACATGATCCACACCCATTTCATCCATCAGCAGCCGGGCACCTGCATAAAGCGCCGATTTCGCAAGCTGGATCGCGCGGATATCGCCCTGTGTCACGGATATCAGCGCGCCACCCTGGGCCGTGCCATCATGCAACACGTAAGCGTGGGTGCGCCCGGTGGCGATGCAGCGCGCCGTGCCGGTCTGTTCGGCAGAGCCGATCAGCCCCTTGTCATCCAGCAGGCCCGCCATGCGCATTTCGGCAACCGCTTCGATGATGCCTGATCCGCAGATGCCCGTGATCTGTGCGGCGGCATCGAAATCGGGATCGGTGGACCATTGGTCGTGGCCGATAATCTTGAACCGTGGCTCCTTTGTCTCGGGGTCGATTTCCACACGTTCGATGGCACCCGGCGCCGCCCGCTGGCCCGCGCTGATCTGCGCGCCTTCGAACGCCGGGCCGGTGGGCGATGAACAGGCCAGCACGCGGCTGGTGTCGCCTAGCAGGATTTCCGCGTTGGTTCCCACGTCCACGATCAGCACAAGATCCTCTGACTTGCCGGGTTCCTCTGACAGGGCGACGGCGGCAGCGTCCGCGCCCACGTGACCTGCGATGCAGGGCAGGATGAACACCTGTGCGGCATCGTTCATGCGGGTCAGGTCCAGATCGCGGGCCGCCAGTCCCATCGCGTCGGATGTTGCCAGCGCGAACGGTGCCTGACCCAGTTCCACCGGGTCCACGCCAATCAACAGGTGATGCATGACCGGGTTGCAGACAAACACCGCTTCCATGATCTGGTCGGGTGTGATCCCGGCTTCTGCCGCGATGTCGACGGTCAGATCGTTGATCGCCGCGCGGACGGCGGCGGTCATCTCGACCTCTCCGCCGGGGTTCATCATGGCATAGCTGACACGGCTCATCAGGTCTTCGCCAAAGCGGATCTGCGGGTTCATGATGCCTGCGCTGGCGGCAACCGTCCCATTGCGCAGATCACACAGGTGGGCCGCGATGGTGGTGGACCCAAGGTCGATGGCCAGCCCGTAAATGCGGCCCTCGTAAAAGCCGGGATAGACGTCGATGATCTGGTGGCGCGTGTCCAGCGATCCACGGTGCAGGGCGACGGTGACTTCCCAATTGCCTTTGCGCAGCAGCTTTTGCAGCTTTTTCAAAACGGGCAACGGGGCATGCACATCCATGATGCCCCATTCATCGCGCAAGGCACGCGCCAGCCGTTCCAGATCGCCTGACGGTTCGTGCATATCCGGTTCTGTCACATGGACGAAATACATCTTTGTCGCCGGGTCCATGACGATGTCACGCGCGGCGGCGGCTTTGCGCACCACCTGACGGTGGACCTGGCTTTCGGGGGGGACGTCGATCACAACATCGCCCTGCACGGTGGCCTGACACCCCAGACGGCGGCCTTTTTTCAACCCACGGATATCGTCGTAGCGTTGTTCGACGCTGTTCCATTCCGACAGCGCGCCGTCGCGCACCGTGACGCCGTGTTTGGAAAATTCACCATAGGACGGCGCGATCTGGCATTTCGAACAGATGCCGCGCCCGCCGCAGACGCTATCCAGATCGACGCCCAGTTGGCGGGCCGCCGTCAGGATCGGCGTGCCTGCGGGAAACCGCCCCCGCTTGCCAGAGGGGGTAAAGATGACGAGAGGATCACTGGTCATTGCGGGCACCTTTGCTGCGTTGCGCGCACACTAGCCATTTCGCGGCGATACGAAAGGCCAAGGCGCGACGACACAGCGCCGCAAGCGTCATTCTTTTGACCTTTTGCCCGCGCGTCATTCGTGCAATACGGCACCGCCAAACGACCCTATCAGGAGAGACCGTGATGGAGATTCGCGAGGCATTGACCTTTGACGACGTTCTGCTTGTTCCCGCAGCGTCATCCGTGCTGCCGTCGACAGCAGATACCCGCACATTCGTCACGCAATCAATCCGGTTGAACATCCCGCTTTTATCGTCCGCGATGGATACCGTGACCGAAGGCCGCATGGCGATTGCGATGGCGCAGGCGGGCGGAATGGGGATCGTTCACAAGAACCTCGACATCGACGCGCAGGCCCGCGAAATCCGGCATGTGAAACGGTTTGTGTCCGGCACCGTCTATAACCCCGTGACCCTGCGCCCCGATCAGACACTGGCCGATGCAAAAGCGCTGATGGAACGTTATCGCGTTACCGGATTTCCGGTTGTGGGGCCCGAAGGACGCGTTGTCGGGATCGTCACCAACCGCGACATGCGGTTCGCAACGGACGACAACACCCCCGTCAGCGTGATGATGACATCTGACAATCTGGCGGTGCTGCACGAACCTGCCGATCTGGAAGAAGCGCGGTCATTGATGCAGGCGCGGCGGATCGAAAAGCTGCTGATCACCGATCAGGCAGGCAAACTGACGGGGCTTCTGACGCTAAAGGACAGCGAACAGGCGGTGTTGAACCCCGTGGCCTGCAAGGACGATCTGGGTCGTCTGCGGGTCGGGGCTGCGACTGGCGTGGGCGATGCAGGCTTTGAACGGTCAGAAGCGCTGATCGACGCGGGCGTCGATCTGATCGTCGTGGACACCGCGCATGGTCATTCTGACGGTGTGTCGCGCGCGGTCGAACGGATCAAGGCGCTGTCCAATCAGGTGCAGGTCGTGGCAGGCAACGTGGCAACGGCAGATGCCACAAAGGCGCTGATCGGTGCGGGTGCCGATGCCGTAAAGGTCGGGATCGGGCCGGGGTCCATCTGCACAACGCGCATGGTTGCCGGTGTCGGCGTGCCGCAGCTGACGGCTGTCATGGATTGCGCCGGTGTCGCTGGCGACGTTCCAGTCATCGCGGACGGCGGGATCAAGTTTTCCGGTGATTTTGCCAAGGCCATCGCGGCCGGTGCATCCTGTGCCATGGTCGGATCAATGATCGCCGGCACCGACGAATCTCCCGGCGAGGTGATCCTTTATCAAGGCCGCAGCTTCAAAAGCTATCGTGGTATGGGCAGCCTTGCGGCGATGGCGCGCGGATCTGCCGACCGTTATTTCCAAAAAGATGCCGCCAGCGACAAACTGGTGCCCGAAGGGATCGAAGGGCAGGTGCCGTACAAGGGATCGGCCAGCGCCGTTGTGCACCAGTTGGTCGGGGGGCTGCGGGCTGCGATGGGCTATACTGGCAACGCGACGGTGGCCGACATGCGCAAGAACGCGACATTCGTGAAAATCACAGGGGCGGGACTGCGTGAAAGCCACGTCCACGATGTGCAGATCACACGCGAATCGCCGAATTACCGGTCCACGGCTTAATTTGCTGTGACGCCCGCTGCCCGCTATGCCGCCGCGATTGCGGTTCTAGATGATGTTCTTGCCGGTGAATCGGCGGAACGGACCCTGACAACATGGGCCCGCAAGAACCGGTTTGCGGGGTCAAAGGACCGCGCGGCGATCCGCGATCACGTCTACGATGCCTTGCGCGGGCGTCGTTCTTTATGCGCGTTGGGCGGGGATACGTCAGGGCGCGGGGCGATCCTGGGCCTGTTGCGGCGTGAAGGGATCGCGCCGGACACTGTATTCGGCGCGGGTGGCTATGGCCCCGCGGCCCTGACCCCGCAAGAGGCGGCAGGCGGCTCTGAACCCGATACCGATGCGGCCCGTGCTGATCTGCCCGACTGGTTGTGGCCGATCTGGCAAGATGCCTTGGGTGGCGACGCGATGGATGTGGCGCAGGCGATGCGTCACCGCGCCGGGGTTTTCCTGCGGGTGAACCTGTCCCGCGCGACCCTTGCTGACGCGATCGACGCGTTGGCCGCTGACGACATTGTTGCGGTTCCCGTACCTGACGTGAAGACTGCGCTGAAAGTCATTGAAAACGAAAGAAAAGTAGCGAGCTCGGATGCGTTCGCTTCGGGCTTGGTCGAGGTGCAGGATACGGCGTCTCAGATCGCGATACATCGCCTGCAGGATGTACGGGCAGACCGCATCCTAGATTTCTGCGCGGGTGGTGGTGGCAAGGCGCTGGCGTTGGCGGACCTGCAGGATGCGGCCATCTTTGCCCATGATATCGACGCGGCCCGCACTGCGGATATCGCCCCGCGTGCAGCGCGCGCCGGGGTCAAGATCACGACGCTGCGCACGGCTGGCTTGGCGCAGGCGGTGCCTTTTGGGCTGGTGTTGTGCGATGCCCCCTGTTCCGGAAGCGGCACATGGCGCCGTGCGCCCGATGCCAAATGGCGGTTGACGCGCGATCAACTGGATCATTATGGCGAGCTTCAGTCCGGCGTGCTGGATCAGGCCCAGGGGTTGGTCGCACCGGGCGGCGTGCTGGCCTATGCGACGTGCTCTGTCATGACGCAGGAAAATGACGATATCGTTCATGACTTTTTGGCGCGCCGCACAGAGTTCAGCCTGGTTGATCGTATGCAGCTTTTGCCCGGCCCAGATCACGATGGTTTCTATCTGGCGATCATGCGCAAGGCTCAACCTTAAGTATTATTGATCCGTTTTAAGGACTTGTTTACGCTCCACCCGATACGGTCCTGCGACATGCATGTCCGCGGATGGAGAAATCGTGCTGCCCACCCACACACCCATCCTGCCGGATCGGCATGCCATGCCACCGGGATTCTGGTTTTTGATTGCAGCAACAGCGCCTTGCGGCTTTGCGGGCCTGTTCAGCAACGATCCTGTCGTCAGGGCCGTGGCGGTTGGTGGTGGGGTGGTGTTGTTGTTGGCGGCGCTGTTCATTTATGCGCGCAACACCAAGCGGACGCAGGATTTGGGCCCTGCTGTCAGCGATATCCAGCGCGCGTTTCAGACATTGCTGCATCTGGACCATGGCAGCGCCTATCTGGCTCGGACGGACGGCCGGATTGTATTTGCTAATGCGGCCGCGATATCCCGTTTCGGTGACGTCCAGGACGATCATCTGGCGACCGCCCTGGGCCGGATCGTGGCCAGCCCCGAAGTGATCCTGGCAACGCTTCAGGATACGGCCGCACGCGATGGTCTTGCCAAAGAAGATATCGTTACCCGCAGCGGCAACTACCGATTGTCGCATATGCCGGTGGAACCTGGGCTTGATTTGTGGCGGCTGGATGATCTGGGCCAGTCCAGTCAGTCACTCGGCCGGGCCGCCGATATCCTGACGCTACCGATGCTGACAGCGGGCCCATCGGATACGGTGCTTTACCTGAATGATGCTTTCCGCCGATTGCTGGGCGAAAGACCCAAATCGGTGCGCGATATTTTCGGACAAACACCGCCGGTCAGTGGCCGGGTTTGCCACATCGATACACCCGACGGCATGAAAGCCTTTATTGCGGGTGTGGTCGATCGGACCGCGCGTCGGCGCGAAATCTACCTTTTGCCATGTCAAAATGGGGCTGGCAGCAGCGACGGGCCGCCCGCATTGTCCGCCGGATGGGATGCGATAGAAGACCTGCCTGTCCCCCTGTTGAAAATCAACAATGCCGCGATGATCACGGCGTCGAACCGGCAAGCCAGGGTTTTGCTGGGGCTGGAAAACATGAATGACCGGCGGGTTCAGGACGTGTTGGACGGGCTTGGCCGCCCCATCGTTGACTGGATCCGCGAAGCGCTTGCTGGCCAAGGCGGACATGTGTCGCAATTTCTGCGCGGACGTGGTGATAATCAGGAAACCTTTGTTCAGGTCACGCTGAATATCGCAGACGGCGCAGAAGGGCGTCATCTGATCGCTGTGCTGAACGATGTCACTGAACTGAAAACGCTGGAAGCGCAGTTTGTACAAAGCCAGAAAATGCAGGCCATCGGGCAGCTTGCAGGCGGGGTGGCACATGATTTCAACAATCTGCTGACTGCGATTTCAGGGCATTGCGATCTGTTGTTGTTGCGTCACGATCAGGGCGATCACGATTATGGCGACCTGATCCAGATCCACCAGAATGCAAACCGCGCTGCCAGCCTTGTCGGGCAGTTGTTGGCGTTTTCGCGCAAACAGAACCTGCAACCCGAACGTATCGACTTGCGTGATACCCTGTCGGACCTGACGCATCTGCTAAACCGACTTGTCGGTGAAAAGGTCAGTCTTATGCTGGAACACGCGCCGGATCTGGCGGCGATCAAGGCGGACAAACGCCAGCTTGAACAAGTCATGATGAACCTCATCGTGAACGCCCGCGATGCGATGCCCCAAGGGGGCGAAATCCGGATCGTGACACAAAACCGCGTGCTTGATACGCCGATGGTCCGGGGCAATGTAGCGGTCCCGCCGGGCGAATATGTGGTGGTGCGCGTCATCGACGAAGGCTGTGGTATTGCGCCGGATCGACTGCAAAAGGTGTTTGAGCCGTTCTATACCACCAAGCGCACGGGCGAAGGCACCGGGCTTGGCCTGTCAACCGCCTATGGGATCGTCAAGCAGTCGGGGGGATTCATATTTGCCCATAGCGAAGCCGGGCAAGGCACCGAATTTGAAATGTTTTTCCCCAGCCAAACGCTGCCCGTGGCAAACGGGGGACTGCTGCCTGCGAAAGCGTCTGAACACACCGTCACGCATGGCACGGGCGTCGTTCTACTGGTCGAAGACGAGGCACCGGTGCGCGCCTTTGCATCCCGTGCGTTGCGTCTGCGCGGCTATACCGTCATGGAAGCCGATTGCGCCGAAGCAGCGCTGGAACTGCTGGCTGACCCCGATCTGATGGTCGACATCTTTGTGACGGATGTCATCATGCCCGGCATGGATGGGCCGACCTGGGTCAAAAAGGCCATCGTCGACCGTCCGGACACAAGGGTCGTTTTTGTATCCGGCTATTCGGAAGACGCGTTCAGCGATGACGCAGAACCTGTGCCGCAGGCTGTTTTCCTGCCCAAACCGTTTTCGCTGAACGCCCTGACTGAAACGGTGTCAGCGCAGCTTGCCGCGCGGCGCTGATCTTTTGCGGCATCTGATCCCGTAAGCCTTGTTTTGCGATTGTCTGATTCAGGGTGGACGCAAAACTCACCGAACTGCGACCAGCCGCGACCTAACCCTGACGATCCAGCGCTTCTAGCTGGCAGGCGCATCCTGTCAGCGCGGCATAGTCGTCTTCGATGATGGTGACCGGGAAATTCGACATGAATCCTGCAAACCTCCCCTTGTCGCGGAACGCATCACCAAACCCGAATTGGGTCAGATAGGGGCCGAACGCCCGGGCGACGCCACCGGCCAGATAGACGCCACCAAACGGCAGTTGGATCAAGGACAGGTTGCCCGCGACAGTGCCCAGTATCCGGACAAAAATTCGCGCCGCTTCCGCCGCACGGGCATCTGCACCGTCTGCAAGCGCGGTCATGATGTCCTGTGCCAGTATTTCCTTTGGTTCGCCCGCTTCCTGTCCCAAAAAGGCATAGACCCGTTCCAGGCCTCGGCCTGACAGCACGTCTTCGACCGCGGGAAACCCGTGGGCATTGGATACATATTGGCAAAGCCGCAATTCCAGATCCGTTCGGATCGGCAAATTGGCATGACCGCTTTCCGATGCGGTCACGATCCGCCCCCGTGGGGTTTCGAAAACGGGGGCGGCGTTGAACCCGGTGCCGACCCCGATCACCAGTTTGGTGGCGTCCGGACCGGCGCTGGTGCCGGTCAGAACCTGCCGCAAATGGGCAGGTGCAATATGTCCCAATGCGTGACCCTGCGCCTGCAGGTCGTTCAAAATGGCGACCTTTTCCGAACGGCTGGCGCGCGCAAGCGTATCGGTGTCAATCGTCCAGTCCAGATTAGTCATCGCGGCGCGCCCATCGCGGACAGGCCCGGCAACAGCGACGCAGGCGGCATGTGGATCAACGTGACCTTGGTCATCGCAATACTGGCGGATCACGCTTTCCAAGCCGGTGAAATCGACGTTGCGATAACGCTTTACGGTCGCAGGCATCACATCCGCCCCTTGGGCAAGTGCGATCCGTGTGTTCGTCCCGCCGATATCGGCGACAAGGTTGTAACTGTTGGCTTGCCGAATGGTCATGCTGGGTCCTGCCGTGCGATCGCGGTTTTGAGCGCGTGGTAAGACGATTTCGGCGTGCGGTCCAGAGTGTCAAAGTCGACGTGCACCAATCCGAACCGCTTTTCGTAACCAAAGGCCCATTCGTAATTGTCCAATAGCGACCAATAGAAAAACCCCTGTAAATTGACGCCTTGGCCGATGGCAGCATGCATCGCCTGCAAATGGCTGTCGATAAACCCGGTCCGCGCGTCATCTGCATGACCGTCCGTTTCCGGCCAGGCCATGCCGTTTTCAGTGACGAACATCGGCAGGGTTCCCACGTAATCCTTTGCCATGCGGATCAGGGTGTCCTGTAGTCCTTGGGGATAAATTTCCCAGCCCATCTGTGTTTTATCAAGCGGACCGCCGACCGGTGCGGTGGCAGGCCATGGCGCGTTTTCGACCGCCTGCACCAGCCCGCGCGTGTAATAGTTCACACCCAGAAAATCGATCGGCTGGCTGATTTCGGCCATGTCGTCTTGCCAGTTGGCGGGCAAATGGGGTTCCAGACCGTCCAGCGCCTCTGCCGGGTAATGGCCTTTGGCGATGGCTTCGATGAACCAGCGGTTGTGGGTTGCGTCCTGTGTGGCCGCCGCGCGTCGGTCGGCGCTGATATCACTCGCGGCCTGTGTCGCTTCGAAATTCAGGACGATTCCGCAGGTGTCCTGACCCATGTCGCGCAACCGGGTCATGGTGCGGCCGTGCGCCTTGTTCACGTGGTGCATCGCACGCGCGGTTGCGCGGATGTCGCGTAGACCGGGCGCATGATGGCCCAGAAAATGCGACAGATAACTGACGCACCACGGCTCATTCAGGGTCGCGATGGAATGGACGCGGTCACCGATACGGCGGGTGATCACCTCTGCGTAATCGGCCATCCAGTCGGCCACATCGGGATTGGTCCAGCCGCCCAGATCAGCCAATGCCGACGGCATTTCCCAATGATACAAGGTTTGAAACGGTTTCAGTCCGCGTGCCATGCAGCCATCGACCAGCCGATCATAAAAATCAAGTCCGTCTTGATTGGGCGTGCCGCGCCCGTCGGGCAGGACACGCGCCCAACTGGTCGAGAATCGGTATGCATCCATGCCTGCGTCGGACAGCAGGTCCAAATCCGCATCCATCCGGTGGTAGTGGTCGCACGCGATTGCCCCGTTTTCGGCACCCACGACGTTGCCGGGGGTTGCGGAAAACGTGTCCCAATGGGTGGGTCCGGCCCCGCCAAAGCTGTGGCCTTCGATCTGGTAGGCCGCGGTCGCTGCGCCGAACATAAAATCAGTCGGGAAATCTGCGCGTCGAAGTTTCATTTCTGTCTCCAGTAGGGGTTGCTGTGATCAAGCGACATGGCTGCCGAAATGGCAACCCGGTCACATGCGGCCCGTTGCCAAAGTCACCGGGCAAGGCTAGTGCGCTGGCACTAAACTGGATTGACCAAGGGAACGACTATCATGACCGCCATCGCCGCACGACGGATTGACAACATTGCCAACCCTGACTGGTGGCGCGGGGCCGTGATCTACCAGATTTATCCACGCAGTTTTCAAGACAGCAACAGCGACGGTGTCGGTGATCTGCTGGGGATCGTGAACCGTCTTCCCTATATCGCGTCGCTGGGTGTCGATGCGATCTGGATTTCGCCGTTCTTCACCTCTCCGATGAAGGATTTCGGCTACGACGTCAGCGACTACTGTGATGTCGATCCGATGTTCGGTTCCGTCGCTGATTTCGATGCGGTCGTGGAAACGGCGCATCGGTTCGGCATTCGGGTCATGATCGATCTGGTGCTTAGTCATACATCCGATCAGCATCCCTGGTTCAGGGAAAGTGTCATCGACCGCACCAATCCCAAGTCGGATTGGTATGTGTGGTCCGACCCCAGACCTGACGGCACGCCGCCCAACAACTGGCTGTCGATCTTTGGTGGGAGCGCGTGGCAATGGTCGTCGCGGCGCGAACAATATTATCTGCACAACTTTTTGACCAGCCAGCCGGACCTGAACTTTCACATGCCGGCGGTTCAAGATGCGTTGTTGGACGTGGCACGGTTCTGGCTGCACCGGGGTGTCGACGGGTTTCGACTGGATACGATCAATTTTTACACACATGATCTGGATCTGCGGGACAATCCCGCGCTGCCAAAGGATCGCCGCAACGCCACGATTGCGCCGTCGGTGAATCCCTACAATCACCAAGAGCATTTGTACGACAAAAACCGCCCTGAAAATCTGGCGTTTCTGCGCCGCTTGCGGGCAGAGATGCAGCCGTTTGGTGCCGCCGCCGTTGGAGAGGTCGGAGACGCGCAGCGCGGTCTGGAGATCATGGGTGAATACACCCGTGGCGACGATCTGATGCATATGTGCTACGCGTTTGAATTCCTCGCATCCGATCAGCCCACGGCATCGCGTATTGTCGATGTGATGAAACAGGTCGACGATGTGGCGAGGGACGGCTGGGCGTGCTGGGCGTTTTCCAATCACGACGTGGCACGCCATGTCAGCCGGTGGGGATTGTCGCCAGCCGCAGCGCGGATGTTTGTGACACTGATCATGTGCCTACGCGGATCGGTCTGCCTGTACCAAGGCGAGGAACTGGGCCTGCCAGAGGCGGATGTGCCCTACGATCAGTTGCAAGACCCTTATGGCATTGAATTCTGGCCCGAATTCAAGGGTCGCGACGGGTGCCGGACGCCGATGGTCTGGGATGATGACCATCACAATGCCGGTTTTTCGGAAAAGCCGAAAACATGGCTTCCGATCGGGTCGGCGCATCGCGCATTGGCGGTCGCGGCACAAGAGCATGATCCAAATGCGCTGCTGCATCACTATCGCCGTGCAATTTCGTTCCGCCACAATCACGCGGCACTGCGTGTCGGGTCACATGACGGACTGAAAGCAGACGGCAATGTCGTCTATTTCAGCCGCACGTTCGAAAACGAAACGATTTTTTGCGTCTTCAACATTTCGGATCAGCCCAGCGTTTTTGAAATGCCCAAAGGGGAATGGCGCACCACCGCGTCCGAATTGGGCAGCGCCTATATTTCGGAAGACGGCAAATTGCATCTGGGCCCATGGCAGGTGTCACTGTCGCTGGATCGGTCAGATCGGGCATAAATGTCTGAATTTTTGCTGCGCATAATCTAATTAAATCCCGACCGTGCGGGATCGAAATGCGTCGATCCTTTCGTCGTGGGCCGTAATGCAGGTCAGGTCTGTCATGACCCGCATCACGGCCGCCAGAATTAGATAAAAGCGTTAGTTGCGGCGGCGACGCCCGGTACGGGCGCGGCCTTCGCCTTCTTTGACGGGGGCGCGGTTAAAGCGGATCCATTCCGATCCCGACGGGTCGTTGTTGGTCAGAAAGTTGGCGGCGCGGATTGCTTCCATTTCGGACCCGGCGCGGGGCTTTGTGGACCCAAGGCCTGTCAGCATGGCCAGCAGTTCAGGATCGATGTCGTCGGGCACGATGATGCCTGCAGCGGCCATTTCGTCGATCTTGGCCTGCAGCTTGTTCGGGCCGACGGGCAGGGCGACGGGGTTCATGATTGCGGACGTCATGCCCGCCGTCATCGCCATCGGCAGGAACGCGTTGTTGATCCCGTGCCGGTTCGGCAGGCCAAAGCTGATGTTGGACGCGCCGCATGTGGTGTTCACACCCAGTTCTTCGCGCAGGCGACGCACAAGGGTAAAGACCTGCAGGCCAGCGGTCGACATGGCCCCGATCGGCATGACCAGCGGATCGACGACGATATCATGGGCGGGGATGCCGAAATCCGCTGCGCGTTCCACGATCTTTTTCGCGACGGCAAACCGGACGTCGGGGTCTTCGGAAATGCCAGTGTCGTCGTTGCTGATCGCCACGACGGGTACATTGTATTTCTTGACCAGCGGCAACACCAGTTCCAGACGGTCTTCTTCACCGGTGACGGAATTGAGCAGGGGGCGGCCTTCGGCGGCGGCCAGCCCGTTTTCCAGCGCACCGGGGACAGAGCTGTCGATGCACAGTGGCAGATCGACCACCCGCTGGACGCAGGCAATAAGCTGGGTCATCAGCATCGGTTCGACAAAGTTGTTGTCGGCATACCGAGGGTCTTCGGCCATCTTGTTGCTAAAGACCGCGCCCGAATTCACATCAAGCACGTTCGCGCCCGCAAGCGCCTGTGCGATGGCGTCGGATTCAACCCGGCTGAAATCGCCGCGTTCCAGTTCTTCGGACAGGATCTTGCGCCCCGTCGGGTTGATCCGTTCACCGATCACGCAGAACGGCTGGTCAAAGCCGATGATCGCGGTTTTTGTCTTTGATTCGACGACGGTACGGGTCATGCAATATTTTCCTGTGGATTTGCGGGAGCGGCAGAAGCGCCGCCATGGGTCATGGCCCAAGTCGCGTTGGTCTTGATCCCGCCCAGCGGGAAAAAGTGGACGTTGGTGACGTTGAAATCGGGGTTTGCCGCCTTGTGCGCGGCAAGGGCCGTGACGACCTCTTCGGGTTCATAGGGCAGCAGCAGTTTGGTCACGTCTGCGGCGCGTTTTTGCAACACGCGCAGGGACGGGCCGACACCGCAGGCGATGGCGAATTTGATCATCGTCTGCAGCTTGGCCGGACCGGCGATGCCGATATGGATGGGCAGGGTGATGCCCGCGTGTTTCAGGCTATCGGCCCATTCGATGATCGGCTGCGCCTCAAAACAGAATTGTGTGGCAATCGCCATGTCCGCATCGGTGCGCGATTGGAAATCATTTTTCCAGCGCAGGGCTTCGTCGACCCGCAGGCGCGATCCGTCCGTGTCGATATCACGGTTGCCTTCGGGGTGGCCTGCGACATGAATGCGGGTGAACCCGGCCTGATCGAACAACCCGGTTTCCATCAACTGCATGGAATCGCTGAAATCGCCGTGCGGTGCGGTCACGCCACCCGCCAGCAGCAGGCCCTGTTTGACGTCCGCTTCGCCCTGATAGCGGGCGATCCAGTCGGCCAGCGTCGCGCGGTCCTTGATGATGCGGGCCGGAAAGTGCGGCATGACGTTGTAGCCGTCTGCGTTCAAGCGCGCTGCAGTGGCGACCATGTCTTCGATCGGCGTCCCTTCGATGTGGGCGATGTAGACCCGGGTGCCGGCAGGCAGAAGCTGGGTGAAGTCCACAACCTTTTCGGCGGTCCGGGGCATCACTTCGATCGAATAGTCATTCAGGAACGCCTCGACCTCGGCATTTGCGTGGATGGGCGCCTGCGGCGCGTCTTTGCGTTTCAGAAAGGGAAGCAGGGACACGACAGTTTCCTTCAGTCGGAGGGGAATTAAAGACGCCGGAGGGATCATGCCCAGCCGTCTGTTGCAATCAGCGCCTTTAGGCGGTCGGTGGTGTATTCGGCATCCAGTCGCGCCGCTTCGGCGCTTGCAATCGCTGCATCGTCGCCGTCCACGACATAGGGGTCGCCGCGTCGCATGCCCGCCAGATATTCATCTGTCCCTGCGGCACCCGATTTCATCGCAGCACGGTCAATGGCTTGTTCAAACCGTTCCGGAAGCTGGATTTTCTGGGCCTTGCGTCCACGGCCGACCATGACCTGGGCAGGCATGTCGCGCCAGTAGATGATGGTCACGTCGGGCATGTTGCGTGGTCCTTTGGTATGTGTTCTGCGCCTTCTAGCATTCCCCGCGCGGGCCAAACGCCTGTTTTCGACATTCCCGCGCGCTGCCGCGACCGGTATCGCAAGTGCGGCACCGCAGGGCCACCCCGCCAAAGGTCAGAAAGCAACATGATGATGATGCAGCGGCTTCATGTCGCTTGCGTGACGACTGATCTGCCCCTACCTTGAAACTAACTCGAAATAGGAGGGCGTTAAGATGACGCCCATGCGTCCCCATGGTGCGGGCGCGTTCCCCAAAGCGATCGCAACCCCCGCGCCAAATCCCCCGGACCCTGCGCAGCTTTATGCGGCGCTGGATCTGGGAACAAATTCCTGTCGGATGTTGATTGCCCAACCCAAGGGCAGTCAGTTTCACGTCATCGACAGCTTTTCAAAGTCCGTCCAGTTGGGGCAGGGTCTTGAAAGCACGGGAAAATTATCGCGTGCATCCATGAATCGCACGATTCAGGCGATGCGGATCTGCAGGCAAAAACTGGAACGCCACGGCGTCAAACGGATGCGGCTGGTCGCAACCGAAGCATGTCGCCGGGCCCGCAACGGTGCCAATTTCATTGCGCAGGTGCGTCGCGAAACTGGGCTGCAACTGGAAATCATCAAACCAGAGGAAGAAGCCCGGCTTGCTGTTATTTCCTGCGCGCCGCTGGTCAGCACCAAGACCGAACAACTGCTGGTGGTCGATATCGGCGGCGGGTCCACGGAATTGGTGTGGATCGACATCAGCCATGTTCCGGCGCGCGAACGCCCCCGGGCGATCATGCGGCTGCACGCGGGATTCGTGGTGGACCCCGGCCCGTTTGCCGCCGCCAAGGTCGTGGACTGGATTTCGGTGCCCTTGGGTGTCGCCACCCTGCGCGACCAGTTTGCGGATGTGGATGACGATGCCGCGCGATTTGCGTTGATGAGCTGGTTTTTTGAGGAAAACCTTGCAAATTTCGCGCCCTATGCGGCAGAACAATCCCGCGCGGGGTTTCAAATCGTTGGAACCAGCGGCACGGTTACGACGGTCGCGGCGTCGCATCTGGGACTGAAGCGGTATGACCGGACCAAGGTGGACGGGCTGCGAATGACGTCGGACCAGATCGACGCGGTGATCCGCAGCTATCTGACGATGGGTCCGGACGGACGGCGACAGGACCCGCGGATCGGGCGTGATCGGCAAGCACTCATCATGTCGGGGGCGGCAATCCTTCAGGCGCTGATGCGGCTATGGCCGACGGACCGGCTGTCCGTGGCCGACCGCGGCCTGCGAGAGGGGTTGCTTTACGCGCAGATGTCGGCAGATGGGGTGCTGGAAGACGCGCCTTATTGACGGGGCCGATTTTTCTGTGAAAAATCGGTGGCCCCACGCAGGCTGCGATGACTTGGAAGAAGTGCATGGCGAATAAACCGACGAAAAACACATCCGGACGCGGCCAGCGAGACCTGACGGTCAAGGTCAAGACGGCGCGCGGGCGTTCGACGTCTTCGACGCGGTGGCTGCAGCGGCAGTTGAACGACCCTTACGTCAAAAAGGCCAAGGCCGAAGGCTATCGCGGGCGTGCTGCGTTCAAGATACTGGAGCTGGATGACAGGTTCCGGTTTCTTGTGCCGGGGGCCCGTATCGTCGATCTGGGCTGTGCGCCGGGTGGCTGGTGCCAAGTGGCGGCCCGCAGGGTTAATGCCTTGGGTGACCGCACGTCAAAGTCGATCGGCACCGTGCTGGGCATAGATCTGCAAGAGGTAGAGCCCGTCGCGGGGGCCGAAATCCACCAGCTTGATTTTCTGGACGAGGGCGCCGACGAACAGGTCAAGGGCTGGCTGGGCGGTAAGGCCGATGTGGTAATGTCCGACATGGCCGCCAGCGCGTCTGGCCATAAGCAGACCGACCATCTGCGCATCATTGCGCTATGCGAAGCCGCCGCTTATTTCGCGTTCGACGTTCTGGAAGACGGCGGCACATTTGTGGCCAAAGTGCTGGCGGGAGGTGCCGAAGGCGAGTTGCAGAAGCTGCTGAAAAACCGGTTTACAAAAGTTTCAAACGTCAAACCGCCCGCGTCGCGCGCGGACAGTTCGGAAAAGTTCGTGGTGGCGACGGGGTTCAAGGGTCAGCTGACCGACTGACGCCCTGCCATGTCCCAGACTGCAAATTCGACGGCGCGTTTGTCGCGCAACCTGTCTGCCACATCATCTGACAGCGGCGTCGGGACAGACGGCGACACGTTAAGCTGTTTCAGATCGATGGTCGTGTCCAGCCGATGTTCCAGAAATGCGATCAGGCGCGCCTGATCTTCGTAACGGAACAGATGGTCGACACCCAGATTGCCGTCGCCATCCAACACGAATTTCGCCTGCGAACCGACGTTGGCAAAATCGGCGGGCTTGCCCTTGCAGTATTCCAGCACAAAATCATCGAAACTGATGTCCCGGGTGCTGTTGGGATGACCATTAAGGTCATCACGCGACCGATACCGATACCAACTGCCCAGCCAGTCGATGGGATTACGCACGACGGCCATGACTTCGGGTTCCTTGCCGCCGGCCTGCACGAACAATGGTTTGAAAAACCGCCGGTAACGGTAGACCGGCGCGTGTTTGATGGTTGGCGGATCATGCAGCACCATGGCCGCTTTGGGGGCGAGCGCGCCTTCGATTGCTGTGGTGCCGGTTTTGGGGACCGCAAGAAAGACCAAATTTTGTTTCCAAAACACCAGCATGGCGCGTCCCCTTTTGGCCCGACGGATGCACCCTACGCCATGAACGAAGTTTTAACCACTCTGGATGCAACCTGAGGTGACAGAGAAAAAGGTTGAAATGTTCTTGTTTCGGTCTCATATCGGTTAACAAGAACACAGCAAGAACAAAGAGCGGTGATTGCCGCTGTTACAGGTACGTGACATAAGGACGAAACTCATGGCAACGGCAGAACTTCTCAAAATGGCTGACAAGAAAACCGCCGACAAGCAAAAGGCGCTCGAAAGCGCGCTGGCACAGATCGAACGCCAGTTCGGCAAGGGGTCGATCATGACCCTGGGTGGCAAGAATCAGATGCCCGATATCGAAGCGACCAGTACCGGATCGCTGGGTCTGGACATCGCGCTGGGGATCGGCGGCCTGCCCAAGGGGCGGATCGTGGAAATCTACGGTCCTGAATCGTCGGGCAAAACGACGCTGACCCTGCACACCCTTGCAGAAGAACAGAAAAAAGGCGGCGTCTGCGCCTTTGTCGACGCCGAACATGCGCTGGACCCGCAATATGCGAAAAAGCTGGGCGTCAATCTGGACGAACTGCTGATTTCCCAACCCGATACTGGCGAACAGGCGCTGGAAATCGTCGATACGCTGGTGCGGTCGGGTGCGGTCAGCCTTGTGGTGGTCGATTCCGTCGCCGCGCTTACGCCGAAATCCGAACTGGAAGGCGACATGGGCGACAGCAGCGTCGGCGTGCACGCCCGCCTGATGAGTCAGGCCATGCGTAAATTGACCGGGTCGATCAACCGATCTGGCTGCATGGTGATTTTCATCAACCAGATCCGCATGAAAATCGGCGTCATGTTCGGCAGCCCTGAAACGACGACGGGCGGCAACGCGCTGAAATTCTATGCCTCTGTCCGGTTGGACATCCGCCGCATCGGCGCGATCAAGGACCGTGACGAGGTTGTCGGCAACGCCACCCGCGTCAAGGTGGTCAAAAACAAGGTTGCACCGCCGTTCAAGCAGGTCGAATTCGACATCATGTATGGCGAAGGTATCTCGAAGACCGGCGAACTGCTGGACCTTGGGGTCAAGGCCGGAATTGTGGAAAAATCCGGTGCCTGGTTCAGCTATGGTGATGAACGGATCGGGCAGGGGCGTGAAAACTCCAAAACCTTCCTGAAAGAAAACCCGGCCATCGCGATGGAGATCGAGGACAAGATCCGTGCGTCGCATGGATTGGAATTCGATGCTGTCGGCGGTCCTGACGACGCGGACGATCTGGTCGAAATGTAAGCCACGGTGCGGGGCGACACCAGAAACGCCTGACGTGTGGATGATACGCACGGACAATATCCGGGATACGGCGCAAACATCGGTTTGCGCCGTATTTCGTTATCGGGAAATGCGCTGGACCCTTAGGCGCGGGACCGCTATTTCTGCGCGAACCCGTTGATCCGAAAGCGCCTGATATGACCTCACTTGCCGATATCCGTTCCACGTTCCTGAACTTTTACGGTCGGAATGGGCACGAGATTGTGGATTCCAGCCCGCTGGTGCCGCGCAATGACCCGACGCTGATGTTCACCAATTCAGGCATGGTGCAGTTCAAGAACCTGTTCACCGGGCTGGAAACCCGCGATTACCAGCGCGCGACATCGGCGCAAAAATGCGTGCGTGCGGGCGGCAAACATAATGATCTGGACAATGTCGGCTATACAGCGCGGCACCATACGTTCTTTGAAATGCTGGGGAATTTCAGCTTTGGCGATTATTTCAAGGACGACGCGATCGCTTTTGCCTGGGACTTGCTGACGCGTGATTTCGGTCTGAACAAGGACAGGTTGCTGGTCACGGTCTATCACAGCGACGACGAAGCGGTGAACATCTGGAAAAAGGTTGCGGGCCTGAGCGACGACCGGATCATCCGCATTGCGACCGACGATAATTTCTGGCGGATGGGCCCGACCGGTCCGTGCGGCCCCTGCACCGAAATTTTCTATGACCATGGCGACCATATCTGGGGCGGTCCTCCGGGCAGTGCCGAAGAAGACGGTGACCGATTCATCGAGATATGGAACCTTGTCTTCATGCAGAACGAACAGTTCGAAGACGGCACGATGCGCCCGCTGGACATGCAGTCCATCGACACAGGCATGGGGCTGGAACGGATCGGCGCGCTGCTGCAAGGCAAGCACGACAACTACGACACCGACCTGATGCGCGCCCTGATCGAAGCGTCGGCGCATGCAACCAGCACCGACCCCGACGGGCCGGGCAAGGTGCATCACCGGGTCATCGCCGACCATTTGCGCGCCACGTCGTTCCTGATTGCCGAAGGCGTGCTGCCCAGCAACGAAGGGCGCGGTTACGTCCTGCGCCGGATCATGCGCCGTGCGATGCGGCACGCGCACCAGTTGGGCGCCCAGGACCCGTTAATGCACCGGCTTGTGACCGCGCTGGTGCAGGAAATGGGTGCGGCCTATCCTGAACTGGGGCAGGGTAAGGCGCTGATCGAAGAGACTTTGAAGAACGAAGAAGTGCGTTTTCGTCAGACCCTTGATCGTGGTTTGAAACTGTTGGACGACGAACTGGCCATATTGCCCGACGGCACAGACCTGCCGGGTGAGACGGCGTTCAAGCTGTATGACACCTTTGGCTTTCCGCTGGATCTGACGCAGGACGCGCTGCGTGAAAAAGGGCGCGGCGTGAACACCGAAGGATTCAATTCCGCCATGGCCGAACAAAAGACCAAGGCACGCGCCGCTTGGTCGGGCAGCGGCGAACAGGCCGACGCGTCTGTCTGGTTCGATATTGCGGAAGCCAAAGGCCTGACCGAATTTCTGGGCTACGAGACGCTGAATGCCGAAGGCCAGATTGCTGCCGTCGTCGTTGATGGACAACCCGCAGAGGTCGGCAAGGATGCGGTCCAGATTGTCCTGAACCAGACACCTTTCTATGCCGAAAGCGGCGGTCAGGTCGGCGACGCGGGCACACTGAAAACCGAAACCGGCATGGTGCGGATCACCGACACCAAAAAGGTCGCGGGCGTGTTCATTCACATCGGAGAGGTCACAATGGGCGAGGTGCGGCGCGGTCAGGCCGCGGTGCTGTCCGTCGACGTGGACCGTCGTGCCGACATTCAGGCCAACCATTCCGCCACCCACCTGCTGAACGAAGCCCTGCGCGAAGTGCTGGGCGATCATATCGCGCAGCGCGGATCACTGAACGCACCGGATCGGTTGCGGTTTGATTTCAGCCATCAAAAGGCGCTGGATACAGCAGAACTTGCGCAGGTCGAACGTGATGTGAACCGACTGATCCGCCAGAATACGACCGTTGAAACCCGGATCATGACCCCCGACGATGCGCGCGCGCTAGGGGCGCAGGCGCTGTTCGGTGAAAAATACGGCGACGAGGTGCGGGTCGTGTCGATGGGCCGCAGGGACGGGTCCGGCAAGGGCGTGGACGGGCATACATATTCGCTGGAATTGTGTGGTGGCACGCATGTATCGCGTTTGGGTCAGATCGGGGCGTTCGTGCTGCTGGGTGACAGTGCATCCAGCGCCGGGGTCCGGCGGATCGAGGCACTGACCGGACAGGCGGCGCTGGATCACCTGAAAACCCAGGGCGAGGCATTGGCCCAAGCCGCTGCAACCCTAAAGGTGCCCGCTGCGGATGTGGCGGCGCGGGTCAAGGCGCTGATGGATGAACGCAAGGCCTTGGCCAATGAAGTGGCGCAATTGCGCCGCGACGCGGCGATGGGCGGTGGCAGCGGTCAGGCTGCTGACGGTGTGGACGTCAACGGCACCCGGTTTCTGGGGCAGGTGATGGACGGCGTGTCGGGCAAGGATCTGCCCGCATTGATCGACCAGTACAAGGATCGGCTGGGGTCGGGTGTGGTATTGCTGATCGCGGACGCTGGCGGCAAGGCGGCTGTGGCCTGCGGTGTCACGGCGGACCTGACGGGCCGCGTGTCGGCCGTTGACGTCCTGCGTGCCGCAGTCGCGGAACTGGGTGGCAAGGGCGGCGGTGGCCGGCCCGACATGGCGCAGGGCGGCGGTGCATCTGTCGACAATGCCGATGCCGCTTTGACGGCTGCGAAATCGGTTTTGGAGGGTTTATCATGAAAACCGCACTTTGGATCGCCCATGTGACGGTCACGGACGAAGAATCCTATGCCCGCTATGCGGCACTGGCGACGGGGGCGATTGCGGACCATGGCGGCGTGTTCTTGGCGCGTGGCGGCGATTACGAAACGCTGGAAGGACCGGACCGGTCGCGCAACGTCGTGGCGCGGTTCCCGTCCAAACAGGCCGCGCACGATTGTTACTACTCTGACGCGTACCAAGAGGCGTTAAGCCATGCCAAGGGCGCGTCCGTCCGAGAGTTGAGCATCGTCGAAGAGCTGTGACCGCTATTCGCGGTCTGGCCGCGATGATGGCGCAGCATGCCCGGCCCGGTCGGCTGGACTGGATCGGCCTGCGTGCCGCGCGCCGGGCCGATGTGCAGCCGGTTCATGACACGCAGGTCGATCAGGCCGGGTTGGTCGGTGATCACGGTCGGCCCGGCAAACGGGCGGTGACGCTCATTCAGGCGGAACATCTGCCTGTGATCGCCGCGCTGATCGACGCGGCGGTGTCGCCCGAATGTCTGCGGCGCAATCTGGTGATTTCGGGGATCAATCTGGCGGCCCTGCGCAAGGACCGGGTGCGGATCGGCGATGTCATTTTACAGATCGAGGGACCCTGTCCACCCTGTTCGCGAATGGAAGAAACATTCGGTCCCGGCGGTTATAACGCCGTGCGCGGTCATGGTGGCTGGTATGCATCTGTGGTGACGACTGGCCGGATCGCACTGGGGGACAGTGTCACGCGGGTGGAGGACGAGCCAGATGGAACGCCGTCACCTGCGCGCTAGTGCACCGTTCATGGTGCAACTGTTAAGGTGTCGTGGCGCGCCCTGAACGGGCGCGCCAATGGTTCAGGATGCCGCGCGGGACGCGCGTTTGCGTTCATGCGGGTCAAGGTGACGCTTGCGCAGACGGATCGCGTTCGGCGTGACCTCGACCAGTTCGTCGTCGTCGATGTAGGCGATGGCCTGTTCCAGCGACATGGTGACGGGGGTCGTCAGACGCACTGCTTCGTCGGTGCCGGACGCACGCACGTTGGTCAGTTTCTTGCCCTTGAGCGGGTTCACTTCCAGATCGTTGTCGCGGGAGTGTTCACCTATGATCATGCCGGTATAGATCGGTTCCTGCGCGCCGATGAACATCTTGCCACGATCTTCGAGGTTCCACAGGGCAAAGGCGACTGAAATCCCGTTTTCCATCGAAATCAACACACCCTGACGGCGACCTTGGATCGGACCCTTGTATGGGGTCCAGCCATGGAAAAGGCGGTTCAACACACCCGAGCCGCGTGTATCGGTCAGGAATTCGCCGTGATAGCCAATCAGACCGCGCGACGGGACATGCGCGATGATGCGGGTCTTGCCAGCGCCTGCCGGTTTCATCTCAACCAGTTCACCCTTGCGCGGGCCAGTCAGTTTTTCGACCACGGAACCGGTGTATTCGTCATCAACGTCGATGGTGACTTCTTCGACGGGTTCCAGACGGTTGCCGTTTTCGTCGCGGTCAAAGATCACCTGAGGCCGCGAGATTGACAGCTCGAACCCTTCGCGGCGCATGTTTTCGATCAACACGCCCATCTGCAATTCGCCGCGGCCAGACACCTCGAAGGCATCGCCGCCGGGGGTGTCGGCAATCTTGATGGCGACGTTGACTTCGGATTCTCTCATCAGGCGTTCGCGGATCACGCGGGACTGCACTTTTTTGCCATCCTTGCCAGCCAGCGGGCTGTCGTTGATGCCAAAGGTCACTGTGATCGTGGGTGGGTCGATAGGCTGGGCGGGGATTGCGGTATCGACGGTCAGATCGCACAGCGTGTCGGCCACGGTCGCCTTGGTCATGCCTGCGATGGTGACGATGTCGCCAGCTTCGGCCACGTCGATGGGCTGCTGGCCCAGACCGCGGAACGCCAGCACTTTGGACACGCGGAACTGTTCGATCTTGTCACCATTGCGCGACAGCGCCTTGATGGTTTCGCCAGCTTTCAACGATCCGGCTTCGACGCGCCCGGTCAGGATGCGCCCGATGAACGGATCAGCGGACAGGGTGGTTGCCAGCATCTGGAACGGTTCGTCCTTGCGGCTGATCTGCTTGGGCTTCTGCACATGTGTGAGGATCAGATCGAACAGCGCGTCGAGGTTTTCGCGCGGACCGTCCAGCGTGGCGTCACACCAGCCCGCACGGCCAGATGCGAACATGACCGGGAAATCAAGCTGGTCGTCGTCAGCTTCCAGTGCTGCAAACAGGTCGAACACGTTGTCCACGGCCTGATCGGGTTCACCGTCGGCCTTGTCGACCTTGTTGACCACCACGATCGGGCGCAGACCCAGCGCCAGCGCCTTGGATGTGACGAATTTCGTCTGCGGCATCGGGCCTTCGGCGGCATCCACCAGCAGGACGACGCCGTCGACCATGGACAGGATGCGTTCAACTTCGCCACCGAAATCGGCGTGGCCGGGGGTGTCGACGATGTTGATCCGCGTGCCTTTCCATTCGACGCTGGTACATTTTGCCAGAATCGTGATGCCGCGTTCGCGTTCGATGTCGTTGCTGTCCATCGCCCGTTCGGTCGTCGCTTCGTTTTCGCGGTAGATGCCGGATTGCTTCAGAAGCTCGTCCACCAGTGTGGTCTTGCCGTGGTCAACGTGTGCGATGATCGCGATATTGCGAATGTCCATGTGGTCAGCCTTTGTACGGAGTTGCGCGCGCCATACAGCGCGCAGCACACAAAGGCCAGCCCTAGTGCGGTGTGACGTCAGAGAACACCTGAATCACGACGATTCCCACCATGATCAGGGCCAGACCCAGCACCGCAGGGGTATCCAGACGCTGATTGAAGATCAGATAACTAAACCCGGTGATCAGCACGATTCCCAGTCCAGACCAGATCGCATAGACCACACCGACCGGCATGAATTTCAGCGCCAGCGACATGAAATAGAAGGACGCGAAATAGGTGGTCAGACACAGCACCGTCGGCCACAGCCGGGTGAACTGCTGACTGGCCTGCAGTGACATCGTGCCGATGGTTTCCAGCGCGATCGCAATGACGAGCCACAGGTAGTGCATGGGGTGGACCTAACGGCTTTGACGGTGGTTATCACGTCGCAACATAGCGATCACGGCGATGGTTGAAAGTGATGATCAGGTTCAGCACAACGGCCCCCATCAGGGACCACATGACGACGGTTGCGGGAAACAGCAGCAGCGCCGCGGCAAAGATCACGCCGTCGACCGCAAGTTGCAGATAACCGGCCTTGAACCCGGTTGTATCCTGCACCAGCAGTGCGACGATTCCCAAACCCCCCAGACTGCCGTTGTGGCGGAACAATGCCAACAACCCAACACCTGTCAGCGCGCCGAATGTGATTGCCCCGAGAAGCGGCGACAGGTCGGTAAACATCAGATTTGCGGGAATCACTTCGGTCAGCACCGACAGGGCCGTGACGCAGATCAGTGATTTGATTGTGAACGCGCGACCCATCCTGATCCACGCCAGCACATAGAACGGCAGGTTGATGACAAAGAATACCGGGCCGAATGACCAGCCGCTGAGATAGGAAATGATGACGGCAATTCCTGCGGTCTGGCCCGTGATCAGGCCCAGATGGGTCAGAAACGTCAGGCCAAGCGCGCAGAAGAACACGCCAAGCGACATGCCTTGCAGGTCTTCGACAAAGGTGTGGCGCTGAGGATCGGTCATGGCGGTCAGTTAGGACAATAAGCCTGACCCGTCCACGAAAAAGGCCGCCCCGAATCCGGGACGGCCTGAAATTCGCGGAAATGCGTGATTACATCGCGGCGTTCAGGTTGGCGTCGACGGCTTCAAGGAAGCCTTCGGTCGTCAGCCATTTCTGGTCGGGACCGACCAGCAGGGCCAGATCCTTGGTCATCTGACCCGATTCGACCGTATCGACCACGACCTTTTCCAGCGTTTCCGCAAATTCGCGCAGCTTGATGTTGTCGTCCAGCTTGGCGCGGTGCTTCAACCCGCCGGTCCATGCAAAGATCGATGCGATAGAGTTGGTAGAGGTCGCTTTGCCCGCCTGATGCTGGCGGAAGTGGCGCGTTACGGTGCCATGGGCGGCTTCTGCCTCGACGATCTTGCCATCGGGGGTCATCAACTGGCTGGTCATCAGACCCAACGAACCAAAGCCCTGCGCCACGGTGTCGGACTGCACGTCACCGTCATAGTTTTTGCAGGCCCAGACATAGCCGCCGGACCATTTCATCGCGGATGCGACCATGTCGTCGATCAGTCGGTGTTCGTAGGTCAATCCGGCTTCTTTGAACTTGCCCGCAAATTCAGCGTCAAAGATCCGCTGGAAAATCAGCATGAACTGACCGTCGTAATTTTTCAGGATCGTGTTCTTGGTGGACAGATAGACCGGGTAGTTCCGCTTGAGGCCATAGTTGAACGACGCGCGGGCGAAATCCTCAATCGATTGGTCAAGGTTGTACATGCCCATGTAAACGCCGGAGGAGGGGGCGTCGTAGACTTCTTCTTCCATGACGGTGCCGTCTTCACCGACGAATTTCATCGACAGCTTGCCCGGTCCGGGGAATTTCATGTCCGTCGCGCGGTATTGGTCACCGAACGCATGGCGACCGATGACGATGGGCTGGGTCCAGCCCGGCACCAGACGCGGCACGTTGGAACAGATGATCGGTTCACGGAAAACGACGCCGCCCAGAATGTTGCGGATCGTCCCGTTGGGCGATTTCCACATCTTTTTCAGGCCAAATTCTTCGACACGGCCTTCGTCCGGGGTGATCGTGGCGCATTTCACGCCGACGCCGATTTCCTTGATCTTGTTGGCGGCGTCGATGGTGATCTGATCGTCGGTGTCGTCGCGCGCCTCTATCCCCAGATCGTAGTACAGCAGATCGACGTCAAGGTAGGGCAGGATCAGCTTTTTCTTGATGAAATCCCAGATAATGCGGGTCATCTCGTCGCCGTCGAGTTCGACGATCGGGTTCTCTACCTTGATCTTGGACATGGTCACTCCGGTGTTTGGGCTGCATTTCACAACGCCTTACCGTAAAACCGGCAGGTCGAAAAGATGGTATACGAATGTATGCCGAATTTTACGCTAATCCGCGCCGACCCGCACATAAGGACCAGAGGTATAGGCCTGTTCAGACGCAAGCGGCACTGTTTCGGTCAGCACGATATTGGCCACGACGGTAATCAGGGCGGTGCAGACAAGGGCAGCAAGAAACGATTTCATATGCGACGCTCCGAGATCTTTTCAGGCTGGGTCTGCCGCACCTGTTCCAGCCACAGGTTATGATGTTCATGCGCCCATTCTTCGTCCACGTCGCCGCGGCCCATGGCGTCAAACGCGCCTTCCATACCGACGGTGCCCAGATAGATATGGAAAAAGATGATCGCAGTCAGGATCAATGCCATGGCCGCGTGCCAGATCTGGGCCAGCGCCATTTCTTCTTGCGGGGCCAGATCGGTGGGCAGGGGGGACAAGCCGACCCATGACAGCACACCGATATCGTTGATGATGCCGAACGTCTTGGCAAACAGGTTCAGCTGGAACGGGAACAGCAGCGACAGACCCGACAGTGAAATGGTCAGGCCAAACACGATGACGGCCCAGAAAATCAGCTTTTGCCCGGCGTTGAATTTCTTGGCGGGCGGGTGGCCGCCACCAAACATGCCGCCGCCGCGTGCCAGCCATTTCAGATCGGTGCGGTCGGGGATGTTGTTCATCACCCACATCACGAAAATCATCACCAGCGCGATCATGAAAGCCCAGCTGATGTTGTCATGCACCCATTTGGACGCCGACGCGACAGCGGCAAAAGATTCGTGTCCAAAGATCGGTATGAACACCTTACGCCCGAACAGCGACAGCAGGCCGGTAACACCCAGAACGATGAAACTGGTTGCAAGCAACCAATGGCCAAAGCGTTCGATCGCCTTGAACCGTTCGACACGGCGCCCGGTTGGCGGGTGGTCCATGCGCATCTTGCCCCGGAAAATGTAGAACACCGCAAGCAGTGCCAGCGACCCCAGCAGGATCACGCCCCCCCAGAATGCCAAGGGACCGCGCCGCGCTTCCAGCCATGTCATGCCGCCGTCCTGGATCAGCGTCGTCGCCGCCGGACCGTTGTTGACCGATGTCACATCGGCGCGGTCATAACGCAGCGCGCGCCACTGGTCACTGTCAGACGCCACGCCGGACGGCCCCAGAACCCCTGATGCCGGGATGTCACTGTCAAATCCGGTACTTTCGCGGCGGGCACTGTCATCGACAGGCGCACCGTTTTGCCGCCGCAGGATATCGTCCAGCGTTGCCGCCCCCCCGGTCGTTGCGCGATCCCCCATGGTCGGGACCGACCCGGCCCCGGTGGCGGAATCGGTCTGCGCCGCACCTGTGACAGCAGGGTCCACGTATTGCGCAAACGCCGGGCCGGTCAGGCCGACAGACAGAACTAGGGCGGCAAAAGCCTTTAGCATGGATCGCTCCCGGAATTTTGAAATGGGCGGGGCGCGCCCACAGACTGCGCGCCCCGTGTCACAGGCTATTAACCCTGCTTTTCGCCATAAGCTGTGCCCCAGCCCCATGCGCCAGCGCCAAAGCCGCGCGCCACGACACGTTCGCGGTAGATCGCGGATACGTCGTCGCCGTCACCAGCCAAAAGCGCCTTGGTCGCGCACATTTCGGCGCAGATTGGCAACTTGCCTTCGGCGATCCGGTTGCGGCCGTATTTCTGGAATTCGGCCTGGCTGTGGTTTTCTTCGGGTCCACCGGCGCAGAAGGTGCATTTGTCCATCTTGCCACGGCTGCCAAAGTTGCCGGCTTGCGGAAACTGCGGCGCGCCAAACGGGCAGGCATAAAAGCAGTAGCCGCACCCGATGCACAGGTCTTTGGAATGCAGCACCACGCCGTCGTCGGTCTGGTAGAAACAATCCACCGGGCAGACCGCCATGCAGGGCGCATCCGAACAATGCATGCAGGCCACGGAAATCGACCGTTCGCCCGGTTTGCCGTCCTGGATCGTGACGACCTTGCGGCGGTTGATGCCCCACGGCACTTCGTGTTCGTTTTTACATGCGGTGACGCAGGCGTTGCATTCGATGCAGCGTTCAGCGTCGCAAAGGAATTTTGCGCGTCCCATAGTATCTCTCCTTACGCTACGCTGATTTTGCAGAGTGTGGCTTTGGTTTCCTGCATCTGGGTGACGCTGTCATACCCATAGGTCTGTGCAGTATTGGTCGATTCACCCAACACGATGGGGTCCGCACCTTCGGGATAACGTGACCGCAGGTCTTCGCCTTCCATGACACCGCCAAAGTGGAACGGCATGAATGCGACACCCGGTCCGACACGTTCGGTCACCATCGCAGCCACCCTGACACGACCGTTTTCCGGGCCTTCGACCCAGACCTGCTGGCCGTCGCGCACGCCGATGTTGTTGGCGTCGCGCGGGTTGATTTCCACGAACATCTCTTGCTGCAGTTCCGCAAGCCACGGGTTTGACCGGGTTTCGTCACCGCCGCCTTCGTATTCGACCAGACGCCCAGAGGTCAGCACGATCGGATGGCTTTCGGAAAAGTCGTTTTCCTGAATAGAGGCATACAGGGTCGGCACACGCCAGAACGTCTTGTCTTCGTAGGTGGGATAATCCGCCACCAGATCGCGACGTGGCGTATACAGCGGTTCACGGTGGATCGGCACAGGATCGGGGAACGTCCAGACCACGGCACGCGCCTTTGCATTGCCGTAAGGCGCGCAACCATGGGCGATGGCGACCCGCTGGATGCCGCCCGACAGATCGGTTTTCCAGTTCACGCCACCGGATTTCTCGTTGTAATCGCTCGGCAATTCGCCCTGCTGGCTGGTTTCACCGACTTCTTCCTGACCCGGTTGCTGATCGCGGAACCCCGCGACCCAGTCGATCATCGCTTTTTCGTATGCGGTCAGATCGCTGTCCCAACCCAGTTCGCGCAGCATCGCCATCGTGAATTCGGGATAGCCGTCCTCGATCTCGGAGCCGGGGTTGGTCACACCTTCGGCCAGAAGATTGTCGCCGTCGCGTTCGACGCCGAAACGCGCGCGGAATGGCAAGCCACCTTCTGCGACCGGCAGCGACATATCATACAGGTTGGCCGAACCGGGGTGGTTCAGTTCCGCCGTGCCCCATGCAGGCCAGGGCATGCCGTAGAAATCACCATCCGCCGGGCCACCGTTCGCACGCAAGGTCGTGCGGTCGAATGTGTGCTGGTTCGCCATGTGCATTTTCATGCGTTCGGGGCTTTGTCCCGTATATCCGATCGTCCACATGCCGCGGTTGAATTCGCGTGTGATGTCTTCGATGTTGGGCTCGTCGCCTTCGACGGCGATGTTGCGGAACAGGCGGTCCGAAAATCCGAATTTATCGGCCAGCAGTTTCATGATGACGTGGTCAGGTTTCGATTCGAACATCGGGTCGATGATCTGGTCGCGCCATTGCAGCGACCGGTTCGATGCCGTGACCGATCCGCGCGTTTCGAATTGCGTGGTCGCGGGCAGCAGCCACGTGTTGTCCTGACGGTTCTGCATGACGGCGGACACGGTCGGGTAGGGGTCGATCACCACCAGCATGTCCAGGCTTTCCATCGCCGTGACCATTTCCTTTTGCCGGGTCTGGCTGTTTGGCGCGTGGCCCCACAGGACCATCGCGCGCGTGTTGTCGGGCTGCTGCAGGTTTGCGGAATCTTCCAGCACGCCGTCGATCCAACGGCTGACCGTGATCCCCGACAGGTTCATCATTGGCGTGTCGTTGAATGTCGCGTCACTGAACCGGCCTTCCAGCCAGCTAAGGTCTTCTTGCCAGACGCGGGCCCAATGCGCCCAAGCCCCCGGTGCCAGACCGTAATAGCCGGGCAGTGTATCGGCCAGCACGCCCAGATCGGTCGCACCCTGCACGTTGTCGTGGCCGCGGAAAATGTTGGTGCCACCGCCAGCGGTGCCCATGTTGCCCAGTGCCAGCTGCAGGATGCAGTAGGCGCGGGTATTGTTGTTGCCGTTGGTGTGCTGCGTGCCACCCATGCACCAGATCACGGTGCCGGGACGGTTGTTGACCAGTGTGCGGGCCACGCGTTCCAGCTGTTCGCCGGGCGCGCCGGTGACGCGTTCGACCTCTTCCGGGGTCCAGTTCGCGACTTCAGTCCGGATTTGATCCATGCCCCAGACGCGGGTGCGGATGAATTCCTGATCTTCCCAGCCGTTTTCAAAGATGTGCCACAGGATGCCCCAGACCAACGCGACATCGGTGCCGGGCCGGAACCGGACGTATTCGTCCGCATGGGCTGCCGTGCGGGTAAAGCGAGGATCGCAGACGATCAGGGGTGCGTTGTTTTCTTCCTTGGCCTTCAGGACGTGCAGCAGCGACACGGGGTGCGCTTCTGCGGGGTTGCCGCCGATGATAAAGATTGCCTTGGAATTGTGGATGTCGTTGTAGCTGTTGGTCATGGCGCCGTAGCCCCATGTGTTCGCCACACCGGCCACGGTGGTGGAATGGCAGATCCGCGCCTGATGGTCGACGTTGTTGGTGCCCCAATAGGCCGCGAATTTGCGGAACAGATAGGCCTGTTCGTTGTTGTGTTTGGCCGATCCCAGCCAATAAACGGAATCCGGGCCGGATTCTTCGCGGATTTTCATCATGCCGTCGCCGATTTCATTGATGGCATCGGCCCAGGACATCCGTTGCCATTCACCGGCAACTTTCTTCATCGGGTATTTCAGGCGGCGTTCGCCATGGGCGTTTTCGCGCACGGCTGCCCCTTTGGCGCAATGCGCGCCCAGGTTGAACGGGCTTTCAAATCCGGGTTCCTGTCCGATCCAGACGCCGTTATCGACCTCTGCCAGGACGGTGCAGCCGACGGAACAATGGGTGCAGACGGATTTGATGATTTCGACGTTGGCCGCGCTGACCTGCTGGGCGCTGGCCGGGGCCACGGCACCGCCGGTCGCGGCGATTGCAGACAAGCCCCCGATCGCAAGGCCAGAGCCCCGCAGGAAGCCGCGTCTGTCGATGGTGCCGCGCGGCGTGTCACCGGCAATACCCGGACGGGCGCGGCGGTTATCGGTCTTTTTGCGAAGCATGGTGTCCTCCCTCTGGCCGCGCTGTGGCGGCCGGCATTGAAATCAGAAGCGGGCGCTGGCCAGATAGGCACGCGTGTGATCGGTGTCCTGCATGGTGGTGGCGGACAGATCGACGGGTTTGGCCTGTGCCTTATCCGGCGAGGACAGGGCCACAGCCGCGATTGCTGCGGGTGCGGCGGTGCCTGCGAGCTTCAAAAAGCCCCTGCGGTTTGTGCCTGTTGTCTCTTTGGTCATCTGTAATCCTCCCCTTCGTGTTTCCGGGCGTCCCCGTGTTGTTGTGTGTCAGGCTGCGAGCCTGAAAGCCTCTCGTTCGATGGCCATGAACGCGGCCCCCACCGCGCCCACATGCGCATACAGGTCCGCCGATTTGGCCTTGACCAGATCGTCAAAGAAGTGACCGGCCCAAGGGCCGATATGTTTGGCGTAGAAATCTTTCTGCGCCGCAAGCGACACCGGCGCGCCGAAGCGTCCGACGATCATGCCGCCCATCATTTCCATCAATGATGCGGCGTTGTCTTCGGGTTCGAACACGTTGTCGGATCGCACGATACGCATATCCGACATATCGCGGCGCAGACGCGCCAGCGGTTTTTCGTTCAGAAATCCGGTCAGGTAATAGCTGGCATAGGGCAGCAATTCGCCGCGTCCCAAGCCGATGAACAACGCGTTGTATTCGCGGACCAGCGCCTTTGGACGGGCGGTGCGCGCGGCCTGCGACAGCCCGGTGATCGCCACCCCCAGATCGGTGTCGTCACCGGTCAGCTGTGCCGTCTGGTCCAGCAACATCTGTTCGGGCGGCGCGGACAGCATCACACCCAGATAGTTGTAAAGATCGGCGCGCATGCGGTCTTCGGGGTCAAGATCGCTCATGCGTCAGTCCCCTGAAATGCAAACCGCATCCGGCGCGGGGCTGGTGCATCGGTCATATCCGCGTCGGCGGGTGTATCCTGTTCCTGCGCATCCTGTTCCTGCGCGGCCTGCGGCTGTGTATCCGCCGACTGTGCGTCCGGGGCGGGTGCGACCGCAAAACCGGTATCTGCGCTATTGCCGGGCTGATCCGCCGCGGCTGTCACAATGTCAGAAGCTGCGTCAGCATCATCAATCATATCGTCCTGTGTGGCCGCCGCGTCTTCCTTGGCTGCCATGGCTTCGATATGCTTCAGCAGGCCGCGTCCGACCTGATAGCTGGTGCGGACCGGGCCCTGATCCATCGCCATCGCACGGTAATCATCGTCGTAATCGTTCAGGCCATCGACGCAGGCCAGCACCGGGTTGGACCGCCACAATGTGCGCAAAGCCCGTTTGCGCAGATAGGCCGGAACAGCCTTGGCCATGAAGGCCGCGAAATCATCGCCTGTTTTCAGCGTATCGGGATCGGGAAGGTTCAGCAGGCGCAACACGTCTTCTTCGGGCAGGTCGTCCAGATCGACGGAAGGCTCTTGCGCGGCCTCTGCGGCGACGTCGGCATGCTTTGCTGCTTCGGCTTCTGCCTCTGCTTTCAGACCGGCGCGGCGTCGTTCGAAAAAGGATGCCACGCTGCTCATGTCATGGTGTCCCGCTGCGTCGGCGCGCGGTAGACGTCGGTGGGCTGGCTGATGCGCTGATCGCCGATGCCGTGCTGCGTGCCATCGGTCGCCACGCTGTCCCGGCGACGTTTCACAAAGGGCGTGTCGACATGGTGCCGCGCGACAAAGGTTTCGACCCACGTGCGCAGGGCGGCGGGCATCGCGACCTTTTCAACGATATCTTCGCCGTTGTCGGCGTAATCCTGCGCTTCGAACGGTGACGCGGTGACGGATACGACCGTCAACGGTGCATCCGGACGCTGCGGATTGTCGCGCATGATAATATAGACCGACGGCACCCGCGTCTGCAGTTCATGCACATAAGCTTCGGTATCGGCGACATGCAAATCCATGTCCAGCGTGGCTGCGTGGAAATAGGTCACATCATGCGCTGCCCGCAGTTCCATCCAATCGGCGGGCCCGGCACCGGGCAGCACGTCGGTTGCGACCCACGACCATTTCGCCCAACGTGTGACGCCCGGCGCACGACGCACCACGACGCCGACCGGCAGCGTTTGCTGGTCAGGGGTCGTCAGGCGCAGGGCGCTGGTATCTTTCATGGCTGTCCCGGTTTTTTGGCTGTTGCTATCTTGGCAGTCGAAAGCCTGATTTTGCAAGTCATAACTCTGCTTTGCACTGGTGCAAGATTTCCGGAAAATATGCAGTGGTATACCGACCTGATGCACGTAATTGTGATCCCGCCGTGGGTGTTTACCCTGACCGCGTTTCACTGGTATCAGGTGCAACTTCGACGGGGGATGATGCATGACGAAGACCGTTTTGATCTGTGACTGCCTTGGCAGCCAGCGTGTTGACGGCACGCTGTTGGATGCCGCGGCGGGGGTGTCGTGTTCAGCCTGTCACACCAGCCTGTGCGACACCCAGATCGACATCGCAGAGCGTGCGATGGCGGGTGGCGATCTGGTGATTGCCTGCCAGCAGGAAGCGCCGCGCTTTCGCGAACTGGCCGCCGATATTGGTGCGTCTGAGCCGATGTTCGTGGACCTGCGTGACCGGGCCGGATGGACCGCTGACGACGCGGCCCCGGCCAAACAGGCAGCGTTGCTTGCAGAGGGGGTGCAGACGCCGCCGGCCACCCGGACATTTGATGTGGAAAGCGCAGGCACCTGCCTGATCCTTGGCACGTCAGAGGTGGCGGTCCGTGTCGCGGCAGACCTTGCGCCGATCCTTGGTGTGACCCTGCTGATGCCCGACGGCTGGGACGTCGATCTGCATACCGGATACGACACGGTTACCGGGACATTAACGCAGGCCACCGGATCGCTGGGACGGTTCGAGACGCGGTTCGACAACCTGCGTCAGACGATCCCGGGCGGACGTGGGCCTGTTGCGATGACGGCAGCGCAGGACGGGGCGCGGTCCGGCTGCGATATCATTCTTGATTTGCGCGGCGAGGGGGCCCTTTTCGCCGCCGATACCAAACGTGACGGCTATCTGCGCGCCGATCCCGGCAGCCAGCCAGCCGTCGCATCGGTGGTGCTGGCTGCGTCGCAGATGGTCGGCACATTCGAAAAACCGTTCTACGTGCGGATGGAACCATCGCTGTGCGCCCATAGCCGGGCCGAACAGGTCGCCTGCACCAATTGTCTGGATCTGTGTCCCACGGGGGCAATCACGCCGGACGGCGATCATGTGACCGTCGATCCCGCGATCTGTGCGGGCTGCGGCGCCTGTTCGGCGGTCTGCCCGTCGGGGGCGATCAGTTTCGATGCACCCGCACCCGACGACACGTTCCGGCGGCTGAACACACTGGCGTCCACATACCGCAAGGCGGGCGGCACCGCACCACGCCTGCTGGTCCATGACGCGGACCACGGCACCCAGATGATTGGTCTGGCCGCACGGTTCGGGCGCGGTCTGCCTGCGGATGTGATCCCGTTGCAGGTCGCGGCACTGGCGGCATTCGGCCATGCAGAATCGTTGGCCGCCCTTGGCGCGGGCTTTGCGGATGTGGCGATCCTGCTGTCGCCCAAAACCGAACGGCCCGCACCGATTGCCGAAACCGCGCTGGCCAATGCCATTGCGGGCCGCGATGCGGTGCGTTTGCTGGATCTGGCTGATCCCGATGCGCTGTCGGATGCCCTGTTTGACACTGTGCCCGGTCCGGTTGTGGCGACGCCAGCGTTGCAGATGGGCCGCCGTCGTCAGGTCGCACGTTTGGCCGCCCGGACGCTGAACCCCGACGTCGATGTGATCCCGCTGCCCGCAGGCGCGCCGTATGGGGCCGTGCTGGTGGATACCGACGCCTGCACGCTTTGTCTGGCCTGCGTGTCGCTGTGCCCATCGGGCGCATTGGGCGACAATGCCGACCGCCCGCAACTGCGGTTCCAGGAAGACGCCTGCCTGCAATGCGGGTTATGCGCGGGTGTCTGCCCCGAGGACGCGATCACCCTGAAACCACAGCTTGACCTGACAGAAGCCGCGCTGACACAGACCGTTGTGAACGAAGAAGAACCCTTTGCCTGCGTCTCCTGCGGCAGCCTGTTCGGCGTCAAATCCACGATCGAGGCGGTCACGGCCAAACTGGCGGGGCACGCCATGTTCCCGAACCCTGACGCGCTGCGGATGATCCAGATGTGCGACGATTGCCGGGTCAACGCGCAATATCACAGCGAAGGCAACCCGCTGTCGGGTGGCGACAGGCCCAAGCCGCGCACCAGCGACGACTATTTTTCGAAACGCAAGGACCACTAGGAGAAGACGATGAGTGACGATAATTTCAATATGTCGATGCGTAAGTTCCTCAAGCAGGTCGGCGTGACCAGCCAGCAGGCCATCGAAGAGGCGATGCGCGGCGCCGATACCGCTGGCAAGACCTTTGACGCAAAGGTCGTGCTGACCATCGACGGGCTGGACGTGGAACATGTCGTCACCGGAAAGATCGAAGGCCAGCAATGACCGCGACCCGCGATGATGTCCTGCGCGTTCTGGGCGGGATCACCGACCCCGTTACCGGCGGTCCGCTGAATGCATCCGGCGCGGTCAAGGCGCTGACCGTGGACGGCGGCACCGTGCGTTTCGTGCTTGAAATCGCAGCCAGCCGCGCGGCGGAGTTCGAATCCGTCAAGACGCAGGCCGAAACGGGAATAAAGGCGCTCGATGGTGTCGATACAGTCAGCGTCGTGCTGACCGCCCATTCCAGCCCTGCTGCCCCGCCGGATCTGAAATCGCAGCGGTCCGAACCCAAAGGCCCGCAAAAGATCCCCGGTATCGACCGCATCATCGCCATTGCGTCGGGCAAGGGTGGGGTGGGCAAATCCACCGTGACCGCAAACCTTGCCTGTGCGCTGGCGGCCGAAGGGCGGCGCGTCGGTCTGCTGGATGCCGATGTCTATGGTCCCAGCCAGCCGCGGATGTTGGGCGTGTCGGGCCGTCCGGCCAGCCCCGATGGCAAGACGATCCTGCCGCTGCGGAATTTCGGCGTGACGATGATGTCCATTGGCTTGATGACGAACGAAGATCAGGCGGTCGTCTGGCGTGGCCCGATGCTGATGGGCGCACTGCAGCAGATGATGAATCAGGTGCAATGGGGCGCGCTGGATGTGCTGCTGGTGGACCTGCCGCCCGGCACCGGCGACGTGCAGATGACGCTGGCGCAAAAGGCGCAGGTTGACGGCGCGATCATCGTCAGCACCCCGCAGGACATCGCGTTGCTGGATGCCCGCAAGGGGATCGACATGTTCAACCAGTTGAATGTGCCGATCATCGGGATGATCGAAAACATGTCGACGCACATCTGTTCCAACTGTGGCCACGAAGAACACGTCTTTGGCCACGGCGGGGTCAAGGCAGAGGCTGCGAAACTGGGTGTGCCGCTCTTGGCAGAGGTGCCGCTGCATATGTCGATCCGCAAGGCGTCTGACGGGGGCGCGCCCATCGTAGTGTCCGATCCCGAATCCCCGCAGGCCGGTGCATTCCGTGACGTGGCGCGTGCGCTGATTGCAGATGGCCGCGCCTGATGCCTGACTTTCCGCCGCTGTTTCGTGGGCTGGACTGCACTGGCCACGATCCAGTCACGGCGGCGGTCGCCGCCGGGCGGGCAGGCGATGATCCGGGGCTTGTGACCTATGATCTGGCTGCGGATCAGTTGCGCGCAGCGATCCTGTTTGCCCCGGAAATGCCGATCGACCGCGCTGCGATCATGCTGCCCTTGTGTGCTGTCGGGTTTCAAAACGCGCTGGGCGTCATTGGGCCGCCTGTTCTTGCGATCCATCTGGGATGGAACGGCACGATCTGGGTCAATGGCGGGCGCTGCGGCGGGTTGAGCATGCACGCGCCATCCGGTGACGGTGTGCCCGACTGGCTGGTGATCGGCCTGCGGGTGGCGTTATGGCCGCGCGACGGCGAAGGCGGCGACACGCCGGACGAAACAGCGCTGTACGCCGAAGGCTGCGCCGATGTAGCGGCCCCCGATCTGCTGGAAGCCTGGGTGCGGCATAGCCTGTCATGGCTCGACACATGGGATCATCACGGCGTGGTCGACCTGCACCGCGATTGGACAGGGTTGGCACATGGGATGAACGAGCCCGTCACCTTTGCGGGGCGTAGCGGCACATTTGTCGGCATGGACGAAAACTTTGGCGCCTTGCTGAAAGAGGCGGACACGACAGCGCTTGTGCCACTGACGGCACTCAGAAAGGACACCCCATGAAACTGGCCCGTGCCATCCATTTCGACGACAGCGATACGCGCGTTTTCCATAATCCCGCCCGCACGGGCGAATGGTGCATTTCCGGCGGGTTCGAGTTTTCGAACTGGAGCGAGGGCGATCTGGTCGGCAAGGCCCGTCAGGCATTTTCAAACGGCTGGTTCGGGTTGGAAACCTTTGGCCGGACCAGTTTTGTCGCCGTCACATCAATTCAGGGGTCTGAAATCGACGCCCTGACCGATGCATTGGCGTCGCATTTCGTGACAATCTACGGCGCCCCCGATCTGGACAGCGCCCGCCCCGTCGCCGCCGAAGAGATCCGACAGATGATCGACCTGTGCGACGATCACGACCCCAACACGCTGTTGACCGTGGCCCGCGAATTGACCGATGCAGGCGTGCGCGAAGGATATCGCGCGATCCCGCCGCAGGATGCAGGGCTGGAACAATTCGCGATTCACGTCACAGAAGACTGACGCACCGCCGGGTGAATTTTCACAGACGCGGAATGTCGAAATGTGGTGGCGCAAGCTCGAAGCCATCGTATTGAAAGCCGGGCGCGCAGATGCAGGTGCAAAGCGTCCAGTTGCCGGTGCTGCGGGCCGATTGCCATTCATAGGGCGCCAGCGCCACCTGTGGAATATGGCCCGATGCTAGGTCCGGTCCCATGACCATATCCTCTGCCGGGCCTGCATCGGTGGTGGATCGGGACAGGATCAGCGGCGATCCGGCGTGAAACAGCCAGACTTCCGGCGTATCGACACGGTGCCAATGGCTTTTTTCGCCCGCCGCCAGCAGAAAATAGATCGCTGTGATATTGGCACGCTCGCCGCCGCCGTGGGACCACGTTTCACGGAACCAACCGCCTTCGCGGTGTGGTGACAGGTCAAGATAGCTGATCAGTTGCGCCGTGCTCATATGCATCAGTCGCTCTGGCGATCCTTCCATTGCCTGCTCTCTTTCGTTTGCATTGATACATTCTGACGGCACTCGCCCTCTGGGTGCATGTTTAATGCGCAGGATAACCCTACGTAAAGCGCCGCGGCAACTGACTTTGCGTCAACACAGTAAACCTTGCGCGTTGATTTCCGGTGATTTTTGCCGCAGCGCCGTGGATGCTGTCCAAGCGTGCTTTCTTTGGCGTATCATAGCCACCGACAAAAACAGACTGAAAAATCAGTTCCGTTTGGAACCTGGGCGTGTCTGTCATCGGCCGCCCGCATCACCGGGCAGAACAGACGATCCGACGCTGATGAAAAAACTGACCGCTGCAATCGGCCCTGGCCTGATTGGAACGGTGGCGTTCGTTTTGCATGTGGAAATGAACAATGGGGGGATGCCTGCCGCCGACCGGAGTTGTCCCAGAGATGTCGAAAACAGCAACGTTTACTGGATGAGGAGGGACGACGCGCTGATCATGATGTCGGCAAAACGGCCCCGACCGCGCGGTCGTCATTGTGGGTTGGCAAAGGCCCAAAGCACATGCTTTGGGCCTTTTACCGATCAGGTTTTCAGGATCGAGCGCCCGGCGTAGATCGCTGTATCCCCCAGAATCTCTTCGATCCGGATCAACTGGTTATATTTTGCCAGACGGTCCGACCGCGATAGCGATCCGGTCTTGATCTGGCCGCAGTTGGTGGCGACGGCAAGGTCGGCAATGGTCGCGTCTTCTGTTTCGCCCGACCGATGCGACATGACGTTGGTGAATCGCGCGCGATGCGCCATATCCACGGCTTGCAGCGTTTCGGTCAGCGTGCCGATCTGGTTGACCTTGACCAGCATGGAATTGGCGCTGCCCCTTGCGATGCCTTCTGCCAGACGTTTGGGGTTGGTCACGAACAGGTCGTCACCGACCAGCTGGATGCGGTCGCCGATCCGGTCTGTCAGGGCTTTCCAGCCGTCCCAGTCGTCTTCGGACATGCCGTCTTCGATGCTGATGATCGGATAGTCACCGACAAGCTGTTCCAGATAATCGACGTTCTGTACGGATGTCAGCGATTTGCCTTCGCCCTTCATCTCATACTTGCCATCGCGGTAATATTCGGTGGACGCACAATCGAGCGCGAGAAAGATTTCCTCGCCCGGCTTGAAGCCCGCCTTTTCAATGGATTTCAGAATGAAATCCAATGCTTCGCGGGTGGATGACAGGCCAGGTGCAAAACCGCCTTCGTCACCGATCCCGGTGTTGTGGCCTGCAGCGGACAGTTCTTTTTTCAGCGTGTGGAATACTTCGGCACCCATGCGCACGGCTTCGCGGATGTTGTCCGCGGCGACCGGCATGATCATGAATTCCTGAATGTCGATCGGGTTGTCGGCGTGTTCGCCGCCGTTGATGATGTTCATCATCGGGACGGGCAGGGTGCGCGCGGACGTGCCACCGATATAGCGAAACAGCGGTTGCGTGGTGAAATCGGCTGCGGCCTTGGCCACGGCGAGGGACACGCCCAGAATGGCGTTTGCACCCAGACGGCTCTTGTTATCGGTGCCGTCCAGTTCGATCATCGTCATATCGATGCCGACCTGATCTGTCGCGTCGAAATCCAGCAGCTCGTCCGCGATTTCGCCGTTCACGGCAGCGACGGCTTCCAGTACGCCCTTGCCCATGTAGCGGCTTTTGTCGCCGTCCCGGCGTTCGTGGGCTTCGTGGATGCCTGTCGACGCGCCCGACGGGACGGCGGCCCGGCCCATGGTGCCATCTTCAAGGGTGACATCGACCTCGATGGTGGGGTTGCCCCGGCTGTCAAGGATTTCGCGGGCGTGGATGTCGATGATGCTGCTCATGATGGCTCCTGCTGGTGATGTTAGCGTTACCGGCGTCATACCAATGGCGGTTGCCGAAGGAAAGTGCGACGCCTTTGCGCTTCTCTCAGCAGGGTGTAAAGCCCAGAACCCACCACGATGGCCGACCCGGTCAGAACCCAGATATCAGGCCGTTCACCGAACACCAACGTGCCGATGACCAGCGCAAAGATCAGCCGCGAATACCGGAACGGCGATACATAGGACACGTCCCCGATCCGGGTCGCGGCGACAATGGTATAATAGGCGATGACCCCCGTGATGACGGTCAGGGCAACCAGCGCAATGGCTGACCCATGCGGCACCGACAGCGTCTGGTCGGTCAGGGCCAGCACGATCATGCCCGTGGGCACAATCACGGCAAAGGCATATGTCGACAATTGCATGCTGCTGACAGTGGCCGGCACGCCGCGCGTTGCCAGATCGCGCCCGGCCAGAAACACCGCCGCCTGCAATGCGAACAGTGACGCGGGCTGGAAATCGTCCATGCCGGGGCGGATAATCAACAAAACGCCGCTGAACCCCACCAGAATGGCGACCCAACGGCGCCAGCCCACGGTTTCGCCCAGAAACAATGCAGCACCCGCCGTCACGAACAGCGGAATTGCCTGCAGGATCGCACTGGCGGATGAAATCGGGGTCAATGCGATGGCCGTGACAAAACCGGCGGTGCCCAGCACCTCGCAGGCGTTACGCAGCAGGACCATGGGATGCAGCAGATCGCCCGACAGCAGCCTGTCGCCGCGCCGCAGGCTGAGTGCGCCGAACATCAACGCACCGCCCAGACCCAGAAAGATAAGGATCGCACCGACTGACAGCGAACCGGCCAGCAGCTTGATGAACATATCTTCGATGGCAAAGCCAAGCATCGCCAGCACCATCAGGATGCCACCGCGTAGATTGTTCATGGGGGACTCCGTTGGTGTCTGCCCCTGATTACGCCCGCCCGTCGCCGGTTGCCACCCCTGCGACGCGGTTAAGATGTCTTGTCATTGATCGGCACACCATAAAGTTCCAGCCTGTGCCCCTGCAAACGATAGCCCAGCCGTTTGGCGATCTTGTCCTGCAAAGCCTCAATCTCGGGATCGACAAATTCGATGACCTTGCCGGTCGTCATGTCGATCAGATGGTCGTGGTGCGCGCCATCCGCATGTTCATACCGTGCGCGGCCGTCACCGAAATCGTGTTTTTCCAAAATGCCTTCGGTTTCGAACAGCTTGACGGTGCGATAGACGGTCGCCAGTGAAATGCGGCCATCTACAGTTGTGGCGCGGCGGTGCAATTCCTCGACGTCGGGATGATCGCTGGATGCGTCCAGCACCTGCGCGATGATGCGCCGTGGACCTGTCATCCGCAGGCCAGCGGCGGCGGCGCGGGCGTGTATCGTCTGGTGCATCGGCCTTCCCCTCGACATGGTGCGTGCGGTTGTAGACAATTTTTTGCCGACGAACCATTGCTGCATTACCTTTGCAATTGGCATGCGGTCATCGAATGTGCCAGCCTGCAGTCCAACTGCTGAACCAAAAAGGGGGATAAGTCATGAGCCTGATGAAAACACTGGCCCGCGTGGCGATCGGCGTCGCTGTCGCCAAGGGCGCGTCGTCCATGGCACGCAGCGCGCGCAAGGGCAAATCCGGAACGATGCTGGACGATCTGCTGTCAGGTCAAAAAGGGAAAACCGGTGCATCGGGTGGCGGTCTGGGCGGCCTGTTGGACAGCCTGCAGGGGACCAAGACACGCGGGACGCGTCAGGCTGGCAGCTCTGGTGGGCTGGCGGACATCTTGGGCAACCTGACCGGGTCCGGCAGCGTCCGTGGTGGCGGTCTGGGCGGTTTGGCCGGAGCAGGCGGACTGGGCGGATTGCTGGGCGGTCTGGCTGGCACGGCTGCGGGGGGCAGCAGCGGCGGCGGTTTTGGTCGCACGCTGAATTCCCAGTTTGAAGACACGCCAGAACCCGCCGTCGATCCCAGCCCCGCCGAAGAAGGTCTGGCCGCGATCATGCTGCTGGCAATGGTGCAGGCTGCAAAAGCGGACGGCACGATGGATGCGGATGAACAAGGCCGCATCATGGACCATCTGGACGATGCGACGCCCGAAGAACGCGCCTTTGTCGAACAGGCGATGACCCGCGATATTCCGGTGGCTGATCTGGCCGCGATGGTGCCGCAGGGCGCAGAGGCACAGGTCTACGCAATGGCACTGGCGGCCATCGATCTGGACCACATGAAAGAAGCGGAATTCCTGCGCGATCTGGCGGACCATCTGGAACTGGAAACCGAAACGGTGAACGATATCCACGACCGGATGGGCGCGCCAAAGCTGTTCAACTAGAACCAGCGCAGCCAGCGCATGATCAGTGCGGATACCGCGCCGACCGCGACCATGCCGATGCACAAGATTGCAAAGGCGTTGTCGTGGTCGATCCCCGGCATCCCACCGACGTTGACCCCGAACAGCCCGGTCAGAAATCCCAGCGGCAGGAAAATCGCTGCCACGATCGACAGCCGGTAGCCATTGCGTTCCAGCCGGGTGGCGGCGACCGCGTCCAGATGATCGGCCATCGCGTCCAGCCGGTCATGAACCTCTGACAGCTCTTCCAGCGCCCAACGGCAGCGGCTGGCGGTATCGCGCATGCGTGCGCGCAGATCGTCCGCGATCAGGCCAGTGTCCGACAGCGCCAGTTGTTGCAGGGTATCGGCCAGCGGTGACACGTGGCGGCGCAGCTTGATGATCTCGCGCCGCAGGGGGGCCAGATCGGTCAGCGGCTGGCGGTTTTCCTCGTAGACGGAATCCTCCATGTCGTCGGCCAGATCCTCGCGGTCGAATGCGATCTGTTCGACGCGCGCGACCAGACCTTCGGTCAGGCGGGCCAGCATGTGATCGGGGCTGTGCGGGGCGTCACCCTGTTCGATACGCGCGCGCAAGGCGTCCACTGCAAAAACGCGCTGACGGCGCACGGTGACGATCAGACGGTCGCTAATCCAGATCCGAAGCGACACCATGTCGGCGTCTTCTTCGTCTTCGTTCAGGTTCACACCGCGCAGCGTGACCGATAGCCCGTTTTCACCCTGATCCATGCGCGGTCGCGTCTTGTCCGCCAGCAAGGTGCGCCGGGCCAGCGGGGGCAGGTGCTGGGTGGACCAGTCAGCCAATGCCCTGTCCGACAGATCCAGATGTAGCCAGCGATAGGACACCCCGTCGGGGGGCGCCACGCCAAGATCGGCACAGGGTCGTGCGCTGCCGTCGGCCCGGATATCGTAGCCGCACAATGGCACCAGCGTCGGTGTTTCAGTAGACAACGCGTCCCTCCATGATGTGACAGGCCTGACCTGCGATGCGCACACCATTTGCATCGGACTGCGCGCGTATGACCGACGGGCGCCCCATATCGTCGCCCTGATGGATCGTCAGATCCTGATCGGTGCCGGTGACGTCGCGCAGCAGCGCTGCGAGTGCCGCGGCGGCGCTGCCGGTGGCGGGGTCTTCGGGGATGTTGTCCAGTGGCGCAAACATGCGCGCATGCACCGTTGATCCGTCCCGGACATAGGCCAGCGTGGCGAAATCAAGACCGGCAGGATACAGGTCGCGCGCCTGTCGCATTGCGGCGATGTCCGGCTGACAACGGCTAAGCGTAGCGCGGTCGGCCAGTTGCACGATGGTAAACGCCAGACCCACACCCGCCTGCAGGGGGACGTGAACGGTCGTGTCGATGCCATCCGCCGTGATGCCCAGCGCCCGCGCCACCAGATCGGGCGCGGGTGTGGCAGTCCGGTTCAACGGCACGGTGGTAACAAAGGCTGCGCTGTTGCCCGTCACCTCGCACGGGATCGGACCTGCGCCGGTTTCCAGTGTCATGTCGGGCGGAAAGCCCAATTTGCACAACGCGACAGCGGTGCCGATGATGGGATGCCCGGCAAAGGGAATTTCCATTGTCGGGGTAAAGATCCGCAGCTTTGCCGTATGCCGCAGATCGTCGGGTGGATAGACGAATACCACCTCGGAAAAATTGAATTCGGACGCAAGGGTTTGCAGCTCGTGGTCCTTGATCGCTTCGCCGTCGGGGAATACGGCCAGCTGATTGCCGCCAAAGGGCGTATCGGTAAACACGTCATAGACGACATATGCGGTCATGGTCCGGCTCCGTTTTGTCAGGGATGGTGTGCGCCATCCGGTCGGTTTGAAATGTCATAAATGAGATGTTTCCGCCAGCCGTGCCGCATGGTCAGTGAAACGGCAGCCTGATCCATGTGCCGCCCAAACGCAGCGCCTGCGCGCCACACCCCAGTTTGAATCTGGCCAGACCGGGGCTGTTGATCGTATCCAGCGTGCCCAGATCCAGTTGCAGCACGCCGCAGGCGCGCAGCGCGTCAGCGGCATGCAACAGCAAGGCGTGATGCGCGCTGTGTCGCCGCCCGGCGGTGTCCGACCAGCCGATCTGATAGGTGGCCGTGGTCCCGTGCAGCAGCATCAGCATCGCGGCGACCGGGACCGCCCCGATGTGGGCGGTGAACAACTGCGCCAAGCCGGGATTGCTGGTGGCATAGGCTGTCACCACCGCCGCTGGCAAATTGCGGTAGCCCCGTGCGCGCGCCATCGCGCGGTCGACGTCGAATAACCAGTTGTGGCTGTCTGCGCGCAGCGCGGCTTGCCGGATCACCAGCCCCGACCGTTGTGCCTGCCGTGCTGCATTGCGCCACTTGCCCCGCGTCTGAACCAGTTGCGCATCGCGGTCGGAACACAGCGGCAGGATGGCGACCGTCGCCGGTGTCATGACCTGCCGAAAACCTGCGGCATGGCACATCGGTTCGGTTCCGCCATTGGCGTTCAGCACATGCAGCCTTAGCGCTTTCAGGGCTGCGATACGTTGGCCTGTGCTGGTGTGCGGGTCAAACACCGGGCCGCGCGACGCAAACCGTACGCTGACAGGACCAACGCGCCGTTGGATCACGGCGACCTGCCCCGCGTCATCCAGCGGAACGATGCGCGCATCGCGCCCCAGCGCGCGCAGGGTGCGCATCATCTGCGGTGATTGCATCAGGGCAAGGGGCGGCGCGGCGATGTTCATCGCGGGCATTAGGACCTTTGAAACCTAATGGCCGCTTAATGGCTGCATCCAACAAGGGGGGGATATGCAAAAACCCGTTCTATCAGTCGTTGCACGGCCCGCGCGGCCCACCGTTCTAGGGGCCGCGCTGATGGCCGTGCTTGTGTGCCTGCCGCTGCTGGCGCTTTGGTCGCTGGTCTAGCGCAAGCGCACCAGCGCGTGACGCTTTTTGCCTGCGCTCAGCTTGATTGGCGTGGCCAGTGCGTCGGCTGTGATCATCAGGCCCGCGTCGGTCAGGGGGGCGTCGTTCAGGCGTGCGCCGCTTTCGGTGATCAGACGCTTGGCTTCCTTGCCGGACCCGGCCAGACCGCTGCGCACGATCAGTTGCACGATGGACATGCCGTCGCCCAGTTCTGCCGCCGTCAGATCAAGGGTCGGCAGATCGTCACCGACGCCGCCTTGTTCAAACACCTCGCGCGCGGTGGCTTCTGCCGCTTCTGCCGCAGCGCGACCGTGCAGCAGGGCCGTGACCTCATTGGCAAGGATGATCTTGGCCTGGTTGATGTCCGACCCCTGCAACGCACCCAGACGGTCGCATTCGTCCACGGGCAGTTCGGTAAAGATCTTAAGGAACTTGGCCGTGTCCGCATCCGTGGTGTTGCGCCAGAATTGCCAAAAGCCGTAAGGCGCCAGCATGTCGCCGTTCAGCCAGATCGCGCCCCCCTGGCTTTTGCCCATCTTGCGCCCGTCGCTGGTGGTCAGCAGCGGGGTGGTCAGGCCAAAGATTTCCGTATCCGCCACGCGGCGGGTCAGGTCGATCCCGTTGATGATGTTGCCCCACTGGTCCGATCCGCCCATCTGCAACAAACAGCCATAGCGGCGGTTCAGTTCCAGAAAGTCGTAGGCCTGCAAAATCATGTAGTTGAATTCCAGAAACGACAGCGATTGTTCGCGGTCCAGCCGGGATTTTACCGATTCAAATGCCAGCATCCGGTTGACGCTGAAATGCCGTCCGATGTCGCGCAGAAATTCCAGATAGTTCAGCTGGTCCAGCCATTCGGCATTGTTCAGCATAATCGCGTCGGTCGCCCGATCGCCATAAGACAGGTATTTGGCGAACACCTGTCCCATACCGTCGATATTGGCCTGAATCTGTTCCGGTCCCAGCAGGGGCCGTTCATCGCTGCGGAACGATGGATCGCCCACCTTTGTCGTGCCGCCGCCCATCAGGGTGATCGGCTTGTGCCCGGTCTTTTGCAGCCAGCGCAGCACCATGATGTTCATCAGATGGCCGACATGCAGGGATGCGGCCGTCGCGTCATAACCGATATAGGCGGGCACGACCCCGTTGCTCAGTGCATCGTCAAGGCCCTGATAATCGGTGCAATCGGCCAAAAAGCCGCGTTCCATCATCACCGCGATGAAATCCGATTTGGGGTGGTAGGTCATATCTTGTTCCCTTGGCCATGAATTGGCATCAATAGCGGCGAGCTTGGCCAAGGGAAAGACCATGAAGATCAAAGGACCGGTGCGCGCACTGGGGGCCATGTCTGGGACATCGCTGGACGGGATCGACGCCGCGGTGCTGGTCACCGACGGCGTGACGATCACGTCCTTTGGCGATTGTGACTACCGCGAATATTCATCGCGCGAACGCGCCGTTCTCAAGGCGGCGCTGGGCCGCTGGCCGGGCGATGATCTGGATGCCGCAGCACATGTCGTGGCCAAAGGACACGACGTGTTGCTGTCGGGGTTCGACGAAATCGACCTGATCGGATTCCACGGACAGACGCTGGCGCATGATCCCGGCGGTCGCGGCACGCATCAGTTGGGGGATGGGGCCGCCCTTGCCGATGCGCTGGGCGTGCCAGTCGTCTGGGATTTTCGCACCGCCGATGTCCGGCTGGGTGGGCAGGGCGCGCCGCTTGCGCCGTTTTATCATTTTGCGCTGGCCAAATGGATGAATGCGACCGCGCCGTTGGCGTTTCTCAATCTGGGCGGGGTGGGCAACCTGACATGGATCGACCCGACACGGACCCGGCCAGAGGATGATGGCGCATTGCTGGCCTTTGACACCGGACCCGCGAATGCGCTGCTGGATGATGCGATGATGACCCGCACCGGACGCACGCGTGACGAAGGCGGGACGTTGGCTGCCCGTGGACAGATTGACGACGCCATTGTCGGTGCGTTTCTGGAACATCCCTATTTCTTCAAGATACCGCCGAAATCACTGGACCGGGATACCTTTGCCGGACTGGCGCAGGCGGTGCGCCCGCTGGCCGATGCGGACGCAGCCGCAACATTGACGGCCGCCACAGCGCTAAGCGTGGCCGAAGGGTTGCAGCATTGTCCCAGCCCCCCCGCCACGATCTGGGTCTGCGGTGGGGGGCGTCACAATCCGACGATGATGCAGATGATCGACGCAGCCACCGGCGCACGGGTCCGCCCGGTCGAAGACGCGGGCCTCAACGGCGATATGCTGGAAGCGCAGGCCTTTGCCTATTTGGCGGTGCGGGTCGCACGCGGCTTGCCGACGTCCTGCGCGGGCACCACCGGCGTGCGTGCGGCGGTGTCGGGTGGCACGGTATCGACACCGGATCGCGCATCCTGACGGGCCATCGGCAAGTATCCGCGCTTTCACGATCATATGACGCGATGGCAGGGGGCATTATCTATCTTTTGGACGGACCCGAACCTATGTCTTGCGCGTTAAACAGGCAAATGTGCTCAAAAGGACCTGCTGTAATGAAATACGTAATCTCGACCGCTGTTATGATGATTGGCCTGTCTGGCGCCGCGTCTGCCGGCGGTATGGCCGAACCAACGATGGAACCCGCACCTGCGCCCGTGGCACTGGCACCGATCGTCGCGTCCGACTGGACCGGTTTTTACGGCGGTCTGCACATCGCCACCGGTGACGTTGATATCGCGGGCAATAGCGTTGATGCGGACGGCCTAGGCCTGCATGCAGGCTACCGTTATGATCTGGGGTCTTATGTTCTGGGCGCAGAGGTCGATGTGACACGTCTGGACATCGACACCTTGCCCGATGACGGCACTGTCGCCCGCCTGAAAGGTGTTGCCGGTTACGACGCCGGTGCGTTCATGCCCTATGTCACCGCCGGGATCGCAAGCCTGAGCATCGACACAGCCGCCGACGACTTGCGCGACACCGGCAGCTTTTTCGGCCTTGGCGCGACCTATGCCGCAAGCGAGCGTGTCGATCTGTCGGTTGAATACCTGGAACACCAGTTCGACGATTACGAAACGCTGGGCGACGTCGATGCGTCGACCGCATCGGTGCGGGTGTCGTTCAATTTCTGATCCGGCGACCCTATGACCGATTTGGCGGGCATCCCGGCGGGGTGCCCGTTTTTCGTTTCTTCAGCCGTCGATCAATGACCCGGCATAGCTGACGATCCGGGTCAGAGCCGTGGCAAACCGGTCGTCATCCACCGTCATGGCCACACGGATATGACCTGCGCCACCAGCGCCAAAGCTTTCGCCCGGCATCACGCCGATTCCTTCGGCATCCAGCAGTCCGTTGGCGAAATCCTTGCCGCTCAGACCTGTCGCACGCACGTCCAGCATCGCATACATCGCACCCATGACGGGCGCGGCAGTCACGGCATTCTGACTGGACAGGGCATCCAGCACAATCTTGCGCCGCCGCTGGAATGGCGCGGCGACCATTTCTTCGAACGCGGTGCCTTGGGCCAGCGCGAACAGGGCGGCATCCTGCAGGAACGGTGCGACGCCATAGGTGTTGTGGGTTGCCAGATGGCCGATGGCCGCTATCGCATCTTCTGGTCCGCAGACCCAGCCGACGCGGCTGCCGGTCATGGCGTGGCTTTTCGACATCGACCCCACCACCAGCGTCCTGTCCTGCATGTCGGGCAGGCTGCGCGGGCTGATGTGGGCGCCGTCCCAGACCTGTGTGTCGTAAACCTCGTCCGAAATCAGCCACAGATCACGGTCGCGGCAGACGTCTGCGATCTCGTCCAGCGTGTCGCGTCCGTAAACCGCGCCCGTCGGATTGTTGGGCGAATTAATCAACAACGACCGCACATCGGGCGTTGCCGCCGCTTCCAGATTGGCGCGCTGCGGGTGAAACCCGTCTTCGGCCCTGACGCGTACGGGGCGGTCGATGGCACCGACAGCCCTGATCGTGCCGGGGTAGGTGGCATAATAGGGATCGATATACAGCGCCACATCGCCCGGATCGCAGACCGCATGATGTGCGGCGAACAAAGCGGCCTGACCGCCCGGCACGATAATGACATTGCGCGCCGTGGTCGCCACACCTGTGCGGGTCTGGATGCGGTCTGCCACAGCCGCGCGCAGGGACATGGCACCGGGCACAAGGCTGTAGCCAGTATTTCCCGCCACCCCCGACCGGTGCATCGCGTCCAGGATGCTGCGGTGGGTTCCGATGTCGTGTTCGCCCATCGTCAGTTCGATGACCGGTTGGCCCGCATCGCGCAGGGCGCGGGCACGATAAAAGACAGACCAGCCGTCGTCGCCACCGGTCGTGATATTCGATATACGGTTTGAAAGCTTCATGACCCCACACGAAAGGGCCATAGCGCCGGTGTCAAGCCGTCAGTGGTTGGGGCAGGCTGTCGCGCACCGCGCGGGTCAGGCCCGCGCGCACGATGTCATAGGACACGTTCAGGCGGTGGACCAGTTCGGCAGGATCGGCCGTCACCGGGACCGCGACCCATGACCGATGGAAATAGCGTGCCCGTGTTGCGGCGCCTGCGTCGATCAGCATCAGTGCCGTGTCGATACTGTCGGTCTTGACCGATACGCTGGTGCTGTCGGGCCCCATGCTGGCGAACAGCTTGCCGCCGATCTTCCAGCTGTCATGGCCCGGACCCAACGCGTCATCGTGGGTCGCGGCGGCAAAGCTGGCGCACAGCGCATTGACGGTCTCGCGGCTCATGCCCGCTAATCTGTGACAACCCAAATCCCTTGGCAAGATCGTTCAACACTGCTAGGGCTTGGGAATGAACAAGCGTTGCATTCTCATTTGCTGCATTATTTCCTGCTGATCCGCTCGGCAGGCTGCTTTTTCACGTTTCATCCTTGAACTGAACTCGCTAGGTCTGCCGCCGCGCATTGTCTGCCGCGAGGGCCCGATGACCACGATCCGACTGCATAATTCCAAGACCCGCCGGAAAGAAGATTTCCAGCCGCTCAAGCCCGATCACGTCGGGATGTATCTGTGTGGGCCGACGGTTTACGACCGCGCGCATCTGGGCAACGCGCGCCCGGTCATCATGTTCGACGTGCTTTATCGCCTGCTGCGACAGGTCTACGGCACTGATGCAGTGACATACGTGCGCAATTTCACCGACGTGGACGACAAGATCAACGACCGCGCCGCACAAACCGGACGCGCGATCGGTGATATCACCGCCGAAACGATCCGGTGGTATCACGACGACATGGATGCGCTGGGCGCGCTGCGGCCGACCCACGAACCCCGTGCGACCGGCTGTATCCCCCAGATGATTGCCATGATCGAAACGCTGATCGCGGGCGGCCATGCCTATGCCGCCGAAGGGCACGTGCTGTTCGCGGTTGAAAGCTTTGCCGACTACGGCGCGCTGTCGGGTCGGTCGCTGGACGACATGATCGCGGGCGCGCGAATCGAGGTTGCGCCATACAAGCGCAACGCAATGGATTTTGTGCTGTGGAAGCCGTCATCCGACGGCCAGCCCGGTTGGACCAGCCCATGGGGTTACGGGCGGCCCGGCTGGCATATCGAATGTTCCGCCATGTCAAAGGCGCTGCTGGGCGATACATTCGACATTCACGGCGGCGGCAACGATTTGATGTTCCCGCACCACGAAAACGAAGTGGCGCAATCATGCTGTGCCAACCCTGACGGCGATTTCGCGCGCTACTGGCTGCACAACGAGATGTTGCAGGTCGAAGGCAAGAAAATGTCAAAGTCGCTGGGTAATTTCTTTACCGTGCGCGACCTGCTTGATCAGGGCGTCGCTGGGACTGTGATCAGGCTTGTGATGCTGGGCACGCATTATGGCAAACCGATGGACTGGACCGAAAAGCGGCGTGAAGATGCGGATGCAACCCTGCGCCGGTGGTATGGCATTCTGGCCGGGCATCATTTCGGTCCGGACGTGATTGCGGCCTTGCGCGCAGACAATCTGTGGAAACCCGATGCCGAATTCATCGGCGTGCTGGCAAACGATCTGAACACATCCGGTGCCATCGCGCGGCTGCATGTGCTGGCCAAGGGTCGGACGGCCACGCAATTGGCGGGCTTTGCGCACGGGTTGGACATGTTGGGTCTGGTGCCCGACTGGGCCGCGCTGCCGCATCTGGACGGCGGCGAAGGGGGCGCAACCGTGTCTGCGGCCACCGCCGACCGGATCGACGCGCTGCTGGCCCGTCGCGCACAGGCCCGTGCGGACAAGGATTGGGATACCGCCGACGACGTGCGCAACATCCTGACGGCGGCGGGCGTGCTGGTCACGGACGTCGGGGGGCAGGCCACATGGTCCGCCGGCCCCGATTTCGACGCCGCCCGGCTGGAGGAAGACTGATGCCTCATTCATGCGCAAATAGGGATCGGACCAAACTTTTGCGAACGTTTGGTGGATCGGGGGCGCGGCCATGACCAAGGAACGCCTGTACCTATACGATACCACGCTGCGCGACGGGCAGCAGACCCAAGGCGTGCAGTTTTCCACGGCCGAAAAGCTGCGGATCACGCAGGTGCTGACCGATCTGGGCGTTGATTACATCGAAGGCGGTTGGCCGGGTGCGAATCCCACCGACTCGGAATATTTCGAAACGGTGGGGCAGATCACGCCGACGCTGGCCGCATTTGGCATGACGAAACGGGCAGGGCGGTCGGCTGAAAACGACGACGTGCTGGCCGCCGTTTTGAATGCGAACACGCCAGCCGTCTGCATTGTCGGCAAAAGCCATTCGTTCCACGTCAGCACGGCGCTGGGCATCACGAATGCGGAAAACACCGACAACATCAGTGCCTCTATCGCGCATATCGTGTCGCAGGGCCGCGAGGCGCTGTTTGACGCGGAACATTTCTTTGACGGCTACAAGGCCGATCCCGATTACGCGCTAGAGGCGGTTCACGCCGCCCATGCCGCAGGCGCGCGCTGGATCGTGCTGTGCGACACCAACGGCGGCAGCCTGCCGCAAGAGGTGTCTGATATCACCACAGCCGTGATCGCCAGCGGCATCCCCGGTGACCGGCTGGGCATCCACACCCACAATGACACAGAACATGCGGTCGCCAATTCGCTGGCCGCCGTCGCCGCCGGTGCCCGCCAGATTCAGGGCACGCTGAACGGGTTGGGCGAACGCTGCGGCAATGCCAACCTGACAACCCTGATCCCGACGCTGTTGCTGAAAGAACCCTATGCCAGCACGCTGGAAACCGGTGTGACGCATCACGCGCTTCAGGGGCTGAAATCTGCAAGCCGCGTGCTGGACGACATCCTGAACCGGGTGCCCGCAAAACAAGCCGCCTATATCGGGGCCAGCGCCTTTGCACACAAGGCGGGTCTGCATGCCAGCGCCATCGCCAAGAACCCCACGACCTATGAACACATCGACCCCGCGCTGGTGGGCAACGCGCGAATCGTGCCGATGTCCAATCAGGCCGGACAGTCGAACCTGCGCGAACGTCTGGCCAGCGCGGGGATCGTGGTGGAACCGGGTGACCCAAGGCTGGCGCGCATCCTTGACCGGATCAAGGAGATGGAATCGCGCGGCTATGCCTATGACACGGCACAGGCCAGTTTCGAGCTGCTGGCCCGGCGCGAACTGGGAATCATGCCCAATTTCTTCGAGGTGAAACGCTACCGCGTTACGGTCGAACGCCGCCGCAACAAGCGCGGCAAGATGGTGTCCCTGTCCGAAGCGGTGGTTGTTGTGAAAATCGGTGATGAACGGATGCTGAACGTGTCCGAAAGCCAGGGGCCGGATGGACGCGACCGTGGCCCCGTCAACGCGCTGGGGCGCGCATTGAGCAAGGATCTGGGCCCCTATCAGGCGATCATCGAAGACATTGATCTGGTCGATTTCAAGGTGCGGATCACAAGCGGCGGAATAGAGGCGGTTACCCGCGTCATCATCGACAGCGCCGATTCGCAGGGGCGCACATGGTCGACGGTTGGTGTGTCCGCCAACATCGTTGATGCGTCATTTGATGCGCTTGTGGATGCGATCAACTGGAAATTGGTGCGCGACGGTGCATCTGTCCAAGGGTGACACCGCTAAGGAGATGACATGAGCTTTGAGGCCTGTGCCGCCTTGGTCGAACGGGGTGATCCGCCACGATTTCGCGCGGCGATGGCCGCACCCGTGGCTGCGCGGCGCGTGCTTTTCCCGCTTTACGCCTTCAACCTTGAAGTGGCGCGCGCGCCTTGGGTCACGTCGGAACCGATGATCACCGAAATGCGGCTGCAATGGTGGCGCGATGTGCTGGACGAAATCGCGGGCGACGGCCCCGTACGACGACACGAAGTGACGGAACCGCTGGCCGATGTGCTGGACGCGCAAGGCGCCCGTGATCTGGACCGTTTGATCGCGGCGCGGCGTTGGGATGTCTATCCCGATGCGTTCGAGGACGCTGTCCATCTGGATGATTACATCGACGCCACGGCGGGCGGTCTGATGTGGACAGGGGCGCGTCTGCTGGGGGCTGAAAACGCTGAAAGTACCGTGCGTGATCTGGCCTTTGGCGCGGGGGTCGCGGCCTTTTTGCAAGCGGTCCCGACGTTGGAACAGGCGAACCGCAAACCATTGATCGATGGCACCCGCGACGGTGTGGCGGCATTGGCGCGGCGGGCGTTGGACCGTTTTGATCGCGGGCGCGCAGCGCAGCGTGAACTGCCGCAGGTCGCGCGTGCCGCGATCCTGCCGGCGTGGCAGGCGCGCCCCCTGCTTACGATGGCGGTCCGTGATCCGGGGCGCGTGGCCGACGGTGCGTTGCAGATCGGCCCGATTGCGGATCGGTTACGTCTGGCGCGCGCGGCGATGACGGGCCGGGTTTAGGCCGCTTTGCGCACGCCACCGCGCGCCAGCCAGACCAACGCACCCGCCGCCAGAATCAGGAACGGCACCATGGCGATGTTCACGTATGACCAGCCCTGCACCGCAGATCCGCCTGCACAATTCATCAACCCGCCCGATGCCAGCGACGCCAGCGTGACCATTCCGAACACGATCATGTCGTTCAGACCCTGAACGCGGCCGCGCTCTGCAGGGCTATGGCTGCTAGCCAGCATCGTGGTCGCGCCGATGAAACCGAAATTCCAGCCCAGTCCCAGCAGAACCAGCGCAACATAGAAATTACCCAGCTCGACCCCCGACAATGCGACGATTCCGGCGACGCCAAGTAACGCCAGACCGGTGCCGATAATCCGTTCGGCGCCAAAGCGCGCGATCAGGTGACCGGTAAAAAAGCTGGGTGCGAACATTGCAAGCACATGGCCCGTCACGATGTTGGACGCGTCGCTGACGCTGTACCCGCAGCCCACGACCGCCAGTGGTGTCGAGGTCATGACAAGGTTCATCAGCGCATAAGCAACCATGGCGCAAATGATGGCCACCGCGATGCGGGGTGTCGTCAAAAGCTGGCCGATGCTGCGTCCCTGATCCGATCCCATCACGGGACGCGGCGGTTTGGGGATGCGCAGCAGCGGAAACAGGGCCATGCCGATCAGGTTCAGCACGATCGCGCCATAGTATATCGGCAAAAACCGGGCCACGGTCGCATCCGGATTGTTAAAGGTCAGATAGGATACCAGTTGCGGCCCGATGATGGCCGACACCAGCCCACCCGCCAGTACGTATGAAATCGCCTTGGGCCTAAAGGCGTCGGATGCGGTATCCGCGGCGGCAAACCGAAAAAAGCCCTGCGCGCTCATGTAGATGCCGGTCAGATAGCTGCCCAGCAGGAACAGCGCGAAATGCCCGATGGTGATGGCATAGCCAGACAGGGCGGCGCCGATCAGCCCGCCTGCGGCCCCGGTCATGAACCCCGCGCGACGGCCGTACCGCTGCATCAGGTTGGACAGCCACGGCGCTGTGGTCATCGATCCGAACACGATCATCGAAATCGGCAGTGTCGCAAGGCACGCGATGGGCGATAATTGCTGCCCGGCCAGTCCGCCCACGACAAAGATCATGGTGATCTGGCTGCCAAGGATCGCCTGTGCTGCAACAAGGATGACAACATTGCGCTTGGCAAGCCGGTCGTCTGCGGGAGCTGATATCTGGTTCATGCGTGACTTATGACCTGTCGATCAGATGTGCGAAAGACCCCGCGACGCGGCCTGCGACCAATCCCATGTCCGGCAGGGCGGTGCCTGCGGCGTCGGTGGCGGTAAACAGCGGCTGCCCGGTTGCTGACAGGGTGGTGGCGTAATGAAACTCGTGCCCCGCCCATGATCCGGCCATACGTCCCTGTGCCGCCATCAAATTGCGGTAGCCCAGATGCAGGCGGCGCGTCTGGAAAGAGGTGTGCAGGTCCAGCAGGCCTGCCATTTTATGTGTCGTGCCGTCGGCATCTGTCAGGGTTTGCCCCAAAGCCATATATCCCCCACATTCACCATATATATCAGTTGATTGCGCGGCATGCCTTATGCTTTGCATGAACTGAATCGCAGCGCTTAACTGGCCCGCGTGCAGTTCCGGGTAGCCGCCGGGAAGCAGGATCAGGTCGGCGGCTGGCACCGCCATATCTGCCAGCGGCGAAAACGGCGTCACCGTCGCCCCTGCGGCCTGCCATTCCGCCAGTTGATGCGGATACACAAAGCTGAACGCCGCGTCCTGCGCGACAGCGATCCGTTGGGCGGGCGGATCGACGCGGACGGGCGGGGCTGCGGTCAGGGACGTGGCCAACGCGGTCAGGGACGTCAAATCCAGATGCGCCGTCATCACATCGGCGGCGGCGTTCAGAAAGGTGTCCAGCGCCGGGTCCTCTTGTGCTTGCACAAGGCCAAGGTGACGGGATGGACGCGCAAGTGCCGCGGCGCGCGGGATACAGCCCAGCACCGGCAGGCCCAGCGGGTCCAGCGCGCGGCGCAGCATCGCGGCGTGTCGGTCAGATCCGACGCGGTTCAGGATCACGCCCGCAATCCGGACATGCGGATCGTGGGCGGCAAAGCCTGCGACCAGCGGTGCGATGGATTGCGCCATGCGGGCGGCGTCGACAATCAGCACCACAGGCAGGTCCAGCAAGCGGGCCAGATCTGCCGTCGCGCCGCGCCCGTCAGGGGGGGCACCGTCGAACAGGCCCATCGCGCCTTCGATCAGCAGCAAACCGTCGCCTGACGCACGGGCGCGCAGGCTGGCAGGTGTCATCGCCCAAGCATCAAGGTTCAGACAGGCTCGCCCGCAGGCGGCGGCGTGAAACGCAGGGTCGATATAGTCGGGTCCGGATTTCGCGCCGCGCACAGGGACACCTTGGCGGGACAACGCCCGCAGAACGCCAAGCGTCACAGTCGTCTTGCCACTGCCCGATGCGGGCGCTGCAAAAATCAGGCCGCGGGCGGGGGCCGGGTTGGTCACGGCAGGATCAGGCGGATTCGGCGGGCAGACCCCGGCCAAGCGGGTCCAGATTGCGCGGCGCATCGCCCGCCATCATGCCTTGCCAGTCCAGCACCTGCCGCATCAGCACGGATTGCCCGACGCAAATGATCGCGGGCGGTTCCATGCCGGTGGCTTCGATATCGGCGACAAGCGACCCCAGCGTCGTTTCCAGCACCCGCTGGTCGGCGGTCGTGGCGGATGTGACGACGGCCACGGGTTCGGACGGTTGCCGCCCGGCGTCCATCAGGTGTCCCGCGATCTGGGCGGCGTGCTTCATCCCCATATAGATGACCAGCACCTGACTGCCCTTGGAAATACTGGCCCAATCCAGTGACGACGGTGCCGCCCCGCTCTGGTCGTGGCCTGTCACGAACGTGACCGATTGGTTCACGTCGCGGTGGGTGACCGGAATGCCCGCATAGGCCAGACCGCCGATGCCTGCGCTGATGCCGGGAATGATCCGGACGGGGACGTTATGTTGCACAAGGGTCTGTGCCTCTTCCCCGCCGCGGCCAAAAACGAACGGATCGCCGCCCTTTAGTCGCAGGACACGTTTGCCGGCGCGGGCCAGATCGACCAGCCGCAGGGAAATATCGCGCTGCTTTGCCGACGGTTTGCCGCCACGTTTGCCAGCATAGATATGTTCCGCCTGGGGCGCCCAATCCAGTATCGCCTCTTGCACCAGCGCGTCGAAAATCACGACGTCGGCCTGCCGCAGCGCATTCAGCGCGTGCAGGGTCAACAGCCCCGGATCGCCGGGGCCCGCGCCACAGAGCCAGACCCAGCCGGGTTCCATCCGGGGCCAGTCAAATGCGGGAAGGGATATGCTGTCGCTCATGTGCGCTTTATGGCCCAAGGTCGTCGCGTTGAAAAGGCGGGCAGCGGCGATTTGCGGTCTCTTGGCGACAGGCGGCGCAACACATATAGTCCACGTCATGACGCGCAAACCCGACGGTCCCCTGCGCCGTGGCTGGACCACGGGCGCCTGTGCAACGGCCGCCACAAAGGCCGCGTTGCAACGCCTGTGGGGCGGCGCATTTCCTGACACCGTCACCATCACGCTGCCGCGCGGCGAAACGCCCGTGTTTGCGGTGGCGCACAGCGCCGCGGGCGACAACTGGGCAGAGGTTGGGATCACCAAGGATGCGGGCGACGATCCCGACGTCACGCATGGTGCCCTGATTATCGTGCGGGTGGCCGCATCGGACGGGGGCGTGGTATTCCGCGCGGGTGACGGTGTCGGCATGGTGACAAAGCCGGGCCTGCCGATCCCGCCGGGTGAACCCGCGATCAATCCGGTCCCGCGCACCATGATGGGCGATGTGGTGGCCGAACAGGCGGCGGCCTATGGCATGTCGCCCGATGTGACCATTACCGTATCGGTGCCGGGTGGTGCCTTGATCGCGCAAAAAACGTGGAATCCGCGATTGGGTATCGCGGGTGGGCTGTCGATCCTTGGGACCACGGGTGTGGTGCGGCCGTTTTCCTGTGCCGCTTGGATTGCGTCGATCCATCGCGGAATAGATGTCGGCCGTGCAGCCGGATTGACCCATGTTGCGGGCTGTACCGGGGCCACCAGCGAGCGGACCGTGCAGGCACTTTACGGTCTGCCCGATCACGCGATGCTGGATATGGGCGATTTCGCGGGCGGGATGCTGAAATATCTGGCGAAACACCCGATCCCACATGTCACCATCGGTGGCGGCATCGGAAAGATGACGAAACTGGCGCAGGGCGCGCGCGATCTGCATTCCGCGCGCTCGCAGGTGGATTTTGCGGCGCTGGCCGAACGGACAGCGCTGCCGGAAATCGCGCAGGCGAATACAGTCTTGCAGGCCTATCAGATGGCGGGCACACCACTGGCACAGGCCGTGGCGCAGGATGCGCTGGCGGCGGTCACGCGTGACTTTGGGGGGCAGATGACCTTTGACATCGTCATTATTGACAGGGACGGGCAGATCATCGCCCGGGCAGACAAATGACATTACTGCTGCTGGCAGGCACGGGCGATGCGCGCAGGCTGGCGCATGGGCTGGCCGATAGCGACATTCCGGCAGTGGCGTCCCTTTCGGGCGCGACACGTCAGGCGCAACCGCTGCCGATTCCCACACGCGTCGGCGGGTTTGGCGGCGACGCAGGCTTTCGTGCGTATCTTGCGTCAGCGGGAATCACTGCCGTGCTGGATGCAACGCATCCTTTTGCCAGTTTCATCAGTGCGCGCACCTCTGCCGTGTGTCGCGCGCTGGGGGTGCCGTATCTGTATCATCTGCGCCCTGCGTGGACGCCCGGCCCGGACGACCGTTGGACGATGATCGACCGGGAAGAGGACGCTGCCCACCACATTCCGGCAGGCAAGACCGTGTTTCTGGGCACCGGGCGGCAGACGCTGGACCGGTTCCGCAATCTGGAAGGGCGGCGCGTCATCTGTCGCCAGATCGACCCGCCGACAGCACCCTTTCCGTTCGAGGGGGGTGAATTCCTGATCGGTCGCCCGCCGTTTTCGGTGCCGCATGAACGCGATCTGTTCTGCGCGTTGGGGATCGACGTGCTGGTGGTGAAAAACGCAGGCGGCAATGCAAGCCGCACGAAACTGGTGGCCGCCGCCGATCTGGGACTGCCTGTGGTGATGGTCCGCCGCCCGCCGCCACCGGACGCGCCCATTTGCGATGATCTGGCGGAAACGCTGGAATGGGCCAAGAAGCAGTGACGACGGGCCGGATCATCACCGGCCCCGACTGCGTGGCAGAAGGCGCCGCTTTTCTGGCGGCGGTCGATGACCGGATGGGCCATGCCTTGGGCCGCATCGGGCCGCTGCCCCTGCGCCTGAAGGACGATGGTTTTGCGGCGTTGTTGTCCGCGATCTGTGGCCAACAGGTCAGCGTGGCGTCCGCCAGCGCGATTTTTGCCCGGCTGACGGCGGCGGGCATGACTGATCCCGCGACGGTGGCCGCCAGCGATGTCGATACCCTGCGCGCCTTGGGGCTAAGCCGACCGAAAGCGCGCTATGCGATCGCATTGGCGCAGGCCGGGATCAATTTTCAGGCCTTGCGGACCATCCCAACCGAACGCGTGACCGAAACCCTGATCGCTGTGCCGGGCATCGGGCGCTGGACGGCGGAAATCTATGCCATGTTCAGCCTTGGCCGGGCCGATGTCTTTGCGTCCGGGGATCTTGCCCTGCAGGAAGGCGCGCGCATGCTGTATGATCTGCCCGACCGTCCGACGGACCGCGCGCTGCGTGACATGGCTGTCCGCTGGTCACCATGGAGATCGGTTGCGGCGCGCATTCTGTGGGCCTACTACGCTTTGGAACGATCGCGAGAGGGGATCCGATGACACGCGCACTTAACGCAGGCCGCAAGGAACCGAAATCAGGCGAGGTCCGCGCCGCGGTCATATTCCTGCACGGATATGGTGCGAACGGTGCCGACCTGCTGGGGCTGGCCGATCCGCTGGAAGACCACATGCCCGACACGCTGTTTCTGGCCCCCGATGCGCCCGAAGCCTGCGCCGGTGCGCCGATGGGATATCAGTGGTTCCCGATCCCGTGGATCGACGGGTCCAGCCAAGAGGAATCAGAAGACGGGCTGCGTCGCGCCAGTGCCGATCTGGATGCGTTTCTGGACGGTGTGATGGTGGACGAAGACCTGTTGCCGGAACAGGTCATGGTCGTGGGGTTCAGCCAGGGCACGATGATGGGCCTGCACGTGTTGCCGCGCCGTGACGATCCGGTTGCCGGTATGGTCGCCTTTTCGGGGCGATTGTTGCAGCCGGAACTGCTGGTGGACGAGGTCGTCAGTCGTCCGCCCGTCCTGCTGGTGCATGGCGATCAGGACGAGGTTGTTCCGCCGCAGTCACTGCCGCTTGCAGCCGAAGCCTTGCAGCAAGCAGGCTGGAAAGAGGTTTACGCCCACGTAATGAAAGGCACCGGTCACGGGATCGCGCCGGACGGGCTACAAGTGGCGCTTGCGTTCATGGCTGACCGGCTTGGGATGGACTGAAACCGCCTGAAAAACCTGTCATGCAAAATTCATTTGGAATTGGCTGGACACTAGATATAGTCGTTAACAACAGGTGGCGCGCCACGTGCGATTGGCAAAGCGCCACCCCCGACCAATTGGGACGTGGGCGACATGGACGGCGATTTCAGAACTGAATTTGTGCGTGATCCGGCGGGGTTGAAACACTTTCCCGCGCTGGTCCTGAACGCGGATTACAGACCGCTCAGTTACTATCCGCTCAGTCTTTGGCCATGGCAGGACGCGGTCAAGGCGGCGTGGCTGGACCGGGTGCAGATCGTCAGTGAATATGACGAAGTGGTGCACAGTCCATCCACTGTGATCCGGATCCCGTCCGTTGTGGTGCTAAAAGATTATGTTCGTCCTCAAAAGCGCGTGGCTTTCACGCGCTTTAATTTATTTCTGCGTGACGAATTTTGCTGCCAATACTGTGGTGCAAAGGGTGATCTGACGTTCGACCATGTGCTGCCGCGTGCACGCGGCGGGATCACAAGCTGGACCAATGTGGTTGCGGCCTGCAGCCCCTGCAACCTGCGCAAGGGATCACAGGTGCTGCGCAAATCCGGGCTGACCCTGCGGCGACTACCGCGCCAGCCGCAACCGTCGGAATTGCAGAATGTCGGGCGCAAGTTTCCGCCTAATCATTTGCACGAAAGCTGGATGGATTTTCTGTATTGGGATGCAGAACTTGATGCCTGAAATGGCTTGGATCGGCCCGCTGCGCTAGACTTTCGTTTCACCAATCGGTAACACGCACGCGTTAGCGCTAACGCGCACTCCGGGAATTGGAGCCGTCATGGTATCTCGCGTTATTCCGGTCGATGATTTCGACCTCGTCATTTTTGGCGGCACGGGTGATCTGGCCCGCCGCAAGATCCTTCCGGGCTTGTTCCGCCGCTTTCGGACCGGGCAGATGCCCGAAGCCAGCCGGATCATTGGTGCCGCGCGGTCCGAAATGGATTCGGCTGGCTACCGTGACATCGTGCGTGACGCGATCATGGAATTCGGCGGCGACGAAAAAGCCGATACCGACGCGCTGGACCAGTTCGTCGGTGCGCTGGAATACATCGCCATCGACGCAAAAGGCGACGGTGGCTGGGCCGATATGAAAAAGCTGATCCGCGAGTCTGTGATCAAAGCGTTCTATTTTTCCGTCGCCCCGTCACTGTTCGGTGATCTGGCGGAACGGCTGCACGCGCACGGGATTGCGGACGCCGACAGCCGGATCGTCGTGGAAAAACCGTTCGGGCGCGATCTGGCCTCTGCCAAGGCGCTGAATGCCACGCTGGCCGAACATTTCGAAGAATCGCAGATCTACCGGATCGATCATTATCTGGGCAAGGAAACGGTCCAGAACCTGATGGCCGTCCGGTTTGGCAACGTGCTGTTCGAACCGTTGTGGAACAGCCATTACGTCGATCACATTCAGATCACAGTGGCCGAAACGGTCGGTGTCGGCGGGCGCGGCGGTTACTATGACAAATCGGGCGCGATGCGTGACATGGTGCAGAACCATCTGATGCAGTTGCTGTGCCTGATTGCGATGGAACCGCCCAGCGTGTTCGGCGCGAACGAGGTGCGCGATGAAAAGCTAAAGGTGATCCGTGCCCTGCAACCGGTCGAATCGCATCATATCGTGCGCGGCCAGTATGATGCCGACGGCAACGAACCCAGCTACCGCGCCGACGTGGAAAACCCGCGCAGTTTCACCGAAAGCTTTGTAGCGATGAAATGCCATGTGTCGAACTGGCGTTGGGCCGATACGCCGTTCTATCTGCGGACCGGCAAAAAGATGAAAGGCCGGGCATCCGAAATCGCCGTCGTGTTCAAGGATCTGGGCCACAAGATGTTCGAAGGCGACACCGCGCGGCACCGCAATATCCTGGCCATCCGCCTGCAACCGAACGAAGGCATGGATCTTCAGGTCACGATCAAGGAACCCGGGCCGGGGGGTATGCGTCTGATTGATGTCCCCTTGGACATGACCTTTGCCGATGCGCTGGGTGATGACGCGGAACCCGCGACCGATGCCTACGAGCGGCTGATCATGGATGTGATCCGGGGCAATCAGACCCTGTTCATGCGGGGCGACGAGGTCGAGGCCGCTTGGGCCTGGACCGATCCCATCATCGAAGGATGGGAGGCACGCAACGATGTGCCGAAACTGTATGATGCGGGGTCCGCTGGCCCCGAAGATTCGATGATGCTGATGCATCGCGACGGGCGCCGCTGGCGCGAAATCAAAGGCTAAGACAATGGAAATGATCGCATATCCCGATACCGAAGCGATGATGATGGACCTTGCAGGCAAGCTGGCCAGCGAATTGCGTCAGTGTTTGCTGACGCAGGATCATGCGTCATTGGCGGTGCCGGGCGGCAGCACGCCGGGGCCGATCTTTGACAACCTGTGTGACGCCAATCTGGACTGGTCGCGCGTCCGCGTGATGCTGACCGACGAACGTTGGGTGCCCGAATCCAGCGACCGGTCCAACACCGGGCTGCTGCGCCGCCGTTTGCTGACGGGCCGCGCGGCGGACGCGGTGTATCTGCCGCTATATGCCGATGCACCCACGCCAGAGGACCGTCTGCCCGAACTGGAAGAATCGCTGCAACCGGCGCTGCCCTTGTCGGTTTGCCTGCTGGGCATGGGAACCGATATGCACACCGCGTCGATTTTTCCGGGGGCGGACCAACTGGACCGCGCGCTGACCGGCAACGATACGCTGGTGGCCATGCGCGCGCCGGGTGCGCCCGAACCCCGCATCACGCTGTCGGCGCGTGTGCTGCGCGACGCGATGCACCGCCATCTGGTGATTGTCGGCGGCGAAAAGCGCGACGCGCTGGAACGCGCCCGCAGCCTGACACCGCAAGAGGCACCTGTCGCCGCCATTCTGGACGGCGCAACCGTCCACTGGGCAGAAAGCTGAAAACCATGTTCGATGTCCTGAAACGACACCATGCCGGAATAAAGGACCGCCGGTTCGCAGATATGCTGGACGCCGACCGCGCGCGTGATTTCAGCGCAAGTCTGGGTGATATGCGGTTCGACTACGCCAAGACCAATATCGACCGCGAAGGCCGTGCCTTGCTGATCGACCTGCTGGATGCGCGCGGCGTGGCCGACCGTCGTGACGCGATGTTCAGCGGTCAGGCGATCAACGAAACCGAAGGCCGCGCCGTTCTGCATACCGCCCTGCGCAATCTTGACGGCGGGCCGGTCACGGTGGACGGACAGGACGTCATGCCCGACGTGCTGGCGACGCTGGACCGGATGGGTGATTTCGCGGCAGCCGTGCGCGATGGCAGTTTTGCAGGGCAGGGTGGCCGGATCACCGATGTGATCAACATCGGCATCGGGGGGTCCGATCTGGGACCGGCGATGGCGACACTGGCGTTGGCACCCTATCATGATGGCCCGCGCTGTCATTTCGTGTCGAACGTTGACCCGGCCGATATCGCGCAGACGCTGTCGGTCTGCGATCCTGCCACGACGCTGGTGATCGTGGCGTCAAAGACCTTTACCACCATTGAAACCATGACGAACGCGCAGACCGCGCGCGACTGGATGGCGGCCAGCGTGGCGGATACAGGCGCACAGTTTGCGGCCCTGTCCACCGCCGCCGAAAAGACGGCCGCGTTTGGCATTGCACCCGAACGCGTGTTCGGGTTCGCCGATTGGGTCGGTGGGCGTTATTCGATGTGGGGACCGATCGGGCTGTCGCTGATGATCGCCATCGGGCCGGACCACTTTCGCGCGTTCCTGCGCGGTGCGCAGACGATGGACACCCATTTCCGCGATGCACCATGGGACCGGAACCTGCCCGCGCTGCTGGCGATGGTCGGGATCTGGCACAATCAGGTCTGCGGCTACGCGACCCGCGCCGTGCTGCCCTATGACAACACACTGTCGCGTTTGCCTGCGTATCTTCAGCAGCTTGAAATGGAAAGCAACGGCAAGGGCGTCAGCATGGATGGCGCGGAACTGCCCTATGCCTCTGGTCCTGTCGTCTGGGGTGAACCGGGCACCAACGGCCAGCACGCGTTCTATCAGCTGATCCATCAGGGCACGCGGGTCATTCCCTGCGAATTCATGGTCGCCGCACGCGGGCACAATGACGATCTGCACCACCAGCATCGCCTGCTTGTCGCGAATTGTCTGGCCCAGTCAGAGGCGTTGATGAAAGGCCGCGATCTGGACGCGGCACGTGCAAAGGTCGCGGGTAGCTTTGCCGGTGATGAACTGGAACGGCAGGCGATGCACCGCGTTTTTCCGGGCAACCGCCCGTCCACCACGCTGACCTATCCAATGCTGACCCCGCAGGTGCTGGGCATGATCGTGGCCCTGTATGAACACCGCGTTTTTGTCGAAGGCGTCGTGCTGGGCATCAATTCCTATGACCAATGGGGCGTGGAACTGGGCAAGGAACTGGCGACGTCACTGCAACCTGTGGTCGAAGGCAAGACCGATGCGGCGGACAAGGACGGATCGACTGCCGCCCTTGTCGCGATCCTGCGCGAACAGGGGCTTTAATCCGCGATCTGTTCGATCTGCCGGATTTCGGCGCGCAGGCTGTCGGGCAGGGGCCGTTTGGTATTATCGGGGTTCAGCATCACCAGCACCGCGTGGCTGGTGGTGGTCAACCTGTCCCCGACCCAGACGCCGTATTCCATCGTGAAACTGGAATTTCCCATTTTCATGATGCGGCCCGTCAGGATGTAGCGGTCGGTCAGCTTGACCTCTGAGCGGTAATCCAGATCGACGGCGCGCAGCACGAATTTCGGGCGCGTGTCTGAGTCTCTCCATAGCGTAAACTGCTGGAAATAAAGAATCCGCAGGTTTTCGAACCACTTGAGGTAGACCGCGTTGTTGACGTGCTGCAGCGCGTCGATTTCACCGAACCGCACCTGATCGGCCATTCCAAACCGCCAAGGTTCCGGAATGCCCGCAGGGCGCAGATGATCGGCGTGAAGCGGTGTCAGAAACGGAATATCCGTCATACGGCTGCGGTCACGATGATTTCGATTTTGTAGTCTGGTGTGGCCAGCTTGGCCTCGCCGGTCCAGCGGGCGGGCGCATGTCCGGGCGCGACCCAAGTGTCCCAGACTGCATTCATCGCGGCAAAATCGGCCATGTCGGCGACCCAGACCTGAGCGGTCAGGATACGCGTCTTGTCGGTGCCGGCTTCTGCCAGCAGGGCGTCGATGCTGTTCAGGACGGCCTGTGTCTGGGCGGTCGCGTCTTCGCCGGGGGCACCGACCTGACCGGCCAGATAGGCGATCCCGTTGTGTACGACGGCTTGTGACATCCGGGCACCGGATTGAATGCGTGTAATGGTCATCTGGGATGTTCCTGCGCGATGGAGGGTGGAGCGGGTAACGAACCCCGCTGTGATGTCGTTTCCCGTATCAATTCGTAAGGTTTCGTCAAGTAAATTGGGTATTTACGATAGACGTTGTGACGGCACGTTGGGTTAAATCCGCAGCGGTATTTTCGATCACGCCATGCTGTGTCTTGGCTGCTCATGTCCAACACCCGACAGGTTTGTGTCTGCGAACCAGTCCGGACCCCTCTTTGCTGCGTCGATCTCTTCGGCGGTCAGTCCGGCTTTCCAATAGCCCGAAGTGATCACCTGTTTTCCAGAGAGTTCCAGATCATCGAGGGCGAACCGCCGCAGCCGCCGCATCTTGTTGGCTTCGCAAGCGACGAAAAGCAGGCCCGACTGACCGAACGTCATGGTCCGAAGCTCGGCTTCGACCTGACTGACAGTCTTGTACCGCGAAATTTTCACCGGTCTTCCCGGTTCGACTGGCGGTAGTTGCGTATGACTGTCGTTGAGCAGCATCAGCGCCCTGATATCGCGACCGATATGTGCGTTTTCGATCAGTGTCGAGATTAACGGTAGCGCCGTCATGTCACCGATGAGAACGGCTGCGTCATCGCATGGCCCGGCAAGCGAGACCTTGGGTGGGCCGCCATGACGCCATTGCAGGTTATCGCCGTGGCGAGCCTGACGCAGCCAGACGGCTGCGGGGCCGTTTCCGTCGTGAAGAACAAAGTCCACATCGAACCGACCGTCCGCGTGCCAGCGCCGGTAGGTAAATGTGCGCGGTCTACGTAAACGCACGCCCGCTGGGTCTGGGAAAAACAGCTGACAATGTCCGCCGTGAACCCGGCGATGAAACGGCTGTGGACCCACCAGCGGTATGAACGTCACGCGCCGCATTGTCGCGCCGAGCGGATAGATCCGCTCGACACTGACATCATGAATGGTCTCAGTCGACGCCATAGATCTGCGCGATGTCTTCAAGCATCAATTCGGCGGCGAGAATGCCGCCTGCGGTGTTCCAGATGGCATCGCTGACGGCATGGACCCGGCCTGCCTGAACCGCCGACAGCGATTGCCAAAGCGGGTCGGTCAGGACGTCCTCGGCCAGTGCATCGCCCTCGCCGTCACCAGTGTCCCACGTGAAATGGAATATCCGGTCGCCGTCCATATTCGGGATGCTTTCCTTGCCAGTCGAAATGGCGAAAGCTTCGACATTCTGATTGTCAGGGCGCTGAAATCCAAGGTCTTGCAAAAGAACGCCAGAGAAACTGTCGCGTTGGTAGATACGAATTTGTCCGGGAAGAAAGCGGATGACAGATACCTCTTCCGCGAGCGCATCGCCAAGCGATGTGCGAACTTCGTCAACATTTTCATCATAGGCAGCGATTGCGATCTCCGCCTCGTCCTGAAGGCCAAGAGCTTCGGCGTAGAGGCGGAAATTGATCTTCCAGTCACCGCGTAGTTCCTCCGACAGGACCGTAGGCGCGATGGCCGACAGTTGCGGATAGATTTCTTCTTGGCGCTGCGCATTTCCGATGATCAGATCGGGTTCCAGAGCTGCGATCAATTCCAGATTTACCGCGCTTTCGGTGCCTACTGGCACAGCGTCACCCATCTGGTCCGCGATATGATCCCACCACGGGTCACCATTCCAGGAATTTGCCGCACCCACAGGGACCATACCAAGCGCGAGCAGTGCCTCGGTTCCTTCGTTGGTCAGGACGACCACGCGCTGCGGATTTTCCGGAACATCGGTCGTTCCCATGGCGTGGCTGATGTCGCGGGCCTGAAGTGGACTGGCGAACAGTGCGACCGCGACAGGCAGAGCCGCGAAGACGGTTTTGAACAGTGACATTGACGGAATCCTTATTTCCGAGTGATTTGGTATGGTTATGAGTTATTTGTTGACTAAATCAATCAAGAATGTCAATTGGCCCCGTAAAACTGCGGGCATCCTGTGACCAAGCTCTTATTTACACTCGTCTTTGTCTTGGCGTTCGCGATCGGTGCGAGTTTGCATATCGGTCTGCGGACCTACTCTCCTGCGGTAGTGCTTGAAGCCTTGCAGGGCGGTGAAAGCACAGATGCGATCATCATTGCCACGCTGCGCATTCCGCGCACGCTGATCGGGATTTGCGCTGGTGCCGCATTCGGTGTGTCCGGTTTTCTGATGCAAGCGGCGACCCGAAATCCGTTGGCCGAACCCGGCCTGTTGGGAATCAATGCTGGGGCGGCTTTCGCCGTCGTGCTGGGGTTCTCCCTGTTTGGAACGCTGGGGCTGGGGGGGATCGGTGCGCTTGCACTGGCTGGCGGATTGACCGGAACCTTGCTTGTTTTTGCGATCGTCAGCGCGGCAGGGCGGACGGCAGGACCAGCGACGACACTTCTGGCCGGGGTGACGATGGCTGCGATGCTGTCGTCATTGACGCAAGTGATGCTGCTCGTCGATGAAACGGCGCTTGAAACCATGCTTTTCTGGCTTTCCGGTGGCTTTGCCGACCGGGGACTTGCACTCCTGACACTTGGTCTGCCGACGCTTGTCGTGGGCGGGCTTGGCGCTCTGGCGCTTGCTCCGTCACTTGACGCGCTCAGGCTGGACGACGACAGCGCGGGGGCGCTGGGGGTCAGGGTCGCGGGTGTGCGGCTGGGCGCGCTTTCACTGGCGGCCCTGCTGGCGTCCGGCGCTGTGGCCGTGGCGGGGCCTGTCGTTTTTCTGGGTCTCGTAGCCCCGCATCTGTCCCGGCGGCTTTGCCCGTCTAGCGGCAGCGCGCAGCTGATCGCGGTGACCGCGTTGGTTGGTGCAACCCTCGCCGTTCTGGCGGATATTGCGGCGCGGCTGATCGTGGCGCCCGGCGAGGCACCAATCGGTTCGGTTCTGGCTCTTGTGGGTGTGCCCGTTCTGATTGGCCTTCTCCGGCAGCGGCGGGAGACGGTTCAGTGATCGCGCGCGCGCCGCTTTACCGTCTTTTGGCACCTGCCGCCTGCCTGATTGCACTTACGGTCGTCGCGACGGGGATCGGGTCGAGCTATATGCCGCTTGATCGCGTCGCGGCCGCTTTGCTTGGGCAAGGCGAGCGGATGGACGAAGTCATCATCTGGACCCTGCGTTTGCCGCGCGTCGCACTTGCTGTTCTTGCTGGCATGGCGCTGGCGCTGGCGGGCGCATTGCTCCAGCGGGTCACGCGTAATCCGATTGCCGCCCCCTCTGTGCTGGGTGTCACTGACGGCGCGGCTGTGGGCGTCGTTGGGTTTCTTTGGTTATTCTCGGACGATGCCAATGCCTTGACGGTCTCGATCCATTGGCAACCGCTGGCGGCCGCAATCGGGGCGTTCGTCTTTGCGGGGTTGGTGACGCTTTTTGCCCTGCTTGACCCCGGCGGACGAACCCCGTTGCGGATAATCCTGTACGGTATTGCGCTTGCGGCGCTGGCCAAGGCAGCGGTCACGCTGATGATGATCCTCGGGCCGGTGTATCGCGCGGGGCAGGCGCTGACATGGCTGACCGGTTCCGTCGGTGCCGCACACTGGACCGACGTGTTCACCGTTGCCGCAGGGCTTGTTGTGGCCTCGGTCGCTTTCGTCTTGATGCGCGGCACCATCCGGCAACTTGTTCTTGATCCTGAAAGTGCCGCAGCGACGGGCGTTCGCGTGGGGCGGGCGCAGGTCGCTCTTCTTGCTTTGGCCGTCGGCTTGACCGCTCTTGCTGTTTCGCAGGTCGGCGCGGTGGGCTTTGTAGGGTTGATCGCGCCGCATGCCGCGCGGCTGCTGCACGGGCAGTTCACGGGTGGCTATCTCATTGCGACGGCCCTGATCGGCGGTGCGCTGGTTCTTGGCGCTGACACGCTGGCCCGCGTCATCGCGGCCCCGCTTGAATTGCCTGCAGGCGCGCTGACCGCGTTGATCGGTGCGCCGCTTTTTATCCGGCTGCTTTTGAAAGGACGCCGCGTTTATGGCTGATGCACTCGCCCGGCTTCATGGTGTGACCGCGTGCTATGATGGGATCACCGCACTCGATCTGATCAATCTTGATCTGCCAGAAGGGCAGGTCATCGCTTTTTGCGGGCCAAATGGCAGCGGCAAGTCCACTGCGTTGCGGGTGCTGCGGGGATTGCACAAGGTTGAGGGGGGCACCGTCGACGTGGCGGGCCGTCCGCTGCGTGATTGGGTGCCAAAGGATCTTGCGAAAGCGGTCGCGATGCTGAGCCAGTCGCCGGAAGCTCCGCCCGAACTGACTGTTCAGGATCTTGTGCGACTGGGCCGGTTTACACACCGAAAGCGGTTTGCGGGGCACTCCGGCGAGGATCATGCCGCCTGCGCCAATGCTCTGGCCGCCACCGAAATGACGGGGCTCGCAGAGCGGCCGATCGGGCATTTGTCCGGCGGGCAAATGCAGCGGGCCTGGATCGCGATGACGATCGCACAAGAGGCGCCACGGATCTTTCTGGACGAACCGACCAACCATCTGGACGTGGCGCATGCGTTCGAAGTGCTGGAACTGGTCCGCCGCCTTAACCGGACCGAAGGACGCAGCATCGTTCTGGTGCTGCACGATCTGAACATGGCGATGCGCTACGCCGACCACGTCGTGCTTTTCGATGCTGGCCGCGTTGTGACATCCGGTCCGGTTCGCGAGGTTCTGACTGAAACCCGCGTGGCGGATGTATTCGGCATTCGCTGCAAGGTCATCGATGTCAGTGGCGAGGATATTCCTTTTCTCATCACGCTGCCTGACTGATGCTCAAAGCCGCAAAAGCTTGTCGCATATACCGGGACCAAAAAACGTGGTCTGGCCAGCCGCGCGTGGAATAGCATGCGCCAGCTTAAACGTTTCGGGCAGCGTCAGATGCGGTCACCCCACGTCAAACTTGATCTGTAACGCGCCCTGATCTTGCCGCTGTCGAGCGCGAAGAGATGTAGCCAACCGTTGTCAAAGAGTTGCCGCACCTGATCGTGTTTGCGCAATACTTCGGTGATCGCCTCGGTCGGGGCGTCGATCATCACGGACAGACGCAGCGGATCGTGCGCCGGGGTTTCGCCATCGTGCACCGCTTGCCACGGCAAACCGGGACGCAGTTGACCGCCGTTTCCCTGCACCACGCCGATACCACCGACGACGTTGTGGATCAGTTTGTTACCGCCGCCGAACACCTGCGGTGCAACGGTCGATCCATAGTATTGCAGGCTGATCCAGCTTGCGACCACGACCGGCGCCGTCAAGATCAATTCCAGCGTGGCGAATCCGTTATCGGCGCGCCAGTCGTAATTGTGCAGAAATGCACGGCCTTTCAGGTCACGGCCTGCCGTTGCGCTGCGCGGGGCAGCGATGAAGGCGGCACAACCTGCGAGGCCCCATTCCGGACGCATCTCGGCCCAGTCGGCCGCGCGGCCGAGCAGGCTGTTGCCAGTCGCACCGGGCAGCCGCTGCGCGCGTTCCGCCCGTGCCAAACCGCTTGCCGCGCAAAGCCAACCCTGCACTTGGGCCAAATCTGTCGTGTGATCCGGTGCTGGCGTATCGGGGTAAAGCGTCACCTTGTCCGTCACGGTGTCGTGCAGGGCGGCGACGAAATGCGTGTCGTCGGCCAGATGGATGCCGTGCTGCGGCAAACCTGCACGCGTTTCGGGATCGTTTAGCAGTGCGGCCAGCAGACGGGCCGACACTTCGCCCGTCTGGCCACCACAGGCCCCGCAGTGATACCCGCTTTCATGTGGATTGTTGGTCACTTGTGCGCCGTGTCCGACCAGTAAAACCAGCCGTGCGGTGTTCTGCGTCAGGCTCATGGCGCGCAAGATCGATGCCGCTGTCTGTGCCTTGGCCTCGGGCGATAGGTCCGTTTCAAGGCGGGGCATCGGGCCCGGTGCAAGCCCGGTCGTTCCACTGCCAAGAGCGTCTTTCATCAGCTTCAAACCATAGGCGGGTCCCGCTGCTTCTACGAAGGCAAAAGAGGATACCGCCGCCTGCCGGAACCGGCCCCAAGCGCGGGTGGCACGCGCGCTGATGCGGGCCGTGGTTTCGCTGGCTGCATCGGTGTGGCTGGTCGAAACCAGCGCCGGGTTCAACAAGGCAGGCAGATGGGATTGCACCGCGTCGGTGCCGTGTTGGCGATGCGCCACGGGTAGCCCGAAGAAACCGGCAAAGCCCAGCGTTTCGATCCCGTCGTTCTGCGCCTCAAGCTCCCGCCGCATGACTTCGGACCGGACATCGATGCAAAACGCCGCCTGAAGGTCGGGGCGCCCGGCGCGTTCTGCTGGACCCGACAGGACCGCGCCAAGATGCCGTTGGTGGCCGCGTTCAGCCGCGTCCTGCAAGATCGCGTCGAGCACCTGGTCAGGCGTCGGCGCGACAGGAGCCGCATGTGCAGCGACTGTCGCCTGCCAGTGATCCGTGACCTGTGGGTACTGCGCCAGCAATGCTTCTTCCCAGATCAGGCGGATCGCCAGCAGATCGGTCAGGGTGCTATCCGTGCCGCCTGCCAGTTCCGCCTGCCACAAAAGCCACCGCGCATGTTGTGACCAGCCGCCCAGATCGATGAGAAGCCGGTGAAAGGCGGTGGGCCCGGCGTCTTTGGCCAAACCCAGCCGCTCTGCCGCGCGCAGAATCGCGCGTTCGGCGGTATCGGGCGCCTGCGCGATATGGGCGCAGAACCCGGACAGCCCCGCAATCTCGGGCGTCAGGTCGTGGGTCGCCCATTCACGCCATGCGGCATAGGCCGTGTTGTCGGGCCTTGGTGTCCACAGGGCCTGACCGCGGTCGAAATGGCCCGCGGCCCAAAGTCCGAAACACCGGTGCAGAATGGCGGACCAGTCGGTGCCGGTTGACGTGGCCGCCAGATCCGCGACGGTCGGCAGTGCCGCAGCTTGTGGCGCATCGACATGGATCTTTGCTTTCAGCAGCGCCAGGTCACGGGGCTTCATGGGTAGTGTCGATGCGATCAGCGCGGCCGCCAGATCGTCGTCCGTGATTTCGCCCGCTGCAATTTTTGCGCGGTAGCTCGCGCGTGGTGGCGTCAGGCTGACACCCGCGACGCGACCCAAGCGGGCGGCGGCATGAACCAGATCTTCGCCCGATTGACCAAGAAACGGATTAACGGCCACCGTGGCATCCAGTGGAAAAGCCGGTGGGATTGTGCGTGCCGCCGTTTTGGCAGCGTCCAAAATGGCACTTACCATGTCGGGTGCGACGGGTGTGGTGTTCATAAACATTTAAATCTCCGGTCCGGATTTATGTGACACGCGGAAACCACCGATCATCCGATCGAACACCGCATTGAGGTAAAGCCCGTTGGCCAGATGCACCCGCAGACCCGCTGTCGAAGGGTGATGTGCCCAGTAGGGAAAAAGCGATTGCGCCACGGCAACGCCTCCAAAAGATAAAAGCGCAAGGACGATCAACTGCCATTCCAGCGCGCCGGCCACGGGGGGCGGGGGAAGCGCCGGACCCCAAATCGCTTGGGCTGTCACATGAAATCCGAAGTAGGCGAGCGCCGTCGCCAGCGACGCACCAACGGTCAACCGTGTCAGGGCACCTGGTGCCGCATCGGCAAGACCCTGGGCGATCAGGTATGAGACGCCGAAGACGAGGATCGCACCAAGCGCCAAGGCCTGTGGCGTCTTTGGCCCCACAACAAGCGTGAAAACAAAAGCGACAGTGCCATAAAGCGCCAATGCCAGTCCAAAGGATCGCAGAACAGCGCCCGGTCCCGGCACCGCGACGGGCCCCGGCTTGCGGATCGCATTGACCGTCCGCACCGCGTTGCCCGATGAAAGAAAGGCATGCGCCTTATAAAGCGAATGTGCCACGATATGCAGCAGGGCCAGCGGCCATAGGCCCAGTCCGCATTGCAGCAGCATGAAACCCATTTGTGCGATGGTCGACCAGGCCAGCGCCGTCTTGATCGCGCTCTGCGTCAGCATCACGACGCTTGCGAACAGCGCGGTCAACCCACCCAGCATCACCAGAACCGCCATGACGCCGGGACTTTGCTGCACGACACCTGCCAAGGTGATCAAAAGAACGCCGCCCGCGTTGATGACGCCCGCATGCAGCAGCGCGGAAACGGGCGTCGGGGCCTCCATCACCTCTGTCAGCCAGCCGTGGACGGGCAGCATCGCCGTTTTTAGCAGGGCCGTCAGGACCAGCAGCGCCACTGCGACCTGTGCCATCGCAGGCAGCCCGTCGCTAGCGATGACGCTCAGTGCCGCGATGTCGGTTGTGCCAAAGGTTTGCCAAAGCAAGACTGCCGCGACGATCAGCGTCACGTCACCGGCTGTCCAGACGAGCGTGAATTTGGAAGCCGCCCGCCGGGCCTCCTTTCGGGCTGGATAGAACAGCAAAAGCTGACGCAGAAAGATACCGATCGCGATAAAGCTGGCGATCAGGATCACAAGATTCCCGGCCTGTACCAGCATCAAAACTGCGGCGATCGTGGCCAGCGTCCAGCCATGAAACGCACCTTCGCGCGCTTCTCCGTCAAGGGACCGCCTTGCGTAGCGCGTGACGACCCAGCCAATGAATGACACCAGCAAGCTCAGCGTGACGCTGATGGCGTCCAGCCGGACCGATGCAAACCCGCTTAGCGTGTGGCCCATTGATCCGGCGGTCCAGAACTGAACGGCACCGGCCACGACAAGACCGATGGCAAACAGTGTCGACCCTTCGGCAATCGCAAGCAGGTGAGGCGGACGACGCCCCGGCCGCCACACGAAAAGCGCCGCGCAGGCAAGAAGGGTAAGCGGGGCAAGAGCTGTCAGAGGTAGTAGCATCGCGGCGGCATCCGTGTTGTTGGCTGTCGCGGATGGTGTAGTCGGTGGCCGAGGTTCATAAAATTACATATATTGTTCGTTATCATTCTGTTTTATAGAAGAACGATGATACTCAATCTGCATCATTTGCGCCTGTTCAGGGCGGTGGCGACCGTCGGGACACTGACGGGCGCTGCGCGATCGCTGAACCTGTCACAATCGGCGCTTTCCACGCAGTTGCGTACGCTGGAGGCATCGCTGGGCCATGATCTGTTCGAGCGGCGGGGACGCGGACTGATCCTGACCGAAGCGGGACGGATCGCTCTTGATCATGCAGAGTCGATCTTTCGCACTGCCGAAGACCTGACCGCGACCCTGCGCGATGCGGGGCGCGCGCGCCGGGCATTGCGGGTGGGGGCGCTTGCCACACTTTCGCGCAATTTCCAGATGCAGTTCCTGCGGCCGCTGATCGGCCGTGCGGATGTCGAAGTCGTGCTGCGATCGGGTTCCCAGGTCGAGCTTTTGCGCGGATTGGAAGCACTCGCGCTGGATGTCGTATTGACCAATCTTGCACCACCACGCGATGCGGTCAGCCCGTGGTTGATAAACCGGATCGACGAGCAGGCAGTCAGTCTGATCGGTACGCCCGCCCGCGTCGGGACGCCACCGCGTCCCTTGGACGTCCTGCTGTCATCAGAGCCGTTGATCCTGCCTGCACCCGAAACGGTTCTGCGCGCGGCATTCGACGCGCTCGCCATCGGGCTTGACGTGCACCCGATCATTGCGGCCGAAGTCGACGATATGGCGATGATCCGTCTGTTGGCCCGCGCTGACGCAGGACTGGCGATCATTCCCCCGATCGTGGTGCGCGACGAACTCGAAACGGGGTTTCTGGTCGAAGCCGCAAAGCTCACTGGCATGAACGAAGCGTTCATGGCCGTCACGCTGCAACGCAGATTCCCTAATCCGCTGCTGGCCGAGATTTTGGCGCAGTGATGCGGCCTGTCGATGACCGTTTTCGCCGTAAAGATGGTATGTCTGTGACCATTGGCCTGATAAATGATCAAGGTCCAGTATGCTGCGCCGCATCTCGGGTCGGCATTGAGCCCAAATTGAACCTTAATCAGCCCGCAGCGAATGTCTGGTCTTCGTGGCCTCTCAAAAATCAGTGAAAGCGTACTGAACGAGAGGCAGGGTTTCGAGAGACCGTTCCGGGAGTATTTGCAGACGCAGTTCTTTCGCCTAGCAGACAGGCCAGTTCAACTCGCGTAAACCATCGAAATCAAGAGCTTTTAACTTGAATTCACCCACCGAACCCACGGACCCCCTCCTCCCCCTCAACATCGGCGTTATCGCTGATCCCCTTGTCAAGATTTTCTTGCCATTCCTCACTTCCCTCTTCGGGCTCGTCAAGATTTTCTTGCCATTCCTCTCTTTCTTCCTCGGTCTCCTCGTCGTCCGATGCGTAGCCAGCAAGGGGCGCGACAGAAATCAGTATGAATGCAGAGAGGCAAAGGAATAGTCGCACTAAGCGGCTGTTGGACATGTGAAACTCATTTCATTCGACATTTCCCAAATGGCATGCCGTTGGTGATCAAGGTCGCCCGATCAGGCGCGTAAGTCAATCATTTCGCGGCCATTGATGCGCGCATCGCTGCGGAGGCAGCTGGAACTGTGCGGATCAAGCTGCGAATCCGCATCATCCTGGCCTGGCGTCTCCGGTTTTCAGCGCGACGGACAGACCTGTCCTGCTGCTTTCGTTCCGGTTGGTTCTGGGTCGCGATCACGCGCATGACGGCGGCGGTCGCAAGCGTTGGATCGCGGGAAGGATGGCGCGTACCATCGGGCCGGTCACCGCGTCTTCGGCCACCGCTTGTCAGTGTGGCAGCGAAGGCCCGCTACGCCGAAGGAAACGGCCAAAACTCCTCGTCTGTGTCACCGGCGAAAAGGACGGATCTTGTCCGCCTGCTTTGGAAGCCGACTTCGACCAATGGCAGCAACGTCCTGCATCATTGCCCTTAATCGCTCCCGGACGGTGCGGAATCTATGCTGAACCGTCATTCGACAAGATAGACGTCAATCGCAATCGCTTCTGGTCTCGGTGACAGCGAGCAGACGAAGAGCCGCTCGCGCAGCCAGGCGTGGGGTCCGTCGGGTGCGTCAAAGACCGGGGCCGCGCGCATATAGACCTCCGCCGGGTCCACAGGCTCGCCCGCGCGCAACCGTTGCAGCGTTTGTGCAGACGACACGCGCAGGCCGCGGTTGACGACGTAGATCAGCGTGCCGTCATCGGCCTCGATCGTGTAGCGGGCGTCGATGCGCGAATTGCCGTCCGGACCAATCACCGGCCAGTCCGAACCGCCGGGACGGATCGTGCCCGTCAGGCGGGGGCCGCGAACTTGCCCGCCGATGATCGCGATGTGTAGCCGTTCGCCGTGCGGTGCAGGGCCCGCTGATCGCGGCGGCGCGATGTCGGCCTGAATCGTAAAGGCGTAGGTCAGCGCGGGCCGGGGGGGCTGCATCATGCGGCTGCGCTGGCGTTGGCCTGCCGCAGCCAGGCGGCCATGGATTCCAGTTTGCGCATGCTGTCGCTGCAGTAATCCATTGCCCGCAGGTAACCGTGGATCAGACCCTTGCCGTCGTCCAGCGTCATGGGCACGCCCGCCGATTTCAGTGCTGCGGCATAGGCACGGCCACTGTCGCGCAGGGGGTCGCATTCGGCCACGGCGACAAACGCCTGCGGCAGGCCGGTGTGATCCGTGGCGTGTAGCGGTGCCGCGCGCGGATCTACCAGATCGGACGGGTTGGGGCAGTACATCGCGTTCACAGCCGGCATGTCGCGTGGAAACAGCAAAGGGCCATTGGCGTTTTCGATCATCGACGGGCGCGATGTGTCGAAATCGCAGGCCGGATAGACCAAAAGCTGCGCCATCGGCATGTCAGCGGTCCCTTTCAATGCCAGCGTGACGGCAGCGGCCAGATTGGCACCGGCGCTGTCGCCACCGATGGAAATGCGCGCAGGATCGACGCCAAGATCGTGCGCCTGCGTCCTGACCCACCGCGTCACGGCGAGGCACTGGTCGTAGGCCTGCGGAAACGGATGTTCCGGGGCCAGCGCGTAATCCACGCTGATGACGGTCTGCCTGTTCCATGATGCGATGCGCGCCGTGATGTCCCAGTGGGTTTCGGGGCTGCCCTGCATCCACGCACCGCCATGCATGTAAATCAGGCAAGGCTGCGCCGTGTCGTCGCCATCATACCGAAACACCCGCACCCGCGCGGGCCCGGCCGGGCTGTCGACGTGATGTTCCGCGTCGCAATTCACATCGTCTGGCGTCGGCAATCGCATGTCGCGTGCGATCTGCTCGAAATGCGCGCGGCGTTCTGCAGGGCCAGAACCTTTGGGCAGGTCGCTCCACTTTTCGTTCCAGACGTTCAGGAAATCCTGCAATTCGGGGTTCATCATGGCAAAGTCTCCTTGGTCATGCGGACGGATTCAACCACCATGCGGATGATGTCGTCGCGCAGGGCGTTTTGTTGGGCGTCGGTGAACAGGTCTGCCCCGAACAAGGCCGAAAACGAAGGCCGGTTCGAGACGTTGAAAAATGAAAGAGCCGAAATCTGCCAGTGAAGCTGCATGGGATTCACGCCTGCGCGAAAAACGCCCGTCGCAACACCACGCTTGCAGATGTCGCTTAGCGTGTCGATTGCCGCGACGTTGAGGGTCCGGATCACGTCGGAATGCGCGATGCAATCGGCGTTGTGGATGTTTTCGATCATGACCATGCGGATGAAATCAGGATTCGCGCGGTGGTGGTCAAATGTGAATCCGATCAGGCGGGCCAGTGCGTCGTCGGGTTCAAATCCGGCAAGATCAAGGTTTTCTTCACCGTGACGCACTTTGGCGTAGGCTGCTTCGAGCGCGCGGGCGTAAAGCCCGTCCTTATCGCCGAAATAGTAGTAGATCATCCGTTTCGACGTGCGTGTGCGTGCCGCGATGTCATCAATGCGGGCGCCGGACAGGCCACGCGCTGCAAACTCGGATACCGCCACCGACAGGATATCGCGCCGGACGCCTTCCGGGTCCTGTTTCCAGCCCTGTGCTGTCGTCGCACCTTTGTCTGCGGTCCGTTCGGTCATGCCTCTTTCCTCCTGCGCGAACCCTAACATCCGTCAATTTAACCGGCCAGTACAAAATTCTTGACCAAGTTAAACGCACGGTACAATGTGCGGATGGAGGCAGTGGTCAGGACCACTGTGGGAGGAGACGACATGGGCAATGAGACAAAGGTTCAGTCCGGGCGCACCGGGGCAACCCAACGTGCCGTCCGTGTTGGACTGATCGGACGTGGTATCCAGCAATCCCGCACGCCCGCCATGCATACGGCGGAAGGGCGGGCACATGGGCTGGATTATCGCTACGATCTGATCGACCCGGACCAGCCCGGGGTCGAAAGCGACCCTGCCAAGATCATTGCGAAAGCCGAGGCAGACGGATTTGCCGGACTGAACGTCACATATCCTTTCAAGCAGGCCGTGTTCGATCTAACAGACGATCTGTCCGACGCTGCACGCAAGGTCGGTGCGGTCAACACTCTGGTTTTCCGCGACGGCAAGCGGTTTGGGCACAATACAGATTTCTGGGGTTTCGCAGAAAGCATGCGCCGTGGACTGCCCAATGTGACATTAAGCCGGGTGCTGTTGATCGGTGCCGGGGGCGCGGGGGCGGCGGTTGCGTTTGCCCTGCAAGATCTTGGCGTGACCGACCTGATGATCGCGGACAACCGGCCCGACGCGGCGCAGGCGCTTGTCGACCGTGTCAACCGCGCGTCGGGCGCCACGATTGCCCGTGCCGCAGACGATATCGCGGCCTGCGCCAGCCGGGCCGGCGGGATCGTCAATGCCACACCGATGGGCATGGCCAAGCTGCCGGGTGTGCCGCTTGATCCGGCCTATCTGACATCCAGTCAGTGGGTGGCCGAAATCGTCTACTTTCCACTTGAAACCGAATTTCTGCGTATCGCCCGGGCCAAGGGCTGCCGCACGCTTGACGGGTCCGGCATGGCTGTTTTTCAGGCCGTCCGTGCCTTTCACCTCTTTACCGGTCTCAATGCCGACGCCGATCGCCTGAAGGCGACGTTCGGCACCTTTGAGGCCCGGTAACACGTCGTTCCACAGAGCGGCAAAACGAAACGCGAAAGGGAGGAAAACCAATGCGTTCCACAACCACAAAGACCCTCATGGCCAGCGCGGCTGCCCTGGCACTGACGGCGACCGCCGCACTGGCACAAGACACCATCGAGATCATCTATTCGGACACCGTGTCGCCGACCGATATCCGGTCGGAAACCCTGCAATCAGCCTTTGGCGATTGCCTGGGCGAGGGGTTCGATTTTCAGGCGTTCCACGGTGCCACATTGTTCGAGCAAGGGACCGAGCTGACGGCGATGCAGCGCGGCAATCTGGACATGGGCAACCTTGCGCCCTTCGACTTTCAGAACCAGGTGCCGTCCACAAGCGTGCTGGGCACGCCGTTCCTGTTCCGCGACTACGATCACATGCGCGCGGTCTACAACAGCGACGTGATCGACGGCATGCTGGCCGAAATCGAAGAGAAGGCAGAGGTCAAGGTTCTGGCATTTCCCTACATCGGCGCAAGGCACATTGGATATGTCGGTGAAGAACGGATCATGACACCGGCCGATTTGCAGGGCGTGCAACTGCGGATGCCGCCGGGCGAAGGCTGGCAATTCGTGGGCGAGGCGATGGGGGCCACACCTGTGCCCGTGCCGTTCACCGAAGTCTACACCGCGCTTCAGACCGGTGCCATCGACGGACAGGACAACGGCTTTCCGGCCACGCGGTCGATGAAATTCGACGAAGTGCTGACTCATATCGGGACCACCAGCCACCTGATTGCATCCAATCTGTTCACCATCTCGCTTGAGACGTGGAACGAGATGACGCCCGAACAGCAAACCACGGTTCAGGGCTGTGCCGACCAGTTCGAAGCAGAACTTGACGCCATCACCATCGAACAGGAAACCACGCTGGCCGCAGACATCGCCGCCAACGGTGTCGACGTCTACATGCCCGACAACGCAGCGTTCCGAGAGCACGTGCTGGGGATCTATCAGGAATCCGAATATTCCAACGACTGGCCCGAAGGCTTGGTCGACGCGATCGGCAATATGTAAATCAGCCAATCGGACGATATCAGCGGGACCGGTCCATCCGGTCCCGCAGGTAAGACGATCCCACAGAAAGATTGATCAAGATGGAATCTGCAAAGAAACTTGGGTCATGGCTGCACGCCCGGGCAGAGAATATCCTTGCGGCCATGCTGCTGAGCATGTTCGTCGTGTTCTTGTTGCAGGTCCTGTTTCGCTACGTGCTCAACATCTCGGTCGATTGGACCGTCGAATGGGTCACGCTGGTTTGGGTCTGGGGAATCCTCTTTGGCTATGCCTTTGTGGTCAAAGGCACCGAAGTGATCCGTCTTGATATGGTGTATTACGCGGTCCCACGTGGCTGGCGACGCGGGTTCGACATTTTCGGCGGTCTGACAATCGCTGCGATCTTTGTTTTCACGCTGCCTGCGGTCTGGGACTACATCGATTTCATGGCCCGCGAACGGACGGCGGCCCTGCGCATCCCGTTCAATTGGGTCTTTTCCATCTACATGCTGTTCGCGGGGGCCGTGATCATCCGCGCGTTGGTACAGGTCTGGGACGCAGTCATGGGCCGGGGGCCGCATGTCCATCTGCCGCAGGACCCGGAGAGCCATGACTATGACTGATCCGCTGACCCTGTCTATTTTGCTGATCGTTCTTCTGGTCATCGCCGGACAATCCGTAGGCGTAACGATGATCACGGGGTCGCTGGCCTATCTGGTCCTGGCCGGGCGCGATCCGGGACTGGCCCCCGAGACGATGCTGCAGGGTCTATATAACGGCTATACCCTGCTTGCGATTCCGTTGTTCATCCTGGCCGCAGACATCATGAACGTCGGTTCGCTTGCTGACCGGCTATTGCGGTTCTGCCAAGCACTTGTCGGGCGGTTTCGGGGCGGGCTTGGCCACGTCAACGTCGTCTCTTCGGTGATCTTTTCGGGCATGTCCGGGTCTGCCGTGGCCGACGCCGTCGGCATGGGCAAGATCATCATCGGGATGATGACGAAAGATAACCGCTACACACCGCAATATGCCGCAGCAATCACCGCCGCCACCGCGACCGTCGGCCCGATCATTCCGCCTTCGATCCCGATGGTGCTTTACGCGCTCGTGTCTGACCAATCTATCGGATTTCTCTTTGCAGCTGGCATTCTGCCGGGTCTGATGATGGCGATGATGATGGCTGTCATGAATTACATCATCGCCCGCCGCCGCGATTTCCCGGTCGATGATATCGTCCCGGCGCGAGAGCTTCCGGGCCTTACGTTCAAGGCTATGCCCGCACTTTTGCTGCCGGTCATATTGCTGGGCGGGATCTATGGTGGGGTTGTTACCCCGACCGAAGCCGCAGCCGTTGCCGCATTTTACGCGCTGGTCATCTCGATCGCGCTTTACCGGTCGGTCAGCCTGCGGCAGTTCTATGGCGCGCTGCTGTCTTCGGCACGGTCAACCGCTGCGGTCGGCATCTTGGTCGCGGGCGCGCTTGCCTTTGAATACGTGATCGTGCGTGAACAGGTGCCCAACCAGATCGCGGCCCTATTGCTGGACTACGAGCTGAACGCAGTCACCTTTTTGATTGCAGTCAATGTATTGATCCTGCTCCTTGGCTGCGTGCTGGAAGGCGGCGCGATCCTGCTGATCATCGTGCCGATCCTGATCCCGACCGCCATCGCCCTGAATATCGACATGCTGCATTTCGGTGTCGTCGTGGTGGTCAACGCAATGATCGGGCTGATCACGCCGCCCTACGGGCTGCTGTTGTTCGTTGTCTCCAACGTCTCTGGTGCGCCCATCGGCAAAGTCATCCAAGAGATTTGGCCGTTCCTGCTGGCCCTGATCGGTGCGCTGATGATCATCACGTTTGTGCCCGACATCGTGCTGTTCCTACCGCGCCTTCTTGGCTACCGAGGTTAGAGTCATGAAAACATCCATCGCGACCGTTTCCATATCCGGCAATTTCACCGAAAAGCTTGAGGCGATAGCCGCCGCAGGTTTTGACGGGATCGAGATTTTTGAACAGGATTTCATTGCGCATGACGGCGACCCGCGCGAGGTTGGGGACCTGATCCGTGCGATGGGTCTGGAAATCACGCTCTTTCAACCGTTCCGTGATTTCGAAGGTCTGCCCGATCCCTTGCGCGCCAAAGCTTTTGACCGGGTGGAGCGTAAATTTGATCTGATGCAGGAACTGGGAGCGGACCTTGTTCTGATCTGTTCGTCTTGCCATCCTCAGGCGCTCGGCGGCATCGACAAGGCTGCGGCTGATTTCAATGAATTGGGCCATCGTGCTGCCAAGCGGGGTTTGCGGGTTGGGTATGAAGCACTCGCATGGGGTCGGCACGTCAATGATCACCGCGACGCATGGGAAATCGTGCGCAGGGCCGATCATGACAACATCGGTCTGATCCTCGACAGCTTTCACACATTGGCCCGCGGTATCGACCCCGAAACGATCCGGCGGATTCCCGGCGACAAGATCTTTTTTGTGCAACTCGCTGACGCCCCCGCGATCGAAATGGACCTGCTTTACTGGTCGCGTCACTTCCGCAACATGCCGGGAGAAGGCGATCTGGATGTCACCGCATTCATGCGCGCTGTCGTGGCGACAGGCTATGCGGGGCCAGTATCGCTGGAGATTTTCAACGACCAGTTTCGTGGCGGACGACCGTCGGAAATCGCCAAGGACGGCTATCGCGCGCTCGCCGCGCTGATGGACGACGTGCGCCGGGTCGAACCCGCACCGCAGCAAAACCTGGTGCCGATGCCCCCGCGCGCGCGTGTTGCCGGGGTGGCCTTCCTCGAATTCGCCAGCAAGGGGGCCGAGGCTGACGCGCTCGAGGCGCTGCTGGGCACGCTCGGTTTCCGGCACGCGGCCGATCACATCGGCAAGCGCCTGTCGCTGTGGGTGCAAAACGACATTCGCATCGTCATCAACCGCGAAACCGAAGGCTATGCCAGCAGCGCCTATACGACGCACGGCACCTTGATCTGCGACATCGGGATCGCGGTCGACAATGCGGCCGCGACCGTCGCACGGGCCGAACGGCTGGGCGCGCGCCCGTTCGATCAGCCGGTCGGTGCGCATCAGTTGGACATCCCTGCGATCAGGGGCCAAAGCGGCAGCGTTCTGCATTTCATCGACGACGCCAGCGGATTGTCCGACGTCTGGGATATCGAATTTACCCCGGTTCAAACCCCGGCAGCCGGGGTTGGCCTGACCCGGATCGACCATATCGCCCAGACGACGACCTATGATGAAATGCTCAGCTGGTCGCTGTTTTACACCACGCTGTTCCAGATGACCAAATCGCCCATGGTCGACGTGATCGACCCCGACGGGCTGGTGCGCAGTCAGGCATTGTCCACGCCGGACGGGACATTGCGCGTGACGCTGAACGGGGCAGAAACGCACCGCACCATGGCGGGTCATTTTCTGGCCGACAGCTTTCACGCTTCTGTCCAGCATGTGGCGTTGGCGACGGACGATATCTTTGCCACCGCCGATGCGCTTGACGGAACAGGATTCGCGACCTTGCCGATCTCTGGGAACTACTACGCCGATCTGGCCGCACGGTTCGATCTGGCGCCCGATGTGATTGACCGGCTAAGCGCGCGCAACATCCTGTACGACGAGGACGCCAACGGGGCGTTCTATCAGCTGTATTCGCGCCCCTTTGCGGGCGGCATGTTCTTTGAAATCGTCCAACGCGAGGCGGGATATGCGGGCTACGGCGGCCCCAACGCACCGTTCCGTATCGCCGCGCAAAAGCGTCTGATGCGGCATAAGGGAATGCCGCGAGCGTAACTGGTAAATCCCGCCACATCCTGACCACGTCGCTCTTGCAAACCGGTTGGCCGGTCCAGCCAAACCAAGGTCAGTCCAAAGCCCGTAAACCCAGCCTGGTTTCGGGCGGCTGGTTAAGCTTCCAAAAAAGCCTGAGTTCCAGAAGCGTACACATTAGATTGGAGCGGGTAACGGGAATCGAACCCGTAACTGAAGCTTGGGAAGCTTTCGTGATACCTTTTCACCATACCCGCGCAGGCCTGTCTGTACACGGGGTCCAGACGCCCCGCAAGACCGCACGAAAAAAGCGCCCGAAGGCGCTTTGTTTTCGTTGTCGTGCCGGCTGGGTCAGGCGCCCCAGGTCCGGACTGTGCCGCAATCCATATGCACGAAATCCGAACCGGAGTATTTTCCAACACCACCGGCACGGCAGGCTGCTGCGGCCTGTGCCATCTGACGCACCGTCCGGCTTTCAAGACGCAAATCGGCAGCCTGACCTTTGAGGTGAAGCGAATTTTTCGCCACACCGGATGATCTGCTGCGCAGCATGTTGTTGGTTTCCGGAGAGCGGTAGCCAGACAACAGCATATAAGGTTCAGAACAATCCAGCAGGCGGTGCGATGCTGCCATGATATCGATGGTGCGGCTGTCGATATTGGCAACCTTGTTGTTCCGCCAGTCCCGCATGAACGCGTTGATTTCGGCCATCGCTTCACCGATGTACTGGCCTTCGATCCAGTAGATCGTGTCCAGCCGTTCGCCTGTGCGTCCCGAATACATTTTAATCCGACGAATGTCGCCGCCGCCACGCAGGAACCCTGCTGCGTTGCCATAGGTCGGTGCGGCTGCCAGTGCCGTTGCCGCAAACGCACCGAGAAGTCCACGTCGAGTCATGCCCGAAGAGCTGTTCATTGCCATAGTAACCTGTCCCAGTCTGTCATTGCACGGTTGATCCGCGCTAAGTGATCTTTCAGATACTCCGAATATGTTGCACAGAACCTGCCACGCACCAACCCCGGAGCGGTTTTGTTCCATCGTCCGGCGGTTTATCGGCAAAAAATCGCGCAAATCCTCGTGTGTGTTAAGCAGGATCAAGCCGCGACCCAGATACAACAAACGATCGCAAACCCCGTTGATCGCACTGTAACACTGTGGACAGACACCGGCAGACCGGGAACAAACAACCCTAATGCCCATGCTGCTTGGGCGCATTTGCGGTGTGGGGAAACGCGTGACGATTCAATTTCATTCCGGGTCCATGATCCGGGCTACAGGGCTGGTTCTGGCCCGATTCATTCTTGTTGCCTGTTTCTTCAGTGTCGCCAATTCGGCATCGGCACAGGTCACGGCGTTTCGTCAGGCGGTCGCCGAATCGGTGGCGCGTGACACAGAACTTGCAGGTTTTTACCGTGATCGGGAATTTCAGGGCGTCTGGACCGGATCGGATTCCGCGGCACGGAACCGCCGCAACGCGCTTTTGACCGCTTTGGCCGATGCAGGGGCGCATGGCTTGCCGCAGGCTGAATATGACCCCGATCGCCTGATGGCGGAACTGCGCGCAGCACAGGCCCCCGCACAGCAAGGCGCGATGGAAGTCCGGCTGAGCCAGGTTTTCCTGCAATATGCCCGCGACGTGCAGACGGGTATTCTGACGCCGGGCCGCGAAATCGACCAGATCAAGCGTGAGGTGCCCCTGCGGTCCCGGTTGAGCACGATCAACGCATTTGCGCAGTCGAACCCGGCGGCCTTTTTACGGTCATTGCCGCCCAGTAGCCCCGAATACGGGCGCTTGCTGGTGGAAAAATTGCGGATGGAACAGCAATTGGCGCAAGGCGGCTATGGACCTGTCGTACCCGTCGGCAGTCTTGCCCCCGGCGCGTCCGGTGCCGCTGTTGTCGCCCTGCGGGATCGTTTGATCGCGATGGGTCATCTGGGCCGCACGGCGACCCAGACGTATGACGCCACCGTCCAATCCGGCGTGCAGCGGTTCCAGCAGGCGATGGGGTTGAGCGTCGATGGCGTGGCCGGCAGCAGTACGATGGAACAGATCAACATGCCGATGGAACGGCGCATGCAATCGGTCATCGTTGCGATGGAACGCGAACGCTGGATCAATCGCCCGCGCGGCGCCCGGCACATCTGGGTCAACCTGACGGATTTCACCGCCGCCATCGTGGACAATGACCGCGTGACGTTTTCGACCCGTTCGGTGATCGGTGCGCGTGACGTGGACCGCCGCACACCCGAATTTTCCGATGTGATGGACCACATGGTCATCAACCCCACGTGGTATGTGCCGCGTTCGATCGTTGTGGGGGAATACCTGCCGCAGTTGCAGCGCAACCCCGGCGCCGTCAGCCATCTGGACGTCACGGATCGGGCAGGGCGGGTGGTGCCACGTGGATCGGTGAATGCCAGTGCCTATACCGCGCGGACATTTCCCTATGCGATGCGGCAGGGGCCAAGCCCCCGGAACGCGTTGGGTCTGGTCAAGTTCATGTTCCCGAACAAATACAATATCTATCTGCACGACACGCCCGCCAAGAACCTGTTCGGCCAGTCGGTGCGCGCCTTCAGCCATGGCTGTATCCGTCTGAACGATCCGTTCGATTTCGCCTATGCGCTGTTGGCCAGACAGGAAGGCAATCCCGAAGCGTTCTTTCAATCGCGCCTGAAGACGGGTTCGGAAACGCGCGTCAATCTGAACGAGCCGGTGCCGGTGCATATTGTCTACCGCACGGCGTTTACCCACGTGACGGGCAAGCTGCAGTTCCGCAGCGACATTTACGGACGTGACGCGCAGATCTGGAACGCACTGGCACGCGAAGGGGTAGCGATCCGCGCTGTGCAGGGCTAAGTCACGGTCAGACATCCGGAACCGGAGAAAGCCCATGACACTGACCATCGCCCAGATCGCACAGGCCCTTGGGACGGTGGCGCACGGCGACACATCGCTTTGCGTGAACCGTCCGGCCGAACCTGCGCAGGCGGGGCCGGATGATCTGGCGCTTGCGATGTCGCGCAATTATGCCGATGCGCTGCGCAACAGCCGCGCCCGCGCGGCCATCGTCTGGGACGGGGCCGATCTGTCCGACCTTGGGCTAGAGGCCGCGATAACCGTGCCGCGCGCACGTTTGGCCATGGCGCATCTGACGCAGGCTTTTGACCCACGTCCCCGCATAGGGGGGATTCATCCCACTTCCGTGATCGACCCGTCAGCAAAGCTGGGGGCAGATGTGACGATGGGCCCGTTTGCGGTGCTGGGCGCCGACGTGACGCTGGGTGATCGCTGCCGGATCGAGGCCCACAGCAGCGTGGCAGAGGGTGCGACGCTGGGTGATGACTGCTGGTTGCATGCGGGCGTGCGGATCGGGCGCAACTGCCATCTGGGCGACCGGGTGATCGTGCAACCCAATGCGGTCATTGGGTCGGACGGATTTTCCTATGTCACCACGGACCCCGCGAACGAAGAGCGCGCATTCAGAACCATGGGCCGCACGCCCCTGACGCCGCCGGTGGACGGGACCCGGCACCGCATCCATTCGCTGGGGGGCGTTGTTCTGGGTGACGATGTCGAGGTCGGATCGAACACCACCATCGACGCAGGCACCATCCGTCCGACCCGGATCGGGCGCGGCACAAAGATCGATAATCAGGTCCAGATCGGCCATAATTGCGTGCTGGGGCAGGATTGCATCGTGTGCGGTCATGCCGGGCTGGCAGGGTCCGGCACCTTTGGCGACCGTTGTGTCATGGGCGGCAAGACCGGCACAAAGGATCATATCACGGTCGGCAATGATGTGGTCATGGGCGGGGGCACGAACGTGTTCAATGATTTCCCCAACGGTGTGTTCATCATGGGCGATCCCGCGATGGAAATGCCGGATCACCGCATCCGCCAAAAAGCGATACGACGGCTGCCAAAGCTTCTGGAAGAGCTTGATGCGTTGCGAAAGCGGCTTTTAAAAGAGGGTCCGAATGACTAGATCCTGTGCGGAGCAAAAGGAGCTACGGGACATGACCATTTCGGACCGGGTGATCCGGATACTCGCCGATCACGCGTTGCTGGACACCAGCGATGTGACGATGGACGACACCCTGGAATCGCTTGGACTGGACAGCATGGGACTGGTCGAAACGATCTTTGCCATTGAAGAAGCGTTCGATATCACGGTGCCGTTCAATGCCAATGCGCCGCAGGACAGTGCGTTTGATGTGTCTTCGGTCCGGTCGATCGTGGCTGCGGTCGAAGATCTGATGAAACAGCAGGCCTGACGCCCCATGCGTCGGGTGGTGATCACGGGCGCAGGCACGATCAACCCGCTGGGCTATGCGGTTGGTGCGACCCACGCGGCGATGCGGCAGGGGCATTGTGCCATCGGACCGCTGGATATTCCCGATCTGGACCGGTTGCAGATCCAGATCGGTGCGCAGGTGCGCGATTATGATCCAACGGATCATTTCACGAAATCGCAATTGTCGCTTTATGACCGGTTCACCCAGTTTGCATTGATTGCGGCGGACCAGGCGCTTCGGCAAGCTGGACAGGCGGTCGTTGATCCGGACCGGGCAGGGGTCGTGATGGGGACATCGGGCGGCGGATTGACCACGCAGGATGACAGTTACCGCGCCGTCTATCAGGACGGTAAGGACCGCGTTCATCCCTTTGTGGTGCCGCGCCTGATGGCGAATGCCGCCGCCAGCCATATGTCCATGACCCACGGTCTGCGTGGGCCGAATTTCACCATATCGACCGCCTGTGCATCGTCAAATCATGCGATGGGTCAGGCGCTGGCGGTCATCCGCAGCGGTCAGGCCGACGTGATGCTGACAGGCGGGGCAGAAGCAATGCTGTGTTTCGGCGGCATCAAAGCGTGGGAAGGTTTGCGCGTGATGGCCCGCGATACTTGCCGCCCGTTTTCCGCCGACCGGACCGGGATGGTGCAGGGCGAAGGCGCTGCCGTTTTCGTGTTCGAGGAACGCGAAAAGGCGTTGGCGCGTGGCGCACACATATTGGCAGAGGTTGCGGGGTTTTCCGCGACATCTGACGCGGGCGATATCGTCAGCCCCGATTGCGACGGTGCGGTCCGCGCGATGTGCGGCGCGCTGCGCGATGCGGGGCTGACCCCGGCCGATATCGGTTACATCAACGCGCATGGCACGGGCACGGCGATGAACGACCGGACCGAATGTGCCGCTGTGCGCAAGGTGTTTGGCGTATCCGCAGACGATGTATTGATATCATCTACCAAATCCATGCACGGGCATCTGATCGGTGCGGCGGGTGCTGTCGAACTGCTGGCCTGCCTGCTGGCCCTGAACGACGGGATCATCGCCCCGACCGTGAACCACCGCATAGCCGATCCCGACTGCGCGTTGGACATCGTGGCCAATACGGCGCGCACAGCCAAGGTGGATGCCGTATTATCCAACGCGTTTGCGTTCGGTGGGCTGAACGCAGTGTTGGCGCTGACACGCGCGTAAATCCGCATGGCCCACGACAAAGGCCGCCCGGCAGTTGCGGGGCGGCCCATCATCGCCAACAGCGTCTGCTTTTACTGTTCGTTCACGCTGTTGAAACCGGCGGTGAAGCCTGACAACGACATATCCAGCAGAACTTCTTGATCGGGGGCTGCGGCGGGGACCATGCGTACCACGGCAGTGTTGCCACGCTGAAGCTGGGTCACCTCTGCGGCGGTAAACCCGACGCGGGCGACGCAACCAGCCTCGTTGCAGAACGTGAACGGATAGACCTTTGGTTCGCCAGCGTCGATTGTCACACGCAGGTTTTGCGTCAGCAGTGTTTCAAGTGGCACCACGATGGTTGCACCGGCGGCGGCATCGCCCCCATCGGGTAGCGGGAACAAGCTGACCTCTGCCACGGCATTGCCGTCTTCATCCTGCAGCAGCTGGTATAGCTGGCAGGGGTCGACATCGTCTTCGGATTTCAGGCAACGCAGGGACCAATCCCCGAATTCTTCGCGGATGTAGGGCTGACCGACGCGCAATGCGCCGTCATCGGCAACGGCCGCAGGTTCGTCCGACGCCGGGTCTTGGGATGCGGCGGGTGCTTCTGCCGGGGCTTCGGTTGCGGGTGCTTCATCCTCTGTCGTTTGGGCAAGGGCGGACAAGGGCGCTGCAGCGATCAGAAGCGAAAGAAGCGAAATCTTGGTTGTGTTGAACATCGGATACCTCTTGGCAAGAATTTGGCCTGTGACCTACCACGGTGACTGGTGACTGTCAGGGTTAATTTAATCGCACTCGCACGACTATGCCGACATGAAAAAGGGTCCCGCAAAGGACCCTTTTTCGGTTTCTCCCTGTCGGACGTTGCCGACGAATTGAGCAGACGCTAGGCCATGAAAATTCCTGCGTCAACGCGAAATTATCGCAAGATGATCGGTTTTGACGTCAGCGCGGGCAGGGACTGTCATGCGGGGCTGTTCACACTTTCATCACGCGGCGGGCGCGCTTAGTCTGGGGTAGATAAATTGGTTTAGGGGCGATCATGTCGGATGAAATTTTTATTGGCGGCGGCGGCGCGGACTACGGCGTCGCGCAGTCGCTATTGTTGGACAAGGCAAACCGTCATGGCCTGATCGCGGGTGCCACCGGCACGGGCAAGACTGTCACGCTGCAAATTCTGGCCGAAGGTTTTTCCAACGCCGGGGTGCCGGTGTTTCTGTCCGATGTCAAAGGCGATCTGTCCGGCCTTTCGGTGGCTGGATCAGCGGATTTCAAGCTGCATGACGCCTTTATGAAACGGGCGCAGATCATCGGGCTTGATCTGCAATACGATGCCTTTCCCGTCACCTTTTGGGATCTGCTGGGCGAGCAGGGCCATCCTGTCCGGGCGACGGTCGCGGAAATGGGGCCCCTGTTGCTGAGCCGTTTGCTGGGCCTGACCGACGTGCAAGAAGGTGTGATGAACGTCGCCTTTCGCGTGGCCGACGAAGAAGGTCTGCCGCTTCTGGATCTCAAAGACCTTCAGGCTTTGTTGGTCTGGGTCGGCCAGAACGCCAGCGACCTGAGCCTGCGTTATGGCAACGTGGCATCGTCATCCGTGGGGGCGATCCAGCGTCAGTTGCTGGTGCTGGAAAATCAGGGCGGCAACAACCTGTTCGGGGAACCTGCGCTGGAACTGTCGGATATGATCCGCTGTGCCGATGACGGGCGGGGCATGATCAACATTTTGGCCGCCGACCGGCTGATGGCGTCGCCCGCGCTGTATGCCACGTTCCTGCTGTGGCTGTTGTCGGAATTGTTTGAAGAATTGCCAGAGGTCGGCAATCCCGACAAACCCAAGCTTGTTTTCTTTTTCGACGAAGCGCACCTGCTGTTTGATGATGCACCCAAGGCGCTGGTGGATAAGGTCGAACAGGTCGCGCGCCTGATCCGGTCCAAAGGGGTCGGGGTCTATTTCATCACGCAAAATCCCGATGACGTGCCCGATGACGTGTTGGGCCAGTTGGGCAACCGGGTGCAGCATGCGCTGCGGTCATTCACCGAACGCGACCGCAAGGCACTGAAAAAGGCGGCAGAGACATACCGCGCAAACCCCAGTTTCGACACGGCCGAAGCGATCCAGCAGGTCGGCACTGGCGAAGCCGTCACATCCATGCTGGACGCGAAAGGTGCCCCGCAGATCGTGGAACGGACGTTGATCCGGCCGCCATCATCACAATTGGGTCCGATTGATGCGGCAACGCGCGCCGTGATGATGGGCCAGAACCCGATGCATGCAAAATATGCCCAGACGGTCGATCGTGAAAGCGCGTTTGAACTGCTAGGCAAGCGGGCTGAAGATGCGGCCAAAGCGGCCGCAGAGGCCGAGGCAGAAGAAGAAAAAGCTGACGCACAGGAGCGCGAGTTCAAGATGGCGCGCCGCTATGATGGTCGTCAGACAGAGCGGTCCACGTCACGACGGTCCAAGGCCGACAGCGGTTTCGGCGGGGCCATCGCATCTGTCGTCATCAAGGAATTGAAAGGCACAACAGGACGCCGCATCGTGCGCGGCGTGCTGGGCGGTCTTTTCAAGGGGCGCTGACTGGGCTTGGCGGCGCTGCCCCCAGCGCCGCCCGTGTCGCCGTCTGTGTCAGAGGGGGCGGATGTTCAGTATTGATATGCGGTTTTCGTCCTTTGCGACGACTTCAAACCGAAAGCCGTGAAAGCTGAAGACCTGACCTTCGGTCGGGATGATCTGTGCGTCGTGGATCACCAGACCCGCCACGGTGTTGGCTTCCTCGTCCGGCAGGTTCCAGTCGTGCGCGCGATTCAGGTCGCGGATCGTCATGGACCCGTCGATCAGAAACCCCCCGTCAGCCGTGCGTTCAAAGGCGTAATCTTCTTCGTCGTCGTGTTCGTCCGCGATTTCGCCCACGATTTCTTCCAGGATATCTTCGAGCGTCAGCAGACCCTGCAGTGCGCCGTATTCATCGACGACCAGCGCGAAATGCGATTTGCGCTTCAGGAACTGGCGCATCTGGTCATCTAGCGTCGTGGTTTCCGGCACAAAATAGGGCGGCATTGCCACGTCCATGATATCGACGCGGGTGACACCGTCTGACAGGCTGGCCCCGTCGGACACCACATGGTGCATCGCGCGCAACAGATCCTTGGCGTGAATGACGCCCACGATGTTTTCGGGGTCATCGCGAAACAGCGGCAGGCGCGTGTGGGTGCTTTCAAGACAGCGGCGCAGGATGTCGGCTGCGGGCTGGTCGGCGTCGATCATTTCGATGCTGGACCGGTGCAACATGACCTCTTCCACGGTGCGTTCGGCCAGATCAAGCGCACCCAAGATCCGGTCGCGGTCCTCTTTCAGCACCACGCCTTCGGAATGACCCAGTTGCAGCGCACCGGCGATTTCTTCGCGCACGGCAAGGATCTGGCTATCGGGATCTGTCTGCACACCGAACACACGTAACACGCCGCGCACGAAATAGCGCACGGCCGATACCACCGGCGAAAACAGGATCACGATGATCTTGATCGGGCGGGCCACGAAACTGGCGGTCGTTTCGGGGTTCGTGATGGCATAGGTTTTTGGCAGAACCTCTGCAAAGATCAGCACCAGCGTTGTCATCACCAACGTCGCCAGTGCCACACCGTTCGGGCCGAACACCCGCGTCAAAAGCGCCGTGGCCAGTGATGTTGCAAGGATATTGACGACATTGTTGCCCAGCAGGACTGAGCCGATCAGACGTTCACTGTCTTCGGTCAGTTCCAGTGCACGGACCGCCCCCGTGCTGCCGCGATCTGCGGCGGCGCGCAATTTGCCACGGGACGCGGCGGTCAGGGCGGTTTCGGACCCGGAAAAGAAACCCGACATGAACAACAGGACGACGATGCCCCCGGCGGTGATCCAGAAAGCGGCATCCAAGAGCGCCGGTTCGCTCGTAAGGGGGTCCATCGATGTTGTTCCTGTCTTATGTCAGCGCCGTAATATGGCGTCAGGCGACTATGCTTCAAGGGTCTTTGGTTGCTTGTGCCAAGGGGTGATGATTAAGCACCAATTCGGACAATGCCTCGTCCAGCACGTGGGTATAGATTTCGGTCGTGGCCACATCGGCGTGTCCCAGCATGATCTGGATTGCGCGCAGGTCAGCGCCGCCTGCCAAAAGATGCGTGGCAAACGCATGTCGCATGGTGTGCGGTGTCACGTCGTCAGGGTCGATCCCGGCGGTGGTCGCCAATTCCTTGATCAGGACGAAAAAACGTTGCCGGGTCATATGACCTGCCTTGCCACGGGCGGGAAACAGGAATTTGGACACAGGTTTGCCATCGGCGCGGCGGTCGTCCTGCGTCGCATCCCACGCGGCAAGCCAGTCGCGGACCGCCATGCGGGCCGGGGGCGAAAGCGGCACCAGACGTTCCTTGCCGCCCTTGCCCAGCACCAGCAGCATCCGGGGATCACCACGCGCCGACGACACCGGCAGGCTGACCAATTCTGTCACGCGCATCCCCGTCGCATAAAGCAGTTCCAACAGGCAGGTGTTGCGCAAAGCGTCGGCACCACTGTCGCGGGCGGCCTGCAACAAACGCCCGACCTGTTCCACGCTCAGCGTCTTTGGCAGGGATTTCGCCTTGCCCGGACCCTTGATCCGGATCGCGGGATTGTCATGGCGCCAGCCTTCTTCAAAGGCAAAGCGGTATAACTGCCGGATCGACGACAAACGGCGCGCCCGCGTCGCGCGCGCCAATCCCAGCCGGTCGCAGTCGATCAGGTAGCCCGCAACGTCATCTTGCGTGGCATCCGCGAAATGCAGCCCCTTATCCGCCAGCCAGTCCGCGAAATCTGCCAGATCGCGCGCATAGGCCAATTGCGTATTGCGGGCGGCATCCAGTTCAGCCGCCTGCGCCGCTACAAAAGTCTGAATCCAGCGCATCATTGGCTGTGGCGTCATATGCGCCGGTCCAATAGCAGCAGTTCGATCGCGGCCCGCCGTGCGGTCTTGTCCTGACCTGCGGCACGCAAGACCCGCAAGGCATCGGTGATGGCTGGCCCGTCACCGGCCGCGCCTGCGTTAAAAATGGCGATGGCGCGCAACAAGGCTTCGCCGATGCGGTCTTCTGTCAGCAGGTCTTGCAATGGCTGCGACGGTGGTTGGTCGTCGAACCCGGCCTTTATCGCGTCCTCAATCGGGTTTGCCGTGTCGGCGGTGGCGGGATCGCCGCCCAGCAAAGCCTGCAGAATGGGCGATGCGTCGTCCGTCGGCTGCCCTGCCAACATGCGCATGATGCGGGCAATATTGCCCGCTGGCGTGTCGCTGTTCACATCTTCCACGGCATCGGCATAAAGCGTCGCGAACAGGTGTTCCGCGCGGATCTCCTCCATTGCGGCCCAGGCATCGGGCAGGGTGGCGGTGATGGCGCTTTTGTCCTTGATCCGGGTCGCGGCGTGAAAATCCTGCACCGCCGACACCCGGTCCCAGATACCGCCTGACGCAGAAGGTGTGCGCGACAGATAAATGTCCGACAGGGTCGGCGCGGCCAAGGCGCCATGCAGCGCCAGACGTTCAGCCGCATCAAGCCGGCTTTTCAAACCGACGGTGTCGCGCAGATCGGCATAGGCGAACGCCAACGGCAACCGCGTGGTGGCCAGCCCTTCTCCGACGGCTTCGCGCAGGCGAAACATCAATGGGCTGATCCGGTCGGGCGCGGGTGACGGGCCTTCGTCCTCGAACAGTTCGGGGTCCAGAAAACGTGACAGCAGCAGTTCTTCGTCCGGGGTCAGATCGCCCAATGCGCGGCGGGTGTTCAGGGTCAGTGCGGCAGCGGGCCAATCCCCGGTGCGTGCAAGACAAAAGACACGGGCCGGCACGGTCGGCGCAAGCGACGGCGTCGATTGCATCGCGTTGCAGGCGTCGTCTTCGGTTCCGGTCAGTAATGCCATGTCGAACCAGCGCCGGAACAGCTGGGGATCAGATCTGGCATCGACAGCGTCCATCAACGACAGCGCCTGTGGCATCAGCGCAAGGTCCAGCAGTTTGTCGATCCGGGCCAGCAATATATCCAGTTCGGCGCCTGTCGGGGCTTCTGCCTTGGTCAACAGGATAGCTGTTAGCAAATCGTGCAGCGCGGGTAGCCCGGTGTCAGATTGCGCCTGGATCAGTGTGATGATGTCGGCAGGGTCGCTGGCCAGCCACAGATCGGTTGGCAAACTACTGACCGCAGAAGAAATCGCGCCGACCGCGCCGTATCCTGCCTGCGACAGCGGGGTGACTGTGACAACCGGCGCTGTGGCCGAGTCCGTGACAGAAGGTTCGTTGCGTGGCGTCACCGGCGCAGATGTCGCAGGCGCCGATGTGGTGACCGACTGCGACAGCCAGTCGATCGCCGACAGCGGTTCGTTCGCGTCCTGAGCCAGACTTGCTGTTGGCCCTGTCAACAGGGCGATGACGAGTGCTGCGCGGTTCAATCGGTGTCCAGTGTAATGGGCTGCATGATCTGTGTGCTGGGTGCCGCAAAATCGTCAGGGAATACCAGCGGCCCGATATAGGCATATGCAATCAGCGCAAGACCAGCCAGAATCGCCAGATAAAACAGAACCTTGATTAATCGCCACATATTACGGGCCCCCGCCAAATTGCCGAATCTGCGGTACGTCACCACCGAATTTACCTGATTGTATATGGCCTTTTCACCAAGATCACGCCATTCAGGGCAGGAAATTTGAAACCGGCGGCAGACAGCCTGCCGCCAACATCCAACGGGTCGCAAGTGGCGTCTGAAAAGAACACGGCAATGCCGTCCGCGCCCATCCTGCACCGCCCGGTCGTGTTGGTCGGGATGATGGGGTCAGGCAAGACGGCGATCGGGCGCGCGCTGGCTGCCCGGCTGGGCGTGCCCTTTGCCGACAGTGACGCCGAAATCGAAGCCGCCGCCGCCGCGACGATTGCCGATATCTTCGCCCGCGATGGCGAGGCGTTCTTTCGTCGCCGTGAATCAGAGGTAATCGCCCGCCTGATCACCGAACGGCCCACGATCCTGTCCACGGGTGGCGGCGCCTATCTTGCGGAACGCAACCGGCAGGCGATCCATGACAAGGGGATCGCGATTTGGCTGAACGCCCCCCTGTCGGTCCTGTGGGACCGTGTCCGCCACAAGGATACCCGCCCGCTGTTGCGGACTGCCGATCCTTACGGCACGCTGGCAGCACTTTTTGCCGCGCGCACGCCGATTTATGCCAAGGCGGAACTGGAATTGCCCGTGCAACCCCGCGCCAGCATCGATGATACCACCAATGCAGTGATCGATTTGCTGCGTACCCGTCCCGATATTCTGGAGGACCGCCCATGACTGCCACCGTGACCGTCGATCTGCCGGGCCGTGCCTATGACGTGATGATCGGCGGCGGTGTGCTGGCGGACGCAGGCGCGCGCATCGCGGCGTTGGGCGGGCGCACGCATATTGCCATCCTGACCGATGAAACTGTGGCGGGGCTGCATCTTGACGCGTTGCAGGCGGCACTGTCTGCCGCTGGACTGACATCGGACGCGCTGGCACTGCCGCCCGGCGAAAGCACAAAGAACTGGACACAGCTGTCGCGCAGCGTGGAATGGCTGCTGGATCAAAAGGTCGAACGCGGTGACATCGTCGTGGCCCTTGGGGGCGGTGTCATCGGCGATCTGGGGGGCTTTGCCGCAGCGATCCTGCGCCGTGGCGTGCGGTTCGTGCAGATTCCCACGACATTGCTGGCACAGGTCGACAGCTCTGTCGGGGGGAAAACCGGGATCAACGCGCCACACGGCAAGAACCTGATCGGCGCGTTCCACCAGCCCAGCCTTGTGCTGGCGGATACCGATTTACTGGCAAGCCTTTCGCGCCGCGATTTTCTGGCAGGCTACGGCGAGGTTGTGAAATACGGTCTGTTGGGGGATGCCGCGTTCTTTGACTGGCTGGACGACAATGCAGCCGCAATGGTCGCGGGCGATGCTGCGGCACGCGCCCGCGCCGTGACGCGGTCGGTGCAGATGAAAGCGGAGATCGTGCAGCGGGACGAGACAGAACAGGGCGACCGGGCGCTTTTGAATCTGGGTCATACATTCTGTCACGCACTGGAAGCAGCGACAGGTTATTCGGACCGGCTGCTGCACGGAGAAGGCGTGGCCATCGGCTGCGCACTGGCGTTCGAGCTGTCCGCCCGTCTGGGTCTATGCCCCCAAGAGGTGCCAAGCCGTGTGCGCGCGCATCTGGAAAAGATCGGCATGAAAAAGGATATCCGCGACATCCCCGGTGATCTGCCGCCGCCTGACGCCCTGCTGGCCCTGATGGGTCAGGACAAAAAAGTGCAGGACGGGGTGCTGCGGTTCATTCTGGCCCACGACATCGGTGCGGCGTTTGTTACGTCCGATGTGCCAAGCGAAGCAGTGCTGTCGGTATTGCGCGATTCGGCCTGACGCCAGATCAGTATGCGCCGCCCCATCGGGACGGCGCATCTGCGATCAGAACGGGATTTCATCATCCATGTCGCGGCCACCGCCGCCGGTGCCGCCGCTGGAACCACTGCCACCGCCGGAACTGCCACCACCGTAGCCGCCGCCCGTATCACCGCCAAAGCTGCCACCGCCGCCGTAGCCGCCTGAATCGCCACCGTAATCACCGCCACCGCCACCGGCGTTATCGCCGCGACCGTCCAGCATGGTCAGGGTGGACGTGTAGGGCCGCAGCACGACTTCGGTGCTGTAACGGTCCTGACCGGACTGGTCCTGCCATTTGCGGGTTTCAAGCTGGCCTTCAATGTAAACCTTTGATCCCTTGCGCAGATATTGTTCTGCCACCTTGGCCAGCGGTTCGCTGAAAATGGCGACACTGTGCCATTCCGTGCGTTCCTTGCGTTCGCCGGAATTGCGGTCTTTCCACGTTTCGGACGTCGCAATCCGCAGATTGCAGACCTTGCCGCCGTTCTGGAAGGTGCGCACTTCTGGGTCGCGCCCCAGATTGCCGATAATAATGACCTTGTTTACCGAACCCGCCATGACGGTCCCCCTGCGATTCTGTTGTTCGTGTCGTTGTGACAGATTTGCGGCGCAAGGTTAACAGCCGCTGAAGACCTGCGCGCCCATTCGCGGACCAGTCTGCGGCGAAACGCTGGTCTTAGCCGCGAAATGATTTAAGTTGCGGTCAGTGGCAATGACAGCGGGAGCGGCCATGACTGGAACACGGATCGCGATTTATCTGATTGGTTTGGCCTGCGCGACGCAGGCCTCGGCGCAGACGATTTCCACATCCAACCGGATGCAGCTTTTCCAGAACCAATTGTCAGTGCTCGATAATCGGGCGGCAAATCAGTACAACAATTCCGTGAGATTGCAGCCGCCGCGTGCGGTTGTGCCCAGTCTGTCACCCGCCACGCCAAGTTACGCCGGCCGCTACGCCGGGCCATATCTGACGCTTGCGCGCGATACGGCGCGACGTCACGGGATTCCCGAAGATCTGTTCGCACGACTGGTTCAACAGGAATCAAACTGGAACCCGACGGCGCGGTCGCACAAGGGGGCCATCGGTCTGGCCCAGTTGATGCCCGGAACGGCGCGGCTGCTGCGGGTCGATCCGCATGATCCTGTGCAAAACCTTGATGGCGGTGCGCGATACCTCAAGCAGCAGTTTGTCAAATTCGGCAATTGGCCGCATGCGCTGGCGGCATATAATGCGGGGCCGGGCGCTGTCGAAAAATACCGCGGGATTCCCCCGTTTGCGGAAACCCGAACCTATGTCGCGCGCATCTGGGGCAGCTAATCCGCGCGCTGCGCGCGGCTTGCCTTTGGCGTGATTATCCGCAACCTGTGCCGCCTGACCATCCGTGTAAAGGCGTCTCATGTCATCGTTGAAATACCACCTTAGTATTCTGTTTCAACGTATCTGGGTGCCGATTGGGGCTTACGGTTTGTTGGGGATCGTCGCTGCGGCAATGGCGTATCTGTTTCGCGGGCTTATTCCGGAATCCCTTGCGTTTCAGATTGGTGCGGATGCGATCGACAGCATTCTGAACATCCTTGCGTCATCCATGCTGGCCGTCACGACGTTTTCGCTTTCGATCATGCTTGCAGCTTTCAATTCGGCATCCAGCAGCGCGACACCGCGCGCATTCTTGTTGCTCAAGACAGATCAAACCGCCCAACAGGTGCTGGCCAGTTTCATCGGTGCGTTCATCTTCAGCCTAGTGGGGATCATCAGCCTGCAAATCGGGATCTACGGCGAAGGGGGCCGCGTCATCCTGTTCGGGGCGACGCTGCTGGTGTTGGCCCTGATCATCGTCAATCTGGTCCGCTGGATCGGGCATCTGACCGACTTTGGCCGGTTGGGCGATACCGTCACACGGGTCGAGGAAGCCACATTGGACGCGATGACACGCAGGTTGGCGACCCCGTTTCTGGGGGCGCGGCCATTGCGGTCGCGCGTGCCCGATGACGCAGTGCCGCTGAACCTACAGGTCATTGGTCACGTCCGTTTCATCGACTTGCCGCGCCTGAACGAACTGGCGTCCGATAATGATGCGACGTTCTATCTGAATGTTCTGCCGGGGGAATTCGTCACCCGTGACACACCGATGTGCTACGTGGCGTCCGGTCCGATTGGCGACGACTATGACAAAATGCTGACCGCCGCGCGTGCCTGTTTTCAGGTCGGCATGATCCGCAGTTTTGATCAGGACCCGCGTTTTGGACTGATCGTGATGTCGGAAATAGCCAGTCGTGCGCTGTCGCCGGCCGTCAATGATCCGGGCACATCCATCGATGTGATCCGGCGCATGACCCGCGTTCTGTCCCAATGGGACGAGGTTATGGAACCGGACGTCATCTATCCGCAGGTCTTTGTGCGGGGGCTGCGTGCGGATGAAGCGATGCGCGATGCGTTTCAGGCGCTGGCCCGCGATGGTGCCGCATTGTTCGAGGTTCAGATCGCGTTGCAAAAGGCGCTGTTGTCATTGACGCGGCTGCATCCGGGCGTGTTTGGGCCGTCGGCTGTCGGTCAATCATCGCGCGCGATGATTTACAGCGAAGATCAAATGCTGATCGAACACGATATCGCGCAGTTGCGCGTGATCGCTGCGGAAATCGCGGATATTGCGCGCAGTGCACAGGACAGGGGCGTCACCGGTCGGATTTAGGCGGTGTCCTGCGTCGCTGCGATCTGGATGACCGGTTCCATCGCATCCAGAACGGCATCGTCCAGATGGCATTTGACCTGATGGCCGGTCGCAAGGGTTCTCATCGGGGGGACGTCGCGTTCGCACAGGTCGCCCGGCACCTGCGATTTGCGGGGGCAGCGGGTCTGAAACGGGCAGCCGGAAGGCGGGTTCATCGCGGATGGAATGTCACCTTCCAGCACGATGTGCTTTTTCTTCACCCGTGTGTCGGCAATGGGCACGGCGGACAAAAGCGCTTCTGTGTAGGGATGGTAGGGCGGGGCGAAAACCTGATCGGTGGTGCCCAGTTCGACCACATGGCCCAGATACATGACCATGACGCGGTCGGACAGATAGCGCACGATCGATAGATCGTGGCTGATGAACAGCAGCGTCGTTTTCTGTTCGCGTTGAATATCCATCAGCAGGTCCGCGACAGCGGCCTGCACGCTGACATCAAGTGCGGACACAGGTTCGTCTGCCACCACGATCCTTGCGTCACCGGCAAACGCCCGTGCGATGCCGACGCGCTGCTTTTGTCCACCCGACAACTGGCGCGGCATCCGGTCCGCAAATTCCCGTGGCAATTTCACCAGATCAAGCAGCGCCAGCATGCGGTCGTGACGTGCGGCATCGTTTTTGCCGATGCGAAAGATTTCGAGCGCACGGATGATCTGGCGTCCCACCGTCATCGACGGGTTCAGCGTGTCGAACGGGTTCTGGAACACCATCTGGATATCCGCGACGTTCTGGGTCGACCGCTTTTCGATCGGCACATCCCCGATGCTTTGGTTGTCCAGCATGATCTGGCCATCGGTCGCGGTTTCCAGCCCCATCAGCACCTTGGCAAATGTGGATTTGCCGCAACCTGATTCACCCACGATGGCAAGCGTTTCGGATTCATGGGCGTCAAAGGTCAGGGTTTCGTTTGCCTTGACGACCTTTTTGGCCCCGCCGAACATCGCGTTGGCGGCGACGCTGTAATATTTCTTGAGGTCCTCCATCCGCAGGACGACCGGCCCCGGTTCGGTGGGTGCCGTTTCAAGAGTGCCCAGCAAGGGCGCCTTCCAATCAATTTCATCGACCCGGATGCAACGTGACAGATGCCTGTCGTCACCCGCGATCCGGTGCATCGGAATCGCTTGCGCGTCGCAGCGCCCCGGCAAGAAATAATCACAGCGCGGCCCAAAATTGCAGCCCGGCGGGCGTTCGTGGGGCAGGGGAAAGTTTCCGGGGATCGCCTTGAGCGGGCGCATGGTTTTCGATGCACCGGGCAGCGGGATCGACCGGAACAGCGCCTGCGTATAGGGGTGCTGCATTTCGTCGAACACGTCTGTGATGGACCCGCGTTCCACCGCTTCGCCGGAATACATGACGTTGATTCTGTCACAGGTATCCAGCACCAGCCCCAGATTGTGGCTGATGAACAGCATGGACGTGCCGTATTTCTGACCCAGATCGCGGACCAGTTCGACGACCGCCGCTTCGACCGTGACATCAAGCGCGGTGGTGGGTTCGTCAAGGATCAGCAGTGCCGGTTTCGACATCAGCGCCATGGCGATCACGATGCGCTGTTGCTGGCCGCCTGACAGCTGGTGCGGGTAGGCTTTCAGGATGCGTTCGGGATCGGGCAGTTTCACGTCCGTCACAACCTCTAGCGCGCGGGCGCGGGCCTCTGCCTCTGGTATGCCTTCGTGGATCATCGGCACTTCCATCAATTGGCGGCCGATCTTCATGGCGGGGTTCAGCGATGCCATCGGTTCTTGGTAGATCATGGCGATCTGGCTACCCCGGATGTCGCGCAGCCGGTCGGGGGACATGGTCGTCAGCTCTTCGCCCTTGAACTTGATCGACCCGCCGACGATGCGTCCGTTGACCCCCAGATCCTGCATGACACCCAGCGCGACCGTGGATTTGCCACATCCGGATTCGCCCACTAGGCCCAGCGCCTCTCCGGGCATGATGGTCGCAGAGAAATCCATGACGGCGGGAATTTCCCGCAGCCGGGTGAAAAAGCTGATCGACAGATTGTCGATTTCAAGGATGGGACCGTCGTAGGCGGGATCGGGCATCGTATTCTCCTTCGTGGTCCGGCTTCGCAAAAAACCGACAGACGCTGAATCCTGAAAATTCAGTCGCGCAGGCTTTCTTCGCGCAGGCCATCGGCCAGCAGGTTCAGGCCCAGCACAAGGCTGAGCAGTGCAAGCGCGGGCGGCAGTGGCGGGTGCACGAAAATCAGCAACAGCTTGCGTCCCTCGTTGATGGTCGATCCCCAGTCCGGGCTTTCGGGCGGCAGGCCCAGACCAAAGAAGCCAAGCGTGCCCAGCAGGATGGTGGTGTAACCGATCCGCAGGCAGAAATCGACGATCAGCGGGCCACGCGCATTGGGCAGGATTTCCCACAGCATGATGTACCACGCGCCTTCGCCACGGGTCTGGGCCGCGGCAACATAGTCGCGCGTCTTGATGTCCATGGTCAGGCCACGCACGATCCGGAACACGGTGGGCGCATTCACGAAAACAACAGAAACAAAGACCACAAGGATGCCGGGGTTGATGTCAAAGCCGTCCAGCCAGCCCGGCAGAAACGTCAGTGCTGTGCCGTCTTGGGAAATCAGCGACAGGTAAAGCCAGCCCAACACCGCCATCACGACAATCAGGAGCGGCGTGCGTTTGGCGGGTTGCGTGTAATAGCGACTGTTCAGCAGAACACCGAAGAACACGATCGGAAAGATGAACAGCACGGCGGCCATATAGCTGGGGATGCCGGTCGCCACGATTTCCGGTGTGACAAGCAGGTAGAACAGCAAGATGACCGGAAATGCGAGGATGAGGTTCGCCAGAAAGGTCAGTGCGACATCCAATTTGCCGCCATAAAACCCCGCCGGCAAACCAACGGTGATCCCGACCATGAACGCAAAAACCGTGGCCAGCGGTGCGATGGCGATGACGATCTGGCTGCCTTCGATCATCCGGCTGAACACGTCGCGGGCCAGATTGTCGCCGCCCAGCAGGTAATAGGGGAACAGCCCGTCTTCTGGCACCGGGACACCGGGAAGCTTGTTTTTCAGGCCAGAGATCTGGCGCAGCGGGTCATGGGTCGAAATCATGTCGAACAGGCCCGACAGGATCGCCGCATAGACCCAGAACATCACCAGACCGAAACCGATCATGCCGACCGTGCTATCAAACAGCTTACCATAAAGCCCCAGACCGCGCTTGAAACGGATCGACACGGCAAAGGTCACGATCAGCGCGATCCAGACGGGCAGCAAGCGGCGCGCCATGCCGCCCAAGATGCCTGCGCCCTGATACGACAGGATGATGCCGCCCAGCAGATAAACGACCGCAAGGCACAGGTTCAGCACGAATGTCCATTTCAGTGCCGTTTCCAGCCTGCCCAGCAAACCGCCGCGCGCCATCAATGTGCCGTCCGTATTCGATTGCAGCGTGACAGCGGGGGCAAAGAACCCGGCCATGATCTGGGCAAGGACCGTGATGGCCAGAACCGACACCGTGATGATTACGACGGGGTTCAACACCGCGCCAAGCGCCCCGGTCCAAGAGAGAGGTTCCATCGCGTTCTCCTTAGGAAATGCGGATGCGGGGGTTCAGAAACACGTAACCGATGTCGGACAACAGTTGTGTGATCAGCACGACGAAAACGGACACGACGGACACGCCCAACAAAAGTTCGATGTCGTTGTTCGACGCGGCCTGCACCAGCGTCCAGCCAAAGCCTTTGTAGTTGAACAACGTTTCGACAATGACGACGCCGTTCAACAGCCACGGGAATTGCAGCATGATGACGGTGAAGGGGGCGATCAGTGCATTGCGCAACGCATGTTTCAGCACGATGTTGCGGAACGACACGCCCTTTAGTCTGGCCGTGCGGATATATTGCGCGGTCATCACTTCGGTCATGCTGGCCCGCGTCATGCGGGCGATATACCCCATGCCGTAAAGTGCGATGGTGATGACGGGCAGGAAAAAGTTGTTGAAATTCGCGTCATCCATGGCCGATGTCGCGGTGCCGCGAAACCAGTTCATGCCAAAGGTCGAGGTGGCGAATACCGCGATGAACACAACACCCGAGACATATTCCGGTGTTGCGGTCGTCAGGATGGAAACGGTCGACAGGCTGCGGTCCAGACGCGACCCTTCGCGCATGCCTGCAAGGATGCCCATGATCAGCGCGCCGGGCACCATTACCATCATGACCCAGAACATCAGTTTGCCGGTCAGCCCCAGCCGCGTTGTGATGATGGTGGACACATCATCGCGCAACACGGTGGAAAAGCCCCAGTTTCCCTGCAAAACGCCACAGAACGCCGGCGCATCGTCGATGGTCAGACCCCGGGTTGAACAGCGCGCGCGCAGTTCGCCATCGCTGCCTTCGATCACATAGCCGGGCAAGACACCCAGCCATTCGCCGTATTTGACCAACAGGGGCTGGCTATAGCCGCGATTGTCCAACCAGCTTATGACCTCTTCATCGGCCATGCGGGCGTTGCCTTGGGTTTTTGCCAGCTTTTCAAGGTTTGGTGACAGGTTGGTCAGCCAAAAGACGATGAATGTCAGGCAAAGTGCCGTTGCCACCATCCAGCCCAAACTGCGAAATATCATGCGTGCCATACAAAAGGCCCCGTATCCTGTCGAACGTCAGCAGTTCGTCGCAAATAAAAGAGGGGCCGGCCAGGACATGGCCGACCCCTTTTTTTACAAACTAGATGATCAAGCCGCGAAGCCCAGTTTATAAAGCTGCGGCAAAAACGCGATATGCATGTCGCCCCCCACAACACCCGGCTTTGAGTGGCGGTAAAGTGAGCGCCAGTAGGGCTGCAATGTCACGGCGTCATCACGCATGATCGTTTGCAGGCGTTCCATGACGGCGCGACGCGCGTCGGCGTCCGCGATTGAATTTGCTTCGGCCAGGGTCGCGTCAAATTCGGGGTTGGCATAACCGGCCTCATTCCATGCTTCACCGGACCGGTATGCAATGGCAAGGATCTGGGTGCCCAATGGGCGATGGTTCCAGTTGGTCGAACTGAACGGATATTTCGTCCAGTCGTTCCAGAACGTGCTGCCGGGAATGATCGTGCGTTTGACGTTGAATCCAGCATCGCGCAGTTGTGCGGCGACCGCGTCCGTTGTGTTCTTGCGCCAGTCATCGTCGATGGAAATGATTTCCATCTCGAAATCGGCCATCCCGGCTTCTTGCAGCAGGGCAAGCGCGCCTTCGGGATCGTAGGGCAGGCCGGGCACGTCGGCCCATTCGGGATGCATCGGTCCGACGTGGTCGTTGCGGGCAGGCGCACCGCGATCCGCGTAGCCCAATTCCAGACAGACGGACGGATCGACGGCCATCGCAATGGCGCGGCGCACGCGCACGTCGGCATAGGGTTTCATGCCATCGACTTCGGCCTGTTGGTTGGGACGAATGCAGATCGTCGCACCCGATGCGATTTCCGACCGCTGCCAGCCAAGGCCATCCATGATTTCGACGAAATCACCAACGGTTTCATACAGGATGTCGACTTCTTCCGACGACGCTGCCGCCACCCATGCCGATGGGTCCTGTCCGTAGTCGATGAATTCGATCCGGTCGAGGTAGCCCCCCTTGCCGGCGGCCGTGCCCCACCAGTCGTGGTCGGTGTTGCGGACCAGCACGGCCTTGATCCCGACGTCCATTGATTCCGGAAGATAAGGTCCGGTGCCGACGGGGTTTTCCAGCATTGAATCGGCATTGAAGCCTGCGGGCGTAATGGATGCCGGGTAATCCGACATGCCAGCAATCAGCGATATGTCAGAGGTGGGCAGATTCAGACGCACGGTGTGTTCGTCGACAACCTCTATCGCGCCGTCGATGGCCTGGCCTGTCGCCTCATCGATCAGAACGGCAAAGCGTCCAGCCATCGAATTACCGTCCATCGATTTGTCACACCAGCCGGTGATGTTGCGCGCGACGTCTTCGGCTGTAAAGGCTGTGCCGTCGTTCCATGTGACGCCCTGACGGACATTCAGCGTGTATTCGGTCGCGTCATCGTTGACCGACCAGCTTTCCAGCAGCATCGGGGTAAAGGTGCCGTCGTTGTTGTATTCGACAAGGTATTCCAGCCAACCCGATGCCACATAGGCGATCTGGGTCCAGTCAAATGCGCGGGGATCTTTCAGGGCGCGGACTTCCATCTGCATCCGCATTGTGCCGCCTTGCCGGGCCTGTGTCTGTGCCATTGCCGGGCTCGACAGTCCTAACAGGCCATAGGCGGCGGACGCCGTCAGTCCCAAGGCCGTGGTGCGCGTCAGAAATTCCCGACGGTCAAGTTTGCCGGATTTCACCTCTGCGGCATACATTTTTGCGGCGGGGTGAACCTGGTTCGCGTGTGCGGCCATCGAAATCTCCTCGTGTTTCATCCAAGAGGAGCACATGATTTTTGTGACGCGCCCAGCGATCTGGCGTGCGTCCGGCAATGTCCCTCATTTGATGCCATGAAGGCATGCGGGTGCAGTGTGCGTCAATGCAATTATCCCCGAAAGGGATCACATTTAGGAAGAAAGCGACCTGCGAATGTCGTTTCCAGACCTGCGGAATGCGGTCGGTGTCTGGCCTGCGCGGGCCTGAAATACCCTGCTGAAATAAGCGGCAGACCCATAGCCTGCGGCAACCGCGACATCGCGGACGGGCGTTACGGTATCGCGCAGCAGGCGGCAGGCCTCATAATGGCGGCGGTCTGCAAGCAAGGTCAGCGCACTATGCCCGCTTGTCTGTTTGCAACATCTGGAAAGATGTGTCGGCGTCACGCCCAGTGCCGCCGCATAGGTTGCCACGCCCTGATCGGTGTTGAAATCGCGTTCAATCAGGTCGGTATATGCGGCGACCAGTCTCGCCGCTGACGAATTGCGTCTGTCTATCTCGCCTGAGGTCGCCTGCAGCTTGGCGACCTGACGCGCGAAAAAGACGGACAAAAGACCCGCGTGATAATGCGCGGCGCGTTTGGCGTTCAGGCGGTCAGAGGTTAATTCCCTTTCCAGTCCGTCGAAGAGGGTCAGAAATTCTTTTTGGGCCATCACATCGCGCAATCGCAGATGGACGGGCTCCGACGGCCATTCAGGGGCCATGGCAGCGGGCAGGGTCAGCAGGTGGCCGAACACGGTCTGTCCCGCTTCGAACCCATACATGGTGCGGGCGGGAATATAGATCAGGTTGTTGGCATAATAGCCGTGGGTCAGTCCCTGAATGACAATGCGGCCCTGACCGCGTGCGATAAAAAGCAAGCGCGGTGTGGCGTGGCTGCGCATGGCTTCGGTGCGCCATTTATTGGACAGGCTCGATCCGCCGACGGGCTGCAGCGCCAATGCGCTGTCCGCTGGTCCAATCGGTATCGCGGGGCGAGAATGCGGCATGGCGGGCGTCCGATGTTGCATATGGACAAGCCTGACGGCAAAGGGGTCCAAAAACAACAGGTTAATTAAGCAACAAACTGTATATCTGTGGATAAATCTGTGGATGGCATGTGGAGTGTTGTCCAACCGCGCATCCGCTTGCGAAACCATGTGCGTTGTCGTTTTGCGTATTGCTGTGATGCAATGATGGCCGCGTCCCGCGCGGCGTCCAGACTGATTTCGCCGGTGATATGGGCGATCAGTTCCACCGCCCCGATGGCTTTTGATGACGGGTGTCGCGGGTTCCACGTCGCGGCCATCGCGCGGGCTTCTTCCAATGCGCCGAAGGTCAACATCGTGTCGAAACGCCGCGCGATGCGGGGGGTCAGCCACTCTTTGGGGGCGTCGACGACGATGGCGGTCGCCTGCGCCAGCGGCAACAACGGCGGCGGTGTGGCGGATTGCCAGTCCCGCAGGCTGCGCCCGGTTTGCGTCAGGACTTCCCATGCGCGCTGCACGCGGGCACGGTTGGCTGTATCAATTCCCGCGCGGGTGGCCTCGTCGATCCCGGCCAGAAGTTCTGACAATGACAAGTCATCCGCGGCCATGCGCACATCAGGTGCGGTGGGGGGTATGTCTGCCAGGCCTTCGGTCAAGGCCGACAAATACAACCCGGTGCCGCCCACGATGATGGGCCGCGCACCCGCCAGTAGCGGCGTCACATCGCGCAACCAATGCCCCACAGAATAAGCCAGATCAAATGGCACATGCCCATACAGCGCATGTGGTGCCAGCGCCTGTTCTTCATCCGACGGTCGCGCCGTGACGATGCGCCAGCCGTCGAAGACCTGCATCGCGTCGGCATTTACCACAACACCGCCTTGGGTGCGGGCAATATGCAGCGCCAGCGCCGACTTGCCCGATGCGGTCGGTCCCGCAATCAGGACGGGGCGGTCGCTGCGGATCATGATCGGTGCCACAGCGGGCCTTTCTGCAATTGAACCTTTGGTCTTTTTGCGACACTTTGCGGGGCAGCGAAACCCCGACATACAGGATGCCCCCATGCCCACCACTTATAGCCGCGTCATGCTCAAGATTTCTGGTGAGGCATTGATGGGTGACACGGCGTTTGGCCTGCATCCGCCTACAGTGCAGCGGATCGCACGTGAAGTGCAGACCGTGCACGAAATGGGTGTCGAAATCTGCATGGTGATCGGCGGCGGCAATATCTTTCGCGGCCTGCAGGGCAGTGCGCAGGGGATGGAACGCACGACAGCGGATTATATGGGCATGCTGGCCACGGTAATGAACGCGCTGGCGATGCAGTCGGCGCTGGAACAGCTGGGCATCCACACCCGCGTCATCAGCGCAATCACGATGAACGAAGTGGCAGAGCCATATATCCGCCGCCGCGCCGTGCGCCATCTGGAAAAGAAACGCGTGTGCATCTTTGCCGCCGGAACCGGGAACCCTTATTTCACGACCGACACAGCCGCGACCCTGCGCGCCAACGAAATGGCCTGCGAGGCGATTTTCAAAGGCACCAAGGTCGATGGCGTCTATGATCGTGATCCGGCAAAGCATGACGACGCGAAACGTTATGATCGTATCAGCTATGACGAAGTGCTGGCCCAGCATCTGGGGGTGATGGACGCCAGCGCCATTGCCTTGGCCCGTGATAATCACCTGCCGATCATCGTCTTTTCATTAGATGAGCCGGGCGGTTTCAAGGGCATACTGGCCGGGGACGGCAAATATACGATCGTGCATGACTGACGGGCGGGACAACGCCGAAAGGGTCGGCTTGTGTCCTTCGGAAACCTATACAACCGCGTGAAATTGACGTAAGTGCAAGGAAAACCGGGTAAAGCCCGACAAGAGAGCGATGAGACATGGCAGACGACTTTGAACTTGATACCGACGATCTGGCGCGCCGCATGGATGGTGCGATTGCCAACCTGAGGACCGAATTTGCATCATTGCGGACCGGGCGTGCGTCGGGGTCGATGCTGGAACCGATCATGGTCGACGCCTATGGCAGCCCCACGCCGATCAACCAGGTCGGCACCGTGAACGTGCCGGAACCCCGGATGGTGACGATCAACGTGTGGGACAAGGGTCTGGTGAATAAGGTTGAAAAGGCGATCCGCGAAAGCGGTCTGGGCATCAATCCCCAGATGAACGGCACGATCATCATGCTGCCGATCCCCGAATTGAACGAAGAACGCCGCCGCGAGTTGACCAAGGTCGCCGGGTCCTATGCTGAAAGCGCGCGGGTCAGCATCCGCAATTTGCGCCGCGACGGGATGGACCAGATCAAGAAGGCCAAGGACGGCATGTCGGACGACGACCAGAAATTCTGGGAATCTTCTGTGCAGGAACTGACAGACGCCCACATCAAGCTGGTCGACGATACGCTGGAAACGAAACAAGCCGAAATCATGCAGGTCTGATCTGCCGTCTGGCCGCGATGGCCGGACAGTCACCATACCAACGCAAGTGCACGTCGCGGCGTGTTTTGCAGACTTTAACTACCGGGAAGGGCCACCGATGCCCCAGATTGATCAACCTTTACACGATGGACCCAAACACGTTGCGGTCATCATGGATGGCAATGGACGCTGGGCGCAGAAACGTGGTCGTCCGCGTTTGTTTGGTCACCATGCAGGGGCACGACGGGTGCGCGAAATCGTCCGGGCCTGCCCCGACGAAGGTGTGAAATATCTGACGATTTTCGCGTTTTCGACCGAAAACTGGAAACGGACCCAGACCGAAGTTGCGGGCCTTATGGCGTTGTTTCGCCGCTATATCCAGCGCGAGGCGATGGCACTGCTGGACGAAGGCGTGCGCGTGCGGTTCATCGGTGACCGCATCAAGCTGGACGACAAGTTGGTCAGCCTGATGGACAATCTGGAATTGCTGACATCCAACAATGACAAGGTGCATCTGACCATCGCGCTGAACTACGGGAGCCGGGACGAAGTGACCCGTGCTGCGCAGCGTTTGGCGGTGGAAATCGAACAGGGGCGGCTGTCGCACAAGGATGTGGACGCCGAAACGCTGTCGCGCTTTTTGGACACGCGGTTCCTGCCGGACCCTGATCTGGTCATCCGGACCAGCGGGGAAGCACGGATCAGCAACTTTCTGCTGTGGCAGTCGGCTTATGCGGAATACGAATTCATCGATACGCTATGGCCGGATTTCACCAAGGACGTCTTTGCCAAGGTGTTGGCGGGATATGGGAAGCGTGAACGCCGGTTCGGGGCTGTGATCGCCTAGGATGTCCGGACCGATCCCGCAGAACGACCCCGGTAAATGGGATGATCTGACCATTCGCATCGCGTCAAGTGCCGCGATGCTGGTTGTCGGTGCCGCCGCCGTTATACTGGGTGGTGTCTGGTTTCAGATCGTGGTGATTTTCGCGGTTGCCGTGATGATCTGGGAAATCTGGATGATGATCGCGTCCGATCAGCCGACGATGGGCATGATCCTTGCCGCCATGACGGCATCGGTTCTGTCGGGCATGCTGACCCACGAAAGCGCATGGATTCTGCTGTTGTTTCTGGTGGTGCCGATCGGCGGTGCCTATCTGGTCAAGCACGAGCGGCTTTATTTCTTTTGCTTTGCGTTCGCGGTGCAGGTCGCGGGCTGGGGGCTTTTGACGTTTCGGATGGATTACGGATTCATCTGGATCCTGTGGCTGGTCTGCGTCGTCGTGGCCACGGATGTGTTTGGCTATCTGATCGGGCGCACGATGGGCGGCCCGAAATTCTGGCCGAAGGTCAGCCCAAAGAAAACATGGTCCGGCACCGTTGGCGGCTGGGTGGCGGCTGGACTGATCGGCGTGTTGTTCACCCTGCTGACAAAGGCTGGCATGACCATCATCGTGCTAAGCGTCGTGCTAAGCTTTGCCAGCCAGATGGGTGACATCATGGAAAGCGCGTTCAAGCGCCGCATGAAGGTCAAGGACAGCTCTACCTTGATCCCCGGACACGGGGGTCTGTTCGATCGCTTTGACGCGCTTTTGGGGGCGTCCCTGTTCATGTTGCTGATCGCCAGCACGTTCAACGTGCCGGGCGTAAACTTTTGAGGCGGATTTCGATACTGGGGGCGACCGGGTCGATTGGACAAAGCACAATCGATCTGATCAAGCGGCGTCCTGACGATTTTGAAGTTGTCGCACTGACCGGTGGCTGCAACGCCAAACAACTGGCACGTGATGCGATTGCACTGCGCGCCCAGATCGCTGTGGTGGACAGCGCGGAGTGTTACGCCGAACTGCGCGACCTGCTGGCGGGAACCGGGATCAGCTGCGGTTGCGGTGCGCAAGCGATTGCAGATGCCGCACGGATGCCCGCCGATTGGATCATGTCGGCCATCGTCGGGTCTGCGGGTCTGCCGCCGGGGATGGCCGCGCTGGAACAGGGCACGACGCTTGCGCTGGCGAACAAGGAATCGCTTGTCACAGCCGGGCCGCTGTTGATGGATGCCGCGCGCAGGTACGGCGCAAGGATCCTGCCGGTCGACAGCGAACATTCTGCCGTGTTTCAGGCGTTGGTCGGGGAACCGATGGATGCGGTGGAACGGGTCATCATCACCGCATCGGGTGGGGCGTTCCGCGACTGGCCGATGGAAAAGCTGCAGACAGCGACGGTGGCCCAAGCCTCTGCCCATCCGAACTGGGATATGGGCCAGCGGATCACCATCGACAGCGCGTCAATGTTCAACAAGGCGCTGGAACTGATTGAAACGCGTGAGTTTTTTGGCATTTCGCCCAAGGCGATAGAGGTCATCGTCCACCCTGAGTCGTTGATACATGCGCTGGTCGGATTCCGGGACGGCGCCCTGATGGCGCATGTCGGGCCGCCCGATATGCGCCATGCCATTGGTTATGCGCTGAACTGGCCCGACCGGTCCCATTTGCCTGTGGACCGGCTGGATCTGGCGGCGATCGGTCAATTCACGTTCCGGGCACCCGACGATGCGCGCTGGCCCGCGCTGCGCCTTGCCCGCGAGGTGATGGCGACCCGGGGCAAGGCGGGGGCAGTGTTCAATGCGGCCAAGGAAGCAGCGCTTGATGCATTTATCGCGGGGCAGGTGGGGTTCATGGACATGGCAACCGCTGTGGATATGACACTCGCCAAAATGTCAGCGCAATCGGACCTGCAAAACGCCCCTATTTCGCTAGAAGATGTTATGGAAACAGACCGCCTGTCGCGCCGCTATGCGATCGAGGCTTTGACCACGCTGGGATAAGACCATGGACCTGACGACAATCTTGCCTTCGGTGGGGGGTGGACTTTTTACGTTGGTGGCGTTCGTCGTCTCATTGTCGATCATTGTCACGATTCACGAATACGGCCATTATATCGTGGGCCGTTGGTCCGGTATCCATGCCGAAGTGTTTTCGGTCGGCTTTGGTCCGGTGCTGTTTTCGCGCAAGGACAAGCGTGGCACGGTCTGGCAGGTTGCGGCGCTGCCGTTGGGCGGCTACGTGAAATTTCTGGGCGATGCCAACGCCGCGTCGGTGGGTGGTGATGACACCGTTGCAGCGGGGCGGGACGCCCGACATACGATGCTGGGTGCGCCGTTATGGGCCCGTGCCGCCACGGTGGCCGCAGGGCCGTTGTTCAACTTTGCCCTGACGATCCTGATCTTTGCAGGTTATCTGATGTGGGTTGGCACACCGTCCGATCCCATGACGGTCAAACGCGTGTTTGACCTGCCGCCTAGCTTTGCAACCGGGTTGGAACCGGGGGACGAGGTGTTGGCGATCGGTGGCCAGCCGCTGGAAGACGACACTCCAGTGGATACGCTGCCGATTGCGCCGTCGGTTGATTACACGGTGCTGCGCGATGGCGCGCAGATGATCGTGACGGGCCCCTATCCCGTGCCGCCGCGCGCGGCAGGCGTGACGCCACGATCCGCGGCGGATGATGCGGGCTTGCGGATCGGGGATGTGATAACCGCCGTCGACGGTGTGGAAATCAATGCCTTTGCCGAACTGGTTGATATCGTGCGCGATGCAGAAGGCGACGCCTTGCTTTTGGACGTCTGGCGCGACGGGGACACCCGCAATGTGACGCTGTCACCACGCCGGGTTGATCTGCCGCTGCCCGAAGGCGGGTTTGAAACACGCTGGCTGATCGGCATCAGCGGGGATCTGTTCTTTAGTTCCGCCACCGAAAGCGTCGGCCCGTTCGAGGCGCTGTGGACCGGTGTGCAGCAGTTGTGGCTGACTTTGCGCGTGTCGGTCTCTGGCTTGTGGCATGTGATCACGGGCGCGATTTCGACCTGCAACATTTCCGGCCCCGTCGGCATCGCGGAAACAAGCAGCACGATGGCCAGTCAGGGGGCGGGAAACTTTATCTTGTTCATCGCGTCGCTGTCGGCTGCGGTCGGTCTTTTGAACCTGTTCCCGATCCCTATTCTGGATGGCGGGCATCTGGTGTTCCATGCCTACGAGGCGATTTTTCGCCGCAAGCCCACGGACGGCGCGCTTCGTGTCCTGATGGCTGGCGGTTTGGCGCTGATCCTGACGTTCATGCTTTTCGCGATCCTGAACGACATCTGGTTCTGCCCCTAAAGCGTCCGGGTCATTGCACATTGCTGCCACATTTCCGAGCGATTGCTAGAGGTGATGTAATAGGAGCGATTGATGCAGTTTCTGAAGCAAGGATACAAAAGCGTCGGGACGCTTGCATCCCTGAATTGGGATCGCGTGTTGATGTGCGCCACGATGATTGTTGCGCTGTTCATCGGTGGGCAAGTTGCCATGATGTGACCCCACACGACCCGAAGTGCACGAATTTTCACGCGCGCGCAGCAATTGCGGGCGCGTGTTGCTTTTGACAATCCGGCTCAGAGTAGGTAATCCGGACGCATATCAAATGAACAAAAGCGGGCGCTGACATGACTTTGACGACAGGGGGCGTTTACGCGTCCGGACTGATGGGACTTTGCCGCACCGCTTCGCTGGTATTTGTGGCCTCTGCCATGATTTCGGCGGGTCCGGTTGCTGCGCAAAGCTTTACCTTCAGCAACGTGGTGATCGACGGAAACCAGCGGGTTGCGGACAGCACCATTCTGACCTTTGCGGGGATATCGCGCGGGCAGACGGTTGATGCGGCGACGCTGAATACGGCGGGGCAAAACATTCGCGCCTCGGGTCTGTTCGACGATGTCGACATCAGCACGCAGGGCAACACACTTGTCATCAACGTCGTCGAATTTCCGACCGTCAGTCAGGTGGCCATCGATGGTAACCGCAGGCTGGCCGATGGTGAATTCCTGCCGCTGCTGGAAAGCCAGCCGCGCCGCATCTATTCACCCGCCGTCGTGGAACGTGACGTCGCCACAATCACCGCGATCTATGCGCGCAACGGGCGGATCAACGCCAGTGTAACACCACGCATCATCCGGCTGTCGGAAAACCGCGTCAACGTCGTGTTCGAAGTCAGCGAAACCGGCGTGACAGAGGTAGAGCGCATCAGCTTTGTCGGGAACCGCAGCTTTTCCGACCGCCGTCTGCGCGGTATTCTGGAAACAAAGCAGGCTGGCCTGCTGCGCGCCATCATCAGCCGCGATACATTTTCCGAAGATCGCATCAATTTCGATCGGCAGGTGCTGACCGATTTCTACCAGTCGCGTGGCTTTGCCGATTTCACGTTGCAGAATGTGGATGTGACGCTGACGCGCGAACGCGACGCCTATCTGATCACCTATAATGTGCAGGAAGGTCAGCGTTTTACCTTTGGAAATGTGTCGGCCAGTTCTGTCTTGCCAGAAGTCGACACCGCACTGTTCCAGAACGCGCTGACAACGCGGACCGGTGCAACCTATTCCCCCGGCCAGATCGACCGTGACATTGCGCGGCTGGAACGTCTGGCCATCCAGCAAGGTCTGACATTCGTGGCGGTTGAGCCGCGCATCACCCGCAACGACCGTGATCTGTCGCTGAACGTGGATTACGCGCTGGTGCGCGGGCCGCGCATTTTTGTTGAACGCATCGATATCGAAGGCAATTCGACAACGCTGGACCGGGTTGTGCGCAACCAGTTCCGCACCGTCGAAGGCGACCCGTTCAACCCGCGTGAAATTCGGCAGGCCGCCGACCGTATCCGTGCGCTTGGGTTTTTCGCCAATGCAGAGGTGGACGCCCGCGAAGGGTCCAGGCCCGATCAGGTCATCGTGGATGTCAATGTCGAAGAAGCGCCAACCGGGTCATTGTCGTTCGGTGCCAACTACAACACCGACGTCGGTGTGGGTCTTGTAGCCAGTTTCCGTGAAACGAACTTTCTGGGGCGTGGTCAATCGGTTGGGGTGCGCGTGTCGACGGCCAGCACGAACCGCGTGTTTGATTTCAATTTTTCGGAACCGAATTTGCTGGGGCGCGACCTGCGCGCCGGTTTCGATCTGTCGTATCGGACCACGGACAACCAGAACGCCGACTATGATACCGAAAATTTCCGGCTAAGCCCCAACCTATCGTTCCCGGTCAGTGAAAACGGGCGTCTGACGACGTTTGCCGCATTGTCCTATGACGATCTGTCGGGGCTGGAAGACGCGACCGGCATCAGCCCGTTCATTCAGGAAGAAGCAGCGTTGGACGGCGTGATGACGCAGTCCATCGGCTACAGCTACAGCTTTGACAACCGCCGTACCGGGCTTGATCCAACGACGGGCTTTGTCTTCCGCTTTGGTCAGGAATTCGGTTTCGGTGACACGCAATTCATCAAGACATCGGTTTTGGCCGCAGCCGAAACATTGGTTCTGAACGAAGATGTGACGCTGCGCGCAACTGTCGAAGGTGGCAATCTGGCCTATCAGGACGGGTTCAGCCGGGTGACGGATCGATATTTCCTGAACGGCAACACGCTGCGCGGGTTTGCGGCCAATGGGGTTGGTCCGCGCGACTATGATCCAGGTAATGACGTCAATGATGCGCTTGGCGGCAATACATATGCGGTTGCCCGTCTGGAAGCCGAATTCCCCGTTGGTCTGCCCGAAGAATATGGCATCACGGGCGGTGTGTTTGTGGATTATGGATCGGTCTGGGATGTGGGCCGTTCGCCGACAGACACGACGCTTTATAATGATTTTACTGCGCGAGCGACGGCCGGTCTGTCCATTTTCTGGACCACCCCGCTGGGACCGCTGCGGTTCAACTTTACCGATGCGTTGCAGGCGGAACAGTTCGACGAAACCAAAGCCTTTGACGTGACGATTTCGACGGCATTCTGATGCGGTTTGGTGTGCTGGCCATCCTGCTGGCATTGGCGGGACCGGTTGCCGCGCAACAGGTGCCGCCTTCGTTGCCGATCCTGATCGTCGATTACGACAGGCTTTATCTGGACAGCACTTATGCCCAGACCATCCGTGAAGGGCTGGACGCCGACGCCGCCGCGCTGAAGGCCGAAAATGATCGGATCGTGGCTGCGTTGACCGATGAGGAACGGAGCCTGACCCTGCGGCGGCCCACGATGACCGCTGACGCGTTCCGGGAAGAGGCAGAGGCGTTCGATATCAAGGTGCAGGCGATCCGGCGCGCCCGCGATGCCAAAGAGGTGGAACTGCAGCGCGCCCGCGCCGCCGCCCGAGAGGAATTCTTTGCCTCTGTGCGCGATGTGGTGGGACAGTTGATGCTGGAACGCGGCGCATCCGTTATTCTTGATCGGCGGTCGGTGTTTCTGGCGTTGGCCGCATCGGACATCACTGACGAAGCCGTCGACAGGATTGACGCCGTGATGTTGGAAACCGGTCAGGCGCCGGGGGCAGATGCGCCCCTGATCGGTGGCGGCGGGAATGCCGAACCATCCGTCGATGAAAATCCGCCGGGCGGGGATGCATCCATACAGCCCTGAGCGGCTTGTCGATGGGCGGCCTGCTTGGTAGTCAGGCAGTGGGCCGATGGCCCCCAATTGCAGGAGCCGATATGTCCGACACCGAACCGCAGCCGATGACGCAAGCCGACATTCACGTCATTCAGGCGATCTTGCCGCATCGTTACCCGTTTTTGTTGGTGGATCGGGTGATCGATATCGTGGGCACGCAGTCCGCGACGGGCATCAAGAACGTGACGATGAACGAACCGCATTTTCAGGGACATTTTCCCGGCACCCCGATCATGCCTGGTGTCACGATCATCGAAGCAATGGCGCAGACGGCGGGTGTGATGGTCGGCGCGGGCATGGGTCTGCTGAACGGTGACCTGCTGATCTATTTCATGTCCATTGATAAGGCCAAATTCCGGCGCAAGGTCATCCCCGGAGACCGATTGCTGATGCATGTCACAACGACGCGCGGCAAGCCCGGCGGCAAGGTCTGGAAATTTCATGGCCGCGCCGAAGTCGACGGCGAATTGGCGGCGGAATGCGAATTTTCAGCGATGCTGGACCTGAAGGGGTGACGGCAGATATCCATCCCAGCGCAATCGTGTCCGATCACGCCGTGATCGGGGAAAACTGTACGATCGGTCCATTCTGTGTCGTTGGCAGTCAGGTGGTTCTGGGCGATGGTGTCTGGCTGAAAAGCCATGTGATCGTCGATGGCGATACGCATATCGGTGCAGATTGTACCGTGTTCTCCTTTGCCGTGATCGGTGAGATCCCGCAGGATCTGAAATTCGACGGCGAAGCGACACAGTTACGGATCGGTCAGCGGAACCGGATTCGCGAACATGTCACGGTCAATACGGGCACTGTCGGCGGCGGGGGCGTGACGCGCATTGGCGACGATTGCCTGCTGATGGCCGGGTGCCATATCGCGCATGATGTCCAGCTTGGCAGTCGGGTCGTCGTCGTGAATTCTGTCGCTGTCGCAGGGCATTGTGTGGTGGGCGATGATGTCATTATCGGCGGGTTGTCAGGTATTCACCAGTTCGTCCGGATCGGGCAGGGCGCGATCATCGGGGCCATGTCGATGGTGTCGCATGACGTGATCCCGCATGGTCTGGTGATGGGCGAACGCGCGCGGCTCGAAGGATTGAACCTTGTGGGCCTGCGCAGGCGCGGGGTGGCGCGTGCCGATATTGCAGCCTTGCGCAAAGCGTTCGAACATCTGAAATCGGATGAAGGCACGTTCAACGAACGTGTGGCGGGTTTGCAGGATGATGACAGCGCCTATGTGCAGGAACTCGTCGCGTTTGTTCTGGGCCAGTCCGACCGCAGTTTCCTGACACCGAAATGACACTGGCGCTGATCGCGGGCGGGGGTGAATTACCGTCCGCCTTGATCGATGCGCTGGATACGCGACCGCTGATCTGCGCGCTGGACGGGGCCGATCCGCAGGTGCCTGTCGATCTGCGGTTTCGACTGGAAGCGGTCGGCAGTTTTTTGACCCAGCTTCGGCGTCTGGGCGTGACACGCATTTGCATGGCGGGTGGTGTGACGCGACCGCGGTTGGAATGGCGTCGTTTCGATGTGGTCACGATCAGGCTGTTGCCGACCATATTGCGCGCCTTGGCCAAGGGTGACGACGGCGCGCTGCGGGCATTTATTGCAGTGCTGGAACGGCGCGGTTTTACGGTTGTCGCGGCGCATGACATTGTCCCCGATCTCTTGCCGCCAGAGGGTGTTGTGACGACGATCCAGCCAAGCGATGTCCATCGGATGGACGCGCTGGTGGGTGATGCCTGCCTGCACGATATGGGACAGCGTGACAGCGGGCAGGCCTGTATCGTCAGGCAAGGTGTCGTGGTCGATCAGGAAGACCGGGCCGGTACCGATGCGATGATCACGCGTCATACGGGCAGCGGTGGTATTTTGTTCAAGGGTCCGAAACCCGGTCAGGATCGCCGCGCCGATCTGCCGGTGATCGGCCCCGGTACGGCGCGTCACATCATCGCCGCTGGATTGGATGGTATCGTGATCGACGCAGGTGGCGTCATGGTCCTGAACCGGGCAGAGGTCGTGCGCACATTGAATGATGCAGGCCGCTTTTTGTGGGTCAGAAAGGCACCGTTATGAAAGTATTCATCATTGCAGGTGAACCGTCAGGCGATGCGCTGGGGGCGGCTGTCATGGCGGGGCTGCGTGAACTGCGCCCCGACGTGTCCTTTGACGGCGTCGGTGGCCCGTTGATGCAGGCGCAGGGGATGGTCAGCCGGTTTGCGATGGATGAACTATCGGTCATGGGACTGGCCGAAGTATTGCCGAAATACCGCGCGCTGAAACGGCGGATTTCGGAATGTGCCGCCGCGGTGCTGGACACACGCCCCGACGTTTTGTTGACCATCGACAGCCCTGATTTCTGCCTGCGCGTGGCCAAACTGGTCAAGGCGCGGTCAGATGTGCCGACGGTGCATTATGTGGCCCCATCGGTCTGGGCGTGGCGGCCCAAGCGCGCGGAGCGCATGGCGCATCATATCGATCATGTGCTGGCGCTTTTGCCGTTCGAACCGCCCTATATGCAGGCCGCCGGCATGGGCTGCGATTTCGTGGGGCATCCGGTTGTGGCGCACCCGCAGGCGACAGATGCTGCCGTTGCCGCGTTCCGTATGGACCACAGCACCGGTGCAGGGCCGTTGGTATTGGCCCTGCCGGGGTCGCGGCGTGGAGAGGTCACGCGACTGACCGGGCGGTTCGGGACAGCCTTGGGCCTGCTGAAACAGAGCCATCCCGATCTTTCGGTCGTCATCCCCTGTGCGGCGTCTGTCGTTGATCTGGTGCGTGATCTGACAGCGGACTGGCCGATCACGCCCGTGCTGATCGATCCGGCAGACGATCCGGATGGTGCGATGAAACGCGCAGCCTTTGGCGCGGCGGATGTGGCGCTGGCCGCATCGGGCACGGTATCGCTGGAACTGGCTGCGGCGGGCACACCGATGGTGATTGCGTATGATATGGCGTGGCTGTCGCGGATCATCATGCAGCGCATGGTCCGGATCGATACGGTGACGCTGGTGAACCTTGTGTCAGAAACGCGGGCCGTACCGGAATTCATCGGCGCGGACTGTACGCCCGACCGCATCGCCAATGGTCTGCGCGATACGCTGGCGGCCCCCGGTGCGCAGCAGGTTGCAATGGATCTGACCATGGACCGGTTGGGGCGGGGCGGGGACGCGCCGGGGCTTAGGGCCGCAAGGGCGGTCTTGTCCGTCGTCGGTTCAGGATCAGCAGACCAGCCGCAAGGATGACGAACCCTGCATAGGCGCGTGGCGGCAGGTCTTCGTTCAGCACGATTGCGCCAAGCGTGATGGCGACGGGGGCCACCATCAATGTGACAAGCATCAGGTTGCCGGACCCCGCCATGGCTAGCACGCGGTAGTACAACAGATAGGCGACTGCCGTGGCAACGACGGCATAATAGCCAATCGCAGCCCAGGTGCGTGGAGTCAGATCCAATGTCATCGGACCGTCGACAATATGGGCCAGCGGAATCATGATTAACGCGGATGAAGTCAGCATGCCTGCGGTTGCCACCTGCGGCGTCAGCCCGCCCAGCATCTTGCGCGCCCAGACGCCTGCCAGCGCATACGATACGGTGCCGCCGATCACCGCCAGTTGGCCCAGCGACCTGATATCGAAACTGGCTAGCGCCTGCGGTCCGATGGCGATGACCACGCCTGCAAACCCCAGCGACACACCGCTGAGCTTGCGCCAGGTCAATCGCTCATCCGACAAAAACAGGGCTGCGGCCAGAACACCGAACAGGGCGGTGGACGCGTTCAGGATCGCGGTCAGCCCGGTTTCGATATGCAGCTGCCCCCATGCCATCAGTGTGAACGGGATCGCGTTGTTCAGCAGACCCATACCGGCGAACCCGATCCAGACACGTGGGCTGCGTGGCAGCGGCAGCCTGCGCAGGATAACGTAGGTCCACAGGATCAGCGCGGCCCATCCGACGCGGTGGGCCACTGCGGTCAGGGGGCCGATTTCGTCCAATGCGATGCGGATCGACAGGAACGAACCACCCCAGATCAGCGACAACAGGCCCAGTTCGGCCCACGCGCGCGTCGATAACGTCTTTTGGGGAATGGCAATGGTCATGGGGTCACTTACGCTGGTTCAGGGCGCCGGACCAACCCGGAACATGCGAAAAGCCCCGCCGTGAACGGGCGGGGCTTTTGCGATTGTCGCGCGTCCGTCAGTTCAGAAACGGTATCCGACCGACAGGCCAACGGCCAAAGCGTCATTGTCGTTGAACGACACGGCCAGCGCTTCGTTTTCGTTGTCCAGGCCGTCGCCAAAGGTGATATATTCGACTCCGCCGGTGATCTTGAACGCATCGTAGTTATAGGTGCCGCCGACGCCGAATGCGGTCGAACCGTCGGTCGGTGCCAGACGCGATAGAACGTCGCCATTGCCCTTTTCATAGGTCACGCGCGCAAAGGCGGAAAAGTCTTCGGTGATCTGACGACCGACGCCCAGACGATAGGTCGTTACATCGCTGTCGATGCCGGTCACGCGAAGACCCGTAACGGCCTGATAGCCTGCGGGGCGCACTTCCCAGTCCGACCATGTGGCGTGCCGGATGGACCCGAAAACAAGCGTGTCCGCCGCAACACCGGATTGGAAATCCAGTGTGAAGACGTCGGGCATATCGACCTCTGTCACGGTGTTGATCTGTGCGGCAGGCAGGGCGTCGATGTTTTCGCTGGTGACGAATTTGTGCGTATAGCCCGATTCGTAGGTCAGCGCGACGCGCAGTGCGATTTCGGGACGTTCATAGGCGACGCCCAGAATGTAGCTGGTCGCCCGGTCCTTTTCCGTATTGGCGGTGTAGGTATAGGGGCCGTCGGTCGGGCTGTCGTTGAACGCGGAATCCGCGATGGCGGTCGCTTGCGCGCCAAGCGCGCGCGCGGCGTCGCCTTGGGCGGTCGCTTCGGCGCCCAGTCTTGTTGCCTCTTCGCCGTTCGCTATAGCTGTGGCCCCAAGCGCAGCGGCAGCCTCGCCTTCTTCGATTGTTGTAGCGGTAGCACCCAAAACAAGTGCTTCCGCACCCTGCTGAGTAGCCAATTCACCAAGACTACGGGCCTTATCTCCTAGTGCTGCCGCTGCTTCGCCTTGCGCGGTGGCACGCGCGCCAAGTACGCTGGCCAGCGGCAAGGCCACCAGACGGTTGGGGATGACGATATTCGCCCGGCTTTCGATGCTGCGCAGACCGCCGTAAACGCTGACGTTCGGGGTCGCCTGATATTTCAGCACCAGTGCGATCTGGTTGGAATCCCATTCTGCCGACAAGCCCTGATAGGGGCCATCGGGGTAGCTGGCGTTCGCACCGAAGGGCTGGTTGACGAACATGCCCAGATCGAATTTGTCGTTCAGCGCGTATTTCAGCGAAAAGGCGGCGGTGTTGAAATCTTCGGACATCGTGCCGGTGCTGCCGCCGTCGAATGCGGGCCGGTTCACGGGGTAATCCCCCGATACGTCAGGGCGCACGAATGCGAATGACAGTTCGGTGTAGTTTCCATCCTCGAACAGGACAGCGTAATTGTTCAGCGTGCGGTCGATGCCGCCTGCAGAGGCGGCTGTCGTCAGCAACAATGCTGCGCCAGTCGTAAGTGAAAGTTTCATGTCTCCATCCCATCCATGAAAGAAAAATATTTTGTCTTCCATGTCTGAAAAAGCATTTCGATTCCGTCAATCTGCGACCTTACGTTACATTGAGCGCGCGATCCGGACTGTGACGTGAATGCCGCCTCAGGTTGTCAGCACACGCTTGGGCTTGCGCAGGTTGACGTAATTCCCTGCCACAATGAACGCCGCACCCAGGAACAGCCACGGGTCCAATTGTTCGGAATAAGCGACCGCGCCGATGATCGCCACCGTTGGCAGGCGTGCGAAATCGATGGGCATCACGATGGTGGCGGGTGCCAGTGACAGGGCTGTCGTCAGACAAAAATGCGCCAGCAGGCCTGCGCAGCCAATGACCACAAGCCACGGTAGGGTGGTGGCTGATGGCAGGGCGATATCCATATCCCAGCCCGCGCATACCAAACCGAACACCGCCTGCATGGTGGTCAGATAGAACAGGATGCAGGTGATGGTGTGGGATTGCGTCAGGCGACGGGTAAAGATCGCGGACAGCGCGAAAAAGATCGCGCAACCAGCCGCCGCCAACAGACCGGGCGTGACGGGGATCGACCCCGGACGCGTCACGATCAGCACGCCTACGAAACCGACCAGCGCGGCGATTGCGCCGTTGCGGGTGATCCGCTCGCTTAGAAACAGCGGTGACAGCAAAAGCACCCAGATGGGCGTGGTGAATTCCAGCGCAAAGACCTGTGCCAGTGGGATGCTGGCAACGGCAAAGAACCACAGGTTCTGACCGGTGAAATGCGCCAGATTCCGCACGCCATGCAGCCGAAGATCGCGCCGTTCGATTTGGTTCAATGTGCCGGCCAGACCGCCCACCGTGACCACGATCACGATACCCAACAAGCTGCGATAGAGCATGATTTCAAAGGTATCGAGGGCAAAGCTAATCTGACGACCGGCAACTGCCATTGCGGTGAATGACATGATCGCGCCAATCATCCACAGACAGGCGCGCAGTGTCGGTGTCATTTTTCAGTCACGCTGTAATCGCGCGGCAATCCGTCGGTAGTGCGTGCCCAATCGCTTGATGCAGCACGCGACTGGTGGGCGTCAAATGCAGGGCGGTCGGCAAAGATTTCCGACACGGCAAAGACGCCTTGTTCAGGTTCTGTCACGTCGAACTGGACGCATCCGGGTTCGGCGCGGGTAAGGGCCACGTGAACCGGCAGTGCTGCCCGCACGCTGTCCAGACGGTCAGGCGGGCAAGTCATCGTGCCGGTCAAATGGATCATTCCCATTCGATCGTGCCCGGCGGTTTCGACGTGATGTCATAGGTCACGCGATTGATGCCCGGCACCTCGTTGATGATGCGGGTGGCGGTTTCGCCCAGAAATTCATGGCTGAACGGATAATAATCCGCGGTCATGCCGTCGACGGATGTGACGGCGCGCAGCGCGCAGGCGAAATCGTAGGTGCGGCCATCACCCATGACTCCGACTGTACGCACGGGCAGGATCGCGACAAAGGCCTGCCAGATATCGTCATACAGGCCATGCAGGCGGATCTGGTCGATGAACACCGCATCGGCCAGCCGCAGGATTTCCAGCTTTTCGCGCGTGATCTCTCCGGGACAGCGAATCGCAAGGCCGGGACCGGGGAAAGGGTGACGCCCGATGAAACTGGGCGGCAGACCCAGTTCGACACCCAGCGCGCGGACCTCGTCCTTGAACAATTCACGCAGGGGTTCGACCAGTTTCAGCCCCATCTTTTCGGGCAGGCCACCCACGTTGTGATGGCTTTTGATGGTGACAGACGGGCCACCCGAAAAGCTGACCGATTCGATGACGTCGGGATACAGCGTCCCTTGGGCCAGAAACTCTGCGCCTTCGATATCGTTGGCGTATTTCTGGAACACGTCGATGAACAGACCGCCGATGATCTTACGCTTTGTTTCGGGGTCGCTGACACCGTCGAGCTTGCCCAGAAACAGGTCTGCTTCGTCGGCGTGGATCAGGTTCAGGTTGTAATGGTCGCGGAACATGGTGACGACCTGCTCGGCCTCTCCCAGGCGCAGCAGACCGTGATCGACGAACACGCAGGTCAGTTGTTCACCGATCGCTTCGTGGATCAAAATTGCGGTGACGGAACTGTCGACGCCGCCCGAAAGCGCGCAAATGACCTGTTTATCACCGACTTGTTCGCGGATCGCGGCGATGGCCTGTTCACGGTAGGCGTCCATCGTCCAATCGCCGCTGAAACCCGCCAGTCGAACAAAGTTTTCGTAAAGTTTCGCGCCGTTCGGGGTGTGGTGCACCTCTGGGTGGAACTGCACGGCGTAGAAATGGCGCGTCGCGTCGGCTGTGACTGCAAAGGGGGCGTTGGGCGATGTGCCGTAGACCTGAAAGCCGGGCGCGATCCGCGCGACGTGGTCGCCGTGGCTCATCCAGACCTGTTCGCGGTCCAGCGTGAACCACCCTTCCAGCAGGTCAAGCTTGTCCACCGGTTTGACAAAAGCGCGCCCGAATTCGGCCGTGCCGCCGCCGCCGGAAATCTTGCCGCCTTCGACGTGGCCGCCCAGATCCTGCATCATGACCTGCTGGCCATAGCAAATGCCCAGAATCGGCACGCCCAGATCGTAGACCGACCGGGGCGGTCGCGGCGACCCGGCGCGCGTCACGCTGTCCGGTCCGCCCGAAAAGATAACGGCTTTCGGCGCGAAATCGGCCAGAAACGCGTCAGTCACGTTCTGAAATGGGTGAATTTCACAATAGACGTTCAGTTCCCGCAGGCGGCGCGCAATCAATTGCGTGACCTGGCTTCCGAAGTCGATGATCAGCAGGCGTTCGTGGTCAGTCATATCCATGCCGTCTGATTATGCTGTCGAACGGTCCGCTGCAATGTCGCTTTCGTACGTTGAAGGGCGTTTGTCAGCCTTCGATGCAACAGCGCGCGCCGTATGAGAGAGCAACACAAGCGCAAAGAGGCCCATCATGACAGATACAGCATCCCCCAGCCGCAGGGCCCGTGGCGGTGGCGGGGCAGCCCGACGCGCCGAACGGACGGCCATCAGCGTCGAAACCGCGCGTTACATCGAACGCAACATTCCCAACTACGAAGTCCTGACCGAAGATGCGCTGGATCTGATCGAGCGCAACGCCGAAACGGTGCTTGCCGAAATCGGCGTCAACTTTGTGGATAATCCCGATGCACTGGAACGCTGGCGTGCCGCCGGTGCCCAGATCGAAGGCGAACGCGTGCGAATCCCGCGCGGGCTGGCCCGCAAGCTGTGCAGCACAGCCCCGTCGCAATACACGCAACATGCCCGCAATCCTGAACGATCCGTCGTTGTGGGGGGCCGCAATCTGGTGCTGGCACCTGTCTACGGCCCGCCATTCGTGCGCGACGTCGAAGGCGGGCGCCGCTACGCCACGATGGCGGATTTCGAAAAGTTCGTGAAACTGGCCTATATGTCCAAATGGTTGCACCATTCCGGTGGCACGGTCTGCGAACCGACCGACATTCCCGTCAACAAGCGCCATCTGGACATGCTGTTGGCGCATATGACGTTGTCGGACAAGCCGTTCATGGGGTCCGTCACCGAACCTAGCCGGGCGCAGGATTCGGTCGATATGTGCAAGATCCTGTTCGGTGATGAATTCGTCGAAAACAACACGGTCATGACGTCCCTGATCAACATCAACTCTCCGCTGACGTTTGATTCGGTCATGATGGGTGCGCTGGAAGTCTTTGCGCGCCACAATCAGGCCAGCATCATCAGCCCGTTCATCGTCGGCGGTGCGATGGCGCCGACATCGGTGGCGGGGACGCTGACGCAGGTTCTGGCCGAAGGTCTGGCCGGGATCGCCTATTCCCAACTGGTCCGGCCCGGTGCGCCGGTCGTGATGGGCGCCTTCGTCACCTCGATCGACATGAATTCTGGTGCGCCGACGTTCGGCACGCCGGAAGCCAGCCAGATCACCTATGGCGTGGGGCAGTTGGCGCGTCGTCTGAACCTGCCATATCGGTCGGCAGGCGGATTCTGCGGGTCAAAACTACCCGATGCGCAGGCCGCATACGAATCAGCCAACAGCCTGAACATGGGTCTTTTGTCGGGGGTGAATTTCATGCTGCATGCCTGCGGCTGGCTGGAAGGCGGGCTTGTCGCCAGCTTTGAAAAGTTCGTGATGGACGCAGACCAACTGGGTGCGCTGCATCAGTTCGCAAAAGGCGTGGATCTGTCCGAAAACGCCCAAGCAATGGGCGCCATCGCAGAGGTCGGTCCCGGTGGCCACTATCTGGGCTGCGCGCATACGCAGGAAAATTTCAAATCGGCGTTCTGGCGGTCGGAGTTGTTCGATTACAAACCGTTCGAGACATGGGACGAAGAAGGTGCGCGCGACACGCAGGCGCTGGCAAGCCTGCGCGTCAAGCGCATGATCGACACCTATCAGCAACCAGCGCTTGACCCCGAAATCGAAGCGCGGCTGCGTGCGTTCGTCGCCGCAAAAAAAGCCGAAAACCCCGACAGTTTCATGTAGGGTCAGGCACAATCAGGGGGCGCGTGGCCGCAAGGTCGCGCGCCTCTGACATGATGGCTGCCAGTGCGATGATGTGCGGACCAACCTGATAGGCATGCGACCCGGCACTGCGGGCGGCATCCATCTCTTTTTCTATGTCAAGCAAATCAACCAGCGCGGGGCCGGGCGTTGCCGGCACACGGCCATCCAGCAGCCGCGACAGATCCCTGCCGCGTCGATAGTCGTCGACGGCAAACCGCGCCGCCCGCACCAAAAGCGCCGGACGGCTGAGCTGGCGCACCTGCGTGTGAAGATCGAGCATGTTCGTGTCTCCTTGCGATCAAAGCATTCAACGATGTCATATTTTCACAATTCGATGGGGCGTTGCGCTGAGCGGGCAATGTCCGAACGCATCCAGTGAGAAAAATTAATCCTTTTGGAGCAAAACGTTACGAGGACGTTAATATTAACGCATAGTTAATGAGACACTCATAGGTTGTTCGAAATTGACAGTTCGGCCGTGGCCGACTGCAGTTGACTGCAAGGGGAACGTGGACATGGAAATGCAACGGAAAGGCGGTTTTTCAGACTGGGTGCCGCCTCCGGTTCGGGATTATTTGGCACATACGGTCGATGGTCGATCTATTCGGGCGCTGGCCCGGCAACGCAAGGTTCATCCGTCGACCATCTTGCGGCAGGTCCGTTCGTGCGAGGCGCGGCGTGACGATCCACTGATTGATGCGGCCCTGCGCGCGCTGGTTGAAACGGATGCGGCGCCCGACATACAATTGAACCAAAAGGCTGGCCCCATGACGTCTGTAAATCCTGCATCTGCCTTTGATCTGTCCCGTCCTGTCAGCAAGGCACGCATCGACCGCGAAGCGGTGCATATTCTACGCCGTCTGTGTGAACCGGGCGCGGTCATGGCTGTGGCCCGTGATATGGACAGCGCCGTCATCGTACGAGAAGACAGAGAAGGCAAAGCGCTGAAAACCGCCATTGTCGAAAGCGATATGGCGCAGGCGATGGCCCTGCAGAACTGGATTTCCTGTGCCGATCCGGCGGCCCGCGTCGTGCGGTATTTCGTAACTGCTGCCGGGCGGGCAGAACTGCGGCGCCTGACCGCGCGGGACGAAAACCGCGCACAGGGTTTTTCGGATGCCACTGCGGGGCAGGGCGATTGGATCGCGGCAAACGGGTGTCAGGTGGCATCGCGTTTCATTGCGACCGAAACGCCGCTCATGGGCCTGTCGCGGCGGCGCGACAAGGCGGGCAAGCCGTTTTTGTCACGTGAACTGGTGCAGGCCGGTGAACGCCTGCGAGAGGATTTTGTCGTGGCCGACGCCGGACCCGACGTGCTGGATGACTGGCGGCTGGCGCTGGCGGTCCGCCCGCACAAGCCGATGGCACGTGGGGCCGTACTGGCGCGGCAGCGGGTTGGCGATGCGCTGGATGATCTGGGGCCGGGGTTGCAGGATGCGGTGCTGCGCTGCTGCTGTCTGCTGGAAGGGCTGGAAGTTACTGAACGGGCGATGGGCTGGTCTGCGCGGTCCGGCAAGATCGTGCTGCGAATCGCGTTGCAACGATTGCTGCGACACTATGACAGCCAAAAGGGCATGCAGCCGCCTATGATTGGCTGATACGCCGTTTTGCAGGGCGGGGTGCCGGTGCAGTTGATGGACTTTCGCAGGGCAAGCTATTAGGTACTGATCAACCCAAGATGAATTGAGGTGGTCAGCATGCGCGACCTGAAGATCCCGGCTCAGCGGCATCCGGAAAAGGCCAAGCGCCCCGACAACGTTCAGCCCAAAAAGCCGAGCTGGATCAGGGTCAAGGCACCCACGTCCGAAGGGTATAAAACCACCCGTGACATCATGCGGACGCACAAGCTGACAACGGTCTGCGAAGAAGCGGGCTGCCCCAACGTCGGCGAATGCTGGAGCCAGGGCCACGCTACCATGATGATCATGGGCGAAGTCTGCACCCGGGCCTGCACCTTTTGCAATATTGCGACGGGTAAACCGCCCGAAGCGCTGGACGTGTTCGAACCGGGGCGTGTGGCCGACGCGGTCAAGAAACTGGGTCTGAAACACGTCGTCATCACGTCGGTCGACCGTGACGATGTCGAAGACGGCGGGGCGGAACATTTTGCCCAGACGATCCGTGCAGTGCGCCGTCAGGCCCCCGGCACCACGATCGAAATTCTGACGCCTGATTTCATCCGCTGCGCCCCCGAAGCATTGGAAGTCGTCGTTGCCGCCAAACCGGACGTGTTCAATCACAACCTAGAAACTGTGCCGGGTCTGTATCCCGAAGTGCGCCCCGGTGCCCGGTATTTCCACAGCCTGCGGCTGTTGCAGCGGGTCAAGGAACTGGACCCGACCATGTTCACCAAATCCGGTATCATGGTGGGTCTGGGAGAGGATCGTCAGTCTGTCATTCAGGTGATGGAAGACATGCGCGCCGCCGACATCGATTTTTTGACGATCGGCCAATATCTGCAACCGACCCCGAAACACCACGCGGTCGATCGGTTCGTGACACCGGAAGAATTTGCATCCTATGAAAAAGCGGCGTTCGGCAAAGGGTTCCTGATGGTGTCGGCATCGCCTTTGACCCGATCAAGCTATCACGCAGGTGACGATTTTGCCCGGTTGCAGTCGGCACGACTGGCCAAACTGGGCTAGTCGCGTCTAGCGGTTCATGATGCTGCGTGGTCCGGTGCGGTCGGTGCCAACATCCAGACCGAACAGCCATTCCGCACCCGCCAGCCCAAGGCAGACCGCAATGACCGCCAATCCCAGCCAAACGCGTTTGGCCGATGGCGGGTTGCGCGCCCAGCGGCTGGCGTGCAACAGCCAGCGTGGGTTCACGACGTGAACCTGACACAGCCAATATAGGGCAGGTTGCGGTTTCGCTGGGCATAGTCGATCCCGTAACCCACCACAAAGGCGTCGGGAATTTCGAAACCGATCATGTCGGCCTTGAAATCAACTTCTCTGCGGGCGGGTTTGTCCAGCAGGGCGATGGTTTTCAGGCGGGCGGGTTTGCGTGCGGCGACAAATTCGCTGACGCGCGCCAGCGTATGGCCGGTATCGACGATGTCTTCGACGATCAGCACGTCGCGGCCTTCGACAGTGCCGCGCAGATCCTTTAGGATTCGCACCTCGCGGCTGGTTTCCATGCCGTCGCCGTAGCTGCTGGCCTCGATGAAATCGACCTCGACCGGCAGGTCCAGTTCACGCACCAGATCGGCGATGAACACGAAAGATCCTCGCAGCAGGCCCACAACAAGCAGCTTTTCGGTCCCGGCAAAGGTTGTTTCGATCTCGTCGGCTAATGCCTCGACCCGGGCTGCGATGGATTTCGCACTGATCATCTGATCAATGACATAGGGTTGGGTCATGGGGTCACCTGTCGCACCGGGGTTGATTTCGGGGTCCTACATACGACATTCAGTGCAATAGTCACACAGCCGAAAGCGACCAATGCCAATTCACGATGAGACACGGGTTCTGCCCTATTCACCGCAGCAGATGTACGATCTTGTCGCAGACGTCGAAAGCTATCCGGAATTTCTGCCGTGGACGGCGGCAGCGCGGATTCGTGACAAAACCGATCACGCCGATCACACGGTGATTCTGGCGGATCTGGTGGTCAGCTTCAAAGTGTTCCGCGAAACATTTGGCAGCAGGGTGACCCTGTGGCCGGACCAAAGGGCCATCGACACGGAATATATCGACGGACCATTCAAACACCTGAATTCACGTTGGGAATTTTCCGAGGCACCCGAGGGGTGCAGGGTGAATTTCCACGTCGATTTCGAATTCAAAAACAGGTTGTTGCAGGGCGCTGCGGGGATGTTTTTCAACCAAGCGATGCAAACCATCGTAAAAGCGTTTGAACGGCGGGCGCAGGCGCTGTACGGCACCGCCTGACCGTTGACTGACGCGTGCGGTCACTTTTGGCTGGAAGCGGTCTGTATCAGCAGTGTCAGGGCATGATTGACAGTGGCCTGCCGCACCTGCGCGCGGCCCAATGCGCCGAAATCCCGCGTTTGCGTGATTGTGCCGTCTGACGTGGCGACGCCAAAACAGACCCGCCCTTCGGGCTTGTGGTCCGATCCGCCGGGTCCCGCGATCCCTGTCACGGACAGCGCGATCGTCGCATCAGATCGCGTCAACGCGCCCTGTGCCATCTGCGCCGCGACCTGTTCGGATACAGCGCCATGGTCTGACAGTGTCTGCGCAGAGACGCCCAACATCTGTATTTTCGCCGCGTTGGTATAGGTGACGAACCCGCGGTCGAACATGGCAGAGCTGCCCGCAAGGTCGGTCAGCGCTGCCGCAATCAACCCGCCGGTGCAGCTTTCGGCGAGCGCGATCATGGTCGCGTTTTCGCGTGATAAAGCAAGTAGTTGCGATGCACTGCTCATGACATCAGGACCATGTGGAAAAGCCCGGCAAGGATCACCACGCCAATGGCTGCGAACACCCCGGCGATGACGTCATCCAGCATGACGCCCATCGCATCGTTGCGCCGGTCCGCCCAGCCGACCGGTCCCCATTTTGTAATGTCAAACAGCCGAAACAGCAAAAATGCCGCGATCCAGCCCGGCCACAGCGCGGTATAGGATGCACCGGCGTTGGCCGCGCCGAACGCCAGCGGCCAAAGTGCGATCCACTGGCCCGCGACCTCGTCCACAACGATTTCGGACGGATCGTGGCCCGGTTGTCCTGCTGTCATCCGCGTGGTGGCCCATGTGCCTGCGACAAAAATCAGCACCGTCGCCACGACCAGCAGCCATGGCCCGCCCAGCACCATCAGCGCCCATCCGGTCGGCAGCGCCGCCAGCGATCCCCAAGTGCCGGGCGCGGGGCGCAGATAGCCGATGTAACCGAAGGTTGCGATCAGACGGATCATGACGCCACCAGTGCGGCGGTCGCAAGGGCTGCGATTCCTTCGCCCCGTCCGGTGAAACCCAGTTGTTCGGACGTCGTCGCCTTGACACTGACGCGGGTGCTGTCGATCCCCAGAATGGCGGCCATCGCTGCGCGCATCGCGGATTGATGGGGCCCGATTTTTGGAAATTCGCAGACCAGAGTGCAATCGACATTGCTGATGGCAAACCCCGCGTCACGGGCCATTGTGGCGGCATGGCGCAAAAAGATCTGGCTTTCGGCGCCTTTCCACTGCGGGTCCGACGGTGGGAAGTGCACGCCGATGTCGCCTTGTCCGAGCGCGCCGTAAATTGCGTCGGTCACCGCATGCATGCCGACATCGGCGTCGGAATGACCCTGCAACCCCCGGTCGAACGGGACGGCGACGCCGCACAGCACCACGTGGTCACCGGGGCCGAAACGGTGCACGTCATAGCCATTGCCCAGTCTGACATCCATGTGGTTCTCCAGCCGTTGTGCGGCGCGGATGAAATCATCCGCGTGGGTGATTTTAATGTTGTCTTCATCGCCTGCTACGATGGCCACGTCCAGCCCGGCGGCCAGTGCCACGGCGACATCATCGGCGGCCCCGGCGGGGGCGGCCAGATGCGCGGCAAGGATGGCCGCGCGGTCGAATCCTTGGGGCGTTTGTGCGCGGTGCAGACCGTCGCGGTCCTGTAATCCGGTCACGAGGGTGTCACCACGCCACAAAGCATCGGTCACGGCCAGCGCGGGTGCGGCGCCCGTGTGATGATCCAGCATGGCGCAGACCCGGTCGATCAGTGCTGCACTGACCAGTGGGCGCGCGGCGTCATGTATCAAAACGCGTTCGGCATCAGTGGCGCGAAGGCCAGCCAGAACAGATTCTTGGCGCGTGGACCCACCTGCAACGCAGATCACGTCGGGATTGCGCAGGCGGTGCATATCGTCGGGGTGAAGGACGACGATGACCTGTGTTATTGCGGGGTGGGTGGAAAAGGCAGCGATTGTGCGGTCGATCACCGGACGCCCCGCCAGATCGCGCCATTGTTTCGGCAGGCCACCGCCTGCCCGAAGGCCGCGACCGGCGGCCACGATGATGGCGGCAATACGGGTCATGAAACGCCTTTGCGATCAGATATCGTCTGTAAAGTGACTAGTGAACCACCATCGCGCACGCAAGTCCCGGTAATACTGCCCAAAAAACAGGCGCACCGTCGGAACCCATGATCGTGGTCTTGGCGTTTGGACGCAGGGGGCGTAGGTAACCGTTGATTTCGATGGTTTCGCACAGGCTTTAGGCAAACGATGAAAAGCGCGGCAATGGATCTGATGCTGGACCGACCTGCTGTGGCCCTTGCGCCCTTGGCCGGGATTACGGACCTGCCGTTTCGACAGGTGGTGGCAGGTTTCGGCGCGTCTTGGGTCGTGTCGGAAATGGTCGCATCGCAGGATATGGTGCAGGCGAAGCCATCCGTGCGCGACCGGGCGGAACTGGGGCTGGACCAGCGTGCGACGGCTGTGCAACTGGCAGGACGTGATCCGCACTGGATGGCCGAGGCGGCACGCATCGTCGAAGCCAGCGGTGCGGCGCTGATTGATATCAACATGGGATGTCCCGCCAAAAAGGTGGTGGGCGGTCTGTCCGGGTCTGCGTTGTTGCGCGATCCGGACCATGCGCTGCGCCTGATTGATGCGGTTGTGGGGGCGGTCGATGTACCGGTCACGCTGAAAACGCGCCTGGGGTGGGATGATAACACGCTGAATGCTGCAGACGTGGCGCGGCGTGCGCAGGATTCGGGTGTGCAGTTGGTGACAATTCACGGGCGCACCCGCTGCCAATTCTACAAGGGCCGTGCTGACTGGGATGCGATCCGCCGGGTGCGTGATGCAGTGACAGTTCCACTGATCGCGAACGGCGACATCATTGACGCTGCAACGGCTGCAACAGCGCTGCGTCAGTCCGGGGCGGATGGTGTGATGATCGGTCGGGGTGCGCAGGGCCGCCCCTGGGTGCTGGCCCAGATCGCAGCCGCATTGCGTGGTGATCCGGTGCCGCAGTCACCCAGCTGTGCGGCACTGATTGATTTGGTTTCAACACATTACGAGGCGATGCTGACGTTCTACGGCCCCACACTCGGGCTGCGCGTCGCACGCAAACATCTGGGGTGGTATATGGACACGGCGCAAACCGCGACGGACGTGCGGCACCGGGTGCTGACCGCGCACGTGCCGCAGACGGTCCTGTCGCTGTTGCCGGATGCGCTTTCGCCAATGCAGGCAGCGGCATGATCACGGACGAGGCGCTTTGGTCTTCGCTGCCGACACCGGCGCTGCTGCTGGACGGCAATGACTGCATCACGCAATCGAACCCGGCCGCAGAGGCATTTCTGAACCTGTCCACCAAGTCGCTGAATGGGCAGGTGGTGTGGGAAAAAGTGCTGATCGACTCGCCACTGGAACGTCCGTTTGAACGCGCAAGGGCGCAGCGCACGTCCTTGTTCATAAACGATGTTTTCGTGGGATCAGGGATGCGCGCGCCGCAGCACTGCAATTTGCAGTTTTCGCCGTTGCAGGGGACCGATGACGTGATGATCATGATCATCAGCCCGCAGCAGATCGTATCCCGGCTTGTGCAGAATTCCGTCACCGGCAAGGCCGCGCGGTCAGCCATTGGCATGGCCGAAATGCTGGCCCATGAAATCAAGAACCCGCTGGCGGGCATCACCGGTGCGGCACAGCTTTTGTCGATGGGGCTGACGCCAGAAGATCAAGAGCTGACAGACCTGATCGTTGCGGAATCCCGTCGCATCGTAAAACTGCTGGAACAGGTTGAACAGTTCGGCAATCTGCGCCAGCCGGATCGCAAATCCATCAATATCCACGACACGCTGGACCGCGCCCGGCAATCCGCCGCAGTGGGATTTGCGGCGCATATGATGTTCGTGACGGATTATGACCCGTCGCTGCCACGCGCCTTGGCGGATTCGGATCAATTGCAGCAGATTTTCCAGAACCTGATCAAGAACGCGGCAGAGGCGAACAGGGATGGCGGCAAGATCACACTGCGGACATTCTACGATGCCAGTCTGCGGGTGTTGCAGGCAGATGGTATTCACGCGCGTTTGCCGCTTCAGATCGAAGTGATCGACGACGGGCCGGGCCTGCCGCCGGACATTGCGGCCAATGTGTTCGAACCGTTTGTATCGGGCCGCGAAAACGGGACCGGGCTGGGGTTGGCGCTGGTCAGCAAGCTTATTCAGGATGGTGGCGGTTGGGTCACCGTAGACAGCGCACCGGGGCGGACCGTATTCCGCATTTCCCTGCCACGCGCAGATCAAGATGACGGAGACGACTAATGGATGGCACGATACTTGTCGCGGATGATGACCGCACGATCCGGACCGTGCTGACGCAGGCGCTGACGCGGGCGGGCTGCAAGGTCCATGCGACATCCAGCCTTGTGACGCTGATGCGCTGGGTCGAAGAAGGCAAAGGCGATCTGGTCATTTCTGACGTGATCATGCCGGATGGCAACGGGCTGGAACAGCTGCCCAAGATTGCCAAGGCGCGGCCTGGGCTGCCGGTAATCGTGATTTCCGCCCAGAACACGATCATGACCGCAATTCAGGCGGCAGAGGCGGATGCCTATGATTATTTGCCCAAACCGTTCGATCTGCCTGACTTGATGAAACGTGCGGCCCGCGCGCTTGAAGTGAAGCGCACTGTCGCGACGAACCGCAAGGACAGCGTAGAGGTGAATTCCGATTTGCCGCTGGTCGGTCGGACCCCGGCGATGCAGGCGCTGTACAAGCTTGTGGCGCGGGTGATGAACACGGCGCTTCCGGTGCTGATCACTGGTGAAAGCGGCACTGGAAAATCGCTGATTGCGCGGGCGATCCATGACTTTTCGGATCGGCGGTCGCTGCCGTTCATAACCGCCAGCGCATCGGATCTGGACGGGCTTGATGGCCCTGCGATGGTCCTGTCGCGGGCCAAGGGCGGATCGATCCTTTTTGATGAAATCGGTGACTTGGACGCGACGGCGCAGGCCCGGATCGTGCGGATGCTGGACCAATTGGGCGACAGTGCGCCACGGATCATGGCGACGTCACAGACCGATCTGGGCGGCCGCATCGACGCAGGCGAATTCCGTGACGATTTGTTCTATCGTTTGTCGGGCGTGACCATTGTGGTGCCATCGCTGCGCGAACGGGTGGACGACATTCCGCTGTTGGCGGAACACTTTCTGACCAAGGCGGAACGCGACGGTGCCCCGCAGCGCCGAATCGCGGAACCCGCGATGGCCATGATCCGCAGCTACAGCTGGCCGGGCAACGTCCGCCAGCTGGAAAACACCGTCCGGCGGCTGGTATTCACCGCAGCCGGGGACGACATCGCAAAGTCCGAAGTCGAAGGTGTTCTGGGCAACCAACCCGCAATGGAACCCCTGCGCGGGGGAGAGGCTGACAAATTGTCTGCGGCCGTTGCCCGACACCTTAAACGCTATTTCGATCTGCACGGCGGGCAGTTGCCGCCGCCGGGGCTGTATAACCGCATTCTGCGTGAAATAGAGGCGCCCTTGATCGAGATTGCGCTGGATGCGACCGCTGGAAATCAGGCGAAGTGTGCCGATTTGTTGGGAATCAACCGAAATACGTTGAGAAAGAAGATCACAGACCTCGATATTCAGGTGACACGCCGCCGCAAATTGATGTAAAACCGCAACATAAACGTGGCCCCGGCGGAACATCCCCCGGTAAGGACCACATAAAACGGCGGTATAGGCGGGGTCACTCCCGTCGCAACAGACAGGGCATCACGCGTGAAGCGGTCCCGGCTGAGTTTCAATTACCAGCGCATTCAGCGTTGGCGGCGGCAGCGTGCCGTCCAGAACTTTGCGACCTTGGGGTTGGTGGTTCTGGGCCCGGTGCTGGCTGCCGTGACGTTCCTGATCCTGCGCAGCCCGCTGGACGGTGGCACCTCGTCACCTGTGTTGCGGCTGATCCTGCTGGGGGATCTGGTCTATATCATCATCGTTGCAGGTCTGGTGCTGAGCCGGGTCTTTTCGATGATTATCGCGCGACGCAACCAGTCGGCGGGGTCACGACTGCATCTGCGCCTGACGGGCGTCTTTGTCGCGCTGGCCTTGATCCCGACGGTGCTGGTGGCCGTGTTTGCGGTGTTGTCGATCAACCTGGGGTTTGAAGGCTGGTTTTCCGAACGGGTGCAAAACGTGCTGGGCACGTCGCTGAGAACCGCGCAAGCCTACGAGGAAGAAGAGAAATCAGAGGTGCTGCGCGACGGCAACGCGCTGGCGGCGTATTTGAATACCGAACGCCAGACCAATTTCTTTATGAACGATGGCGATGTGCGGCAGGCGTTGGCGGCCGTCCAGCCACAGATTGATCGTGGCCTGTCAGAGGTATTCTTTCTAAACGGGACGGGTGAAATCATGACGCGCGGCGGCGGGTCATACGATTTCAACTATGAACGCCCCACACCAGAGGATTTCGCCCGCGCCCGCGATACCGGATTTGCGGTGATCGAAGACGCGGCCAACAACGAATTCCGCGCATTGCTGCCGGTGGAAACCTTTCCGGATCGCTATCTGCTGGTGACGCGTCCGGTGGATGGCGAAATTTTGGCCCTGCTGGACGAGACCGAAGCGACAGTCGCGCTGTATGAACAGTTGGAACGCGACCGCGGCGCATTGTTGTTCCAGTTCGGCGGTCTGTATCTGGGGTTTGCCGTAATTCTGATTTTGGCTGCAACGTGGCTGGGCCTGTGGTTTGCGGAACGCCTGTCGCGCCCGGTCGGGCGTCTGGTCACGGCATCGCAACGGGTCGGTGCTGGGGATCTGGACGTGCGCGTCATCGAAGACGATGGCGACGACGAAATCAGCCAGTTGGGGCATTATTTCAACCAGATGACAGGTCAACTGAAGACGCAGCGCGATGATCTGCTGGGCAGTAACCGTCTGTTCAATTCTGTGCTGTCTTCGGTGACATCCGGTGTGGTGGGGCTGGATGCCGATGGGCGCATCAGTTTCGTCAATCCGTCCGCCATACGGCTGCTGAACGTCGGCCGGGGGCAAACCACCACCGATCTGGCGGTGGCTGTGCCGGAATTTGGGCCGCTATTCGACAAGCTGCGGGGCGAAACCCGCGCGTTTGTTCAGGAACAGATCAATCTGGTCCGGGGCGGCAAGCAAGAAAGCCTTTTGGTGCGCATGGCACCGCGCGCAGGCACTGACGGCACGCTGGACGGGTATGTCGTGGCATTTGACGACGTGACCGATCTGGTCAGTGCGCAGCGCATGGCGGCATGGGGCGACGTGGCACGCCGCATCGCGCATGAAATCAAGAACCCGCTGACGCCGATCCAACTGTCTGCCGAACGGATCAAGCGCAAGTTCAGCGCCGAGGTCGCTGATAGCGACAAGCTGATCCAGATGACCGATGTGATCGTCCGCCAGACCAACGACCTGCGCCGGATCGTGGATGAGTTTTCCAAATTCGCACGGATGCCGGAACCGGAACTGACGGTATCGGACTTGGCGGAATTGGTGCGTGATGTCGTGACCTTGCAAGAAGCGGGACAGCCCGGCGTCCAGATTACCGCCAATCTGCCACACGACCGTGTGCTGGCCGATATTGACCAGACCATGATCGGTCAGGCACTGACCAATCTGATCAAGAACGCGGGTGAGGCGATTGAAACACGGATCGAAGATCAGGGTCAGATGCCTGAGACGGCCCAGATCAAGGTTGCGATGCAGACATCAGCGACAGGCGCGCGCATTACCATTTCCGACAACGGGATCGGTCTGCCGCAGGATCGTGCCCGTCTGTTCGAACCCTATGTGACCACGCGCAACAAGGGCACAGGCCTTGGCCTGCCGATCGTGCGCAAGATCATCGAAGAACACGGCGGCACGCTGCAACTGGTCGATGCCGAACCGTTCGGCGCGGACCCCCACGCGGGGGCCTGCGCCGTGATTGAACTGCCGCTTGCCCCGATCGGGCTGGCGGCCAACAAAATTCCAGCATGAGGTTTCTAAAATGAGCGATATTCTGATCACCGATGACGAACGCGATATCCGTGAACTGATCGGCGACATTCTGGAGGACGAAGGGTTCACCACGCGGCTGGCCGCAAATTCGGATCAATGCATGGCCGCCATCGCCAAAGAGGTGCCGGCCCTGATGATCCTGGATATCTGGCTGAAAGATTCCAACATGGACGGAATCGATATCCTCAAGTCTGTCAAACGCGATCACCCAGAGGTGCCGATCGTTATCATCTCTGGTCACGGGAATATCGAGATCGCTGTCGCGGCGATCAAGCAGGGCGCCTATGACTTTATCGAGAAGCCATTCAATATCGACCAGTTGATGGTCGTGATCCGGCGCGCGATGGAAACCAGCCGCCTGCGCCGTGAAAACGTCGAACTGAAACGCGGTGACAGCGCGCCTGCGGAAATGCTGGGCGATTCCGCTGCATTCCGGGGCATGAAGGCGCAACTGGACAAAGTCACCAAATCGAACGGGCGCGTGATGCTGACCGGCCCGGCAGGGGCGGGCAAGGAAATCGCGGCCCGTTATATTCATGCCAATTCAAGCCGTGCCAACGCGCCTTTCGTCACGGTCAATTCCGCCAGCGTCGAACCCGAACATATGGAAGAAGCGCTGTTCGGTCGTGAAAGCGCGGGCAAGGGGGTTGAAAAGGGATTGCTGGAACAAGCCAACGGCGGTGTTGTCTATCTGGACGAAGTCGCGGAAATGCCGATGGGCACACAGGCCAAAATGCTGCGTGTGCTGGTCGACCAGTCGTTTCAGCGCGTGGGCGGCACGGAAAAGGTGCAGGTCGATCTGCGTTTTGTGTCATCCACAAACCGCGATCTGCCAAAGCTGATCGACGCCGGGATGTTCCGTCAGGAATTGTATCACCGTTTGAATGTCGTTCCCGTCGATGTCCCCAGCCTGGAAGAACGCCGCGAGGATATTCCGCTGCTGGCAGAGTATTTCATCACCATGCTGAACCGCACACAGGGTCTGCCATTGCGTGAACTGGCCGAAGACGCGCGCGCGTTGCTACAGACGATGCTGTGGCCCGGTAACGTGCGTCAGCTGAAAAACGTGGTGGAACGGGTGCTGATCTTGGGTGAAACCACCGACCCGATCAGCGCGCGGGAATTGCCCAGCGTACAGGATGCACCGGCGACCGAAGGGCGGATCGTGCTGTCGGGCGGGCTGGCCACGCTACCCCTGCGCGAGGCGCGCGAATTGTTTGAACGCGAATACCTGCTGACCCAGATCAACCGCTTTGGCGGCAACATCAGCCGGACCGCCAGCTTTGTCGGGATGGAACGCAGCGCGCTTCACCGCAAGTTGAAATCGCTGGGTGTCGCGACGGCCAACAAGGCGGGCGCGCGCGTCGCCTATGTCGAGGTGGGCGCGTGAATTGACGCGCCCCGCGGGCTCTGTCACTGGGGCATAGGTCGACAGGAGAACATCGATGAAGGTCATCATCTGCGGGGCCGGGCAGGTCGGCTGGCAAATTGCGCGCCATCTGGCTGGTGAACGCAATGACGTGACGGTCGTGGACAATAACCCCGAACTGGTGCGCCGCGCGACCGACAGTCTGGATGTGCAGGGGATCAGCGGTTTCGCCAGCTATCCCGACATTCTGGAACGCGCTGGGGCGCGCGATGCCGATATGATCATCGCAGCGACCCATTCGGACGAGGTGAACATGGTCACCTGTCAGGTCGCGCATTCGGTGTTTTCGATCCGGCGCAAGATCGCACGGCTGCGGTCACAAAGTTATCTGGATGCAATTTATTCCGACCTTTATCGCCGGGACCATCTGCCCATCGACGTGGTGATCAGCCCCGAAAAAGAAGTCGCCGCCGCCGCCCTGCAACGGCTGGCTTCGCCTGCGTCGTTCGATACAGAGCAGTTTCTGAATGAAAAGGGCACGCTGCTGGGGATATCCATCGACCCGGATTGCCCCGTGGTGAACACACCGCTGCGGCAGTTGACCGACCTGTTTTCCACACTGCGCGCGCTGGTTGTCGGGGTGCGGCGCGATGGCGTCATGTTTGTGCCGTCGGCCAAGGATCAGCTTTTTGCGGGCGATGACGCATATATCTTTTCCCATACCGATGACGTGACCCGCACATTGGAAATCTTTGGCAAGCAACAGTCCCGGCAACAGCGGATCGTTATTATCGGCGGCGGAAATGTCGGTCTGGCGGTGGCCCGTGCGCTGGAGGCCAAGACTGAACGCCTGCGCGTGCGCATGATCGAATTTTCGCGCCCTGCCGCCGAACGCGCCGCCGATGCGCTGGACCGGACCATTGTTCTGAACGGCGACGGGCTTGATTCCGCGTTGCTGGAAGAAGCGGGCATCACGACCGCAGATGCGGTGCTTGCCGTGACCGACGACGACAAGGTCAACCTGCTGGCGTCCGTCCGCGCCAAAGAGATGGGCTGCAAAATGTCGATCTGTCTGGTCAACGACCCCACGCTGGTCCCCCTGATGGGGCCGCTGAATGTGGACGCTTGGATCAACCCGCGATCCACGACGGTATCGTCGATCCTGCGTCATGTGCGTCATGGCCGGGTGCGCGGGGTTTATTCCATTGGCGACGCAGAAGCAGAAGTGATCGAAGCGCAGGTGCTGTCGACATCCCCGATGGCAGGGCAGCGCATCCGTGACATCGCCTTTCCCGAAGGGGCGGTGGTCAGCGGCGTGTTCAAGAACGGCGAGATGATCAAACCGATGGCAGACACCCGGATCGACGACGGTGATCTGGTGGCGATCTTTGCGATGGCCGACGACGTGCCAGAGGTCGAGCGGCTGCTTCAGGTCTCGATCGACTTTTTCTGATGGCAGCGCTGCGACAACTGCCATTTTTCGTCCTGCTGATGGGAATAGCGTCGGCCGCGATGTTGGTTCCGGCCTTACATGCCTATGCGCTCAGCGCGACGGAAGTCATGCAGACGTTCTTTTATGCGTCGCTGCTGGGGCTTACGCTGACATTGCTGGCGGCGCTGGCGACCACGGGCCGGGAACCCCGCAACGCCGCACTTAGTCAGTTGATGACGCTGGTGCTGGCCTTTGGGGCGTTGCCGTTGATGTTTGCGGTGCCATTCTATGAGGTCGGCCAGAACGTCCGTTTTACCGATGCTTGGTTCGAAATGGTGTCATCGTTCACCACCACGGGTGCCACGCTTTACGAAGATGCGGGCCGGCTGCAGCCGTCACTGCATCTGTGGCGCGCCACGGTCGGCTGGTTGGGCGGGATGCTGACATGGATCGTGGCGGTTGCGATTTTTGCCCCGATGAATTTGGGCGGGTTCGAGGTCCGGACCGCCGGGGGGATCGCCCAGTTTACCAGCGGGCACAACACCCAGATCGGTCGGATCGCGAAATTGCAGGATCGCCTGTCGCGGTACACGCTGACATTGGTGCCGATCTATACCGGCCTTACGTTCCTGCTGTGGATCGGCCTCGTCCTGCTCGGAGAGGTGCCTTATGTCGCGCTGTGTCACGCGATGTCGGTTCTGTCGACGTCGGGTATTTCACCCATCGGCGGGGTCTACTACGCCACATCGGGATTCTGGGGTGAAGTCCTGATTTTCTGCTTCTTCGCCTTTGCGATTTCACGGCTGACGTTTTCACGCGGCATGTTCGGCGACAGCGACGCGCGCCTGTCGCGCGACCCCGAAGTATTCATGGCCCTGATTCTGGTATCGGGCACCACAGCTTTGCTGTTCACGCGGCACTGGCTGGGCAGCATCGAAGAAGGCACCACATCGACCATTTCGTCGCTTTTCGCATCCCTTTGGGGCAGCATATTCACCGTGACATCGTTTTTGACAACGACCGGATATGAATCGCGTTACTGGGAAGGGGCTGCCGATTGGTCAGGCCTTGAAACGCCGGGATTGTTTCTGGTCGGGCTGGCCCTGATCGGTGGCGGGGCGGCGACAACGGCGGGCGGGGTCAAATTGTTGCGCGTCTATGCCCTGTTCCGCCATTCCGAACGCGAAATAGAACGCCTGCTGCATCCGTCATCTGTCGGGGGGGGCGGCAGAGAAGCGCGGATGATCCGGCGGCAAGGGGCGTATATCAGTTGGGTTTTCTTCATGCTGTTTGCGTTGTCGATCGCAGCGGTCATGTTGTCGCTGGCGCTGACAGGTGTGCAGTTTGAAACGACGATGATTCTGACTGTGGCAGCCTTGTCGACAACCGGACCGTTGGCCGTGTTTGCAGGTGAAACACCGATCAGCTATGCAGGCCTGCCGGATGCCGCCAAGGCAATCCTGGCGGCGGCAATGGTTTTGGGGCGTTTGGAAACGCTGGCATTGATTGCGCTGTTCAATCCAGAAATTTGGCGACGTTAGTGGGTTGAATTTTGGGCTGGATCATCCTTAAGACAGCCTACATAGTAAAAAGCTGAAAAATACGGTCGATCCGCGACCCGCAAGAATAATTGGAGAGCTGCCATGGCGTCAGACAAGGCCAACCTGCAAGACGCGTTTCTGAACCACGTCCGCAAGACCAAAGTGCCGGTCACGATCTTTTTGGTGAACGGGGTCAAACTGCAGGGCGTCATTACATGGTTTGACAGCTTTTGCGTGTTGTTGCGCCGCGATGGCCAAAGCCAGTTGGTTTATAAATCGGCAATCTCGACGATTATGCCAGCCCAGCCCATCAGCCTGTACGAGGGCGAAGAATAATTGCTTGAACATGATCGGCCCCTGACCCGAGCCTACGTTCTGCATCCGGATCTGAAAAGCGACCGTGATCGGCGCGACGCGTCACCTGCCCTGGAAGAAGTCATTTCGCTGGCAGCGGCCTTACCCGACCTTACCGTCGTCGGTGCAGAAGTGGTGCGTTTGCCGAAACTTCTGCCCGGCACCCTGTTCGGCAAGGGCAAAGTCGCTGAACTGAAGGACCGCCTGAAAGCTGAAGAGGCGGAGCTGGTTTTGATCGACGGCCACGTCAGTCCCGTGCAGCAGCGTAATCTGGAAAAAGAATGGAACGTCAAGCTGTTGGACCGGACCGGTCTGATCCTTGAAATCTTTTCCGACCGTGCGCGCACGGCAGAAGGTGTGCTGCAAGTTGAAATGGCAGCGCTGTCCTATCAACGGACGCGACTGGTGCGGGCCTGGACCCACCTTGAACGGCAGCGCGGTGGACTGGGATTTGTCGGCGGTCCGGGGGAAACCCAGATCGAATCCGACCGCCGTGCCATCGACATGCAGTTGCAGGCGCTGAAACGTCAGCTGGAAAAGGTCGTGAAGACCCGGACGCTGCACCGTGCGGCACGGGCAAAGGTGCCTTATCCGATTGTGGCGTTGGTCGGCTATACCAACGCGGGCAAATCGACATTGTTCAACCGCCTGACCGGGGCAGATGTCTTTGCCAAGGACATGCTGTTTGCAACGCTTGACCCGACGATGCGGCAGATCGAATTGCCAGAAGGCGACAAGATCATCATGTCGGATACGGTCGGGTTCATTTCAAACCTGCCGACAGAATTGGTCGCGGCGTTTCGTGCAACACTGGAAGAAGTGCTGGACGCCGATTTGATCGTGCATGTGCGCGACATCAGTCACACGCAGACCGAAGAACAGGCCGAGGATGTGATGGCGATTCTGTCGTCGCTGGGTGTCGCTGACGATGCGCCGTTGTTGGAAGTCTGGAACAAGATCGACCGTTTGGCGCCCGACGCGCACGATGCAATCGTAACGCAAGCACAGCGAACGGACGGTATCTTTGCCACATCTGCGATCAGTGGCGAAGGGCTGGACGCGCTTTTGTCAGCCATCAGCGAAGTGTTGAAGGAACCGCGCAAGGCCGCGACCCTGTCGCTGACGTTCGCGCAGGGTAAGCAACGCGCTTGGCTTTTTGATCAGGGCGTCGTCACGTCAGAGGTCCAGACAGAAGACGGCTATGATATAGAAGTGTTCTGGACTGAATTGCAGAAAAAGCGTTTCGCAAAAGGCAGCTGAGACACCCTGATTGCCAGCCTGCATACGGTTGGTTTTCAGGTCTATCGATCAAAAAAGGGCGCCCTTTCGGGCGCCCTTTTATCGTAAAGTCGGTGCCGATCAGCAGCTGTAGTACAGCTTGTATTCGACCGGGTGGGGTGTGTGTTCGACCTGATACACTTCTTCCCATTTCAGGTTCATGTAACCCTGAAGCTGGGATTCGGTGAACACATCGCCCTGCAGCAAGAAGTCGTGGTCAGCTTCCAGCGATTCGAGGGCTTCGCGCAGCGAGCCACAAACCGTCGGGATTGCTGCCAGTTCTTCCGGCGGCAGATCGTACAGATCCTTGTCCGAGGAGGGACCGGGATCGATCTTGTTCTTGATGCCGTCAAGGCCAGCCATCAACAATGCTGCAAAGCACAGGTAAGGGTTTGCCGCCGGATCGGGGAACCGGGCTTCGACGCGCTTTGCCTTGGGGGATTCGGCCCATGGAATACGCACACAGCCCGACCGGTTACGGGCGGAATAGGCGCGCAGCACGGGGGCCTCGAAACCGGGGATCAGACGCTTGTAGCTGTTCGTCGACGGGTTGGTGATCGCGTTCAGCGCTTTCGCGTGCTTCAGGATACCACCGATGAAATACAACGCTTCCTGGCTCAGGTCGGCGTATTTGTCGCCTGCGAACAGGGGCTTGCCGTCTTTCCAGATGGACATGTTGACGTGCATGCCGGTGCCGTTGTCGCCCGCGATGGGTTTCGGCATGAACGTCGCGGATTTGCCATAGGCCTGTGCGACGTTGTGGATGACGTATTTGTATTTCTGAATTTCGTCCGCCTGATGGGTCAGCGTGCCGAAAATCAGGCCCAGTTCGTGCTGGCAGGATGCGACTTCGTGGTGGTGCTTGTCGACCTTCATGCCCATGCGTTTCATGGTGGTCAGCATTTCACCGCGCATGTCCTGCGCATCGTCGATCGGGTTGACCGGGAAATAGCCGCCCTTGATGCCGGGACGGTGGCCGGTGTTGCCCATTTCGTATTCGGTGTCGGAATTCCACGCGCCGTCGATGGCGTCGACCTGGAACGAGACCTTGTTCATGGAGACCGAATAGCGGACATCGTCAAAGACGAAAAATTCGGCTTCGGGTCCGCAAAAGAAGTCGTCGCCGATACCGGTCGATTTCAGGTAGGCTTCTGCCTTTTGTGCCGTACCGCGGGGGTCGCGGTCGTAGGGTTCCATCGTGTCGGGTTCGACAACGGTGCAATGAATGCAAAGTGTCTTTTCGGCATAGAACGGGTCGATGTATGCCGTTGCGGTGTCGGGCATCAATTTCATGTCCGACTGGTCGATGGATTTCCAACCGGCAATCGACGATCCGTCAAACATGAAGCCTTCTTCGATGAAGTCTTCGTCAACCAGATCTGCAATGATCGTGACGTGCTGCAGCTTGCCACGGGGGTCGGTGAAACGGATGTCGACGTATTCGACCTCTTCGTCCTTCATCAGTTTCATGATGTCTTTAGTGCTCATGAGCGTATTCCTTTTTCGAGAGTTCGTAGCTTACAGCGCGTCGTCGCCGGTTTCGCCGGTTCGGATACGGATTGCCTGTTCCACGGTGCTGACAAAGATTTTGCCGTCACCGATCTTGTCGGTCTTGGCGGCGTCGACGATGGCAGCGATTGCCGCGTCCACCTGATCGTCCGCCAGAACGACTTCGAGTTTCACCTTTGGCAGAAAGTCCACGACGTATTCCGCGCCGCGATATAGCTCTGTGTGGCCTTTCTGACGTCCGAAGCCTTTGACTTCGACGACGGATAGACCTTGAATGCCCACTTCCTGAAGAGCTTCTTTGACTTCATCCAGCTTGAAAGGCTTGATGATGGCTTCAATCTTTTTCACGCAGTGTCCCCCGGATTGGCTTTCCATCGAGGTCAGACCATCATCGACAGGCAGGAACAATTCGCAGGGTGCGGCGCTTCATTGAAAATGGGTGGAAATCGGTATCTGCGGCGCAGGTATGGGCGGTTTGATTATAATATGTGCAAAATGAAAACAGGAGGCCGGTAACGTGTCGAACGTGGTGACAACCGACCAGATGCGGACGATTGAGCAGCGCGCAATCGCTGCTGGAACCGTGCGTGCGGGCACGCTGATGGAACGTGCGGGGCAGGCGGCTGTTGATGTCATTCGGTCATGGATGAACGTGGTTGACGGCAACCGGCGCAAGGCTGTCGTGTTGTGTGGGCCGGGTCGTAACGGCGGTGACGGATTTGTCGTGGCGCGGTTGCTGGCGCAGGCCGGTTGGACGGTGGACGTTCATTTTGCCGGTGATGCCGATCGCCTGCCGGTCGAGGCGCGCGCCAATCACGACCGTTGGCAAGACATCGGGACGATTGCGCCGGACGATCAGATGCCGGACGCCAATGCTGATCTGGTGATCGATGCATTGTTCGGGATCGGCCTGTCACGGCCCCTGGAAGGCATGGCGCGCGTCTGGGCTGCAACAATCGGTCAGTCGAAAGAGACGGTCGTTGCGCTGGACATGCCATCGGGTCTGTGTGGCGACAGTGGCCGCGTTCTGGGCGACGTGGCCGTGACCGCAGGACTGACGGTCAGCTTTCATGCAGGCAAGGTCGGACATTATCTGGCACAGGCGCCGCAGCACTGTGGCCGGGTGGTGACTGTGGATATTGGACTGAAAACGCCGTCTGATATGACCCTGACGCAGCTTGTCACGCCACCGTCCGGATTGGGCAAAGCGCTTGGCAAGCACAAGTATGATCACGGTCATGCGTTGATACTGGCGGGGGGCGTCGGTCAGGGCGGTGCCGCGCGGATGGCTGCCAGGGCGGCACTGCGGATCGGTGCGGGGGCCGTCACGGTTGGTTGCCCGCCGTCCGCGCTGATCGAAAACGCCGCACAGTTGAACGCGATCATGTTGCGGTCGATCAAGGACGGGTCGGCGCTGTCCAAAGCGCTTGGGGACCAGCGTTTCAGTGCCGTCTGTCTTGGCCCAGGTCTGGGGCTGACGGATCGGCAGGCCGGGCTGGTAACTGCGGCGTTGGACTGGGCGGGCGACTTGCCTGATCGTCGTGGATTGGTGTTGGATGCGGATGCGCTGACGATCCTGTCACGATCAGCGACATTGTTTGAAAAATTAGGGCCTAACTGCGTGCTGACGCCCCATGACGGGGAATTCGCGCGCCTGTTTCCAGATATCGCAGATCAGCTGAACAGCACGGCAACACGTGGTCCGGCTTTTTCGCGACTGGACGCGGCACGACTTGCCGCGATGCGGGCGGGGTGCACAATTTTGTTGAAGGGACCAGATACGGTCATTGCGACGCACACCGGTCAGGCTGCCATTCACGCCGGCATCTATGAACGCGCCACACCTTGGTTGGCGACTGCCGGTGCGGGCGATGTTCTGTCGGGGATGATCACCGGGCTTTTGGCGCGTGGAATGCGTGTCGAAGCCGCAGCCGCACAGGCGGCGTGGGTTCATGTAATGGCGGCCCAACACTACGGACCCGGACTGATCGCAGAGGATTTGCCGGATTTAATTCCAGCCATCTTGCGACAGCTGGAACCGGGTTCGGACGGTGCGGCACAGTGATGTGCGGCGTAATTCAGATGTCTGCGGATGCCATTTCGACGCCATCGACATACAGGATGTGCTGACGATCAAAAATCAGCGTGTAGATCGTGACGTCCTGCACGGCCTGCACAGCCAGATATTCACCATCGACAAGACGCGATGCTTCGACCATGGCGGTTGCGGTCCCGAACAGGGCTTCTGCGCGCCAGTCGCGGATGTGGATGATCGCTTGCGGTGCCACCATCATGTCACGGTCGGGGCGAGTGTGGCCTAGCGAACCCGCTTTGATGCGGATCGGCGCGACCTTTGTCGTGGTGACCTTGACGTCGCGCAGAACGGCCATTCCGCTGTCGCGCGTAATGACGCGCGTTCCGGGTTTCAGATGTTCGACGGGCATTTCGCCGTCAAGCGTCATAATGGTCGTACCAGCACAAACGCCGGCGTTTAAAGAAAGTGTTTTGGTTGCAGCGACGCTGCGTTCAATGGTCCCGGTTTGCATGGCGATTTTCCCGCTCTAGCTAATGTCTGCCTCAATAGTTCTTCCATAACTAAGGCAACAATCGGGCACAGTCATGCTTTTTCTAAGATGCGTTTTATTCTCGCATCCCCCTGTGACCTTTGTTAGACAGCCGCCAAACAGCGGGGGCGGGGTAACGCGTCCCCGCTTCACATGCGGGTGTGGCGGAATTGGTAGACGCACCAGATTTAGGTTCTGGCGCCGCAAGGCGTGGGGGTTCGAGTCCCTTCACCCGCACCATGATTTGATGAAAGAAGGACATTCCATGCAGGTCAACGAGACCCTCAACGACGGCCTTAAGCGCGGCTACACCATTACCGTCACAGCATCCGAGCTGGACGCGAAAGTGGTTGAAAAGCTGGAAGAGGCGCGTCCCGGCGTCGAAATGAAGGGTTTTCGCAAGGGCAAAGTCCCGATGGCCCTGCTGCGCAAGCAATTCGGCCCGCGCCTGATCGGCGAAGCGATGCAGGACAGCATCGACGGCGCGCTGCGCGACCATCTGGACAGCACCGGTGACCGCCCGGCGGCCCAGCCCGAAATGAAAATGTCCAACGAGGACTGGAAAGAGGGCGACGATGTCGTCGTCGAAGTATCCTATGAAAAGCTGCCGGACGTGCCGGACACCGACTTTTCCAAGGTCACGCTGGAAAAGCTGGTTGTGAAGGCCGATGATTCTGCCGTCGAAGAGGCGCTGCAGAATCTTGCCGACAGCCCGCAGGCGAAAACGTTCGAGAAAAAGAACGGTATGGCCAAGGACGGATTCCAGGTCGTGATCGATTTTGTCGGCAAGATCGACGGCGAAGCATTCGATGGCGGCAGCGCCGAAGATTACCCGCTGGTGCTGGGATCGAATTCGTTCATCCCCGGCTTTGAAGAACAGCTGATGAAGTCAAAAGCTGGCGACGAAAAGGCCGTGACGGTCAACTTTCCAGACGATTACCAAGCCGAACATCTGGCTGGCAAAGAAGCCGTGTTCGATGTGACGGTGAAAGAAGTGCGCGAACCCGTCGCCCCCGAAATGAACGATGAATTGGCCAAGAAATTCGGCGCCGACGACATGGATGCGCTGAAAGCCCAGATTCGTGACCGTCTGGAAGCCGAATACCAGGGCGCATCGCGCGCCGTCGCAAAACGCAAGCTGCTGGATGCGCTGGATACAGCAGTTGAATTCGAACTGCCGCCCAGCCTGGTTGAGGCGGAAGCGAACCAGATCGCACACCAACTGTGGCACGAGGACAACCCAGACGTTGAAGGTCACGACCACCCTGAAATCGAACCGACCGAAGAGCATGTTTCATTGTCAAAGCGCCGCGTGAAACTGGGTTTACTGCTGGCCGATATCGGTCAGAAAGCTGAAATTCAGGTGACCGATCAGGAAATGACGCAGGCGATCATGAATCAGGCACGTCAGTATCCGGGTCAGGAACGTCAGTTCTTTGAATTCGTGCAGCAGAACGCGCAGTTCCGTCAGCAGCTGCAAGCGCCGCTGTTCGAAGACAAGGTCGTGGACCATGTTCTTGAAAAATCGAACGTGACCGAAAAAGAGGTCAGCAAGGACGATCTTCAGAAAGCCGTCGAAGAGATGGAAAACGAAGACTGATCGAAGCGATCACGGTCCCGTTACAATGGCGCCCTGCGGGGCGCCATTTTGTTTTGATCCCTTGCCATTATTTATCGGCGTCCCATTTTAGATTTAGTCCACCGGCATTTACCGGCGTTGACGATCCCAGTGGTGTAGAGCTTGAAAAAGCGTTTCTTATATATGTTTGCCGCAATGATGTGCGGGGCGGCGGTAGCGCTGCCACTATCCGCAGCGGCCTGCCCAAACCCTGAACACAGCTCTGTTGTGCGGTTCACCGAAAGCGGTGTGAACCTGCGACGTGGCAAAATCGTCCGACTGAATGCCGGAGGGACGTCAACCCTTGCCGAATGCCCACAGGCTGGCGTGGTCCGTGACAACGATGCATATTTCACCGATGCACCGTCGCTAGAATTGGAGCTTGTCGGTATGATGGGGCTTGGTTTGCAAATCACGCCGGATCAGGGCTGTGCCAACAGTATTCTGGTCCTGACGCCCGATGGTCAGTGGTACAATCGCGGGCCGGGCCTGAACGGATACTTGCCTGCCTTGATGCTGTCGCGCCCCGGCACCGGAGAGCTTAAGGTTTGGGTCGGTACAAAGTCACCCGAACGCTGTCGGCTACGTATGGAAGTGCTGACAATTCGCAGATAAGCGAAACAGAAAAAGGGCCGGATGATTGCTGATCCGGCCCCTTTTGTTACGTGTTGTCGCGGTTTAGCGATCCAGTTTTTCGTCCAAGGTGGATTTTTCCTGAACGGCAGGCTTGCCGCTGCGCTGTTCGTCGACGGATTCGTCGTCGTCCAACATGGCAGAACCCATGTCTTCGAACAGTTCCTGAATTTCGAATTCAGCGGCGGCTTCTTCTTCGGCTGCAAGTTCCTGAATGGATTTGCCGGCGGCCTGAAGCTCTGCTTCTTCGTTGGAACGGGCGATGTTCATCGTGATCGTCGCGTCGACTTCGGGGTGCAGGTTCAGCGTGACGTCGTGCAGACCCAGTTCCTTGATCGGGCCTTGCAGGACGACCTGATTGCGGTCGATCTTGTAGCCATCGGCTGCTGCGGCATCAGCCACATCGCGCGGCGTGACGGAGCCATAAAGCGACCCTGCGTCGGACGCCGAACGGATGATGACGAACTGCTTGCCGTCGACCTTGTCGGCTTCGGCCTGTGCTGCGGCACGTGTTTCGGCGTTGCGGGCTTCGAGTGCGGCCTTTTCGGCCTCGAATCGGGCCATGTTGGCAGCATTGACGCGCAGCGCCTTGTTCTGCGGCAGCAGATAGTTGCGCGCGTAGCCTGCTTTGACAGAGACGACTTCGCCCATGTTGCCCAGCTTTGCGACGCGTTCGAGAAGAATGATATCCATGATCTGGTTCCTTACTTCACGGCGTAGGGCAGAAGGGCAAGAAACCGGGCGCGCTTGATCGCTTGTGCAAGCTTACGCTGGTTTTTTGCGCCGACGGCGGTGATGCGGGCGGGGACGATCTTGCCGCGCTCAGAGATGTAGCGCTGCAGGGTGCGTGTGTCTTTGTAGTCGATCGCGGGCGCGTTATCGCCTTCGAACGGATCGGACTTGCGACGACGGAAAAACGGTTTGGTAGCCATGTCTTACAATCCTTTTGTGATATTAGCGGCGCTCGCGACGGGTGTCGCGTTCGTCACGTTTCTGCATTTGGACCGAAGGGCCTTCTTCGTGTTCGTCGACCTTGATCGTCAGAACACGCATGACATCGTCATGCAGGCGCATCAGGCGTTCCATTTCCTGCACGGCCGCCACGGGGGCGTCGCTGCGCAGATAGGCGTAATGGCCTTTGCGGTTCTTGTTGATCTTGTAGGCCATCGTCTTGACGCCCCAGTATTCAAAATCGACAAGCTTGCCTTCGTTGTCAGACAGCACCGTTCCGAAATGTTCGATCAGGGCTTCGGCTTGCGTGTTGGACAAATCCTGACGCGCAATCATCACATGCTCATACAGCGGCATGGTATTCCTTACATGTTCGGCGCACTTCAAAGACCGGATAATCAGGCTTCCGCATCCCGGTCACGAGAGGCTGCGCAGGTCAAAAGTCTTGCGGAAGCCCGGCGCTTATACACGTCATCCATAAAGGCGCAAGGGGGCGGGAAAAGCACTGGTGCGCCATGAAAAGCCGCATCGCTGCCAAGCTTTGGACGTAGTTCTGCGACAGCCTGAGATTCCAGGCAAGTTGAATGTCGGAATGGAATGAATATGACAGATTTTTCGACATATCGTGCGGCACCGTTGGTTCCCGCCCTGACCGGTGGGTTGCGCAAATTGCGCCAGACCGGCTTTGTCATCGAGGAAACGTATTGGGGCTATAGTGTTGTCGATACCGGGTCGCCGCGTGTGTCGCTGGTGCTGACCCAATTACTGGTGATGTGCGTTGGCGCGATGTGCGCCGCGTCTGCGGTGGCCCAGCTGATGTTGTCCCCGATCGAAGACATCCTGTTCCGCTCGCCGCTGATTGCAGGGTGTTTTGCGTTCGCGCTTTTGCTGATGTGGTTTGCCACGCGCGGACTGTCGTCACGCTTTGAAGTGGATACCAACCTGTCCGAATTGCGCGAGGTCATCCGTAACCGCACGGGCCGATTTACAATACGGGCGCGGCATGGGTTCGACGCCACTGGTTCGGTCTATATAGAAAGGACGGGCGTCTCGACGGGGCAGCTTTGCCTGCGGTTTCGCAATTCAACCGGTCGCTTGCTGATCGCAACTGGTTGCACGGCGGATCTGGAACGCGTGCGCGACCGGATGGGGCGCGACATGATTGTCAACAATCGCAGCTAAGCGGCGTGAACACCAAGTGTTCGTAAATGTGAAATTGCCCTGTTGGGTTGTTGGCATCAAGTGATGTCATGCAATCTAACCCAGGAGACTTCACATGAAGAACATTCTTAGCACGACCGCTGCACTGATGCTGCTTGGCGCACCTGTTCTGGCCGCACCCGCTGCTTACACGCTGGATTCAAGCCACAGCCAGATCGTTTTCACCTACAACCACCTTGGTTTTTCGACCACCTACGGCATGTTTTCGGGGTTTGAGGGCGATATTTCTTTCGACGCCGAAGATCCTGCCGCATCTTCGGTAAACGTGTCTTTCCCCGTGCGCAGCATGATGACCGGCTGGGAAGAGCGTTTCGAACACTTCATGTCCGATGACTTTTTCGGCGCTGGCGAAGACGACATGGTGACATTCACGTCGACCGGCATCGAAGTGACAGGCGAAAACACCGCGCTGATCACCGGTGATCTGACGATGAACGATGTGACCAAAGAAGTCGTGCTGGACACGACGCTGAACCAAGCGGGTCAGCATCCGATGAACGAAACAGCCTGGCTGGGTTTCGATGCGACAACATCCGTGCTGCGGTCCGACTTTAACGTCGGCGCCTTTGCACCGTTTGTCGGTGACGAGGTCACGATCATGATTTCGCTTGAGGCCGCTGCCGCCGAATAATCACGCATGAGTGTGACAGATATAAAGGGCCGCGTTCATCGAACGCGGCCCTTTTGTTGTTTTCAGTCCTGTGCGCCACGTGTGGCTGTCAGCGTCACGTCCAGCACAACATCAAAGCCCAGATTGTCCGACGTTGTCATGCTTTCCCCGATCCCAAAGGTCTGACGGTTCAAGGACGTCTGACCACTGGCCGTCGCGGTATCCCCATCCAGCACCAGATCAAAAGGCAATGTGACAGGTGCCTGCGTGCCCTTGAGCGTCAGCGTGCCGTCCGCGATGTAGCTGCCATCGTCCTGACGCAGGATCGGTGCGGAAAAACTGGCGGTCGGAAAGGCGTCCGTGTTGAAGAAATCAGCGCCCATCGCCTGATCCGTCACAGATCCGAGCGACAGCGATCCGATGGCGACCGTCACATCGACGGTCCCGGCCTCTGCCTCTGCCTGGGGATCGAAACTGATTGAGGCCGTCCAATCTGCGAACTGGCCCGTCACCTCTGATCCCATCTGGATGACGGTGATCGACACGTTGCCGTCCTGCACGGTCCAGTCCGAAGCAACCTGTTCCAGCGCGGCGGCGGTCTGCTGGTCCGATCCAGTGACAGACAGAGCGACACCCGTGCCCGCACCTGCCATCAGAACGACCACGGCAAGAACAGGCGCAATGACCGGGGTGCGATGGTGCGGGACTCGGGGCAGGGCGACCGTGCCGAACCACATCCGGCGCAGGGTCGCATCCTTGTCGATCAGGTGATGTTTCAGCGCGCCGGCAACGTGCAGAACGACGGCGGCAACCATGACCTTTGTCAGGACCCAATGCATGCCCCCGAACAGATGGGCGACGTCAGGGTCTTTGGGCACAAACGGGAGCGATTGACCAAAGGGCCACCAGATCGGCGCAAAACCGGTGCTGGCGGCGTGGTGTAGCCAGCCCGTCAACGGGGCTGCGACAAGGCTGCCATACAAGACCCAGTGCACGATTTCCGCCAGCAGCGTTTCGCTTTTGCGTTCGGGGTGCATTGGTCCGGGCTTTTGCTGTCCCAGCGCCCAGACGATCCGCAAAAGTGCGACGAAAAACACGGTGACGCCCAGCGTTTTGTGGATCGAGAACAGCGTCGTCTTGATGGACAGGGCGGCGTCGGTGTCGGCGGGCCAATCCGCTGCGACAAGCCCCAGTGGAATGATCGCCAGGATCAGTGCCGCTGTGATCCAGTGAAAGCTTTTCGTGACGGCGCCGTAGGCCCTGACCGAGTCTGACATCGCGTTATTCCTTTGATTGTTCGCGCGAACCTTAGGCGAAACTGGCAGGGCGTCACAATTTGCATTGACGCAGAGGCATTGTGCGACAGGGGGGCATTGGGTATCCAGCGCCCAGAGATGGAACAGGAGACCGCCATGCGTGCATTCGTATTTCCCGGCCAAGGGGCGCAAACCATCGGCATGGGCAAGGCGCTGGCTGACGCCTATCCCGAAGCCCGCGCCGTGTTTGACGCGGTCGATGACGCCTTGAGTGAAAAGCTGTCGCGGCTGATCTGGGAAGGCGACGCCGACACACTGACATTGACGCGCAACGCACAGCCCGCGCTGATGGCGACATCGCTGGCGGCGATGGCCGCGCTGAAGGCCGAAGGTGTCACACTGGCGGATGCGTCTTTTGTCGCGGGCCACAGTCTGGGCGAATATACGGCGCTGGCAGCGGCGGGTGCGCTGGATATCGCAGATTGCGCACGTCTGTTGCGGATCCGTGGTGATGCGATGCAGAACGCCGTGCCCGTGGGCGAAGGTGCAATGGCAGCCATTTTGGGATTGAGCATCGCAGAGGTCGAAGCTGTCGTCGCCCGCGTCGCGGGTCTGGGCGTCTGCGAGGTGGCGAATGAAAACGATCCGTCCCAGACCGTGATTTCGGGCAGCAAGGCAGCCGTGGAACAGGCCGCAGCGATGGCCAAGGAAGCTGGGGCGAAACGCGCGATGCTGTTGCCGGTATCGGCACCGTTTCATTGCGCGTTGATGGAACCTGCCGCCCGTGTCATGGAAGCCGCCTTGAACGATGTGACGATCAATACACCCGTCGTTCCGGTTGTGGCCAACGTCAAGGCCGAAGCGGTGCAGGACCCGGACGAAATACGCACGCTGTTGGTGCAGCAGGTGGCGGGCCGTGTGCGCTGGTCTAAATCTGTTGCATGGATGGCAGAGCAGGGTGTGACCGACATATTTGAAATCGGGGCGGGCAAGGCGTTGTCGGGCATGATCCGGCGGATCGCAAAGGACGTGCGCTGCGCCAATGTCGGCACACCGGAAGAGGCAAAGGCCGTCGCGGCCGCGATAAAAGGATAAATAACATGTTCAATCTGACGGGTAAGAATGCACTGATCACGGGCGCTTCTGGCGGGATTGGCGGCGCCATCGCCACGGCATTGCACGAGGCGGGGGCGACGGTCGGTCTGTCCGGTACACGGGTCGAACCGCTGGAAGCACTGGCGGCAGAATTGGGCGAGCGCGTGCATGTGCTGCCCTGTAACCTGAGCGACGCTGAGGCCGTGACAGCCCTGCCAAAGCAGGCCATCGAAGCGATGGGGTCGCTGGATATTCTGGTCAACAACGCCGGGATCACGCGCGACAATATCTTTATGCGGATGTCGGACGACGAATGGTCCAGCGTGCTGGACGTCAACCTGACGGCGACCATGCGGCTTTGCAAAGGTGCGATCCGTGGCATGATGAAATCGCGCTGGGGCCGGATCGTGAACATCTCCTCAATCGTGGGGGCAACGGGCAACCCTGGACAGGTCAATTACGCGGCCAGCAAAGCGGGTATGGTCGGCATGAGCAAGTCCATCGCCTATGAGGTCGCAAGCCGGGGAATCACGGTCAACTGCGTGGCACCCGGATTCATCGCAACCCCGATGACCGATGCGCTGAACGACGAACAGCGCAGCGCAATTCTGAACCAGATTCCAGCCGCCCGCATGGGCGAGGCGGACGAAATCGCGGCGGCGGTGCTGTATCTTGCCAGCCCCGAAGCCGCTTATGTCACCGGTGCGACCTTGCATGTGAACGGTGGAATGGCCATGCTTTAGCCGAGGCACGGCAGGGGTGGTGAAAGCGTTTGCGCGCTCTCGTTTCTCTGCTATAGCGCTTTCGGAAACTGATGGACGGGCCTTGGTGGCTCGTTACAAACCGGGGTTCGTCCCCATACAGAACGTGAGGATACTACATGAGCGACGTCGAAGGCCGCGTACGCAAGATCGTTGTTGAACATCTTGGGGTTGAAGAAGACAAAGTCGTCGAAAGCGCGTCGTTCATCGACGACCTTGGCGCTGACAGTCTGGACACCGTCGAGCTGGTCATGGCGTTTGAAGAAGAGTTCGGGATCGAAATTCCGGACGACGCAGCCGAAACCATCCAGACATTCGGTGACGCGGTGAAGTTCATCAAGGGCGCGCTTTAAGCGCAGCGCCCGGTCCGCGACAGGACAAAAATGCGAAGCGGCCTCTGATATCTCGGGGGCCGTTTTTGTTTGCAGATGCGGAACTGGCGCCTGTCTTGCAGGCGAAGGCACCCTGCCGGGTTTCACGTGGATGTGGGCAGGTCTTGCCCCGGTCCCGTTGGTTACGGTATCAGGGCCACAATTCGCCAGTGGAAAAGGACGAAACATGCGCCGGGTAGTCGTTACTGGATTGGGACTTGTCACACCTTTGGCCGACGGGGTCGAAGCCAGCTGGAGCCGTATTTTGGACGGTCAGTCGGGAGCTGGCCCAATTACGCAATTCGATACCGAAGGGTTGGTCACGACCTATGCCTGCGAGGTGCCGCGTGGCGATGGCAGCGACGGCACGTTCAACCCCGACACCTATATGGAGCCGAAAGAACAGCGCAAGGTCGATACCTTTATCCTGTTCGGCATCGCCGCAGCCCAACAGGCCATCGAGGATTCAGGCTGGATGCCGACGGAGTCCGAAGATCGGGAACGGACGGGCGTGCTGATCGGGTCGGGGATTGGCGGTCTGAATTCAATCGCGAACACGGCCGTGATGATGGAAGAAAAAGGGCCGCGTCGGGTGTCGCCGTTTTTTGTGCCCGGTGCGTTGATCAATCTGATTTCTGGTCAGGTCAGCATCCGCTATGGGTTCAAGGGGCCGAACCATTCGGTCGTGACAGCCTGTTCGACCGGCGCGCATGCCATCGGTGATGCCAGCCGGTTGATCCAATATGGCGACGCCGATGTGATGATCGCTGGCGGTGCAGAAGCCGCAATCTGCAGGATCGGTATTGCTGGTTTCAACGCGTGCAAGGCGCTGTCGACCGACCGCGCGGACGATCCGACAAAAGCCAGCCGTCCGTGGGACCGCGACCGCGACGGGTTCGTGATGGGCGAAGGTGCGGGGATCGTCGTTCTGGAAGAATACGAACACGCCAAGGCGCGCGGTGCCAAGATCTATGCCGAGGTCAAAGGATACGGCCTGTCGGGCGATGCGCACCATATCACGGCGCCGCCCCCCAACCACGAAGGCGCGGAGCGCGCGATGCGCGCGGCCTGCCGGAATGCCGGTATCACGCCGCAGGACATTGATTACGTCAACGCCCACGGCACTTCGACAATGGCGGATACCATTGAACTGGGTGCCGTTGAACGCTTGGTCGGGCCGGAAGCTGCTGCACGGCTGAAGATGTCGTCGACGAAATCTGCAACAGGTCACCTGCTGGGCGCTGCCGGCGCGATCGAGGCGATTTTCAGCATTCTGGCGATCCGCGATCAGGTCGCACCGCCGACGCTGAACCTTGATCATATCGATGCCGAAACGCAGATCGATTTGTGTGCGAACGAAAAGCGTCCTGCCAAGATCGACATCGCCTTGTCAAATTCGTTCGGTTTTGGCGGGACCAATGCCAGCCTTGTGTTGGGAAAGGTCGAATAAATGTGGCGACACCTTGCGTCTAATGCGCTGACCTTCATGATCGTCGCGTTATTCGTCGTGGCGGGTGTCATTGCGTGGGGCACCCAGCAGTACGCAACTGCTGGACCATTGACGCAGGGGATTTGCCTGCAGGTCGCGCCCGGATCGAACATGCGGCGTGTCAGCGAGAACCTGCAAGAGCAAGGCGCTGTATCGTCTGCCGCGATCTTTCGGATGGGCGCGGATTATGCGGATAAGTCATCGGAACTGAAGGCAGGCAGCTTTTTGATACCAGAAGCCGCATCCATGGCTGACATCGTGGATACGGTCACGCGGGGCGGGGCGAATACCTGCGGCACGGAAATCGTGTACCGCGTCGGTGTGCGTGAAAACGAAGTACAGGTCCGCGAACTTGACCCGACGACGGGTCAGTACAGCGAAGTCACGGAATTTGTGCCGGGTGAAGATGAAGCGCCGGCGGCCTATACCACGGTCTTGCAGCAGGGTGATACACGTTTGCGATTGGCTGTCGCGGAAGGCACGACAAGCTGGCAGGTGGCACAGGCCCTGCTGGCGATTGATGTATTGGACGGTGATCTGACCGATACGCCGCCCGAGGGATCATTGGCGCCAGACAGCTACGAATTCACAGCGGGCACGACGCGGGAGACCATCATTGCACGGATGACAGCGGCGCAGGAACAGATCCTTGCCGATGCCTGGGCTGCACGGGTGGACGGATTACCCATCGAGACGCCAGAAGAGGCGTTGATCCTTGCGTCGTTGATCGAAAAGGAAACGGCCGTTCCGACCGAGCGACGTCAGGTTGCCAGTGTCTTTATAAACCGGCTGGAACGGGGCATGCGGCTGCAAACGGACCCGGCCGTGATCTATGGCGTGACCCAAGGGCAGGGTATTCTGGGGCGTGGGTTGCGACGGAGCGAATTGGATACGCCGACGCCGTGGAACACCTATACCATTCCGGCGCTGCCGCCGACGCCGATTGCCAATCCGGGAAAGGCCAGCATCGAAGCCGCACTTGACCCCGATACCACGGATTATGTGTTCTTTGTGGCTGACGGTACGGGCGGGCATGCGTTTGCGACCAATCTGGACGACCATAATCGCAATGTCGCCGCGTGGCGTGTCATTGAGGCGGAGCGTGCGGCCAGCGATGGTTAAGCACGCCGCCGTCATGGTCCGTTAAGCGGACCGGACGTCCAACCCCCTGAATTTATTTGAACCTTAACAGCTTGTACCCAGTTTCGGGTGCGAGCTGGAAAGCGTTGTGCCGCCCTTTTTGACCCTGTTTGCGGGTGGTGTACGTTTCTCGACCCCGACGGACGCATCCATAAAGGTTGATACCGCATGAACGAACAGGACTTGCCTGACCCACCGGGTCAGGCCGCTGCGGAGGCGCGGCAACGCGAAATCGCGGCGCTTTACGACACACTGAAGCGCATGATCCACAGCCAGCTGGACGCGCTTGGTGATTTGGACACCCCACCTACCAAGGCATTGGTCACGCGGATCGGTGAATTGTCAGCCGTACACCTGATCTTGTTGAAAGCCGAGGAGGCGTTCCGTGAAAAATTCATCCAAGATGACCCCAGCGTGCTGGACCACGACGCGTTGCGCGATCAGATCCGGCGCCAACTTGATCGCATCCGGGCCGCGGATACGGCAGGATCTTTTCCTAAATGATTTGACAGAGGGCGCGCTGCAGGCCTTGCCCTATCTGTTTGATTTCTGGGCGCTGCCGCATCAGGTGCCGCCGGTCGGTGATTGGCGCACATGGGTCATTCTGGGCGGACGGGGGGGCGGGCAAGACGCGGGCCGGGGCTGAATGGGTGCGCGCAAAGGCCGAAGGCAGCAGGCCACGACAGCGTGGTGCGGCGCGTCGGATCGCCATCATCGGTGAAACCTATGATCAGGCCCGTGAGGTCATGGTGCTGGGGGATAGCGGGATCATGGCCTGTTCGCCGCCCGACCGCGCGCCACAGTGGATTGCGAACCGCCGTATTCTGCGCTGGCCCAATGGTGCAGAGGCGCAGGTTTTTTCAGCTTTTGATCCCGAAGCATTGCGGGGGCCGCAGTTTGATGCGGTCTGGGCTGACGAGGTCGCCAAGTGGAAAAATGGTGAAGCAACCTGGGATATGGTCGAATTCGGATTGCGGCTGGGGGATTTGCCACAGGCGGTTGTCACGACCACGCCGCGCAATGCGCCGGTGCTGAAAGATATGCTGGAACGGTCCAGCACGGTCACGACCCATGCATCGACATTCGCCAATGCGGCGCATCTGGCACCGTCATTTCTGGCAGAAGTCCACAGACGTTATGCGGGCACCCGGCTGGGCCGACAGGAATTGGATGGCGTCTTGCTGGATGATGCCGAAGGGTCGCTGTGGACCACGGACGCCCTGATTGCGCTGATCGTGCCAGAGGTCGAGGCGCTGGACCGCATTGTGGTGGCAGTCGATCCGCCCGCGACCGGTCATCGCGGGTCGGATGCCTGTGGGATCGTGGTGGCGGGGGTCAGCAATTCAGGCCCGCCGCATACATGGCGCGGCTATGTGCTGGAAGATGCCAGCGTGCAGGCAGCGACCCCGCTGGATTGGGCGAATGCTGCGGTGGCCGCCTATCGCCGTCACAATGCGGACCGGCTGGTGGCAGAGGTCAATCAAGGTGGCGACATGGTCGAAGCCATCGTGCGCCAGATCGATCCGCTGGTGTCGTATACGGCGGTGAATGCGCGCAAAGGCAAGGTCGCGCGCGCCGAACCCGTTGCCGCGTTGTACGAGCAGGGCCGCATCAAGCATTTGCGGGGCTTGGGCGCGCTGGAAGACCAGATGTGTCTGATGACAACGCAGGGGTTCACGGGAAAAGGATCACCCGACCGGGTGGATGCGCTGGTCTGGGCGTTGCACGAGTTGATGATTGGGCCCGCGCAGAACTGGCGCGCACCCCGGATGCGGCGGCTTTGAGGGTGTTGCTAAAGCTGCGCACGGTGGGTGCAGAAGCTGGAAAGGTTTGTGCTGCAAAACGCTTTTGACAGTCACGACAGCGGCCCCGAGGAGTGAGCAATGTTTGAATTCTGGAACAAGGCGGCGACCCCTGCGGTGGCAGAGGTGAAAGCCTCTGCCACGGGCAAGGTCGTCAATTGGGCGACACAGGGCCGTACCGCCTGGAGCGCGCGGGACACGGCATCGCTGACGCGGGCGGGTTTTGCCGCCAACCCCATCGGGTTCCGTGCGGTCAAGCTGATTGCAGAAGCTGCGGCGGCCCTGCCTTTGATCGCGCAGGACCGGCTGCAACGTTACGACACGCATCCGGTGCAAGACCTGATCGCGCGGCCCAACGGGGCGCAGGGCCGGGCGGAGCTGCTGGAATCGCTTTACGGGCAGCTTTTGCTGACTGGCGATGCCTATCTGGAAGGTGTGGGTGACGGTGGTTTGCCGATTGAACTGCACGTGCTGCGGTCTGATCGGATGCGGTTGGTGCCGGGGCGGGATGGCTGGCCAGAGGCCTTTGAATACAGCGTGGGTGCGAACAAGCACCGTTTCGCCGTGACGGCCGAAAGCTCTGCCATTTGCCATATCAAAAGCTTTCACCCGCAAGACGATCATTACGGTTTCAGTCCGATGCAGGCGGCTGCCAATGCCGTCGACGTGCACAATGCGGCGTCGGCTTGGTCCAAGGCGTTGCTGGACAATGCGGCAAGGCCATCGGGTGCCATCGTGTATAAGGGCAACGACGGGCAATCGCAGCTTAGCCAGGATCAATACGACCGGCTGGTCGACGAAATGGAACATCAGCACCAGGGCGCGCGCAATGCGGGCCGTCCGATGTTGCTGGAAGGCGGGCTGGATTGGAAACCAATGGGGTTTTCGCCGTCCGACATGGAGTTTCAGCAAACCAAGGAAGCCGCGGCGCGCGAAATCGCGATCGCGTTTGGTGTGCCACCGATGCTGTTGGGCATCCCGGGTGATGCGACCTATGCCAATTATCAAGAAGCGAACCGTGCGTTCTATCGCCTGACGGTGTTGCCGCTGGCCACACGGGTTACCAGTGCGATTGCGGACTGGCTGTCGGATTTCACGACCGACCGGCTGGATCTGCGCCCGGACATCGATCAAGTCGCAGCACTGGCATCGGAACGTGATGCGCACTGGCGGCGGGTGTCTGACGCCACGTTCCTGACGGATGCGGAAAAGCGCAGTCTGCTGGGTCTGCCAGCACGCGAGGTCGAATGATGGTGCAAAAGGTTTTTCCATTGCCCGACCGCCGCCCAACGGCCGAGGTCCCGCAGAACGCTGACATCTGGCACGATCAGATCAATCGTAGGTTGGCCGGGATCGAACGGATGCTGCGGCGGCTGGAATGGCAGGTCTGGGCGCTGTGCTGCGGCGCAGGCGCGCCGTTGATTCTGCATTTTTTGCACATCCTGCCACGCGGATGACGTGCGCTTTCAAGAAGGGAATGCCGATGACTTTGGAACACAAGTTCTGCCCGCCGCAGACGCGGTTGGTGGTGGCCAATGGGTCTGAAATCGCGGGGTATGCGTCTTTGTTCGACCGTGTCGATCAGGGCGGTGACCGGGTTTCGCACGGCGCCTATGCGGCATCGCTGGCCAAAGTCGCAGCCAGTGGTGGACGGATCAAGATGCTGTGGCAGCATGATCCGATGCAGCCCATCGGCGTATGGGACGAAATCCGCGAAGATGACCGCGGATTGTTCGTCAAAGGCCGCATTCTGACCGATGTGGCGCGTGGCAAGGAAGCGGCGGCACTGGTGGAAGCGGGGGCCATCGACGGGCTGTCGATTGGATACCGGACAGTCAAGGCAGCCAAGAGCGCTGACCGTGGACGCACCCTGACAGAGCTGGATCTGTGGGAAGTGTCGCTTGTGACCTTTCCGATGCTGCCGGATGCGCGGGTCGATGCCAAATCCGAAGCACCGGGGGACGCGACGCTGCGCGAACTGGCCGCGCTGTTTGCCGACGCAAGAGTGGCACTGCGACTGGACTGATCGCAGCCTGAACACCTGACACGAAAGGACACGAGATGGGCAAGACCGAGGCTACGCCTCGGACCGGGGAAGATCTGTCCCCGACCGAGGACCTGCGGGGCGCGATTGGCGCTTTCCTCACGGAATTCAAAACCTTTTCAACCGGCATTCACGCCACTTTGCAAAAACAGGAAGACCGTATGAACAAGCTTGATCGCAAATCCATGATGTCGCTGCGTCCGGCACTGGCGAGTGCTGCCGCCGATGAAGCGCCGCATCAGAAGGCTTTTGCCGCGTATCTGCGGTCAGGTGATGACGATGGTCTTCGGGGCCTGACACTGGAAGGTAAGGGCATGAGCACGGCCATTGCGGCGGACGGTGGTTATCTGATCGACCCGCAGACGGCAGACACGATCCGCAGCACGTTAAGTGCAACAGCATCCATCCGCGCCATCGCAAACATCGTGAACGTCGATGCGACGTCCTATGATGTGCTGATCGACCATACCGAAATGGGCGCGGGCTGGGCCACCGAACAGGATGCGACGGTCGAAACGGATTCGCCGCAGATCGACCGCATCACGATCCCGCTGCATGAATTGTCTGCACTGCCCAAGGCGTCGCAACGCCTGCTGGATGACAGCGCGTTTGATATCGAAGGCTGGCTGGCGCAGCGCATTGCGGACAAATTCGCCCGATCCGAAGCGGCGGCGTTTGTCGGCGGTGACGGGATCGACAAGCCAAAGGGTATTCTGGCCTATCCGGCGATCGACAATGAATTGTGGGAATGGGGCAACCTGGGCTACGTGCCGACCGGCGTGGACGGCAGTCTGGGTGATGCGAACGCGATTATCGATCTGGTCTATGCGCTGGGTGCGGAATACCGGGCAGGTGCGGTGTTCGTCATGAATTCGCGTACGGCGGGTCTGGTGCGCAAGCTGAAGGACGCGGACGGTCGGTTCTTGTGGTCTGATGGGCTGGCCAGCGCCGAACCTGCGCGCCTGATGGGCTATCCTGTGCTGATCGCGGAAGACATGCCCGATGCGGCGACCGGCACGTCGCCCATCGCGTTCGGTGACTTTGCCGCGGGCTATACCGTTGCGGAACGCCCCGACCTGCGGGTGCTGCGCGATCCGTTTTCTGCAAAGCCGCATGTGCTGTTTTACGCGACAAAGCGCGTCGGTGGCGGTGTCAGCGATTTCGCGGCGATCAAGCTGCTGAAATTCGCCGCGGGCTGAACCTGATTGCGTGACGGCGGGTGTCGTCGCGCAATATCCGGGCGCGCCTTTGGTTGCGTCGTCCAGCTGCTCACGTCCGTCCGAGTGACGCGACTTTGCGGTGCGCCCGGACCGTTCGCATGAAGCGCCAGCCGAAGACCGGAGATCAAATCCCATGATGTTAGTCGAGTTGACCAGCCCGCCCGTGGCCGCCCTGCCGATAGAGGCCTTTCGCGCGCATTTGCGGCTGGGGTCCGGTTTCAGCGGCGGTGATTTGCAAGATCCGTTGCTGGAGGCCTGTTTGCGGGCCGCACTGGCCGCGATCGAGGCCCGGACCGGCAAGGTTCTGCTGGAACGCGAATTTCGCTGGACAGTGACAGCGTGGCGCAACACGGCGCGCCAGCCTTTGCCGCTGGCCCCGGTCAGTGCCGTTGTCAGTTTGGTGCGTTATACCGGTGATGACGCGCAGACACCGCCACAGACCGCGTACCGGCTGGAAGCGGATATGCAGCGACCGCTGCTGGTGTCAACGGGTGCCACCCTGCCGGCTGTTCCGCGTGGCGGGCGGATCGAGGTGGTGTTGCTTGCGGGTTTTGGTCCGGAATGGTCCGATCTGCCCGCCGATCTGGCACAGGCTGTATTGCTGCTGGCTGCACATTATTACGAATACCGCGTGGAAACCGAAGGCCGGTCGCTGTTGCCGCCCAGCGTGGCCGCCCTGATCGAGCGCTATCGCACGGTACGGCTGTTCATGGGGGGCAAATGATGCGCGTGCCTACGCTGAATCGTTCGCTGACGCTGGAGGCGCCACAAAGCACACCTGACGGGGCCGGCGGCTATGTCCTGACATGGTCCGCGCTGGGTACGCTGTGGGCCGATGTCCGACCCGGAAACGGGCAGACCCGCGCGATCGGAGAGACGACAGTCAGTCGTGTGCCCCTGATCATCACGGTGAGGTCCGCAGTGGTCGGGTCCGATGCACGCCCGGTCGCGGGACAGCGGTTGCGTGATGGCGCGCGTCTATTTGCCGTTTTGGCGGTCACGGAACGCGACCCATCGGGACGGTTCCTGACCTGCCATGCCACGGAAGAGGTGATCGGATGAGCTATGGCATGTCCCAAGCGCTGCAAGAGGCTGTTTATCGGCAGCTTTATGAACACCCGGGGGTGCAGGCCATGGTCGGTGAACACGTCTATGATACGGTGCCTGCGTTCATACAGCCGGGGCTATATGTCGTGCTGGGGTCCGAAAAGGTGCGCGATGCGTCCGATGCGGACGGTGCGGGATCAATCCACGAGCTGACGGTGTCGGTCCTGACCGATGCTGCGGGATTTTCGCAGGCCAAACGCGCAGCAGGTGCCGCAAGTGATGCGTTGCATGACGCAGAGCTGACGCTGACGCGGGGCAGGGTTCTGGCGCTGCGATTTCACAAAGCGACGGCGGCACGCGTCGGGTCTGCGGATCGCCGGCGGATCGATCTGATCTTTCATGCGCGGCTGTCGGATGACTGATGCCGCAACATTCAAGCAAGGAGCAACGAGATGGTAGCCCAAAGCGGTAAGGACCTGTTGGTCAAGGTCGACATGAGCGGCGACGGAACATTCGAGACGGCTGCCGGCCTGCGCGCCACGCGGATCAGTTTCAATGCGGAGACCGTCGATGTGACATCGCTGGAAAGCGAAGGCGGATGGCGCGAGCTGCTGGCCGGTGCCGGGGTCAAGACGGCATCGATCAGCGGATCAGGTGTTTTTCGTGATGCCATCACAGATGAACGTATGCGGCAGGTGTTTTTCGACGGAGAGACGCCCGGTTTTCAGGTGGTGATCCCGGATTTCGGCGTGGTTGAAGGACCGTTCCAGATCACGTCCATCGAATATGCCGGAACCTTTGACGGCGAGGCGACATACGAGATGGCGCTATCGAGTGCCGGACAACTGAGCTTTGCCGCGGCATGATGGTCAATCCGTGTGCTGGAGAAGTTGCGGTGACCATCGACGGCGAATGCTTTGTGGCGAAGCTGACGCTGGGCGCGCTGGCATCACTGGAGGCAGAACTGGACACCGGTACGTTAATCGATCTGGTCGAACGGTTCGAAACGGGTCGCTACCGGGGCCGTGACGTTCTGGCGCTTATCGTGGCGGGATTGCAGGGCGGTGGCTGGCGGGGCTGTGCGGATGACCTGCTGAGTGCTGATATCGCGGGCGGGCCTGTGGGTGCAGCGACTGTGGCGGCACAACTGCTGTCCCGCGCCTTTACGCCACCGCCATGACGGCGCTGGACTGGGCAGGGTTGCTACGGGCCGGGCTGGTGGGCTTGCGGCTGACCCCCGATGCCTTTTGGCGTCTGACGCCCGCAGAACTGGCGATCATGCTGGGTGACACGGGCGCGCCCCGTGCCATGACCCGATCCGGATTGGATGCGCTGGTCGCACGCTTTCCCGATCATGTGACAGAAAGGTGTGAAGATGACTGAGCTGGATCAGATCGATGGATTGCAGGTTGATGTCGATGCGCTGGAACGGACGCTGGGTGATGCCAGCGCCATGGCGCGGACATTCGATCAGACGTTGCGCGGTATGCAATCCACACTGGGTGAAACCACGCGTGATCTGGGCAACTTGACGACCGGATTTTCGGGCGGGCTGCGACGCGCCTTTGATGGGGTGGTGTTCGATGGGATGAAACTGTCTGACGCGATGAAAGGTGTCGCGCAGTCCATGGTCGATACCGCCTATGCGGCGGCGATCAACCCGGTGGCGAAGCATGCGGGCGGGCTGTTGTCGGACGGAATCAACGCGGCCGTGTCGGGCGTTATGCCTTTTGCCAACGGTGCGCCGTTCAGTCAGGGGCGCGTGACGCCATTTGCCAAGGGCTGTGTCGTCAGCGGTGCCACAACTTTTCCGATGCGCGGGGGTGCGGGGTTGATGGGCGAAGCTGGCCCAGAGGCCATTATGCCCCTGACGCGCGGTGCAGACGGGCGTCTGGGTGTCAGCGCGCAGGGTGGGCGGGCAGTGCATGTGACCATGCATATCACCACGCCTGATGTGCAGGGCTTTCAACGCAGTCAGGGGCAGATCGCGGCGCAACTGGGCCGCGCGCTGTCTGCCGGACACCGCAATCGATAAGGAGACAGGCGCATGGCCTTTCACGACACGCGGTTTCCCGCGAACCTGAGCTTTGGTGCCATTGGCGGGCCGGAACGGCGCACAGAGATTGTGACGCTTGCCAATGGGTTCGAAGAAAGATCGACCCCGTGGAAACACTCGCGCAGGCGGTATGATGCGGGGCTTGGGCTACGGTCGCTGGATGATTTGCAGCGGATGATTGCATTTTTCGAAGCCCGCGAAGGCCAGTTGCATGCTTTCCGCTGGAAAGACTGGGGTGATTTCAAATCCTGCCTGCCATCGGCGCAGGTGTCGCCCCTGGACCAGCTGATCGCGATGGGCGACGACGTCACGCGCGAGATCGCATTGACGAAGACCTATGCCTCTGGCGCGCAAAGCTATGCGCGTCCGATTGCCAAGCCGGTCGCTGGCACGGTGCGGGTAGCCGTGGGCGGGGATGAAATTCAGGAAGGCGTCGATTTCGACGTCGACCTGATGACGGGTGTGATCATTTTTCGGGATACGCCGGACACCGGGGCAGAGGTGCGCGCGGGCTATGAATTCGACGTTCCCGTGCGTTTCGATACCGACCGGATTGAAACGGCTGTTTCCAGTTTTCGCGCAGGACAGGTGCCCAGCGTGCCGGTGATCGAGGTGCGGGTATGAGCCGCGATGCGCTTATGGCCCATCTCAGGGACGGGGCGGCGCATAGCTGTCAGGCCTGGTCGATTGTGCGCAAGGACGGGGTGGTGTTCGGTTTCACCGATCACGACGTCGATCTGCATTTCGACGGCGTGCGATTTCAGGCGGACAGTGGTTTAAGCGCGCGTGCGCTGGCCACCAGCACGGGACTGAACGTTGATAATTCGGAAGCGGCTGGTTTGCTGCAATCTGATGTAATTTCCGACGTCGATATCGCTGCGGGACGTTTTGACGGGGCAGAGATCACGAACTGGCTGGTACGGTGGGATGACGTATCGGCGCGGCACATTCGGTTCCGTGGCGAGATCGGAGAGATCACACGCGAGGCAGGACAATTCCGTGTGGCGCTGCGCGGTCTGGCGGAACGCCTTAATCAGCCCATCGGGCGTGCGTTCCTGCGCAGTTGTGCGGCGGTGTTAGGTGATAAAGCCTGTCGTGTCGATCTGACGGATAGTCGCCTGATGACTGAACGATCGGTGCTGCGACTGACAGGCGATACCGGTGTTACGATCCCGGCAGGTGGATACGCGGCGCAGTGGTTCACGCATGGCACGCTGACGGTCCTGAATGGTCCGGCGCAGGGGCTCACATTCACGATTAAATCACACGACACGGCAGGCGGTGAAGCCCAGTTAATGCTTTGGGATGCGATCAGGGCAGAGTTGCGGGTTGGGGACCGGGTCCGTGTGACGGCAGGCTGCGACAAGCGCGACGCGACCTGTCGGTTGAAATTCGCCAACCTGATCAATTTTCAAGGGTTTCCGGATATGCCGGGTGATGACTGGCTGATCGCTGTGCCCCGCGCGGACGGCAACACCAGCGGTGGGAGCCTAATCCGGTGAGCGATATTGTCGCCATCGCCCGCACATGGATCGGGACGCCTTATGTCCATCAGGCGTCTGTGCAAGGTGTCGGATGCGATTGTCTGGGGCTGATCAGGGGCATCTGGCGCGCGCAACACGGGGCAGAGCCTGAAGCGATCCCGCGCTACACAGCCGACTGGTCGGAACCACAAGGGGAAGAGCGGTTGTTGCGGGCAGCAGCACGACATCTGATCCAAGTGGACGACGCGCCGTTTGCGGCAGGGCAGGTGTTGTTGTTCCGTATGCAGATTCAGGCGGTCGCCAAACATCTTGGCGTTGTCGCTGAAGCGGGCGAGATGCCGACCTTTGTGCATGCCTACAGCGGTCACGGTGTAACGGAGAGCCCGCTTTCAGCACCGTGGCAGCGCCGTATTGCGGCACGATTTGAATTCAGAAAAGGATAGGCCCGACATGGCGACACTCGTTTTATCGGCGGCTGGAATGGCTGTGGGCGGTTCTGTCGGCGGCTCTGTGTTGGGGTTATCGTCAGCCGTCATCGGGCGCGCCGTCGGGGCGACGATCGGGCGCCACATTGATCAGCGTATTCTCGGGTCGGGCAGCGAGCCGGTCGAGATCGGGCAGGTCGATAGGTTCCGTCTGACAGGCGCCAGTGAAGGTGCTGCAGTGGCGCGGCTGCATGGGCGGATGCGGATTGCGGGACAGGTGATCTGGGCGACGCAGTTTGCGGAAAGCGAAACGGTGACCGGGGGTGGCGGTGGCAAGGGTGCGCCGCGCCCCGCCGATCCCGAGGTCACGACCTATAGCTATACTGTCAGCATGGCGCTGGCCCTGTGCGAAGGCGAGATTGCGCGCGTCGGGCGTATCTGGGCGGATGGGGTAGAGATCTCAGCGTCAGACGTGAACATGCGTGTTTATCGTGGGACCATGACACAGCAGCCCGATCCCAAGATTTCTGTGGTCGAAGGGCTGGAATATACACCCGCATATCGCGGGATCGCGTACGTTGTGTTCGAGGATATGCCACTTGGCCAGTTTGGAAACCGCGTGCCGCAGTTTTCGTTCGAGGTGATGCGGCCAGCCGAACCGGGCACGCCAGACGCGTTTGCCGATATGGCGCGACAGGTAACCGGTGTTGCGATGATCCCCGGCACTGGGGAATATGCGCTGGGCACAACTCAGGTAGATCTCAGCGGTGGTTTTGGCGATAGTCGGCCCATCAATGTGAACACGCCAAGCGGCGGGACCGATTTCAGCACGGCAGCACTTGCTTTGGAAGAAGAATTGCCAGCCTGCAAGGCTGTCAGTCTGGTCGTGTCTTGGTTCGGCAATGATCTGCGGTGTGGCAATTGTGCGGTTCGCCCGATGGTCGAACAATATGACGCCGATGGCGACGACCCGTGGCGCGTCAGCGATGTGAAACGCTATTTCACCGAACGTGTGCCACGGATCGATGGGCGGCCCGTCTATGGCGGGACGCCGTCAGATGCGAGTGTGATACAGGCTATCCGCGATTTGACTGCGCGTGGGATGGAACCGATGTTCTATCCCTTTATCCTGATGACGCAGATGGCAGGCAATGATCTGGCAAACCCATGGACGGGTGAAACCGGCCAGCCAAAGCTGCCGTGGCGCGGTCGGATCACGCTGAGCCGTGCGCCGGGTGTCGCGGGCACCCCTGACAGAACTGCGACGGCGGCAGAACAGGTTGCAGATTTCATGGGGCAGGCGCAACCCGGCGATTTTGTCCGCGATGGCGATGCTGTGCGCTATTCCGGGCCGGCAGAGTGGCGGTATCGGCGGTTCATCCTGCACTATGCGCATTTGTGCAAAATCGCGGGCGGGGTGAAAGCGTTTTGCATCGGCTCTGAGATGCGCGGTCTGACCCAGATCCGGGGTGCAGGTGACAGCTTTCCTGCGGTCGCGGCGCTGGTCGCATTGGCCGCGGATGTGCGCAGCATTCTGGGAAGCGATTGCAAGATCAGCTATGCATCCGATTGGTCGGAATATCACGGTTATCAACCGGTAGGGACGGCAGACAAGTATTTCCACCTTGATCCACTGTGGGCAAGTTCGAACATCGATTTCATCGGGATCGACAATTACATGCCGCTGTCGGACTGGCGCGATACCGACGACCATCAGGACGCAGCCCATGGGTCGATCTATAATCTGGGGTATCTGTCCGGCAATGTGGCGGGCGGCGAAGGTTATGATTGGTTTTATGCCAGTCCCGAATCGCGGGCGGCACAGCGGCGCACGTCAATCACGGACGGTGACGGGGAACCGTGGGTCTGGCGTTACAAGGATTTGCGCGGCTGGTGGCAGAACAAACATCACAACCGGATAAACGGTGCGCGGGTCAGCACGCCGACGGCATGGGTGCCCTATAGCAAACCGTTCTGGTTCACGGAATTCGGTTGCGCCGCAATTGATAAAGGCACGAACCAGCCCAACAAGTTTCTGGACCCCAAATCGTCGGAATCGCTGCTGCCGCATTATTCGAACGGGGCGCGGGATGATTTCATGCAGATGCAATATCTGCGTGCAGTCTGGCGCCATTTCGCGGACCCCGAACATAATCCGCGGGCAACGACGGGGGCGTATCGGGGCCGAATGGTGGATATGGACCACGCTTTTGTGTGGTGCTGGGATGCACGGCCATTCCCGTATTTTCCTGCCAACAGCAATCTCTGGTCAGATGGTGATAATTATGCGCGTGGACATTGGCTGAACGGGCGGGCCACGGCCCGCACGCTTGCAGGTGTGGTGGCCGAGATTTGCCACAATGCAGGGGTCACACGGATTGATGTGTCACAGCTTTATGGGGTGGTGCGTGGTTATGTGATCGACCGGATCGGGTCCGCGCGCGCGGCCTTGCAGCCCTTGATGATGGCTTACGGTATTGAGGCGTCAGAACGTGATGGCGTGCTGTACTTTGCCAATCGCGCTGGGCAGGCGGTTGCGCAGATTGGACGCGACGATCTGGTGCTGGACCCCGAACGCGGCGCGGACATCGCATTTACGCGTGCGCCGGATGCAGAGACATCGGGGCGGGTGCAGATTGCCTATGTCGAAAGCGAAACGGACTATGGCGTCGCGGTCGCAGAAGCTATTCACGCGCAAGACGAAACCACGTCGATTGCGCGCAGCGAATTCGCGCTTGTCATGACCAAGGGCGAGGCATCATCGACAGCCGAACGGTGGATCCACGAAGCAAGGGTCGCACGCGATACGGTCAGTTTCAGTGTTGCCCCGTCGCTGGGCGCGCTTGCCGCCGGTGATGTGGTGCATATCCGCGACGCGGGGCAGGACGGGCGCTACCGGATCGACCGGATCGAAGATGCGGGCGTGCGCCGCATCGATGCGACCCGACTGAACGGCACGCTTTATCGACCGCAGCGCCGCTTTGAAGAAGGCGCGCGGTTGCAAAGCTATAAGGCACCGGGCCCGGTTGTTGGTTTGTTCATGGATCTGCCGTTGATCCGTGGTGATGAAAGCGCGCATGCGCCGTATTTCGCGACGACGGCGGCAGATTGGGGCCCTGCCGTCGCACTATATTCCGCGCCTGCGGACCGGGGCTATATTCTTCAGGATGTGTTTCGCCGCCGCAGTGTGATCGGCACCCTGACCGCACCTTTGCCGCGCGGACGCACGGGGGTTTGGGACAGGCAAGTGCTGTCGGTAAAACTGGTGCATGGGGCACTGTATGCCATCGACCCTGATGATGTCCTGTTCGGTCGCAATGTGCTGGCGCTGGGCGATGGCAGTGCCGACAATTGGGAAATCGTGCAATTTGCACAGGCCCAGATGACGCAAGACCGCACGTTTGCGCTGACCGATTTGCTACGGGGACAGGCGGGAAGCAGTGCGATGATCCCCGACGTATGGCCCGCTGGGACAAAGATGGTGCTGATGGATGGGCGCCCAGAACAGATTACCATTCCGACCTACGCGCGGGGACAAAGACGTCACTTTCGCTTTGGTCCGGTCAAGCGGCCTTATACCGACAAAAGCTATCGGCATGTGGTCGAAGCGTTTCGCGGCAACGGTTACCGCCCCTATCCCGTGGTGCATTTGACTGCGCGCTTCACACCAGCGGGGCTAAAGGTGGACTGGATCAGGCAGACGCGGATCGACGGGGATGTCTGGGGACGCGGGGATGTCCCGCTTGGGGAAGAGAACGAACGCTACATCGTGCAGGTCAGGCAGGGCAACAAGGTCGTCAGAGAAACCACTGTCGCATCATCGTCCTGGATCTATCCCGCTGCCGAGGGTGAGGCAGATGTCGGGAATGCAGGCTTTGTGGTGGGGGTCGCGCAACTGTCGGAACGGTATGGCACCGGCCCCTTCAGCGATGTTGTGATCGGATCTTAATGCGACCGATTGGTTTGCTGGATCTGGATGCGGTCGTGCGCCGCGTTCAATATCTGACCCCGGCAGACGCTGCGGCGCGGGCGCGCCATATCATTCAATCTGCCGACACGGCAGATCGGTATCGCAAGCGCACTGACCGCCGCCACACTTTGTTTGGTGATGGGACGCTGGCGGCTGCCGCTGGCGCGTTTCCGGCAGTCCCTGTGGCACAGCGGATCGATGATTCCTATCTTGCAGCGCTGACGGTGGTGGTACACGCTTTGCGTGAAAAGCGGCGCTTTTGATTTTTACAAATGGGCCCTATATGAACAATCATCACTGATCCAAAGGCGGCATCATGGCACATACTCAATCGCACCTGCTGGCGCTCGATCCTGTTTGGGATGAAATTCGTGGCGACGCGGCCCACGCGGTCCGAAAGGCCCCGGCGATGGGGGCGATGTTGCACGCGGGCATTTTGCAGCATGATCGGTTTGACGACGCGCTGGCCTACAGGGTTGCGATGAAATTGGCATCTGACGAAATGTCGGCGCAAAATCTGCGGGACATTGCGGATGATGTCTATGCATCCGACAGCAAGCTTGCACTGGATGCGCGCGCCGATCTGATCGCAACGTTCGAACGTGATCCGGCCTGCCACCGCATGATGCAGCCATTGATTTTTTTCAAGGGATTTCAGGCCGTTCAGGCGCATCGTCTGGCGCATTGGCTGTGGAACGACGGCCAGCTTGATTTGGCATACTTCATTCAGATGCGCGCATCAGAAGTGTTCGGCGTCGACATTCATCCCGGCGCGCAGATCGGCAAGGGGCTGATGATCGACCACGCCCATTCCGTTGTGGTGGGTGAAACCGCCGTCGTCGGTGACAATGTGTCCATGCTGCATTCCGTGACGCTGGGCGGCACCGGCAAGGACGAAGAAAAGCGCCATCCAACCATCGAGAACGGTGTGCTGATCGGGGCAGGGGCCAAGGTGCTGGGCAATATCACCGTCGGCCATTGCAGCAGAATCGCTGCGGGTTCCGTGGTGCTGCATGATGTGCCCCAGATGAAAACCGTTGCAGGTGTTCCTGCAAAGATTGTGGGTGAAGCGGGGTGTTCGCAGCCGTCGATCCTGATGGATCACATGCTGGGCCCGATGGACTGATCGACGCCTTGCCAAAACAAAAAACGCCGGGTCACTGACCCGGCGTTTTTCGTTTCAGGCAATAGCGATCAGGCCAGCATCGTCATCGGGCTTTCAAGGTTGTCCTTGATCGCCTGCAACAGGTTGGCACCCAATGCACCGTCGATGACGCGGTGATCAACCGAAAGGGTGACCGACATCACCATACCGACGGTCAGTTCGCCGTCCTTGCCCACGATCGGCTTTTTCACGCCCGCGCCGACGGCCAGGATTGCAGAATGCGGCGGGTTGATAATCGCGTCAAAGTTATCGATGCCGAACATGCCCAGATTGCTGACTGCAAAGCTGCCACCGGCGTATTCATGCGGTGCCAGCTTGCGGTCGCGGGCACGGGTGGCAAGGTCTTTCATCTCTGACGACAGCGACGACAGCGATTTTGAGTCCGCGTCTTTCAGGACAGGGGTGAACAAGCCGCCTTCGATGGCGACGGCGACGGCCACGTCGGATTTCGTGAACCGCAGCATGCGGTCGTTCGCCCAGACGGCGTTGGCATCCGGCACCTGTTGCAGCGCCAGCGCGCAAGCCTTGATGATGAAATCATTGACCGACAGTTTGACGTTGCGCGACTCCAGTTGCTTGTTCAACTGGCTGCGGAACGCCATCAGCGCGTCCAGCTGAATGTCGCGGCGCAGATAGAAATGCGGCACGGTCTGTTTGGCTTCGGTCAGCCGCGATGCGACGGTCTTGCGCATGCCGTCCAGCTTGACCTCTTCGAACGGGCGATCTTCGTAGGTTTTGAGGATCGTTTCGGTCGATGGGCCGCTGGCGATTGTGCCGCCCTTGGTGGCGGGGATCGGCGCGTCCTTTGCGCTGTCTTTGGCACCTGTTTCGGCGGCGGCGGATTGCGTCTTTGGCTGGGCGTTTTCGACGTCGGATTTGACGATCCGTCCGTGCGGGCCGGACCCTGCAATATCGGCCAGATCCAACCCTTTGTCAGCCGCGATCCGACGCGCGAGGGGTGAGGCAAAGATGCGTTCGCCGTCCTTTTTGTCCCCGGCAGACGCAGTGTCGGGTTTCGCTTCCTGCGCTGCGGACCCGTCACGTCCGTAACCTGCGGCGGGTTCGGTCTGTTTGGATGCCTCTGCCGGTTCGGCATGGGACGAGGCGGGTTCCGATTTGGCAGAGGTGTCACCGATGTCGTCGGCGCTTTCGCCTTCGGCCAGCAGGACGGCGATCACGTCGTTGACTTTGACGCCTTCGCTGCCTTCGGGGACGACGATCTTGCCGATGGTGCCTTCGTCCACGGCTTCGAATTCCATCGTCGCCTTGTCGGTTTCGATTTCAGCCAGCAGGTCACCGGCGGACACGGTGTCGCCTTCCTTGACCAGCCATTTCGCCAGCGTCCCTTCCTCCATCGTGGGGGACAGGGCGGGCATCAGGATTTCTGTGGGCATCGCGCTGGCTCCTTACCGGTAGGTGACTTTTTTGACGGCTGCGACCACTTCGGCTGTGGTGATCAACGCATGCTTTTCCAGGTTCGCGGCATAGGGCATCGGGACGTCCTTGCCGGTGCATGTGATGACGGGCGCGTCCAGATAATCGAACGCTTCCTGCATGATGACGCCACTGATGTAGCCGCCGACGCTGCCTTGCGGCCAGCCTTCTTCGACGGTGACGCAGCGGTTCGTCTTGCGCACCGATTCAAGGATGGTTTCGGTATCCATCGGGCGCAGGGTCCGCAGGTTGATGACTTCGGCGTTAATGCCTTCTTCTGCCAGCTTTTCAGCGGCTTCCAACGCATAGGTCATGCCGATGCCGAACGATACGATGGTCACGTCATCGCCATCGCGTTCGATCTTGGCCTTGCCGAAGGGGATTGTGAAATCATCCATGACAGGCACGTCAAACGACCGGCCATACAGGATTTCGTTTTCCAAAAAGATCACCGGATTGGGATCGCGGATCGCGGATTTCATCAGGCCTTTTGCGTCGGCGGCGGAATAGGGCATGCAGACTTTCAGTCCCGGCACCTGCATGAACCATGCGGCATAATCCTGAGAGTGCTGCGCACCCACACGCGCTGCCGCACCGTTGGGCCCGCGGAACACCATCGGCGCACCCATCTGGCCGCCTGACATATACAGCGTTTTGGCGGCAGAGTTGATGATCTGGTCCATCGCCTGCATGGCAAAGTTGAAGGTCATGAATTCCACAATCGGACGCAGCCCGCCGAATGCCGCACCCACACCGATACCGGCAAACCCGTGTTCGGTGATCGGGGTGTCGATCACCCGTCTGGCCCCGAATTCGTCCAGCAGCCCTTGGGAAATCTTGTAGGCGCCTTGATATTCGGCGACTTCTTCACCCATCAGGAACACGTTTTCGTCGCGGCGCATTTCTTCGGCCATCGCATCGCGCAGGGCTTCGCGGACGGTCGTTTTCTTGACCTCTACGTCGTCGGGCCAGTCCGGCGTGCGATCCGATTGTTTGGGTTCAGGATGGCTCATCGCGGCGGCGGGCGCAGTTTCCGACGATTGTTCCTTGTCGGCGGCAACGGGCTGCTGCGACTGGCTGGTGTCGACCGATACATCGTCCATCGTTTCGCCATCTTCCAGCAGGACCGCGATGGCGGTGTTGACGGCCACGCCTTCGGTGCCTTCTGCGATCAGGATCTTGCCGATGGTGCCTTCGTCCACGGCTTCAAATTCCATCGTTGCCTTGTCGGTTTCGATTTCGGCCAGAATGTCACCGGATGCGACGGTGTCGCCTTCCTTGACCAGCCATTTGGCCAGAGTGCCTTCTTCCATCGTGGGGCTCAGGGCGGGCATCAAAATTTCGGTTGCCATCAATCAAGCCTCCTGCGGAACTTCGGTTGCGTAGATATCGGTCCAAAGCTCTTCCAGATCGGGTTCCGGGCTTTCCTTGGAAAATTCGGCGGCGTCATTGATGATGCCTTTGATTTCCTTGTCGATGGCTTTCAAATCGTCCTCTGTCGCGTGGCTGCCGGTCAGCAGCAGGTCGCGGATCTGTTCGATCGGGTCGCGTTCATCGCGCATCTTCTGCACCTCTTCGCGGGTGCGGTATTTCGCGGGGTCGGACATGGAATGGCCCCGGTAGCGATAGGTTTTGATTTCCAGAATATACGGACCGTTGCCCGCGCGGCAGTGCGCGACCGCCTTTTCACCAGCTTCCTTGACCGCCAGCACGTCCATGCCATCGACTTCTTCGCCGGGGATGCCATAGGCGGCACCGCGTTCCCAGTAGCTGGGCGATTTTGTCGACCGTTTGGTCGATGTGCCCATCGCATATTGGTTGTTTTCGATCACAAAGACGACGGGCAGATCCCACAGTTCGGCCATGTTGTAGGTTTCATAGACCTGACCCTGGTTGGCGGCACCGTCCCCGAAATAGACAAAGGTGACGTTATCGTTGCCTTTGTACTTGTCCGAAAACGCAAGGCCCGCACCCAGCGGTACCTGTGCCGCGACGATGCCGTGACCGCCGTAAAAATGCTTTTCCTTCGAGAACATGTGCATGCTCCCGCCCTTGCCTTTGGAATAGCCGCCTTCGCGGCCTGTCAGTTCGGCCATGACGCCCTTGGGGTCCATGCCACAGGCCAGCATGTGGCCGTGATCGCGGTAGGATGTGACGCGCTTGTCGCCGTCCTTGGCTGCGGCTTCCAGACCGACGACAACGGCTTCTTGTCCGATGTACAGGTGACAAAAGCCGCCGATCAGCCCCATGCCGTAAAGCTGTCCCGCTTTTTCTTCAAAGCGGCGGATCATCAGCATGTCGCGGTAATAGGCCTTCAGGTCATCGGCCGATACATTCGGCTGTGCGTCCTTTTTGCGTGGCGGCATTGCGCGTCCCCTCGTAGGTCCAGAGAATTGTTTAGTGTTAAACTAATTCCCAAACCTAAAGCGGTTCGTCGGGTAAGGCAACGCGGTCGCCACAAAAACCTGCGTCTCAGCGGATCACGATTTCATCCGTCCGGATCAGGCCCAGCACATCGCGGGCCTGCTGGTCCAGCAGGTCAAGGTCCAGATACTTGTCGGACAGGCGCATGGTCAGGTTTTCCATGCGGCTGACTTCGGCCTGCAACAATTGCAATTCCTGTGCCAGCACGCGTCCTTCGGCTTCGATCCCGCTGCGTTTCAACACACCGTAATCGCCTTGCACCGCAGCAAAGGTAAAATAGAAACCAAGGGCCAATGCCCCCAGAAAATAGATCAAAGTGCCTACAGCGGGTCGGTTGCGTTTGCTCATCTGCGCCTCTGGTGTGCGGTATTCTGTCCGCGCTTGACGCTATGCTAATCACGAATCCGGTGTCGATGGAATCCCGCAATTCATATTTCGTGCCTGCGTGATATCGACGTGTCAGCCCGTGACAGAGGCGCGATAGATCGCGTCGATGCTTTGCGCGATGGCGGCGTTGAATTCCGCGTCAGATTGTTCGGCGGACAACCGTTCAGTCAGTGCGCGTGAAAAGCTGGCGATGATACCGGGGTTCTGGGCCAGCCGCGCTGTCGCTTCGTCCAGATCGTAACCACCGGACAGTGCGACGACGCGCATCACTTTGGGATGATCGACCAGTTGCGCGTATTGTCCGGGATTTTCCGGCAGCGTCAGTTTGATCATGACTTCTGTTCCATCGGGCAGCGTGTCCAGCGCGCGCAGGATTTCGTCCAGCAGCATGTCTTCTGCCGCGGCCTTGTCCGGGATCGAGATTGTGATTTCAGGTTCCAGAATGGGCATCATGTCGTGCGACAGCACGCGACGGCCAATGTCGAATTGCTGTGCCACGATGGCAGCGATGCCTGTGGGATCGGCGGCGTGGATCACCGACCGTTCCTTGGTGCCGAAAATGCCCAGACCTGCAGCGCGTGACAGGGTGCCGTCCAATCCGGCAATCGGTTTCATCAACTGCACACCGTCGGCGGTGTCTTCCAGACCGTGATCGATCTTCAGGAACGGCACGACGCCCTGATCTTCCCACAGGTGGCGCGGGGCGGGTTTGCCGGCAAAGTCGCGGTCCATCGTCTGTTCAAACAGGATTGCCCCCAGAACCTTGTCACCGTTGAACGTCGGCGCGGACACGATACGGCACCGCATGTCGTGGATCAGATCGAACATCTGGTTGTCGTTTGACCAGTCTTTTTCACACAGTCCGTATGCTGCCAGCGCCTTTGGCGTCGATCCACCGCTTTGGTCCAGTGCCGCGATAAAACCCGACCCGCTGCGCATCTTGTCCGCCATGTCCGTATTCATCGTTCCGCCCCTTGCGTGATCCGTTACAACGGACATAGGCAAGGGGTGCCGCGATGGCAAATATGATAGCGCAAACGCAGGTTTGTTTAACGCTATCAGTGATCTAAAGCAGCGACTCCGGGCAGGGTTCGGCCTTCCATCCATTCTAGGAATGCGCCGCCCGCGGTCGAAACGTAGCTGAAATCGCCAGACACACCGGCCTTGTTCAGGGCGGCCACGGTGTCGCCGCCACCTGCGACGGAAATCAGCGCACCGTCGCGCGTCAATGCTGCCGCTGCCTGTGCCGCCGCTGTTGTCGCCGCGTCAAAAGGTGCGATTTCGAACGCGCCGAGCGGTCCGTTCCAGACCAGCGTTTTGGACCGTTTCAGCACATCGACGATATGCGCGACCGAATCCGGACCTGCATCCAGTATCATGGCGTCCGCCGGACAGTCTTCGGTCTTGACGGTTTGGCTTTCGGCGCCTGCCTTGAATTCACGTGCCACGACGACATCGCGCGGCAGCAGGATTTCGCAGCCCCGGTCGGCTGCTTTTTGCGCGATCTTGCGGGCGGTGTCGGCCAGATCGTGCTCGCACAGCGATTTGCCCACGTCGATGCCCGACGCCGCGAGAAAGGTATTGGCCATGCCGCCGCCGATCACCAGCGTGTCGACCTTTTCCACAAGGTTGGACAGCAGGTCCAGCTTGGTCGATACCTTGGCCCCCCCGACCACGGCGACGACGGGGCGTTCAGGATTGCCCAATGCGCGGTCCAGCGCGCCCAGCTCTTCTGCCATCAGGCGTCCAGCGCAGGCAGGCAGCTTGCGGGCCAGAGCATCGGTGCTGGCATGGGCGCGGTGCGCGGCAGAAAACGCATCGTTGACATAGACATCGCCAAGTGTGGCCAATCGGGATGCGAAACCGTCGTCGTTGGATTCCTCGCCCGGATTGAACCGCAGGTTTTCCAGCAACGCCACATCGCCCTGTGCCAACGCGGCAACCCGTTCGCCATAGTTGCCGTCGATGAACGCCACATCGCATCCCAGCGCCTGTTCCAGTGCGGGCACGATCTGGCCCAGCGACATTTCTGGCACTACCTTGCCCTTGGGGCGATCGAAATGCGCCAGCAGGATCGGGGTGCCGCCCTTGGCCTTTATGTCCTGCACCGTCGGCACGATCCGGTCGATGCGGGTGGTATCGGTGACGCGTCCATCCTCGACGGGCACGTTGATATCGACGCGCACCAACACGCGTTTGCGGTTCAGTTCCATGTCGTCAAGTGTCTTCCAGCCCATGATGGCCTCCTGCGGTTCGGGTTACCTCTTAACTGCGGCACGCATCTGCCGTCGTCAACGTCTGCCGGTTGGCATTCGGCCCTGTCCACCATATGTCAGGGCCAAGCAATCAACAGGAGTGCCAGATGGCCGATTACGACGATCCCGAAAACACCATCATCATCACGCTCAAAGACGGCGATGTCGTCATCAAACTGCTGCCCGATGTCGCCCCCCAGCACGTCGCACGCATGAAAGAGCTGGCGCGCGCTGGCAAATACGACAACGTCGCGTTCCACCGTGTGATCGATGGCTTCATGGCGCAGACGGGCGACGTGCAGCACGCGAACATGGAACAGGATTACGCCCCCGGTCGCGCGGGCACAGGCGCATCTGACCTGCCGGACCTGCCGGCTGAATTTTCCAAGGTGCCGCATGCACGCGGATCGCTGGGTGCTGCGCGGTCAGCCAACCCCAACAGCGCCAACAGCCAGTTTTTCATCAACTTCAAGGACAACGATTTCCTGAACGGTCAATACACCGTCTATGGTCAGGTGATCGAAGGCATGAAGCACGTCGACAACATCGCCAAGGGCGAACCGCCCGCGAACCCTGACCGCATGATCAAAGTCGTGGTGGCCGCCGATGCTTAAGTTCGCGCTTCCCCTTGCCATGTTGGCCAGCCCTGCGCTGGCGACCGGCCTTGAAATCGAAATCGCGGGTCAGGCCAACGGCACCGTGACCGTCAACCTGTTCGAAGACGTGGCCCCCAATCACGTCGCACAGATCACCACGATCGCCGAACAGGGCGGTTATGACGGCGTGGTGTTCCACCGTGTGATCGATGACTTCATGGCCCAGACCGGCGACGTGCAGTTCGGCAAGACCGGCAGCGATCTGTCACGCGCAGGCACCGGCGGGTCCGATCTGCCTGATATCGCGGCAGAATTCAGCGACACGCTGTCGTTCGAGCGCGGTGTGCTGGGCATGGCCCGCAGCCAAAGCCCGGATTCGGCCAACAGCCAGTTCTTTATCATGTTCGAACCGGGTCCGTTTCTGGATGGCCAATACACCATCGTGGGCGAGGTCACGGACGGCATGGATGTCGTCGATCAGATCAAGCGCGGCGATGGCCCCAACGGGTCGGTCACGTCCGACCCTGACGTGATGACGTCCGTCACCGTCACCGAATGATGTTTCAGCCCCTTCACCCTTGGGTGAGGGGGCTATCCCGGTGGTCCGGTCTGTCGCAATCTGACAGGCAGGAGGACACCGATGAAACACCTGATCCTAGCCCTGACATTACTGTGGCCGCTGACTGCGCAGGCCAGTCCGGAATTCTGGCGCAACGTCTGGCCCGATACCGATTTCAGCAAATCCAGCGTGGAATGGATTGAAATCCTGTCAGGCGGCCCGCCCAAGGACGGTATCCCCGCGCTGAATGACCCTGCGATGATCCCTGTCAGTCAGAAAAGCGGTCTGGCCGGTCGCGAAGCGGTGGTCGCGCTTGAACCGGATGGCGCATCAGCGCGCGCCTATCCCGTCCGCTATTTGATGTGGCATGAAATTGCGAATGACACGGTGGGCGATGTGCCTGTCGCAGTCACCTTTTGCCCGCTTTGCAACACGGCCATCGTGTTCGACAGACGTACCGATGCCGGGGTTCTGGAATTTGGTGTTTCGGGGCTTTTACGGTTTTCCGATATGATCATGTTTGACCGCCAGACCGAAAGCTGGTGGCAGCAGGCGACGGGCGACGCCATCGTGGGAGAACTGACCGGGGCAAAGCTGCGCCAACTGCCTGCGTTTCTGGAAAGCTGGGACAGTTTTGTCGCGCGCAATCCGGAGGGTCTTGTGATGGATGAACCTGCCGCCGCGCGCGCCTACGGCACGAACCCCTACGAAGGGTACGACAGCAGTTTTCGCCCGTTTCTATATTCCGGCGACCCTGTCCCGCACGACATTCCGGCAATGGCACGCGTCATCGCGGTCGGTGAACGCGCGTGGACATTGGAACGCCTGCGCGACGCGGGCCGCATCGCAGAAGCGGGCGTGGTGCTGACGTGGGAGGCAGGTCAGGCCTCGGCTCTGGATACCCGCGATCTGGGCGCGGGCAAAGAGGTCGGCAATGTCCGCGTACGCGACGCAGACGGGGCTGACATGGTTCATGCGGTCATGTTCGCCTTTGCCTTTGACGCGTTTCACCCCGATGGCGAATGGATGCTGGCAGACTGACAGGTCAGGTGCCGCAAAACGTCTGGCGCACGATCTGGCTGGGTTCCGGCGGCAAGGCATAGGGCGCGCGCGCATCATCCAATGGCGCATAAGGATCGGTGACGACGCCCAGTAAGGTATGGAAAGGTGCTAAATCACCTGCCACAGCGGCGTCGATCACAGCCTGCACCTGATGGTTGCGCGGGATCACGGTCGGGTTGGCGCCCGCCATGATTGCCAGGTAATCAGGCGCGCGACGCGCCTGCCAGTCGGTGTGCCACGCGTCGAAACCCGGCAGGTCTGGCAGTTTTTCGCCTTGTGTCAGGCGGGCAAAGGTCGCGGTGAAATCGGCACCTGCGTCTGCCATCAGGGTCAAAAGACGCTGGATCAGGTCCGCATCCGCCAGGGTCGGATCGGCCAGCCCCAGTTTTGCACCGAACACACCGACCCAGGCGTCCTGATACAGATCGGGGAACCTGTTGACCCGGTCGGTGAAATCGGTGACCGCCGCGTCCTGATCCGGCATCAACGGGATCAGTGCGGTCGCAAGTTGCGCCAGATTCCAGATCGCGATGCCGGGCTGATTGGCATAGGCATAGCGGCCCATCCGGTCGATACTGGAAAACACCTTTTGCGGGTCGTAATCATCCATGAACGCGCAGGGTCCATAGTCGATGGTTTCGCCTGCCAGACTGCAATTGTCGGTGTTCATCACACCGTGGATGAACCCCAGACCCATCCATTGCGCGATCAGTTGCGCCTGTGTGGCAACCGCCGCATCCAGCAGACCGGCAGGGCCATCTGCGTCCGGGTAATGACGCGCGATGGTGTAGTCTGTCAGCGTGCGCAGCGCGTCCGTGTCCTGTCGTGCGGCGTGCATCTGAAATGTGCCGACGCGGATATGGCTGCGCGCCACGCGTGTCAGGATCGCGCCGGGCAGCATGGTGTCGCGGAACACGTCCTCTCCGGTTGTGACGGCGGCCAGCGCGCGGGTCGTGGGCACGCCCATGGCGTGCATCGCTTCGGACGCAATGTATTCGCGCAGCACCGGCCCCAGCCATGCGCGCCCGTCGCCGCCCCGCGAATAAGGCGTCAGGCCCGATCCCTTGAGCTGGACATCGCGCCGTATCCCGTCGGTGCCCACGATTTCGCCCAGCAGGATCGCGCGCCCGTCGCCCAGTTGCCCGGACCAGTTGCCGAACTGATGTCCGCCATAAAGCTGCGCCAGCGGTGCGGCGGTGTCGGGCAGGCTGTTGCCTGCGAAAACCGCCGTGGCGGCATCGGAATGCAGCCAGTCGCGATCCAGACCCAGCAACGCAGCCAGATCGTCGTTCACGGCAATGATACCGGGATCGGCCACGGGCGTCGGCGCGATGCGCGTATAGAACGCGTCGGGCAGGCGGGCGAAACTATTGTCGAAATGTAGGGTCACAGCGGGTCCGTCATCAGGGTTGGGGTGCGCACGGCGCGAAATCCGGTACGGGTGCAGAACCGCACCAGCCCCGCGTCGTCGCTTGGCAAAAAGACATGCATGGCGCGCAGGTCGGCGCGCTGCAGGTTCACGGTGACGGCGTGCAGGACCTCTGTCCCGATACCACGGCCACGCACGGAGGGGCGGATGAACACTTCTTCCAGCCAGCCGATCAGTCCGCCATGCGGCATCGACCAGCCGAATGTCACCATGACATAGCCCAGTGGCGCACGGCTGGGACCGATCAGCCAGATCGCCCCCAAGGGGGAGCCATCCAGCAGCGGCCCCGCGACTGTGGCGCGGTGCGTGTCATCATGGGGCAATTGCGCTTCTTCATGATAACGCGCCATCAGCGCCAGAACACGTTCGGCGTCGGCCGCCGCTGCAAGGGTGATTGCCGTGCTCATAGCCGGGCCAGCCGTTCGATCAGCAGGGCAAAGAACCCGTCCGCGTCCACATCCCCGATAAACAGCGCATTGGCGGGCCGGTCGGTGACGCGCCACCAGTCGGCCACGGTCATGCCAAGCGTCAGGTCGGATGCGGTTTCAATCTCGACGTTGATGTCGCGCCCTGAAAACAGGTCGGGTTGCAGCAGATAGGCGATCACGCAAGGATCATGCAGCGGCGCACCGGCAGACCCGTATTTTTCCTTGTCGAAGCGTTCGAAAAAGCCGGTCCAGTCTGCCACGGCCCGGCCCACATCGGTGCCCATCGCGCGAAACGCATCGACGCGCGGCTGCGTTGTCAGCGCCTTGTGCGTGACATCCAGCGGCAGGACCACCAGCGGCGCACCGGCGGCAAAGACGATTTTGGCGGCTTCGGGATCGACGTATATGTTGAATTCGGCGGTCGGTGTGATGTTGCCCACCTCGAAATAGGCGCCGCCCATCAGCACGATCTGTTGCACACGGTCGATGATGTCGGGCGCACGTTCAAAGGCTGCGGCGATATTCGTCAGCGGTCCCAGCGGACACAGGGTCACGCTGCCCGTGTCCTGTATGCGCAGCGTGTCGATGATGAAATCGACGGCATGGGTGTCCTGCAACGGCATCGTGGGGTCGGGCAGGGTGGGGCCGTCCAGCCCGGTTTTGCCGTGGACGTGTTCCGCCGTGACCAGTTTGCGCGACAGGGGGGCGTCGCAACCCGCGTAAACCGGCATTTGCCGCCGGTCCGCCAGTTCGCAGATGATGCGGGCATTGCGCGCGGTCAGGTCCAGCGGCACGTTGCCCGCCACGCAGGTCAGGCCCAGCACCTCCAGTTCCGGCGATGCAAGTGCCAAAAGAATGGCGACGGCGTCGTCCTGTCCGGGGTCGGTATCGATGATGATCTTGCGGGCCATGATGCGTCCTTTGCTTTGCCCTTATGTGGCCCGGTATGGGCCATGGGGCAAGGTCGGACCTGTTGAATGGCAGCAAGCCGCGCGCGCGTGGACCGATCGTGACCGGCGCACGAAAACGCCGGTCCTTGAACAGTGCGGGTTCAGGGGGCCGAAAAACCCTTCCGGGTTCAGACGTGGGTTGTTTCGCCCCGCGCCAGCGCCGCGACGCCCGTGCGCGCGACCTCTTGCAGGCCAAGCGGACGCATCAGTTCGGCAAAGGCGTCGATCTTTTCCGGCGTCCCGGTGATTTCAAAGACAAAGCTTTCCAGCGTGCTGTCTACCACCGAAGCCCGGAAGATATCCGCCAGACGCAACGCTTCGACCCGTGCCTCGCCCTGTCCGCGCACCTTGAACAGCGCCAGTTCGCGTTCAACGCTTGGGCCTTCGACGGTCAGATCGTGTACCTCATGGACGGGAATGATCCGGCCCAGTTGCGCCTTGATCTGCACGATCACCTGTGGCGTGCCGGATGTGACGACCGTGATCCGGCTGCGATGCCCGGTGTGGTCTATTTCGGCGACGGTCAGGCTTTCGATATTGTAGCCCCGGCCCGAAAACAGACCGATCACGCGGGCCAGAACGCCCGGTTCGTTTTCAACGATGACCGCCAGCGTGTGCCGTTCGATCACATCGGAAAAATGCGACCGCAGGTCATAGGCGGAATGGCTGGAAGACCCTTTTTTGATCTTGAGTGGTGACATGTCGTTTTCTTTCCAAATCCGCGGCCGGTCCTAGACCAGCACTGCGCCCGTCGCATTGATCGAACCCTGCACCTGCGCGTTGGCCAGCAGCATTTCGTTGTGACCCTTGCCCGATGGGATCATCGGAAAGCAGTTTTCATGCTTTTCCACAAGGCAATCCAGAATGACCGGCCCGTCATAGGCGATCATTTCGCGGATGGCGTCATCCAGATCGGCGGCGTCATCGACCTTGATCCCCTTTGCACCAAACGCTTCGGCCAGTTTGACGAAATCGGGCAGGGATTCGGACCAGCTGGACGAGTAGCGTTCACCGTGCAGCAGTTCCTGCCACTGGCGCACCATGCCCAACCGTTCGTTGTTCAGGATGAATTGCTTCACCGGCAGGCGGTACTGCATCGCGGTGCCCATTTCCTGCATGTTCATCAGCCAGGACGCTTCGCCCGCGACGTTGATAACCAGCGCGTCCCGGTGCGCCATCTGCACACCGATGGACGCGGGCGTGCCGTAACCCATCGTGCCCAGACCGCCCGACGTCATCCAGCGGTTCGGTGCCTCGAACCCCATATACTGCGCGGCCCACATCTGATGCTGGCCGACCTCTGTCGTGATGTAGCGGTCATGATCCTTGGTCAGGGCTTCCAGCCGGCTGATGGCGTGTTGGGGCCGGATGATCTTGCCGGTCTGTTCGTAACCCAGACAATCGATGGCGCGCCATTCCGCGATCTGTTTCCACCATTTTGCCAGACCTTCGGTATTGGTCTTGCGGCCATTCGCCTTCCAGACCTTCAGCAGGTCTTCAAGCACGTGGGCCACGTCGCCAAGGATCGGCATGTCCACGCGGATCACCTTGTTGATGGATGATGCGTCGATATCGATATGGGCTTTTTTCGATTTCGGGCTAAACGCGTCGACGCGGCCCGTGATCCGGTCGTCAAAGCGGGCGCCGACGTTGATCATCAGATCGCAACCATGCATCGCCATGTTGGCTTCATACGTGCCGTGCATGCCCAGCATGCCCAGCCATTTGTCACCCGACGCCGGATAGCAGCCCAGACCCATCAGGGTGGACGTGATCGGAAAACCCGTCGCTTCGACAAGTTCACGCAGCAGTTGGCTGGCCAGCGGACCGGAATTGATGACGCCGCCGCCCGTGTAGAAAACGGGCCGTTTCGCTGTTTCCAGCGCACGGGCCAATTCCGTGATGGTGTCGATGTCACCTTTCAATTGCGGGGCGTAATGCGATTTGCGTTTCGCCTTTTCCGAATAGGTGCCGGTGGCGAATTGCACGTCTTTGGGAATATCGACCAGCACCGGACCGGGCCGTCCTGCGGTGGCGATATGAAACGCTTCGTGCAGGGTGTTGGCCAGCTTGTCGGTCTCTTTCACCAGCCAGTTGTGTTTGGTGCAGGGGCGGGTGATGCCGACGGTGTCGGCTTCCTGAAACGCATCCGACCCGATCATAAAGGTCGGCACCTGACCCGTCAGCACGACGATCGGGATGCTGTCCATCAGCGCGTCGGTCAATCCTGTGACCGCGTTCGTCGCACCGGGGCCAGAGGTGACAAGCGCCACACCCGGCTTGCCTGTGGACCGCGCATAGCCTTCGGCGGCATGCACAGCACCCTGTTCGTGGCGTACCAGCACGTGCTGGATGTGGTTTTGCTGAAAAATCTCGTCATAGATCGGCAGGACGGCGCCGCCGGGATAGCCAAAGACTACCTCCACCCCCTGATCGATCAGGGCCTGAACCACCATTTTCGCGCCGGTCATCGTTTTTGTCATTGGTCTCGTCCGTTAAAATCTGTCGTTCGGCATAAAAAAGCCCCCGGTGTGAAACGGGGGCGCATGGGAACCTGATGGGTCAACCGTTACCGGCCCATGCGCTGATTTCCTACGATTAGTACGACAGTGTTCATGCCAACATCCCTTGTGTTTGCTGACCCTATGCGCCCCGTCCCACAGGGTCAACCGCCCGGGCGGAGAAAATTTCGCCCAAGCGGTGTTTTTGGTAACTTTCTTTCAGGGCTTGTCGCGGTGCAGCGTCGCATCGTCCAGTTTCCCGCTGTCCGCCGTGTCAGGTGCCGCAGTATCCGGTGCCGGATTTTGTTTGCCCTGCGCTTCGATTTCAGAATCGATTTCCGCACCCAGCAAAACGATAAAAGACGACAACCACAACCAGACAAGCAGGATGATAACCCCGCCCAGCGCGCCGAATGTTTCATTGTAGCTGGCAAAGTTGCGGACATAAAACGCAAACGCCATCGACCCCAAAAGCCACAACAAACACGCAATGACGGCGCCCGGTGTGATCCAGCGCCAGCGGCGCTGGCTGCGCGCGGGACCATACCGATACAGGATTGCCAAACCGCCCGCGACCAATAGCAGCACCACCGGCCAACGGATCAACGTGATCAACAGCTCTGTCCCTGCCGGAAGGCGCAGAAAGTTCATCACGACAGGAATCGCAACCAAGGTCGCCACGATCACGAAGAACCCGACAACCATGGCCAATGTCAGTGTGAAGCGCGCCAGCAGATTGCGCAGAAAGCTGCGCGCTTCTTCGACACGAAAGGCGACGTTCAGCCCTTCGATCAGGGCCGACATGCCGGCTGACGCGGAATAAAACGCCGTCAGCACACCCAGAATCGCGGCCAGTCCCAATCCGCCGCTGTCGGACCCCGCGACAGATTTGGCCTGATC
>NZ_JAAFZU010000055.1:0-75592 GCF_018263905.1 Loktanella sp. SALINAS62 | reverse complement strand
CCACCAGACCGGCGGGGTCGGTAAAATCCCCCGCCAGCGCCATGGCGGCCACGATACCGGGAAACACCGCAAGCAGGCCATAGAATGCGCAGCCCGCCGCGATCAGCAGCAGGTGGTCCTCTCCGATGCTGGCAAAGACGCGTTTGGACGCGGCCAGCCAGCCTTTGGTTGTCAGATCGGTCGGGCTTGCATTGCGGTCGGTCATCATGGCTCCGGTTTTTGGTCTTGCGGTCAGGGCGCGCGGGTGGTCGCCTAGTTCCCTGACCCGGCCAATTTGTCCTGCGTCTGTGTGTCAAAGTCTGCGGCACTATGACGTTCGTGCAACTGCTCTGACGGATCGCCGAACGACCGGTTCACCATACGCCCACGCAGATATGCGGGGCGGTTCATGACCTGTTGCGCCCACCGCTGCACGTTTTCGTAGCCATCGGTTTGCAGGAATTCGGCGGCGTTATAGACCGCACCCGTAGCGACACCGCCATACCAAGGCGCGATGGCCATGTCGGCGATGGTGTATTGATCGCCCGCAATGAATTCACGGCCCGCCAACTGCCGGTCAAGCACGTCAAGCTGGCGCTTGGCTTCCATGGTGAAGCGGTTGATCGGATATTCCATCGGTTCGGGCGCATAGGCGTAGAAATGACCGAACCCGCCGCCCAGATAGGGCGCGCTGCCCATCTGCCAAAACAGCCAGTTCAGCGTTTCGGCCCGCATCGCAGGGTCCTGCGGCAGGAACGCATCGTATTCGGTCGCAAGATGCAGCAGGATCGACCCGCTTTCAAACAGACGTGTTCCGGTCTTGGTGTCCAGCAGGGCCGGAATTTTGGAATTGGGGTTGATGTCGACAAAGCCGCTGCCGAACTGGTCGCCCTTGCCGATGTCGATCAGCCACGCGTCGTATTCGGCGTCGTGTCCGGCTTCCAGCAATTCTTCGAACATGACCGTCACCTTGACGCCATTGGGCGTCGCAAGGCTGTGCAACTGCCAGCGATGTTCGCCCTGCGGCAGATCCTTGTCGTGGGTCGGTCCGGCGATGGGGCGGTTGGTTTTGGCGAATTTTCCGCCGTTTTCGGCGTCCCATTTCCAGACCTTGGGGGGCGTATAATCGGACATGCATTGATTCCTTGCTGCGTGACGTGCCGTGACAGTTAGCACGTGGGCCGCAGGGTCAAGGCATTAACGCCGCACAGGGCGTCCGCCGGGCAATTCGATCCGCGCGACCTGTTCCGCGATGGGATCGGTCGACAGCGGGTGCAATGCCCCGTCATAACCGTCCGGATCACCAATAGGCTGCCACGCGCCGTCGCGGAAAACTTCCAACGCGTCGAAATTGGCCTTGTATCCCATCTTGGGGCTGCCGGGGACCCAATAGCCCAGATAGACGTAGGGCAGGTTCAGTTCCCGCGCGATGGTGACATGATCCAGAATCAGAAATGTACCGGGGCTGCGCCGGGTCAATTCGGGCGCAAAGAACGAATAAACCATCGACAACCCGTCATCCAGAATGTCGGTCAGGCAGGCTGCAACAGGATCGTCGGTCTGTGCGGTCGTATCGGCATATTCGATCAGACGCGACCGGACAGGCGTTTCTTCGATCATGGCTGCGAATTCGAACATATCCATGTCCGCCATGCCGCCGTCCGCGTGGCGCGCGTCCAGATATTCGCGGAACAATTCGTACTGCGCTTCGGTCGCCCAAGGCGATGTCGGGCGCCGCTGAAGATGCGCGTTGCGTTTCAGCACCCGTTTCTGACTGCGCGACGGTTTGAAATCTGCAACCCGGATACGGGCCGACATGCAGGCCGAACATTCCGTGCAAGACGGCCGATACAGCACGTTCTGCGACCGCCGGAACCCCTGCTTTGACAAGGCATCATTCAGCGACGATGCCGATTCACCCTGCAGTGCGGTAAACAGCTTACGTTCCATCCGGCCCGCCAGATAGGGGCAGGGTTGCGGGGCCGTCACGTAGAACTGCGGGGCGATCTGAAGGTCATGGCGCATGTCATAAAGAGTGGTGCGGTTCTGACGATCTGACAACCCCCCGAAAGCGCCCAAACATTTCGAATTGCGGGTTTATGCCGGTCGGTTGATCGCGGTGGTCCCCATGACGAAATCGGTCAATCCCTGCCTTTTGGGGGTGATCGCCATGGCGCCGATCGACACCAGTTGCAGCGGAAAGGTGATGACACTCAACGCGTAGCCCGCCGTATGGGCCAATGCCGCGCCGCTGGACAGACGCGCGCCCTGTGCGTCGCGCAATTCGATGTTGAACAGGCGCATGCCCCACGTCGCGGATCCGCTGGCGATGGTGAACCAACGATAGATAAACCCCACGCCCATCATCATGACGGGAAAGAAAAACAGCGCGATGAACAGCGTCAACGGCAACAAAAGCAAGGAGAAGATAAAGACCACCGTGACATCCACTACCCATGCCAGCGCGCGACGGCTGGGCACGCCATCATAGAATTCCGGCATCGTGTCGGGGTCGGGCAAGTCGTGCAGAACAAGGGTCGTCATATCAATAATTCCAGTCGCCAGATGGTCACGGCGGCCCCGTTTTCGGGGCCACCTGTTTCACTTAGGCATCCTTGTCGGATGCGTCTACATCGCGGTCTTTCGGCGTGCGGTCGGCCATGAACTGGTCGAATTCGGCCTTGTCCTTGGCCTCGCGCAGGCGGCCCAGAAAGGCGGTGAATTCGTCCTGTTCTTCCTGCAGGCGATGCAGCGTGTCCTGTTTGTAGGCATCAAATGCGGTGTTGCCCGATGTCGCCATCATGCGGGACGGGCGCACCTTGCTGGATGCAGCGCCTTTGCTGAACTTGTTGCCAAAGATCATATAGGCCAGCACGGCCAGACCCACCGGCCAGGCGACGATCATGGCGATGACCATGGTGGCGATCCATGCACCGCGTCCACGGGCATCAAGCCAGGCTTCGACGCGTTGTGCCCAAGCCACCGGGCCTGTCACGACAGCGGGATATGTATGCGTAGCAGTCATCTGAGTTGTCCTTTCCAGACTGATGTAAATCTCTTTCACATTACCCATATCGGAACGCCTGCCGATCCTCGCAAGGGTTAATGTGAATGTTTTTTACATAGAGCGGGTAAAGTTTTATATTCCACAGGCTTGCGCATTTCATTCGGTGAAATTGGCCAGTGGCGCGCCGCATAATTGCAGCAACGTATCCGGCGCAATCGCAAAGATATGATGTGGCGTGCCGGCCGCGGCATAGACCACATCGAACGTCAGCAGATGTGGATCGAAGTAGGCGTTGGGTGGTGTCAGATGGCCGATGGGTGCGACGCCGCCGATGGCGAATCCGGTGATGTTGCGCACCGCAGCGGGATCGGCGCGGGTCAGCGGCTCGCCCGCGATGGCAGCGGCCTTGGCCGGGTCGACGCGGTGGCCGCCTGCCGTGATGAACAGGTGGATCTGCCCGGTATCGGCGCCCTGAAAGATGATCGATTTGGCGATCTGGTCCAGCGCACAGCCCAGTGCATCGGCAGCGTCGTTTGCAGTGCGCGTGCTGTCAGACATGGCAATCGGGGTAATGCGCAATCCCGCGTCCTGCAGTGTCTGCGTGACCCGCTTCAAACTCTTGCTCATCCCGGTGGCTACTGACACGATTGGGGGCGTTTCTTTCAGGGTATTATGGTCATGTCAGCGGATCAAACAGCAACACTTGGCAGTCTAGAGGCGCGGATCGTCCGCACCCCACGCCCCTACACTCCTGACCGGGGGACCGATGCGCTGGCCCATGTGCCCGATGCCACCGGTGCGCTGCGTGATTTGATTGTTGGCGCTGCCGGGTGCAGCCCCTATCTGGCAACGCTGATCGGCAAGGAAGGCGCGTGGCTGATGCAGGTCGCCGCCGCACCAGAGGACGCGTTGCGCGCGACGCTCGATCATATCGACACGCTGCCGCTGACCGATCTGTCCGACGGGTTGCGGCAGGCCAAACGCCGTGTGGCCCTGCTGACAGCGCTGGCCGATCTGGGTGGGGTCTGGCCGCTGCAGACTGTGACAGGCGCACTGACCGATCTGGCGGACCGCGCGACCCATGCCGCATTGGTCGCACTGACATCCGCCGAAATCGCCCGTGGCAAGCTGCCGGGGCTGGTGGCCGAAGATGCCGCTACCGCTGGCGGTATGGTTGCACTGGCCATGGGCAAGATGGGGGCCGGAGAGCTGAATTATTCGTCCGACATCGACCTGATCTGCCTGTTCGACGAAACCCGTTTCGACCCCGCCGACGTGGCAGAGGCGCGGGCCGGTTTCGTGCGGATCACCCGCCGCATGTGCGCGCTGATGTCGGACGCCACGGCGGGCGGTTACGTGTTCCGCACCGACCTGCGGTTGCGGCCCGATGCCAGCGTCACGCCGGTCTGTCTGTCGATGGATGCTGCCGAACGCTATTACGAAAGCGTCGGGCGCACGTGGGAACGGGCCGCCTATATCAAGGCGCGGCCTTGCGCGGGCGACCTTGCGGCAGGCGGTCGGTTTCTGGACACGCTGCGCCCCTTTGTCTGGCGGCGGCATCTGGATTTCGCAGCCATTCAGGACGCGCATGACATGCGACTGCGCATCCGCGACCACAAAGGGCTGCACGGGCCGCTGACGCTGAAATCCCACAACATGAAACTGGGGCGCGGCGGCATCCGCGAGATCGAGTTCTTTACCCAGACCCGCCAACTGATCGCAGGGGGCCGCGATCCCGGATTACGCGCGCGCGGCACGGTCGACGGGCTGACAGCACTCAGCGATGCGGGATGGTTGCCCGGCGATGTGCGCGACCGTCTGATCGACCACTATACCTTTCACCGCACCGTCGAACATCGGTTGCAGATGGTGCAGGACGCGCAGACCCACACCTTGCCCAACGACGCCGATGGTTTTGCCAGACTGGCGGCGTTCATGGACCGCGATGTGGAGGATCTGCGCCGCGACCTGACCGAGCGGCTGGAAGAGGTCCACGACCTGACCGAAGACTTCTTTGCCCCCGATGCACCGGAACCCGCACCGGACTGGGGCAGTCAGATCACGTCGCGGTGGTTGGATTATCCAGCGCTGCGATCCACCCGCGCGGTCGAGATTTTTCACCGTCTGCGCCCGGTGATCCTGCGCGACCTGCAAGATGCGGCCAAACCCGAAGAGGCGCTGGCGCAGTTCGACGGCTTTCTGTCGGGGCTGCCTGCGGGGGTGCAATTATTTTCCCTGTTCGAGGCAAATCCGAAACTGACCCGCCTGATCGTCGATATCTGCGCGACGGCGCCTGCGCTGGCGCAATACCTGTCGCGTAATGCAGGCGTGCTGGATGCGGTGATCGGTGGTGACTTTTTCGCGCCGTGGCCTGGCGCAGATGCGTTGTCCGCGTCGCTGCGCGACGAACTGGCGCAGGCACCCGATTACGAAGCGGCCCTGACCCGCGCCCGCCTGTGGACACGCGAACGCCATTTCCGGATTGGCGTGCACCATCTGCGGGGGTTGATCGACGCGCGCACCAGTGGTGCGCAATACGCCGATCTGGCGGGGGCCGTCGTGGCAGGGCTATGGCCGGTGGTCGGTGCTGAATTCGCCCGCAAGCACGGCCATGTGCCGGGGCGCGGTGCGGTGGTTGTGGCGATGGGATCACTGGGGGCCGGGCGGCTGAACGCGCAATCCGATCTGGACCTGATCGTGATCTATGACGCCGATGGAGAGGCTGTTTCCGACGGCAAACGGCCCTTGCCTGCGCGGACCTATTACGCGCGGCTGACGCAGGCGCTGGTGACAGCATTGCAAGCGCCGATGGCGGACGGACGCCTGTACGAGGTCGACATGCGCCTGCGGCCTTCGGGACGCCAAGGACCGGTTGCGACATCCTGGGCGGCGTTCCAGTCCTATCAGACGCAGGATGCCTGGACGTGGGAACATCTCGCACTCACCCGCGCGCGTGCCATCGTCGGTGACGACGCACTGGCGACCGATATCGAATTTTTCCGCCGCAAACTGCTGGCGGACAAGGGGCAGGGCGCCACGATCCGCGCCGACGTGGCCGACATGCGCCGCCGTCTGGCAGAAGCAAAGCCGGGCGGCGCCGTCTGGGATGCAAAGGACGGGCCGGGCCGGCTGATGGATGCCGATCTGGCCGCGCAGACGGTCGCGTTGTTGACCGGCACGCCACAGCGCAAGGCAGCGGCGCAAATCGATGCGGGACTTGCTGCGGGGCAATTATCGAAACAGGACGTCAATGCGCTGTGCGGCGCGCAGGATCTGTTCTGGTCCTTGCAGGCGGCAGCGCGGCTTTTGACCGGGTCAATCCTTGATCCGGACGCGCTTGGAGAGGGCGGGCGTCGCTTTGTGCTGCGAGAGGTCGGTTGCGATGACCTTGACGCACTGGCTGCCCGCATAGAAGAGGCGTCAGGCGCGGCGGCACAGGTCTTTGCGCGGATACTGGAGGACCCCCATGAAGGGTGACGCACAAGACCCCGGCGGCCTGATCGCGGAATCGTTCCGCATCGATGGTATCGGACGCGGCGAATGCCGTGACATTTTTCTGGACTGGGCGTTGAAGATGCCCGTTCAGATCAATCTGGTGGATACCATCGGCACGTTGCTGGCCCGGCATGCGGACCAGCCTGACGATCATCCGATGATCCAGACCCTGCGCGAAGGTCAGGCCGACGCCGCCCGCCCGCAACGACGGGGCGGACGTGCAGGCCGCCAAACCTAGCGCGCCAGTTGCGACGCTTCGCGGGCCAGCGCCTCGATCCCGGCCCAGTCGCCGCTGGCGACCAGATCAGCGGGTGCGACCCAGCTTCCGCCGACGCATAGCGTGTTCGACAGGCCCAGATAATCGGGCGCGTTTTTCAGGCTGACGCCACCGGTGGGGCAGAATTTGACCTGCGGGATAGGCGCGCCGATGGCTTTCAGCGCGGGTACGCCGCCGTTCGCTTCGGCAGGAAAGAATTTCTGCACGCTATAGCCGCGTTCCAGCAGGGCCATCGCCTCTGACGCGGTGGCGGCGCCGGGCAGCAGGGGCAGCTCGTTCGCTTCGCAGGCATCCAGCAAAAGGTCTGTCGCACCCGGCGATACACCGAATTGCGCGCCTGCAGCCTTGGCGTTTTCAACGTCCTTTGGGGTCAACAGGGTGCCGGCACCCACCACACCGCCCGGCACGGCGGCCATTTCGCGGATCACGTCCAATGCGGCGGGGGTGCGCAGCGTGACTTCGAGTGCGGGCAAGCCGCCTGCGACCAGCGCGCGCGCCAGATCGGCGGCCTTGCCTGCATCATGCAGCACCAGAACCGGGATGACCGGGGCCAGTTCGCACAGCTTGCGGTTCAGCTCAGAAGCTTGTTCAGGGGTCATGTCGCGTCTTTCTTTGGGCCAGGGTTACAGAACGACAGAGGCGCCATCGGTGGCACGTCCAACGGTCTGGCGGAAGGTGGCGAACAATTCACGGCCGACGCCGGTTCCGTTGCCGGTCAGGTCCGCGATGGCCAGTTCGCGGTCGTCCAGTTGCACGTGCGGGGCGTCGATGGTGCCTTTGACCGCATCCAGCCGCACGATGTCACCGTCACGCAGCCGCCCGATGGGGCCACCGTCGGCGGCTTCGGGGCAGACGTGGATAGCGGATGGCACCTTGCCGGATGCGCCCGACATGCGCCCGTCGGTCACAAGCGCGACCTTTAGCCCGCGATCCTGCAATACCGCCAGCACCGGTGTCAGACCGTGCAATTCCGGCATCCCGTTCGATTTCGGCCCCTGAAAACGCACCACGATGATCGTGTCATCGGTAAATTCACCGGCCTTGAACGCCGCTTTGACGCTGTCTTGGTCGTGAAAGATCCGGCAGGGCGCTTCGACGATGTGACGTTCTTTCGCCACGGCAGACGTTTTCATGACCCCGCGGCCCAGATTGCCTTCGAGCTGTTGCAGACCGCCGGTTTTCTGAAATGGATCGCTGGCAGGGCGCAGGATCTTGTCGTTCTGCGTCTGACCGTCACCGGGGGCATAGACGATCCGGTCGCCGTCCAGTTTCGGTTCCTGCGTATACAATTCCAGCCCATCGCCCGCGACGGTGCGCACGTCGTCGTGCAACAGACCCGCGTTCAGCAGTTCACCGATCATGTAGCCCAGACCGCCTGCTGCGTGGAAATGGTTCACGTCTGCTAGCCCGTTTGGATAAACCTTTGCCATCAGGGGCGTGACGTCGGAAAGATCGCTGAAATCCTGCAAGTCGAGTACGATCCCGGCGGCGCGTGCCATCGCGGGCAGGTGCAACACCAGATTCGTCGATCCGCCCGTCGCCATCAGCCCCACCAGCCCGTTCACAAAAGCGCGTTCGTCCAGAATGTCGCTGACAGGTGTGAAATTGTTACCCAATGCGGTGATCTGTGCGGCCCGTTCGGTACCCGCAACCGTCAGCGCATCGCGCAACGGTGTGTTGGGATTGACAAAGGAGGCGCCGGGCAGGTGCAGCCCCATGAATTCCATCAGCATCTGGTTGCTGTTTGCTGTGCCGTAGAACGTGCAGGTGCCCGGCCCATGGTAGCTGGCCATTTCGGCTTTCATCAATTCCTCGCGTCCGATTTCACCGGTTGCGAATAGCTGGCGGATCCGTGATTTTTCGTCGTTCGGCAGGCCGCTGACCATCGGGCCTGCTGGCAGAAAGATCGACGGGATATAGCCAAACGTCGCGGCGGCCATCACCAGACCCGGCACGATCTTGTCGCAGACACCCAGATAGATCGCCGAATCAAAGGTGTTGTGCGACAGGCCCACGGCGGCAGCCAGCGCGATAACATCGCGGCTGAACAGTGACAGTTCCATCCCGGTCTGCCCTTGGGTGACACCGTCACACATCGCGGGCACGCCGCCTGCGACCTGTGCCGTGGCGCCGACCGCATTCGCAGCCTTCTTGATCAGGTTCGGGTAGGTTTCGAACGGCTGGTGCGCCGACAGCATGTCGTTATAGGCGGTGATGATCCCGATGTTGGGGGCCGTTTCGGCCACCAGCGCGTCCTTTTGACCTTCCATCGCGGCATAGGCATGGGCCTGGTTGCCGCAGGTCAGATGTGACCGGCGCGGTCCGGCTGACGCGGCGCGTGCCATGGTATCCAGATAGGTCTTGCGCGGCCCTTCGGACCGGGCACGGATACGGTCGGTGACTTCGACGATCTTGGGATGCAGGGCCATGGGAACCTCGGATGTTTGGATTTCATGCACCCATAGCATGTCGGGTTAGCGCTAACAACTCACCCCTTGGCGATGTGCCGGCACTGCGCGAAACGCGGCCAACATTGCACTAAAAGTCAACACAATCGCGCCGCAAAGGAGGACTAACACTATCTTTAGTTATCAAAGACGCACGAATGAGGTGCGACGACCATAGAAGGTGTAGTTATGTCACTGGCAAAAATTTCAACCATCGTAATGGCCTGTGCCGTGCTTTCGGCCTGTGGCAGCCCGGACAGTATCGCCATGCGGAACGCCCCGCTGGATCTGGGACCGGGGGTCGAGGCTGGCATCAACACGGTGTCACGTGACTATAACGTGGTCGATCTGAATTTCCTGGCACCCGCGCAACTGTCGGTGTCTGAACGCAACGGGTATTATCCGATGGCCGATATCGTTTGGCGCGGCGATGCCATTGGTGACCGCAAGGAACAGATCGGGGCATTGTTCCAGACCGCCATTGACCGCAACGGCGCTGTGCTGACCGGCGCGCGCGATGTGGTCGTCGATATCCAGCTTAGCCGGTTTCATGGTGTGACTGAACGGGTGCGCTATTCAATTGGCGGGGTGTACAACATCGTCTTTGACATGACCGTCCGGGATGCCAATACCGGTGCCGTCATCGAACCCACACGCAAGGTCGAGGCCAACCTTTCGGCACCCGGCGGCACGGCGGCCATTCAGGCCGAACATGCGGGCCAGACCGAAAAGGTGCGGGTCACGGATTTTCTGACCATGGTGCTGGCTGACGAACTGTCGGGCGCAACACAGCTTGCCCGCCGCTAAACCACTGGCGGCGGTCGTGCCATCGGGGTAGGGGAAGGCATGACCGATCCCACATACCCCACCGTCAGAATGATGCCCAAGGGCGACGCCCGTGCCGTGCGGCACGGCTTTCCTTGGGTTTATGCCAACGAACTGGTCACGGACCGCCGGACACGCGGGCTGCCGCCCGGATCGCTGGCCGTGCTTGAAGACGCCAATCGCGTCCCGCTTGGCCTTGTTGCCGTTAATCCAAACAGCAAGATCACGTGCCGCATGTTGGACCGCGATCCTGCCGCTGTGATCGATCAGGACTGGTTCGCGCAGCGGCTGACCCGCGCGCTTGCCCATCGGGCGCGGCTGTACGATGCGCCGTATTATCGCCTGATCCACGCCGAATCGGACGGTCTGCCGGGGGTCGTGATCGATCGTTTCGGGGATTGCGCCGTGATCCAGCCCAACGCCGCCTGGGCCGATGCGCTGATCGCCCCGTTGACTGCCGCGCTGGCGCAGGTCACGGGCGTCACGACCGTTTTGTTGAACGCGTCGGGCCGCGCCCGCAGTCTGGAAGGGCTGGAAGACCGGTCCGATGTGTTGCTGGGCGCAGCCCCCGCTGCCGCGGTGCCGGTGCCGATGAACGGCGCGATCTACATGGCCGATCTGACCGGCGGGCAAAAGACGGGGTTGTTTTACGACCAGCGTCCGAATCATGCGGTTGTCGCAGGAATGGCACGTGATGCGCGGGTTCTGGATATGTTCGCGCATGTCGGCGGCTTTGGTCTGGCGGCATTGGCGCAGGGTGCGGCATCGGTGCTGGCGGTCGACGGGTCCGCACCGGCGCTGGCGCTGGCTGAACAGGGCGCGCAGGCGATGGGCGTGTCGGATCGATTTGCCGTCCGCAAGGGCGATGCATTCGACGTCATGGCAGCGCTGGAGACGGAGGCCGCTACATTCGATATCGTGGTCTGTGATCCGCCCGCCTTTGCCCCGTCGAAATCGGCGCTGGAACCGGGCTTGCGCGCCTATGAGCGTGTGGCAAAACTGGCGGCACCGCTGGTCGCGGACGGGGGCTATCTGACACTGTGTTCATGTAGCCATGCCGCTGATCTGACGAAATTCCGCAACGCATCCGCACGCGGAATCGGGCGGGCCGGACGGCGTGGGCAGATCGTGCACACGGGCTTTGCGGGGCCGGATCATCCCCTGCTGCCGCATCTGGCCGAAAGCGGCTACCTCAAGGCGATCACGTTCCGCCTGTGAGGCTGCTGCTGGACGCCTGTGTGCTGTATCCGACCGTTATGCGCGAAATGCTGATCGGCTGCGCGGTTGCGGGCCTGTTCCAGCCGCGCTGGTCGGACCGCATTCTGGAAGAATGGGCGCGGGCTACGATCAAGCTGGGGCCGGGGGCCGAAACCTTTGCGCGGGGTGAAATCGCGCTGCTGTCCGCGCAACACCCGCAAGCCGTGGTGACATATCCGCCAGAGATGCTGCGCCAGCTTTGGCTGCCCGACCCCGATGACATTCACGTGCTGGCGGCTGCCGTGGCGGGCCATTGCGACGGAATCGTCACGCTGAACGCCAAGGATTTTCCCGGCAATCTGCTGGCAGAGGAGGGTCTGTTCCGATCAGACCCCGACGGCCTGCTGTTACGGTTTCATGATGAACAGCCGGACGTTGTGGCGACGCTGGCTGACAAGGTACTGGCAGAGGCGAACCGCCTGTCACCTGAACCGTGGACCATCCGCGCCTTGATGAAAAAAGCGCGGATGCCGCGTATCGGCAAACGGTTGATGCAGGTCTAGCCCAGACGCCCCGCGCGACCGCCACGCCGTTTTGTCAATTGCCCCCGGCGGCTGGGCAGCTCTTCCATGATGGCGCGCCGGACGTCCGGCGTCATCGACGACCAGCTGCCGATTTCGTCGATGCTGCGCAGACATCCGGTGCACAGCCTGCTGCGGGGTTCGATCACGCAGACCTTTGTGCAGGGGCTGTCGATTTCGTCGCGTTTCCAGATCCGGTCGGTCATGCGTTGCGCCTTATGTGTGACATGCGGTCCAGCGCCCCTTGCAGGATATAGGCTGCGGCGACATGGTCGATGACCTGCGCACGTTTGGCACGTGATGTATCGGCCTCGATCAATGCGCGTTCGGCGGCGACGGTGGACAGCCGTTCATCCCAGAATGTGATCGGCAGATCGGTCAGCCGTTCCAGATTGCGGGCAAAGGCGCGGGTCGCCTGACAGCGCGGACCTTCGCTGCCGTCCATGTTCAGTGGCAGACCCAGTACCAGACCGCCAACCGCGCGCCGCTGGCACAGGTCGAGCAGTTTTGCCGCATCGATCCCGAACTTCTTGCGCCGGATGGTTTCCAGCGGGGTGGCGACACCGCGCAGCACGTCGGATATCGCAACACCAATGGTCACCGTCCCCAGATCCAGCCCCGCCAGCGCGCCCATTGGTGGCACGGCGGGCACGAAATCACCGACGTCGGTGCAGATCATTCCGCGACGCCCGCCGTTTGTGCAGCCGTGCGTAGCGCATCGATGGCGGCAGTGTCATCGGCAAAGACGCGTTGTGCTTCTGCCCAGACACCGGCGGCCGATTCGGTTTCACCCAGCACGCCATAGGCGGCGATCAGCCGCGCCCAGTCGGCAGCGGACCCGCCCTGAGAGCCAAGCCGTTCCGCCAGCCGGTTGACCATACCGCCGATCATCGCGTTGCGGTCTTCGTCGGTCATATCGGTGGCTGCGGCGATTTCCGCAGCCGTCGGGCCACCGGTTTCGGGCAAAACGTATTCGACACCGGCGCGAAAGGCCGCGTCTTCAATCTGGCTGCGGGCCATGTCGACATGAAAGCCCTGCGCGCCACTTTCGACCAATGGGCGCCACATACGAAACGCGATGTCGGGGCGCCCTGTCTGGCCATAAAGCGCGCCCATGAAATAGCGGCCAGGTACATTGTTTGGGTCGCGGTCAAGGATCAGGCGGGTCACATTTTCCGCTTCGGGGGAAATAATGCCATCGGCAGCGATCACCAGCAGATCGGCCAGTTGCACCAGATCGGCGGTTTCCACGGTGTTCCCTTTCAGGTCCACGACCCGGGCCTGCGCCCGCGCCGCATCGCCAAAGTTGCGCAGCTGCGCTTCGTGATAGGCCAACAGCGTCCAACCTTCCAGATCATCGGGCCGGGTCGGCACGATCACGCGCAACTGTTCGATCTGCGCTGTGTAGTCTTCTGGCACATCGGGCGGAATACCGGGCGGCGCTGCCGCTTCCAATGCGTCCTGGCTGGGGCGGGTGGCCCGTATTTCATCGGCAATCGCCAGTCGCAGGCTCAGCGGCTGGTCGGCAGCACCTGGCGCACCGACGGACATGTAAATCCAGCCACCCAACACGGCAAGCAGCACCAGCGTTGCGATGGCCAACCCGCGGTTTACGGCCACGGGTGCAGTGCCTGAACGCCGCACGGTCCGTGATGCGGCCAGCAAACGGCGCGAGATTTCTGTTTTTGCGCGCTCTGCGTCTTCGGGGGCCAGAACGCCGCGTTCGACGTCGCGGTCCACTTCTGCCAACTGCCCCTTGTAGATGGTCATGTCTGACGACTGCGCGTCGTCGGTCTGACCACGCAAAAGCGGTGTCGCCAGATAGGCGGCCACACACAGGGTCATCATTGTGCAAATCAACCAAAACATGCGGCGTGTTTAGCCGCTGTATCGGCCACTTGAAAGACCAAGCCACACACTGCGACGTCGGCGCACAGGGCAATGTCGCAAATCCTGCATCTCTTGCCGCTGTCAGTGACGTGCGCTAAGCCGCTTCAGTCCAAAGACCACTACAGAAACCCTGCGCAATGAGGTCTCGATTGAAACGCTATTCCGCCTTTGCCGTGGCCAGAGAGGCCTTTCGCCAGCACACTGGCTGGACCCGCGCCTGGGGTCGGGCCGAGCCAAAGGCCCGCTACGACGTGATCGTCGTCGGCGCTGGTGGCCACGGCCTTGCGACGGCCTATTACCTTGGCAAGAACTTTGGCATCACCAATGTTGCCGTGATTGAAAAAGGCTGGCTGGGCGGCGGCAATACCGGCCGGAACACGACCATTATCCGGTCGAACTATTTGCAGGACCCGTCGGCGGCGATTTATGAAAAATCGCGCAGCCTGTACGAAACCATGAGCCAGGATCTGAACTACAACGTCATGTTCAGCCCGCGCGGCGTGATGATGCTGGCGCAGACCCAGCACGAAATCCGCGGCTATCAGCGCACCGCGCATGCCAACAGCCTGCAAGGCGTCACGACCGAATTCATCACACCAGAACGGGTCAAGGAGTTGTGCCCGATCATGAACATCGACGGCCCGCGCTATCCCGTTCTGGGTGCGCTGTGGCAGGCGCGCGGCGGCACGGCGCGTCACGACGCGGTGGCGTGGGGCTATGCACGGGCCTGTTCCGACATGGGCATGGACATCATTCAGCAGTGTGAAGTCACCGGCGTGCAGACATCCGACGGCCGCGTCACAGGCGTCACGACCACGCGCGGCGATATCCAGTGTGACAAGCTGGCGATGGTCGTGGCCGGGCACGCCAGCGTGTTGGCGCAAAAGGCCGGGTTCCAGTTGCCGATTGAATCCGTGGCACTGCAGGCGCTGGTCAGCGAACCGATCAAACCGTGCATGGATGTGGTCGTTATGGCGAACACCGTGCACGGCTATCTGTCGCAATCCGACAAGGGCGAAATGGTCATTGGCGGCGGCACCGACGGTTACAACAACTACACGCAGCGCGGATCTTTTCATCACATCGAAGAAACCGTCCGCGCGCTTGTCGAAACCTTTCCCATCGTCGGGCGGCTGAAAATGCTGCGCCAGTGGGGCGGCATCGTGGATGTGACCGGGGACCGGTCCCCGATCCTGTCGAAAACGCCGGTCGACGGCATCTTCGTCAACTGCGGCTGGGGCACCGGCGGGTTCAAGGCGATTCCGGGGTCGGGCTGGGCAATGGCCGAACTGGTGGCCAAGGGGCATTCACCCCTGACAGAAGAATTTTCAATGTTCCGGTTCCGTCAGGGTAAGTTCATTGACGAATCCGTCGCAGCCGGGGTTGCGCACTGATGGGGCAAACGCACCATAAGGTTGTGCTGCGTCGGAACAACGCGGGGTGTCTTGTCGTTTTGGGTGCAGATGCAACCAAAAGGAGCGACCACCCATGTCCGATCCAAACAACAACCCCCCGCGGTCGGCCCGATCGACAGACCGGACGCGTCCGATCGACCCCGATCCGAACCGTCCCAATCCATCCAATGTCGACCCCGCCAACGATCGCAACAGGCGCAGTGGTGGCGGCGGCGGCGGCGGTGGGTCCAATATGGCCTATATCATCGGTGGCGTCGTCATCGTGCTGGCGATCATCGCGTTCGTTCTGTTCGGTGGCGCCGATCCCGCCGGGGAGCCGGTCACGTCCGCCATACCTGACGCAACCGGAGAAGCCGATACTGTCCCGGCTGACGATGGAGTGCTGGACACGACTGAAGGCGTCGAAAATCCAGCCATGGACGACACGACGTTTGAAGACACGGCCCCTGCTGACGAACCTGTTGAAGGTCAGACAGGCAACTGATCCGTCTTTGACCGCGACGCGCTACAGCCGCGCGCACCTGCTGGGTGCGTGCGGTTTTATTTTATCAAATCAACGCTTTGCCAAGAGGTCCTCATGCTGATCTTGCACTGTCCCTATTGTGGTCGTGACGTGGATGAAACTGATCTTCATCCCGGCGGCGAAGCGCATCTGAAACGGGTCGGGCCGGATGCCGACGCCGAAGCGTTTGAACAATATCTGTTCATGCGCGAAAACCCCAAGGGTGTGCATTTTGAACGCTGGCGCCACGCCTATGGCTGCGGCAAGTGGTTTCTGGCGGCCCGCAACACGGCCACGCTGCAGGTCTATGGCACCTACAGCGCGCAAACCACCGAACCGCCCCATGATATTATGAACGCGATCAAAGAGGCGCAGGCATGAGACTGACCAACCAAGGCCGCCTGATTGCCAAGAACCGGCCCGTTCATTTCACATTCAACGGCAAACGGATGCGCGGTTATCGTGGCGATACGCTGGCATCTGCCTTGCTGGCCAATGACCAATTGTTGCTGGGGCGGTCGTTTAAATATCACCGCCCACGTGGTTTAATCGCGTCGGGCGCCGAAGAACCCAATGCGCTGGTGGAATTGGGCCGGGGCGACCGTCAGGAACCCAACCACCGGGTCACGCAGGTCGAACTGACGGACGGGCTTGTTGCGAAATCGCAAAACCACTGGCCCAGCCTTGAATACGACGTCGGCGTCATCAATTCCAAGCTGTCGCGTTTCCTGCCCGCAGGGTTTTACTACAAGACCTTCATTCAGCCGCGTGCGTTCTGGAAACATGTCTACGAGCCGATCATCCGTAAATCAGCGGGCTTGGGCGCGGCGCCGGAAACAGCGGACGATCACACCTACGAACACTTTAACGTCAACGTGGATGTGCTTGTTATTGGTGGTGGAATTTCTGGACTGGCCGCTGCGTTGGCGGCGGCCAAGGCTGACGCACGGGTGCTGCTGGTGGAACAGACAGCCGCGTGGGGCGGACGTGCCATTGTCGATCAGCCGCGTATCGACGGACAGGACGCGCAGGACTGGATCGACAACACGCTTGCGACGCTGAACGGCATGCCGAACGTGACGATGCGCACACGGACGCAGGGCGCTGGCATCTATGATCACGGCTATGCCTTGTGTAACGAACAGCTTACCGATCATCTGTCGAAATCCGACGGTCCGCGCCAACGTCTGTGGCGGGTGCGGGCGGGCCGCATCGTCACAGCGACCGGCGCGATCGAGCGGCCTTTGTCGTTTGCTTACAACGATGTGCCGGGCGTTCTTTTGGCAAGCGCGCTGCGGGATTACGTTGTCAATTATGGCGTTGCGGTGGGTGAACGCACCGTGGTCGTGACAAACAACGACGATGCCTACAGGACCGCGCTGACCTTGATCGACGCGGGACTGTCGGTGCCCGTCATCCTGGACACCCGTGCCAAGGCGAACGGAGAGCTGCCAGAACGCGCCCGCGCCAAGGGTATCCGTGTTCTGACGGGCAAGGGTATCGCTGCCGTCCACGGTGGCAAGCGTGTGACCGGCGTCGTCGTCTGCGACCAGTCCGGCAGCGGTGGCAAGCAAGAAGAGATCGCATGCGATTGTGTCGCCATGTCTGGTGGCTGGTCGCCGGTTGTGCATCTGTGGTCGCATTGCGGTGGCAAACTGCACTGGGATGACGCGCAGGCGATGTTCCGGCCCGATCCTGATCGCCCGCCGTTGGGTGCGGACGGGGCCGGGTTTGTGCGCGCCGCGGGCACAGCGAATGGTCATCTATACACCGCCGAATCTGTTGCGGATGGGTTTGCCGCTGGCAAACAGGCCGTGCGCGATCTGGGTTTTGACAAAAAGATCGGCGCGGCCCCACAGGGCGATTGCGCCGTCGAAAATCCGATGGAACCGGTCTGGCTGATGCCTGCGCAGGCCACCTATGACATGCGTGCAAAAATGTGGCTCGACTATCAGAACGATGTGAAAGTCAGCGACGTGCAACTGGCCGCGCAAGAAGGGTTCGAAAGCGTCGAACATACAAAGCGCTATACAACGCTTGGCATGGCAACCGATCAGGGAAAGCTAAGTAACATCAACGGATTGGCGACCCTTTCGGGTGCGTTGGACAAGCCGATCCCGGATGTTGGCACCACCACGTTCCGCCCGCCCTATACGCCGCTGCCGCTGGCCGCGATAACGGGTGTCGCGCGCGACGAGCTGTTCCAGCCTATCCGCAAGACGCCAATCTATGACTGGCACGAAGACAATGGCGCGGATTTCGAACCTGTCGGTCACTGGCGCCGTCCCTATGCCTATCCGCGAGAGGCCGAAACCGTGCATGACGCCGTCATGCGTGAGGTCAAGAATACGCGCGAAAACATTGGGCTACTGGACGCCAGCACATTGGGAAAGCTGATCGTCAAGGGACCGGATGCGGGCAAGTTTCTGGACATGATGTATACCAACATGATGTCCAATCTTGCGGTTGGGAAATGCCGCTATGGCCTGATGTGCAGCGAAAACGGATTCCTGATGGACGACGGTGTCGTCGCCCGGATGGACGATGATACATGGCTTTGCCACACCACCACCGGCGGTGCGGACCGTATCCATGCCCACATGGAAGACTGGTTGCAGTGCGAATGGTGGGATTGGCAGGTCTATGTCGCCAACGTGACCGAACAATTTGCCCAATACGCCGTTGTGGGTCCCAAAGCGCGAACCTTGCTGGAAAAGCTGGGTGGCGATCTGGATCTGTCGAAAGACGGGCTGCCCTTCATGCAGTGGACCGAAGGCCGGTTGGGTGATTTCGACGCCCGCATTTTCCGTATCAGTTTCAGCGGCGAATTGTCGTTCGAAATCGCGGTGCCCGCGTCGCAGGGGGCGGCATTCTGGGATGCCTTGACCGCGGCAGGGCAGGATCTGGTTGTCATGCCATATGGCACCGAAGCGCTGCACATCATGCGCGCCGAAAAAGGGTTTATCATGATCGGGGACGAAACCGACGGTACGGTGATCCCGCAGGACCTGAACCTTGACTGGGCCATCAGCAAGAAAAAGACAGACTTTCTGGGCAAACGCGGCCAGTTGCGCGACCATATGCAAAGCCCGGATCGCTGGAAGCTGGTGGGTCTGGAAACGCTTGACGGGTCGGTGCTGGCCGACGGTGCCTATGCGCCGGACATCGGTGAAAACGACAACGCGCAGCGCAATACCCAAGGGCGCGTCACATCGACCTATCATTCGCCGACGCTGGGTCGGGGTATCGCCATGGGACTGGTGAAAAACGGCCCCAACCGCATGGGAGAGGTCATCGCCTTTACCAAGGACGGCGGCGGCACGCAGGAGGCGCGGATCGTCGATCCGGTGTTCTTCGACAAGGATGGAGAAAAGCAGAATGTCTGAACCGATCAGTGCCTTGCGCCAGCGCGAAACCAGCGGGTCGGTTCAGATCCGTGACACCGGGCTGCGCGGCATGATTACCCTGCGGGGTGATCTGTCACATGGCAAACTGGGCAGCACGCTGAAGCAGATCACCGGGCAAAAGATGCCGGGGCGCAATGCCGTGACGCTTGGTGCCGATACCGGGCTGGCGTGGATGTCGCCCGACGAATTGCTGGTGATGGTGCCCTATGCGGGCGTCCGCGACGCGCTTGACAAGATCGCCAAAACGATGGCGGGCCAGCATCATCTGGCCGTCGACGTGTCCGATGCGCGGTCTGTCATGCTGGTCGAAGGCCCATTTGCCCGTGAAGTCATCGCCAAACTTGCGCCGGTGGATCTGCACCCCGATGTCTGGCAGCCCGGCACGATCATCCGGTCGCGCCTGGGTCAGGTCGCAGCCGCGTTCTGGCTGCGCGACCCGCAGACAGTGGAAGTCATCTGTTTCCGGTCTGTCGCGGATTACGCGTTCGATCTGCTTGCCGCATCCGCCAAGGCCGGTCCGGTGGGGCATTTTCAGCGCGGAATATAAGCAGCCCCGACGGGTTGACCCCGCAGACAATCGCGCTCTTATTCCGTGAGTAGAATACCAGAATAACGAAGGGGACCAAAATGGCTTTCGAACTTCCTGATCTTCCGTATGCCCACGACGCGCTGGCGTCCAAAGGCATGTCCAAGGAAACGCTGGAATACCATCACGACAAGCATCACAACGCCTATGCCACAAAGACCGCCGATATGGTCAAGGGCAGCGAATGGGATGGCAAGTCGATCGAAGAGATCGTCAAGGGCACCTTTGACGCATCTTCCGTCACGCAGTCCGGTCTGTTCGACAACGCGTCGCAGTACTGGAACCACTGCCAGTTCTGGGAAATGATGTCACCCGGCGATTCGAAGATGCCGTCAGAGCTGGAAAAGGCGATCACGGACAGCTTTGGTTCGGTCGATGCGTTCAAGGACGAATTCAAGACCAAGGGCGGCGGTCAGTTCGGCTCTGGCTGGGTCTGGCTGGTCAAAGACACCGACGGCGGCCTGAAGGTCACCAACACCGCCAACGGCATCAACCCGCTGTGCTACAACCAGACAGCCCTGTTGGGCTGCGACGTGTGGGAACACGCCTATTATCTGGATCACCGCAACGCGCGTCCGGCCTATATCGATAACTTCCTGAACGAACTGGTCGATTGGGACAACGTCGCAGGCCGGATGTAATCCGCGACTGCGATTGATAAGACGGGGGCCCGTGCGATCCGCGCGGGCCCTTTTGCATTTAATGGACAGACCCAATGACCGGACCGACCCAGACCCAGATCGCACAGGCCGCAGCCGATACCCGCGATCTGCTGATCCGCACCCCCGTGTTGCCGCTGACCGCAACCCGCTGGGACGGCATCCTGCCGGACGCCGCCAGCATCACGGTCAAGCTGGAGCTGTTCCAGCAGGCGGGTAGTTTCAAGGCGCGGGGCGTCTTGCTGGGCATTCGGGCGCTGACACCCGCGCAGCGCGCCGCCGGTGTTGTGGCGGCATCCGGGGGCAATCATGCGTTGGCGGTCAGTTGGGCCGCACAGGCGGCAGGCGTCAGCGCCCGCATCGCCATGCCGCGCACCGTCGATCCGTTGCGCATCGACGGCTGCCGCGCACTGGGCGCTGATGTCAGCCTGCACGATGATATGGCCGCCGCTTTTGATGAAATGGACCGCGTCGTGGCCGACGATGGCCGCGCGATCCTGCATCCGTTCGAAGGCGCGCACATGACGCTTGGGGCCGCCGTGTGCGGGGCCGAATATCTGGAACAGGTGCCCCAACTGGATACGCTTGTGGTGCCGGTCGGCGGCGGTGGGCTGATCAGTGGCATGGCGGCGGCGGCCAAGGCGCACAACCCCGACATACAGGTCATCGGCGTCGAACCCGTGGGGGCCGACAGCATGACCCGGTCGCTGGCGGCGGGCCATCCCGTCCGTCTGGACCGGATCGACACCATTGCCGACAGCTTGAGCGCGCCGCGCGCCATGCCTGCGTCCTTTGCCGTGGCACAGGCCCATATCGACCGGATGGTGCATGTCACCGATGACCAGATGCGCGCGGGTATGCGCGATTACCTCAGCGTGTTGCGATTGCTGGCCGAACCCGCCTGTGCTGCATCATTGGCCGCCATCTGCGGGCCGCTGCGGCACGATCTGGCGGGGCGGCATGTCGGCATCATCGCCTGCGGATCGAACATATCCTTGCCGCGCTACCAGCAGCTTTTGGCATAGATTTCGGAACTTTTACGGGCGTTTTCCTGTTGGTCCTGTGCAACTGACAAAGAGGTAACACCGTGGCAGAGCGTGAAAAATCAAAAGACGGACGATCCGAAACCGAAGAATTGATCGGCAAACCCGGCGAAGCCCCCGATGGGGCCGGCACAGACGGCGGTGCGCTGCCCCGCCGCGTCGGCAAACGCGACGAAGAGGATCGGGTGCTGGACAGCCCCGATACCAAGACGGACGCGCGCAAATCGGACAAGATCGCCACAGGAACGGATACCCGCAATGACTAAGATCAAAAACGGTACGTGGGTTGTCGTGGCCGACGGTGAAAAGGCGCTTTTCCTTGAAAACGTCACCGACGGCGATGATCCAAATCTGGAAGTCATCCGCAAGGAAGAACAGGACAACCCCAAGGACATCGACCAGTCAGCCAACCGGCCCGGTCGTGTCGGTCAAAGCGTCGGCGAAGGCAAAAGCGCCTATGACGACACCGACTGGCATGAATTGGCCAAGGACCGGTTCGCCGCCGATCTGGCCGATATGCTGTACGAACGTGCCCACAAGGGCAAATTCGAAGAGATCGTGCTGGTCGCATCCCCAAGTGTACTTGGCGAATTACGTGGCAAGCTGCATCAGGAAGTCAGCGACAAGGTTGTGGGCGAGATCAGCAAGACACTGACCAACCACACGGTCCGCGATATCGAAAAAATCGTAAAGGCAGACCTCGCCGCGTGATCGCGACCGCACGACATGCAGACCGTCCCCCGCCGGGGGCGGTCTTTGCCTTGCGCGGGGGACGAATATAAGTCAGCCCTTGATCCATCGCTTTTCAGGGACACAAGCATGGTCAAGGGGATTGCCGCGCTGGTTGCGGCCTGTTCGATCTGGGGGCTTTCGCCCCTGTTTTACTGGATGCTGTCCGATGTTCCGGCGATCGAGGTGCTGTGCTACCGCACGCTGTGGTCCCTGATCTTTTTTGCGGGACTTCTTGCTGTGCGGGGGCGGCTGGGTCGTGTCGGGCACGCCTTGCGCCAGCCCCGGACGCTGCTGGTGCTGATCGCCGCCAGCGTGATGATATCGCTGAATTGGTTCGGTTTTATCTGGACGGTGTCAAAGGGCAACGGGCTGGAAGCGTCCTTGGGCTATTATATCTTTCCGTTGCTGTCCGTGGTGCTGGGGGCTGTGTTTTTCGGTGAACGACTGGTGCGGGCGCAGGCCGTCGCGGTGGCGCTGGCGGCAGTTGCCGTGATCGTCCTGACGTGGGGTTTGGGCGTGCCGCCGTGGATCGCGCTGTCGCTTGCGCTGACATTCGGCGCGTATGGGGTGCTGAAAAAAGGATTGAGCGTTGGACCCGTGACGTCGGTCACGGCAGAGGTTTTGATCATTGCGCCGCTTGCAATCGGCTGGCTGGTCTGGCGCGGCACCACATGGCCGGGGCAGGGCGCGGATTGGGACACCCATGCGCTGCTGATGTTGTCCGGACCGCTGACGGGGCTGCCGCTGGTCCTGTTTTCCTACGCCACGCAGCACGTCCGCCTGTCGACCGTGGGGATCGTGCAATATCTGAATCCGTCGCTGCAATTCGCCTGTGCTGTGCTGTTCTTTGGCAATGCGATCACGCAGTGGCATGCCATCGCCTTTCCGCTGATCTGGGCGGCGCTGGTGATCTATTCCTACACCGCCTACCGTCAGGACAGGGCACGCCGCAGGGCGGTGTCCAGTGCTGCGACGCTGTCGACGACGGTGACATAGGCGCGTGTGTCGTCCCCGGCAAAACCGCGACTGACCACATGATCGAGCAACGTCACCAACGGGTCCCAATAGCCTGCGATGTTCACCAGCAGGATCGGTTTGTCGTGCAGGCCCAGTTGGCGCCATGTCAGCACCTCAAAAAACTCGTCCAGCGATCCTGCACCACCGGGGAGCACCACAACGGCATCGGCGTTCATCAGCATGACCTTTTTGCGTTCGTGCATGGTTTCGGTCACAACGAATGTGTCCAGATCACGTTTGCCCACCTCCCGGTCCAGCAGGTGTTGCGGAATGACACCCATCGTCGCACCACCTGCAGCCTTTGCGCTGCGCGCGACCCGTCCCATCAGCCCCACATCCCCCGCGCCGTAAACCAGCCGCCAGCCCTGTGCAGCCAGTGATCGCCCGGTATCTTCGGCGGCTTGGGCGAATTTGGGATCGTTGCCGTCGCGGCTGCCACAATAGACACAGACGGCGCGCGATACTGTTACCATTTTACTCTCCTGATACCTGCCGGGCTTTGCCTGCGGCTCTGGGCTTGCTATTGTGCCACAGCCTGTGCGGACTGCGCAGAATTGGCAAGGACAGCAAATGGCAAGCAACAACGCGAAACGACTGGGCGGTGCGGCTGTGGCAGTTGCACTTGCGCTGCTGATTATTGCGTTCTTGCCGCCCCCTGCGCAAGATACGACGCCCCCGTTGGCCGACGAAGGATCAGGGGGTGATCCTGCACCGGGCGCTGGTGCCGACCCCGCAGACGGGATTGCTGCGCAAACGCCTGACGCCGATGATGCAGTGGCCACATCCGATGCGCCAAGGGTCGATACCTTTTTGCTGGGGCCAGACGGTCTGGCCGTCATCGCGGGCCGCGCGCGACCGGACACCGATGTGGCCCTGATGCTTGACGGGATAGAAATCGGTCGCGTCCGCACCGATGCCAGCGGCGCGTTTGCCGGAACCGCCGATATCGCTGCCGCCCCGGACACACGCGCCCTGACGTTCGAGGTCGACGGCGCCCCCGCAGGCGGTGACACCGTGCTGGTGCGCGCGGGTACCGGCGGCCCCGCTGTCACAGCAGACCCCGCCGCCACGCCCAAAACACCGGATGCGGGTGACGTGTTGGCCGATGCCACCGAATCGGATGCCCAGACGGATCAAACAGCACCCGATGACCCCGTGGCCGTGGTCACCGCGCCACAGGCGACCCCCACTGATACGCTGGATGCGCCCGACGCGGTGACAGGACAGGTCGATGTGGCGGACACGAACGCCCCGGTCGACACACCCGCCGCAGACCCCGCCGCCACGGATGCACCGGACGAACAGCAACCGGCCCCGAATATCATCGTCACGGCAGACGGTGTGCAGATCGCGTCCGTGGACCAGACCGCGCCGGACCGTGTGGCATTGGACGCCATCACCTATGACGATAGCGGAGAGGTGCAGTTGGCAGGCCGCGCCCCCGAACAGGGCAACCTGCGGGTCTATCTGGACAACGCGCCCGTCCGCGACGGGATCGCCACCGCCACCGGCAACTGGGAACTGACGATGCCCGACGTGGCGCCCGGCACCTATACCTTGCGGATTGATGAAATCGCGCCTGACGGCAGCGTTGCCAGCCGCGTCGAAACCCCGTTCCTGAAAGAAGCACCCGCCGACATCCGCGCCTTGCGTGACGGCGGGCCTGATGTGCAGCGGATTGCAATCAGCACGGTCCAGCCGGGCATGACGCTTTGGGGCATCGCCACGGATCGGTTGGGGGACGGATTCCTCTATGTCTCGATCTTTGAAGCGAACAAGGATCAGATCCGCGACCCCGATCTGATATATCCCGGACAGGTCTTTAGCGTGCCAATCGACGACGAAGGCTGACATTCCCGCGCTGGCTGACTAGGTAGAGCCGACCGCCAAAGGAATATCATGCGCCGCCTGACCAAAACCGACACCAATTTCGACCCCAACGCCCGTGTGCAGGGCATGAACGTCATACGTCGGGTCATTCCCTACCTGTGGCCCGATGGCGAAGGCGCGATCAAGCGGCGCGTCATTGCGGCCATTGCCGTGCTGTTGCTGGCCAAGGTGATCGCGGTCGGCACACCGTTTTTCTACAAGGCCGCCGTTGACAGCTTGTCGGGTGAAATGCGGGACGACGCGTGGCTGATCGGTCTGGGGGCCGTGGCGCTGACGGTGATCTACGGGGTCTCGCGGCTGGCGAACGTCGGTTTGCAGCAATTGCGCGACGTGATCTTTACGCCGGTCGGACAACGCGCGCTGCGCGCATTGGCGCTGGAAACATTTACCCACGTCCACCGCCTGTCGATGCGGTATCACATCACCCGCAAGACCGGCGGGCTGAGCCGGGTGATGGAACGCGGGGTCAAAGGCGTCGATTTCCTGCTGCGGTTCCTGCTGTTCAGCATCGGGCCGTTGCTGCTGGAATTGCTGATGATTTCGGTCGTGCTCTTTTTCCTGTTCGACGTCTGGTATCTGGTCGTCGTCGTCGGCACGATTGCTGTTTACGTGACTTTTACCTTTCGCGTGACCGAATGGCGGGTGAAAATCCGCAAGGTGATGAACGAACAGGATACCGACGCCAACCAAAAGGCGATCGACAGCCTGCTGAACTTTGAAACCGTCAAATACTTTGGCGCGGAATCACTCGAAGCTGGACGTTACGACAACGCCATGCGCCAGTACGAGGCTGCGGCGATCCGCACCAATCATTCGCTGGCATTTCTGAACTTTGGTCAATCGCTGATCATCACCACGGGTCTGGTGCTGGTCATGGTCATGGCGGCCATCGGTGCCGCAAACGGTGCGCTGACCGTGGGCGATTTTGTCATGGTCAACGCCTATATGATCCAGATTACGATGCCGCTGAACTTTCTTGGGACTGTTTACCGCGAAATCCGGCAGGCGTTGATCGACATGGGCGATATGTTCGACCTGCTTGAACAACCGGCAGAGGTGAACGACAAACCCGGTGCCGCGAAATTGCGCGTGACCGGCGGACATCTGGAATTGCGCAACGTCCATTTTGGCTACGATCCGGAACGTCCCATCCTCAAAGGTGTGGATCTGGATGTCAAACCGGGCCAGACCGTTGCGATCGTCGGATCGTCGGGGTCGGGCAAATCTACCATTGGCCGTTTGCTGTTCCGGTTTTATGACGTGACGGGCGGCGCCGTCCTGATCGACGGTCAGGATGTGCGCGACGTGACCCAGGACAGCCTGCATGCGCAGATCGGGGTCGTGCCGCAGGACACGGTGCTGTTCAACGATACGATTCACTACAACATCGCCTATGGTCGCCCCGACGCGTCGGAATCGGACATCCGCGAAGCCGCGCGCGCGGCCAAGATCCACGATTTCATCATGGACCTGCCGCAGGGCTATGACACGACGGTCGGTGAACGCGGGCTAAAGCTGTCGGGTGGTGAAAAGCAACGGGTCGGCATCGCGCGCACCTTGCTGAAAAACCCACCGATCCTGTTGCTGGACGAAGCGACCAGCGCGCTGGACACCGATACGGAACGCGAAATCCAGTCGGAATTGCGCGCGATGGGGCAGGGCCGCACGGTGCTGACCATCGCGCACCGTCTGTCCACCATTCAGGATGCAGACCTGATCGTCGTCCTTGAAAACGGAGAGATCGTCGAACAGGGCACCCACGACGGTCTGGTCGTGCAGAACGGGCGCTATGCCCATCTGTGGAACCGTCAGGCACAAGAAGAAGACGCGGCGTGAGCCGCAAGGATTACCCCGCAACGCCCGATGGCCGCTATTTTGTGTCAAAGGGCCGGTTGTGGCGCAAGACCGACCCGGCACTTGACGACAGCACCCGGCGCGCGGCGGTCAAACGTCTGATGCAGGCGCGCCGTGCGGTCGGGCTGGCCACGACAGACACGGACACCCGCGCTGCCCGTGCGGACGTGGATGCAGTCAAACACGAGCTGGGCGAACGCGGACCGGTCTGGTGGGACGACGGCGCCCCGGACGAAGGCGGGCTGCATCCCAAGAATTCCAGCTACGCCGATTGGTGGGCGGCACTGGATGTTGACGCCCGCGACAGGGGCGCATAGCGCAGCAGCGCACAGGCCAGTGTTGGATGACGCGGGATTGCCCAAGGCGCAAACCGGGCATATGCGGTCATTAACCAATCCAAAGGAATCCCGATGTCACTGTTGCGCGCCGCCCTTGTTCTGGGCCTGTTGTCGGCTGTTGGTCCATTCGCCATCGACATGTATTTGCCTGCTTTGCCGCAACTTGCCGCGTCGCTTGGCGTGAACGAAACGGCGGCGCAGATGACGCTGACCAGTTATTTCGTGGCCTTTGGTCTGGCGCAATTGTTCTATGGGCCGTGGTCGGATCAGGCCGGGCGCAAGGCGCCGCTGTTTGCAGGTCTTGCGGTTTTCGTGATCGGCGGGGCCATCTGTGCGCTGGCCGACAGCATCGGCACGCTGGTCGCCGGGCGCGCCATTCAGGGGATTGGCGGGGCGGTCCTGATGGTGGTGCCGCGCGCGATCATCCGCGACATGCACACCGGGGCTGCCGCGACCAAGATGATGGCACTGGTCATGCTGGTGATTTCCGTGTCACCGATGCTGGCACCTTTGGCCGGGGCAGGGATCATCGCCTTTGGTGACTGGCGCATGATCTTTTGGGTGCTGTGCGGTGCTGCTGCACTGTCGATCATCCTGACCGCAACGGCGCTGCCCGAAACGCTGCCCGCGGACCGGCGGGAAAAGGTCGATTTCGCCCACCTGCGCCGCGGGGCAAAGGTTTTGCTGACCGATCCGGTCTTTATGGGGCTGACCTTTATCGGCGGCTTTGGCATGGCAAGCTTTTTCGTCTTTATCGCCAGCGCGTCATTTGTCTATGTCGAACAGTTCGGCCTGACGCCGACGGGGTTCAGCCTGGCCTTTGCCATCAATGCCTTGGGTTTTTTCGCAGCCAGTCAGGCGGCCGGACCGCTGGGCGACCGGTTCGGCATGGTTCCGGTCATGCGTTCCGGCGTGATGGCCTTTGCCGGATTCACGCTGCTGCTGCTGGGCGTCACGCTGACGTTCGGGGCCGATCTGTATGTCATTGTCGCGCTGCTGTTTTGCGCGAATGCCGGTCTGGGCGTCGTCATCCCTGCAACCATGGTGATGGCGCTGGACGCGCACGGCCGCATCGCGGGGCTTGCGTCATCGCTGGGCGGCACGATGCAGATGCTGGCGGGCGGTGTGATGATCGCGGTGACTGGCCTGTTCTTTGACGGGACCGCCACGCCGATGGTTGCGGCGATTGCGCTTTGCGCCGTGATTGCACTGGGGCTGGCGTTGGTGACGCTGAACCGGATTACACCGGCCCCGGCCACGCCTGCGGCACCGATGGTATAGGCCGTCATTCAGCCGCCCGGATCGTCCCACTGACGGGGCGGACGGGCGGTTCGTCCTCTGTCCAGACGAATTCGGGTGATTTCACCCGCTTAGCAGCCCTGTTCAACGCCCAGTCCTGTCCGGCGCGGCTGCGTTTTCCGCCAATCACGCGTGACATCGCGCGGAACGACCAGACCGCATAGGTCGATGCCCAGACCCGCACCGCCAGCATCGCGGGCGTGAACACAAGCGTCAGCACCGTCGCAATCCCAAGACCGAACACCACAGCCGTTGCCAGTTGTTTCCACCACAGGGCGGTCGGGCTGTCGATCGTGTAGCCGCCATTCACAAAATCAAAGCTTAGTCCGAACATCATCGGCGCAAGCCCTGCCATCGTGGTGATCGTGGTCAGCAGGACGGGCCTGATGCGGTCCTCTGCCGTGCGGATAATGGCCGTGTTGCGCGGCATGTAGGCGGAATATTCCTGATAGGTGTCGATCAGGATGATGTTGTTGTTCACCACGATCCCTGCCAACGCCACGATCCCTGTACCCGTCATGATGATCGAAAATGGCTGGCCCATGACCAGCATGCCGACCAGCACGCCCGCGACCGACATAACCACCGCCAGCAACACCAGCACTGAATTGTAGACACTGTTGAACTGCGCCAGCAAAATGATGAACATCAGCCCCAACGCCCCGGTAAATGCGGTCTGCAAAAAGGCCGCGGATTCAGCCTGATCTTCCTGATCGCCTGTCCATTCCCAGCCGATGCCTGCGGGCAGGGGCGCGGTTTCCAACCATTGGGTCAACGTGGCGATGCGTTCGTTGGCCGTCAGCACGTCCAGTTTCAGCGCGCCCTGCGCCACCAGATATTGCAGGCTTTCGTCTGCATCATAGTTCGCCTGTGTAACGACCTGTGCTTTACCCTCGGGGTCGGTCAGGACCACCAGATCATCACCAATGTCAGCTTTGACGTCGAAATAGCGTTTCTGGTTCACCCGGTCGATTTGAGCCAGTTTCGGGACAGGCTGACGCGTGATGAAATTCGACAGTGGCACAAGCCCGTCGTTGGTCTGCACGCGTAGCGTATCTAGTGTGGACAGGTTGCGGTCCGCCTCTGGCAGACGGGCCCTGATCTCGATCTCTTCGTCAGAGCTATCGACAGGCATCGTGTCCAGCAGCAGCCCGCGCGTCACAAGCTGCACCATACCGCCGACGGCCTGCACATCCGCGCCAAAGCGCCCGGCGGCGCGGGTGTCCACGTCGATCTGCCAATCGATACCGGGCAGGGGCAGCGTGTCCTCGATCTGCGTAAGTCCGGGGGTCGTTTCGAACCGGGCGCGCGCAGTCTGGGCTGCGGCGCGCAGATCGTCCCAGTCGTCCCCGGTCAGACGCAGATGCACCGGTTTGCCCGATGCCGGACCACGGACCTGCACCAGAATATCTGTGCGAATGCCGGGGATCAGGTCCAGTTGTTCCTGAAGCTGTGCAAGCACCAGATCACCATCCAGATCGGGACGGTCGGCGCGGTCTTCCCACGGGATCGTTTCCAGTTGCACCTGACCGATGGTGTCACGCGGTGCGGATGCGCCGGACGCATCGGTGTTCAACCCGCCATCACCCGCAAAGGCAAACGCGTTGTCGATGCCGGGATGTGCCAGCACGACGGTTTCGACCTGACGGACCAGATCGTCCTTTTGGCTAAGCGACAGGTTGCCGCGTGCGCGCACGTAGACGATGGCCTGCTCTGGTTCGGAATCGACGAAGAATTCGACCCCGTTGTTGTTCTGTCCGAAATAGCTGAATGTCGCGATCACAAGACCCACAACCGCGCCAATCGTGACCAACGGCATGATCGGATTGGCCGTCAAGAACGCGATCAAATGGCCGAACGGCGATCGTTTGTAACCGGATTCGATTCGTGTCCTGCGGCGCGGCACATATACGGCGGCCATGGTGATCGACGTGGCGAACGCGCCCGAAACAAACAGCACCGCCCCCAGCAGGGTCGTCAGCGTCGTGCGGGCCAGCAGTGGATCACCGAACAGATAGCCCGGGTTCAGGGTCTGCATGGCCCCCACGAAAACCAGCATCAGCGCGAGCCCAAACAAAACCAGTCGCACGACCCAGGGCAGCGACCGTTTAAGCGCGTCAGACGCATTACCGAACATCCGCGAAAGCCGTCCGGTGACACCCCCCAGAACTGGCAGATACACCAGCGCCACCACCAGCGATGCCGACAGCACAAAAATCAACGTGGTCGGCAGCATTCCCATGAACTGCCCCGGCACGCCGGGCCAGAACAGCATCGGCAGAAACGCGCAAAGCGTCGTCGCGGTCGAAGAGATGATGGGCCAGAACATCCGCTTGGCCGATTCGGCATAGGCGGTCATCGGGCCGGCCCCGTCCTGCATCCGTTTGTCGGCGTATTCGACGACCACAATGGCCCCATCCACCAGCATTCCCACGGCAAGGATCAGGCCAAACATCACGATATTGGATACTGTGATGCCCATCAGTGCCAGCAGCGCGAAACACAGCAGAAATGATGTCGGAATCGCAAAACCGACCAGCAGCGCCGGGCGTGGCCCAAGCGCTGCAAGCACCACGATCATCACCAGTGCGATTGCGGTCAGGACCGATCCTTCGAGTTGGCTGACCATTGATGCCACATTGCGCGATTGGTCATTCGAGGTGCCGACCTGAATGGCGTTTTGCAACTCTGCAGGCCAGCTTGCACGTTCGGCGGCGATTTCATCTTTGACGCGCGCGGCGGTGTCGATCAGGTTGAAACCCTTGCGTTTCACGATCTGCAGCGCGACCGTGGTTTCGCCGTTGAAACGCGCGGTGCCGGTCCGGTCCTCGAACGTCAGGCGAATCTCGGTCAGATCACCCAGCGTGACGACGCTGTCGCCATTGCGCTTGACCACAAGGTCATAGACATCCTGCGCCTCGCTGAACGACGACGGGATCTTGACCGCGAATGAACCGCCCTCGGTTTCGATCTCGCCTGCGGGGATCAGCAGGTTGTTGTTTGTCACAGCGCCGATCAAATCGCCTGCGGTGATGTTGTAGGTTTCCAGCCGCAACGGATCGATCACGACTTCCAGCATTTCATCGCGTTGTCCGGCAAGCCCTGCTTCCAGCACGGCATCCATGCCTTCGAGCCGGTCCTGCAAATCCTTTGCCACCCGCAAAAGCGTGCGTTCGGGCACGTCGCCTGTCAGGTTGACGATCAGGATGGGAAATTCGGAAAAGTTGATTTCCGCGACGGTGTATTGCTCTGCACCGGCGGGAAAAGACGCTTCTGCCGCGTTCATGGCGTCGCGCACATCGGCCAGCACGGCGGTCTTGTCCCAGCCGAATTCGAATTCCAGCGCCACACCGGCATAGTTTTCGGCCGCCGTGGACGACATCGTTTTCAATCCGTCGATATCCGACAGTTCGGTTTCCATCGGCTTGACCAGCAAGGTTTCGGAATCCGCAGCCGAAATACCGGGAAACACGACCGACACGAAAATCGCCGGAATTTCGATGTCCGGCTCGCCTTCTTTCGGCAGGCTCAGGTAGGAAAAACCGCCGACAAGCAGGGACAATGCGATGAACGCAATGACCATGCGCGCCCGTGCGGCGGCCCAATCCACCAACCCGGTCATTGGGACGGGTCCACGTAGCTGGGTGCAATCGGCACCCCATCGACGACGTAATCCTGCCCCACGGTGATGATGTCTGCCGTGTCATCCAGTCCGGTCAGCCAGACGCCATCGCCCGTGTCGCGCAACAGCGTCACAGGGGTAAACACGGCCCTGTCGCCATCGCCCACCAGCCGCAGTCCCAGCGCACCATCGTTGTCGAGCGTCAGGGCCGACTGCGGCACCAGATGCGCGGTCCGGCCTTCGGTGGCGATGGTGATGTCTGCGGTTTCACCATCGCGGATTGCCAGATCGGGGTTCGGCACCGTCGCTTCAACGCGAAACGTGCGCGTCACAGGATCAGCCGCGCGGGCAATAAATGTCACGCGGCCCTGTGCCGTCACGCCCGACGCCAACGCGGCGCGAACAGGGGCATCCGGCGCGATGCGTGACACGTCCAGTTCAGGCACGAAACCCACCACCTTGATCGGGTCAAGCTGCACCACGACACCGCAGGGATCACCCGGACGCAGCAGGGTGCCCAGTTCGGCAGTATCGGTTTCCAGCAATCCGCCAAAGGGCGCGCGGATCGTCAGTCGTTCGATTTCACGGGTTGCGGCGTCAACGGCAGCGGCGGCGGATTCGATGCCAGCTTGGGCGGCGGTCAGCGATGATTTCGCCCGTTGGATCGCGGCGGTGGCCGATTGTGATGCCGCTTCGGCGCTGGCGACGCGGGTGTCGGACGCGAATCCGTCCACACTCAGACTGCGGGCGGCGTTTTCGGTAATGTCGGATTCGCGTCTGCGGGCTTCGGCCTCTGCCAATGCGGCTTCGGCTTCGGGAACGCGACTGCGGGCTTCGGAAAGACGTGCCTGCGCTTCGGCCAATGCGCTTGTGCGGGTGCCGGGGTCCAGCGTGCACAGGATATCGTCGGCTGAAACAAATTGTCCCTTGCGCTGTGGCGTGCCGATGATTTTACCGGTGGTTTCAGTGGCGACCGTGACCTGACGCGCGGCTTCGGTGCGACCACGCAGGACGACCGCATTTTCGATCACTTGCGCCGTCGAGCGGAGTGCGACGACGCGGATCGGGTCACGGGCAGTGACGTCGGTCGGCGATGTTTCGGTGCTTGCGATGGTATCTTGCGGTCCAGCCTCACGACCTGCGAATGCCATGAGGGTGTCGCGCTGCAGCACCAGAAAATACAACGAAGCAGCAACAGCTGTTGCAATAAGAATCGATATGATGCGCATTTTAATGTCCGGTATTCGTTGCACGGCGCAGGTTCCGCACAGATCGCATGACTTATCTAGGTCAAGGCCAGCGTCGACTCAAGTCCGTGACTTGGATGCACTACCCTGCGCATGTCGGGGTGCACTGAAAATGCGGCAGAAAGGCGCGGCGTCCAAGGCGTAGCCCTTGGCAAATCGGCGCGCATCACGGTATGAAGCGCAAAATTGCTGGATCGGCCATGCGTCTGGTCGATCACGAGGGGGCCAATACATGAGCGAGACCGACAGCTTCATCAACGAAGTCACCGAAGAGGTCCGCCGCGACCGGCTTTACGGCATGATGAAACGATATGGCTGGATCGCGGTGCTTGCCGTGATCCTGCTGGTCGGCGGTGCGGCATGGGTTGAATATACCCGCGCCCGCGATGCGGCCGCTGCACAGGCGACAGGCGATGCCGTATTGTCTGCACTGGAACAGAACGATCCCGCCGACCGCGCCGCAGCACTGGCCGCCATTGAACGCGACGGCGCCGCCGCATCCATCGTCGCATTGTTGACCGCGGCCACACAAGCCGAAGCCGACGACGCCGCCGCCGCCACACAGACGCTGCAGGACTTGGCGACCGATGGCGATGTGCCGCAAATCTATCGCGATCTGGCCGCGTTCAAGGCAGCTGTGATCGGGGGCGACATGGATGACGCGGCACGGCGTCAAACCTTTGAATCGCTGGCTGCACCGGGTCAGCCGTTCAGCCTGCTGGCACAGGAACAGCTTGCGCTGCTTGATCTTGCGGCGGGCGACCGTGACGTGGGCGTGGCAAAGCTGACCGCCATCATTCAGGATGCGGGCACAACGCGAGGCTTGCGTGACCGGGTGCAAACATTGATGGTTGCGCTTGGGGCGCCGCTTCCTGACGCAATACAGAGCCAATAAGCAGCTTAGCCAGCAAGAACCGAAGGGGCGGACGACGTGACAGCCAAGACACTTTGCGCCAGCCTGCTGGCTGTGATGACCCTAACCGCCTGCGGTGAAGACGATATCATTCTGCCCGGCGCGCGCGAACCGATCAGACCAGAAGCCGTCACCGTCAATCAGGCCCTGCCGATCAACCTGCCAGCGCCGCAGCCGCGATCCAGCTGGACGCACCGCAATGGCGACACCGACCATGCGACGCCGCAGGCCGTGTTGTCGGCAGCACCCTCACTGGCGTTTGCGGTGTCGATCGGGGCAGGCGACAGCACCCGCGCGCGCATCACGGCGGAACCCGTGGTTGCAGGCGGCGTCGTCTATACGATGGATGCGCAATCGCGGATCACCGCGACCACCACGGGCGGCGCGCCGGTCTGGTCGGTTGTGCTGACGCCGCCGTCGAACATCCCCAGCGACGTGTCGGGCGGCGGTTTGGCCTTTGGTGGCGGGCGATTGTATGTGACGACGGGTTTCGGCCAGTTGTTCGCGCTGGACCCGGCCACGGGCGGACAATTCTGGACGCAGGATCTGGACGCACCGGGCACATCCGCCCCAACGGTCTTTGGCGATCTGGTTTATGCTGTCAGCCGTGATGGCACCGGTTGGGCCATCGACACGGTGGACGGGCGCATCCGCTATCAGGTGGGGGGTGTGCCGTCGGTGTCGTCCTTTGCCGGCGGTGCCGGGCCTGCGGTGACATCCGATCTGGCGGTGTTTCCGTTTTCGTCCGGTCAGGTGATCGGGGTCTTCCCGCAGGGTGGTATCGAACGCTGGTCGCAGATCGTGTCCGGCGACCGCCTGGGTGAAGCCGTTTCTAATATTTCTGACATCGCCGGTGACCCGGTGATTGATGGCGACCGGGTTTACGTAGGCAATTTTTCGGGCCGCACGGCGGCCTTGGATGCAGCCACCGGCGATCGGATCTGGACGATCGAGGAAGGTGCCGTTGGTCCGGTCTGGCCTGCGGGCGGTTCGGTCTTTATGGTCAATGACCTGAACCAGTTGATCCGTCTGGATGCGGCGACGGGCGCGACGATCTGGCGGGTGGCTTTGCCGGACTTCGTCGATAACGGCGGATTTTTCCGCAGCAAACGCACCGTTTTTGCGCATTATGGTCCGGTCATGGCCAGCAACCGCCTGATTGTCGCATCGTCTGACGGACAGTTGCGGTCGTTCGATCCCCGGTCGGGCGCGCTGCTGTCATCCATCGCCATTCCCGGCGGTGCTGCATCGGCCCCCGCGCTTGCGAACGGTGTTCTGTATCTGGTCAGCAAAGACGGGCAACTGCTGGCTTTCCGTTGACGCAAGTCCGGTGTAAGACCCGGAGCTTGACCCAGCCGGAGCCTTTGCCATGACCTTTACCCTTGCCCTTGTGGGCCGCCCGAATGTTGGCAAATCGACGCTGTTCAACCGGCTGGTCGGTAAGAAACTGGCGTTGGTCGATGACCAGCCCGGTGTGACGCGCGATCTGCGCGAAGGTCCGGGGCGGATTGCGGATGTGAAATTCACCGTGATCGACACCGCCGGCCTGGAAGAAGCAACCGACGAATCGTTGCAGGGCCGGATGCGGCGTCTGACCGAACGTGCCGTGGAAATGGCCGATGTCTGCCTGTTCATGATCGACGCCCGGGCCGGTGTGCTGCCCGCCGACGAGGTGTTCGCGGAAATTCTGCGCCGCAAGAACGCGCATGTGATCCTTGCCGCCAACAAGGGCGAGGGCAAGGCCGCCGACGCCACCATCCTTGAAGCTTATGCGCTGGGTCTGGGTGAGCCGATCCGCATCTCCGCCGAACACGGCGAGGGCATGGGTGAGTTGATGGACGTCCTGCGTCCGCTGTCAGAAGAATTCGCCGCGCGCGCGCAGGCCGATGCGCCCGAAACGGACGTCGATGTCGACGACGATGCGGCCGAAGACGATGACGCCGTGCGGACGCCCACCCGGTCACGCCCGTTGCAGATTGCCGTGGTGGGCCGTCCGAATGCGGGCAAATCCACGCTGATCAACAAGATCCTTGGTGAGGACCGCCTGCTGACCGGGCCAGAAGCCGGGATCACCCGTGACGCCATTTCGGTCCAGACCGATTGGGGTGGGGTGCCCATGCGGATTTTCGACACCGCCGGTATGCGCAAAAAGGCGCGGATTTCCGAAAAGCTTGAAAAGCTGTCGGTCAGTGACGGTCTGCGTGCGGTGAAATTTGCCGAGGTCGTGATCGTGTTGCTGGATGTGGATATTCCGTTCGAACAGCAGGATTTGCGGATCGCGGACCTTGCGGAACGTGAAGGCCGCGCCGTGGTGATCGGCGTCAACAAGTGGGACACCGAAGACGACAAGCAAGACAAGCTGCGCGAGTTGAAAGAAGAATTTGGACGGCTGTTGCCGCAGCTTCGCGGTGCGCCCCTTGTCACGGTGTCTGCCAAGACGGGCAAAGGGCTGGACCGGCTGCAAGAGGCCGTGATGAAGGTCTACGAGACATGGAACCGCCGCGTGACCACAGCGCAGTTGAACCGTTGGCTGACGGGAATGCTGGAACAGCACCCGCCCCCCGCACCGGGCGGCAAGCGGATCAAGATGCGCTACGCCACACAGGTCAAGACGCGGCCGCCGGGGTTCGTCGTGATGACATCGCATCCCGATCTCGTGCCGGCGAGCTATAATCGTTATCTGGTCAACGGTTTGCGAGAAGATTTTGACATGCCGGGCACGCCGATCCGGCTGACGCTGCGCGATCAGGGCGACAAGAACCCTTATAAGGATCGCAAATCGTCGCAACCGTCGCGGTTGTCAAAGCACAAGAAAAAGCCCGGCAGCGACCGCTAATCCCTGGTCGGTATCGGGCGTGTCGGTGTGTAGATCGCCATCACGCACAGCAGCACGGCAATCCCCGATACCGCCGTCGCCGTGACCATGAAATTGGTCACGCCATTGGCCGCGCAGATGCCTGCCAGCGCCCAGATCACAGCAATCAGATAGGCTGGGGACGGCACCATAAAATAGACCGCTACCGTCGGCAAAAGCGCTGTCAGGATACCGATGTAGGCCCAGCCATAAGCGCCGAATACGATATCGTAACCCGCCAACACCGTGCCCAGCGAGACAAAGCTGGCGGCGGTCAGCCAGCCTGCATACAGCCCCACGGGCGCCCGCAGATAAAGCCTGTCCTGCGATGGGCTGCGCACCAGCGCGACGATGGCGAGGATCAGCATGATCCAGATCGTGACGGTCGCCCAGACGGGGCTTTGATTGGCAATCCACAACCACGGCACGCCGACTGCCAGATTGCCGCAAAGCGGCCAGCGCACCGCTTGCCATGCAGGGTCTTGTGGGCGTTTCAAAACGCCATAACCGGCTGAGATCAAAAGCCAGACATAGATCAGCCCCCAGATCGCAAACGCATAGCCCGCAGGCTGGATGGGTGGATCCACTTGCGGCACAGGCAGTTGCGACGCGTCAAAACCGCTGAAGGATACAAAAAGCGGCGACGCCGCAAAAGCGGCGGTCAGGATCAGCGTCAGAAGGGCGAGTGTTTTGTTCATGCCATCCAACGTTGCGTCCTGCCACTTAGTTTCTGCGTTCGTCAGCTTAATTGACCAGTCGCGGTAATGTGCGTTTTTCCGCCCAGATAAGGGTGCAGGACTGCTGGCAGGATCACGGAACCGTCAGCTTGCTGGCCATTTTCGACGACTGCAATCAATGTCCGACCGACGGCCAGTCCTGACCCGTTGAGCGTGTGCACGAACTCCGGCTTGCCACCGTCCTGGGGTTTGAACCGGGCGTTCATGCGGCGTGCCTGATAGGCGCCGCAGGTCGAAACGCTTGAAATCTCGCGGTAGGCGTTCTGGCCGGGCAGCCACACTTCGATATCGTGGGTGCGGCGCGCACCGGCCCCCATGTCACCCGCACACAAGACCACGGTGCGATAGGGCAGGTCCAGCTTGTCCAGGATCGCTTCGGCACAGCGCGTCATGCGGTCGTGTTCCGCTTCGCTTTGGTCGGGGTGGGTGATGCTGACCATTTCGACCTTTTCGAACTGGTGCTGACGCAACATGCCACTGGTATCACGTCCGGCGCTGCCGGCTTCGGACCGGAAACACAGGGTATGTGCCACGTAGCGATGGGGCAGGGTCGCCGCATCGACAGTTGTGTCGTTGACCGTGTTGGTCAGCGGCACCTCTGCCGTGGGGATCAGCCACCAGCCGTTTGTGGTCTGATAGCTGTCTTCTCCGAATTTGGGCAGTTGGCCGGTGCCGACCATCATGTCCTCGCGGACCATGACGGGCACGTTTGCTTCTGTCAGGGCGTGTTCGTCGATGTGGGTGTCCAGCATGAATTGTGCCAGTGCCCGGTGCAGGCGGGCCGTGGCCCCGGTCAGCATCACGAAACGGCTGCCCGACAGTTTGGCGGCTGTTTCAAAATCCATGCCCGCAGCGACGCCGGGAATGTCATAGTGTTCCAGCGCGGCAAAATCGAAATTCCGCGGCGACCCGACACGGCGCAATTCGACGTTGTCGGTTTCATCGACGCCGTCAGGCACGTCGTCATAGGGCAGGTTCGGCAATTCCAGCAGGCGCTGCGTCAGCTTGGCGTCCAGATCCTTGGCGGTGGCGTTCAGGTCGGCAATCTGTGCCTTGGCATCGGCCATCTGGGCACGCAGGCGCTGGAATTCATCTTCGTCGCCCTTGGCCTTTGCGGCACCGACCTGTTTTGCGGCGGCGTTGGCGGCGGCTTGTGCATCCTCTGCCGCCTTGATCGCCTGACGGCGCTGACTGTCGAGTGCCAGAATCGCCTCGGCCTGGGCATCCATCCCGCGCCGGGACAGCGCCGCGTCAAATCCAGCGGGGTCGTCACGGATCAGGCGAATATCATGCATGGCGGGTCCTTACGCAGTTGTTGCGCGCGGTATGCCCGATCAGGGGCGCTGGGTGAAGGGGTTGTCGGTGATTTGCGCATGTTGGTGGTGGTCCGCCTTGGCGTTTGCCATCCGCCTGACTATATCGCTGCTGCACGTCCGGGGGATGGTTGCCATTCGGCAACCCCGCTTCTAGTGTGCCGCGACTTTGAACCGGGCGCCCTGCGCCGCCACCCTGAGGAGCCCGCCATGGAAGGCATCGCATCCATCGTCCCGCTGTTTTTGATTTTCGGGATCATGTATTTCCTGTTGATCCGCCCGCAGCAAAAGAAACTGAAAGAACACGCCGCGATGGTGGCAGCCCTGCGGCGTGGCGATCAGGTCATCACCCAAGGCGGGATCGTCGGCAAAGTGACCGCCGTGCGCGAAGCTGAAAAAGAGCTGGAAGTCGAAATTGCATCCGGCGTCAAGGTGCGCGTGATCCAATCGACCATCGCGACGGTCATCAACAAGACCGAACCGGCGAAATAAGCCCTGACGACATAAAGGGGCCAAGGGGGCCTTTAAATGCTGCACATCTCGCCGTTTCGGCAAGCGTTGATCTGGCTGACAGTCACGGTCGGGCTTTTGCTGGCCCTTCCGAACCTGTTTTACGACCGCGTGGAACGTTACAACGATCAGGTGACAACCGGGGCGGACGCGTCCGGCTGGCCGTCGTTCCTGCCGTCCAATCTGGTTAATCTGGGCCTGGACCTGCGCGGTGGTGCGCATCTGCTGGCGCAGGTCAATACCGCCGATGTCTATGCCAGCATCATGGATGCCACATGGCCCGAAGTGCGCGATGCGCTGGCTGCCGAACGCGATACAGTCGGTTTCGTGACCCGCGAAAACAGCGCGCCTCATCGTCTGATCGTGCGTGTGTCCGATGCCGCTGGTGCGGCCCGTGCGGCGGAAATCGTGCGCGGTCTGGCCCGCCCGATCCAATCGCTGACCGGGGCGGGGTCCACCGACATCGTGGTTTCGCAAAACGGCCCGGTGCTGACGATCTCGCTGTCTGATGCGGAAAAGCAGGCTGTCGATGATCGCACCATGCAGCAAAGTCTTGAAATCATCCGCCGTCGTATCGACGAGGTCGGGACCCGCGAACCGGTGATCCAGCGTCAGGGCGACGACCGCATCCTGATTCAGGTGCCGGGCGTCGGGTCCAGTGCCGAAATCATCGCCCTGATCGGCACCACGGCACAACTGACGTTCCAACAGGTCATTGGTCCGGTCAGCGAACCGGATGCAACCGCGGGCGTCGGTCAGGAAATCCTGCCGTCACTTGATGAACCCGGTCTGTCCTACATTCTGGACAGTGCACCGGTGGTGACAGGCGAAGAGCTTGTCGATGCACAGCCTGCATTCGACCAGAATGGCCGCCCCGCGGTCAATTTCCGGTTCAACGTATCGGGCGCGCGCAAATTCGGTGATTACACGCTGGACCACATCGGCACACAGTTCGCCATCGTCCTTGACGAAGAAGTCATCAGCGCCCCGGTCATCCAATCACATATCCCCGGCGGATCGGGCATCATCACGGGCAATTTCACGGTCGAGGAATCGACCAACCTGGCGGTTTTATTGCGGGCAGGTGCCCTGCCGGCCTCGTTGGATTTTCTGGAAGAACGGACCATTGGACCGCAGCTGGGTCAGGATAGCATCGACGCAGGGAAACGCGCGGCCGTGGTCGGCGGATTGCTGGTCGTTGTGTTCATGGGCTTGACCTATGGCCTGTTCGGCATTTTTGCAAACATCGCGCTGGTCGTGAACCTTGCGCTGATATTTGGCATCCTGTCGCTGATCGGCGCGACCCTGACGTTGCCGGGGATCGCAGGGATCGTGTTGACGGTCGGCATGGCGGTCGACGCCAACGTGCTGGTTTTCGAACGCATCCGCGAAGAGCTGAAAACAGCCAAAGGCCCCGCCCGCGCGATTGAACTGGGGTATGAACGGGCGCTGTCCGCAATTATCGATGCCAACATCACGACCCTGATCACGGCGGGCATCCTGTACTGGCTGGGGTCTGGTCCGGTGCGCGGCTTTGCCGTGACCCTGGGTCTGGGGATCGTCACGTCCGTATTCACCGCGATTTTCGTCACACGCGCGCTAATCGTGCTGTGGTTCTCGCGCAAGCGTCCCAAGACAATCGAGGTCTGATTCCATGCGTATGCGCCTGATCCCCGACAATACGAACATCAACTTTTTCAAGTACGCGGGTGTCACCTTTGGTGGCAGTCTGGTGATGCTGGCCGCGTCCGTTGTGGTTTATCTGATGTTCGGTCTGAACTATGGTATCGACTTTCGCGGCGGGACGACGATCCGCACCGAAAGCACGCAAATGGTCGATGTCAGCGCCTATCGCAGTACGCTGGATGCGCTGGAACTGGGCGACGTCAGCATTACAGAAGTGTACGACCCCGGATTTCGGGACGACCAGAACGTAGCGTCGGTCCGTATTCAGGCCCAGGACGGTGCGGAAAGCGTGACAGCGGAAACCATCGATACCATCCGCATCGCGCTGCAACAGGTCGCGCCCGATATCGAATTTACCTCTGTCGAAAGCGTGGGGCCAACCGTGTCGGGCGAATTGATCCGGTCCGCGATCCTTGCCGTGCTGGGGGCGCTGACTGCGATCATCATCTATGTCTGGCTGCGGTTCGAATGGCAGTTCGCTGTCGGTGGCATCGTGGCCTTGGTGCATGATATCGGCCTGACAATCGGGTTGTTCTCGTTGCTGCAGATCCGGTTCGACCTTGCCATCATTGCGGCACTTTTGACGATCGTGGGCTATTCCATCAACGATACCGTGGTCGTATTTGACCGCGTCCGCGAAAACCTGCGCAAATACAAGGTCATGCCGCTGGTCGACGTGTTGAACATATCCGCCAACGAAACGCTCAGCCGGACCATGATGACGTCAGGCACGACGTTGCTGGCGCTGCTGGCTTTGCTGGCGCTGGGTGGTGACGTGATCCGCGGTTTCGTCTTTGCCATCACATGGGGTATCGTTGTCGGCACCTATTCGTCGGTCTATATTGCCAAGAACGTCGTGTTGATGCTGGGCGTCAAACGCGACTGGTCGAAAAAGAATCCCGCAACCGGAGGGCGTTACGCCGACGCCGAGGATAACTGATGCGCCTGACCGAAATCACATATGACAAATCCAAGCCGATCGATGGCTACGGCCCGGGGTTTTTCCGGATCGGCGGACAGGTGATCGAAGGTCCAGTGACGGTTTTGCCATCGGGTATCGCCACATGGGGCGGGTTCGACGATATCGACATGCTGCTGGAACAGGCGGACAGCATCGACGTGCTGTTCGTCGGCACCGGGGCAGAGGTTGCACATGCGCCCAAGGCATTCCGCACCGCATTGGAAGAGGCGGGCATCGGCATTGATGTCATGGCATCGCCTGCCGCGTGCCGCACGTTCAACGTGCTGCTAAGCGAAGGGCGTCGCGTCGCCCTTGCGCTGATCCCGGTCTGACCGCGATGCTGCAGGTCACGGACCTGCGCTGCGCGCGTGGCGGTGTGCCCGTACTGGAACGTATCAGCTTTACCTTGCAGCCGGGGGACGCACTGATCCTGCGTGGCCCCAACGGTGTGGGCAAAACCACCCTGCTGCGAACCTTGGCGGGCCTGCAACCCGCTTTGTCCGGTACCTATGATTATGCCGAAGGGGCGGGCGCATATGCCAGCCACGCCGATGGGATCAAATTGGCGCTGACGGTCCGCGAAAACCTGACATTCTGGGCGCAGGTCCATGGCCGTAGCGTGCCAGACAGTGCCTATGACACGTTCGATCTGGGTGATCTGCGCGACCGGATGGCGGGCACGCTTTCGGCGGGACAAAAACGGCGCGTCGGTCTGGCCCGGCTGGCGGTTATCGGACGTCGTGTGCTGTTTCTGGACGAACCGACGGTCAGCCTTGACGGATTTTCGGTGCGGATGTTTGCGGACTGGATGCGCGATCATCATCTGGGGCAGGGTGGCTGTGCCGTCATCGCCACACACATCGATCTGGGATTGGATGCGCCGACGCTGGACCTGACACCGCATATCGCGGCCGCGGATGCGGACGGCGGGTCGGACGAGGCGTTTTTGTGATTGCCCTGTTGCTGCGTGATCTGCGGTTGTCTATCCGTGCGGGCGGTGGGTTCGGGCTGGGACTTGCGTTTTTTTTGATTGTCGTCGTGCTGGTGCCCTTTGGCGTGGGCCCCGACCGCGCCGTTTTGACCCCCATCGCGCCCGGTATTTTGTGGGTTGCGGCGTTGCTGGCGGCCCTGTTGTCGCTGGACCGAATCTTTGCGCTGGATTTCGAGGACGGATCGCTGCCGTTGCTGGCCACCGCACCGATCCCGCTGGAAGGCGTGGCACTGGTCAAGGCCGTGTCGCACTGGATCACGACCGGGTTGCCGCTGACCTTTGCGGCACCCTTGCTTGGGTTTTTTCTGAACATGGCACCAGAGGCTTATCTGTGGCTGCTGGCGTCGCTCGCGCTTGGCACGCCTGCGCTGTCGATGATCGGCACATTCGGGGCGGCGCTGACGGTTGGTCTGCGCAGGGGCGGTCTGCTGCTGTCGCTTTTGGTGCTACCGCTTTATATCCCGACACTCATCTTTGGTGCCGAGGCGGTGCGCCGTGGTGCCGATGCCACCGGTGCCATCGCCCCCCTGATGCTGTCCGGCGCGATCACACTGGGGTGTCTGGCCTTGCTACCCTTTGCCACGGCGGCCACTTTGCGGATCAATCTGCGGTGAATAGGGATTGAGAGCGCGCGCCGCTGCCTTTAGGAAAATCACATGTCGATATGGGAATATGCCAATCCGAAACGGTTCATGGAATGGACGGCCCCGGTCGTGCCGTGGGCCTTTGGTATTGCGGGCGTGCTGACGCTGGGCGGTCTGTTCTGGGGTTTTTTCCTGACCCCAGAGGCGGACAAGTTCGGATCGACCGTCAAAATCATTTATCTGCACGTGCCTGCGGCGCTGATGGCGATCAACGCATGGTTCATGATGCTGGTCGCATCGCTGATCTGGGTGATCCGCCGCCATCATGTCAGCGCGCTGGCGGCCCGTGCGGCGGCCCCCGTGGGCATGGTGATGACCGTGATTGCACTGGTCACCGGTGCGATCTGGGGGATGCCCACATGGGGCACCTATTGGGTCTGGGACCCGCGCCTGACCAGTTTCATGATCCTGTTCCTGTTCTATCTGGGCTACATCGCCCTGTGGGAAGCGATTGACGATCCCGATACGGCTGCCGATCTGACATCGGTGCTGTGCATCGTCGGGTCGATTTTCGCCATTTTGTCGCGCTATGCGGTCCGGTTCTGGAATCAGGGCCTGCATCAGGGGACGTCCGTGCCTGTCGTCACCGGTGGGCGCACCATTTCGGATGTGTATTTCTGGCCGCTGGTCGCCTGTATGGTGGGCTTTGGCGTGCTGTTCATCGCGCTTGTGCTGATGCGAACCCGCACTGAAATCCGCGTCCGCCGTATCCGCGCCCTAGCTGCGAGGGCTGCACGTGCCTGAATTGGGAAGCTATGCCATCTATGTGGTGTCGTCCTATGTGGCCAGTCTGGTCCTGCTGGCGGCGATCATCGGGCTGACCGTTCTGCGGTCGCGCCGGATCAAACGCCAATTGCAGGAGATCGAACGTGGCTAAGCTGTCGCCCCTGATGATCGTGCCACCCGTGATTTTCGCGGGGCTGGCGGCGTTGTTCTACGGCGGGTTGATGCGTGACAACGCCGGAGAGATCCCATCGACCTTTATCGGTCAGCCTGCGCCGCTGGTCCCTGACGAATCGGTCCCCGGCACTGAACTGTTGACGGGCGCCAATCTGGCTGCGGGTGACGTGACCATCGTGAATTTCTGGGCCAGCTGGTGCCCGCCGTGCCGCGCCGAACATCCGACATTGCAAGCACTGTCGGACGCCGGATACCGGGTCGCGGGCATCAATTTTCGTGACATGGCCGACGATGCTGCAAGCTATCTGGCTGACGAAGGCGACCCGTTCTTTGCCACCGGGTTCGATCCGCGCGGACGGCGGGCGATTGACTGGGGCGTCACCGCGCCACCCGAAACATTCATCGTGGGCGCGGACGGCACCGTCCTGTTCCGCTTTATCGGCCCGTTGATCGGGTCCGATTATGAGCAGCGGTTTGTGCCGATGCTGAACGCGGCAACTGACGGTTAGCAGCCCCGCTAGCGTGGTTCGTGGCAATTTTTTTGACAACGCGGTCTATCGGCAGCGGCTGCATCTGTGCGTCGGCTTGACCCAATGTCATGGGCCGGGATCAAACCGTTGATGTCGGTACACGTCAAAAGGGCCGCGCATGACTGCGCGGCCCTTTTCAATGTCACAGGTCTGACGGATCAGGCGACCTTGGCAAGGTTGCGCAGCACATAGTGCAGTACGCCGCCGTGTTCGACGTATTCGATCTCGATCGCCGTATCGATACGGCACTTGATCTGGATGTCCTTGGTCGTGCCATCGGCATAGGTAATCTGCGCGGTGCAGACCTGCTGCGGCTTGACGTCGGCCAAACCTTCGATGGTAACGGTTTCTTCGCCGGTCAGGTTCAGCGTCGTGCGGGTGTCGCCGCCGGTGAATTCGAACGGCACCACGCCAAATCCCACAAGGTTGGACCGGTGGATGCGTTCAAAGTTTTCAGCGATGACCGCCTTGACGCCCAAAAGTGCGGTGCCCTTGGCCGCCCAGTCGCGGCTGGACCCGGCCCCGTATTGTTCGCCCGCAATCACCACCAGCGGGTTGCCCTGATCCTGATAGGCCATCGCCGCATCAAAGATAGAGGTCTGCGCGCCGTCGGGCCCTTTGGTATAGCCGCCTTCGACACCGTCCAGCATTTCGTTCCGGATACGGATGTTGGCGAATGTGCCGCGCATCATCACCTCGTGGTTGCCGCGCCGCGATCCGTAAGAGTTGAATTCGCGCACCGGCACCTGACGTTCGATCAGATACTGGCCTGCGGGGCTGCTTTCCTTGAACGATCCGGCGGGACTGATGTGGTCGGTCGTGACCATGTCGCCCAGCAATGCCAGCACCTTGGCGTCCTTGACGTCCGCGATGCGGCCGGCGTCTTTGGACATGCCCTGGAAATAGGGCGGGTTCTGCACATAGGTCGATTGCGGCGGCCAGTTGTAGGTTTCACTGTCCGTCACCTCGACGGCCTGCCATTTTTCATCGCCCTTGAACACGTCGGCGTATTTGGACTGGAACGCTTCGCGGGTGACGGTCTTTTCGACCAGCTCTGCGATCTCCTTTTGGCTGGGCCAGATGTCTTTGAGATAGACATCGTTGCCGTCCTTGTCCTTGCCCAGGCTGTCGCGCGTGATGTCGACGTTCATGTCACCGACCAGCGCATAGGCGACAACCAGCGGTGGCGACGCAAGATAGTTGGCGCGCACATCGGGGCTGATCCGACCTTCAAAGTTGCGGTTGCCGGACAGGACCGACACGCCGATGATGTCGTAATCGTTGATCGCCTTGCTGATTTCGGGTTCCAGCGGGCCAGAGTTACCGATGCAGGTGGTGCAGCCGTAGCCGACCAGATCGAAATCCAGCGCATCCAGATCTTCTTGGAGGCCCGCCGCTTCCAGATAGGCGGACACGACCTGCGATCCCGGCGCAAGCGAGGTTTTGACCCACGGTTTGCGGGTCAGGCCCAATGCGCGTGCCTTGCGGGCCACCAGACCCGCGCCGATCATCACATAAGGGTTCGACGTGTTGGTGCAGGACGTGATCGACGCGATCACGATACTGCCGTCGTGGATCTGGTAGTTTTCGCCATGTGGGTTGTTGACGTAGCCGCGCGAATGGTGGCCTTCGTCGCCGGGGATGTTTTGGGGTTCGGGCTGACCGCCTTCGCCTTCCCAGCGAATTTCGGACGTGACGGTGGCGTCCTTGCCGCTGCGTATGCCTTTGACGTATTCCCCGAACGCGCCGGCTGCCAGGTCCAGATTGATGTGGTCCTGCGGACGCTTGGGGCCAGAAATCGCGGGCACGACGGTGCCCATATCCAGTGCCAGCGTGTCGGTATAGACAGGGTCGTAATCGGCGTGCCGCCAGAACCCGTTTTCCTTGGCGTAGGCTTCGACCAGCGCGATACGGTCTTCTTCACGGCCCGTCAGGCGCAGGTATTTCAGCGTTTCGTTGTCGATCGGGAAATAACCGCAGGTCGCCCCATATTCGGGTGCCATGTTGCCGATGGTGGCGCGGTCCGCCAGAGGCAGGTTGTCCAGACCGGGGCCGTAGAATTCCACGAATTTGCCGACCACGCCCTTTTCGCGCAGCATTTCGACGACTTTCAGCACCAGATCGGTCGCGGTGGTGCCTTCGGTCATCTCTCCGGTCAGTTTGAAACCGACGACTTCGGGGATCAGCATGGACACAGGCTGGCCCAGCATCGCGGCTTCTGCTTCGATCCCGCCGACGCCCCAGCCCAGAACGGCCAGACCATTGACCATCGTGGTGTGGCTGTCGGTGCCGACCAGCGTGTCAGGATAGGCGATTTCGGTGCCGTGCTGATCGGTGTCGGTCCAGACGGTCTGCGCCAGATATTCAAGGTTGACCTGATGGCAGATCCCGGTGCCCGGCGGCACAACGCGAAAGTTGTTAAACGCCTTTTGGCCCCATTTCAGGAACTGATAGCGTTCCATGTTCCGTTCGTATTCGCGGTCCACGTTCATCTGAAACGCGCGGGGGTTGCCGAATTCGTCGATCATCACCGAATGGTCGATCACCAGATCGACAGGGTTCAGCGGGTTGATCTGCTGTGCATCACCGCCCAGTGCGACGATCCCGTCGCGCATCGCGGCAAGGTCGACGACGGCAGGCACGCCTGTGAAATCCTGCATCAATACGCGGGCAGGGCGATAGGCAATTTCAATCGGGTTCTTGCCGCCCTGTTCGGCCCATGTGGCAAATGCCTTGATATCATCGGTCGTGACGGTCTTGCCGTCCTCGAACCGCAGCATGTTTTCCAACACGACCTTCAGCGCTGCGGGAAGCTTGGAAAAATCGCCAAGCCCCGCGTCTGTCGCGGCGTCGATGGAATAATAATCGACCGAACGGTCGCCCACGGTCAATGTCTTGCGGGTCTTTGCGGTATCTGTGCCGACGGTGACGGTCATGATGTCCCTTCCAGAATTTGCGTTTGATGCAATACTTAGTTCGGGTTTTGCAGCAGGCGAGCCGGGGGATCAAGTGCCTGCACGCATTTTTGTATACATTGGCATACAGAAAGTGAACTGTGACCCGAAGGTCGCGCAAAACGGTGTCTTTGCGAACGTCGCAATTGGTTGATTGGTTATTTCAAGGCAGAGGCGTTACCCCGTCCACGATCCCAGATGGAGCCGGATGATGCGTCACACACTTGCCGTTCTAGCATGCAGCATCGGGTTTGCCGGGGCCGCGACGGCCCAGCATACCGGAACGGTGGTTGAACTCTATACCTCTCAGGGATGTTCCAGCTGCCCGCCCGCCGATCACCTGTTGGCGCAGCTTGCCGATCACGACGGGGTTATCGCATTGGCCCTGCACGTTGATTACTGGGATTATATCGGTTGGGCGGACGATCTGGCGCAACCCGCCTTTACCGACCGGCAGCGCGGCTATGCGCACAAATGGAATGCGCCGAACCTTTATACACCGCAGATGGTGATTGCGGGCACCGAAGACGTGGTCGGCAGCGATACGGCAGATGTGATGATGCATCTGGCGCGCCATCAGGCAACGCCATATCCCGTTGTGGTCGATGCCGTCTGGCGCGGTGACGGGCTATTCATCGCGGCCCACGCTGAAGGGGCGGTGCCGGACCGCGCCACGGTGCAGATCGTGACATTGGAACCGTCCGTCACGCGTGACATCACGCGCGGTGAAAACGCCGGAAAAACGATCGAATACCGCAATGTGGTGACCGATTGGACCGTTGCCGGGGATTGGATGACTGCCGACGCTTTGGATATGTCGGTGCCGCTGGAACGCGCCGGTCCGATCGTGGTGATCGTGCAGGATGGAACGGACGGGCCGATTTTGGGTGCGGTGAAACTGCCCTAAGGGCCGGGTTTCCAGCGACGATGGACCCAAAACCACTGGCCCGGGTGGCGTGCAATCCGCTGTTCAAGGCTGTAGGTCGCGCGCTGCATCATGGCGAGGGGTGCGTCATGGGGGATGGGTGCATCGACTTCGACCTTGAATGACAGACCGTCGGGTTGCCGGATGCCGAAATAGGGCACGAGCAAAGCATCGAACCGCAATGCCATGTCCGCTGCCGACAGCGACGTCAGCGCGTCATGTCCCAGAAATGGGATTGCGGTGCCTTCGGTCACGTGGACGTCAAACAGCAATGTGCCCATGCCGCCGGTCTTGATATGGCGGGCAAAACCCATGGTGCCGCGCTTGCCTTGGGCAAACACCGGGCCGCCCCAACTGGTCATCGTCTTGCGGTAATGGGCATCGACGTAGCCGTTTGACATCGGGCGATACAACCCGCCGATGGTCAGGCCTGATTGCGTCAGGACGTGCCGGGGCGCTTCGAAATTGCCAAAATGCCCGGTCACGAAAATGATCGGGCGCCCGTCTGATGCGGCCTGCGCAACCGCATCGACACCGTCCCCCGTGGGGCGTGTGTTCTGCAATCGGGCGGCCAGTTCCGTATGGGAATAGTTTTCAATCAGCGTGCGGCCAAAATTATCGCAGACCATGTCAGCGATCCGGGTGCGATTCTGGGCCGAAAGGTCGGGCCGGATCATGGCAAGGTTGCGCATGGCGCGCCGTTTGTATCCCGCCAGTGGCCCCAACGCGCGGCTGACCAGCCGCCCCATCAGTGGCACACGGCGTTCATACGGCAGCCGCATCGCGCCAGCCAGAACACTGCGCAGCGCGGCGTCCTGCAGTTTTTCGCTCAAACTGCCGTGGGTGGTTGGGTCGGTCATCCCGTGTGGTTAGACGGCAACCCCCGTTTTGAAAAGGGGTTAGGCAGGTTCGGACGGGATCATCGTGATGCGGCCATCGTCGGCCTGCGCCCTGATCGCCGCGCTGACGGCATTCATGGCAGCATCCCCCACGTCAGGGGTGATTTCGCCGGTTTCTTCCATCGTGTCGCGGATCTGGCCAGCCATGCGTTGCGACAGGCTTCCCAGAATAAATTCAGCAACTGCGGCCGCCGGGCCAGCCTGTTGCGTGGCAAAAAACATTGCCGCGGCCAGTTCGGCGGGGTCCACATCGCGCAGGCACATGGGAATATCCGCAGGCTTTATCCGGGTTGGGATGTCATTGAAGGTAAAGATGGATTTGCGGATATCTGCCGCAAACAGTTTGTCATCGTTATCCAATCCGTCCAGCAAGGCGTCGCGCGTGACGCTGGGGCTGTTGTTCAGGATCGCACCCATCCGGCGGTCGGGTGGCGCGGCAAAGGCGGTTACGGTCACGGTGCTGTAGCTATTGATCAGGGCGTGTCCGATCCGGGTGACGGTGGCAGGCGCGATATGTTCCGTCTGTTTTATGCCCACCGCCAGCGCACGGGCGCGATCACCGGGCAATTTGCCCAAAAGATCAGCGGCACGCGCAACCGGCATCTTGGCCAGCAACACAGCACCGATTTGCAGGCCTTCGGATGTCAGCACGCGCAGAATTGTGTCGTTATCCAGATTTTTAAGTCGGACCCAGGGATCGGTTTCCTGCCTGCCTGTCACACGGTCGCGGATGCGGGTGGCGATATCCGGGGACAGCTGATCCGACAGGGCATCAAGTGCGGCGATCACGCCGCCGGGCGCGCTAAGCCCCACGGCATCCAGCAGATCAGCGAATTCAGCGGCAACCGCGTTGACCGTGTCCCGGTCGACCAGCCGTATATGCCCCAGTTCGGCAGTCAAATCTTCCTGAATGCGCGCGGGAAGGTCGGACAACGACAGTTTGCCACCGTCGCTAATCAGCAAGTGAACAATGATCGCGGCCTTCCTGCGCCGTGTCAGGTGCGGGATCGGGGGCAAATTGGGGCTGATGTCAGGATCATGGCGCATGACCCCAGCCTAAGGGGCAAAACGTGAACGCACCGTAAAGCGGTCCGGTGCGTTCACGCAATATCAGGTCGTCAGCTCGTGGAAACCGGGACGCAGGTTCCGGTTTCGTGGTCAATTGTTGCGCCTTCGGGACAGGTCATGGCGGTCTGGCTGCTGCTGCAGCCCGCTGCGACCGCAGCCGCCGGGGTCACCAAAAGCGTGGCAAGGATCATAAGTCGTGCAAGCATCGTGGTTCCTTTCCGGTTGAATGTTCCGGAAAGATACCACCTGTTTGACCTTACGTCACCTGCGACCGATCAGCCCTTGCCAAAGACGCGGGCAAAGATCGTATCGACGTGTTTGGTGTGATAACCAAGGTCGAATTTGTCGCGGATCTCTTGTTCGGATAGAACCTGAGTTACCTCTGGGTCAGCCAGCAATTCGGTCTGGAAATCACGGCCTTCTTCCCAGACTTTCATCGCGTTGCGCTGCACAAGGCGGTAAGCGTCCTCGCGGCTGGTGCCGGCCTGCGTCAGGGCCAGCAAGACTCGCTGCGACATGACAAGGCCACGGAATTTGTTCATGTTATCCAGCATGTTCTGCGGATAAATCACCAGTTTTTCAATCAGGCCCGCCAGACGGTGCAGCGCGAAATCCAGCGTGATTGTCGTGTCCGGCCCGATGGCGCGTTCGACGGATGAATGGCTGATATCGCGTTCGTGCCACAGCGTCACGTTTTCCAGTGCCGGTGTCACTGACATGCGCACCAGACGGGCCAAGCCTGTCAGGTTTTCGGTCAGCACCGGGTTGCGCTTGTGCGGCATGGCAGAGCTGCCTTTTTGCCCCTTGGAGAAAAACTCTTCGGCTTCCAGCACTTCGGTCCGCTGCATATGACGCACTTCGGTGGCGATGTTTTCGATGCTGGATGCAATGACGCCCAGCGTGGCAAAGAACATGGCGTGACGGTCGCGGGGGATGACCTGCGTGCTGATCGGTTCCGGCGTCAGGCCCATCTTGGCGCAGACGTGTTCTTCGACGGCGGGGTCGATATTGGCAAACGTGCCGACCGCACCGGAAATCGCGCCAGTGGCGATTTCAGCGCGTGCGGCGACAAGACGGCTGCGCCCGCGGTCCATTTCGGCGTAAAAGCGGGCAAAGGTCAGGCCCATCGTCGTGGGTTCAGCGTGAATCCCGTGCGACCGCCCGATCCGCACCGTATCCTTGTGTTCCACCGCGCGCGATTTCAGCGCGGCCAACACCCGGTCCATACCGTCCAGCAGCAGATCGGCGGCGCGGGTCAACTGAACGTTCAGCGTGGTGTCCAGCACGTCCGACGATGTCATGCCCTGATGGACGAACCGCGCGTCTTCGGCCCCGATGTGTTCGGCCAGATGGGTCAGGAATGCGATGACGTCGTGTTTCGTGACGGCCTCGATCTCGTCGATGCGGGCGACGTCGAATGTCACGTCGCGGGCTTTCCAGACCGCGTCGGCATTGGCGCGGGGGATGACACCCAGATCGGCCATCGCGTCACAGGCATGTGCCTCGATTTCATACCAGATTCGGTATTTCGTGGCGGGTTCCCAGATGGCAACCATATCGGGACGGGAATAGCGCGGGATCATAGGGGCGGGCCTTTCGGGTTGGCAGCAGGATCGCGCGCGTCATACTGCGGGGCGTCGGGAATGGAAAGGTAAGCGATGACGCTGGGGCAAGCCGATTTTGCAGGGACATGGCAGATCACGCGCCGGATCGTGGATCGGCACGGGGCGCAGTCGGGGCAGTTCGACGGTCTTGCAGATCTGACACCCCAGGCTGCGGCGGGGCTGCAGTACCGCGAAGACGGGACACTGACGCTGGACGCGGGTGGCACGTTTCGCGCAAGCCGGGCGTATGTGTGGCAGTTTACGTCAGACCGCGTGTTGGTGAAGTTCGACGACGGGCGCGACTTTCACAGTTTTGTCCCGACGGGGCAGGCGGCGGGAACAGATCACCCATGCGGTCAAGATTATTATCGTGTGACTTATGATTTTCGCGATTGGCCGGTCTGGCGTGCGGTCTGGACGGTCACTGGCCCGGCCAAGGATTACACGATGACCAGCCTTTATACACGGCGCTGAGGCCTTGCGACTTTGCGATCGCTGGGTCAAACATAGTCAAACCATATCGAACAGGAGGAAGGCGCATGGCGCTGACAATGACGGACAAGGTGCTGGGCGAAACCTTTGGCGCGACCGAAGGCACAGCACTGCGGATGAAACAGGCGGCGATGGTCGTCGCAGGCATCGCAATTCTGGCCATCGCAGCCAAGATCAGCGTGCCGATGTGGCCAGTGCCGATCACCATGGGGACGTTTGCCGTGCTCACGTTGGGCGCCGCTTACGGCCCGCGTCTGGGTCTTGTGACGATCATGGGTTACATGATTCTGGGCGCCATCGGTCTGGATGTCTTTGCAGGCACCGGCGCGGATGCATCCGGTCTGACCTATATGATGGGCGGCACCGGCGGCTATTTGGTCGGCTACGTGATTGCGACGATGATTCTGGGTCTGGCGGCGCGCGCCGGTTACGACCGCTCTGTCAAAGGCATGGTGGCTGCACTGGTCGCCGGCAACGTGGCGATCTACGTGCCGGGTGTGTTGTGGTTGGGCGTGCTTTATGGCTGGGACCAGCCGATCGTGGCATGGGGTCTGACACCTTTCCTGATCGGTGACGCAGTCAAACTGGTGCTGGCCGCACTGTTGGTGCCCGCTGTGTGGAAGCTGGTCGCGAACGCGCGCGGCTGATTCAGCTTTACCCGTCGAATTTAAGGGCGTCGCGCATTGTGCGGCGCCTTTTTTCATCTGTGGGGACGGTTGGCAGTCAGGCAGAGCGTGCGATCTGCATGCTGCAGTCTGCCAGCATCAGTCGTGCGCCGCCCAGCTTTTTTGCCGCATAAAGCGCCTTGTCGGCTTCGCGCATGGTCAGCGCAGATGGTCGGGCAGGGACAAACGCCGCGGCCCCTGCCGACAGAAAGACGACCAAATCCTGACCACCATCCATCTGGTTGAATCCGACACCGCCGCAAATCAACTGTTCTACGCGCGCAAGCTGGCTGTCTGGATCGTCGCCTGTCAAAAGAATCCCGAATTCGTCGCCGCCCAGTCGCGCCACGGTCAGATCTGGCGAAATCAATGGGGCAAGCTGGGCTGCAATCGCCTGTAGCGCGCGGTCACCTGTCGCATGGCCCAGTGTGTCGTTGATCAACTTGAACGCGTCGCCGTCCAGCAACAACAAGTATCCTGACCTGTTGCGTTTGGCTTCGTCTGCCATGGCAGATAGAAACGCGCGCCTGTTCGACAGGCCGGTCAGCGCATCCGAATCCGCCAGTTCGCGCAACCGCTGACGGCTTTGCACTGCGACGGCAAACCCGCATAGCGCAAACACTACAAACGGCAGACTGGTGATGACGGTCAACGCCAGTCGTGGCCAGAATGCGTAAATGATCGTTCCAAACAGCAGAAATTCCGTAGCCAAGGATGCGGCATGGATCAGAATCGAGATCAGGATGGATTTCAGCGCGATGTCATAACCGCCGGTGGGGGCCAACCACCGGGCAACAAACAGAAAGTTTTTTTCCAAGTGCCTGCGCATCGCGGGATGCTAATGCGCAATCGTTAGCGATGTATTAATGCGCGCGGCTACTCGCTTTCCTGCGGTTGCAGCATCATGACGCCCAAGGCCGCCGCGCGGGCCAGATCAGGGTCAAGCGACATCGGGATGTATTCGCCACGGCGCCACAGCTCGCCCAGATTGTCGTAGTAGCGCGACAGAAAATGGCCTGATTGTCCGGTGGCAGTCACAAAGACCGAACTGTCCGGGTCCGCGAAATCGTAAACCCCACGATAACCTGCGGCATGGACATTGCGGAACGGGTTGGGGCCTTCGCCTGCGGTGCGGCCACGCATCAGTGTATTGTCACCGCCCGATGTGGACTGACGGATGTTGACGAACCATTGCAGCACCGGCACGTCGCCCAGCACGGGATGATCGTGGGTCGCCTGATGCATGTCGCCCCAGCGCAATGTTTCCAGGTTTTTGCCAAAGGATTCGTCGATCCATTGCAATGCGTCGTCCAGCGCCATCCTTGCGATATCGGTGCAGGTTTCTGTCGGGGCGGATTGAATCACGTCACACCAGACCGATGCGCCATCCACGTCGCGGAATACGCGTTCGATAAAGACCGGATCGGGATGCGTATATTGGGTTTCCAGCGGCCCAAGGTCGTCCTGGATCAGGCGGGTCTGCAGCGCGCGCAACCACGCGGCATAGATCAAGGGTTCGGGCAGATGTTCATTCATCTCGCCGTTCCAGTTGGCCAGCAGCTCAAGTGCGATCTGACGACGGCGCTGGGGTGTTCCGTCGGGGGCGGCCTCGCCGGTGAACCACAAATCCGCCCCGATCAGCGGAAGCAAAGAGCGGGCGGTGAAACTGACGGTGTCAAGCTGTGCCTCGATGAAGCTGTCGCGCGTGTGGACCTGACGGCTTTGCATCAGGCGTCGCCAGCGGTTGATGCGCTGCGTATCGCCCCATTTGAAACTGACATGATTGGGAAAGGGGCGGTCGACGGTCTTGTTGTTGGTATTGCCAAGAATACCGCCTTCGGGGGCGATGAATTCGGGGTTGTCTGCATAGGGCATGCGGCCCTGCCAACGGTTTTCGGCAACATAGCCATAACTGGGCATTCGGCCCTGACTGCGGTGCATCGGATCGCGGCGCGGGATCGCACCGATGGTTTTCAGCGCCACATCGGTCCGGTCTGCCAACGTCAGGTTCTGTGCGGGTGCCAGATAGCCTTCTGCCGCGTCGATCGCGCCTTCGACCGTGCGCGCGGCCATCATGCGCATAGCAGCGGTGACAGAGGTATCTTCGCCGGATAGTGCTGTCCACGACAACGCCGCCACATGACCGGCGGGGGTAACCGCGCCCAGATCGAACACATCGCCGGGCAGGACGGGGCCATTTTCAGTCCAGCGCAGTTTCAGCGTGATCGCGGGGGCGTCCTTGATCCGGACGATGCTTTCACGGGTTCTGAAATCGGCCCAGCCGTCGGGTGTGCGGTACTGATTTGGATTGTCGGGATTCACTTGTTCCAGATGCACATCCTGATCGTCGACGTAGGCCGTCGTGACCCCCCAGCCGATATCGGAACTGCGCCCGGTCAGCACGACAGGCAAACCGGGAATGGTCGCCCCGATGACGTCGCCCGATTGCAGCTGCAAGCGTGTCAGATACCAGATCGTCGGCGCGGTCAGTCCCAGATGCGGATCGTTCGCCAGCAAGGTCGATCCCGCCGCCGACCGCGACAGACCGGCGGCCCATGCGTTCGATGCGCCCGACAATTCATGTGATTTCAGCGGCGACAGGGCGGGGTCCAACGTGTCGGCGCTGGCGGTATAGCGCGGCACATCGTCGATCATCGCGCTGTATTCGGGCAGTGCCGCGATGCCGGATGACGGATCGTCGGGCAATATATCTTGCAGCCGCTCGGGCGACACCATCAGCGATGTGCGCGCGCGCAGCACCTCGTAATCGGCTTGACCGGACAGTTGCAGCGCCATGATTTTCAGGATCGCGATGCTGTCAGCAGGCTGCCAGGGTGCGACAGCATGGTTGAACACCCACATTTCAGGCGCACCCCGCCCGCGTGATCCCGCGTTGATTTCATCCAGCCACGCGTTCACACCGTCAGCATAGGCATCAAGTGCGGTCCGTGTCGCGGTGTCCTGGGCCGCGACCGACGACACCGCAAGACCGTAAAGATCAAGCCGCCGTATCAGGTTGTCGATGCTGACGGTGCGCTGGCCGAACAATTCCGACAGGCGGCCCTGTGCGGTCCGCCGCAACATCGTCATCTGCCATAGCCGGTCCTGCGCGTGGACATATCCCAGCGCAAAATATGTGTCGGCATCGGTTTCGCCAAAAATATGGGGCACGGCGGCGTTGTCGCGCACGACTTCAACCGGCGCTGACACGCCCTGCACGACAAAGGTTCCGTCATGATCGGGCAAGGAGCGGGACGCAAAATACCACACAAGCGTCACGGTCGCCACGCTCAGCACAAACAGCGCTGTCGTCAAGCGTAGTAGCCACCGGAATATGATCGCCATGCCTGTCCCTTAGCCGTCGGTTTATGGCGGACTGTCTAACCAGTCCTGCCGACCAAGACCAGCGGGGTTCACAGGTTGATGATAATGGCCGTCACGCCGACCACAGCTTCTACCGCGAAGAAAATCCATTTGTTCTTGCTGGGGCCGTCCAGAATGATGGATGTCATCCGACCGACCGCGCCGCCCGTCCATGCAAAACCGATGGCGGCATAGGCGCCCGGCAGACCCGTCAGCAGCGCACCGACCCCCAGCCCCACGAACAACGCACCGGACGCTGCGCGCACTTCGGACAGGCCCATGGTGCTGTTGTTTTTGGTGGCGGTTTCCAGCACGTCCATCGTGTAGCGTGGCGCCAGCCAGCCAATCGCACCGAACCCGATGGATACGAGCGCGATCAGGATATTGAGGATGTCCATAGGGTTGTCCTTTGATTGTTCGGGGGACCAAAGCAGTTTTGCCCGTTATTGTTCCGATGACGACTCTATTTTAGCAAATCTACGCAAAAGGGCGGCCCACTGGACCGCCCCGCGTTTTGATGTATCCCGCGTGGATCAGAACCCGGCCTTGATCAGCTCGAACGTTTCCGCCTGACGTTCGCGCATTTCATTGCTCATCGGCAGTTGGGCCAGAACCGGGACAGAGATTTCTTCCAGACCAGACGCGGCAAGGTCTTCTTCGCTGACCTGTGCGTTCAATGCGACCTTGTTGGACGATCCAAAGCCTGCATCAAGCAAAGGCATGACAGATGAATCGGCCAGCATCGCGTTGATGTAGTCGTAAGCCTTGTCATCTGATCCGGGTCCATCCTCCAAATTCACATAGCCGCACAGCCAAAGCGATGATCCTTCGGCAGCCTGACGCTGAAACGCGATCGGGCGGCCTTCTTCGACCATTGTGGGATAGGTTTCGTTCCATGCCCAGCTGACCAGCACTTCGCCAGAGGACAAAAGCTGCGACAGTTCGGCCGGATCGGTCCAATAGGTCCGCAGGTTCGGATGCACTGCGCGCAGCCAGTCAGACGCTGCTTCGAACTGTGCGTCGGTGGCGTTCTGCCAGTTGTCGACACCGGTTGCGAGGTAGGCCAGCGCATAGGCATCGTCGACGTTGTCAGGCAGCGTCATCCGTCCTGCATAGGCAGGGTTCTGGAACACGTTCAGCGATGCGACGTCTTCTGCAGGAACCTCTTCAGGATTATAGGCGATGGCCGTTGATCCAAAATCCGTCGGGACAAAGTAAACGCCGGCATCCGCAGCCACGTTTTCGCCGGTCAGGTTGCTGTCCAGATCATCCCACGCGTCGATCCTGCTGGTGTCCCATTCTTCCAGAATGCCACTTTCGGCCCATTTGGTCACAGAACCTGCACAGATGTGTGCGACATCGGCCTGAAAACCGGACCGGATTTTCTGAAACGCTTCGTCTTCGTCGCCGAAAAAGCTGAAGGTCGGGCTGTCGCCGTGCGTGTCGATATAGGCTTGATGGAATTCCGGAACTTCGAAACCCGGATAATCGAAGACAAGCAGGTCACTGTCTTGCGCTGCAACGGTTGTTGCAGTGGCGACAAGGGCGGCAGAGCCAAGAAGTCGAGCGATAGTCATTTGGTAACTCCTGTTGAACCTTTGAATTGAAGCGACGCTAAAACCTAGACCCTGAAACGGCAAGAGACATCGGGGGCCTGCGGGGTTTCGCGCCGCACCGCCGCTGGATGCGCCTGAATTGTCGTTCTTGGGGTTTGTCAAATTGTAAGGGATCGGCCATCATTCAAGCGACGGCGCCGGATTGGCGCGCATTTTGCAATCAATTTGCCCGCAAAAGGAGCATCCATGGCATCACGCCCGAACCAGTCCACCGACATGCCTCTTTCAGCGGTGCCAAACCCGATTCCAGACCAATGGATCGCAACAGGTCGAATGGCATGATCGATCGCGCCTATTGCCGGATGATGGCCCGTTACAATGCGTGGCAAAACAAAAGCCTATGGTCGGTTCTTGAGGCGATACCAGACGCCGATCTGCACGCCGATGTGGGGCTGATGCACGGATCGATCCTTGGCACGCTGAACCACCTGCTCTGGCTTGACCGGATGTGGTTGCACCGCTTTGCCGCGCAGCCTGTGCCAGATGCCGCAATGGACGCCACGGCGACGATGACGGCGGATAAAACCGCCTGGTGGACCGCGCGGTTTCGGACCGACGGCGGACTGCGGATGTGGGCCGATACCTTGGCCAGCGTCGATCTGAGCGGTGACATGGCGTTCTATTCGTTGACCCGCCATGATGACATGATCGCCCCCAGATCGGTCTGCGTCATGCACATGTTCAATCAGCAGACCCATTACCGCGCGATGGTCATGGGCGCGCTGACAAAAGCGGGCCATGACAGTTACGACGCCAATCTGTTCGGATTGGTCGATCACGATCTGTTTCCGGGTGCGCCCGGCTGACACACCTTTTTCCGTCGCGCGCTGTCGTGCGGCGCCATTGAAGAACACCAACAACAACGCGTGGCGCAACAGCCGCGCAACGTCAGGGAGCGATGCGATGTTTGATGCGATTGTGGTCAAGAAAAACGCAGAGGGGCAGACGCATGCCGCGGTGGAACAGCTATCGCTGGATGATCTGCCCGCAGGCGACGTGACGGTCGCCGTTGAATATTCAACGCTGAACTACAAGGACGGGTTGTGTCTGGGGCCGGGCGGCGGGCTGGTGCGCAATTACCCCCATGTTCCGGGGATCGATTTTGCAGGCACTGTCGAATCCAGCGAACACGAATGTTATAAGCCGGGCGACCGGGTCGTGTTGACCGGCTGGCGCGTCGGAGAGGCGCATTGGGGCGGTTACGCGCAAAAAGCGCGGGTCAAGGCGGAATGGCTGGTGCCGCTGCCTGACGGGCTGGATACCCGGCACGCCATGGCCATCGGCACCGCCGGGTTCACGGCAATGCTGGCTGTGATGGCGCTGGAAGACCACGGAATAAAGGACGGCCCGGTATTGGTCACGGGCGCATCGGGCGGTGTGGGATCGGTCGCCACAGCGATTCTGTCGCATCTTGGGCATGACGTGGCGGCCGTGACCGGCAGGCCGGACTCTGCGGATTATCTGCGCGGATTGGGTGCCACTGAAATCATCGACCGCGCAGAACTGGCCGAAACGATCAAACGCTCGCTGGAAGGCGAACGCTGGGGCGGCTGTATTGACGCGGTGGGCGGTGACATGCTGGCGCGCGTGCTGGGCCAGATGCAATACGGCGCATCGGTTGCGGCTGTCGGGCTGGCAGGCGGCGCGGGGCTGCCCGCAACGGTCATTCCGTTCCTGCTGCGCGGTGTGAACCTGCTGGGCATCGATTCCGTGATGCAGCCCTATGAAAACCGACTGCGGGCATGGCAGCGCATTGCAAAGGATCTGCCGCTGGAAAAGCTGGACGCGATGATCCAGCCCGCAACGCTGTCCGATCTGCCGCAGTTGGGGGCAGACATTCTGAAGGGTCAGGTGCGCGGACGTGTCGTTGTCGATGTAAACGCCTGATCTCTGTCCGATGTCGCTCACAGCAAGTGGAAGCGACAGCTATATTTGACGTAAAATCGGTGCATGTTGCCCCGGGCTACAGGAGGAACGCCAATGGCGCTTAAGCCAATTTTCACCGATTTGCCGATCAAGGTCGCCAAGCGCGGTTTCTATTCGGGTTTCAATCTGGATGTGACGCTGTCGTCGAAAATCATCATCGGATTACTGGTGATCTGGGCCGTGGCGTTTCCCGCAAACGCAGGCCGTGTGCTGGGGGATTTCAACAGTTTCATCCTGACCAACTTTGCAACCTGGTATGTCGGCGTGATGCTGTTTTTCGTGGTCGTCTGTGTCGGTCTGGCGGTCTGGCCAAGCGCGGGCCGCTTGAAACTGGGCCTGCCAGACGATGTGCCAGAATTTGATAACTTTTCGTGGTTTTCCATGATGTTCGGCGCCGGAATTGGTGTGGGCATGCTGACGTGGGCCGTGGCCGAACCGATCTATCATTTCAACACCAACCCCGACGTCATTTCAGGCGCTGCAACCGCAGCCGGTGCCGATAACGCCATGAACGCGTTCAAATGGTCCTATCTGCACTGGGGTCTAACGGCGTGGTCGGCCTATGCGATTGCGGGTCTGGGGCTTGCGTTCTTTGCCTATCGCCGGTCGCTGCCGCTGACGATCCGGTCGTCGCTGACGCCCCTGTTTGGCGCGCGCCTGTCCGGACCGCTGGGCCATCTGATTGACGCCGTGGCCGTGGTCGCCACCATTCTGGGTGTGGCACAGACGCTGGGCTTCGGTGTGAACCAGTTTATCGACGGGTTGGCGCGGATCGGGTTCGGTGACTGGCTGATGCAGACCGATGCCGAAGGCGCTGTGACCCCATCGGTCATGGGAATTCTGGTCGCGATCTTTATCATCATGGGTGCATCCACGCTGTCGGCCCTGTCGGGCGTGGGCAAGGGGATCAAGTGGCTGTCGAACATCAACATGGTGCTGTCGATCTTCCTTTTGGGGTTCCTGATGATTTTCGGGGCGACGTTTTTTGGTGCACAGGCGTTTTTCGTCGGCATCTGGGATTACCTGATCGCACTGCCAGGCATGATGGTGACCGTCTACAGTGACGACGGGACGGAAACCGGTGCGGCGCTGGCGAGCTGGCAGGGGGGATGGACGGTTTTCTACTGGGCGTGGTGGGTTGCTTTCGCACCGTTCGTCGGGCTGTTTCTGGCGCGTATCTCGAAGGGGCGCACGATCCGCGAATTCGTTCTGGGGGCGATCCTAGTGCCGTCGCTGATGTGTTTTGTCTGGTTTGCATGGGCCGGTGGCACCGCCATCGACCTTGAACAAAGTGGGCAAGCGGGCGGTGCGATCTTTAACGCAACCGATGGCGGCAAGATCTTTGCGATGACCGATGCGCTGATCGGAAACCCGATCCTGCAATACGGTATGGCGGTGATCATCGTGATCTTGTTGATGACCTATCTGGTGACCTCTGCCGATTCTGCCGTTCTGATCGTGAACACGATCAACGCCGCAGGTGACGAAGGCCCAAAGGCACGTCCGCACATCATTTTCTGGGGTGTCGCACTGGGGGCTGTTGTGGCGGCGTTGCTGATCATCGGCGGGATTGGTGCGATCCAGACCGCGATGGTGATCGGCGCATTGCCGTTTTCGGTGGTCATGGTGCTGATGGCCGTCTCGCTGATCAAGGCGATCTACTACGACAGCCGCCGTGTTCAGGCCGGGATGCCAACGACCGCAGAACCGAACGTAGAAGGATTGCAGCATCAGGTTGGGGCTGAACAAGAGCGACCCGCAACCACGATTTGACCGTCTTGCGGGGGCCGCTGTGACCACGGCGGCCCCCGCACACAAACATCGCCCGACGCGTTCGGTTTGTCATTCCGACGCAACTTATGTTAGCGTTAGCGAAACCAACGACAAAAGGAAGCTGCATGACAGAGGTCACCGGGCAGGGCATACCAGAGCCTGAAGGAGCGGTCGGTACGATTGAAACCGACTATGATATCGGACAGGACAACATCGAAGGGTCGGTGGGCAATTTCGGGTTCGATATCCACAACCCCGTTTTTGGCGTATCGGCAATCGCCGTCGTCGCGTTCGTCTTTTATACGCTCGCGCTGCCGGAACAGTCAGGGTCGGTCTTTAGCTGGTTGTTCACCGCAGTCACAGGCACGTTTGATTGGTTCTTCTTGTTGTCAGCCAACTTTTTTGTCCTGTTTTGTCTGTTCCTGATCGTGTCGCCTTTGGGCAAGGTGCGGCTGGGTGGCGCCGAAGCGACTGCGGATTATACCTATGTCGGCTGGTTCGCCATGCTGTTTGCCGCTGGGATGGGCATCGGCCTGATGTTCTACGGCGTGTCAGAACCGCTGACGCATTTTTCCACATCGCTGGGTGGGCCTGCGTCTGAAGGCGGGCTTCGCACGGACTGGTCGCCGCTTGCAGGTGCCGTCGACGATACGGAATCCGCAATCAGGCTAAGCATGGCATCGACCATTTTCCACTGGGGTCTGCACCCTTGGGGGATCTATGCGATCGTCGGTCTGGCGCTGGCGCTGTTCAGCTACAACAAGGGGCTGCCGCTGACGATCCGGTCGGCGTTCTATCCGCTGTTGGGCGAACGTGTCTGGGGCTGGCCCGGTCATGTCATCGACATCATCGCGGTCTTTGCCACTCTGTTCGGTCTGGCGACATCCTTGGGGTTCGGCGCCACACAGGCCACTGCCGGTCTGAATGCTTTGTTCGGCATCCCGACAGGCAGCGTGACAGAGGTTATTCTGATCACCTTTATCACGGCCATCGCGCTGGTTTCGGTGATGCGCGGGCTTGATGGCGGGGTAAAGATCCTGTCCGAAATCAACATGGGTCTGGCCGGGTTGCTGTTGTTCTTTACCTTGCTTGTGGGTCCAACCGTGGCGCTGATCGTATTGTTTGCGGATTCGTTGCTGGCCTATTTCACGTATTTGCCAGCGCTGTCGAACCCGTTTGGTCGGACTGATACAAACTTTTTGCAGGGCTGGACGTCGTTCTACTGGGCGTGGTGGATCAGCTGGTCGCCGTTCGTCGGCATGTTCATCGCACGGGTCAGCCGTGGCCGTACCGTGCGCGAATTCATTACCTGCGTGCTTTTGATTCCTAGCCTTGTCTGCGTGTTGTGGATGTCGGTCTTTGGTGGCACCGCGATTTTGCAGGTGGTCAACGATGGCTACACAGCAGCACAAGACGCGGAATTGCCGGTTCAGTTGTTTGCCATGCTGGACGCACTGCCGTTGGCGCAGATCACAAGCTTTATCGGGATCGTGCTGGTCATCGTGTTCTTTGTGACCTCGTCGGATTCGGGGTCGCTGGTGATTGATACAATCACGGCGGGGGGCAAGATCGACGCACCCGTGCCGCAGCGTGTGTTCTGGTGCATTTTCGAAGGCGCCGTGGCCATCGTGCTGCTTTTGTCGGCAGGCGGTCTGGCATCGCTGCAATCCATGGTCATTTCGACCGGGTTGCCGTTCACCATCGTCCTGCTGTTCATGTGCTATGCGATCTACAAGGGACTGAAAAGCGAACCAAAACCCGCCTAACGGTCTGGACGCGCGTTAAAAGGGCCCCGCACTATGGGGCCCTTTTGCGTTTGCGCTTGAACACCGGCGCGGCGCACTAGATTGGACATCTATGACTGACACATCCCCTATACTGCTTTGGTTTCGCCGCGATCTGCGACTGTCCGATCATCCCGCGTTGGCACAGGCCTGTGACAGTGGGCGGCCAGTCATCCCGGTGTTCATCAACGACGATGTGGTCGCCGCAACAGGTGCGGCCGCGCGGATGCGGTGGGGGCTGTCCATCGCCGCCCATGCAGACGCCTTGATGAACAAAGAAAGTCGTCTGATCTTGCGTCGGGGAAACCCGGTTGATGTCCTGCGTCAGCTGATCCGGGACACCGGCGCGGGGGCGGTGTGGTGGTCGCGGCTGTATGATCCCGACTGCATCGCGCGCGACAGGACCGTCAAACAAGCGCTGAAGGACGATGGGATTGATGCCCGCAGTTTTGACGGACATTTGCTGTTCGAACCCTGGACCGTGGAAACAGGCACAGGCGGTTTCTACAAGGTGTTTACACCGATGTGGAGGAACGTGCGCGACCGGGAACTGCCCGGCACACGCGCCGCACCGGACCAACTGACGACGCCCACGGACTGGCCCGAAAGCGATGCACTGTCGGATTGGGACATGGATGCCGCAATGAACCGCGGCGCCGATGTGCTGCGCCCGTGGTGCGTCGTGGGCGAAGACGCGGCGCGCCAGCGACTGGCCACTTTTGTTCAGCACCAGATGTCGGACTATCAAAAAAACCGTGATGTGCCGTCGAAAAAGGATGGCACGTCGGGTCTGTCCGAAAACCTGACCTATGGCGAAATCAGCCCGCTGGCCTGCTGGCATGCGGGGCAGCGCCAGTTGCAGGACGGGTCCAAGGACGCGGAAACGTTTCTGAAAGAACTGGTCTGGCGCGAATTTGCATATCACCTGATCTATCATACCCCGCGCATTGCGACCGATAACTGGCGCGAAGACTGGAACGGCTTTGACTGGAACACCGATGAACGCCGTGCAGAGGTGATTGCGTGGAAACAGGGGCGCACCGGTATCCGTTTCGTCGATGCCGCCATGCGCGAGATGTATGTCACCGGCACCATGCATAACCGGGGCCGCATGATCGTTGCGAGCTATCTGACCAAGCATCTGCTGTGTCATTGGCGGATTGGACAAAAATGGTTTCAGGATCACCTGATCGACTGGGACCCGGCCAGCAACGCGATGGGCTGGCAATGGTCCGCCGGGTCCGGGCCGGATGCGACGCCGTATTTTCGGGTATTCAACCCCGTCACGCAGTTGGACAAGTTCGACAAGGACCGCCACTACGTAAAAGCGTGGCTGGCAGAAGACTATGCTGCGCCATCGGACACGGCGTGCGCCTATTTCGACGCGATTCCGCGCCGCTGGGGCATGTCTCCCGATGACGCATATCCCGATCCGATCGTGTCCGCAGACGCAGGCCGCAAGGCCGCACTGGACGCTTACAGCACGTTCAAGGACTGAATTGCTGCGTCATCATGGCCATCCGCGCAACTATTCCGGCAGGCTGTCGTGACTTCCGTGAACAAAACGCTAAAGTCCGCGAAATCCTGACAGGATGGACATAATCTTGAGGACCGACCACGCATGATCCTGACCACAACCGAAGGGCAATCCGGCCTTCCGCGCTATTTTCAATCCGTGTTCAACATGCTCAAGCTGAAACGCGGGCGGCTGGATGTGATCTTGCCGGACGGGCGGCATTTCCGGACCGAAGGCACCGATCCCGGTCATGTGGCAGAAGTGCAGATTCACAACCCGGACGTGTTTGCACGCACCGTGCGCGAAGGCGATCTGGGATTGTGCGATGCCTATCTTGACGGCTGGTGGAGCACGCCGGATCTTCAGGCGTTCATGGATCTTGTGCATGACGACGCCGAAGACATGTACGACGGGTTTCCGGGGCAATTTTTTGTGCGCAGCTTTGAACGTCTGCGGTTCTGGTTGCAGCGCAATTCCAAAAAGCAGGCCCGCAAGAACATCGAATTTCATTACGATCTGGGCAATGATTTCTACCAGCTCTGGCTGGACGACACGATGACCTATTCCAGCGCGCTGTTTAAGACCGGACAAGAGGATCTGGAGACTGCGCAGATCCAGAAATATGCATCCATGGTCGATCAGATGGGTGTGCAGCCCGGTGACCATGTGCTGGAAATCGGCTGTGGCTGGGGTGGTTTCGCCGAATACGCGGCCAGCCAACGCGGCCTGTCTGTGACCTGCCTGACAATCAGTACAGAACAGTTCAACTACGCCGTGGACCGCATTGAAAAGGCTGGGTTATCCGACAAGGTAACGATAAAGCTACAGGATTACCGCGACGAAAAAGGCAGCTACGACGGCATCGCCAGTATCGAAATGTTCGAAGCGGTGGGCGAACAATATTGGCCCGTCTACTTTGAAACCGTCCGTAACCGATTGAAACCAGGCAAGAATGCGACGCTGCAGATCATCACCGTGGCTGATCGTCGCTGGAAGATCTACAAGCGCGGCCCTGATTTCATTCAGAAATATATCTTTCCCGGTGGGATGTTGCCCAGTCCGTCAGCCTTGCGTTCAGTGGTCGGTAACGCGGGCCTGTCAGTCGTCAAATCCGTTGAATTCGGCCATAGCTACGACCTGACGCTGCGCCGCTGGCACGACACATTCAATGCCAAATGGGATCAGGTCGCGGCACTGGGCTTTGATGACCGTTTCCGGCGCATGTGGAACTTTTATCTGACCTCTTGTGCTGCGACTTTTGCCAGTGAAAACTGCGACGTGACACAGATTACAATTACCCGTCCGGTCTGACCGATCGGCACACGCACCAAAGGACAGTTATGCCAACAGCCGGAAACCTGACGGGTGCGATCCTTTATGCCATTCTGGGGGGCGTAGTGGCCTATCTGACGTTGCCACTGTTTGTCGAAGGTGACGCGCCGGACTTTTGGTATCCGCTGTGTATCGTGTCAGGACTTATCTGCGGCTGGTCTGTCATGGGTAACCGGGTCGGTCAGGGCTATAGCGTTGCCGTCGGCACCGCAGTAACCGCTGCCGGCGCGCTTGCGTTCTGGGCGCTGCTGTTAACGTCGATCACCCGGATGATCCAAAAGTCGATGCGTGGCCAATACGACGGACCGACAGATGCCGTGATTGCGACGTTCGGCATTATGGGCGATTACGCGTTGCTGTTTGCCACACCGGTCATCATCGGAACCTTGGTTGCGGGCGGTCTGATCGCGGGCCTTGTGACAGAGGCGGTCGGCCGCCGGTATCGCTGATCATGCGCTTGTTCGTCTATGGCACCCTGCGCGACGCAGAATTGCGCGACGCGGTCGCCGGGCCGGGCGGGTCCGTCAGCCCTGCGATGTTGCGCGGATATGCGGTGAAACCACTGGCCGACAGCGTTGTGCCGCTGATTGTGCCGCAACGCGACGCCGTTGCACCCGGTCTGGTCTGGGACGGGCTGACCACGGCGCAGGCTGACCGCCTTGCCCTGTACGAAGGCGCATATGACTACAGCCTGATCACCGTGACGGTGACCGACGCCGATGGCGGTGACATGGAAGCGATGATGTGGCTGCCACCGGCAGACGCGCGGGCAGGGGATGGAGACTGGTCGTTCGATCACTGGCAGACGCATTACGCAGAAACCTCTGTTCTGGCCGCGACCGCGTTGTTTCAGATGCAGCCGCCCCCATCGCCGCAGGATTTGCGGTGGCAGTTTCCGATGATCCAGAAACGGGCATGGACGCAGACGCGGGCCAGCGGGCAGGGTGGCCCTGCAACGCTGCGCCATCGCGCCGGTGTTGATGATGTGACCGTGACGCAGCGCAAGCCTGCGGTGGGTGATTTCTTTCGCCTGCAGGGCTTTTCCGTCACGCACAGGCGGTTTGACGGCGCGATGCAGGGACCATTGCCGCGCGAGGTTTTTGTCGGGGTCGAGGCGGTTCTTGTCCTGCCGTATGATCCGCTGCGGGAAAAACTGGTGCTGGTCGAACAGATACGCATGGGTGCGCTGGAACGCGGCGATCCGAACCCGTGGATTCTGGAACCTGTCGCAGGGATGATCGACGCCTTCGAAACACCAGAACAGGCCGCCCTGCGCGAAACACGTGAAGAGGCAGGACTGGACGTCAGGCTGCGTCACGTCACGTCCTGCTATCCTTCGCCCGGCAACGCGACCGATTACTTTCATTGCTACATCGGATTGGCTGATATTGCCGATGAAACGCCATGGTCGGGTGGGCTGGCCGCCGAACACGAAGACCTGCGCGTGCATGTGGTGACGCTGGACCACGCGCTTGATCTGGTCGCAACCGGAGAGGTCAATGTCGCCCCCGCCGTGATGCTGATCTACTGGCTTGCGATCAACAGGGCCGCGTTGCGGGTTGAGTTCGACGGTGGCATCGCTAGTTAGGGAAGCGTAACACCGCGCGAAAGGCTGCAGCCATGACCATCAAGACCGATCTTGCCGACACCGTTGGAAACACCCCCCTGATCAAGCTGCACGGCCCGTCCGAAGCGACTGGCTGCACAATTCTGGGCAAGGCGGAATTCATGAACCCCGGCCAGTCGGTCAAGGACCGCGCGGCGCTTTACATCATTCGTGACGCTGTCGCCAAAGGTTTGCTGAAACCCGGCGGCACCATCGTCGAAGGGACGGCAGGCAATACCGGCATCGGTCTGGCGCTGGTCGGTGCGTCGATGGGGTTCAAAACTGTCATCGTGATCCCCGAAACGCAGTCCGAAGAAAAAAAGGACATGCTGCGATTGGCGGGCGCGCAACTGGTGCAGGTGCCTGCGGTGCCGTATAAAAACGCGAACAACTATGTGAAATATTCCGGTCGTCTGGCCGAACAGATGGCCCGCGACAGCAACGAAGGCGTCATCTGGGCCAACCAGTTCGACAACGTCGCCAATCGGCAGGCCCATGTCGAAATGACCGGCCCGGAAATCTGGGAACAGACCGGTGGCCGCGTGGATGGGTTCACCTGTGCCGTCGGGACCGGCGGCACGTTGGCGGGCGTGGCAGAGGTGCTGCAGCCCAAGGGCGTCAAGATCGCGCTGTCCGACCCCGAAGGGGCGGGTTTGTTCAAGATCTATACCGGCGAGGAAAACCCCGGTGACAGCATCACCGAAGGTATCGGGCAGGGGCGCATCACGGCCAACCTCGAAGGGTTCACGCCTGATTTCAGCTACCGTATCACCGACGCCGAAGCCCTGCCGATCGTGTTCGATCTGTTGCAAAGCGAAGGACTGTGTCTGGGTGGATCGTCCGGCGTCAATGTCGCCGGCGCCATGCGGCTGGCGCGCGATCTGGGACCGGGGCATACGATTGTGACGATCCTGTGCGACTACGGCACCCGCTACCAGTCAAAGGTCTGGAACCCGGATTTCCTGAAATCAAAGAACCTGCCAGTGCCCGACTGGCTGGACAAAGGCCCGCAATCCATTCCCGGCGTGTTCGAGGACGTTTGACCATGCTGCACCGACTGGCCGCAGTGATCCTTGCGGTCGGCCTTGGCGCATCGACCCCGGCCGTTGCACAGATATCGCTGGACAGTCTGACGGGCGGCGCTGCGGCGCCAGCAGAAGATACGGCAGACAGCGGGGCCACCGAACCAGAGGCCGATGCCGATGCGCTGGCACAGGCGACGTCTGAATTTGCGGCAGCGGTGCCGGATCTGGACGACTGGCGCGCGCTGGCCGACCGGGTCGAAGAAGAGTTGAACGACGGCGAAACCACCAACGCCATGCTGAGCGCGGCGCGCGACGATATTTTCGCGTGGCGGCAGCGCTTTTTGGACCTGACATCCTTGAACGCGGGCCGCATTGGTACGGTGCAGGCGCAGATCGACGCGCTGACCCCGACGGCGCCGGATGCAACCGTGTCGCCCGCGATTGCCGCACGACTGGATGAACTGAACGCCCAACTTGACGCGCTGCTTGCGCCCGGTTTGCTGGCGTCAGAAGCCTATGCCCGCGCCAATGGCCTGATATCCGAAATCGACAGCGAATTACGGCAGGCCGACACCAACCGGCTGTGGTCACGTGATGCGTCACCCTTGTTGCCCAGCAGTTGGGCGCTGGGGGCGGACGCCATAGACGTCGCACTGAACCGGGTCATGCGGCGCTATGAAACGCGGATGTCGGGCGGGGGCACCAGCGGTCTTTGGGCGAACCTGCCGGCCGGGATCATCGCCCTGCTTGCGGCGCTTGTTCTGCTGGTCCGGTCGCCCCGCTGGCTGTTGCTTGCCCAGACAAAGGTCGAAAACTCTGAGGCGCGGGGCCGCGCGATCTGGGCGCTTTTGCTATCGGTCCTGCAGATCGGTCTGCCTGTCTTGGGGATGTCGCTGCTGTTCGTCGCACTGCGCCAGTTCGGCATTTTACCGCGATCCGGCACGTCCGTCACCTCTGCGGTCTATACGGCTGGTGTGCTGATCATCGTGACGCGCTGGCTGAACGTGCAACTGTTTCCCAAAGGCACCTTTAACGGTCCGCTGGGCTATCCCGCGGATGTGCGTCGCAAGGTACGGCGGACCGGCGTGGCGGTGGGGGTCATGCTTGCGGCGTTGCTGATTGTCGCCGCCCTGCTGCTGGATGCCAATGTCGCGTCGGTGCCACGGTCCGTCGTGATCTTGCCGGTCATCATGCTTGCAAGCCTGTTTTTGTGGCGGCTGGGGGCGCTGCTGCGCCATTCCCCCATGGCCGATAGTGGAGAGACGGGAACTGGTCGTGTCCGGCATGTTGTCGGGTTGATCTATATGATCGTGGCGATCGCAACGCCCGTTTTGTCTGCACTGGGATATGCGCAGGCGGGGCGTGCCCTGTTCGCGCCGGCGGTGATGACCCTTGCGGTTCTTGGTGGCTTTATCGTGCTGCAGCAGGCGATCACACGCATCTATGCGCCCGACGACAGCGAAAGCAGCTCGCTTATTCCGATTCTTGTGGGGATGGTCCTGTTCATCGTGCTGATGCCTGTGACTGCGCTTGTCTGGGGGGCCAGTGTTGCCGATCTGATCGAGGTCTGGACCCGGTTTCGTGCGGGGTTCCAGATTGGTGAAACGGTTATTTCCCCGACCGATTTCCTGACCTTTGCCATTATCTTTGCCGTGGGGTTCATCCTGACGCGGTTTGTGCAGCGGTCGTTGAAAGGCACCGTTCTGCCACGCACAAAACTGGATCTGGGCGGCCAGAACGCTGTGGTGTCGGGCTTGGGTTATATCGGCATCACGCTGTCGGCGCTGATCGCCATTACCCTGGCTGGCATCGACCTGAGCAGCCTTGCCATCGTGGCGGGTGCGCTGTCGGTCGGGATCGGTTTCGGTTTGCAGACAATCGTGCAGAACTTTGTATCCGGTATCATTCTGCTGATCGAACGCCCCATTGCCGAAGGCGATATGATCGAAGTCAACGGTCAGGTCGGTTTTGTCCGCGACATTTCTGTCCGGTCGACAAGGATCGAAACATTCGACCGAACCGACGTCATCATTCCGAACGCTGATCTGGTCAGCGGGCAGGTCACGAACTGGACTCGTGGCAACATGGTCGGGCGTCTGATCCTGCCGGTTGGCGTCGCCTATGGGTCAGATGTCGAATTGGTCCGCAAGCTCTTGTTAGAGATCGGTAACGATCATCCGCTTGTGATTGCTGACCCGGAACCGCAGGCGCTGTTCGTGGCCTTTGGTGCGTCGTCGCTGGATTTCGAATTGCGTGTCATCCTGCGCGATGTGAACTGGAAAATGATCGTGACCGACGAAATGAACCGCGGCATCAATGCGAAACTGGCAGAGGCTGGGATCGAAATTCCGTTCCCGCAAACCGACGTCTGGCTGCGTGAACCGAAAAAGGGACAAAGCCAGTCGGAAACCGCGCCGCCGCCGCATCCTGACGATCCTGGTGCCATGCTGACGGCCGACGATCTGGATGTGGATGCCGACCCCGACATGGGACAGCCCACATGACCGATCACCTGTTCGTATCGGACGCCTATGCCCGCGACGCAGTGGGACAGGTCACGGAATTGACGCAGGAAGGCGGGATCGTGTTGAACGCCAGCCTGTTCTATCCGACGGGTGGCGGGCAGCCCGGCGATTCAGGCCGACTGCAGTGGAACGGTGGCAATCTGATGATTGGCACAACGATCAAGGGGCGCGGCGCCGACATCATCCTTGTGCCCGCAGAACCCGTACCATTGCCGCCCGTTGGAACAATCGTGACGCAGGTGCTGGATTGGGAACGCCGCCACCGCATGATGCGTATGCATACCGCGCTGCACCTGCTGTCTGTCGTCATTGGGAAACCCGTCACCGGTGGCCAGATCGGGGAATCGAAAAGCCGTCTGGATTTCGACATGGAAGACGCGCCTTCCAACAAGGATCATCTGGACGATGAACTGAACGCCCTTGTGGCCGCTGACCTGCCAGTGACATCCGAATGGATCACCGGGGCGGAACTGGATGCGCGGCCTGCCTTGGTCAAGACGTTGTCGGTGCAGCCGCCGCGTGACGCGGATCACATCCGACTGGTGCGGATCGGGCTGGGTGACGATTGCATCGATCTGCAGCCCTGTGGCGGCACCCATGTGCGCAGCACTCTGGAAATCGGCCGGTTGCGGATCGGCAAGATCGAAAAGAAAGGCCGCCAGAACCGGCGCGTTTATCTGCATCTGGAAGACAGCTGATGTTTCGGTTTCTGATCATGTTCAGCGCCGGCCTGTGTCTGTGCCTGTCTGCGGTGCTGATGTTTGCGCCCGGCGCCTATGTTGGGTTGTATCTGGACGGCGCTGCGCCCGGTGGTGCGTTCATGGGACGCCGGGCCGCCCCTGTGCTGTTCGGTGTGGCTATCATCGTGTTCACGCTGCGCGACGTGCCGGCCGGGACGCATCGGCGGACAGTGGCGCTTGCAATGGCTGCGATGTGGGGTGGGATCGGCCTGACGGGGTTGTGGGAAAATGGGGTGGGTCAAGCCAACGCCAACGCCATGATTGCGGCGCTTTTTGAATTGATGCTTGCCGTCGCTTTTGTGCGGGCGCGTTAAGGGTTTTCCAGCGTGGTTTCCGCCTCTGGCAGGCCTTCGCGGGACAACAGGATCGCAAAAGGCCGCAGGGCCGCGACATGGCTACACACGACAAGCAGCATCACCATGATCGGCACCGACAGGAACATGCCAGGCACGCCCCAGACAGCGCCCCAGAACGCAAGGCTGAGCAATATCCCGAAACTGGAAAGGCGCAACGCGCGGCCCATCAGCATCGGGTCGATGATGGACCCGTTCACGAACTGGATCGTTCCCGCAATCACAAAGATCAGCGCCGTCATCCAAGGATCACCAAGCTGGATATACGCGGCCAGCACCACCAGACCCGTGGCGATGATCGACCCAATATTGGGGATAAAGTTCAAAACGAAAGTCATGATCCCCAGCGGCACGGCGATTTCCAGACCAAAGGCCCGTGCCAGCGCATAGGTCATTACGCCAGTCGCCAGTGAAATGATCGTCTTGACCAGCAGGTAATAGTTCACCCGCCGGATGATCGACGCGATGATGCGCCCGACGCGACGGGCCTGCACCGGATCGCCCGTGAAATTCAAAAGCTTGGTCTGAAACCAGACCCGTTCCGCGAACAGAAAGCCGACGAACAGGATTACAAGCACGGTCGCCTGTGTCAGACTGGTGGCACCGCCCGCAGCGCCGCGCAGATAAGCCGACACCTCGATCGAGCTGACGGAATTGCGCACTGCCGCTTCGACGTCGTCGCCCGCCCATGCAAACAGCGCCGCAATCGCGTCAGGCGCACGTTCTGCATAGGCCAGCATCGTGATCAGCACGGTGTTGACCTGCGCCACGACAATGGATGTCAGGGTCAACAGTGCCGTGGCGATCAGCAGCACGGCGGCAAGGCTGGCCAGCCAGTTGGGAATGCGGAACGGGCCGACCCGCAGGCGAGCGATGAAATTGATCACATCAGATGTCAGCGAAAACACGATGATCGCGCTGGCCAGCGAAATCAGAATGAACCGCGCCTGTACCAGCAGGAACAACACCACGGCGAATGCGATGATGACCAGGGCCGCCGTTTGCACGCGCGCCATTTCCGACGGGCGGTCGGCGGATTTTTCGATCGGGTTTGGTGTGTGTTTCATCAGGCGGGGCGGCTTTTATGGTCGGTGCAGTGCGGGGCAATCATCATGCGGTAAACTATGTCTGGCAGCGTCCGTCGATACAATGCCCACACAGCATATTCATCGCCGCATGGGGCTTGCACGCCCCGAAAACCCTCGCTAAGTAGCCCGCAACGGACAGGTGGCCGAGTGGTCGAAGGCGCACGCCTGGAAAGTGTGTAGGCGGGAGACCGTCTCCAGGGTTCGAATCCCTGTCTGTCCGCCACAAAGCATCTCTGCTAAATTATTTTTTTATTTAATTTCAGAGCCTTGAACTTCTTTTGCAGCGCATTGGCAAGATCTCCCCCTTGATCTGCTACCCATTTTGCACCACATTCTGCTACCCATGTGCTCGGAGTGTGTGATGTCGAACGGTCTCCTTTTGCGCGGCAGGACGTATTATTTGAAGCGTCGGGTGCCGTCGCGGTTTGCGGGTGTGGAGCCGCGCGATGTCATCTGGGAAAGCCTGAAGACGGATTCGCGCGCGATTGCGTTGTCGAAGGCGCAGCGGGTGTGGTCGGGATATCTTGACGGCTGGGAAGCGCTGCTTGCGGGACGCGATGGCGATGCGGAGGCGCGCTTTCGGGTGGCGCGCGATCTGGCTGCGCGACGGGGCTACGCTTTTCTGACAGCTGACGCCGTTGCGGATCTGGATTTGATCGACGTGCTTCGCAGGGTCGAGGCGACCCAGTCAGCATCGGGTGACGCGATCCCGGACGTGGCCGAAGCAGTTCTGGGCGGGACGGAAGACCCGGGCCTGATGTTGTCCGGGCTTGTAGCGCATACTGAAGATATCGCTTCGCATGATAACCGGTTCAAAAGCACGCAGCAGATGCGGTTGTGGCGGAACCCGCGGATCCGCGCGGTCCGCAACCTGATTGCGGTCATTGGTGGAGATCGTCGTGTCGTGGATGTCGGCGCGGCTGAAGCGATTCAGCACCGCAAATGGTGGCAGGACAAGCTCAAGGGTGGAAAGCTGAAGGCCGCCTCAGC
>NZ_JAAFZU010000054.1 GCF_018263905.1 Loktanella sp. SALINAS62 | reverse complement strand
GCAAAAAGGCCGCTTCCTTTTGGGAAGCGGCCTTTTGTGTTGTCAGCGTGTCTGGGGCGTGGCCTGAGCCAGGCCCTAGGCAAGCAGTTTAGGCGACGATTTTGGACACCACGCCGGCGCCGACGGTGCGGCCGCCTTCGCGGATGGCGAAACGCAGACCGTCTTCCATCGCGATCGGCGCGATCAGCTCGACGTTGAACTTCAGGTTGTCACCCGGCATCACCATTTCGGTGCCCTCGGGCAGCATCACCGTGCCGGTCACGTCCGTCGTGCGGAAGTAGAACTGCGGACGATAGTTCGCAAAGAACGGCGTGTGACGACCACCCTCTTCTTTCGTCAGGATATAGGCCTCTGCCTCGAACTTCGTGTGCGGGGAAACCGACTTGGGCTTGCACAGCACCTGGCCACGCTCCACGCCCTCGCGGTCGATGCCGCGCAGCAGCACGCCCACGTTGTCGCCAGCCTGACCGGAATCCAGCAGCTTGCGGAACATCTCGACGCCCGTGCAGGTCGTCGTCTTGGTGTCGCGGATACCCACGATTTCGATGTTGTCGCCAACGTTGACGACGCCACGCTCGATACGGCCGGTCACAACCGTACCACGACCCGAAATCGAGAACACGTCCTCGATCGGCATCAGGAACGGCAGGTCCACGGCGCGCGCAGGCGTCGGGATGTATTCGTCAACGGCCGCGATCAGCGCCTTGATCGATTCTTCACCGATTTCCGGCTGCGTGCCGTTCATCGCGTGCAGTGCGGAACCGCGGATGATCGGAATGTCGTCGCCGGGATAGTCGTAAGAGGACAGAAGCTCGCGGATTTCCATTTCCACCAGTTCCAGCAGTTCCTCGTCGTCGACCTGATCGACCTTGTTCATGTAGACGACCATGTAGGGAATACCCACCTGGCGGCCCAGCAGAATGTGCTCGCGCGTTTGCGGCATCGGGCCGTCAGCGGCGTTCACCACCAGGATCGCGCCGTCCATCTGGGCGGCACCGGTGATCATGTTCTTGACGTAGTCGGCGTGGCCGGGGCAGTCGACGTGCGCATAGTGACGTGCTTCGGATTCGTATTCCACGTGCGCGGTCGAAATCGTGATCCCACGGGCCTTTTCTTCGGGTGCGCCGTCGATCTGGTCATACGCACGGAAGTCACCAAAATACTTGGTGATCGCTGCCGTCAGCGTCGTCTTGCCATGGTCAACGTGGCCGATCGTGCCGATGTTAACGTGCGGTTTGTTACGTTCGAACTTTGCCTTAGCCATG
>NZ_JAAFZU010000053.1:7187-13527 GCF_018263905.1 Loktanella sp. SALINAS62 | reverse complement strand
TCATCGGCTGAACAAACGTTCGGGCGTAATCTTTCCATTTCTTAACGGGACGAGTGACGCAGGGCTTATTGATCGATCTTCATTTCTGACCCGAAAAATCTACATGAAACCGGGCCCGCTTCAGATCGTTGATGAGCATGGACTTGAATTTCGAATGTCAGGGTGCAGGTCGGCCTTTGCTCTTGGTTCACGGGCTGGGCGGAAGCTTGAGGTCTTGGGGCAGCATCGTGCCGATGCTCAGCCCTGTGCGCGAGGTGGTTTTGGTCGATCTGCCGGGGCACGGGTTGTCTCCGCCACTTGAGGGGCGTCAGGCGGTCGCCGCCTATGCGGATGCGCTTGAACACTTCATCGACAGCAACGATCTGGCGGGCGTCGATACCGTCGGCAGTTCCGTCGGCGCCCGGCTGGTGCTGGAATTGGCACGGCGTGGAAAAGGTGGCCATACGGTCGCCTACGATCCGGGCGGTTTTTGGCATGGCTGGGAAACCGCCTGGTTCCGCTCGACCCTGGCTGCGTCAGTCCGACTGGTGCGCCTCTTGCGGCGGCACATCCCGGCGCTATCGCAAAACCGGGCCGCGCGGTCTTTGCTGCTGGCGCAGTTATCGGCACATCCCGGCCGCCTTGATCCTTGGTTGGTTCAGGCCGAACTGACGTCAATCGCCACGACCGGGGTTTTCGATGCCATGCTGTGCGAACTGGCGCATGGTCCATTGCAGGAGGGCACGGCGACGCCACCTGGACGGGTGACGATCGGCTGGGGACGACAGGATCGGCTCTTGCTGCCCCGCCAAGCAAAGCGCGCACAGGCAGCCTTCCCGACTGCTCACCTGCACTGGTTCGACCAGTGCGGTCACTTTCCGCAGTGGGATCGCCCAGGGGAGGCAGCGGAGGTCATCTTGAAGACGGTGCAGGGATGAGGTGCGGAGCATGGGCTTGCAATGTTGGCACAGCCTGTCGCGGCCCGATATGCACTCATGACAAGCGAAGTGGCACCCTTCTGCCAAGGTGGCCCCATGACCCAGCTTGTTCAGCCCCGCCTTGTCAACCCGCCCGACGGCGATCCCGGTGCCTATCTGGATTTCCGCTTCGGCCGGCGTGCAATGCTGTTCGACATGGGCGATCTGTCGCCGCTGACCCTGCGCGAACTTTTGCGGGTCAGCCACGTGTCCGTCTCGCATGCCCACATGGACCACGTTGCGGGCACTGACCGGCTCCTGCGACTGCGCCTCCACTATCCGCGACCGCTCCGCATGACCGGCCCCGAGGGCTTCGTCCGTCAGATCGAGAGCCGCCTTGAAGCATTCACCTGAAACCTTCTCGATGACACCTCCACCGACTTCCGCCTCACGGTGCAGGAGTTCGACGGCAGCCGTGTCGCGCGAGCGGCCGAGTTCCGCGCGCGCGACGCTTTCTTCTGCCGCGAACTTGTTCCGCGGGAGAGCTGCCTGAAGGCGTCGGGCTCGCCGAAGAGGATTTCCGCGTGGAGGCCGCATCGATCGACCACCGCATCCCGTCGCTCGCCTTCGCCTTTCAGGAAAGCCTCCGCGTCAACGTCTGGAAGACCGCTCTCGACGGCATGGGACTCCCCGTCGGGCCATGGCCCGAGGCGCCCAAGAGCGCCATCCGCAGGGGCGCTCCGGACGATCAGGGGGGTCGGATTGCGGACGGGGCATCCGCTCGACGGCTTGCTGGAATACCTCGGCTGGCGCGGCAAGCGCTTCGCCAGTGTCGATCACGTCGATCCGCTTGTCTTCGAGCCCGGCATCGCGCTCGCCCCGCGCCTGATGCCTGTCCGCATCGCCCTGCGCTGGCCGCGCCTTGCAAAGAGCGCCGCCTCCCGCGCGGCCTTCAGGCTGTGCTGCCGCCTCCTGCGCGCTTCGGGGCCTGCCGCGCGGCTTGCCACGGTCGCGTTCCGCGGAAGCCCGAGCGCTGTGATGATCTACGACTGGCAGCCCATCGTCGACCACTTCCGCCGCATCGACGAGAGACGCATCCTCGGCCTCATGGAAATGCGTGGAGCGTCCCCCTACTTTTTTCTGCTGACCAGAATGGGCAAAACGATCGAATAATGAGGTGTTTTGATGATGGCGTTAGCGAATGTGATCAACCTTCGAGCGACTGCAAAGATGATGCAGGTTATGGCAATAACAATCGCTCCGCCTCCATCTGCGCTTCGGCCTTTCGAGCGAACAGTTCGGCCGACATGATCCGACCTCGTTGGCTTGGATGATGTTGGCCGCGTGTCGTAGGGTGTTGCTGGTCTGCAAATCACGCGACCATCTCGATGGTGTATTCTGCCCAGAGGCTGAACGCGTCAGCTCGGGCGTGTCGATGCGTTGCCAACCCGTGATCCGCGGCCAGTTTGGCCGTCAGCGCGTCAATTGTCAGATCCGGTTGACCGCAGCGATCACCACCTTCGCACGTCCAATAGAGACCTTCTCAAAAGGGCGCGATTTCGCCGCATGGGTTGGGCTTAAACCGCGAAAGCATTCGAGTGGTGGCAAGGAACGTCTTGGCCGAACATTGAAGATGGGCCAGAAGGACATCCGACGCTTGCTGATTATCGGTGCCATCGCCGTTGTCAGGTGGGCCGTGCGCAAGGGGGCATCTGAAGGCTTATGGCTGGCCCGTATGCTGACCCGTAAACCGAAGATGCTCGTGGCGGCGGCGCTGGCCAACCGCATGGCGCGCGCAGCCTGGGCGCTCATGCGCAAAGGTGAGGCTTACAGAGATCCGGGGGTTATGGCCGTATAGGTCAAAACCGTCGGTTTGTCGCCGAGAATGTGAGTAGGGCGTAGGAACGTAAGGGCAAACGGTCATGAGACCGGGTTGCGAGAACCATCATTCCGGACGATGTGCCACCGAGCACGGATATCCAAACTGGGCCCGACCTGCATATCTCCATAAGGGCTCGCAGCGTTTGAAAGGCTGCAACTTTCAGGCCTGACACACGACTGCACCTGATCACTTGCCCAAATGGTTCGAAAAAGTGCTTGCATTCATGGGGGGCGTCCACACACGTCCGATGTCCCCGCTCTGACGGCGCGATGGAGTGCCTGCTAGATGTCCACCATTGTTTGAGGTGGGCGATGGCGGGCAATAATGGTTAGCAGACGCTGCTTGGACAAAGGGACCGTCATGCATGCTGTCCAAAAAGAACGATGAGCCCGGCGATCAGCACGCAGCCAAAGAAACGCAGAATAATGCGAGACCTTTTTTGTCGGCTCTGTAATTCATCTGGTGAGGGTAGGGCAAGTACCGTATCCGCGTTCCGCGAATTGGTCTTGCGATCGCATTCATCCATTTCGGACGTTCCTTCTGACTTGTGCCAACGGCGGTATGGCCGTCCATATGGGAAAATTCTTGTCGTAACTGCGGCGGAAACACTCTGTTGCGGTGACAAATTGGGCAGGGTCGTTAGCTAGGTCAGGCCCCATTGAACCTCCAGCAAGGATCAGCACGGAAGGGCCGCACCATGACGATCCCTACGGGCCATCCTCGAGATGAATGGCGAAAGCTACCGCCTTGGACAAAGCAAGGCACGTCAGGAAACAAACAAAACCTAAGCCTCAATCAGCACAGATTGGCCCTCACGGGCCAAAGCACCCGGGCAGCCGCCAGCTATATGACAAGCGCGGACGCCCGGATGCTGGCGCTCGTCTGGACGCTGATCATACCAATCCCAAAGTGGCAACATTTTGCCCTGCCCTTTGGCTCACTTGTACTGTGCCGTTGACAGATGCAAATAAACGATCAGCAGGGACGCCGTCCTACCTGCCCATCATGAACCTTTGATGATACATCAATATGGACCGCGGTTGCTTCCCGCCGATTCTGTAAAAAAAACTCCCATGGGCGAGCGCAGAACTAGCTGTTCCAAATCCGGCGCGAGAGCCTTTCTTGTGAGGCTTTGTGCATTTGCTGCGGTGCGGGAAAGATCTTCGCCAGTTTTCGGAGGTTCTGGGCGGTTGCGGCGAGCAGGAATTCGGCATTTGCGGTGCATGGTCCACGTAATCGGAGGCTGTCGAGGCCGAGGATGCGTTTGAGGTGGGCGAAGAGCATCTCGAACTCTTTGCGCAGGAGCATCGAAATGGCGTATTGTCTGGTCTTGGCGATGTCGCGTGCGACCTGGCAGGCATCTTCATGTTCCTCGCGGGTAATCGATCTGGCATCTGCGTTCGGGCAGCATTTCACCTTGGACGGGCAGGCGTGGCAGGTCAGTTTCAGGGCGCGGTAATTGGCCCGACCTTCACAGATCGGCCCCTGGGTCGGCTCACTTCCGCGTGGAAATCTACATCTCAGCCGTAAAAATGCCCAGTTTTTGATGAATATAGATTAGGAATTTATTTGGGGATAATCTCATGTTTCTGGTTTCGAAGCTGCGCCGCTATTGGCGCGAAGAACATGGTAGCACCACGGTAGAAATGGTGCTGTGGATACCAGCTTTCTTCTACCTGTTCGTCATGATTGCAGATGCGTCGTTCATATTTTACGGCAAAAGTCAGACGCTGCAGATCCTGCAGGATGCAAACCGTGCGCTTTCGGTCGGTGCCATTGATTCCGAGGCTGCGCTTGAAAGCCGCGTGAATACCCTGATTTCAGGCTTGGGCTATTCTGGGATTGTTGACGCAATAATCAATAGCACCACGGGGATTGTGACGACGAAAGTCGTGGTTCCGGCGAACCAGCTTACAGCCGTCGGCAGCATACCTGGTCTTAGCAATTTCGAACTTGCAATCGTTTCGAGCCATTATTTGGAGCAGTAGAATGTTGTGCCGCCTTTCCAAAATGACTGGCGACTTCGGGCGCTGTGAAACAGGTGCTGGAACCGTTCTGGGGCTGTTCACATTCATGTCTGTCGCGACGATCGGGGCCATCGCGCTTGATGTCACCTACCTGCGAGCAACCAAGGACCAGCTTCAAATTGCGGCGGATCAGGCCGCTCATGCAGCACTATATCGTCGCTCAACCCAAAAGCATGAGCAGGCGCGCGCCGATGCAGTCGACCTTACGGACCAGATACTTGGCGGCGCCTCGTTCAAAGGTGCCTTGACAACGACTGACATCGAATTTGGCACATTCCTAAGTGAAACCAGAACCTTCACCGCAGATCCCGACTCTAAGACCGCCGTCCGTGTCGTCACCTCTCTCGACCGCGACAGAAACAACGCAGCCAATACGTTTCTTTTCCGCATGATCGGCATCGAAGACTTCGAGCTCCGCGCAGAGACCATCTTTGCCACCTATCGACCGGGTTGTCTGCGTGAGGGGTTCATCGCTGAAGGCGTGGTGGACATGCAGTCAAACAATTCCGTGCTGAGCGGTTTTTGCATCCATTCAAATAGCTACGTTTCGCTGAACCAAAACAACTATTTTCAGCCGGGTACAATTGTCGGCATGCCGAATGTCGAAGACCTTGACCTGCCGAAGTCAGGATTTGAACGCAACGATGGCCTTGCCGAAGCGCTGCGCAACCAAAAGATCAATATCCGCGTTCTGGATCACGTGAACAGCATCGACACACGTCTTAGAAATGGGGACATCGATACCGTCCCACATTATATCGACTTCCCCAGCATGCGGAGTTTATCCACGACGACGCTGTCTATGGCTGATCTGGTGCCTGGCAGCATGTATGACGTATCTTGTTCCGGCAAGCAGTTGACCATTGATGGAAGCACACCTTTGAAAAATGTGGTCATCGTGACCGATTGCCCTGTGAAAATGTCAAAAGGGGCGGCGCTTGAAGATGTGTTGCTGGTCACAAAGAGCGTTGATAGCAATTCCATCACGTCGCCAAATGGATTTCGGTTAGGCGCAAACGACTCTTGCGCCACCGGGGGCGGAGCCCAAATCGTCACATCAGGCGGGATCAACGTGGCTTCCGGCCTTCAGATTTTCGGAAGCCAATTGATTGCTCAGGGTGATGTGACGTTTGCGGCCTCGGCCGACAGCGTAGAGGGTGCGTCAATCATTTCAGCTGGCAAGATCGACGGAACATCAAACTCTCAGATCGGATTTTGCAATGCTGGCATGGAAGATAACATCGAGATCGATTATTTCCGGATGGTCAGGTAAGCCTCGGACAGACACTGTATGGTGGCGCTCAATTGACTGCTAGGTGTTCGGTCCCGGCATTTAATGGATCGGATTGACTTGCCTCAGGCAAAGTCCCTCAGTCTGATGTAGAGTCTGCGGGGGGTGTTGTCGCTCCATTGGCGCCACGATTTCGCATCGCAAAACAAAACAATGCAAAATGATCAGCAGCGGCAGAATATGTCCAATGCATGGGGAGCATTTTCCGTCCTTGAGATCGGGCCCGGGTGTGGTCTGACGGGCT
>NZ_JAAFZU010000053.1:0-7177 GCF_018263905.1 Loktanella sp. SALINAS62 | reverse complement strand
CAGGGATGAGGTGCGGAGCATGGGCTTGCAATGTTGGCACAGCCTGTCGCGGCCCGATATGCACTCATGACAAGCGAAGTGGCACCCTCACTGCCAGGGTGGACCCATGACTCAGCTTGTGTAGCCACGACTCGTGAATCCGCCTGATGGCGATCCCGGTGTCTATTTGGATTTCCGCTTCGTCTTGGGGTAGCCGGTTCCACGGTGCGGTCTGACGGGCGTGCAGGCTGAAGCGATGCACGCCCTTTGGGATGCCCCGTGCATGGCTGTCCTGTGCATGAAAGACGCAAAGGCGTGATATTCTGATGGCGGTGCCGCGAAAACTTTAACTGGCATTTTAAGGGTGCTATTAAAAATCATATTAAATCAATGGACAACGGGAGACGGGCGTGCCTGAGAGAGTGATATACTTGTCTGGAGACAAGTTGGGCACCTACTCGAGCGCCTCATCTTCAGGCAACAACAACGGTATCAAACTTACCCTCGAAGGGGTGGAGCACCTTGGCACCTCCTCCGATACTTTTCGTGTGGTGATCCGGCAGGTCAGTGCTGGGGACTCACAGTTTTCCAACGGTCAACGTGTCGATATCTACGCTTATCCGGACAACGATCCCCCGGCCGAACCGATTTATTCGAACCTCAATCCCCAACATGACCAGTTTCAAGGGAGGGCGTCCTCCGGCGATCACCAGATCTTCACACAGCCTGCCAAGATCGTCTTTGATGAGGACGGGGTGACTGAGGGCACGATGCAATATGGGCCAGGCTTCAATCCGCCACGGGGGGAGAAGCTTTCCTTCGATACTTTTCCGTCAGAGCCGCCAGTTTTTCCATGTTATGCGGCGGGCACGTTGATCGACTGCGGGGCCGATCAACGTCCAGTCGAAGACATCCAGGTTGGCGATCTGGTGCGGACGCTTGATCACGGATTGCAGCCGGTGGACTGGGTTGGCCAGCGCGAGGTGCCAGGACTTGGTCGCATGGCGCCTGTCGAAATTGCGGCTGGTGCCTTGGGCAACCGGCGTAAGATTGTGGTATCTCCACAGCATCGCATGATGGTTTCAGACTGGCGGACAGATCTGTATTTTGGACAAGATCAGGTGCTGGTGGCTGCGGTCCACCTGGTGAACGGAACGACGATCCGGCAATTCCCTCGGCGGAGGGTGCACTACGTGCATCTTGCTTTCAAGCATCACCAGATCGTCTTTAGTGAGGGGATCGCCAGCGAGAGCCTGCACTTGGGAGCCATGGCGCTCAATTCAATGAGCGCCGCGCAGCGCGAGGAAATCGAGGCGATCTTTCCGGAACTCAGGGGGACTGCAGGAAGAGCGCTTGAGCATCGGACCGCTCGTCATTGTCTCAAACGTTGGGAGGCCGCGTTGGTGGACTGAGCCAACCCGTGGTCACAACAAAGCGCTCACGGTGCGTCAACACTCGGACATAGCTACCAAACGAGGACCCACAGGGGAGCAGGTCAATTTACAATTGCCTTGCTTCGGTCAAATTCTGAACACAGCGATTTGGTAGTTTTAAATAATGTGGCTTTAGTGAAACAATAATGATGATTTGTTTAGAGGGACTAACCGCGACCACAGTCTTGTGGGCTGTTATCGGCATCAGCGCAGTCGCAGCCATTGTTTTGTTCTGGATGATGAAATTCCAGAGTTTCCAAGGCAAGATTTACTACGCGATCACCTTCCTTGCCATGATCTGGACCTTGATCATGGTCGGGTTCGAGGCATCATCGGCGACCTTCGCCTGCCAGTTGCAATGGGCAACCTTGGCATGGCTTGGCAACGGTGTGGTGCCGGTGGCCTGGTGTTTCTTCGTTTTTGCCTATGTCGACAACGCCTACTGGCAGCACAAAGCCAGCATCGTATTGGCGATCGTGCCCCTGGCCATGTTCGCATTTGTCGCCACCAATTCATGGCACAATCTCGTCTATACGAATTCGACGACCATCCCAGCGGGCCAAATCTATATAGATTATGCCCACGGGCCAGCGTTCTTTGCCATCATCGGCACCCTATACGCATTCGTGCTAGCGACACTTTATTGTTTAGGTAGGGCGTTCTGCCAGGCCAAGCGGGCCGCATGGCCGTTGCTGACCATGCTGGTCATCATCACGACAACGCCGCTGGCTGCGAACGCGGCCTATGTCGGCTTTGGCTTCACAGTCTTTGGTCTTGACCCCACGCCGTTCATGTTCACGTTGGCGCTCTTACCGTTCACTTGGATGCTGGTGACAAACAAGACGATGGACATGGCCTCTGTAGGTCAGTCCACTCTCTTCAATACGATGAGCGAACCCGTTGTTCTGATCGATAGGCATCGAAAAATAGTTCTTATGAACACCGCGGCGAAACGCTCTGGACGAGAGCATGGCATCAAGTATTTTCTGAATGCGATGCGCGCCAGTATCGATAAGTTGAACACCTCCGAAGGCGTCGCCAACATGACCATCGGAGCGCAGGTATACGAGCCCCGCGTTCAAGAAATTGCCAATCCACTTGATCCGTCGGGGAGTACCTTGGGATGGAGCGTCACCTTCGTCGACATCACAGACCGCGTTGTCATTACATTGGCTTTGGAAGAAGCGCTGAAGAAAGCAGATGACGCCAGCCGCGCAAAGGACGAATTTATCTCTGTCGTCAGCCATGAATTGCGCACGCCGCTGACTTCGCTAAAAGGGGGATTGGCGCTGGCTCTGAGCGGCCGTCTTGGGGAATTGGCCGGTCCAATCCGGTCGTCGCTCGAAATTGCGAACCGGAACGGTATTCGTCTGTCGCGGCTGGTCGACAACATCCTGCTGGCGCAGAAGATCGATATCGAAGCGTTGTCCTTGGAAAGCAGCCCGGTCGACCTGGGAAATCTGCTCGAAGAGAGCATCGAGGAAAACAAGATGTTCGCGTCAGAACGAGACGTGCGGCTGGTCACATCGACGGTGGAAAAATCCGCATTCATCATGGGCGACGCATTCGCCATCCGTCAGATTGTGGATAACCTGATCTCCAATGCCATCAAGTTCTCGAAAGAGCATGAAATCGTCGAAGGCGCGCTCAATGTCCATAATGGGCGGGTCAGGCTGTCGATCAAGGACAGCGGCTGCGGCATTCCAGACGGTATGGAAGACAGGGTCTTCGGGCGATTCGAGCAGGTGGAAAATAGTGCTCAAGGCTCTACTCAAGGATCCGGGCTTGGCCTGCACATCTCGAAGCAACTGGCCGAACAGCTCTCTGGCGAACTGTTCTACGAAAGCCGGGTCGGCGTTGGAACGACGTTCCACATCGAGTTTTGGCTGGTGGACCGGGTGAGTCACGAAGCTGCCGAGCCCGCCTTCTGCGCATTGGCTTCAGCCAAGCAGGTCGCAGGTTAATCCGGGCCCGTCGAAATTTCACTGGAGGAGTCTGATGAATCTGTCGGCCTAATACGATCATTTTAGGCATTAAGGGACAAGATAGCATTTCGCGAGATTGTTGGCGGACTTAGCTTTATCGTCATACGATCAGGAGGTATCTGCGGCCGGGCTTTGTTGAACCACAGTTACCGAGCGCAGGACTCTGTTGCACAAATCAGCTGACGGACGGTTCTCCCCTTAACCCAGACGGATTTATCCCACTGCCTTTGTGACTGGGATGCCAATGGCGGTGTAGCCGTTCAGGATAGCGATGCGCACCTGGACCTCCGCGACCTGGCGGTCGAAGTCCCGTGCCATCAGGCATTGGCCGAGTAGTTTCACGCAGTGCATCTTTGTCTCGACGCTACTTCGGCGGTGGTAGCCGCTCCAGTTCCGCCAGAGTGCGCGGCCCAAATATCTTGACGCGCGCAATGCATCGTTCCTGGCGATGGCACCGGCAGTGGTTGGCTTCCATGGCTGAGCATTTCTGCGCGGTGGGATGACTGCGGGCGCACCGCGGTCAGCGATGGCGTTGTGGCATCGGCGCGCGTCGTATGCGCCATCCGCGGTCACGCTGCCAATCTCTTGATCGCGTGGGATCTGGTTGAGCAGGTGAGGCAGCATTGGCGCATCTCCGGTGTTACTGCCCGTGATCTCAACCGCTCTGATTTCCAGCGTTTGTTCATCAATACCGATGTGGATCTTGCGCCAGACGCGCCGTTTGGGGCCGCCATGCTTGCGGGCGTTCCACTCGCCTTCTTCTTCGACCTTGATGCCAGTGCTATCGATCATGAGGTGCAGTCGGCCACCTCCTTACGCTCTAACAGATGGCGAAAGTTTAGGATGGCGGTTTCGTCCCGAATGCGGTCGTCGCCCAGCTCCACCCCTGCAAAACGGCGCATCGCGTCATGGTCGTAGAGCGTCTCCTCGGCCATCGGATCGCTCAGAGCATACCATTTCTGGAGGAAGTAGACGCGCAGCATGGTCTCAATCGGCGTCGGTGGGCGCTCGCCCTTCCGCCTGGCTTTCGGTGATGTGACGTGATTAACCACAGCTACCGCCCCCAGGGGACCCCTGCCACCATCTCGGACAGGAACACCTCCGCCGCATCCGTTTCTTCTTCATTGCATCGCGCAGGCCGGGAAATGCAGGTTGCTGTGGTATCTGATGGGCTCCTCAGTAGAGATACCCAAGCTTACCAGATAACGCTGAAATCGACAGATTATTCAGACGTTCCCTAGCTGAGTCTCAATCCTGTCCAAGAAAGCAGGACCATTTCAGTCCAGTTCTGTGGATCTGATCCGGTGATCGTTAACGCCAATATTTGCGCGCGTCTGTCCGAGAACGGCTCTGGCCTTCTCAGTTAGTCCGTATCGCTGGACATACTCCAGAAGTGCCGCTTCAAGTGGTTGCTCGCGTTCCGTGGGTTGCATTGCTCTCAGTTACCCTGATCGTTTCGTTCTCGGTCGAGAAGACCATGAATGCATTAAGGGAGGGTAAACGATGGCTACAGTTCCAAGTGGGTCTTTTGACCGGCAATCACAGAGATCAGAGCTGCTAAGCACGCTTGCGCGTTTGCCCGAAGCGCAGCGGAATGACCTGATCGCGGAATACCGTCAGCGATCTGAGGCAGCGTTCGCTCCCAAAACCATGCAAAATTATCGGATGATAATTCGGCTTTTCGCCGAGTGGTGCAACAGCCTAGGCTTCAGCGCTGAACCTCCAATCGCTCCGTCGACGGTCGCCATATGAATTGATGCGATGGGTGGAAACCTTGCAACCAATACAATTGAAACTCGCCTGAGGGGTATCGCAGAGCTGCACCGATCGAATTTTTTGCCATCACCGACCACACATCGTCTCGTTGAGCTTGCTCTCAAGGCTGTCAAACGGCGATATGGTACAATGACTAAACAAGCGCCTCCGCTCGGCAAGGAGGAGGTGCTCAACGCCATTTCTGAATTGGGGACGTCTCGCATTAACCTACGGGACAAGGCGCTTCTTTGGATCGCGACCGACAGTTGGTGTCGGGCATCAGAGATCGTCGCTTTTCGTGTTAGAGATTTGCAACGCCAGATCGACGGTAGCAGCCTTTTGTATATCGCTCGGTCCAAGACGGACCCGTTCTACGAGGGGGCGTTTGCGTTTCTCTCCGCTCGCGGTACTGAAGCTGTACTGCAGTGGATTAAAGAAGCTGGCCTGCGTGACGACGATCCGATTATCACAAAGTCACAAAGGGGGGGATGCGCACTCCGCTCGACCCAGCAACTGTCTCCCGAGTCATGAGGAGGTGCACGGGGCGTGCTGATGTATCTGCGCACAGCACACGCGTCGGGGGGGGTGCATGATGCATTCCGACTGGGCTGCGACCTTTCGTCGATCATGGTGGCAGGAAGATGGTCTTCTCCTGAGATGCCAGCGCGATATGGTAGGCGCATCTTGGCGTCGCAGTCAGCGGCGGCAACTGTGTCGAATGCATTCAATAAGACATGAAGGGTATAGAGCGTCTACCGCAATGGCTATCAAAACCCACAGAGGGCCAACTATGAAGTCTATTCAATCACATGTTGTTATTCTTGGGATGGCGATCCTTCTAACCGGTCCGTCTGCTGCAGCCGCAGAGGTGCCAATTGTACCGAGCGGTCAAAGCTTTGAGTGCACGCCAACACACGTTTGGGATGGTGATGGGCCTATCTGGTGTGCCGAAGGGCCACGAATACGGCTTTCTGGTATTGCGGCTCGCGAACTTGATGGATCTTGTACACCTGATCATCCATGTCCAAATGCAACCGCAGAAGATGCTCGTGCTGCCTTGGTCGCGTTGCTGGGCGTGCCCACGGGCGTGAACCAGCATGGCCATATTTTGGTAAGTGGACCGAAGCTGAATTGCCGGTCAGTCGGTTCTGCAGGAGGAAACCGCACATCATCGTGGTGCTTTTCTCCGTCGACAGGAGACATCAACTGCGCAATGCTAAATGGCGGCACGGTATTAAAGTGGGATGCCTACTGGAAAGACCACCGCTGTTGAATGTCTAGGTCTTAGCTGAAGGCGGACCGGAATACCCACTCTGGCTGAGCTTTGGGGCGAGTTTTTCTTTTCGCCCCAAGGCATCAGCTGGGGTTCAGATTACACGATCACTACCGTGTTTTTATTTGTTTGGCTAAATCTGACGGCCACTTTTTATTAATTGTTTAAAAATTACTTTAGGATATGCATGCGGAGAAAGCTAGGTGATGCATCAAATCGTTTATGTCAGCTCTTCGATTAATGCAGTTTCTGCCGAAGAGATATCAAGCCTTTTTAAAACATCACGACGAAATAATACACGCGATCAACTGACAGGGCTTCTACTATATCACGACCGGTTGTTCTTTCAGGTGCTTGAAGGCGAGGAAACACTTGTGCGAGCTTGCTTCGATCGCATCAAGAATGATCGACGCCACGGCGCTGTGTCTATCTTGTTAGATCGGGAAGTTAAACAGCGTGCGTTTCCTGAATGCTCGTTGGGCTATGCAAATCCTGAGAATCTCAGCGACTTAGGACGCGACGCGACACTATCCCTAACGGAGGTTAGGGAAAAATCAATCCTTGAAGCTAGCGATCCAGTCATCTGGTCCCTTGTAGCAACGATATTGTCGAGCTTTCGTGACCTTAATTAAGATGGGGAGTGGCATTCGGCCAGAACTCCGAAAGAGAGTGTCCGACCTTCTGTGTAACTGGGATTTGGTTCATGCTTCCTGAGAGAAGCAAGGACGATGACGATGACGATTTCCAAGGAA
>NZ_JAAFZU010000052.1 GCF_018263905.1 Loktanella sp. SALINAS62 | reverse complement strand
GCCGGATTCCCGCCACCAGAGCTCTGGTTTTCTCCGGCAAGTGCCGTGCCGCCTCTGCGATCACGCCATCGGCCTCGGCGATTTCTGAAAGTGCGGTTGCCACCCCCGCCTGCGCTTCCGCATCGGCCGTCGCTCGGGCACGACCGAACATGTGCTGCCACGCACGCGCGAACACGCCCGACGCCCGCGCAACGCCGTCGGGCGAACGCTTGCGGAGATCTTCAAGCGTCAGTGTCGGCG
>NZ_JAAFZU010000051.1 GCF_018263905.1 Loktanella sp. SALINAS62 | reverse complement strand
TGCCCGCGTGCCCGTTTGACGCCTGCGATCAGGCCACCGGCCAGGTGAACTCACAATCCCTGGTGCGCTACAAAACCAACGATTACTCGGTGCCGGTTGCCTACGGGCACCGCGATGTTTGGCTTCGCGGCTATGTTGATCAAGTCGTCATTGGCTGTGGTGGCGATGTGATCGCCCGCCACCCCCGGTGCTGGGATCGAGAGGATATGGTTTTTGATCCGGTCCACTATCTGCCACTGCTTGAGCAAAAGACGGGCGCTCTGG
>NZ_JAAFZU010000050.1:1641-21242 GCF_018263905.1 Loktanella sp. SALINAS62 | reverse complement strand
GCTCGTCGCACAGCCGTTCAAAAATGCGCTTGGCGGTGTGGCGCTGTTTACGGGGACGGTTCAGATCGTCTTGCATCCATTGGTCGATGAAGCCGGTGAAACCATCCAGCTTGGGCCGCTTGATCTGCGCTGTTCGCTGATAACCGGGCGGGACCGAAAACATCATCATCTTCTTCACGCTCGCACGCGAGATCCCGAAATGGCTGGCGGCCTCCCGTTCGCTCATACCGCCCCGACGCGCGAGGCGGACCTTCAAATATAAATCCACGACTAAAATCTCCCGCCCTCCCTGCAAACAGAAAGAGCCAAAGTGGCAACATTTTACGCTGCCCGCAGCGAGATTATCACGCCACTTCCGTGGCCAACTTTTGCACTGCCGTTCTCAACAGCATGTCGGTCATTGCAGAGCAGACTTGGCAAAACTTAGATTTACCTTATTTTCGCTTCTTAACCTTAACTTAGTGGTGAATCCTTAATGCTTGTCAGCGTCCGTGATAACAATGTCGACCAAGCGATGCGCGTCCTGAAGAAGAAACTGCAAGGCGAAGGCGTGTTTCGGGAAATGAAGCTGAAGCAGCATTTTGAGAAGCCGTCGGTCCGCAAGGCCCGTGAGAAGGCGGAAGCGATCCGCCGGCAGCGAAAACTGGCACGTAAGAAGGCGGAACGCGAAGGTCTTTTGTAAGCGTGTGACTGAAGCTCATATGTAGGCAGAAATCAGCATCCTAAAGGGCGAACGCTTCCGAGCTGAAGACGCCAAGATTAGTTTAATTGAACCGAATAAGTCAATATTACTGACATATCGCATAAGTAGAATTATGTAATATGTACTCGTTTCCACTGCAGCGATAAATTGACTTACAATTTCATTTTGCTCAAATTCTTCGGCCGCTTGCGGCCCAAAGCCGACCTCCGCAGTCAGTTACGATGCCGCAACGCAGCTTAGCTAAACCGGCCATTCGTGCTTCGTGCAGCATTTTCCAATGGCGAAGGTCGGCACAGCGGACGAAGCTGCGGTTGGCGTCACCAATTCGATTGTCCGCTTCGGCAATGACAATGCCAATGCTTTCGTCGCCAATATGCAACCGGCTCAAAAAGAAAAGATCATGGCGATGACAAGATCCCAGGCACGGCCCTCTACACCTCATTGAGATCCGACGGGATGACGAAAATCTAGGCTGGATCAAAGAGGGGCGGCGCAATGTGCTGCCTTGTTTTCGTGAATTTGAAAAATCTGACATCTCTGACAGGGCATTTTCTCGTGCCCGAACCCTTCGGAACCAATCGCGCGGGTTGTCAGCATGATGTCGCCCTAGTAGCGCTGTCGGACAAATTGGAATTGGTCCGACAGCGCCATTCAGCAGGCGTAGCGTGTCCGGTTCGTCATCTTCGTTTAGGTGCTTTAGTAGCTACCTAAGTGTAACAACCGGTCCGAAAATCCGCGACCAGCTTGTCTTATGCTTGGCGGGACGACTGCTTTATATGTGCTGCCATTCTTCTGGAACCCAAGCGTAGGCCCCGTCTTTTTCTTCGACATGACCGATACCAGGGAACGGCAAATGGGTGCCCGCAACGGCGATCTTGTCGGCAACCACCATATCCAAGACACGGCGGCGCGTCTCGGCGGCCTGCACGCCATCTGCGTCAAAGGCGATACCGGCATCAGGGTGGCTAAACTGCAGCGACGCCAAAGCTGTGCTGTCTCCCCATATGATCAACTGATCAGAGCCATCCGACACACGGACCCCACTGTGTCCTGGGGTATGCCCCGGCATTGCCAAAGTGGTGAGGCCGTCACCAAGATCGGTATTGTCGCCAAACATTTCGGTCCGCTGAGTGTAGGCCTCGCTGACAGCACGTGCCAGGGCAAAGAAACCTTGCGAAGACTCCGGCGCACCCGATGCGATCATCTCGTCCGTCCAGAAGGCATGATCGGCTTCGCTGACATGCAACGATGCATTCGGGAAGACCGGGCCATTATCTCCGATCAATCCCCCGATGTGATCCGGGTGCATGTGAGTCAACACAATGCGCGTCACGTCTTCAGGTGCAACGCCAAGCAACTCCAGCGATGTGCGCAACCTGCCTGCTGTTGGTCCAAAGGCACCGCCCGCACCAGCATCGACCAAGCTAACCTGGTCTCCTTGGCGAATGACGTGAGTACTGATTGCCAGCGGAATCGGATTCGCGGGGTCAAGATAGGCCGCCTTCATTCCTTCCGCGATTTGCTCGTCCCCGAGGTTCGTCACAAGATTCTGATCGAGCTTGAAATACCCGTCCAGCAATGTCGTCACGCGCAGATTGCCTACCATACGATCATAGAAGGTTGGAAGTGGTGCCGTTGCATGGCCCGCGGCTTGCAGGGGGTGTGGGCGTCCGGCGGCAAGAAGGGCGGCGCCACCCGCGGCGCCCAGAATCAATCCACGGCGCGAAAGATCGAAAGAGTTCATGAGTTATTCCTTGTTTCCTATGCAGAACTTCAATTCTGCGTATTGTATGCTTGTAATTAAATAGGTCCAAATTTTAGATGACCACCAACAGAGAGCATGGACAGACCAACGGCCCTCGGACGAACAGCGGACATCTTACGGATTTGCGGCACACCACAACTCGGGCTCGAAACCGACCTTCGCCGGAGATCGGTGCTATTATGGGGCGTCGGCTGATTATCGAGGACGTGGTGGGCGTGGTAGATCGGAGGATCCGTCATGTCTACTTCGAATCTACCAGCAATCCGTGCCTGCCGCCCCGCTTGGAACAAGGGGAGGATCGTCGGCCAGAAGCGGCCACTACAACCGAAACACGTCTGGGCGATCCGAGTCCGCCTCGAGATCGCGGAGCGGACTCGCGAGCTGGCGCTCTTTAATCTCGCCATCGACAGCAAATTGCGTGGCTGCGACTTGGTGCGCCTCAAGGTCGCTGACGTCTATGCGGCGGGCCAAGTCAAACATCGCGCCTCGATCGTTCAGAGCAAGACACGGCGGCCGGTCAGCTTCGAGATCACCGATGGGACCCGGAAATCAATCGGAGCATGGCTCGAAGCGCCGCTGATGGTCGGATCGGAACATCTCTGGCCCGGGCGGTTCCATGAGCGGCGGCATATCTCGACGCGCCAGTATGCTCGCCTCGTCCGAGACTGGGTGACATCCATCGGCCTTGAGCCGAGCGCGTATGGCACCCATTCCATGCGGCGCACGAAGGTCGCGCAGATATACCGAAAGACCGGCAACCTGCGGGCGGTGCAACTCCTCCTTGGCCACTCGAAGATGGACAGCACAGTGCATTACCTCGGCGTCGAACTCGAAGATGCGCTCGCGATCGCCGAGGCGGTGGAAATCTGAACCGGACGGGCCGGCTGTCGAGGCCGGCCCTACCCTGCCGTTCGCCTCATTGCCGAGAGCTGCTTTGCAGCTTCACCAAACCGGCCATTCATCCATGGCGCAGCATTTTCGAAGGGTGAAGGTCGGCAAAGCGGGACCTTTCTGCCGGTAGTCGCAATTCCGAGGGGCCTGTGACAAGACCTTTGGAATATCATCGGCCAGCGGAAACGTGGCTCGCCCGACGGTACCGAAATCTTTATATGCCAGTGTGCAAACTTTCGATTTGATGGTGTGGCATGCCGCCGGCGTCTGACCATTAGCGGACTGAAAATAGCAGTGCTTGTCCGGAATATCGTGTTTCAGAGGGCAGATATTTTCATGTCAAACGCACGGAATCATATCTGGACCAATTCCGATATGCGAAGATTTTGAACATCCAGGTCAGCGCTGTCATGCGATCGGATCGCGCGAAGAAGGACAGCCGCGCCGGACAAACCGGCGCGGCCGTTATGTTCAGATGTTGCCGCGCGACATCTCGGCGGCGATGTGTTCGGCCTGACGGATGGCCAGCGCCACGATGGTGAGCGTTGGATTTTCCGCAGCACCGGTGGTAAACTGGGATCCGTCAGAGACGAACAAGTTCGGTACGTCATGCGCCTTGCCGTTCTTGTCCACCACACCGTCCGCCGCATTCGCCGACATCCGGTTCGTGCCCAGGTTATGGGTCGAGGGATAGGGCGGCGTCGGCAAGACCCGCGTGGCTCCAAGTGCTTCGTACATCTCCATGCCGGTCTTGAAGGCGTGGTTGCGCATCGCGATGTCGTTCTCGTGGTCGGTGAAGTGGACGTTGGCGACCGGCAGACCATGCTGGTCGGTCACGTCGGCGTTCAGCGTCACGCGGTTGCTCTCTTGCGGCATATCCTCGCCCACGATCCACAGTCCGGCCATGTTTTCATAGCTATCCAGCGCGGTCGTGAATTCACGCCCCCAGCTGCCTGGGTCCATGAAAGCGGCCATGAACGGCAGGCCAAGGCTCAGCGTTTCCAACTCGTAGCCGCCGACGAAACCGCGGTCCGGGTTGTGGCCCGCCTCGTCCTGCATAATGCCCGCCATCGTCGTGCCGCGCCACATCTTCACCGGTTTGTCGAAGATGCCGTAAACCGACCCCGTGACGTGGCGCATGTAGTTGCGCCCGACCTGTCCAGAAGAGTTCGCCAGCCCGTCGGGGAACATCGACGACGCAGAGTTCAGCAACAGACGCGGGCTTTCGAAGGAGTTGCCCGCGACGCAGACCATCCGTGCCTTTTGCATCTGCAGGTTGCCGTCTTTGTCGAAGTATTCGACGCCCGTGACCTTGCCGCTGGCGTCGTGCAGGATGCGCGCGACGTGGGCGCGCTCCCGCACCTCCATGTTGCCCGTGGCCTCGCCCTCGGGAACTTCCGTGTAGGCGGTTGACCACTTGGCCCCCCACTTGCAGCCCTGAAAGCAGAAGCCGGTCTGCTGGCACATCATCCGGTCGCCGGTGTCGTCCGAGTTGATGGCCATGTGGCCGGTGCTGACCTCCATCTTGCCGATCGCCTTGGCACCCGCCTCGAAGACCTTGTAGTTGTTGTTGCCGGGCAGGCCGGGACGGCCGCCAGTACGCGTGACGCGCATCTTCTCCTCGGCGCGGGTGTAGAAGCTGTCCATCTCGCGCGGGTCGATTGGCCAGTCCAGAAGGTTGGCCCCGGCCACGTCGCCATAGGTGGTCCTCGCCTTCCACTCGTGGTCCTGGAACCGCAGGGACGCCCCCGCCCAGTGGGTGGTCGTGCCGCCCACGGCCTTGACGATCCACGCCGGCAGGTTCGCGAAGTCGCGCGAGACGCGCCACTCGCCGGACGTCGTGCGGGTGTCGGTCCAGGCCAGTTGCCCAAAGCTGTCCCATTCGTCGTTGATGAAATCCTGCGGCAGGTAACGACCGCCGGCCTCCAATGCGACGACGCTGATGCCCTTCTGGGCCAGTTCGTTGCCCAGCGTGCCGCCGCCGGCGCCGGTGCCGATGATGACGACGACGCTGTCGTCGTTCAGATCAAATGGTGCTGCCATGATCCGTCTCCCCCCTCAAAGCCAGTTGATGTCGTCGAAGCCGCGATTGAGGTAGCCACCCTGGGAATAGCTCTCACCCTCGTAGCCAAAGATCGGCCAAATCGCCTTCTGGTTATAGAGCCCGGTCACCAGACCGCTGCGGATCTGCTGAAAGAAGTCGGTGTCTTCCATGCTGCGCAAGATCTTCACACGGTCCGCTTCCCACAAGGTGCCAAGGTAGCTGTCGAAACCTGCTTCGCGGGCAGCTTCGTTCAGCGCGGCGATGCCGGCCTCGATACCTTCGGCCCCCTCGTTGGTGTCGTACATCTGCACGGCGGCGGCGTAGTATTCGTCGGCCACCTTGTCGTGCGGATAGATGTCACGCGCCATCTGCGTCAGCGTGGCAAAGGTTTCCGGGCTCAGGGCTTTCATCTCCACCGCCCATGCGGCGTCTGGTGCGGCGATGAAGCCAGCCCCCACCACAAAGGTCGCCCCCGCCGCCGTCGCACGCGACAGAAGCTGGCGGCGCGTCATGCCCTTCGGGCTTGTCGTCGTTTCCATATCGTCTCCTCCCTTATGTGATCATTTGAAGCGACCGGCGCGGGCCAGCACTTCGATCTGATAGCCGTCCGGATCGGCCACGAAAAAGAACCGCCCCACCAGCTCCCCCGCCGGGGCGAATTCCACGAGTTTACCGGGATTTAGGCCTTCGGCCTCGAACCGGGCATGTTCGGCGTCAAGGTCATCGACTGATACCGCAAGGTGGCCGTAGCCGTCGCCAAGGTCGTAGGGGTCGGTGCGCCCCTTGTTGATCGTCAGCTCCAGCTCAAAGTCGCTCTCTGCGTTGGCCAGATAGACCAGCGTGAAGTCCGGAAAATCGAGACGGTCTGCGATCGTCAGTCCGAACGCCTTTTCGTAGAACGCGACGGAACGCGCCTCGTCCAGCACGCGGATCATGGAATGAATTGCCTTGGCCACCGGCCTCTCCCCCTCTTTGGTCGTGGGGACAGATTAGGACGGGGTGACCGGGGGCCGGGTAGTATGGACCTACTACCCGCGCATTTTATCGCGGTGCATGATCCGTCCTATTCCGCAGCGATCTCGAAACGCGGGGTGGTGATGGAGGATTCCATGAACTTCAGGCACGCACAGCGCAGCAGCGATGTGAAATTCTCGGGCTCGCCATGCAATTCAAGGACTTCGGCATGCAACTTCGAGATGAACATCGGCGTAGTCACGCCGTCGCGGTCGGCGATCTGGTCGATCACCCCCCAAAAGGCGTTTTCGAGCCGAATGCTGGTGCTTTGCCCATTCAGCCGCAGGCTGCGGGTCTGACTGGCGTAGCGGTGCGGGTCCTGGTCGGCGAAGACGTGGCACATCTGAATTCCCCTTGCTTGAGAATGGTGCGGATCGAGGCCAGGCCGACCGCGCCACCGCGTATCGTATTTCGTATACGAAATGACGGAACCTGTCTATCCGCGCGGCGCAATCGTGATAGGGCTTCCAGGACACAGCTTGCAGGGTGGTGACATGGAGAAAGTGAAACAGCGACGCAGCCTCGTGGAGGAGACCTACGACATCCTTGTCGATGCGATCTGCACTGGAGAAATCCGGCCGGGTGAACGGTTGAACCACGACGATATCGCCGCCAGGCTCAATGTCTCGCGCCAGCCCGTCAACAGTGCCATCTCGATCCTCAAGGCCAACGGCCTGGTCGAGGATACCGGCCGTCGCAGCGTCATCGTGACGCCTTTCGACCGCCACCTGTTTCGCGCGATCTATGACTTTCGGGTCGTTATCGAGCCCTTTGCGGTGCGGCAGGCCGGGAAGACCCTGACGCCCGCCGACCGGGCGACGGCGGACGCGGTCCTGTGCGCGGCTGATGACGCGCAGCGTGACGGCAGTTTAAGTCGGCTTGTGGAAGCCGACATGAACTTTCACGAGATGATCTATGGTTGGAGCCGCAACCCCGTCATCGAGACCTCAATGCGGATGAATTGGCATCACATCCGTCGGTCCATGGCCGAAATTCTGAGGGATCCCGCTGCAATCGCTTCTGTCTGGGCGCAGCACTTCGATATCGTGGAGGATCTCTTTGCAGGCGAAATTGAAAGCGCTGCTTCGAAAATGGAGAATCACATCCGGCAATCGTATGACGCGGTTATCCGTGTGATTGAAACAAACGAGACGGACAGGATCGAGGTCTGAAGGAATTTTTTTTGCCGTGATTGCTGTCTTTCGGTTGAAATTGGGTGCGGTAACCGTCTTGGCAATATGCGCTCTGGCAGGGCTGGCGCTTCAGTTCATCAATGCGAACGGATGAACGCACGGCACCGTAGCGTCGGGAGTGTCTGCGTGATAGCGACGCAATGGCGATCTCTCGCTCGTGCGGCCTTCGATTAGCGGTCATTCGTCGATCATGCAGAATTTCATCATGGTGGAAGATGGCTGCGCATACGAAGAGGTTGCCCGACGCAAGTTATTTAACTCGCGTAACCGAAGACATACCCGCGATTACGGCGTCGGCGCTTTGGCCTGGATTTGATGGTTCAAGCACAAAGAACGCACTTTAAGCTTTAGTTGCGAACCAGGGCAGTCGCTGGTTTTGCGCCGTTGTCACCGTCTGACTGAAACGTCAGGGTGATGTCATCACCAGCTTTGAGGTCAGCGGGAACAAGCGTTTTCGCATCCAATGTCCAGACGGTTTTATCATCCAAAACCAGCACGTTGGAAAGTCGGTCGTAGGCAACAATCGTGCCTGTCGTTTCATCCGCAAAAGCGGGGGCTGACAGTGTGGCAAAGGCAAGAGCAAACAGAGCAGTCAGGCGCATGGTATCTCTTCCAGATGAAGTGTGAAGTTTGTAGATGGGGCGTGCGAGCGAGCTTCACAATTCACTGCAAAGGCTTCGCTTAAATAAATATCTGACACGACTCTACTCGAAAATCTGCTTATGACAAGTCATGCATAATTAGTTGATCAGAGGCGTTTGCGAACGGACAGGGCTCTGACGTCAAACGATTGCGACGACCAGCGCATGACAGGGCCGTCCTTTGTAGTATGATTTGGAAAGGTGGCGTGATTTTGGTCTGGATTATCGAAGCTGCCCTCTGTGTCGGTTTGCTTGGCTGGCCTTCCGCCGTTCGTCACCATGAGGACTTTCGGCCCGAACCTGCCGTTCGTCGGCCAATCTGGTGCTGCACTGCAGCTTTACCAATCCGGCCATTCGCCGCATCTGCGAAACCAGCATCATGGTGAATGAGGGCAGAGCGGACAAATCGTTCCTTTGACTGATTGTTCCGAATAACCGTTTTTCCTTTATTTCCAATGGCGTCAGGGGCTTTCAATTGGAAGGGAAGCAATGTCCAAGACCGCGAGGGCACCCAAGCCACCCAGAGGCGAGTCTACGGCGATAAATTCCCTCTGCGCAGTTTTCCCGCGTGGGGGGCCGAATTTCCCGCGTGGGGGCCGAAGTTGAAATTTATTCGTTAGGGATACTTTTTTGACTTACGGATCATAACGAGCCAGCCAAAGACACAAAAAAAGCAATGGGCCGTGGTGCCATTGGCCGCTGCCCAAATTGTGGAACAGGCAAGTTGTTTACCGGTTACTTAACGGTCGGGGATCGCTGCAGCGATTGTGATGAGTCCTTTAAAGAATACAAGACTGCAGACATGCCCGCGCTCCTCACTATGCTGCTTGTAGGCGTTCTATTGGTGCCCATCCTGTGGGCGGGCTTCGCCGTGTTCCGGCCAGAGCCGCTCGTGCTCTTCAGTTATATCATCGTTTTGACCGTAATCTTAACCCTCGTGCTGTTGCGCTTGGTGAAGGGTGCGCACGTCGGATACTTCTGGGCAATTGAGGAACGAGACCGTGGAGCGTAAAATGCCAAGCTTCCCAAGGCTTGCGACGCCAGATTGCGTTCTTCAAACGGAGATAGGTCAGGCGACGTAGTCCAATTCGAACAAACGGTATGGCCGACTGCTGCCGGATGAGATGCGCCGGAAGCGGCATCATCGGCAATTTCACGAGGGAATATGCATTCAAGACTGCGGTGGGCCCTCAGGACCAGTCGCGAACGGCCCCAAGCCGACCTTGGGACTGGATGACCACGCCGCAGCGCGGCTTCCCCAGACCGGTCGTTCATGCATCGCGCAGCATTTTCTAGGGGCAAGTTCGGCTGTGCGGACAAAGGGTGAATTCGCCGCAGTCTGGAATTTTCAACATTCTGTTGGCTGCATTTGACATTCAGGTGTGGGAACCAGACCTACGCTGCGTGATGCATGAAGGTCAGAGGAAAACGCCCCTGCGACCAGATCCCAATGGCCGTCCAGCCGCGCCGCAGCGCGATGCACACCACCGATGAAGGCGCCCTTACCCCCGCCCACCATGCCAAGTTTCAGACGCAAATCGTCATCCGTTCCGTGCAAGGTTTCGTCGCCGAGCTGACTGCGCCCCGGTTGCAAGGTGCAGCGTCTATAGTCATGTCTGACCCGACATATCCGACAGCATCTTCAGAGCCCGGATATCAACCGGCCGGGCCAGCAACCGGTCAAGTTGAGATAGCAGCGGCGTAAGGTGGGGCATGGCCATATGCTTGTCCAAATCAGCCTGTGTCTGCCAGTTTTCGTAGAACACAAAGCAGCACGGGTCGACGGCATCGACGTGGAAGTCGTAGTTGAGGCAACCGGGTTCGGCTCGTGTCGGGGCTACTTGGGCGCTTAGTACCGCCTGCAACTCGTCGCGGGTTTCCGGCTTGGCGGTGACGGTGCCGATGATGGTTACATGAGTCATGGCTTCACCGTTTCTGGCTGAGTGCGACGGCAATGATTATGATCCCGCCCCGGGCGATCAATTGCTGGCTAAACTCCAGCCCGAACAGGATCAGCCCGTTGTTGATCAACCCGATCATCATGGCACCTACGATCGTGCCTATGACTGTGCCCTTGCCGCCAAACAGGCTGGTGCCTCCCAGAACCGCTGCCGCGATAACCGAAAGCTCATCTCCCTCGCCCAGCTGAAAGCGGCCCGACTGCAGACGCCCGGCATAAAGCATCCCGGCCAATGCGGCGGCACAGGAGGAAAGAACCAGCACCTTCATCTTGATGTTGGCGGTATCGATACCAGAATAGCGCGCGGCGGTCTCGCCGCCACCGGTGGCCAGCACCCGACGTCCGAATCCTGATCGGCGCAGCACGATGTGTCCCAAGCCTCCCAGCACAGCGATCCAGATAAGAAGCACCGGGATCGGACCGACGGACCCGCCGCCGAACAGCCAGGCATAACCGGGCGACAGGATCGGCACGGCGGCGGTGTCAGAAATCCACATCGCCACACCTTTGGCAATGCCCATCATCGCAAGGGTCGTCAGAAAGGAAGGGATGCCGATGCGGGTCGTTAGCCAGCCGTTGAACATCCCGACCGCAAGACCTGTCGCAATACCTGCCGCAACCCCACCGATTGGGCCGGCCGCGGCGATGGCCATGGCAACGGTAACCGTCGTCAACCCGGCGACAGCACCTACGGAAAGGTCGATCTCTCCGGCTGACAGAACGAAAGTCATCGCGATCGCCATGACGGCAATCATCGCCGTCTGCCTAACGATGTTCAGGAGGTTATTGGGGTTTAGAAAGCCCTTGTCGCCGAGTGTCACCGCGAAGATCAGAAAGATCACAACAAAGCCGATGTAGATGATGTTCTGCCGCCAATTCGCGAACAGGGCCCTGCCGGGGGCTGATACTGCATTAGCCATGTGTGGTCTCCTTTGCGGTCAGTGCTTTCTGGATTTCGATCTGCAGACGGCGCTCGGCGGCTTGCAGGGCATGTTCGGGGTTGGTCTCGGTCGGATCGTCCAGATCGGCACGGTCCAGCATTTGATGTGCGCGGCCATCGGCCATGACCAGAATTCGGTCGCAGGCGGTCAGTAGTTCTGACAACTCAGACGAGATTACCAGGACCCCTTTGCCCGCCATTGCAAGATCGCGCACTAAGCGAATGATTTCGGACTTCGATCCGATGTCGATGCCGGCCGTAGGTTCATCCAAGATCAGGATGTCAGGGTCAGTGGCCAACCATTTCCCGATGACCACTTTCTGCTGATTACCGCCCGAAAGCGTAGAAACAGCATGATCCCGACTGGCCGTCTTAACTGACAGACGTTGGATCATCTGGTCAGCGATCTCGCTCGCCTGGGTGCGATCCACGAGACCACCTTTGGTGATGCGGCCAAGAACGGCCATGACCATATTGTCAGAAACGCTGTGGGCTGGGATGATGCCCTGCGTTGCGCGGGCTTCGGGCACCAGCGCCACCCCTTCCGCAATCGCATCCGCCGGACGGCGGATCTGCACTGCGCGGCCATTGATGGCGATCTCTCCCGCAACGGCGGGTTCGATTCCCGCGATGACCCGCGCCAGCGCGGAGCGGCCCGAGCCAAGAAGCCCCGCCAACCCCAGCACTTCACCCCGATGGAGAGTAAAACTGACGTTGTCGGGCTTGTGCGGCCCAGTGACGTCTTTCAACTCCAGCAGCGCCGCGCCCCGGGTCACATCGCCGCGCACCACGTCGGCAAACCCCTTTGATCGCCTCCCAACAATATGCTCGATCATCGTGTCGACAGGTAGGTCCGCCAGCGGTGCAGTAATGACGTGCCGCCCGTCGCGCAGGATCGTGGCGCGGTCCGCGATGCGGGCAATTTCGTCCATCCTGTGGCTAACATAGATGACCGCCACACCTTTGGCCTTCAGCTTACGCAGGAACACGAACAACCGCTCAACATCCGAAACGGCCAATGCGGTCGAGGGTTCGTCCAGGATCAACACCCTTGCGTCTTGGCTGATGGCTTTGGCAATTTCCGTTAATTGCTTTTGCCCAGCCCCCAGATCCCCCACCAGAGCACGGGGGTTGACCTCCACCTCAAGCATCTTGAAGATTGCTGCTGCCCGGTGGATCGAGTCTTCGTCGTCGATCAAGCCGCGCGCATTTCGGGCTTCGCGCGTCAGAAACACGTTCTGTGCTACGGTCAGGGTGGGGACCAGCGACATTTCCTGAAAGTTCATCGCCACTCCCGCAGCGCGGGCCGCTTCCGGGGTATGAGCGGCAAGTTTCTGGCCTGCCACCTCGACTATGCCTTCATCTGGGATATGCACCCCGTTCAGCACCTTGAGAATGGTCGATTTGCCAGCCCCGTTGCCACCCAGAAGGGCGTGGACCTCGCCCGGCAGAACCTCCAGATCAACATTGTCCAACGCGCGCACTCCGCCGAAGGATTTGGAAATTCCCGTCATGCGAACAGCAGCAACGGGGCTGGTCATTTTACCGATTCCCACTTGCCGGTTTCACCCGAACGCAACATCGCATCCGCCACCAACTCGGTCAGAAGTCCATCCTCGAAGTTAGGGCTGGGCTGCTCGCCAGAGGCAATGGCGCTGAAGAAGTCAAAGCATTCCACGATCTTTGTCTCGGAATAGCCAATGCCCAAGCCCGGGATCGGCCACAGGCCGTTACCGTAGGGGTGCGCCGGACCGGTATAGATTGTGCGGAACCCGCGCGCATCCGCTGGATCATCGGCGAACATGACCTGCAACTCGTCGCGGCGCTCGTAGTTAAAGTGGATTGACCCCTTGGTGCCGTGAATTTCCAGCGTGATGAAGTTGTTGCGACCCCAAGCGTTACGCGTCGCCTCAAGGCTTCCGGCAGCACCATCGGCGAATCGCAGCATTGAGATCACCTCGTCATCCACATCCACCGGGGCGCGCTCGACATCGGCGGCCTTCTCTGACGCGCCCAGCTTATCGACGCCGCCCTGCTGGATCGGACGTGTTTCCACATAGGTCTTAGTCATCGCGATCACCTCGGCGATGGGGCCGACAAGGTAGTGAGCCAGGTCGACGACGTGGGTGCCAATATCGCCCACTGCGCCAGACCCGGCGATTTTCTTCTGGAACCGCCAGGACAGCGGGCCATTCTCATCCGCCGACCAGTCCTGCAGATAGGTGCCGCGGAAGTTCAGGATACGGCCAATGCGGCCTTCCTCGATGAATTTCTTTGCCAGCGCCACGGCGGGCGTGCGGCGGTAGTTGAAGGCGACCATGTGGATGATGCCTGCGTCCTTGGCCGCCTCGGTCATCGCACGGGCCTCTTCCACAGTGCGCGCGAGGGGTTTCTCGCAGATGATGTGCTTGCCTGCCTTAGCCGCCGCGATGGCGATTTCAGCGTGGACGTTATTGGGAGTGCAGATATCCACGACGTCGATATCCGAGCGGTTCACGACAGCACGCCAGTCGCTGCTGGCCTCATCGAAGCCGTAACGTTGTCGCGCCTCTTCGGCCGCTCCATCTGTGATATCAACCACGACCTTGCGGTGCGGAATGGCCGGTGCGGGCCAGAAGAACATGGGCATCGACGCATAGGCCATGGCATGCGCCTTGCCCATAAACCCGCCGCCAATCATGGCGACATTCATCACTTTGGTCATTTTTAGTCTCCGTGAATGGGGAATAGCCTTCGGTCAGGCCAAGACATGATCTGCCTGGCCGAAGACTCTGATTTGGCACGAGGATGATCCCCGCGCGGAAGGGGTCACTGCATCAGCGACTTGATGTTGTCGGTCGCTTCGGTGGAATAGACTTGCGTCCAGGCTTCCAGCAGATTGTCCTTTGTGACGGGAAGGGCGGGCAAGGCGACGAATGCCGGAGCTTCTTTGCCTAGCAGCGCGTAGCCAGCCAGCTTGGCCTCAACCACGCCCGCATCATAGGGACGCTGTGCGCCAAGACCCTTGATAAAGCCGCCTTGTGCCATGTTGATCGCCACGTTCTCTCCAAGATCTACGGTCGTGATGACCAGATCATCCCGTCCCGCTGCCCTTGCGGCGGCAATCACGCCCTCGGCGGGCACGTCCCAAACCGCCCAGATGCCATCAATCGACTGGTTCGATATCAGCATTGCCCCGGCTGCCTTTTCCGCGTCGCCCGAAAAGTCAGGTCCGCCGATTCCTTGCTCTGCCACGATCTTAATCTCGGGATAGTCGCTGGCAATCGTCGCCTTAAAGGCGTCGTAGCGCTGGCGGGTCACGAAGAAATCGGCGGCGTGATAAACAAGGCCGATATCCCCGCCGTCCGGCCCCAAAGCCTTGGCCATTAGATGTGCCGCAGCGACGCCGTTGCCGTAGTTATCCGCTGAGACGACCGAGACGAAATCCTCGCCGGCCACAAAACCGGCGGGCACGTTGTCCATGAACACCAGCTTGGCCCCGGCCTCTGCCGCAGCGCGATAGGCGGCAGCGGTGGCGGTGGGGTCGGCTGGGATCGACACGATGACGTCCGGCGCCTGCGCCATGATGGTTTCCAGGTCGCTGACCTGCTTCTCCGGCTTGAATCCGGCATCGGTGACCGCAATCACCTCTATCCCCATCGCGGCGAACTGCGTCTGTAGCCCGTTGATCTGGGCGCGAGACCAGTCATTTCCGCCGTAGTGCATGACGATGGCAGCAGACGCCCCCATCTCCTTGATCTTGGCCAGTTCCTCGTCGGTGAGGACAACGGCTGACGGTGCGGTCGGCTCCTCACCGTTCGGTCCCTTGGACAGAACGGTTTCCTGCAGCGCGGCCAGGGCCGCGTCGGGGTCGGCAAAGGCCGGGGCGTTCAGGCCAAGGACCAGCGCAAAGGCGGTGGCCGAACCTAAAAGAACACGTCTATTGAGCATAACTTCTTCCTCCCAGAGAAGAGATGGGGGATCACCCCAGGTAAAGGGCTGGCGGTTCAGTCCGCCATCGCCCGGTTCAGATACTCCATACTGACACGCGCGCCTTCGGCGGGATCGTCCCAGCTGTCGAGTTCGGTGCAGACCCAACCCTCAAAACCCACGTCCCACATTGCCTCAAGGATGGGGCCGGTCGGCACGTCCCCCTGGTCTAGGGGGGTGAAGGCGAAGGGGTCTTTCTGCAAACCTTTGAGGTGGATATAAGAGATGCGCGTCGCGTGATCGCGGATCAGTTGCGCAGGGTCGCCCCCTGCGGCGGCCAGATGCGCCGTGTCCGGGCAGAATTCGATGGCGGTCAAATCAAAGATTTTGGCGACCTCGGCCGGTCCCTCGACGATGGTGGAAAGGTGCGGGTGATAATGCGCACGCAGCCCCCGGGCATCGGCAATTGCCTTGACCCGGTCCAGCGCCCCGCCCAGCTTGTGGTAATCCGTTTCCCGGACACCGTCGAACCGCTTGGCCCCGCCACCCACCACCAGATGCGGCGCATCCAGTTCGGCGGCGCGGTCGGCCGCTCGGGTCACCCGGGCCAGCTCCTCTGGCAGGATATCGTCGAAGATAAAGTTCCCGCCAGCATAGGCGGCGACGAGCGTCAGCCCGTTGTCCGCTAGACTTTGCCGCATTTCCGCAGCTGTAGCGTCCAGCAGGTTGCCGTCGAACAGCTCCACCCCCTCATAGCCCGCTGCCGCAATGTCAGCGAAGGCGCGGTCCATCGCGCCGAAGGTGCGATAGCTGAGTTGGGTGATTGAGGTGACGCCCTCGGCATTACCGCCAAGCGCCCCCCAGCAATTGGCGTGATACGCCAGCTTCCATGCGGCCATTTGCGACCCCTCCCTCGTTGCGTGCCCGGCGCGGACTTACTTGCCGAAGCGATCCCCCCAGCGGCCTCCTCGACCGCAAGAACAGCATTAAGCCTACAAACAGCACAGGTCAACTATATATCTGCTAAAGTTATTCGACCTCTGCAGATAATATGCAAAAGTATCTTCTTGAACGACGAAAGCGTGGCGACTATTCCTGTTGTATCCACTCGGGGAGTCACTTTTGCCAATCGACGCTACGAACACTGCCGAATCATCCCGCTCACGCGGCAAGGGCCGTCCACGCATTAGCGAAACGGCAGTCCCCTCGCTGGTCCAAATCCTGAACCTGATCCGCACCGGGCGTGCTTCGACGCGGCAGGAACTCGAACAGAAGGGCGAACTTGGTCGGGCGGTGGTGGCGGACCGGTTGCAGCTGCTATCTGATCTGGGCCTTGTCGATGAAAGCGAACTTGGTAACGCGACGGGCGGGCGAGCACCGCGCCTTGTGCAGTTCTCGGGCCGGCAAGGGTTCATATTGCTGGCGACGCTGGATCAGACCTCGATCGGCGTGGGCGTTTCAGATCTGACGGGAAAGCTGCTGACCCAACACCACGAGGCCGCCGACCTGACTGCCCCTGTAGCACAACTGGCAGACAGGCTGACGTCCTTGTTCAACTGGTGTCTGGAACGCCAGGCCACGCCAACCGCGCCCTGGGGGATCTCCCTGTCGGTTCCGGGCACGGTGCAGGCCGGACGCGACGATGTATTCATGACCACGACTCCGACCACTCTTCCCGCTTGGGAAGATTTTCCGCTGGTCGAAACGCTGACCCGCCAGTTCGGCGTGCCGGTCTGGATCCGTTCCAGCGTCGAAACCATGACGATGGGAGAGTTGCACGCCGGCGCGGGGCTCGGCCGACGCTCTATTTTATTTGTTAAAGCCGGGCGCCGGATCGGAGCCGGGATCATTTGCGACGGGCAGCTTTATCGCGGTGCGCAGGGAGCGGCTGGGCTGATCGGAGCGCTGCCGGTGGTCTCGGACGGGGTAACCGGCACGCTGGACGTGATGGCAGGCTCCGACATGATCGAGCGCGAAGGGCGCAACGCGGCGCAGAGCGGTCGCAGTCCCGTTCTGGCGGATCTCTTGCGTCGCGGAGCCGAGATTACCGCCATTGAAGTGTCTCAGGCTGCACAGATAGGCGATCCTGCTGCGTCGGCGATCCTGTCAAAGTCGGGGCATCTGATCGGGCAAGTGGTCGCGACGCTCGCCAATGCCCTAAATCCTGAAGTCATCGTGCTGTCGGGCACGCTGACCCAGACCAACGACATTTTGTTGGCGGGCATCCGAGAGGCGGTCTACGGCGCGTCCCATCCGCTGGTGACGCGGGACCTGCAAATTATCTGCTCGCAAATGGGCAGTTCCGCCGGGCTAGTCGGCGCTGCGCGCGTTGCCTCCGAAGCGTTGTTCGCCCCTGCCTTCCTCAAGGACTGGATTCTTCACGGAAAGCCAACCCTGCATCCCGATTTCGTCAACTTTCGGGCCCGTGCTAACAAGGCAGAGCTCCCACCACCAACTCACTTGCCGCCATCTGACCCAGGGAGAAACGCACCGTGATGATTTTCGGACTCGGCCCCCATGGCGAGCGCGCATCGCCACCTGAACGGGTCAGCCTGCTGCCCGAAGATATGGCCGCCGCGAAGGCGGCAACCAGACGCGTTGCCATCGTGCTGCATACGCTGGACGGCGATTGGACCAAACAGCAGATCTCCGGCATGCTGGGCATCTTCGGCGATTGTGGCGTGGTCGTCACCGAGGTGATCGATTGCGGCTTCTCGGCAGACCGGCAGGTGTCCGAACTGGACCGACTAATAGTGGCGGCACCGGATGCAATCGTGGCCCTGCCCGTGGCAAACGAACATGTCGCAGCAGCATTCCAGCGGGTTTCGGAGGCAGGCATCCGCCTGATACTGCTGGAGAACGTTCCCACAGGCCTCTTGCCCGGCACGCATTACACCTCGATGGTATCGTCGGATAATTTCGGATTGGGGAAAATGGCCGCCGCCGGCCTTGCGCCCCACCTGCTTGAGGGGGCTGCAGTAGGTGTCCTCGGCTTTGCAGCAGATTTCTTCGCCACCAACGAACGTGAGATCGCCTTTACCAACTGGATGCAGATCAACCGCCCCGATGTGCGCAGTCATGTCCAGCGGTTCGGTGCGATGGATGAAGCCTCCGATCTGGCCCTGCAGATGATTGCGGATGACCCTAACATCTCGGCCTTTTTCGTTGTCTGGGACACACCCGCGAATGCGGTGGCGGCCCGGCTGCAGTTGGCGGGCCACACACCTGCTATGGCGACGGTCGATCTGGGCGAAGATGTCGCCATCGCGCTGGCAGCCGGGCGGCAATTCGTCAGCGTGGCCGCCCAATTGCCCTTTCAGCAAGGGGTTGCTGCTGCCCGCACGACGATCCTCGCACTTTTAGACCGGACAGTTCCGGCCTGGATCGCCATACCTGGAATGTCTGTGGCCCAAAGCAATGTGGCCGACAGTTTTCAGATCATCTGGAGAAAGCCTGCCCCCCGCGAGGCACTGCGCTTGCTTGGCCTGGCGCCCTGACGGCAAGGGTCGAACCGTTCGCCCGGTATAAAATTATTGGCTGCATAGACCCCTGCTGTCCTGATGAAAGGCCGCTATGTAGAACTTCATTGAAACGAAAGCACTGTCAGTCAATGAACGAACAGGGTCGTCTTTGCTAACCGTTTGGAAGCTACGGGATCGAAGACAGCCAGGAATAGCGCGGTCCGTTAGGGACCTCTGCTGCCTATCGGCGGCGCAAGGAAAAGTTTCATTTTGAGGATTCACAATGTCGACTCCCGCGTCATTGGCAACCCGAGTTCGCGCTTGCAGCGAAGGTCCGGTTCCCACCGATTTTGTGGAAAAACTAACGGCTGCGGGCGCCTTTCCTGTCAGGCTTTGCGCGTTTGCTGCGGTGCAGGAATAATCTTGGCCAGTTTGCGGAGGTTCTGGGCGGTTGCGGCGAGTAGGAATTCGTCATTTGCGCCACATGGACCACGTAATCGAAGCCGGCTCAGGCCGAGAATACGTTTGAGGTGGGCGAAGAGCATTTCGACCTTCTTCCTGAGCTTCATCGCAATCGCGTATGCATCCGTTTTGGCCAGATCCCTGGCAACTTGACGGGCATCTTCGTGTTCTTCACGCGTGATCGATCTGGCGTCGGCATTGGGGCAGCACTTCGGCTTGGATGGGCAAACCTGACAGGTCAGCTTCAGCGCACGATACTTCGCAGTGCCCTTGCCCGTCGGACCCCGGTCCGGATCGGAATAATTCCGGCGGAACTGCTTGAGCGCGTGCCCCTCGGGGCAGATGTATTGGTCGTTCTGCGCATCCCAGTCGAAATCTGTGCGTGTCCAGGTCCCATCGGGGCGTCCGGCCTTGTCGATCACAGGGATGTATGGATCAATCTTGCGTTCCACGAGCCAGCCGAGCATTGGGCCTGAACCATAGGCTGTGTCGGCGATCATCCAGCCAGGGACCAGGCCGAATTTGTCTTTCACCCGATCCAGCATGGTCTTGGTCGACCCGACTTCTGCCTGTCGGATCGACCTTGTCGCTTCCACGTCGACGATCACCCCGTGATCG
>NZ_JAAFZU010000050.1:0-1530 GCF_018263905.1 Loktanella sp. SALINAS62 | reverse complement strand
ACTCGCGGACAGCGCGGGGTGCATCCGCCGGGTCTATGCTTGCCGCGTCCCAGTTTTCCTTCGGCGTGGAGTTCTGCTTGTTGGCATCCGCTTCGATCAGGCTGGCGTCGATGGCCATGCGCTGGCCACGGACCAGACCTTCCGCGATACAGCGCGCAACGGTCGTCTCAAACAGGTGACGCAGCAGTTCGCTGTCGCGAAACCGACCGTGGCGGTTCTTGGAGAAGGTGGAGTGATCCGGGACACGATCGCTCAGATCGAGGCGGCAGAACCAGCGATACGCGAGGTTCAGATGCACCTCCTCACAGAGCCGCCGCTCGGACCGGATGCCAAAGCAATAGCCGACCAGAAGCATCCGGATCAACAGCTCGGGATCGACCGACGGGCGTCCCGTGTGGCTGTAGAAATCCGCGAGGTAGGTGCGGATGCCGCTCAGGTCGACGAACCGGTCGATGGATCGAAGCAGGTGATCCATAGGAATGTGATCCTCGAGAGAGAACTCGTAAAACAGCGCCGGTTGCGCTTCCTGCCTCGGCCCCATCATTGCCAATCCTCCCCTCAATTAAAGGAATTGAATCAGCAGTTCAGCTCTGGTTCAAGGAAGAGTTTTTCAACAAAATACGCCCATCTCACACAATGTCGAGCATACTAAATTCCTTGACTGCCCTCTAGCCGCATTGATAGCGCTATGCCCTCACGTTGCTTTAGACGCGCCACCATTGCCAGCAGGTTGCCCACCCATGGGTTGCATTTAGCGCTCTGTCCGCAAACCCGTCCGAAAATCAAGTTGTCCAGATACCTGTTGCGATGGCATTTTAGGACTGACTTAGTGTTTGTCCATAAAACGCACGTTAGTTGGAATTCACTTGTGGGCCACCGATTGCTGCCGAGAGCGGTTTAAGAAAAAAGCCTGATATGAGGAGTCCTCCCGGAAAGCGCTTACGCCAAGCTTTGCCGCGCCAGCGCGCTGATCAGATCAGTCCGCGTCACTATGCCCACGATACGTCCGCGTTCAAGAACCGGGACCGCATCGACGGCCCCATCCGCCATTTGGGGCAACAACGATGACAACGGTGTCGCCGTCGTCGCTCGCGGACCGCCGACGCTCATGATGTCCGCGGCCTTCACTGGTATTTCGCGCTGACGGTCCAACAAGCGCGTCATCGCCGAGCCAAAGCTTCGGTTCAGGCGGCGGCCATCCTCTCTCGCCCGGTCAATCAGATGGATTTGAAAGATGACACCGAAGAATCGGTCCGCCTCTCCGACGACGGGTAACGCCGTGAAACGGTGCCGATGAAACAGGTCTGCAATCTCTGGAAATGAAGTGTCAGGCCGGACCGTGATGAGGTTCTGCGACATGATATCGGCGGCGGTAGCGGGGCCCGATTTGTGGGCCGCAGCCTGCATTTCCGCAGCCCCAATCAATCGGGCCAGATCTTCCACTGAACCGCGCCGGGTTTGCCGGAGGCTGATTTGACTTAGTTACGCGGCCATGTCTGATCTTTCCAGAGCTGCATAGAAGTTTGCCTC
>NZ_JAAFZU010000005.1 GCF_018263905.1 Loktanella sp. SALINAS62 | reverse complement strand
TATCATGTTCGAAGATCGCTTCAATGCGTAACTGTATCTGAAACCCGCATGCGCCAGACCAGATACACAGAGTTCATGACACTCCCCTCCGAAACCATCGAGTTCCGACAGGCGCAGAGACTTCCGCTTCAACGGCGGCCTCCTCATTGGACAGCCCCGCTGAAATCCCCCGCCAGAACTGGTATAGATCATCAGGCCGCCAGACCGGTGGCATGCTAGGTGACGACAATTTGCGCCTAATAGAGCGTTGGGACTTCCGTCTTCCTATCATTTTTTACACCTCCAAGGTCAGGGTGTTGCGACAACCAGTTGAATCCGTCTAATACTCTTATCACGATTATCCGAAGATCCTGCGCCAACATGGCTTCCAAGTCTCGATGAGCGGCAAGGGCAGTTGTTATGACAATGCCGCCGTCGAGACGTTTTTAAAAACCATCAAGGCAGAGCTGATCTGGCGAAGGTCATGGGAAACACGGCGGCAAGCCGAAATTGCAATCTTCGAATACATCAATGGCTTCTACAATCCGCGCCGCTGCCATTCAGCACTGGGCTGGAAAAGCCCAGTCGCTTTCGAGCGGAAGGTGGCCTAAACGAGCACCGGGGGCGGCACAAAAACGGGACAGGTCCACTGCAGCGATCCCTGACCGCCAAGTAACCGGTAAACAACTTGCCTGTTCCACAATTTAGGCAGCTGCCAATGGCACCACGGCTCATTGCTTTTTTATGTCTTTGGCAGGCTCGTTATAATCCATAAGTCAAAGAGTAGGCCTAACGAATAAATTTCAGCTTCGGCCCCCACGCGGGAAAACTGCGCAGAGGGTAATTTATAGCTGTGGACTCGCCTCTGGGCGGCTTGGATGTCTTTGTGCAAGACCGCTCGACCAGCGGCGTCGGCTCCATGCGAACACATTCATCGCCAGATTGAGCCCGACCGTAATAATCTCCGACATGACCGACCTCCTTTGTGGATCATCGCAGACCCACCTTGGCACATCCATGCCGTCGGGGGGCGGTTACATCATCAACGCCCGTTGACAGCGACTTTATTGCAATGAGGCACCTTTGCCGCCCCTGAACCATACTTTGGTCACGAACATACCGCGTAAATCAACCATCGTCTCAAAATCGTATTTGGTTCGGTGGGAGAGCAATTCTTATGACTGGTTCCATACTTGTTAGCACGGTTGCAGGTTTTATAGCCTCCCTTGTAGCTTATGGCGCAGGTGCCACATTCATCGAGATGGTATTTTTATTCGCTTTGGTCGCAGGAATGGCGTTCATTGCCACTGCTGGTTTGGCCTTTATCATCGGAGGGGCCAAACGGCTGATGGGCGATGATATCCCTAGCCATTACCGAACGACAGTCGATCAGATCAAACGATCAAAACCGCTTCGTTTGGGAACTGGATTATCGCCAGCGTCCACGCTTAAGATCCTTGCTGTCGACGACGACCCGCTGATCCTGGACCTTGTTTCGATGATCGCGCCAAGCCAAGCCGGGTTTGACGTAACCTCAGTGCTATCTGGTGAAGCAGCTCTGAAATATCTTGCTCAAAAGGACGTCGTCTTCGATTGCTTTTTGTTGGATATCGACATGCCTAATATGAATGGCATCGCACTTTGCGGAGCGATCCGAAAGATGCCCGGTTATATTCAGACACCGATCATCATGCTGACCGCTGCGCGTGATGCCCACAACATGGCAGAAGCATTCAAGGCCGGGGCGACAACCTACACCACCAAGCCGTTCGATGTCGAAGAGTTCGTAATGCGGCTCCAGTTCGTTTATGAAATGAAACTGTCAGGGGTCGCCGGCTCCGCCGCGTCTGATGCTCCACCACCGCTGGCAAAGCACACAAGGTCCCCGCGTAAGCCGTCCTTGGGTGCACCGGTGCCTGTGCCAAATTCATTGGTCGATAACAGCGTTATCGTTAACTTTCTGTCACAGATTCCGCCGCAGATTGCGCCGGAAATCCAGATTTTCGGAGTAACATTTACGCAATTGGCGACTTCAGCAAGACCGATTCCGCCACAGCAGCGGGAATCTTTTGAGTATAATGTCACGCTTGCCGCAAAGGAGTGCTTTGATGTAGAGGTTTTCCTAATTGCACCTTTCGATGATGATAGCTTTGTCGTCGTCACTACAGGGGTTGATCTATCACAACTCCCAGAGCTTGAAGCACAGTTTGAACGCAAACTGGCTCAACTTAATTTCTGGAACAGTGAGCTCAATGACCTGTCTTTCTTCACCGCGATCGGGGGACCTTTAAAACCGCAACCCTCACTGGCTAGAGATTCCGAGACGCGCATTCTGCGTTCGGTCCAAATGGCACGTCGCCGGGCCAAGGGAATCGCATTTGGAAATGAAGGTGTGAACGGTGGCTCTTCGTAAGAGCGCTGTGCTTTGTAGGGTCTGGACCCATTGATTTCTGGCGGGCAGCATGATTCACGGCTCGAAAACGAGCATAAGCGGTGCGCCGTTCACACCGGATTGACGTAGTTCCAGGGCAGCAGCAGGTTGATATCGGTTTGTTTGTGCCCGCCTGCGATGGCTTTCAGGACACCGGACAGATAGCCATGGGGCTCGATCCCGTTGAGTTTGCAGGTCTCGATAAGGGATGCTTTGTGAGTTTGACGAGCGCGATGAGAGGAGAAGTTGAGTGACAAGACCCTTTTGCAAGACCGGCTGTCAAATCTGACAGGTCCTGATCCCGCGCTTCGGTCTTCTTCGCCGCCTGGCTTTCGGCAAGCCTCTTGTGTTCACGCGCCATGACGTGGTCCTCCGGTCACCGCCGACATCACATCCGGGGCGCTCTATCGATCTGTTTTTAACAATGGCATCAGATGCCGCTTGACATGACCTTAACCGACCCAAGCGAAATTTGCAGAGTGATTCCGACTCACCGGACGACGTGCCTGTGGAAAACTATTTGGGATGGGTGGCGCTCGCCGCTGTGACAGGCCGGGAGAGGGGCTGATAAGGTCTGACATGACCGTCTTCACCTATCGATTATCGTAGACCCAACCCGGAACATTGATTCCGTCGAGGGGGGCGGTCACATCATCAAAGCCATCTTATGCGCCGCATGACAATATCGCCTCTTATATGACTTGTCCTTGGACTGGCGTTCTTACTTCAGTGTCGCCGCGCAATAACTATACATGGCTCCGCGCTTGATCGGAGATCGCATACGGCAACACCACGTCCCATTCGCAGGAGGTGCCGCGATTGCTGTATGTTTACCTCCGACCTGCATTTTCTTTCCTCACAGTATCGCCCATTATCGTCAGACCGATTTGGGCATCTCGGCTGACAGTTGAGCCATTGTCGGGAACGGCTGCGGCGCGACAATCAGGCAAAGATTCCGCGTCAATCTGGATGAGACGCCGCGGTGGGTGTGTGACGGAGGGAGGGCGTAGCCCGACCGGAGGCACACACCCACCGCGGCGCGCATTTCATGCGTCTGTGATCGCGGTCGGTCCGCTGCTGACAAAAAGGTAGGTCGAAACCAACTCTGCCCCTATGGTTCAAGGCGGAAATACAAGCGTTGCTGCGGCGGCCAGTAAGCTCGGGCCCTGACGCGATCCCGCCCAACACCGACATTCAGGAAGCACTGGATATTGCACCTCAACGTGACCTCGCGGCCGGTTTGCTTGGGGAAAGGATGGAGTCTGTTTTCGGGCCTACCTCTGACCCCCCCTTGGTTTGATGACGTCGTCCTCGACAGTTGCCGATCAATGTCGCCATGATGATGGGACCGGCTGCAGCAGCCGGCCCCATTTTGCGTTCAGAGGGCAATGCGATAGAGTGCGAAGCCCGCGTCTGTGTTTCCCGCCGGAGTTACATTCACGCTTTCCAGCGTTGCGGCATACTCCGCCGCACCCGGCCCAGTTTCGAACAGCACGCTGGTGCCGTCCATTGGTGCAAAGCTCCAGTTCGCGTCGGCCTCGGGGCTTATCGTCCCCTGTTCGACGATGTAGCGCACGATCACATCGCGGTTGGTGTCCGGGCCTTCAAAGATCACCGTGGATCCGTCCGCACCTGGGAAACTGCCGCCGCCAGATGCGCGGTAGTTGTTGGTGGCCACGATGAACTCCTGCGCGGGATCGATTGGTTCGCCCTCGAAGCGCAGATCGGTGATCCGGTTTGCATCGGGATTCAACATGCCGCCGTCGGCGTCGAACTTTGACGGCTCGCTCAGGTCGATCCGGTAGGTCAAACCGTCGATCACGTCGAAATTGTAGGACGGGAAATCGGGATTCAGAAGCTGTGCATCCTGTGCCCCTGGCTCAATCTGGTTGAACATGCCGGCGGACCGCTCCAGCCAGTCCTTCACCTGCGCGCCCGTGACCTTCACCGCGCGGACGGTGTTGGGATAAAGATAGAGGTCGGCCACGTTCTTGATCGCCACCGGACCCTTGGGCACGTCGGTGAAATAGTCGGGTCCGCCACGGCCACCAGCCTTGAAGGGCGCCGCCGCCGACAGGATCGGTAGACCCTCGTAGTCGGTGCCCACCATCTGCTGCTGCACATACCAGGTTTGGGCGTTGGAGACGATCTGCACAGAGGGGTCGTCAGCGACCAGCGCAAAATAGGAATAGAGCGGCGCATCGGTCATGCCGACCTCCGCGCGAACATAGTCCAGAGTGGCGTCGTGTTCGTGTTGGGTGGCTTCGAGGACCGCTTCCTGGTCTTCGACCAGCGCAGTGACGTCGCCATCCTCCGCGCGTTGCGTGATCGGGCGGGCTTCGACCGAGAAGTCAGCGATGCGCCAGCCGTCACCGTCGCGTTCCAGCATCAAGTCGACGAGGCCCATGTGGCTGCCCCAGAACCCGGCCATGACGCCGGGCTTGCCGCCAATCGTGCCAGCCTCGTTGTCCACGCCTGGCCATTCGGCGTAATCGGGGCCGGGAAAGACGCGGTGCGAGTGACCGCTGAAAATTACGTCGATCCCGTCGACGCCGCCCAAGGGGATCGCGGCATTTTCCATGCCGGGTTCATGGTCGGCGGCACCGATACCAGAGTGGGCGAGAGCAATGATGATGTCGGCGCCTTCGTCTTTCATCTGCGGGACGTAGGCTTGCGCGGTTTCAACGATATCCCGCACGGTGACCCGTCCTTCAAGGTTCTTGCGGTCCCAGTTCATGATCTGTGGCGGCGTGAATCCGATGATGCCGATCTTGATAGGGGCCGTTTCGCCCGCGCCATCCGTGATTTCGCGATCGAGGATCACATAGGGCGGCAAAAGGGTCTCGTCTTCCAGCGGCGTTGCACCCTCACTGGTCACGACGTTGGCCAAAACGACAGGGAAGTTGGTGTCGTCCACGGACTTCATCAAAAAGTCGAGGCCGTAGTTGAATTCGTGGTTGCCGACAGTCGCGCCCTCGACACCCAGCGCGTTGAAGGCGGCGATGATAGGGTGCACCGTCTCGTCGTCCATGCCTTTTTCATAGGCCATGTAGTCGCCCATCGGGTTGCCCTGCAGGTAGTCGCCGTTATCGAAAAGCATTGCGTTGGTGCTTTCGGCGCGGATCTGCTCGACCAGCGATGCGGTGCGGGACAGGCCAAGGGTGTCGACGGAACGGTCGGCATAGTAGTCATAGGGCCAGACATGGACATGAATGTCCGTCGTCTCCATCAGGCGCAGGTGAGCCTGCCCAGCCTGCGCAGAGGCGGAATAAGGGTGAAGCGTGGCGAAGGCGGCGGTGGACGCCAGAAAATGGCGGCGGTTCAACGTGATTGGCATGGATGTCCCTCGTCTGTTTCTGACATTCCTGAAGTGGACTGCCGTTCAGCTTCAAGATTCCCTGACTGTGCCAACCGATCAAGGCTTTTCTCTCGAAGCCTACCCTGCAATTGTCGAAATGCTGGAATGGATGTGGACGGGGTCTTATGCCCCCTAATGCCTCGTTTTTCAGAGCGTGGGCAGAGCTGCGCTGCAGCTTTCGTTCGGGTAGAGGAAGGTATGGACTTCAGGTCCGCGACGGCAGCGCTCGCAGTCCGCGGATCACGAGCCCTACGCCAGAGGGCCACAGTTGGCCGAGGGGATCGGAGCATGTGATGTCAGGAATCACGAAGCGTTTCGGCCTATTCTGCGATACGCCGGTTTGGCGTCAGGATCTTTGATGGCTCACTCTGTCCTCTCTCACGGTTTATGGGTATCGTTCTCGACCTATGGCACCATCGCCCCTGATGTGGCACGTCGTCTGATCGCCGCGGGGCGGGCGTCGGAAGCCTACGACATTTTGCGCGCGTCCATGACTCGCGAGGCGCAGACTTCGTTCCAGGCGTTCAATTCCAAGATGGATGAGGTGTATGAGGACTGCTTGAACCAAATGGGCAAGCTGGATGAACTGAAGGCGCATCTTTGGACCAGGTTCAAAGATTCCCTGAGCGCGCGGGCCTTGCGTGACTACCTCAAGCTCTTGCCGGATTTTGACGATGTCGAGGCCGAGGAGACTGCGCTTGATGTTGTCGAAGCCTATCCTCGGCTTGCCGCGACCATCAGTTTCCTCGTCGAATGGCCCGCGCTTGAGCGTGCCGCGCGGGTCGTGCTTGCGCGTAGGGGTGAGCTTGACGGCGATGGCTACACGACGCTGACCACCGCTGCAGAGGCACTGGACGCGCGCTACCCGTTGGCCGCGACACTTTTGCGCCGCGCGATGATCGAGGACACGCTGAACGGTGCAAAATCCACCCGTTACCGCCACGCGGTGCGCCATCTGGCGGAGTGCCAGGCCTCGGATCAGGCTATTACCGATTTTGGCGCAGTCCTGACCCATCAAGAGTTTGTCGCAGCGCTTCGGGAAAAACACGCCCGCAATTATGGCTTCTGGTCCTTGGTCGACGGCTGAGTGCCCGTTCTCAAGGCACCTGGGTATCCTCCATGTAAGCGAAAAACATCCCGGACGTGGTGTTCACAAAATCTGCGATGAGTGTCCGATGTCAGCCCACATCAGTGGCAGGCCTTGAACGGGCTCTTCACACGGCCTGCCAAATGGTATGAGCTTGGGGCAGTCTGTCACGCCAGCCACAAAGGTGCCCCGATGCAGTTAACCGTCTTCAGCACCAAGCCCTATGACCGTCAGTTCCTGAACGCGGCGAACGGCGACACGGGCCACGATCTGCGGTTTCTCGACGTGCGTCTTTCGATGGACACGGCCCCGCTGGCGCGGGGCAGCGATGCCGTCTGCATCTTCGTGAACGACACCGCCGACCGGTCCATTCTGGAGATACTCGCGCAAGGCGGCACGCGCCTTGTCGCGCTGCGCAGTGCCGGGTTCAACCACGTGGATCTGGTGGCGGCGCGAGAACTGGGGATCACCGTGGCGCGGGTGCCCGCCTATTCCCCCCATGCGGTGGCCGAGCATACCGTCGCCCTGATCCTTTCGCTGAACCGGAATATCCACCGCGCCTACAACCGCGTCCGCGAGGGCAACTTCGCGCTCGACGGGCTGATGGGGGTCGATCTGCACGGCAAGACGGTGGGGATCGTGGGCACCGGCACGATCGGTGCGGTGCTCGCGCGGATCATGGCGGGCTTCGGTTGCACGTTGCTGGGCCATGACATCGCGGTCAACCTGGAGTGCGCGGCGCTGGGGATGCGTTATGTGTCGCGCGACGAGATCCTCGCGCAGTCCGACATCCTGTCGCTGCATTGTCCGCTGACGCCCGAGACCCACCACATGATCGACGCCGACACGCTGCCGCTGCTCAAGCCCGGCATGATGCTGATCAACACCAGCCGTGGCGCGGTGATCGACACGCGCGCGGCGATCCGGGGGCTGAAGGACGGCACCATCGGCAGCCTCGGACTGGACGTCTACGAGGAAGAGGGGGACCTGTTCTTTGAGGACCTGTCGGCGGGTATGATCCAGGACGATGTCTTCGCCCGCCTGCTGACCTTTCCCAACGTTCTGATTACCGGCCATCAGGCGTTTTTCACCCGCGAGGCGCTGACGAAGATCGCGCAGACGACCATCGACAACATCGGCGCCTTTGCCCAGACCGGGACAGCGCTGCACGAGGTCTCGACCGAGAAGCTGGCGAAAGGCTGACCGGTGCAGGCACTTCTGGCCTCTGTGCCGATCGCGCTGGTGATCCTTGCGATGGCGGGGCTGCGTTGGCGTGCGGCGACCGCTGGTCTGATGGGACTGGCATGCGCCTTGATCCTGGGTGTTTGGATTTTCGATCTTGGCGCAACCTTTGGCCCTGCGGTTGCCGTCGGTGGTGCGATGGCCGAGGCGCTGTTTACGACGACGACGATCCTGTGGATCATCTTTCCGGCGCTCTGCATCTACGAGGCGCAGCAAAGGTCCGGTGCTTTCGACGTGATCGGTGATGCGCTGGCGGGGCTGTCGGACGATCCGCGCATTCAGGTGCTTCTGGTGGCCTGGTTCTTCGGGCTATTCATGGAGGGCGTGGCGGGGTTCGGCACGCCGGTTGCCTTGGCGGCGCCGATTCTCGTGGGGTTGGGCTTCTCGCCCGTGCGTGCCTTGACGCTGGCCCTGATCGGTCACGCGGCCGGAGTCTCCTTCGGGGCCATCGGGACGCCGGTTGTGCCGCTTGTGACGGCGACCGGCCTGTCCTCCGTCACACTCGCGCGGGACGCGGCGATCCTTCACAGCCTCGTCGGTCCCGCTCTGGTTATCGTTCTGTTCGTTATGGCGGGCGGGGCGGGGCGGGGCCCGCAAACCGTCGTCACTCTCGAAACCCGGTTCCGCGGACGCATCGACACATTGCGCCGCTACTTGCGTGTTCTTCGCATCATGGAGGTTCTGGCCGTCCCCTCGAAACGGCTGGTGCCTGAGCAGAACGACGCAGATGCCGATCTCGTCTTTACGCCCCAGAATCTGGCCGAAGACCTGATAGCAGCATTTGCGTCCGAAATCAGTGGCATCGTCCTCGACCCGTCCCGTGGGAACGGTGCAATAAGCAGCCGTAAGCCCAGCGATATGCCTATTTGTAGAAAACGCAATAAAATGTGGGCAGTCCCAATCTCCAGATTGGGTTGGGCACTAAGAAAAACTTTCTAGAGTATCTCTCTCCATCTCCCGGACCTCTCGTGTCACAACGCGGCTAAATATCTTTTTGATATCCGTGTCAGACTTGGTGTCTAGCGGAAGGGATCGCGCAGCATCGGGAGGGTCGCGCCGGGCCAGGTGTCATTAAGGTGAGCCATGCTTCGAACACCAGGTTGCATACCTCATATCTTTTCGTGACCAGCAGCTGCGCGCCGGGCCTATGCTGGCCCGATTTCAGGTAAGGTTTACTGCGCCTGTAGGGTCAAACCGTCGAGAGGGCAGGGCTTGTCCGTCGTATCCGACAGTGTGAAGCCCTGATCCGCTTTGGCAATGCCGCAGACGATCGGTAAAGAGGCCGGGTCCACATCGCCTTCGGCGTCCAACAGCGTCAGACGCTCGTCCTGGACCGTGTACTTGCCTGTGACGATTTCACCGATGCTGTCGTTAGACGCTTCGAACGTGCCGTCGGGGTTCAGCGTCAGCGTGAAGGGCCCGCCGGAATAGGAGCCGGGGCTGAGCGTCGGTGACGTGCCCGTGTCCGATGCGGCCTCTTGGGCCCCGGTCGCTTGGGCCTGAAGGTCGGCGATCCGCTGCTCGATCTCCGACAGCTGCTGGCTGCGGACGGCGAGGTCATCGGACAGCTGCGAGACCAGCGCTTGCACCGACTGGCGCTGCTCCTCCGCCGCGGCGTTATCCGCCGAAAGCTGCTCGCGCCGTTGGGTCATAGATTCCAAATCCGACGACACCTCGGTCCGCTGTTGCGTCAGCCTGTCGAGTTCAGCCGACGCCTCGGCGACGGCGGACTGAGAGGCAGCCTCGGCGTCCCGGGCTTCCTGCACCCGCTCTTCCGCTTCAGACGCCTCCTGCGTCAGGCTTGATGTCTGCTGCGTCAGCTCCGCAAGCTGTTGCTGAAGATCGGCCTCCGTAGCGCGTGCTTCGGTCAAGCGGTCGCCGGTGTCTGCCAACTCCTGCGTCGCTTCGGCCAGGCGCTGCTCCGCCTCGGCGCGCGCGCTGTCGAAGTTCGCTATCTCCTCTCGCATCGGTGCAAGGTTCTGCTGCGCCTGGTCGAGGTCAGACTGCGCCCGGGCCAGATCATCGCTGGCCGTTTCGCGTTGCTGCTGCACGTCGCTCAGCGCTTGTTGCTGTTCCGCGAGATCGGCTGCGACAGCATCGCGATCGCTGGTCAGGCGATCTCGCTCAGTCGTGATCACGGCAACCTCGCTGCGCAGGCTTTCGAGCGTTCCGGTTGCCTGCGTCTGGGATTCGAGGCGGGAGTCAAGGTTGGAACTGACACCAACCTGGTAAAGCGCGAAGATCCATCCGATTGCGGCCACGATGGCGAGAATGATCGGCACGGGCCGTTTGAACTCGGTGGCCTTGTCCATGGTGACGCTCCCTGCGGATGATTTGAATAAACCGCCCTTAAAGACGGTAAAGTTCAACTGCGAGGTGGCGCAGACGGTTCCCGATTTCAGCGCGTCTGTATCGCAGTATCCGTACGATGCCCCCGCTCTGACGGCGCGATGGAGCGCCTGCTAGATGTCCACCATGGATTTGGACACCTTGAGGTGGGCGATGGCGGGCAAGAAGGGGCAAAAGCGGCGGTTCTGGTCGGATGATGAGAAGCGCCTGATCTGCGCACAGGCAGCGCGCGCCTGGTGTTTCGGTTGCTCAGGTGGCGCGGCGCTACGCAATGAACAGCAACCTGATCCACCCTCATGCGGAGATGCGCAGGTAGAACGCGTAGAGCTTTGGCAGGATCGAGGCCGGTTCCGGATGGCCCAACTCTTGTGCGGCGCGGTAGGGCCATGCGGGATCCCGCAACATTTGACGGGCGAGGGCGACCATGTCTGCCTTGCCGTCTTCCACGATGCGGTTTGCAAGCTCGGGTTCCGTGATCATGCCAACGGCCATCGTTGGCAGTCCGATGTCATGACGGATGCGATCGGCGTAGGGCACCTGAAAGCCTGCGGGCGTTTTCATCTTCGCCATGCGCATTCCTGCGGGAATGCCGCCACCGGACGCATCGACCAGATCGACCCCTGCGCCTTTCAGCTTGGCACATAAGGCGACCGTATCGTCGAGGGTCAGTCCGCCGCCTTCGCCATCGACACAGGACGCGCGGTAGAGCACCGGCACGGTGTCCGGCACAGCCGCGCGCACGGCGCGAGCGACCTCGACCGGGAGTCGCATCCGACCCTCCAGCGTGCCGCCATAGGCATCTGTGCGCCGGTTGGACCAGGGCGACATGAAGCTGTGCAACAAATAGCCGTGTGCGCCGTGGATTTCGACCCCGTCGAAACCGGCGTCCAAGGCGCGTTTTGCCGCCGCCGCGAAGTCTGCGGCGATCCCCGCCATCTCTGACACCTCGAGGGCACGGGGTGTGTGCCAGCCGTCGCGGGCGGGCACTGGGGAGGGAGCGACGGTGTCCCACGGTGGTTCGTCACTTTGGGGGTCGAGCGGGCCGCCCCCGTCCCAAGGTCGCATCGTCGATGCCTTGCCGCCCGCGTGGTTGAGTTGCACGATCACGGGAATGCCTTGAGCACGGTACAAGGCGGTGATCGGTTTCCAAGCCTCGACCTGCGCGTCGGTGTAGATCCCGACGCATCCGGGGCTGATCCGTCCCTCGGCACTGATGCCCGTGGCTTCGACGATCGCGCATCCTATACCGGAAGTCGCGTAGCGTCCATGATGCGCCTGGTGCCAGATGTTGGGGACACCGTCGATCGCCTGATATTGGCACATGGGCGCGAGTGTGATGCGGTTGGGAAATGTCACGCCGCGTACAGTGAAGGGCGTGAACAAGGCTGGGACCTGTGTCATTGAGGGACTGCTTTCTGTTCAAAGTGAGAGGCGAGGACGCATATGTGCCCGATCCTGACTAAAGAAACCGGATGGGTGTGCCGCCGCACGTCTTGAGTACAGAAGTTACGATAGCGCACTCGACGGTCGCCTCAACCCGTTAGAGCGCCGTGAAGGTACGTCATCAGGCGGCACGGTCAAAACCTTCAGTGGGGGGCCGAGGTCAACGTATTTTTTGCCAAAATGTTGTAATAAATTAATATTTATAATCAGATTGTCAGTTTCCTGCCGCATTTTCGGAGGACTCTCATGAGAGATTCAAAGTGTTGCATATACGAACTTTTGTTCGCAATATGAATTATCGATGGACACGGCCGCCACTTCACCACTAAAATAATTTTACTGACGGTAAATAATCACGAATCGAGGCGGCGATTTTGAAGGCAATGTCATCCGTCACGCGCAGCCGTTTCACATGTGGGGCGGGGGTCGCTCCCTTTATACAACACGGAGGACACTATAGATGACCTTTCTGAAACCCGGCCTGTTTGCCGCGGCCGTGATGCTGGCCCTGCCAGTCGCCGCGCAAGAGGTCCTGACGATCGGCGTGCGGTCCGAAACCAGTTCGCTCGATCCCCATTGGACCCAGCTGTCCGCTGACGTTCAGGTGCATGAACATATTTTCGAGAAGCTGGTCGCGCTAGATGCGACGTCGCAGCCCATTCCTGGCCTCGCCGTCTCGTGGGCGCCCATCGACGAGCTGACGTGGGAATTCAAGCTGCGCGAAGGTGTGACGTGGCATGACGGCGAAGTGTTCAATGCCGACGACGTCATCTTTTCGTTCGACCGCCTGCGGGCAGGAATTTCCGGCGCGCCTGCCTCGCCAGCCTTCCACTTGGAAAAAGGGGCCAAGCAGTGGGAGCGGATTGACGACTACACCATTCACATCACCACGTCCGAACCTTATCCCACCGTTGCAGAAGACCTTGCCATGCTGGCGATCGTGGCCGAACACGCCGCCACCGGAGTGACGGAATCGGTCGATTTCAACAGCGGCCTTGCGACGATCGGCACCGGCCCATTCATGTTCGAGGAATACAGCCCGGGCAACCTTGCCAGCGTCGTTCAGAATCCGAACTGGTGGGGCGGAGAGATCGAGTGGGATCAAGTGGTGTTCCGTCCGATCACGCAGGATGCATCGCGTCTGGCCGCACTGCTGAACGGCGACGTCGACATGATCGACTATCCGCCGACCATTGATTTGCCGCAACTTCAGGAAGATCCCGACTTCACCGTCTCGACCATTCCGGCGGACCGGCTGATCTATCTGATGCCCGGCTACAAGCATGTCGAGCCGTTCATCACCGACAACGATGGCAACGTCATGGTGCCCAACCCGTTGCGTGACTGGCGTGTGCGCCGCGCTCTCAGCCTTGCCATCGACCGCGAGACGATCCGTGACCGTGTCATGGGCGGGGCGTCCTTGCCGACGCGCAACATCGTTCCACCGGGCTTTTTCGGCTACGTCGACGCGCTCGAAGCGGACCCCTACGATCTCGAGGAGGCACAGGCCCTGCTCGAGACGGCGGGTTATGGCGACGGGTTCAACATCGTGCTGCACGGTCCCAACGACCGTTATGTCAACGATGCCCGCATCCTCGAAGTGGTCGCACAGATGTGGAGCCGTGTCGGTATCACCACCGAAGTCGACGCCATGCCGCGCAACATCTTCTTTTCGCGCTTGATCCGTGGCGATGAACTGACGATCCCGGGTTTCGATGTGCCGGAGTTCTCCATGTCCCTGACGGGCTGGGGCACTGTGGCGGGCGAGGCGACCTATACCGTGTCCGGCACGCTCGAGACGTATAACGCGGCGACGGGCGGCGGAAACGGCAACTTCGGCCGATATTCCAACCCCGAAATCGACGCGCGGTCGGTTCTGGCCAAGCAGATGGTGGATGCCGATGAGCGCCTGCGCCTGCTGCAAGAGGCGATCACCATCGGCATGGATGACTACGCTTATATCCCGCTTCACTTCCAGGTGAACAACTGGGCCATGCGCGCCGGTCTCGAGCATCAGCCACGGACCAATGAACGCACCATGGCGATGGATGTATCGCGGGTCGACTAACCACAACACCGGGTGAGGCAAGGAAAAGATGACGGAATTTATCATCAAACGCGTGCTACAGGCGATGATCGTCCTGTTTGTCATGACAGTGCTGGTATTCTTCGGCGTCAACGTGATCGGAAATCCGGTCTACATCTTTGCCTCATCCGAATGCGATCAGGCTTGCCTGACGAAAACCATCGCGGAGCTGGGGCTGGACCGCCCGCTGTGGGAGCAATACTTCGTTTTTCTAGGGAACCTGCTGCAAGGCCATCTGGGCAATTCCTTTACCCACGGCATTCCGGCCCTGTCTCTGATCTTCGAGCGGTTGCCTGCCACGCTGGAGCTCGCCTTTTGCGCGCTGGCCCTTGCGCTTGGCATCGGGCTGCCCTTGGGCGTCTGGGCCGGACTGCGGCCCGACACCTTCATCAGCCGCTGCATCATGGCGTTTTCGATGATCGCTTTCTCTCTTCCGGTGTTCTGGATCGGTCTGATCATGATTCTGACGTTTTCGGTTCAACTCGGCTGGATGCCCGCCATCGGGCGCGGTGACACGGTCGAGGTGTTCGGCGCGGACCTGAGCCTGCTGACCCCCGACGGGCTGCACCATCTGGCCATGCCCGCCTTCACCTTATCGCTGATCATGATGGCGATTGTTATCCGGCTGACGCGTGCGGGGATGCGCGAAGTGATTTTTGCCGATTACATCAAGTTCGCCCGCGCCAATGGCATCCGTGAACGGCGTATCCTGTCGACCCACGTAATGAAAAACCTGCTGATCCCGATCGTTACGGTGCTCGGCATGGAATTCGGCGGTGTCATCGCCTTTGCGGTGGTGGTGGAATCCATCTTCAGCTGGCCGGGGGTGGGCAAGATGCTCATTGATGCGATCGGGGTCCTCGACCGTCCGCTGATCGTCGCCTACCTGATTTTCGTGGTCTTCATGTTCGTGGTCCTGAATCTTCTGGTGGATATCCTGTATTCGCTCCTTGATCCGCGAGTACGGCTGGGGGGCAACCAGACATGACCACGCTGTCGCACGCACCCATCGCAGGCTCGCCGCGCGAACTGGCGCGCCGGTTTCTGTCCGTCCCCAGTGCGGTCATCGCTTTAAGCGTGTTCATTCTGTTCTGCATCCTTGGCTTTGGGGCCCCGTGGATCGCGCCGCAAAACCCCTATGACCTGCGACAGGTCGATATCCTGGATAGCCTCATGCCTCCGGGCAGCGTGAGCTATACGGGGCTGACCTATTGGCTCGGCACGGACGGGCAGGGGCGTGATATGCTCAGCGCGATGCTTTACGGGATCCGCATTTCGCTTATCGTTGGGTTGTTGTCGGGGGTTCTTGCGCTGGTGTTCGGCACGTTTGTCGGCCTGATTGCGGCCTACCGTCGAGGCTGGGTCGATACCCTGCTGATGCGGATCGTCGATTTGCAGTTGTCGTTTCCGACCATTCTGGTCGCGCTGATCCTGCTGGTCATCTTGGGGCGCGGCGTCGACAAGATCATTTTCGCGCTGGTCGTCGTGCAATGGGCCTATTTCGCGCGTACTGTGCGCGGCGTCGCTCTTGTCGAAGGGGCGCGTGAATATGTGGACGCGGCACGCGGGCTGCGGCTTGGCGGGATGCGTATTCTGTTCCTGCACATCCTGCCCAATTGCCTGCCCACTATTCTGGTGGTCGCGACCATGCAGATGGCGATGGCGATCTCGCTCGAGGCGACGCTGTCGTTCCTTGGCCTTGGGTTGCCGCCGACGCGGCCGTCGCTGGGTCTGCTGATCGCGAACGGCTTCGATTACCTGCAATCGGGCCGCTACTGGATCAGTGTCCTGCCAGGTGTCGTGCTGCTTGCCATTATCATCAGCGCCAATGTGCTGGGCGACCGCCTGCGCGATATTCTGAACCCGCGACTGTGAGGACCCGCACATGACAGCCGTTCTAAACGTCAAGGATCTTTACGCGTCGTTCATCACGCCAGGGCTGACAGTCGCGGCTTTGCAAGGGGTATCGCTGTCTGTCGCAAAGGGGGAAATCCTCGGGCTCGTTGGAGAAAGCGGATCAGGCAAGACTTTGACCGGATTTTCTATCAACCGGCTGATCAGCCCTCCCGGTGAGGTGGTGGGCGGGCAGGTGATGCTGCACGGAGAAGATGTGCTCACTTTGAGCGAAGAAAAGATGCGCAAGTTGCGTGGTCGGAGGATCGCGATGATCTTTCAGGACCCGATGATGACGCTCAATCCCGTGCTGCGGATCGAGACACAGATGCGCGATGCGTTGCGCGCGCATGAAAAGATTGGCAAGGCAGAGGCGCGCAAACGGTCCATCGCCGCATTGGACGAGGTCGGCATTCCGGCCCCCGAAAGCCGCCTGCGCAGCTACCCCCATGAACTGTCCGGCGGCATGCGGCAGCGGGTCGCCATCGCCATCGCCCTGCTGCACAAGCCCGACGTGATCATTGCCGATGAGCCGACGACAGCGCTCGATGTCACCATTCAGGGCCAGATCCTGTCACTGGTGCAGGGCTTGTGCCGTGACAGGGGCACCGCCCTGATCTGGATCACCCATGATCTGGCTGTTGTGGCCGGCATCGCCGACCGTCTGGCGGTGATGTATGCAGGCCGCGTGGTCGAGGTGGGCCCCGTCGATGACCTGCTCGATGCGCCAGCGCACCCTTACACGCGCGGACTAATCGAGTCCGTTCCGGCCCGCGGCCAACGCGGTAAGCGGCTCAACCAAATCCCCGGACGGATGCCATCTTTGGCGGATCTGCCCGACGGGTGTTCCTTCGCGCCGCGCTGCGAGCATGCAACGGCGGCCTGCGCCGCACTTCCCGATATGGAAGCCTTTGGTCCGACGCGTTCGGTGCGCTGTTTCCATCCTTTGATGGAGCGCGCATTATGGGCGATGAGGTGATCCTGTCTGTCCGCAATGTGACCAAACGCTTCGGCGGACGCGGCGATCTGATTGCCCGTGGGCTCAACCGGCTGGGCTTGGCCGCACCGCGTGCGGTGGTGCACGCGGTCGAGGATGTGTCGTTCGATTTACACAAGGGCGAGGTCCTTGGCGTTGTAGGCGAATCCGGATGCGGCAAGTCCACGCTGGGGCGCATGGTCGCTGGCCTGCTCGAGCCGTCCGAAGGCGAAGTTGTCGCGAAAGCCAGCGGGGCCACCAGCGGTGCACTGCCGATGCAGATGATTTTCCAAGATCCGTTTTCATCCCTCAACCCGCGCAAACGCGTGTCGGAGCTGATCGGTGAAGCGCCGCGCGTCCATGGCATCGTGCCGCGCCCGGATCTTGACGCCCATGTCGCCGATATGATGGAGAGATGCGGCGTCGACAAGAGCTACCGTGACCGGTTCGCCCACCAGTTTTCCGGCGGTCAGCGCCAACGTATCGGGATCGCGCGGGCCTTGGCCGTCCGGCCCGAAATCCTCGTGTGTGACGAGGCGGTGTCCGCGCTCGATGTCTCGATCCAAGCGCAGATCGTGAACCTGTTCATGGACCTGCGGGATGAATTCGGCCTGACCTATGTGTTCATCAGTCACGACCTTGGAGTGGTCGAACATATCTCTGACAGGATCGTGGTGATGTACCTTGGCCGGATCGTCGAAAGCGGACCTGCGGAGGAGATTTTCGCGAGCCCGCAACACCCCTACACCCGTGCTCTGATCGACGGCGTGCCGAGGTTGGACCGTCGCCGCACCGTTTACGCGCCCATCAAGGGTGACATTCCGTCACCGATCAATCCCCCCAAAGGCTGCCATTTCCACCCGCGTTGCTCGCTGGCACACGCGCGGTGCTCCACCGAACGCCCCTTGTTGCGCGACATCGCAGCTGGCCGTCAGGCGGCCTGCCACCTTTTCGAGACAGATGCCAAAAAGGAGTTTTCAATTGGCTAGCTATGCACAAAGAATGAAAAAGTTTCTCGGACTGATCGACGGCAAGGCCGATCTGATCTTTTTCCCGATGGGAACCGATCTGGATTATGTGACCGGCATTCACCGCGAAATTCCGACCTATGGACGCAACTTGCATCCCGGAATGTGGCTGGAGGGCATGTGGATCGCGCCCGGCCGCGACCCGATCCTGACGCTGCCGCGTATGACGGCGGAGTTCGGACAGATCGGAGGCACCGATGGCATGGACGTGCGGGTCTTGGGCGACTGGGATGACCCGCGCGACATGGTGCGCAAGATCATCGCCGACCTGAACGTCAAAGATGGCGCCACCGTTGCGGTCAGCGACGATGCCGAGGCTGAATCTCTGATTGAGTTGCAAAACCTGATCTCTGGCGTGCGCTTTGCCTCTGGCACCGATCTGTTGCGCCCTATGCGGGTGATCAAGGATGCGGACGAGATCGAAAAGCTGCGGGCGGCCGGAGTGATTACCGAAAAAGCGTTTGCCGCGACAGTGGCGCAGATGAAGATCGGGATGACCGAACTCGATGCCGTTTCCGAGATCGACTACCAGATGAAAAAGCACGGCTCTCTGGGGCCGTCTTTCACCACGTCGCTTTATAACACCGGGCCGAACCACCCGCTAAAGTTCGGGGATAAACTAGCGAGCTGGCCCCGGGTGCTGACGCCGCCGGTATCTGTGTTGTTCGATTTCGGCGCGATCCTGGACGGGATGTGCTACGACTTTGGGCGCACGGTCTGCTTCGGGCAGCCGAGCGAGGAACAGGTGCTGGTTCATAAGCTGATCATGGACAGCCAACGTGCCGGCATCGAGGCGCTTAAGTCCGGTTCGGTCACATGTGAAGCGGTCGACAAAGCCGCACGCGACGTCATTGATGACGCTGGCTACGGCGACAAGTTCCGCCACCGTTTGGGTCACGGGATCGGGTGGGACGTTCACGAACCGCCATTCCTGACCAAGGACGACAAGACAATGGTCGAAGAAGGGATGATCTTTACGATCGAGCCGTCGATCTTCCAGGACGGATCGGTCAGCGCCCGTGTCGAGGATTGCATCGTTGCCCGCCCCCACGGTGGCGAGGCGCTGACATCCGGATTTCAGGACCTGATCATCATCGAATGACCTGATGTCGGGACCGGACTGACACCTCCAGACCGCGCGCGCCTGTCCGACCATGGACGGCGGGCGCGGTTTTTCATTTTTCACGCATCCCCGAGAGTACATCCAATGATTGATTTCTATTTCAACGCCGCCCCGAACCCGATGAAGGTGGCGCTGTTCCTTGAAGAAAGCGGCCTTGTGTATCGCGCCAAACCGTTGGACACCAAACTGGGCCAGCAGCACACGCCTGAATTCCTGTCGATCAATCCGAACGCCAAGCTGCCGGCGCTGATCGACGACGGGGTGTCACTGTTTGATAGTAATGCGATCCTGCTTTATCTGGCCGAGAAGACAGGAACTTTTCTGCCGCAAGATGCCGCTTTGCGCGGACCGATGTTGTCGTGGCTTTTTTTCGTGGCCTCCGGCGTCGGGCCGTATTCCGGGCAAGCGGTGCATTTCCAGCATTTCGCCGTCGACAAAAGCCCGTATGCCGTCAAGCGATACCGCTTTGAGGCGCGCCGTCATTGGCAGATCATAGACGACCAGCTGGGCAAGGGACGCTATATGCTGGGCGATGACTATACCATCGTCGACATGGCGGTTTGGGGGTGGGCGCCGCGTATTCCGTTCATGCTGGACAACGACTCCGCAGCAGGCTTCACCAACATCAAAGGTCTTATGGACGAGCTGAACGAGCGGCCTGCTGCGCAGCGTGCCCTTGCATTGCCGGGTCAGCACCCGTTCAAGACCGAGATGGACGCCGCCGCGATCCGGTTCATGTATCCGCAGATTTTCAGCGACGAGTAAGTTTTTCGCGCATCAGCTTCACAAAAAGAAACAGCCGCCGGACATCCGGCGGCTGTTCGCATTTTGAAGGTCGGGCGAGATCAGCTTTTCTCGACCAGGCGGTAGAAGACGAGGTCGGAGCTTGCGCCGTGGACGTAGCCTTCCACGTTGTCAGCCATGCCGACCTGAAGTGTCCCCTGGAACATGATGAAGAAGGGCGCGGCGTTTTGCACGTCACTCTGAAGGTCCAGATACATCTGGTTGCGCACCTCCGGATCGGACTCGACCAGCGCGGCCATTGTTCGCTCGTTGAACTCTTCCGGCACGGCCCACGCGTTGCGCCATGTCGTCGTCGAGATATAGGCATCGTCCGAGTTGTCGGCGTTATAGGCAAAGGCCTTTGCGTTGGAGTGTGGATCGTTGAAGTCCGGCCCCCAGTACAGCATGATCGCTTCATGCTCGCGGGCACGATACTTGGTGATGATGCCTGCGGTAGTACCCGGCGTGATTTCGAAGTTGATACCGGCATCGGCAAAGCTTGCCTGGATGGATTGCGCTACATCGGTGAAAGGGGCGAAGTTGAACACATCCAGTTCGACCGTGATCGGCAGCTCAACGCCTGCATCTTCGAGGATCTGCTTGGCGCGTTCAGGGTCGTAGCTGAACGGGGTCTCTTCCAAAGCGCCGGGGAAACCGGTCGGCCAGAAAGCCTGGTGTTTCTCCATCTGGCCCAAAAGCAGCGTGTCGGCCAGACCGTCATAGTCGATCAGGTAACGGGATGCTTCCCAAAGGGCAGGGTTGTTCAACGCGTCCACTTTCAGGTTGTACGCGATGAAATGCACGGTCGCCTGTTTATACGTCCCGACCTCGAAGCCGTCGTCGGGCAAGCTGGCGATCTGTTCCGGCGTCATGTTGCGGGCGATGTCGACGTCACCTTGCTGCAACAGCAATTGCTGGGTTGCCGCCTCTGCCACGTGGCGCACGATGACCTGATCCATCGCGGGCGCGCCACGGTAATAGTCTGGGTTTGCGGCAAAACGCAGCAGTTCCGACGGGCGGTACGCATCGAGAACGAAGGCCCCCGATCCGGCGGTGTTCTGGTTCAGCCAGGCGTTGCCAAGGTCGCCGTCGACCTCGTTTTCCATGACCAATTCACGGTCCACGATTGACGCAGGCCGCGCCGCCAGAACGTTGAGCACAAAGTTCTGTGAATAGTCGCCGGTGTATTGAACCGTCACGGTGTTGCCTTCGCCTGTGACCATCTCTTCGACGTTCTCGGGGGTCCAGCCCAGCTGGGTCAGAATGAACGCCGGGTTCTTTTCAAGCTTTACAACGCGGGCGAACGAAAACACCACGTCTTCCGCGCGCACGGGATTACCCGAGTGAAACGACACACCGTCGCGCAGCGTAAAGGTGATGGTCTTGCTTTCGGCGTCAGCCTCCCAGCTTTCGGCCAAACCGCCGACCAGAAGGGTGGTGTCTTCGGCCTCGTACTGGACAAGTCGGTCATAGACGTTGGCCATGATTTCGCTGGATGTGAATTCATAGGCCTGCGCGGGGTCGATGGCGACAATATCGTCGATATTTTGCGCCACGACGAGCACGCCGGGCGGCGTTTCCGCAAGAGCGCTGGTCGAAAGCAGCGGCACGGTCAGTAACGCTGCTGCGATGGTGCGGGTGAATGTCTTCATGATTGAAACTCCATGTTGGATCGAACGTCGACGGAACCTGAACAGTCAGGGCCGATTCTGATGCCTTGACAAACGGCGGCAGTAAAACTTCTTTAATGCTAGCAAAGATGACTTTACATTCAAAGAACTTTTGTTCGTAATGCGAACATTCCTGTGTCTGGAGGTTGGCAAGCATGAGTGCCCTCACACCTGATGGCGATCTGCGCCGCACCCATCGTCTGCTGGGCGGTGCGGGCATCGTGGCGCGGTTCGGGGTCGTGACGGCGATGACATTTCTTGGCCTGCTTGCGATCACCTTTTTTATCGGGCGCGTCGTTCCGATCGACCCCGTCGTTGCGGTCGTCGGCGACCGTGCCTCGCAAGAGGTTTACGATGCGACATTCCTCGAAATGGGGTTGGACCGCCCGTTGATCCAGCAATTCGCCATCTATGTGCGCGATGTCGTCACGGGAGATTTCGGCATGTCGCTGTCCACGGGCCGTCCGGTGATGGAGGATCTGATCCGCTACTTTCCCGCGACCTTCGAAATGGCAACGTTCGGCATCCTGATCGGTGTGGTGCTTGGCGTGCCGATGGGTGTGGTTGCGGCGGCCCATGCCGGAAGCTGGCTTGACCAGATCATCCGGGTGCTCGGTTTGCTGGGCTATGCGGTGCCTGCATTCTGGATGGGGCTGGTCGCTTTGGCCGTGTTCTACGCGGGGCTTGGCTGGTCCGCAGGGCCGGGACGGCTTGATATTTTCTACGACGGGCTGGTGCCCACGGTGACAGGCATCCTCACGGTGGATGCGATCCTTGCAGGCGACTGGGTGATTCTGCGAAACGCGCTGTCGCATCTGGTGTTGCCGTCCGCCATCCTCGGCTTTTTCAGTCTGGCCTATATCGCGCGCATGACACGGTCGTTCATGCTTGAACAGCTCCAGCAGGAATTTGTCACCACCGCGCGGGTCAAAGGCGCGAGTGAGCGGGCCGTGATCTGGAAACATGCGTTTTATCCGATCCGGGTCCAATTGATCACCGTGATCGGGCTGTCCTACGCGGTTCTTCTGGAAGGGTCGGTCATGGTCGAGATCGTGTTCTCTTGGCCCGGCATCGGAAATTACCTGACGACGGCGCTTTTGACGGCGGACATGAACGCGGTCCTTGGGGCGACGATCCTGATCGGCGCCGTGTTCATCGTGATCAACCGCACGTCCGACGTGCTTTATCATATCTTCGATCCGAGGAGCCATTGACGATGGGGGCCATGAAGCTCTGGTTGACGGCCGATGCGCCTGACTCTCGTTGGCAGGCACAGGCGGGCCAGATCTACGCGATCTCGCGCAGTTTTGCGCGCAATCCACTGGCGATGCTGGGGGCGGTGATTGTCGGTTTGCTGGTGCTGGTCGCGATGTTCGCGCCGTGGCTTGCGCCGTATTCGCCGACTGGCCAGAACCTTTCGATGCGGCTCATGCCACCCAGTGCCGAGAACTGGCTGGGCACGGACGAATTGGGCCGCGATATCCTGAGCCGGATCATTCACGGGTCGCGCATCACGCTGTTGATCGTAGTCATGGTAGCCGTGATCTCTGCGCCGCTGGGCCTGCTGATCGGTGCGATCGCGGGCTATTTCGGAGGCTGGACAGACCGCGTCCTGATGGCTGTCACGGACGTGTTCCTCTCGCTGCCCAAGTTGATCATGGCGCTGGCGTTCGTGGCGGCACTGGGGGCGGGATTGCAGAACGCGATCATCGCGATTGCGGTGACGGCATGGCCCGCCTATGCCCGGATCGCGCGGGCCGAAACGCTGACGTTTCGCAATTCGGAATTCATCGCGGCGGTTCAACTGCAAGGCGCCTCGAACATGCGCATCATCGGGCTGCACGTGTTGCCGCTGTGCATGTCGTCCACGATCATCCGCGTGACCCTTGATATGGCCGGCATTATCCTGACGGCCGCTGGGCTGGGCTTTCTGGGCCTCGGCGCGCAGCCGCCCTTGCCGGAATGGGGGGCGATGATCTCGCGCGGGCGGTCGTTCATCCTTGATCAATGGTGGGTCGCGACGATGCCCGGACTTGCTATCATCATCATCAGTCTCGGCTTTTGTTTTCTGGGCGACGGGCTGCGCGACGTGCTTGATCCGCGCCAGAGGGACGGGCGATGAGCGCGCCCTTGCTACAACTGCGCAACCTGCGCGTCTCCTTTTCCGGCCCGCGTGGTCCGGTGGACGTCGTCAAAGGCGTGTCCTTCGATCTGGGCCGCGAACGTCTGGGCATCGTCGGAGAGAGCGGTTCGGGTAAATCCCTTACCGGGCGCGCCTTGTTGCGGCTGCTGAAGCCGCCCGCGCGGGTCACGATAGACAGGCTGGTATTCGATGGCATGGACCTTCCGTCGCTCAATGAACGCCAAATGCGCGCCGTGCGCGGTGCACGGATTTCGTTGGTGATGCAGGACCCGAAGTATTCGCTCAATCCGGTGATGACGATCGGTGTCCAGATCGCCGAAGCCCTGCGCCTGCACGAAAAGCTTCCGCGCCGCGAAATACACGCCCGTGTCTGTGACATGCTTGAACAGGTCCGCATCGATGATCCTCAACACGTGATGAAACTGTATCCGCATCAGGTGTCCGGCGGGATGGGACAGCGCGTGATGATCGCGATGATGCTGATCCCGCAGCCCGACATCCTGATCGCGGACGAACCGACCTCTGCCCTTGATGTGAGCGTGCAGGCGCAGGTGCTCGACCTGATCGAGCAGATGATTCTGAAAAACGGAATGGGTTTGATTCTGATCAGTCACGACCTTGAACTGGTCGCACGGTATTGCGACCGCGTTCTGGTGATGCGTCAGGGCGAGGTCGTGGAAGAATTGGCGGCAGACCAGTTGCATGCGGCGCGCCATCCCTACACGAAGGGGCTCTTGGCGGCTGTGCCTCGCATGAACGAGACGCGCACCGTGCTTCCGGTGATGGACCGCTCCGAGGTATACGAAACATGAACCCGGCGCTGCACGTAGAAAACCTGTTTGTCCGCTATGGACGGGTCGACGTCGTCAAGGGCGTGTCGTTTTCCGTGGCCAAAGGCAAAAGTTACGCTTTGGTGGGGGAAAGCGGTTCCGGCAAGTCGACGATCCTGCGTGCGATCGTCGGAATGGCCCCGGACTGGCGCGGCAAAACGCTGATCGACGGCGAAACGCAAGTGGCCTATGGCAACCTCGACTTCGCGCGCCATTGCCAGATGGTGTTTCAGGACCCCTACGCCTCGCTTCATCCGCGCCGCACTGTCGACGCCACCTTGCTGGAGCCGTTGAAAATACATGGCATCGGCGGTGGGTCGGCAAAGGTGGCGGACATGCTCGAGGCCGTCGGGCTGGACCGCCGGTTCCGCTACCGGTTCCCGCATCAGTTGTCGGGCGGGCAACGGCAACGGGTCGCCATTGCGCGCGCCCTCATGCTTGAGCCGCACCTGCTGTTGCTGGACGAACCGACCTCCGCCCTCGATGTGAGCGTGCAGGCCGAAATCCTGAACCTGCTGGTCCGCCTGCGACAGGAACGCGGGTTGACCTATCTGCTTGTGACGCATTCGTTGCCTGTCGTCAGTTTTCTGTGCGACCGGCTGGGTGTTCTGCGTCAGGGCGGGATGGTCGAGCAGGCGGGCATCGAAGTGTTGAGGGAGGGCACATTTGCCAAACCCTACGCACAAGAGCTATACGCATCGAGCCTAGGGGCCGGAGACCGTGCTCGACAAAAGAGCCTGCCCATGGCCCCTGAGACGGAGAAAGACGTTTGAATGAAGTCACCGAGATAACCGGCCTGCGGATGGGCGAAACCATCCGCGCCCGTCGCAAGAAGCTGAAGCTGACATTGCAAGAGGTCGCGGATGACGCCGGTGTGTCGATCGGCTACGTGAGCCTGATCGAACGGGACAAGTCCATCCCGACGCTGACAACGCTGGCCAGCATCGCAAAGGCACTGGGCGTCGGAATAGAGTTTTTCATTTCCCGTCCAACGCCGAATGAATGCGTCAGCCATGCCAAGGACCGTCAGCAATTCCTGATGGGGACGACGCAAGTCCGCTACGAACGCCTCGGTGCAAGTTTCGCGGGGCATGAACTCACGTCGTTCATCATGGTTCTCGAACCCGGCTACACGTCCGAGATCGTTACGCACAGCGGCGAAGAGGTTGTGTTCATCCTTACCGGTGCGCTGGAATTGACGATCGACGGTAACAAGATGGTCTTGGCCGAGGGCGACAGCGCCCATTATGACGCCGCCCGCCCGCATGGTTGGTCGAACATGTCGGACAAGACAGTGCGCCTGCTTTGGACGGGAACGATCGATCTGTTCGAGGACCGCCCCGAGCCCGAGTAGGCGCGCAGGCCTAGCCTTGCAGCTCTTTTCCGCGCTGGATCGTTCGCGCCGCTGGGGCTGATAATTCCGTCTCACAGAACGCCACACGTTCCGGTGTATAATGATGCTCCACGTCCGAGATGTTGACGGTCGCGATGAGCGTGCCGTTCTCGCGCACGGGGATGTTCACCACAGAGCCAAGGCCCATGCTGCCGACTAGTTTTGCATCCGGAAACACGGTCGCAATGTCTTCGAGCGTGTTGGCGACAAAGGTTTTCTCTTCGGTCACGACGTGATTGTACCAACGGTCCTTGGTAATTTGCTTGGTGCCCGTCACGGGATATCTATCCTCGTCGGAGGTGTAGATGCGCCGCGCTTCCATGGCGTCCAGATCCATCGTCATGATGGTGAACAGATCGACACCGACTGTGTCGCGCACAAGTCTGTCTAGGGCGCGATAGGCGTCGTCGGGTGTCTTGGCGGCGTCGAGCGCCAGATCGAAACGTGCAAAACTGTCCTGCGTCATGGGTCTATCCATTTTCCTTTGCGTAGGCGGCAATCGCTGCGTGAGTGCCGATGAAGACATCGCCGCGCGCACGGGCGTGGCGCAGCAGTTCGTCGAGGATCCAGATGCGCGACCGATAACCGATCACGAAAGGGTGCATGACCAATTGGCAAACACCGCCCTCGTCGCAGGCGGCATCGAATTCGCGCAGAAAGATCGCGAGCACATCGTCCGCCGTGAGGGTCGGGCGCGTCGGGGGCGTTCGGTTGAACAGCAGATAGACCGCGTCATCGCGCACCCAGTCGACAGGCACCTCGACCAATCCGGTAGGCGTGCCGTTGCACAAAAGCTCATAGCAGCTGTCATCTGCCATCATCGAGGTGTCGTAGTGGAACCCCGCTTCGGCGACCAGTCGGATGGTGTTGTCGCTCAGATCCCAATGGGCCGCGCGATGGCCGACGGGTCGTTGCCCGCCAAGCCGTTCGAGCGTGTCACGGGACCGGTGAAGCAGGTCGCGTTCCTCGGTTTCAGTTAGGGTCGCGTTGGGTTCGTGAATCCAGCCGTGCACACCGATTTCGTGGCCAGCCCCGACGATGCGGCGCGGCTCGTCAGGGTCGATCAGGGCGGAAACAGCGGGAATGAAAAACGATGCCTGTGCGCTGTGTTTGTGCAATGTATCAAGGATGCGCGGCACGCCGACGCGGCGTCCGAATTCGCCCCACGCCAAACGCCCGACCGCATGTTTTCCGGCGCCCATCTCAAAGGTTTCATGATCGCAATCGAACGAAAGGGCGAGGGCGGCCTTGCAGCCGCCGGGCCAGCCGTCCGGTGCGAGACGCTTGCCTGCGCGAACGTGGTTGACGTGGCCGCGCCAGAGATCTTCGGGCCAGTCCTGAGGGGCCATGCCGTCATTCATGAGGCAAGCCCCAGAATCTCGCGGGCCTGTTGCCAGGTGGCGACGGGGCGTTCATATTTCTCGCACAGGTCCGCGGCGCGCTGGACGAGGGCCGCGTTGGACGGGGCCAGCGTGTCGCGGTCCAGCCGCACGTTGTCTTCGAGCCCCGCGCGGGTGTGGCCGCCCTTGGTGATGGACCATTCGTTGACGGTCAACTGATCCGGCCCGATGCCTGCGGCGCACCATTGCGCGTCGGGTGCGAGGCGGTTCAGGGTTTTGATGTAGAAGTCGAAAATCCGCTCGTCCGCGGGCATGGCGTTTTTAACGCCCATGACGAATTGCACGTAAAGCGGCCCCTTGAGGCGACCGTCGGCGGCCATGCGGGTGGCCTGCACGATGTGGCTGAGATCGAAGGCCTCGATTTCTGGTTTCACGTCGTGGGCAATCATTTCGGACGCCAGCCAGTCGACCAGATCGGGGCTGTTTTCGTAGACCCGCGTGGGAAAGTTGTTGGACCCCACCGAGAGCGACGCCATGTCCGGCGACAGCGGCAACATGCCGCCGCGATCCTTGCCCGCACCGGACCGCCCACCGGTGGACAGTTGCACGATCATGCCGGAGCAGTGCCGTTCGATCCCTTCCTTGAGGCGGGCGAAGCGTTCGGGATCGGACGTCGGTTTGCCGTCGTCGTCACGCACGTGGCAGTGGGCGATGGAGGCCCCGACCTCGAACGCCTCGTGGGTGCTTTCGATCTGTTCGGCAATGGTGATCGGCACGGCCGGGTTGGCCGCCTTGGTGGGGATCGATCCGGTGATCGCGACACAGATGATGCAGGGATTTGTCATGGATCAAAGGCCGCCGATGCAGGTGTATTTCGTCTCCAGGTAGTCGTCGATCCCCTGCCAGGACCCTTCCTTTCCGAGGCCGGACTCCTTCAGCCCGCCAAACGGGATTTCCGGCATCACGATCAACACCTCGTTGATCCCGATCAGCCCGTATTCCATTTTGTCCTGAAGGCGGAACATGCGGGCCATGTCCTTGGTGTAGGCATAGCAAGCCAGCCCGAATTCGGTGTCATTGGCGGCGGCGATGACGTCGTCTTCAGTCTCGAACCGGTAGATCGGCGCCAGCGGGCCGAAGATTTCCTCGGTGGTGACACGCATGTCGGGGGTCGCATCGGCGATCACGGTCGGCTGGAAGAACAGCCCGCCGCGTTCGTGCGCGGCCCCGCCCGTGACCAGCGTGCCGCCCTTGGCCAGGGCATCGGCGACCATGGCTTCGATCTTGGTCAGCGCCTGCGCGTCGACCAGCGGGCCTTGCTCTGCCCCGTCCTCGTTCCCCGGTGCGACTTTGAGCGCCGCCACGCGGGCAGAGAACGCCTCTACAAAGCGGTCATAGATGCCGCTCTGAATGAACAGGCGATTGGTGCAGATGCAGGTCTGGCCTGCGTTGCGAAACTTGGCGATCAGGGCGCCGTCGATCGCCGCCTCGATGTCGGCGTCGTCAAATACCATGAACGGCGCGTTACCGCCCAGTTCCATCGACATCCGTTTCACGGTGCCTGATGCCTCGGCCAACAGTTGCTTTCCGATTTCGGTGGACCCCGTGAAAGTGATCTTGCGGACCTTCGGGTTGGACGTGATTTCGGCGCCGATGGCACGTGCACTACCGGTGACGATGTTCACGACGCCGGGGGGGAAGCCGCACTGCTCTGCCAGATGGCCCCAGACGAGGGCCGACAGCGGCGTCGCACTTGCCGGTTTGATGACCACGGTGCACCCGGCGGCCAAAGCGGGCCCCAGTTTGCGCGCCAGCATCGACGAGGGGAAGTTCCATGGCGTGATCGCCGCGACCACGCCGACCGGATGGCGGGTGGTCATCAGCTTGCGTCCCGCCACTGGCGAGGGGATGACCGCACCATCGGCGCGGCGGGCCTCTTCGGCGAACCACAGGACATAGGCGGCAGAGGAGGCCACTTCCGCCTGCGCCTCGGCCAGGGGTTTGCCCTGTTCTGCCGTCATCATTGCGGCCAACGGCTCGAGGTTGTCGAGAATGACCTGATGCAACTTGCGCATCAACGCCACGCGCTCGCCCAAGGGCATCGCGGCGTAGGCCGGAAAGGCGGCGTGTGCCGCGTCGATGGCGCGACGTGTCTCTGCGGCTCCGGAATTCGGAACGGTGGCGATGACCTCGCCGGTGGCCGGATCGGTCACATCGAAGGTTGCAGAGGAATCAGCATCCACCCAGCGACCATCGATCAGGTTTTGCTGACGGATCAGAGGGGCGAAGTTTTTGTCGGCGTGGCGGAGGGGGGCGTTCATGACAAGATCTCGTGTGTTGCGGCGCACAGCGCCTTTGCGACGATGTCGATTTCGTCGCGGTTGATGCAAAGGGGCGGGGCGAAGCCGACGATGTTGCCTTCGGGCATGGCGCGGGCGATGACGCCGAGGCGGGTCATTGCCTCTGAGATTTGCGGGCCGACGGTCATGGGCTCGAACCATTCGCGTTCTGCGGGGTCCTTCATGAATTCGACCGCCACCATCAGGCCGACTCCGCGCACCTCGGCGACGTTGGGATGATCGCCGACGGCGTATTTCATGGCCTGCAGCAGGTAGGCGCCGGTGTCGCGCGCGTTGTCAACAAGAGACAGATTGTCCACCAGATCGAGCGTCGCGATGCCGGCCGCAGCGCCCAACGGATGGGCGGAATAGGTCCAGCCGTGCGCCAATGCGCCAAAGTCGTCCGAGCCCTGTTTCAGCACGTCGAACACCCGCTGGGAGAGGATCGAGCCGGACAGCGGTGCGTAGGCCGAGGTCAGACCCTTCGCGATGGCTATGAAGTCGGGCCGCAATCCGTAATGCTGAGAGCCGAACATGGAGCCGGTGCGTCCAAAACCGGTAACGACCTCGTCCGCGATCAACAGGATGTCGTGGCGGTCCAGCACCTCTTGCACGCGGGCCCAGTAGCCTTCGGGCGGCGGGATCAGCCCTCCGGTGCCCATCGCAGGCTCTCCGATGAAGGCGCAGACCGTCTCCGGCCCTTCATCGAGGATCATCTGTTCAAGCTCGGCGATCAGAAAATCGAGGTATTGCGCCTGCGTCATGTCGCGGTCGGGTCGGCGCAGATAATGAGGGCAATGGGTGTGCAAGAACCCGTCCAGCGGCAAATGAAACCGCGCGTGGTAGGCTGCCAGCCCCGTCATCGAACCCGACACGAGGCCGGAGCCGTGGTAGGCGCGCCAGCGGCTGATGATCTTCCGCTTTTCAGGCTTTCCGCGCAGGATGTTGTAATGCCATGCCAACTTGACGTTCGTTTCATTTGCGTCCGATCCGGACAGACCGAAATACACGCGCGACATATGATCGGGCGCGCGGTCCATAACCATCTTCGCGAGCGTGATGGCAGGCTCGTTTCCGTGACCGGCAAAGGCGTGAAAGAACGCCAGCTTGTGGGCCTGCTCGGCGATGGCATCGGCGATTTCGGTGCGGCCGTAGCCTGCATTCACGCAATACAGCGCGGCAAAGGCATCCAGGTATTCGGTGCCGTTGCGGTCGGTGATATAGACGCCTTTTCCTCCGGTGATGATCCGGCCGGGCACGGTTCCGTTGGCGTGGTTGGCGGTGTGCGTGGTGGGATGCAACAGGTGGTCGCGGTCCCATGCGGCGAGGGTGTCGTTCAGTTGGGCGTCGGGTATCATATCAGGCTCTCATATCTCGTGTTGGCGACCAGTTCCGGCACGCTGGCCTGATTGGGCAGGGCCAGAAGCATTGTCACGAGGCCTGCCACGGTTTCCGGTGTCAGGCGATCGGCCTTTGGCGTCACGCCGGGAATGTTTGCGATCAGATCGGTGTCGATTGCGCCGGGGCACAGCGCCGTGGCGCGCACGCCGTCATCGTAGCCCGCCGCGCGGGTGGCTTGGGTCAGCACATGGAGCGCGTGCTTGGTCATCGAGTAGCCGATCGACGTGCCCTGACGGAACCGTTTGGCATCCGTCGAGGCGATGTTGACGACCCGTCCCGTGCCGCAGGTCCGCAGATGGGGCATGGCCGCCTTGATCAGCCGAAACGGAGCCTTGACGTTGATCGCCCAAAGGTCGTCCAGATCGTCCTCGGTGCCTTGGTCAAAATCGACCATGCGCAAGATACCCGCATTATTGACGATGGCGTCGAGCTGGCCGTGCCGAGCCACCGTGGCGTCCACCCACGCGGGCGCCGATGCTGGATCGATTGCATCGAACGGATGCGCGGAGACAGCCCCGTCGAACGCGTCCGCCTGGGACAGATCGCGCAGGCCGAGCGATACGGTCCAGTCGGCCTCGATCAGAGCCCGTGTGATCGCAGCACCCAGGCCGCGGCCCCCGCCGGACACCATGACGACTTTTGCCATCAGAACAGTCCCTGATAGACGCCACCGTCGTTGACGATGTTCTGGCCGGACATGAACCCCGCCTGATCGGAACACAGGTAGGCAATCAGGTCCCCGCACTCCGCCGGATCGGCAAAGCGGCCGGCGGGGCAGTTTTCCAGCCGGTTCTGGACGATGGCCTCGTAGGTGGTGTTGCCCCGTTCCGCGTGGCCGTGCAGGTTGGTCTGCAAGGCGTCCGTGTCGAACAGGCCGGGACAAACCGAATTGATCGTTACGTTGTGGCCGATCAGTTCACGGGTCATCGCAGCCGTGGCCCCCGACAGCGCAAGGCGCGCGGCGTGGGTGTGCGCAAAGCCAACCTGTGGAAACTTGATGAAGCTCACTGACATGTTGACGATGCGTCCGAACTTCTGCGCCTTCATACCGGGCGCTACCGCTTGGATCATCTCGATCGAGGACATGAAGTGCACTTCCATCCAGTATCGCCAGTCTTCGGCGGTGATCTGGTCGTAAGGGGTGGGGACCTGCCGCACGCCGGGGTTATTGACGAGGATATCGCACGCCCCGCCTGCGGCATCGAGAATGGCTGCTCGGCCCTCAGTGGTGTTAAAGTCTGCAGGCACCGCGATTGCCTCGACGCCAAACTCATCACGGATCGATTGTGCCGCCTCTTCCAGCGGTCCTTGCGTTCGGGCGTTCATGATCACCGAGACACCTTCGCGTGCAAGTGACCGCGCAGCTGCAAAACCAAGCCCGCGACTAGCGGCGGCGACGATGGCTTTGCGTCCTTTTAAACCGAGATCCATTTTTCATTACTCCTTGAATATTTTCTGCGTGCCTCGAGCGACGCGCTGTTTGGGGGCGACCAGTTGCTCCATGCCCGACAGCAATTCTTCCAGCGACGTGCCAGAAAGCGGACGGAGCGGCGGGCGTAAGGCACCTGCACCGGGTAGGCGGTTGGCGTTCATGACCGCCTTGGTCGCGGGGTAGAGCGTGCGACCGTTGGCGGTGTACAGATCCGTCATGGCGATGCCGGTCCTCTGAAGCGCCCAGGCGTCGTCAATGCGACCGGCAGCCGTTGCGTGCCAGATTTGCATGCAGTCGGTCCAGACGTTCGGAAAGCAGTCGATGTGTCCGTCGGCACCGGCCAGTGAAGCCGCCACGCCCAAGGTAGATGAGGGGCCGCAGAAGACGCGAATGCGGTCTTTCACGGCAGCGAGTGTGCGATGGAAATTCCCCCAGTCGCCGCTGCTTTCCTTGATGGCGACCACATTATCCAAATCCGCCAGAATGTCGGCGATGTCGGGCGTGATCGCGTTGCCGGCGTTTCCGGGGATGTTGTAGAGGACCACGGGAAGGGTCGCCTTGTCGCTGACCGCTTCGAAATGGGCGATGATCTCTGATTTGGTGAGATGGGCAAAGTAGGGCGGCAGAACAAGCGCCCCGTCTGCACCCGCGCCCCGTGCAGCGTCGATCTGCTCGATCACTTCGCTTTCGGTCACCGCGCCGGTGCCCACGATCGACGTGCCGCGTCCCTTGCACGAGGCGACCGTCAGTTCCGTCAGGCGCAACCGCTCGGCAAAGGACAGCGCCCAGAATTCACCGGTGCAACCTGCCGCGACAACCCCTGTGGCTCCCGCGTCCAGCAAACGGTCGACGTTGGCGGTGTAACTGTCTTCATCCAGCGAATAATCGTCGCGAAATGCGGTTGTGACGGCGGGCATGGGCCCGCCCCAAGAAATACTGTCTCTGTTCATGACTGGGTTTCCGTCTTTACGGTCGTGAGATTGAGGTGATTGGCCGAGCGGGGCGCCTGCGTGAGGTTCAATCTCTCTCCATGGGTGCCGGCGGCAAAGATGTGGGCAAAGTCGGTGTCGAACGACAGCCGGACGGACTCTCCGATCGTCCAGCTTTGCGGTGCAGGCACACGCCCCGTCAGCCGCTGGCCGCCCTCGAGGCCGATGATGACGATGTTTTCATGGCCAGTCTTTTCGACCACCTGAACGAGACCGGACACGGGGCCTTCGCCGATGCGGACATGTTCGGGCCGCACGCCGAAACACGCAGGTCCCGGTTGTGCGATGTCTTTCAGCGGGCCGACCGGCAGCGACAGGCCCGGTGCGGAAAACGTCCAGCAGCCGTCTTGCCGGGTCAGATCGCCATCCATCAGGGTCATGCCGGGCGTTCCGATGAAACTCGCCACGAACCGGTTGGCCGGTTCGGCGTAGACCTCTGCTGGGGGTGCGAATTGCTGCAGTTTGCCACCTTCCATCACCGCGATCCGGTCGGACATGGTCATTGCTTCAAGCTGGTCGTGGGTTACATAGACCATGGTGCGGCCAAGGCGGCGATGCAGTTCGACGAGTTCGACCCGCATGTAGCCGCGCAGCTTCGCATCGAGGTTCGAGAGAGGTTCGTCCAGCAGGAACACTTGCGGATCACGCACCAAAGCGCGACCCAGAGCAACCCGCTGCTGCTGGCCGCCCGAGAGCTGGCGGGGTTTGCGCGACAGCAGAGGCGTCAGTTGCAAAAGCTCGGCTGTCTTGGCGACTGCCGCCTCACGCTCGGCCTTCTTTACCCCGCGCTTCTTGAGCGGATAGGCCATGTTGTCGCCCACAGTCATATGCGGATAAAGCGCGTAGGATTGAAACACCATCGCGATGTCGCGCTCGCCCGGAGCAAGGTCGTTGACCACGCGCGACCCGATGCGAATGTCGCCCGAGCTTGGAAACTCCAACCCCGCGAGCATGCGCAACGTTGTCGTCTTGCCGCACCCCGATGGCCCGAGCAGAGAGACGAACTCGCCTTCGTTGATATTGAGGTCCAGACCGTGAACGGCCGTAAAGGTGCCGAATTTCTTCTGGACGTTTGAAAAGACCACTTCGGCCATGGATTATCCTTTCACACCGCCGGCACCGAAGCCGCGGGTCAGATAGCTTTGCAGGAAGGCGAATACGATGATCAGCGGCACCGACATCATCACGGACGCTGCCATAAGCAGGGACCATTCGATGTTGAAGCTCGAGATCAGCATGTTCATGACGCCGGTTGTCAGGGGGCGTGACGCGTCGGAGTTCACAAGCACCAGAGCGTAGAGGTATTCGTTCCAGCTCAGGATGAAAGTGAACAGCGCGGTCGAGATGATGCCGGGCAGAAGTTGCGGCAGGATCACGTCCCGAAAGGCACCCATGCGGGTGGCTCCGTCGCATAGGGCGGCACTTTCCAGATCCTCAGGAATGCCCGCCATGAATGACCGCAACAGCCACAGGGCATATGGCAGCGCAAAGGTCGTGTAGGCGATCACGAGGCTGAAGATCGTGTTTGACAGGCCCAGTCCCACCATCAGCAGATAGAGCGGAATGATCAGCACGACAGAGGGCAGCAGGTAGGTGAACAACACCAGAAATGCGAGGCTTTCGCGGCCCCGGTATTTAAACCGCACAAGGCTGAATGCCCCAAGCGTGGCAACCGCAACGACGACCAGAGTGGTGGCTGTCGATAGGATGATCGAGTTGCGGAAATAGATAAGGAAGTTGGTCTCGCTCAACAGTTTCCAGTAGTGCTCCAGCGTCCACGTCTCGGGCAGGATCGTCGGCGGACGGCGGAACAGCTCGAACCCCGGTTTGACCGATGTGACCAGCATCCAGAACAGCGGAAACGCCACGGCCAGCACGATGGACCACGCAAACAGGTTGAAAAGGATTTTCTTGAAGGTCGGCATCATACACCCCCATCATCTTTGGTGCGGCGGATGTAGACGAGCATGAACACCAGCATGATCAGCATCATCACGACCGCATAGGCCGAGGCCATTCCCATGTCATTGAGTGCGAAAGCCTCTTGGTAAACCAGAAGCGGCAGGGTTTGCGTGTCGTCCAGTGGTCCACCGCCGGTGAGCAGATAGATCATGTCGAATTCCTTGAAGTCCCAGATGGCGCGCAACATGATGATCACGACCAGAACGTCGCGCAGCTGCGGCAGTGTGACGTCGAAAAAGCGCGCGACGGGGCCGGCGCCATCGATCTTGGCCGCCTCATATAGAGATTCGGGAATGGATTGCAGCCGCGCCAGAACGGCGATCACTACGAAGGGGAAATACTTCCAAGCGCCGACCAGAATGACCGAAATCATCGCATTGGGCATCGTGCCAAGGAAATCCATCGGAAACTCGATGATCCCGACTTTCATCAGCAAGTGGTTTAGGATCCCGTAGAGATCGTTGAACAGCCATTTCCAAACCAGCACCGCAACCACGGTCGAGATGAAGTAGGGAAAAAGGATCAAGGACCGCGCGAGACTGCGAAACCAAATGTTCTGGTGGAGGACCAACGCGATCCCGATCCCCAATATGATCTGCAAGAAGAGGCTGCCGATGGTCCAGATGAGCGTGTTGCCCAAGGCATTCCAGAAGCGTCCGGTCTGAAGCAGTTCGGAATAGTTGCTCAGTCCGACCCACTCCCCTTCGAGTGTCGGCGTGAAGACACTATAGAACGACAGATAGATCGCAGAGAAGAGGGGATACACGATGACGGCACAGAAAATAAGGACAGTGGGTGCGATCAGGGCCATACCAAGGGTGGCGTAGCGCCGCTCTAGCAAGGTTTTTTGAGTGGACATAAAGTACTTTCGTCAGGCGGCCGCTCTTTCGTAAAAGAGCGACCGCTATTATGGTGCTAGCGCAGCGCCGATCAGCCCCGCACGATGTTTTCGATGGCAGCGGATGCAGTGCTGAGCGCCTCGTCCACATTGTCACCGTTCAGAACGACTTTCTGGACCAGGTCCGCAATGATATTGGACCCGATGATCTCTCCGGCCTTGTCATTGGATTGGTGTTCGGTGCTCTCATAGCCCAGATTGAACCCGCCTGCCGCTGCGCTGGCCATCAGATCAACCTCTTGCGAGTATTTCTGAATGATGTCGTTGTCCTGATACATCGGGTTGCTGTTGATCGATTCCAGCACGGGCAGAACGTGGCCCGGCGCGGCGTGGAGCTGTTGGATATAGCCTTCGGGATCGAACAGGAACGCAGCGAACATCTTGGCCGCATCCTTGTTTTGCGACTGGGCCGGAATGAACACGGAAGGAAAGTCGTTAAAGGTCCACGGTGCCACATCTTCGGAGATGCGCGGGTAGGTCACGCAAGTGATGCTGTCGGCGATGGACGGGTTCTGATCACGCACGTTTGCCAGAACACGGCCGGTGTAGATGCCGGTCGCCGTCGCACCTGAAACGAAACCGGTCAGGCTTTCGCCCCACGAATAGTTCGTCGCACCGGGAGGGCAGTATTCGCGCAGCTCGCGGTAGAACTCGAGCGCATTGCGCGTGCCTTCGTTGTCAAGTGCCACCTGCAGGTCCGGTGTGAACACCTGACCGCCCGCCTGATGGATAAACCCGATAAAGATCAGCGATGTCATCGAGTTGCTGCCGTAGGGCAGGGGCGCACCGTAGATGCCGCCTGTCTGCATCGCGGCCAGCGCGGTGCGCATCTCGTCCCAGGTGACCGGGGACTTCTCGATACCGGCTCGCTCCATCAGATCAGTCCGCAGCCACATCATGTTGGCTGCCGAGTTGCCGATCCCGGTGCCGCAGTAGTTGCCGTCCGCGGTGCGGAACACGTCGTTGGCGCCTGGATAGAAGTCCTCGACGCCGATGGCGTTGATCACGTCGTCGAAGGGTTCGACAAGGCCATTGGCGTAATAGGACTGGACCGCAAACGACGGCAGGTGCGTGACGACGTCCGGCACTTCACCGGAGGAAAAGGCGGCCGCCAGTTGCGGCGCATAGCCCTCGTCGGAGGTGGTTTCGAACACGACGGTGATTTCCGGGTGCAGCTCCTGGAACTTTGCGATCTGGAATTCATAGGCCGCGACTTGCGCCGGGGCGCCTTGCGGCGACCACCAGCGGATCGTAGCGGCGGACTGGGCGCGCGCTCTCATCGGCATGGCGGCCATGGCCGTCGATGCGGTCAGACCCATGAGTGCGGTGCGGCGCGAAATTCTGGTCGCAGTGATTGAATGCGTGGTCAATTTAATCTCCCGTTTGTTGGTTTGTTCGCATAACGAACTATTGTGCGATAGTTGTTCTTAATCGCGAGTCGCGCAAGCCCAAAATTTATAAACTGCAGATGCGATCTTGCAGATTCTTGTGATACTAATGATTGGACACCAACGAGCGGGAATGGACCTGGGCAGTTCCGCAACTGAGCAGCAAGGACACCGAATGACAGACGCGTCGGAAAAGAATAAGAAAAAATCTAGCGGTAAAATCGGTCCGCGCTCCGGTCTGATGACGGCTGCCGCCGATGTCGAAGAAAGCCTTGGCGATGATGTGGTCAGTTCGCGCGATTACGTAAGTTCGCTTGCACGTGGGCTTGAGGTGCTGCGCGCCTTCAACCGGACCCGCCGCAAGATGACCCTGTCCGAAGTCGCCACTGAAACCGGTAACACCCGCGCGGGCGCGCGGCGCATCCTGCTGACGCTCGTTCGGGAAGGGTATGCCGTCGCCGATGGCCGCCTGTTCGATTTGACACCCCAGGTTCTCGAGCTTGGATTCTCGGTTCTTTCGTCGAAAGGTGCGTGGGATATCGCGCGCCCCTTTATCGAGCATCTGTCCGAAGACATCCGGGAAAGCGTGTCCGCCGCCGTTTTGGATGACGACAGCGTGGTTTACGTCAGTGGCACGCAATTCCACCGCGTGATCAGCGTCGGTATCACCGTTGGGCGACGCTTTCCCGCGCATGCGACCGCCACGGGGCGGGTCCTGCTGTCCGCCTTGCCGGACGATCAATGGCCCGCGATGCTCGATCGCATCACGCTGACCCGCATGACCGACCGGACCGTGACCAATAAGAAGGAATTCTCGAAAATACTTCAGGGTGTCCGCGAAAAGGGATGGGCCTTGGTCGATCAGGAACTCGAAGTGGGCTTGATGTCGATTGCGGCGCCCGTCTACCGCTCATCGGGGAGCATCATCGGCGCCGTCAATGTCGGGATTCCGACCCTGCGCATGACCCCAGAAGGCATGGTCAACGAGATCTTGCCGAAGTTGCAGGCAACGGTGCACGACATTTCGAACGCGCTGCGCCGCTAGGTCGCGAACCGCGCGGGAGAGAACCGTCCGACGTCGATTTCGCCCATGTCTCCCATCGCCAGTTGTGCCGCAATTCGCCCCACGAGCGGTCCGAGTGTGTAACCCGCGTCGCCGGGCACCGCCATGACGATGCGATCCGAAGCGGGCAGGGGGCCGATCACGGAAGCCCCGTCGATCGTGGTGTTCATGCCCGCCCATGTGCGAATAACCCGCAGATTGGAAATGGCGGGGGCTAAGTGCGCCGCCAGCGCCACGTTCTGAAGCATCGATCCGGAAATGACCGTGGGGGGCGCGCTCCAGCCTGCGGTTGTGGCTGGCCAACCGCCGCCGATCACGATCTGCCCGGTGCTGAATTGCTTAAGCGTTATGGATCGCTCCGCGTGCTGGACAAGATGGTTGATGACGGGTGCACCCGGTTCTGTGATGTTCATGTGCAAAGGCTCGGCCTTGGTGGGCAAGCTCACGCCAAATCCGTGCACGAGCGCACCGGCCCCCCACGCCGCCGCGACGACGACCTTGTCCGCCGTCAGGGTTTCGTGCGCGGTCTCCAGTTCGATGCCCTGCGGGGTCGGTCGCAGGGCGGTGACGCGCCCCGCCAATCGACGCACCCCGACCGCCGCAGCGCGGGCGCCAAGCAGACGGTTGGCGATGAGCGGGTTCAGTTTTCCTTCGTCCCGGCAAAGTTCCGCGCCGATGATCTGCAGCCCCAGCCACGGCGCGATCCTGTCGAGAGCCTCTCGGTTTAGGATCTCCACGGACAGCCCCTGCGCAGCTTCGCGCTCTGCCTTCTTTGACAGAAAAGCAAGTTGCTCCTCGGTTTCGGCCAGCATCAGGCCGCCCTTGCGGACAAGCTCGATCCCCCCGAGATCCTTGTCCAGACGCACCCATTCCTCTGCCGCCATACGGTAGAAAGGCAGCGCCGCTTCGACGTTGGGAACCTGATCGGGATAAAGCCGCATAAACCGGCTTTGCATCTGGACATGCAGCGACCCCGCATTCGCGCCCGATCCGGCATTCACGCCCTCGTCGATCAACATGACCGAGGCCCCGGCCTCGGCGAGCGTCAGGGCTGCCACGGTCCCGGTCACACCGCCACCGATGACGATGACTTCAGGTTTTTTCACGAACAGCCTCTTCCGCAGCGAAGATCGAAGAGATAGCAACCGGTTTGATCGGCACCCGTGGGGCAAAAAAGCTCAGGTTTTCTATGGGTTTTCCGGTCGTCTCCGCCACCATCCGTGCCGCGACCGGGCCGCAATAGCGGCCCTGACAGCGACCCATTCCGACCCGCGTCGCGCGCTTGAGCGTGCCTGCGTGTCCGGGTTTGTCGTCCAGACCCGTGCGGATGTCATCCAGCGTCAACTCTTCGCACCGGCAGATGATCGTGTCACTCGGCATGTCAGCCGCCTGTCGTGGCGCGATATCATAAAGCGGCCAGAGCCGTGATTGAAAGCGGCGATGACCAGTAAGTCGACGGCGCACACTGTGAAGATCGTAGGCGTCGCCAAACCCCGCTGCCGCAGCTGCATGGGTGCCCGCGATGACACCTTCGTCGCAGGCCGCTGGTGCTCCGCCAAGTCCCTTGCAGTCGCCGACGGCGTAGAGGCCGCGAATGTTGGTTTGCATCGCGTCGTCCGTGTGGCAGCGAAGATGGCCCATCGCAGGGTCATAGTGCATCGAAACGCCCAGAAGTCGCAGGATTTCGTTTTGCGGCTCGAACCCTGCGTTCATACATACGACATCCACCTCGATCGTGTCGCGCGTGCCGTCCGAGGACTGGAACGTCGCCGCCAGAGCGTTGCCGCATTGCGCGACACCGATAAGATCGCTGCCGTATCGCACTGTGCCGCCTAACCGTCTGAGCGCCCACTCCATCTTCAGGCCCTTCATCGCAAGGGCAGGTCCCGACACGGCCATCCTTGCTGCCTGCAGCGGACGCGTGACCGGGTGCGCGGCCCGTTCGGCCAGACGCACTATGGTCGCCCCTCCACGCGCGAGTTCTACGGCGACCTGCAGGTTCAATGGCCCGGATCCACAGATTGCCAGCCGCTTGCCGGCAAGCGATTGGTAGCTGCGCCACAGCGTTTGCGCGGCACCGGTCGTCATTACGCCCGGCAGGGTCCAACCGGGCACCATGACCGGCCGTTCATAGGCGCCGGTTGCCACGATGGCGGTTTTGGGACGGGCGATGATCGCCCTGTCACCCTGTTGGGCCATGAACAGCAGATCATCGAACGCGCCCCAAAGCTCGACGCCGGACAAAATGGTGATTCCCGCCGATTTGGCGGCCGCCACTAGGTCGGCTCCGTCGCGCTGTTGGCCATCGAGGACCACGCCATCTGCAGCCTGTTTGTAATACTGTCCACCGGACACCTTGCGCTCGTCCAGAAGCACCACATCCGCCCCTGCGCGCGCGGCAGCAATACCAGCCGAGAGGCCGCCCGCGCCTCCGCCTATGACCAGCACATCGGGCGCGAGGGTGAGCGGCGCGCCCGCTTTTGCCGCCGTGCCGGAGAACGCGGGGAAGGGCACCTGCCGTGTCACCGTCATGCCGTCCGATGCCAGTGACATGCACGCGCGCTGATTGGGCTGGCCGTCGATGCTTACAAGACAGTCCTGGCACACGCCCATGCCGCAAAATATGCCCCTCTCCGCTGATTTCGCCGTCGTACGAAACGTGCGGTGGCCTGCGTCCGTCAGGGCCGCCGCCAGGCTTTGACCGCGCTTGGCCGTGACCGACTGGCCGTCGAAGGTAAAGCGGTTGTCAGTCATCTTCGGCGTCTTTCATAAGAGTGTCTCTGGCCGCGATGAGCTGTGCGACCGCCTGGGCGCGCCACGCGACCCGGTTGGCGATCTGGTCATCTCGCAGCAACGCGCGGCGTTCGTCAACGACCCGCGACACCAGATCGTCGTTCCAGTCTACCGTTTCGCCACGGGCCTCGCCCATGCGCTTGTAGGCGGGGCCCATGCGGGCGGCGTGGGCGCGAATGCCGCCCGGCGTGTTCAGCTCGGCTGTCTCGAACGGGCCGGACAGGGCCCACCGCGGGCCGAGGCCGAGCCGCATGATGTCATCGATGCCCGCGACGTCGGTGATGCCTTCCTGCACCAACCGGTAGGCTTCGCGCAGCACCGCGCCTTGCAACCGGTTGAGCACGAACCCCTCGATTTCATGCCCGAGTGCGACGGTGGCAAAGCCTGCTGCCTGAAATATACCCTCGGCTGCCGTCATCGTGTCGCGCACGGTGCCCATGGCGGGGACCAGTTCGATCACGCGCAGCACCGATGGCGGGTTGACCGGATGGGCGACGATGCAGCGCGCCTGATCCGCGGGCTCCGACACGATCCGCGATATGGCGATGGCAGAGGAGGCCGTCGCGAGAACGGTATCCGGTCCCGCATTCGCCAACAGGTTTGCAAAGATCGCCTGCTTGATGGTGATGTCTTCGGGGCCGCATTCCAGAACCATTTGCGCCGAACCGAGGTGATCTTCCGCCGAGGCGGCCACGTCGACCGGACCGGGATCGGTTCGGGACAGTCCCGCCTTTGCGATGGCCGCGCGTTGCTGGGCCAGACTGGCGTGGACGGACATCCGGCGTGCGGCATCCGGATCGACGATCAGGACGGAGGCGCCGGCCTCGGACAGAGTCGCGGCAAAGGCCACGCCGATCGACCCGGCGCCAAGAATCACGATGCGAGACTTTTTCAATGACATTTACGGATATCCTTGTATTTGTTCACATAACGTACAACTGTGCGAAACAATCAACGCGTACCTTGTGAACAAGAATAGGAGGCGTGTCGATGGGCATCGACGAAACACTTATTGGACGTGTGGCCGTGGTCACGGGGGCCACGCGCGGACTTGGGCGCGCAATTGGAGAGCGCCTTGAGGCGGCAGGGGCACGGATCGTCGCGATTGATCTGCTCGACATGATGTCCGTCGTGCCGGCCCAGTGGCAAGGGGTCGCGCTTGATCTGGCTGCGGACGACGCCGACGTCAGGCTTGCGGCGCTTGCCGCAGAACTGGGGACCGTCGATGTTGTCGTGGCGAATGCAGGTATCGTGCCGCCGTGGCGGGGATTCGAGGACTTGGATCGCGCCGAGTGGGATCATGTGATGCGGGTGAACACCTGGTCTGTTGCGGCAACGATCGGGGCCTTCGCTCCCGCGTTGGAGCGATCGGGCCATGGCGCGATTGTCGCGATGGCCTCGATCAATGGATACACAGCGCACGCCAAACAGGCGCTTTATACGGCATCAAAACATGCGGTGGTCGGAATCATCCGCGCCGCGGCCCTTGATTTGGGGCCGCGGGGCATCAGGGTGAATGGATTGGCACCGGGGCCGATTGCGACCGAGGCATTGCTGTCGCGCATCAGGGCGCGCCATGCGCAGGGTGGCCCAACGGTCGAGGAGACCTTGCGCAGCCTTGCGGGCGACGCCGCCTTGGGGCGGCTTGCAACGCCCGAGGATGTGGCGAACGTCGCCCATTTTCTGGCATCCGACGCTTCGGCGGGCATGACCGGTCGGGTCCTGCCCGTCGAGGCGGGGCTTGGTTAGCCGCGGCCTTTCCAGCCGTTCGCGGCCAGAATGTCGCGGCTTGCGAGGATGTCCGCGTCCGGATCTGCCCCCTCTTGCAAGGCGTCTGTGATGATCTCGAGGACTGTGATGCCGCTGTAGCCGATGTCATCCAGCGCTTTGGCAATGGGGGCGGGGTCGACAATTCCGGTGCCGAGGCGTTCGTGTTTGAACTCACCGTATCCCGAATCGGAGATGTGGACGTTCTTGCACATGTCGCCCAGCAATCGGATTCCTTCTGCCGGGTCCTCTTTGATGTAGGCCGCGTTGCAGATGTCATAGTTCACGCCGATCTCCGGCCCGATGAGTTTGGCGGTGTCGATCATGTCCTGAACGGTCGGCAGGTAGGTGAATGGCACGTTTTCCAGCAACAGCTGCACGCCGGTGCCTTTGGAATAGGCCAGCAACTCCTGCATTCCTTCGACGAACCAATTGAGCATCCAGTCGTGGGGGGGATTGATCAGGCTGTTCACAGGACCCGGGATCGCCACGACATAGGGGCATTCCCATTCTGCGGCCAGATCAATTGCTTCCTTGTAGCGGTCCAGCGTGTAGGCACGCATCAACCGGTCGACGCCATTGGGGTTGTTGTCGAGCGCGGGGTAACAAAAGCTCGAGAACGCGCCGCCTTCGCCGTTCAGCCAGGCCTTGTATTCGCGTCGGTCCTTCGTGGTGAGTTCACGTGGCCAACAATGGGGCGGGAAGATCATCATCTCGAAGGTGTCGAACCCCAGCGTCTTTAGATGCTTGAGGGCATCCAGACCGCTGTGGGAGTAGAGAAAGGGAAAGGTGCTGGCTGCGACGTCATGTTGAGGCATTTTCGAGCTTTCTGCTTGTCAGGGTTTCTGCGTCATGTTCAAATAACGCACAAAGGTTACTATAACGCACACCCTATAACGCGACCGCAAAGCGGATCAATCTCATTTGTGAAAGGTGTTACAAACACATGACCAGCCACTTGTTTTCTCCGTTCGATCTGGGCGGCGTGACCGTTCCGAACAGGATCGTCGTTGCACCGATGTGCCAGTATTCGGCAAAGGACGGGGTGCCCGGGGCGTGGCATCAAGCGCATCTGGGCCAGTTCGCGATGTCCGGATCGGGCCTGATTATTGTGGAGGCGACCGGGGTCGAGCCAGACGGCCGTATCACCCCGCATTGCCCCGGCCTTTATGACGATGCAACCGAGGCCGCCTTTGCCGCCATCGTGTCTTTCATGAAGTCGGTGGGCGACAGCCGGATCGGCATCCAGCTCAGTCATGCGGGCCGCAAGGGCAGTACGGCGTCGCCTTGGGACGGCGGCGGCCTGATCGAAGGGGCGGAGGGGTGGACCCCGATTGCGCCCTCGGCGATGCCCTACCTGCCGGATTGGCCCGCGCCGCAGGCCATGGACGCAGATGCGATGACACGTGTGAAAGATGCCTTCGCAAACGCCGCCCGCCGCGCTGCACGGATCGGGTTCGACGTCGTTCAGTTGCACGCCGCTCATGGCTATCTGCTGCATCAATTCCTGTCGCCGATCACCAACACGCGCACGGACGAATATGGCGGAAGCCTTGAAAACCGCATTCGCTTCCCGCTGGAGGTGTTCGCCGCGGTGCGCGAGGCTTGCCCAGACGATCTGCCGATCGTGGTCCGCCTGTCGGCAATCGACTGGATCGACGGCGGCTGGGATATGGAAGGGTCGATTAAATTCTCGAAGGCCTTGAAGGCTCTGGGATGCGCTGCCATGGACGTCAGCTCCGGCGGGCTGGACCAGCGTCAGTCCATCGTTACCGGACCCGGCTATCAGGTTCGGTTCGCCGAGACGCTGCGCCGCGAAGCCGACATGCCCGTCATGGCGGTTGGCCAGATCACCGACCCGATACAGGCCGAGACGATTGTCGCCACCGGGCAGGCGGATTTCGTGGCGCTGGCGCGGGGTATGTTGTGGGACCCGCGCTGGCCGTGGAAGGCTGCCGTCGCCTTGGGCGCTGAGATTTCGTTGCCCGCACCCTATTCGCGCTGCAACCCCGCGCTCGCCGCGAAACCGTTTGTGACAAGGACCTGAAACATGGACGATCTGACAGGTAAAACCGTTCTCGTCACAGGCGCGTCCAAGGGCATCGGTGCCGCGACTGCGCAGGCGATGGTGGATGCTGGCGCAACCGTGATCGCCCACTATGGGGGCGACCGGGCAGGGGCAGAGGCTGCAACAGGCGGAAAGGCGACGCTTCTGCAAGCAGACCTGTCTGAAATGGCTGCGGTCGATGCGTTCTGGAAAGAGGCACGAGCCGCCGCGGGGGGGCGAATAGACGTCTTGGTTAACAACGCGGGCATCATGCGACAGACCGGGGGCATCAGCGACCCGATTGACGAATGGGATGCCGTCTGGACAGAAGCGCTCGCCGTTAATGTGACCGCGCCCGCGCGCCTTATGCGCCACGCTGTGCGCGACTGGCTCGAGGCAAATCAAATGGGGGCGATCATCGGGATCGGAAGCTGGGTCTCGACCCGGGGCACCAGCAACCCCGGCGCGATTGCCTATGCCGCATCGAAGGCCGCGATTTCGGCCGCCACCAAAACCGTGGCGCGCAATTACGCGGCACACGGCATTCTCGCCTATGTCATCTCGCCGGGCGTCGTGGGCACCCAGATGTCGGTCGCCAGCGCGGAAAAAACCGGCGGGGTCGACGCGGTCACCGCAACACTGCCCATGGGCGAATGGGTGCCACCGTCGGATATTGCCGAGACGGCTGTGTTTCTGGCCACCGGTCGCGCCCGCCATCTGACGGGCGCGACGATCGATCTGAACGGCGCGGCCTACATCAGATGAGGTCAGGCGGCAGCGGCGTCGCGGGCCTCGATCTCATCGACGATGCGATTCAGCTTCGCCATCAGGGACACCATTTTCGCGACCCGGTCCTCGCCTTCTTTGCCGAGCGAGGCAAAGGTGGTGATCGGCGCGCGCACGTCGCCGACCGGATATCCCGCGGCTGCGGCAAGCGCCTTGGAGTAGCACTGGTGCCCATAAAGCGGATGCCCCTCGGTGATGATCTTGTCGAACTCGAAGATGACCGATTGCACGGATTGAACATCATCCCAACGTTCCTGTTCTGCCCATTCGACGTACTTCGCGGTCGCGCGGGGGATGTAGTTGCCATACGGATTCACATATCCCTTTGCGCCCAGTTTGTAGCTTTCCAGAACGCGGCTTCCGGCCCAGACGTTCATCAGGCCGTCGCTTTCGACGATGATGTCGTTGATCCGCTCCCAACACTGCGACGCCTCTTTGATGTAGCGGATCTGCGGGAAGTCCTTGGTCAGCTTGCCAACCAACTTGGCGCTCATGTCGACGTGGGACGTGAACGGGTTGTTATAAAGCATGATCGGCAGATCGCAGCCTTCGCAGATGGCTTTGTAGTAGTTGTAAATCTCGTCTTCGGTCGGGGTGTAGTAGTATGGCGGCACGATCATCAGGCCATCCGCGCCAAGGTCTTGGGCCTGTTTGGAATAGCGCACAGCGTTGGGCGTGTAGGCGTTCATCGTGCCAACGAGAACCGGAATGCGGCCTGCGATGTGCTTGACCGTCGCGGCAACGAACTCTTCACGCTCCTGATCGGTGATCGTCAGGAATTCGCCGGTAGTGCCCAGGATAATGATGCCCGGAACGCCACTCTCGAGCTGCCAATCCAGAAAACGTTCCCACGCGGGGTAATCAATTGCCTCACCGCCTTCGGTAAAGGGGGTGACGGTCACAGTGTAACTGCCAGAGAATTGAGCTTTGGTCATGAGGTGGTCCTTTGACGATTTTGAAGATGAGAAAAGCGGATGTGATCGTGATCGGGGGGGGCATCACCGGAATGATGACGGCATGGAATTTGGCGGACGCGGGGCGCGACGTAGTGCTTCTGGAAAGCGGTGAGTTGGGTGCACAGGCGTCGGGTGCCAATGCGGGCAGTCTGCATTTGCAGATCCAGTATCCCGAATTCGCCAAGTTCGGAGAGGACTGGGCCCGCGACTACGGACCCTGCCTCGGTTTTCTGAAGGACTCGCTGGCGTTGTGGCAGGATCTGTCGCGCCGGACGGGCGAAGACCTCGGCGTCAAGATGGGGGGCGGCATCGTCGTGGCGCAGACCGGGGCCGAAATGGCGCTGATCGCCGCCAAGGCGCGCATCGAAGCAAAGCATGGCGTCGAGACGCAGGTCCTTGACCGTGCGGCGTTGTTCGAGATTGCACCCTACCTGTCCGACGCAGCCATCGGCGGCGGATATTGCGCGATGGAAGGCAAGGCGAACACCTTGCGCGTCACGCCCGCGATCCAGGCCTGTATTGAGCGCGCGGGCGTTCACATCCTGCGCGACTGCGCGGCAACGGCGCTCGAAGCCGTGCACGGCGGGTATTGCGTGACCACCCCTCAGGGGCAATTTCAGGCGCCCAAGGTGGTGAATGCGGCCGGGGCCTCGGCGGGAAAGATCGCCGCGATGCTGGGCCTGCAAATCGACATCGACGGATTTCCGCTTCAGGTGACAGCCACCGAGCCCGTCGCGCCGTTGATACCGCATCTGATTTATTCCGCAGCCGGAAAGCTGTCGTTGAAGCAGGCTCCGAATGGGGGATGCATTATCGGCGGGGGCTGGCCAGCGGCCCGTCGCGGCGACGGAAGCCTTGCCACCGATCCTGTCAGTCTCACCGGAAATATGGCGATGGCCGCAGGCGTGGTGCCGCGTGTGGGCCAGATGCGGGCGCTGCGCAGCTGGACCGCATGGGTCAACGGCACGCCTGACTGGCGGCCCATTCTGGGCGAACTGCCGGGCGCGACAGGCTTCTATCTGGCCTTGTTTCCCTGGGTGGGTTTCAGCGGCGCACCAATGACCGCCAAGGTCACGGCAGAACTGGTGCTCGACCAGCGTGACACCGCGTCCCTCAAGGGTGTGTCTGTCCTCGCGGATTAGGGGTGCAGTGGTCATCGCCGTCAGCTGCCGTTCGCCTTGGCGGAAGCGACCTTGCGCAGGTAGGCCCGCCACGTCATCGCCCATTTGCCCGGATCTTCGAAAACGTCGCCGTTGACCTGCGCCACGGGCTGGTTGTGTGGCGCGGACTTGACCATTTCGGGGTCCGTGCGGGCCTCGTCGGCGATCTTGGCAATGACGTCGATCCACAGATCAATGTCCTCTTTTGACCAAAGCTCGCCCGCCTCGGGTGTGAACGGCTCCGCGACGATCCACGGCTCGTGGCTCATCCAGAACGGGTCGATGCCGTAGTCGGCCATCCGGTTGGCGACGTCGACCGTTCCGATGCCGGTTTCCTCGCACAGGGGGGCGAACGACCAGCGGCTCATCTCCATGCGGTTGGCCGTGATGTCGGGGTTCGAAATGGCGATGCCGGGTATCTCCGACAGGCGCTTGTCCATGTAGTTGTTGGCAACCACCGAGATGTCGGAGGCCAGATTGATGCCGTCCGCACCCATGCCGCGCGCCCAGGCGTAGGCCTTCACGACTTGCGGCACGTTGCCCCAGAATTCGCGGACCTTTCCCGCCGATTTCGGGCGGTCTTCATCGAGGATGTATCGCGCACCGGCTTTCGTGACGACAGGGCAGGGGACATATTGGGCCAGCTCATCCGAACAGCCGAACGCACCGACAGCGGGACCGCCGCCCGCCTTGGGCGCGCCGAAGGTCTTATGCAGCATGAACATGCAGGCATCGAACCCAAGCTCGCGCGCGGACAGCTTGCCCATGACGCCGTTGAAGTTCGCGTGATCGTAGAAACACAACGCACCTGCCTCTTTGGCGACACGGACCCATTCCTTGATCTCGGGGTTGTAGATGCCCATGTCGTCGGGATTGTTGATCATGATCAGGGCGGTCTTGTCGCTGACGGCGGCCTTCAGGGCGTCCAGCGACGGATAACCGTTCTCTTCCAGGGGCAGGTTTACCACCTTGAAACCTGCCGCGGCGGCCGTGGCTGGATTGCACGGGTGCGCCTGAATGGAGGTCACCATCTCGGTGCGCTGATCCAGCAGACCACGGTCGGCCCAATAGGCGCGCGCGACGATGGCCATCGTATAGGCCGCATCCGCCCCGCCGCCGGCCTGAAAGATGAACTGATCCATCCCCGACAGGGACCGCAGGATGTGGTCGAAATCATGGATGATGCTTAACACACCTTGAAGCGTGTCGGGGTGCTGGTAGGGATGGACCTCGGCCAGTTCGGGGCGCAGCGTCGCGTATTCCGATGTCTTGGAGTTGTATTTCATCGTGCAGGTGCCGAACAGGCTGACGCCCATCATTCCAAGCGTCATCTGGCTTAGGTGCAGGTAGTGGCGCTGGGCCTCGAACTCGGTGATTTCGGGCAGCACCGGGCGATCCTTGCGCATCATGGAGGAGGGGATCAGGTCGTCTCCGACGTCTTGGGCAACCTCGTCCTCGGGTGCCGGAAAAATCTGGCCGCGCCCGCCGGGGCGACCCAGCTCCATGACGACCGGCTCGTCCCATTTGGCCGCGTGAAACTCTGGCAAGCGGCTCATGCGAGGATCTCCTTCAAGGTGTCGGTCAGTCTGCGGATGTCGGCGGCGGTGTGAATTTCGGTGACGCAGTAAAGCGCGCATTGGCCAAGGTTGGATTCCTCGCCGGAAATATCCTTTCCGCCAAAGATGCCCTGCGCGCGCAAGGCGTCGTTGATGTCGTATACGCTGCGGCCCGTGGCGTCGAAGTTGACGACGAATTCCTTGAAATGCCGGTCCGGCCATTGGACCGAGACATTCGGAAGCGCGTCGATCATCCGCGCGGCGTAGCGCGCCCGCGACACGATCAGGCGGCCCAATTCTGCAAATCCGTCGGGGCCCAGAAGGCTCATGTAGACCGCACCGGCGATGGCCCATAGGTAGGTGGAATTGCCGGTCCAGTCATTGCCGTCCTCCCGCATTCCGTAGGAATTCTGGTGCGGACAGGCGAGACCGAAGCCGAATTCGCCGTCGCGAGCGGTGTCCGCGATGGACACCAAAAACCCGTTGTAGGTGCGCACGTAGCGTTCTTCATCGCGCGAGGCGATGAACCCGCCCGCACCGCCACCGCATTGCATATGCACGCCAAGGGGTTGCACGGGTCCGGTGACGATATCGGCCCCGTAATCCCCCGGCGCCATCATCACGCCAAGGCTGACCGGATCGACGCCGACGATGGTCTCGGCCCCCGCAGCGCGGGCCAGCTTTGCGATCTGCGCGGCTTCTGTTTCGATCGTGCCGAGGTAGGCGGGGTTCTCGAAATAGATCGCCGCAACATCATCACCGAGTTTCGAGGCAAGATCGGCCAGATCAAGGCGTCCGGTCTTTGGGTCTGCGGCCACCATGACGACGTCGATGCTGCCGTCCATTTCGGTCGGTTGGCAGTAGGTGCGGATGACCGACAGGCGCTCCGGGTCCGACAGGCGCGGCATCAGCACCTTGGTACGACCTGTCATGCGCGTCGCCATCCGCACGGCGTGGCCGATCGCGCAGCCCCATGAATAGACGGGCAATTGCACCACATCGAGGTTCAGAAGCGCCCCCAGCTGCGACGAAAACTCAAACCACGCCTGATTGCGCCCGTGGTCGGATTGGTAGCTGCCCCAGACGTTGGTGGCGAATTCAGTGCGTCCGACGATCTCGTCGACGACGGCCGGAACGTGGTGCTGCCATACGCCCGCGCCCAGAAAGCTGAGGTTGCTTTCGCAATCGCCGTTGCGTTTCAGGCGTGTAACCAGATCGCGTCGCAGCTCCATCTCGGAGGTGAGGGCAGGCGGCATCTTGATTGGCGTCTTGCGAAAATGATCCTGAGGAATCTGTTCGAACAGATCGGCGATTTCGGACACCCCGATGGCGGCGAGCATGTCGTCGATCACACCGGGGGCGGACAGGGCCATCCAGGGGTGGGCTTTGGTCTGTGTGGGCATTGCGGGGCCTCCTGCTTGCCTGGGACGGTCGTCGTTCGACGAGTGATTCTGGTGCTGGAATTCAAAGTTGCACAAAAGTTCGCATAACGCACACTGCGTTTCAACCCGCAGATAGACGCATCATCGTTTGGCGGCCCTGACCGGTGTGGACCCGCACAAAGCCCGCCAGTTCCGCATCCAGGTCCGGATCGCTGCTGTCGATCCAGAGCACCGGCTGCGCAAGGCCCCGCAACTTTTCCTCGGAAGCTAGGATAATCAGGCCGTCGCGGGTCGCCCGCCTCAGAACGTCCGGGCTGATCTGTTGATTGCCGCGTCCAATCAGGAACCCCTGTTGTCCGGTCACGCCAAGGACGACACGCACCGCGCGCTTTGCCGTCAGAGTTTCGATCTGCGCGGCGGTCACATCGCGCGCGATGACGGCGCCGTCCAACATCACGTCGATGCCAAGAAGTGTCGAAGACTGTCCGGTGGCCTCGACCACCGCGGCCGCGCTGGTGCCGGGCCCGATGACATAGAGGGTGCCTTCGTCCATCTGCCGGGCGATCTGTGCGGCGGCGGTGGCCAGCGCTGCGCCGGACGAGATCCGAGGGCCACCCTTGGCCGCCTGCATCCTGCTGCGCATTTTCGGCACGCGGACATGGCCATAAAGGACCGGGGCGATACGCCCCGCCCGCAGGGCCTGTTCGTCGATGTCCATCACTTCGGCCGCATCGTTCCAAGTCACCTGATCGGGGTTCAACAGTATATCCGCCAACAGGGCCCCCGCCGCCTCGGGCGTTACGACGAACACGCCCGAATGCATCTTAACCCCGCAAGGAATTCCCAGAATCGCCTGACTCGGGGACACGGCGGCGGTGACATCGCGCGCCGTTCCGTCGCCTCCGGCAAAAACGATCAGATCGCAGGCCGCCATCGCGCGCACCGCCTTATCTGTGTCGTCCGGTGTGCCGGTGGGCGCGGGCAGGTCGATGGTGGTCATGTTCATGCCAAGCCCCACGGCCCATGTCTCGCCCAAGTCTCCCGCCGCCACGGTGAGTGCGGCATCGGGAACCCGGTCGGCCAGCCGTTGCAGCGCGCGGCGCGTGCGCAGGCCAGATTGCGCAATGGCGCCACGGTCCAGCGCCAAGGAGGCCGTTCCTGCCCCGTCGGTGCCTTTCAATCCTACACGCCCGCCCAGCCCGGCAATCGGATTGACGACCAACCCTATTTTCATCGCGGCATTGCTCCTTTTGTGCAAAACGTCTTGTCGCGGTGTTTATAATGCGCACACTTGTTCGCAAAAGGAGGTTGCCATGAGATTGAAGTCAGAGAAAGCGAAGATTGGCCGAGACGTGCCGGTGCGGCGGCTAGTCACGGGGCTGTGGCAGATGGCCGATCAGGAGAGGGACGGCAAACCCTATGACCTCGACGCGGCGGCGCAGGCGCTGGTGCACTACGCCCGAGACGGTTTTGACACCTTTGACATGGCCGATCACTACGGCAGTGCTGAAGTCGTGGCGGGCATGGCGCACAAGGCGCTGACAGAGGCTGGCGATCCGGCGCCGACGATCCTGACAAAATGGTGCCCCGAACCCGGCTCGATGGACGAGGGGACAGTGCGGCGCGCTGTGGAAACGGCGCTCGAGCGCCTCGGCCTGCCGGTCGTCGACGTCATGCAGTTCCACTGGTGGCGCTACGAATCGCCAAACTACCTCACGGCGCTGAAACATCTGATGCGACTGCGCGAAGAGGGGCTGATCCGCGAGATCGGCCTGACCAATTTCGACGCGGCCCACCTGAACCTCGTCCTTCGCGAGGGGATCGAGGTGGCGTCCAATCAGGTCTGTTTCTCGCTCTTGGACTGTCGCGCGGCAGGGGCGCTGAGCGATGTCGCCGAAGCACACGACGTCGCGATCTTCGCCTTCGGAACACTGTGTGGAGGGTTCCTGTCGAACAAATGGCTTGGCGTCGCAGAGCCGGACCGGATCGACGACTGGAGCCGGATGAAATACAAGCGCTTCATCGACGCAAGCGGCGGCTGGGCGCGCTTTCAGGAGCTGCTGGGGGTTCTGGGGCAGGTGGCGCACAAGCACGGTGTTTCGATCAGCAATGTGGCCACGGCATGGACTCTGGCTCATCCCGCGATCACCGCGACTATCATCGGCGCCCGCCTGGGCGAGGGGGAGCACCGCAGCGACAACAAGCGCGCCCTCGAGCTGGTGCTCGACCCCGAAGATCGCGCCGCGATCGAGGCCGTCGTGTCCACCATGCCCGCCATTCCGGGCGATTGCGGCGATGAGTATCGCAAGCCGCCGTTTCTGACTGCCTCGGGTGATTTAAGCCATCATCTGGCGACGATGGCGCCGGTGTTTCCAGTCGTTGAGAGCACGGCCCGCCCGGGCCGGACTCGCGCCGAGAGCGGTTCGATCTGGGAAGAAAAGGCTGGTTTCTCGCGCGCGCTGCGCAGCGGGGACCGGGTGTCGGTCAGCGGCACGACGGCGACCGGACCGGACGGAAGTCCCGTCGCTTCCGGGGACGCGGCGGCACAGGCCACCTTCATTCTGGACAAGATTTCAGCGGCCATCGAAGCGCTGGGAGGATCGATCGACGATGTCACGCGCACCCGCATCTACCTGCGTCACGAGGCGGACTGGGAGGCGGTTTCTGCCATCCACGCCCTTTATCTCAAGGACATTCGCCCGGCCAACACTTTGATCGCCGGGGTCAATCTTATCGGTCCCTATGACGTCGAAATCGAGGCTGAGGCCGATATATCCGGCACGAAATCTGCAGGCGGGGATTGACAGACTTGAAAAGCGGTGACCTAAATTCGAACATAAGTTCGCATTGCGCACAGATTGCATCTGCGGCCTTTTCATAAACGGCGCCACGCACCACGAATGGCGCTGCCAACCTGGAGAAATATCAATGTTGAAGCGTAGTTTTATCGCCGCGGCCCTGTCCGGACTTGCCGTGTTGGCCACCCCGTTTACCGCTGCCGAGGCGCGAAGCCTCGATGAAATTCTGTCAGAAGGCGTCATTCGGATCGGCATCAATCCCAACTTTCCGAACATGAGCGCCCGCAACGACGTAGGTGAGTGGGCCGGGTTCGACATCGACATCGGCACCGAGCTTGCCAACGGTCTTGGCGTCGAGGTCGAATGGGTGCCGACGGAAACCGCGCAACGCGTGCCGTTTCTGGTGTCCGACCGCATCGACGTCGCCCTCGGCGCGCTGACACGCAACGCCGAACGCGCCATGCTTATCGACTTTACCGTGCCGGTCCACACCGAGGTTCTGGCCGTGCTAACCACTGCCGCCATCGAAGGCGACACTTGGGAGGACTTCAACGCAGAAGGAGTGACACTTGCCAACATGCGCGGCAACTGGACGGTCGGCTGGATCGAAGAGAACATGCCAAACGTCGAGATCGAGCTGGTCGACAGCATCGCGGACACCGTGCGCCTAGTGGCACAGGGCAGGGCGGACGCCATCGTCGAGAACATCGACTTTTTCATGGCCTTCACCGAAAACTTCCCCGACACCGAATGGCGCGTCGTCGAAACACCGATTTTCGTGGCGTATTGTGCTGCTGGTGTCTCACAGGGCAATGAAGACCTCACCGAGGTTCTGAACGTGATCCTGTACAATCTGCATTCATCCGGTGCCGTGAACGCCGCATGGGAATCGCACTACGGCGCGCCGATGCTGCGTGAAGTCACCCCGACGCCCTACTTCTGATCCTTCCTCTAGCGTCCCGCCTGCGCGATGCGCAGGCGGGGCCAAGGTGCCCCAAATCCGATGAACTACACTTTCCAATACGGCGTTGTCTGGGACAACTTCGGTGCCTTGATGGAAGGCGCCTGGTTAACGTTACAGCTGGGCGTGTTCGCGTTCGGGGGCGGCCTCCTGATCGGGCTGATCTGCGCCTCGATCAAGACCTACGGACCGCTGCCGTTGCGGATCTTAGTGGACAGTTACGTTGTCTTCATCACCAACACGCCCGCCCTGATCCAGATATACTTTCTTTATTTCGGACTGCCCGAACTTGGTGTGCGCTGGTCGAACGAGGCCTGTGTCCTGATCGGTCTGGTGTTGAACGCAGGCGCCTATCTGACCATGATCCTGCGCGCCGGTTTCCTGTCCGTGCGCAAGAACGAGATCGAGGCCGGCCTGACCATGGGCTTCTCCGTGGTGCAGCAGATCCGCTATATCATCGTGCCGCATATCGCCAAGTCGGTGTATCCGGCCCTTGCGAACTTTTTCATCGTGGTGCTGGTGATGGGCACGTCCGTCGGTGCGCTGATCGGTGTGGACGAGTTGACCGGACAGGCGATTAACCTGTCGTCGATCAACTACCGCTGGCTTGAATACTTCTCCGTCGTGGCTGTCCTCTATGTGGCGCTGACGTTCGTGGCCTCGATCGGGCTTGCCCTGCTCGGGCGGTGGGCGTTCCGCGTGAAAGTCAGGATCTTCTAATGGACCGCATCATCGAGCAAATTCCCCGCTTCTTCACCGCCGACAACATGGTGTTGCTGCTGCAATCCGCAGGGCTTACCCTCGCGATGACGTTGGTCGGCTGCGTGATTGGGTTCGTGCTGGCTCTCGTTCTCGTCTTCCTGCGACAGACCCCCGGCAAGTGGGCGATCCCGCTGCGGATCATCTGCGTCACCTACGTCGAGGTTTTTCGCCGCATTCCGTTCCTCGTGGTGATCTATCTGGTGTTGTTTTTCATCCAGACCGTGGCCACCAATGCCTCTCTCTTCACGATCGCGGTGATTTCGATCTGTATCTACGCCATCGCCTACACCGCAGAAATCATCCGGGGCGGACTGGAATCCGTGCCCACAACGCAAATGGAAGCCGCGCGGGCGATGAATTTCGGACGATTGCGCACGATGCTCACCATCACGCTGCCGCAGGCGTGGCCCATCATCATTCCCCCGGCCATCGCCTTTGCCGTGAGTTTTATCAAGGACACGGCCCTGGTCAGCCAGATCGGTGTGTTCGAACTCACCTTTCGCGGCAAGGAACTGAATAACCAAGGATACTCAGGGGTCCTCGTCTTCGGCACAATCGCCCTGTGCTACTTTCTGATGTCATTCCCGCTCAGCATGCTGGGCCAATATTTGGAGAAGCGGCTTGCCACACCTCGCGGTCAACGAACTTCGCGCAAGATACGGCGCACTTGACGTTCTGAAGGGCGTCAGCTTTTCAATCGAAAAAGGTCAGGTTGTGGCTTTGGTCGGCCCGTCGGGCTCTGGCAAGTCAACGGTGTTGCGCACGCTCGTGGGGCTGACACCTGCGACGGGCGGCAACGTCATGATCAACGATGACAGAATCGATTTTGCCAGCACTGCATCCCTGCGCCGGGCGCGCGACCAGATCGCGATCGTGTTCCAGCAATATAACCTGTTCCAGAACATGCGCATCATCGACAATGTGACCGTCGCCCCGACCAAGATCAAGAAACGTCCAAAGGCCGAAGTGCGCGCAGATGCGGAACGGCTTTTGGCGATGGTCGGACTTGCCGACAAATTGCAGGCCTTTCCCGATCAATTGTCCGGTGGGCAGCAACAGCGTGTCGCCATCGCCCGGGCGCTGGCGCTGCATCCCGAAATTCTGTTGCTGGACGAAGTCACATCCGCGCTCGACCCCGAGTTGGTGAATGAGGTCCTCGACAGTATTCGGCAACTGGCAGAAGACGGGATGACGATGGTTCTGGTCAGCCACGAGATGGCGTTCGTGCGCGAAATCGCCGATCAAGTCGTGTTCATGGATGGTGGAGTTGTCGTCGAGCATGGTCCGCCTGCGCAGCTGTTCGACAATCCGAAGACAGACCGCGCGCGCAATTTCTTCGGTAAGATATTGCGACACTAAGGGACAGTTAAACGTCATCCCGGGCTTAAAGCATCCGACTTTTAACCTGAGACATATCCGGCAGCCTTGAAGTTATTCCAGCACTCGTCCGGGGAGAAGAGGTCGCATATTTCCGCGAGAGCGCTGAACATTTGGCTTCGCGCATGGCTTTGGCGGCAGCGGCATTCTTGTGTGTGGCGAAGTTGTCCAAGATGACGACGGTGCCTGGCTCCAGTTCAGTAAGCAGGACTTGCGTGACGTAGGCCGCAAAGGCTTCGCCGTCCATCGCCCCCTTGATGACCCACGGTGCGATCAAGGCATTGGCGCCGAGGCCTGCGATGAAGGTTTGCGTCCCCCATGATCCGAACGGAGCATCTATCACCAACCGCTCGCCGCGCTGCGACCAACCCCGTTGTCGGGTCAGGTTGGTTTTGACGGAGGTTTCATCAATAAAGACAACGCGATCTGGCTGGGCTGTGACGGCTGGAAGGCGGTGCTTGAACCACTCGTCACGCAGCTTTCTTACCCGTGCACGGCGCCGCTCGGTAGCGACCAGTGTCTTTCTTTATACGTTAAGCCGAGTTTGCGGAGGAACCGGCCAATGGCATCGGGGTGCGCCTGCACACCGGTTGCATCAGCCAAAGCTCCGGCCAGTTCGGGCATGGTCATGTCGCCGTCCTGATCAATCAGCTCAATCAAAAAGGAGCGATGCGGATCAAGCTTGCCCTTGCCGCGAGGCCGACCCTGAGGCGCGGCCCTTGCCTGACCCGTCCGCCGGATCGAGAGCCCCCAACGCGCCCCGGTGGCCGGCGAAAGTTTCAGGCGCAACGCTGCCGCACGCCCGCTTAACCCTTCCTCAATCAACTGCTGAAACCGCGCCCGCAGCGCATCCGGCAAAGGTGCTGACATGATCCATCCTCCCAGACAGGATGAATCACAGATCAGCGCTCAAGGGAATCCCAACGATTCAGGTTTCGCGCCGGACGCTTTAGCTTTCAGATCGAGGGCTGCGCTCGCTCACGCGGCACCTCGTCGAACTTTCGATTTCTCTGTTTTTTCAATAATGGACTTCAGGCAATTGACGAGGGTTGCGCCCTCCCGCAACCAAATGTCAGTCTGAAATGTTGCTACACATACTGCTACACAAAGTGTGAGGGAGCTTTCTATATCTGGCTTAATTTACTGCGATAACTTATATGGATATATGTTGAGGGCTGACTGTCTGTCCGCCACTTGCATATCGCAAACCCGAGACGAGGCCCCAGTGCGGGCCTTTTTTCTTTCTGTTTCAAAGGGGTTTAGCGGAGCCATCCGACTTTCGGAGACTGGCCGTTGGCCCGAAATTGGTCTCCGAACGCCCCGCGTTTCCTTTCACCCGCCCTTCACCCAAATCGAGACGCATAAAAAAATGGTCGTCTTTTCAGATGCTTGCCAAAAATGGGTTGCGCCGCAGTTGAGGCCGGTTCGACCGCTATCAAAGCAAACGGAGACACTCAAAGGCGGCGTGGTTCTTCGAAACTGTGCGAACGGTCGCGAGAAGTCGTTGATGACAAAAAGACTTTCCGCTCATAGCCTTGCGACATGTCGAACGGGCCTTGGACAGATGCAGAAAACGACCTGATCGTCGCGGATTACTTCGCGATGCTGGCCGAGGACATGGCGAGCCGTCCCTACAATAAGGCTCAGCATCGGCGCAGTTTGATGCCCCTTTTGCGGCGCCGAACAGAAGGCTCGATCGAGTTCAAGCATCAGAATATCAGCGCGGTACCGAAGGGGCTCGGCGAAGATTGGATCCCCGGCTACAAGCCAGCGTTCAATTTCCAGATGACCTTGGTCGATGCTGTGGCGCGCTGGTTGGCATGGAACCCGGCCTGGCTTGGGCGGATGTCGGGCTCGCGATCAGCAAATGGTTTGCGCGAGGCTGCGCAGATCTGGATTGGACCGTCACCGACGCTGTCGAACCAGCCGCCGCCGCTGGAACTGGAGCAGATGTTGCATGTCGCTAAAAAGTTCGACGTGGCGGGTCGGGATGAACGCAACCGCGCCCTCGGACGTGCGGGAGAAGAGCGCGTCGTTGCACACGAACGGTCCGCTTTGAAAGTGGCCGGTCGAGATGATCTGGCGCGCAAAGTGCGGTGGATTTCCGAAGAGGATGGTGACGGTGCCGGGTACGACATTTCCAGCTTTACGCCGGACGGACAGGAGCGTTTGATCGAGGTGAAAACGACAAATGGCTGGGAACGAACGCCCTTTTACATTTCCCGCAATGAACTGGTGGTCGCCGAAGAGCGCCGGTCAGAATGGTGCTTGTTCCGTCTCTGGAATTTCTCGCGTGAGCCGAAAGCATTTGAGTTGCGCCCGCCTTTAGGAGCCCATGTCTCGTTGACCGCGACGGCCTTTCAGGCGAGCTTTCATTAGAATCTAACTGAACCCGCGCTGTTCTTTCTCTGGCCAAGCCTCTCCTGCGAGAAAGTACAGATCGTTCAGGCTGACCGCCAACGGCTCGCGCCTGCAGGTCAGCCGCTTGAGTACCTCCGGTGCGAGGTAGGCCAGCTGCAACTGGCGACTGACATGGCGCTTGGCCAGCCCGACGGCTTCGGCCGGTTCTTGGATAGTGCTGAATTCGCCAGTGTCCATGCGCCGCAGCCAACCCCACGCCGCCCAATGGCGCGGAGGACATGCGGATGCTGCGTCTGGTCCTCGCTCGGCAGATAATCGGCAGGCGGCAGGATTTTCGGCCAACCATTCTTCTTGCGGACCTTCAATGGTATCAGCACGCGAATTGTGTCATCGGCATGGGTCATTCGGCTGCCTCCAGATTGCGCGGCGCGACCATCTCACGGATGACGCCTGTGATCCCCTCGCGCCTGATGTCCACCTCAAGACCTGCGGCGGTGACGGTGACGCGCCGGACTAAGAGCTGGATGATCCGTGCCTGCTCGGCTGGGAACAGCTGCGCCCAGAGCGCGGTGAACTCATGCAGTGCCCCGATGATGTCGGCCTCAGAAATCGCGCCATTTTCCGTCTTCAGGGCCGGAATCACCTGTTTCACCACCTCCGGCGTTTGCAGAATACGGCGGACCTCGGTCACGACCGCGTCCTCAACCATTCCGGCCGCCAGCCGCATCGGGGCGGTCTCTTCGCCGGTCTCGCGGTTTCGTATGATGTCCATTGACACATAGTAGCGGTAAAGCTTTGCGCCCTTCTTGGTGCTTGTGGGCGTCATGGCCGTACCGGTGTCACTGAAGATCAGGCCCTTTAGTAGAGCAGGAGTCCGGGATCGGCTGTTGTTGGCCCGTTTGCGGGGGCTTTCCTGCAGGATGGCATGGGTGCGATCCCAGTGAACCGCCCCGGGTTTACCGGAGGGTAAAACTCTCGGAGAATTGCCCATTATGGAACAGACACACAACAAGAAGACCTCGAAGCCG
>NZ_JAAFZU010000049.1 GCF_018263905.1 Loktanella sp. SALINAS62 | reverse complement strand
TCTTCTCGATACAGCCGATAGATGCGGTTGATCCCTGACAGTTCGCCATCGCGGCGCAAGAGCACGAACAGACGCCGGTAGCCGAACCCGGCGGCGTGCGTTGGCCAGATCCCGCAGCCGTTGGCGCAGCTCCGTCTCGGGCGGCTTTCTGGACTGGTAGCGGATCATCTTGCGATCCGCACCGGCAAGGCGGCAGGCCCACCGTTCCGACAGGCCCAGCTTGACCTGTAGATGCGCAACTGCTTCGCGCGTCACGGCGGGCCCTACCATTTTTTTGAGAGCAGTTCCT
>NZ_JAAFZU010000048.1 GCF_018263905.1 Loktanella sp. SALINAS62 | reverse complement strand
GAGCTATGCGGGAATTTGGGTGATGGCGTGATTTGAAAGGCGGCGTATCGTGGTGGTGTCAAAGCCAACCAGAACCTCACGAGGAGCGATACGCCTATGAAGACCGATACAACGATCCTACCCTTTCGCCAATCTGAATCGATAGCGGACCCTTTGACGGAGCTTGCGCGTGAAGGCGCGCGACGGATGCTGTCAGAAGCGCTGAAAGCTGAAGCCGACGCGTTTGTAGCAAGCTTTGCCGATGAGCAGCTGGAGGATGGTCGCCAACGGATTGTGCGGCATGGGTTTGGCCCAGAGCGGAAGATCCAGACGGGGATTGGTGCGCTGGATGTCCAGCGGCCCAAAGTGCGCGATCGGATGGACGCACTCGATCCTGCCGAGAAGATCCGGTTTACCTCGAACATCCTGCCCAAATGGGCGCGTCGTTCGGTGAGTTTGGATGCCTTGCTGCCAGTGCTTTATCTGAAAGGCATTTCAACGGGAGATTTCCAAGAAGCGTTGTCAGCCATCATGGGGCCCGACGCGCCAAACTTGTCGCCCAGCGTCATATCGCGACTGACGGCGGGCTGGCAGGGGCAGTATGATGCTTGGGCGCGACGTGATCTGTCGGCCCGTCACTATGTCTACATGTGGGCAGATGGCGTCTACCTTCAGGCCCGGATGGAAGAAAACGCCGAGTGTATGTTGGTGATTATCGGTGCGACCCCTGAAGGTAAAAAGGAACTGATCGGCTTTCAGGTTGGCTTGCGGGAAAGTGCGCAAAGCTGGCACGAGTTACTCACCGACATCAAGGCGCGTGGCCTGTCTGTCGCGCCACAAATCGCCGTCGGCGACGGTGCCATGGGTTTTTGGAACGCACTGGACCGGACGTTTCCAGGCACGAAGCATCAGCGCTGTTGGGTGCATAAGGCCAAGAATGTTCAGGGCTACTTTCCTACGCAAATGGCACCGGTGGTGAAATCGGATCTGAACGACATTCAGCACGCTGCCACGCGCGCAGAGGCAGAGGTGGCGCTGGCGGTTTTCACTGAGAAATACGGCAGCAAATACCCCAAGGGTGTCGCCTGCCTGACCAAGGACAAAGACGCGATGCTGGCGTTCTTTGACTTCCCGGCCGAACATTGGGGCCATCTACGCACCACAAACCCGATTGAAAGCGTGTTCGCCACTGTTCGGCACCGCACGGTGCGCACCAAGGGAGCGCTGTCGCAAAAGACAGCAAAACTGATGGTCTTCAGCCTTATTCAGGCGGCATCAAAGAAATGGCTCCGCCTCAAAGGAAAAAATCAGTTGCCAAAAGTCATCGAAGGAATCAAGTTCACTGACGGTATAGAACAGACCAACGATACCGAAAACCGCGCCGCCTGATGATGCGCGTCACCCAAAATCAACCATAGCTC
>NZ_JAAFZU010000047.1 GCF_018263905.1 Loktanella sp. SALINAS62 | reverse complement strand
TATCATGTTCGAAGATCGCTTCAATGCGTAACTGTATCTGAAACCCGCATGCGCCAGACCAGATACACAGAGTTCATGACACTCCCCGTTGCGATTCAATATCACGGACAAACCCTCAGACATTCTGACACCTGTCTGACCCTACTCGTAGCCGCGCTTTGCTTTCTGCATGTGCAGCGCGAAGCGCGCGTCTTTCGCGGCACCTTCCGTATCGAACCAATCAACCCGGACCTGACCGGACTGGCTGATCCGGCCCCACTCACGGACCAGGGACCAGTCCCCGAACAGACCGGGCACGATCTCCATCCGGTAAAACCGGCGGGCGTTGCTCGGAGGATCGATCCGCGTCAGGTCCACCCCTACCCCCACATCCTTGCTGCGATGTCCTGCCCTTCGCGGCCGACCGCATCGGCATAGATTGCCGTGGTGCTGAGCTGCGCGTGGCCGAGCCAGCGCTGCAACATGTGGAGCGGCACACCGTTCACTGTCGCGTTGATCCCAAAACCATGCCGCAGACCTTTTGGGTTGCAGTGTGGTGCATCCGGGAGCCCGGCTTCAATCATGATCCGTTTGACGATCTGCCAGACACGCACGCGGCTCAGGGGCCAGATTGGTAGCGCCGATTTCTTGCGGGAAGCCTGGGCCTCGCGCACACCATGGGCGGTGTTCAGCGTGTCGAGGAAGTCAGGCGGCATACTGAATGTCTCGCGACCCTACTTCTGGGTGGAAGTAACAGCTGATGCTGAGAGTCCGGCAAAATAGCTCTGAAGACCTGCGTCTCAGTTTATGATCGGTGGTTCGCCAGCGAATGTAGCACAAGTGCGCGACGCATTTCAGGGAACCCTCGGGTAATCCCCACGGTTTTCAAGCATGTTCGAATGGATAGCGCAGCACAGTGAGCTCTTGAATGTGCTTCTCAACGGTCTGATGGTGGTGATCTGGGTCGCCTACCTTCAGATTTTTCTTGTCAGCTTCAGACGGCAGCAGCGAACCGACATCATCATCAATATGGGCGCCGGTTCGGGGTTGGAAGCACGCTGCTTCGTCAGCAATCTGGGCTTGGAGCCGCTCTATCTTCACGATGTCCTGGTCGAGTTGACAACGAGTGGCGGCACCTACACAGCCGTCATTACGGACCGCGCCAACCTGACCGATGAACAACTGAACAGACCTTCGGAGGCTACGAATCAAGGTCCGCTCAGGAGCGGTGACTACATCGACATCGGAAGCTTTAGCGATCTCCTTGAGAGGGCATCGGACAGCCTGCAAGATGTCAACTGCTCCGATGTTACCCATATCAAGATCACCGCTGTGGCAAAGACCTCGTCCAGTTCGCATATCGTCGGTGCATTTCGAGACTACCAATTGCACAAATCAGGCAGCCGAACGAAGGTGAGGCCAACGCAGATTGGTGCGACACAGATCCGCTCCTGGTGGCATCGACGGACGCTTCGGAAAGAAATGAGCCGTCGCCTGATCGAAAGGTAGTTTTCAGCCGTCTCGCAGTCCGCTTATTAAATTGCGGCCCCTCTGCGATCAATCTCAAAGCTGATCAGGCAGGTCGGTGATACCCTCTTGCTCAGTTCGACGAAGCCATCGAAGGCGGGGGGCAATGGCATCAGCGCTGCCTGCTCTGCGGCCCAGACGTCGGCAACGCTACCCGGCAGCGCTGCATGCGGGATCTCAGTCCACAACGCGACACAGCGCTGCTCCAGCCAGTCATTCAGCGCCGCAAGATCGGGGAAGTCCGGCATGGGTTGCCACAGTCGGCGCCGGGCATCCTGCACGTTCTTCTCGATCTGTCCCTTCTCCCAGCCTGCGGCCGGATTGCAGAACGCTGGCTCGAACACGTAGTGGTTTGCCATCGCAAGGAAGCGCATGTTGACCTGTCGCTCTTTCCCGCGGCCGACGCGGTCAACCGCGGTGCGCATGTTATCGTAGATGCCGCGCTCCGGGACGCCGCCGAAGACGCGGAGCGCGTGCCAATGGGCATCAAATAACATCTCATGGGTTTGCAGCAGACACGCCCGGACCAGAAAGGCCCTGCTGTGCGACAGCTTGATGTGGGCAACTTGCAGCTTGGTGCGCTCGCCACCCAGAACGGCAAAGTCCTCGCTCCAGTCGAACTGAAATGCCTCCTGGACCTGTCACGGTTTAATGCCGCTTCTTTGACAGCATTTACTGCACAAATAGCAGCGCAGCGCTCAGCTGGCCGTAGTAACCGTCGAAACGGGCTCATGTCAAACCTGCGCTGCATGTCCGGTCACGGTCGTCGGTGCGGGTGGCCAAGGGCACCAGGGGATCGGCTGCGTGATCCTCATCTGACCACACATCGAGAATGAGTAGCGCACGGGGTGGTTCCGTCGGTCCGGACCAGTTTGCCGACAGAAACGGCGTTCGGCGCAGGCTTGGGCCTTCCTCCTGTAAAAGGGTAATGGGAACGCGAACTTCCGCTGACGCCTCGTCGGGCGCCGATCACCATGTCGATCAAACTGCGCGGCGAATACAGCGCCGTGACCGAGACCTACTAACTCGCCAAACTTAAGTTGATGGTCTCCGACAAACTCGGGGCGATTCAGCTTGGGCGATCGGCTGGAAAAGCCCCGTCGCTTTCGAACGAAAGGTGGCTTAAACGAGCGCTTGGTGTGGCACGGCGAAACGGGTCCAAATGCAGATACTGATTTATAAAACGGATCTTGTCGTGGAGCATGCGCCCACTTGGCTCATACCCGATAGCTCTGTAGAATTACGACCGCAGGCTGATCATACAGTAGCCGCCTATGTGCAACGCCCGTCGCGATGGCCGTCATTGTTTGGCGCGTCGCGACCGGTTCGGATCGGGCTGCTGGATGAGGCGGCGGAAACCTTCCTGCGTCCCGCTTTCAAGGCGGGCATCGCATTTCGGGTGCGGATCGTCGAGCTTGACCCGGCTCATCTGACTGACGACCGTCTTGCTCGGATCAGCGTATCTGTGTGGGGGGGTAACCTCTTGCCATAAACGGTCGATATCGGTGAAAAACTCCCTCGAACTTAAAGCTGGCCACAGAAAGCAAACGAGCGTTCTACCATTGAGCTTTTTTGCCCCAGATATTGCCCTGTTTGATGTTTCGGCAGGACAGAATTCTCGTAAATTGGGCTACGAATGCGCATGATAGAGTTATTCACCGATATCGGTCGATTTCGACCGCTCGTTGTCCCACAACCGTCGGGCGAACACAGTCGGTTTAAACGGATGGCATAAGCTGCGAGATAGTCGTCGGCCGTGCGGATAAAACTGCACAATTTTCCTTCATGCAGCCACGGGAGATCCGCCATGGGTCCCGGCGACGGCGCGCCTCGCACCACCGCCGATATTCTATGTGGTCAGAGCAGAATGGTTTCTCCGTCACCGCGCGTCAAAAGCTTCTCCGAAAACCCCCTCTTCCACCGCGAAAGCCCGGAGTTCGGTGCGCGACAGGACGCAATGGTTGATCGCTTCCGTGTGCGAGGCGATCAACAGGTTCTCAGGGGCCGCCAAGTGAACGCGCAGGACACCCTCGGTTCCCATGATGTCGCCCCCTGAATTCAGAGTCGCGACCTTTGTTGGAATCTCTCCTCTTGCCGGTTCAGCGCTTGATGAAGTCGTCGGTGGCGACGACCTCGCCGTAAGCGAACGCGAAGGCCGCCATCAGTGCTGTATGGACATGGGCGGCCGGGACAGTCGCGCCATTGAACTCCAGGTCCCGCGTGGCGCAGGCGTCGTGGATGGTCACGGTCTTGTAGCCAAAGTCATTGGCCGCCCGGACGGTCGCGTCAACGCACATATGGCTCATGGCGCCGACCACTACCACGTCCTCGATCCCCTTCTCGTCAAGCAGGGCCTTGAGGCCGGTGTCGCGGAATGCGTTCGGGAAGTTCTTCGTGATGACCGGCTCGCCGTCGCCGGGCGCGACAACTTCGTTGATCTCCGCACCCTCCGATCCCGGGACAAAGACCGGCGCGCCGGGCTTCTCATGGCGCACGTTCACGATGAGGTCGCCGGCCTTGCGACCGTGGGAAATGACCCGCGCGGCATTGGCGGCGGCACCCTCGATGTTCTCGAGCGGCAGGTTGCCGTTCGGCCAGTATTCATTCTGTAGGTCGATCACGACGATTGCACGGTTGGACATGGTTCTTACCTTTCTGGGTTTCGAATGCTTGACCTCAATCTGGCTTGGGCACACATCTCTCGCCACTGGCGCAATCGACATAAAACGGGGCAGTATCGACATATGGATGAGGTCAGGATCGGTATTGTTCTCTACCCCGGCGCGCAGCTTTCCGCGGCCATGGGGCTGGCGGACCTCTTTCAAGTCGCCAAGCAAATGGCGGAGCGATCGGATCAGGGCGCGCCGCGATTGCGGGTTCAGACCCTTCAGACCGGCGAGATAGCGGCACCGACGCCTGAAGGCGCTTCCAAAGCGGCAGGCCATGACAATGAGCCCTGTCAGGTCCTGATCCTGCCTCCGTCACTCGAGGCTCCCATCACGCCAGATGTCGCGTGGCCACTGGCTGTCTGGTTACGAGAGCGTCATGGGGAGGGGACTGTGCTGGCCTCCGTCTGTGGCGGCGCCTTCCTGTTGGCTGAGACGGGCCTATTGAGCGGGCGCGCGGCGACCACGCACTGGATCTACGCCGAAAAGTTCCGGGAGCGGTTTCCCGACGTGGCGCTGGATACAGATCGGCTGATCATTGACGGCGGCGACATCATTTCGGCAGGTGGGTTGATGTCCTGGACCGATCTCGGCCTCAAGCTGGTCGACCGCTTCCTCGGACCTGTCGTCATGGCCCAGACCGCCCGGATGATGCTCGTGGACCCGCCGGGTAGGGAGCAGCGATATTACAGTGGATTTGCACCCCGAATGACCCACAGGGATAAGGCGATCCTGAGCGTCCAGCACTTCTTGCAGGCGAGCGAGGGACGAGATGCGCGCCTTGCGACGCTGGCAGAACAAGCCGGGCTGGAAGAACGCACTTTGCTGCGCCGCTTCCAAAAGGCGACCGGCCTCACGACGACCGAATATGCGCAGCGCCTCCGCGTCGCGAAGGCTCAGGAGCTTCTGCAATTCGGCCGCCTGCCGGTGGAGCGCATCTCGTGGGAGGTAGGCTATTCCGACGCCGGAGCCTTCCGCAAGATCTTCCACCGGATCGTGGGCCTGACCCCAGGAGAATACCGGCAGCGCTTCCATGCGTAAGGTAAAGCCTTTGATTTATTCCCCAGCGATATTTTCAGGTTTCCCGATAAAGCCTGCAGAAGCTTTTAGCGTCTGGTAGCTGACCATCATTTCGAGATCGGATTTTCGTCGCAAGTTGATCTGAGTTCCATTTCTTTCAATGAAGCCTTCATTGGAGAGGTCACAAAGCACCTTACTGATCGATACATTTGTTAATCCAATCAGATCCCCTAATTCAGATTGATTGAAAGGAATGTAAAATATCGACGCTGCAGTGTTTCTTTGATGTAGCTTTTCGTGAAACATTAAGATCAACCATGCGACTCTCTGACGTGCAGTCATGCGACCCACAGCGGCGAGAGTGCGCATGAGGCAAGATTGAATTTCCGCAGACTTTTGCAGTAAATGAAACGCAATTCTTGGCGTCATTTCTGGTGACATCAGATTTTTCATAGGAATTACATGAACCATACAGTCACTCAAACAGACCAAAGATGAACTTACGCGCTCCATGCCGACGTCGGACAAACCTGCAATGTCGCCTGGACGATAAAGATAAAGGATTTGCCTTTGGCCATTTGCAAGTATAACATAGGCGTAGGCCCAGCCCGATTGAATATAATAAAGGTTTTGTGGCTGCTCTCCTTCACGCTGCAGATTGCAGCCCAGTGGGTAGGTGCGAGGCTCGCTCTTCAGCCGGTCCAAAACCTCATTTAGATACGGCCTACGCGGCATGGTGGCACTGACTTTGGAAGGGAGGAACATTTCGTCTCACTCTCTTTAGGTAACGATACAACCTTGACGCAGTCCGAAGTGTTCCGCGCCTGGTTTGCCGGAGACCAGTTGCTTCACTGGTTTGTGGTGGAACTTGTGGGCCTCCAATTCATAAGCGGGAGCGGAATGGAGCAGACCTTTCCGGACATATGTGGTCCGAAACGCGCACGTCCGGCTCCAGGTGCCTGGCGTAGCGGTTGCGCTTGCCCTCACGATCCTTGCGGCAATGATCTGGCGGTCGATCATCCAATGGAGATCCGAAGTGCCACCACCTCCGTCGAACGAGCCCCGCTGGTTGCGGGGGATTCGCCGGGGGGGGCCTACTACGCTTTCTACATTGCCCCGATCGCGATGCCACTCGTCGCAGCGGTGTTCGCAGTTGCCGCCGGCTTATGGGCCTCGTCGGTTCGGGTGACTCTTCAAGTTGATCCCCACCAGGGCTGATCTGCCAGAAGCGTCGTCAGACGAACTCGCGACGATACCGCATCCGAGGCAACGCGAGCAGCATCCGGCTCAGCTCCGGGGGCCCTCAAGTAGGCGGATCTTCAGGTCGCGAAAGGCCTTTCGCGCGCGCGATTCGCGTTCGTGATCCAGCATCGCCTCTATTTCGGCGCCCATCTGTCGCAGGCGCACGTCGCCCAAACGCTGCGCCTCTTTGAACATCGATTGTTCTTCGGACGTTGCGTGGTGATCGACCGCCTGATGCAGCGCGCGCAACTGGGTCTCGAATTCGGGCGTCGACGGGCCGAGCCGCAAGGTGACTGCCAGCATGTCGGCAAGCTGTTGATGCTCGGCATGGGCCACCGGCACGTCTTCGCTGACGGGGCGGACGGCGGGATAAAAGATTTCATCCTCGACATGTTCATGGATCTCGAGCTCTTCGGCCAAAAGGCGCATCATGTCTCGCCGCTCGGGGTCGTCCGGTGCCATCTCCTCGACCTTTTCGAACAGGCGGCGCAGCAGTTGGTGATGTTCAAACAGCACCACGTCTGCTTTTCGCGCGCCTGATGGTAGGGTCCTTGCCGTCACTTGCGCTGCGTCGTCCGCGGCATCTCGAAGATCCGCAGGGGTAAGTGCTTCGTCACCCGGTTCCTGCACGCGGCAGATCTCTATCTGCCCGTGACGCACCCGGACATCATAGCGCGGCTGCGGCGCCCGCGACGGGCCATCCAGCACACGGCCGCTTGCAAGACAATAGCGCGAACCGTGCCAGGGGCAGACCAGGCCGCCATCCTGCACCCATCCCTCGTCCAGCGGACCGCCCATGTGTGAACACCGCGAGCCCATCGCATGCACCCGTCCGCGATGGCGCACCAGCACGATCCCGACATGCGCGCGGGCGGCTGCGTCCCAGACCTCGACCCGGCGGGGGCGGTCTTCCTGCAGCGCTGAGAAGGCGAGGACCGGCGTGAAGGCGCGCGGTTCGGGCGAGCGATCGGCCTGATCGACGCCAATACGGCGGCGATAGACGAGATGCCCGCCCAGATATGCACCGGCCATCATCGTCATCCAGCCCATGCCGCTCAACGCACGACCGGCGCCGCGGCGGCCACGGCGGCGCAACACAAGCGACGTTACGTTCAGGGCAAGCGCAGTTGAATTCAGGGCCGCATGCACAAGACCGGTGCGGCGGTCTCGACCGTGGATCTGCCGCATGTCGGCAAGGCCGGTTGCGGCGGCTGCGACCGCACCGACCACACCTGCGCTCAGCGCGATGTCTGCCGCCCGCGCCGTGGTGCGCGGATCGCGCGTGACACCCAGCACCCCAGCCGTATCGATCGCCACCGCCAGCGTCCAGCCACCCACCGGCAGCGTCGCAAGCGCCGGGTGGAGCGGATGGCCCAGCCATGTCCCGTGCAGCGCGTTCTGGATCGGCTGCGCGGCGGACCCCGTCGGCTGAAGCGCCAGCGAGGTGGCGTTCGCCAGATCATAGGCGGGCCGGTCAAGTCGTTCGTCAGACTCGATGGCGGCGGTCAGGTGCTCGGTCGTTCGGGTCATCGGTGCTCCTGCTGGTGAGCCGCGTGCAATGATGTGGCGATCGGGACCGTGACTTTGACACGCTCGCCGGGCAGACACCTGCTGTCGGACGCCATGACCGTATAAAGAGCGGCTTGTCCGTCGTGATGGCGCCGGGTCGTCCCTGCGTCACAGGCAAGTCGGTCGGTTGCGACACGCATGATGACCCTGTCCTTTCTCCCCACTCGCACCGGCCCGGGTTTGTCAGTCGAAACCGGAAGCCGCATCCGACAAAGTGTGCCAGCCACGGAAACTGTCACCGGCGCCTTCAAGGTATAATCTTGTGTCTCGAACATTTTCACGAAGGCAAATGTTCCGCGATCAGCCGTAAAAACGCTTCGGCCGCGGATCGCAGACCATCCTTATGCTCAGCCACATGGACGCTCATCGAATTGATAAACCGGATGAAACCTATATGACGGCGAAAGAAGCGAACTTTTGATCAGTATCGCGTTAAATGGACACAGAAAAAAAATGACAAACATCGACCTGAACAGCATCTCGCTGGATGACCTCAAGAAGCTGCAGAAAGATGTCGGCAAAGCCATCGATGGCTATGAGCAGAAACAGCGCAAAGAGGCGCTGACAGCCGCAGAGGCCGTTGCCCGTGAACACGGATTTACGCTCGCGGAACTGACCGGTGCGTCAATCAAGAAAACCAAAGCCGTGTCACCGCCGATGTATCGTCACCCCGAGAACCCCGAACAGACGTGGACCGGTCGTGGCCGTCAACCTGACTGGATGAAAGAGGCCATTGAGAACGGGCACACGAAGGATGAATTCCTGATCTCTGCTGTTTCGTGAAGGCCGAGATCACGGGCCGCCCACGCCAGTTGCTCATTGGCCTCGCCACCGTGAGCTTACTTGCTGCAAGTGCCGCTTATGGGTCATCCACTGTCGATACGCATGTCGTCCCGGTTCAGAACCTCGACATCTGCGGACGTTAGCAGCGCAATACGACGGACAAGACATGCATCGTGGATGGTGACACCCTCTGGCTCGGTGGGGTGAACCAGCGTCTGGAAGGTTTCGACACGCCGGAGCCCCGGACAGGGGTCTGTGGTGGCCGCTTTGAGCCTTTCTTGACCGCGACGGGGGACGGGATTTGCCGTTGTAGCATGGACCTGTGCCCCGCGGGGCGATTTTAACGCCAGCATCAGCGGAAGCGGCTTTTCCTGCCTCGCCAAGCGGCCCAGACGAGCGGCGCTCCGGTGACCACGCCGAGGCCGAGTGCGGCGGACCAAGTCAATATGCTGGCATTTCCGCTTGCCGCGGTCGTTCCGAAATGTGCGAGCAAAAAACTGGCAGGAGCGATGCCCGCGAGGGTCGCCAAGGCGAACCTCCAGAACTTCAGCGCGCTGAGACCCGCCGCGTAGCTGATGAGATCGAAGGACACGAACGGCATCAGGCGACTTGCGAAGACAAGAGCCGTCAGCGTATTCTGAGATCCCAGCAGGCCTTGCTCGATCCGCTCGCCGAACCAACGCCTCATCGCGCCCTGTCCCAGACCCCGGGCCAATCCGAACGCGATGAGCGCGCCGATCTCTGCACCGATGATCACCCAAAGCGAACCCCAGAAATGCCCGTAGGCCGCCCCGGAAGCCATTGCAATCGGGGCACTTGGGACCGGGCTCGCCACCACCGCGACGATCATTAACGCCACAATCACCACCGGACCGGCTAACCCGGCCGTCTCGACCAATCGGTCCAAGGTTTCGCGATCAATCTCGGCGGCGAAACCGGGAGGCCCCCAGAGTCCCCACGCCGCAAGCGCGGCAGCCACGAGGACGGCGAGCACGATCAGGACGCGGCGCATCGTTTTTCGCCTTCGCTATGAAAGTTGACGTTGCGCGACATTCTCATGCCTCCCGTTTCTGCCGTTCGACCGGGAAAAGGCCAGTCCTGCCGCGGCACCTTTTGCTGGAATGCCCGATCACGCCCGCCCGCATTGATCTAACGGATATCGACCGTTCCATCGCTGAAAGGTCAAGGAGCATCAGTCAAGATTTGCGCACATAGTTACGACGCACACGCCCAGAAACCGCGGTATCCGACAGTCAGCCCCTGTTCCAGTCCAAAGATCATTTCGGCGTTGGACCGCCAGTCAGCGTCTGCGCCGAGAGGCGTGACCGTTACACGCGTGCCTTGGGCCTCGAAGAGCATTTCGCCGGTCTCGGTCTCTCCCACTGCCGCGAGCGGCACAAGAACGCCGTTCAGCTTGATGGCCGCGGCTCCGCCGTCCTGTTCGGTCCACAGGACGGGATGTTCCTCTGGTGTGCGGTTGAACGTGCAGCGGGGACTGGAATTAAGGATCTGGTCCGCTTCGGCCTCTGGCATCGTTGAAGGATCCAGCGTGGCGATCAGGGTGTTGTTCAGCGCCGTCTCGATCGTTCCGACGCGGGCAGGCGGGTCTTGGTAGATCGACTCTACGATGTCGCCTTCGGACACCTCGTCGATAAGGTAGCGCATCTCTGCGATTTCGCGCCGTTGTGCCACAATGATGTCATGGGCCAGCTTCTGGACACGCGGATCGCGGATCTGTGCGCGTTCGGACGTCATGATCGCGATAGAATGGTGCGGAATCATCGCGCGCATGTAGCTGGTCCCGGACACTGTGACCTGGCTGCGCACAAGCCAGAGCGACAGCGCAAAGACGATCACCGAGCCGGTGAAGATGGCGATGTTGAGCATCTTGTTGGAATACATGCTCAGCATGTAGCCAAGCATGATCACCGCCATGGTCGCACCCATCAGGATCGCCATGTAAGTGCGCGTCTCCGAAAAGAAGACGTGCTCCCAGGCGTAGGTGTTGAGATACATCAGGATGAACATCACCACCGTCGAGGTGAGGATCATCAGTCCGAAGCGAATATAGGACATGTTGGGTGGCTCCTCGATTTTCAGGTTATTCCGAATGGGCGGCTGTGCCGCCGTGTCCGCCACCAGACGTCATCGCGGTGTAGTCCTCGGGCGAAAGCCCGGGCAGTTGCGACACGAATGCCGTGATCGCCAGCAGTTCCTCGCGCCCGTGGTGCGGCCCAAAGGCCGGCATTCCGCTCATCTTGATGCCATTCTCGGCGATCCAGTAGATTTCCTTCGGCTCCCACTCCGCCGCTGCCTCGACCAAATGGGGTGGCTCGGGGCGCATGCCGCGCGACCAGGTGGCAGGCTCTACACCTGGGCCGCCATGGCAGTGCGCGCAGCTTGCGGCGTAATGCTCGGCACCCTGCGACAGCATCCCGTCAGAGACACTTTCTGGCAGGTCGATATCTTGCGCCCGACTTGAGACAGAGCGATGCATGGTGGTATCGAGTGTCCATCGGACCGCATCTGCATGCATGTCGGTGGCAGCGACATTGTAGGCGACAGACAGCCAAATGGCGATCCCGACGAGCAGTGTTGCGACAACGCCGAGGGCAGCTCCTATGGTCTTGGATCCCATGACTTTCTCCTTGGTTGCGGTTCCGGATAGGTCAAATTGGCTTCGTCCTGAGCCGGAGCGCGGTTGCAAAGATGGACATCGACGAAGGTTGATAGCGAGCGCTGCGATCATCGGCGACTGCAGACGGCCAGACGCCGGATTTAGCACCCCCGCCGTTACCGCACGCCGAGGCTGTTGTAGAAAAAAGCAAACAACAGGTTTTGCGAAATGTTCCGCAACGTGGCGCAGGACAGCAGACAGGCTGCCCGCTGTTCAATGTCCACAAAAGAGGGGCAGTCCGCTGCATAAGCTTCTTTCGCTTTGCTCCCGTTCAATAGGTGCCGCTCATTCTCGCCCTTCCATGCAAAGGACGTCTCAGGCGAAGCAAAGAGGAAAGCCAGCAGCGAACGGCAGAAAGCTCCGTGAGCCAGTCCTTGGCGCAGCGCGATGTAAAGGTCTGGTCCGACCCTAAACTACCCGCGGCCTGCCTTGCGTGGCCCCGACAGAGTATTCAGCCACGACCGCGGTCGGAGCGAAAGACGACAGCGTCACACGCGGGGGCAAGAACGCGGTGTTTCAGCCCGTGATGATGTCGACCGAGCAGCTGCGCAGATAATTCACCTGCCACAGGCTTCAGAAGGGCCTCGAGTCAGAGATGAGAGAAGCGGTTTGATCCTCAGGAGCCGCAGACGCACGAGCATTGGTCAGGGCGCCATCAGCGTGTTACGTGGCGCCACGACGCGGACGATGCCCAACCGATGAAGGCTGGTGCAAGCTTGGAACCATCCGAACCCCCAACGGTTTCCCGATCATGCCAGACACACTCGACCCAGGCGAGATATTCGAGAAGGCGGCCAAGGAAGGCGAACGGCGGCTGAACCAGAAGCTGCTGGAACTTCTCTCGACCGGGTTCATCGCCGGCTTCACTATCGTGTTCGGGATCATCGCCCTCGCAATCGTGGAGGCGCTTGCGAAACCCGCGCTCGGGGACCTGTCGAAGCTTCTGGGCGCGCTGGCCTTCGGCATCGGTCTGCCCTTCCTGATCCTTGGGCGCGCAGAACTGTTCAGCGAAAACTTCTTCGATCCGATTGCGGCTGCATTCAGATCAAAGGTCGGCGGTATGACGCAAAAGATACTCCGCCTCTGGGTTCTTACGCTGATCCTCAACCTTGTGGGCGGCGGCATTCTGGTGCTCGTCGTCTCTGTCGACGGTGCGCTTCCACCCGGGGCGCACGCGGCGCTGAAACGCGTGGCCGAGGAGATCGCGAACCGATCCAGTCTCGCGACGCTCATGCGGGCGATCATCGGCGGCGCATTGGTCGCGCTGCTGTCATACCTCGTCATCGCCTGTCGCGATTCCACTGCCCGCATCCTGCTGGCCTACGTTACCGGCGTCCTGCTTGCGCTGGGACCGTTCGAGCATGGCGTGGTGACCATGCTCCATCTGTCATTCGGGGTTTCGTTCCAAGCAGAGATCACGTGGATCGACATCGCGCGAATATTCGGCATTTCGATCGTGGGCAATCTGCTGGGCGGCGTAGGCTTGGTGACGATGTCGCACGCCGCCCAGGCGAAAGGCGCCAGTTAGCAACAGCTGGCGGTTAAGCCGGGCATCGCAGTAGGTCCTCATGCCAGCCCGTCCTGATGCTGGTCGTCTCCGTCGACGGCGCGCTGCCGCCGGGCGCGCACGAGGCCCTTGGCAAGGTGGCCGGCGACATCGCGCTGCGCAGCGCTCTGGCGACGCAGATACGCTCGATCGTGGGCGGTCATCGGCGGCGTGGGGCTGGTGACGATGTCCCATGCTGCACACGCCCGGGGTGCCGAGTAGCAGCACCGGTCCCTGCCCTGCGCATCGGGTTTTCCGTAAGGCAGCCGGCCAGCGACCGGGAACTTGCCGCGCCCGGACCGGTTGGGATTGCAGAGTGACCAGCCGGGAAAGGGCCCGAGAATGATGTCCGAAGAACGCAGACCGGACGCAACCGGACCGCAATCGTTCTCACGGTCAGAGGTCGTCGTCATCGGAGCGGGCTTCGGCGGGCTCGAGGTTGCTAAAGGCCTGGGCAAGGCCGGCATCGACACGACGGTGATCGACCGGCAGAACCACCATCTCTTTCAGCCGCTGCTCTATCAGGTCGCTACAGCCGCCCTGTCGGCAACCGACGTCGCTGAGCCCATCCGCAAGGTTTTGCGTCGCTATCGGTCGGTCAAGGTGGTATTTGCCGAGGTCTCCGAGATCGACATGTCCGCGCGCGAGGTGCGGATGGTGAGCGGTCACCGGCTGCGCTTCGGGGTCCTCGTCCTCGCCAGCGGTGCCGCCCACAGTTACTTCGGCAACGACGCCTGGGCGCAGTGGGCGCCCGGTCTGAAAACCATCGAGGATGCCCGCAGCATCAGGTCGCAGCTGCTGCTGACCTTCGAGCGGGCAGAGCGGGCCACCGACCCCGACGAACGTCGGCGCCTGCTGAGCATCGCCATCGTCGGCGGCGGCCCGACGGGCGTGGAACTTGCGGGCGCCATCGCGGAACTGAGCCGATACACGCTGGCACGGGACTTCCGTAACATCGATCCCACCGCGACAAGGATCTCGCTGATCGAGGCGGAACAACGGTTGCTGTCGGGCTTTTCCGAAGAGATGTCGGATTATGCGCACCGACGGCTCGAACGGCTGGGCGTCACGGTGCGCCGGGGTGAAGCGGTGGAACACATCGGGCCGGATACGATCCGAATCGCCGGATGCGAAGAACCGGTTGGCCTGGTCATCTGGGCCGCAGGCGTCGCCGCGTCGCCACTGGCCCGCAATCTGGGCGATACCGACCGGGCCGGACGCATCCCCGTCGATGCGACGCTGGCCGTGCAGGGCCAGCAGGATATCTTTGCCCTGGGGGACGTGGCTCTGTTCACCGCCGACGACGACAAGCCCTTGCCGGGGCTGGCGCAGGTGGCCAAGCAACAGGGCGTCCATCTGGGCCGCGCGCTGGCGGATCATATCGCCACAGGCGCCCCGCTGCCTGCGTTCCGCTACCAAAGCCGGGGCAACACCGCGATCGTGGGACGGCATGCGGCCGTCTTCGAACAGGGCCGATTGAAGGCGAAGGGCTGGTTCGCCTGGGCTGCCTGGGCCGTGATCCATATCTATCTTCTGGTCGGATTCCAGCACCGCTTTCTGGTGTCGATGCAGTGGCTCTGGCGTTACCTGACCTACGACAGGGGCGCGCGACTGATCGTGGAGGACTACGCGACGGGGGACGTGACGTCTGCGCCGTCCGCGACCGGAGGCAAGACCCCGCCGACAGAGGTGTCGTCTCGCACCGACAGATGAGACTCGAGGACTGCGCCCAATGAGGCCTGCGACGCTTCGTTTGACTTGGTTTAAGCTTCCGCACATTGCGCGGGAACACCGGTGTCCCAACTCCGTTTCCACACCAACAACTTCATATCCCTACCGGGCGGTGCTGCGCGCCTGTCCCGCCAGCCAAGGAGATCTGCAATGATTAACACCCGAACCCACGGAATCATCGACTATGTCACCGGGGCGCTGCTTCTGGTCGCGCCCTATCTCTTCGGTTTCGCCAACGGCGGTGCCGCGCAATGGGTGCCACAGCTGATCGGTGCGGTGATCATCATCATGAGCCTGGTGACCCGCTACGAGCTGAGCGTCGCCAAGGTGATCCCGCTCAAGGTCCATCTGGGCGCTGATCTGGTGACCGGGATCCTGCTGGCGGTTTCGCCGTGGCTGTTCGGGTTCGCCAGCCTGATCTGGTGGCCGCACCTTCTGGTCGGGCTGCTGGAGATCGTGGTGGTCGCCCTGACCAAGCGCGACGCTGACACCGTCGGAGCCACTCGCCCATGACAGTGGACCGCCCACGAAGCTGCGCCCGCAGGGGCGTGACAAGACGACGTGGCGCGCGACTCTCGAAACCGGCTCCCGGCTGGATCGCCAAAAGGGCGCGCGCCGACGTCGACCTGACTGCCCGATCATCGATGGAACAAGGCCGTCCTGCGCCGGTTTCATTCCTGAACGAACTCAGAGGTTTCAGACGGCGTCGCGCCTCTTTGGTGTGTCCGACCACCGGACAGCCGACAATTTAGCATCAGGAGAATTTGATGGACGATCAAACCACGGAAGGGCGGTTGCTTGCGCACCGCCGCATCCTTCAACTCATCCTGCGCGAAATGGCCGAGACACCGATCGGGGAGCGCGTTGAAGCTATCCTGCGCGACCGGACCACGATGCGCGACGGCCAAGAGGACCCCGGCGCGGTCGAGACGGCTGGACTGGGCGTTGAACTGGCGGTGGCCGAAGAGTTCCGCCGCGTGCTGGAGGACATTCCTCGGGCCGCGGACTTCGTCCGCCCTGCCGGCTCAGAGAGCATGCGCGAGGCCCCCGCGCAGTGGGACGAGGTCGACGAAATCTCGGATGGGTCCTTTCCCGCAAGCGATCCGCCACCTTCGCCCTGATGTGCGCGCACTGATGTCCGTGCGCCACGGCGCGTTCAGCCGATCGACCATCTTTGTCAACCGTAATGCCCGCGCGGCAAGCCGGGCGGTCACCGCGATCATCCCGCAGACGAAGACTGTGGCCCCAACCCATGCGTGTTCGCTGCTTCGTCATCTGATTGACGTTCACGCCTATCTTGCCCAGTTCATAGTGGGTCCTTGTGATCGCCGGACGGCTCATCTCCGGCAAATCCGGCGCGGTTTAATCCGAGGACTACGGCTTGAGATGGCCAGGAGCTGGACCTGTCGCAGAAAACGTGAACTCGGCAGTCACCACAACATCTGGTGGCTCGAGTTTTTCACCGATATCGACCGTTTGTGACCAGCGGGTTCTGGCATGGTGTTTGTATCCGACAGCGGTCGTTCGGGACCAGTGCAGCGAAAGCTTGATGTATGCGCAGAACCGGCAACCCGGAGCCGATTTGGCACAGGCAGGGCACAAACATACCTCCTGTGCGTTCATGCTCATTCTTTGCAGCGGGGTAAAAATAGAATGCAGAAACAACGGGCAATCGCAATCGGCGGCTCTACCGGCTCTCTGTCGGTCCTCAAGGAGATCATGCCAAGCCTGCCAGAAAACCTGCCAGCGCCGATTTTCGTGGTCGTGCATGTGGGCGCACATGGGCGCAACCTTATTGCGGACATCCTCGATGACGCAGGGCCGCTGCATGTCTCGACGGCGCTGGAAGGCGAAGAAGTGGAATCCGGCTGCGTCTATGTCGCACCTGCCGACAGGCACCTGCTGGTGATTGACGGCGTCATCAGGCTGGGCCGCGGCCCGCGCGAAAACCTGGCGCGCCCTGCGGTCGATGCATTGTTCCGGTCCGTCGCCGCCAGCTACGGGTCCGGCGCGGTCGGACTGGTTTTAACGGGCAACCTCAACGACGGCGCCGCGGGCCTTGTCACGATCAAGCAGCGAGGCGGTGTGTCAGTGGTGCAGAACCCTGCGGACTCCGTTGCCCCCGACATGCCGCTTGGCGCGCTCGAATCCACCGAAGTCGATTACTGCACGCCGCCCAACGACCTTGCTGACTTGATAACGATGCTGGTAAATCAGCCGCTGGGCCCCGAGCATGCGATTGACCGAGCGCTTGAGTTGGAAATCGACATTGCTCTTGGCGGCCCCTGCCTGACAGAGACCGTCGAGCAGATCGCCGATGTCGTGCCGCTGTCCTGCCCGGCCTGCAACGGCACCTTGTCGCAGCTGAAGGAGCCGCCGCTGCGGTATCGTTGCCAGGTCGGTCACGCCTACTCCGCGAAGGCTCTTGCGGATCAGCATGAAGGTTCGCTGGACGAAGCTGTGCGCGTCGCGCTGCGGATCGTTGAGGAACGCGCAGTGCTCGCCGAGCGAATGGCGCGCGACGCGAAAGAGGCAAGCCGGATGCGCACACACCAGGACTTTCTTACAAAAGCCGCCGAGCTGCGCCAGTCAGCCGAGGTTCTGCGGGCGGCAGCGTTGCGCCTCATGCGTTGAGACGGTGCCTGCCCACGGGGCGCGCCAACTTCTCGGCCGGTGCGCCGCGCACACGATCTCACAGTGCGTGGACGACTGCCTCCGCCCGCCCACGCTGGCACCGATCAACAGAACGGTCTCCAAAGGTGCATCCTCCGGGCCGCAGCAGCGAATGCTCTCGGAAAAGCCTCCAGAAATTGGTGTTGTGTCACTCCAACACGCGGGCAAGCGTCCGAAGAAGTTCGCCAGTCTCAACGGGCTTCTTAACAAAGGGCGCGTCTCTAAAGGCTGAATCATGCTGGTCCTGTCCGGTATTACCGGAGAGCAGGATGAACGGGATGTTTCGCTCGCGTAGGGCAGCGGCAACGGGGGCTGACGACTCGCCGTTGAGGTTCATGTCGAGCGTAGCGCCATCTGGGCGCTCCGTCTCGATCAGGGCGAGTGCACGCTTCACGCTGAAGGCAGGGTCAAGCACCTCGCAGCCTTGATCCTCGAAAATCATTTCCAGATCCATCGCAAGGATGGCTTCATCCTCGACAATGAGCATACGACGTCCAGCCAGCGACTGTGGATCAGTATAATGTGCGATGGTCACTCTCCTTTGGAGATGGGAAACACGATCTCGGCAGTCAAACCCTCTGGTGCGAGATCAAGTTCCGCCGATCCCTCAAGTTCGTAGGCACACACGCGCTTGATCAGCTTCGTCCCGAACCCCTTGGGGGCGCCGTCCGTTACGGGTGGCCCATCGCTCTCCCTCCACGACAGGCGGACATGGGGTCGCCCGTCCACCTGCATTTCGTCCCACGTCACGCGAAGCGTGCCATCATCGGTCGAGAGCGCGCCATATTTTGACGCATTTGTCGCCAGCTCGTGCAGGATGAGCGCAAGGCCGAGACCTTGTCTCGGGGTAAGCGGCATCGGGGGACCATCGGCGACCCGGTCGATCTCGTCGTCCCTGTAATAGGCCAAGAGCGTGGTCTTAACGAGGATGGCCAGGTCGGCGGACTGCCAATCCGTTTCGAGCAGTTGGTCGTGGGCGCGTGCCAAGGCCTGGATGCGACCGATGAACCGGTCGCGAT
>NZ_JAAFZU010000046.1 GCF_018263905.1 Loktanella sp. SALINAS62 | reverse complement strand
GCGAAATGGTTGCGTGCGGCAAACCATTCCCGAACATTTCGACCACCTTTCTCGAAGTTGCGGATCGCCAGATAGATCAACTTCGTGGCGGCGTCTTCGGTTGGGAATGATCCCCGCGTCTTGATCGATTTGCGGATCACCCGGTTTAAACTCTCTATCGCGTTCGTAGTGTAGATGATCTTGCGGATCGCCGGATCGAAGGCAAAGAACGGGATCACCTCCTGCCATGCTCGGCGCCAGGCCGGGGTGATGGAAGCGTATTTACTGGCCCATTTT
>NZ_JAAFZU010000045.1 GCF_018263905.1 Loktanella sp. SALINAS62 | reverse complement strand
ACTGCTGTGAGGTGTCCGGATTGGTCGTGACGACCTTTTTACCCCGAACCACGCCCTTGATGCCCAAATTGCGCATCAACCGTTCCACTGTTGGCCGCGGCCTTTTCTCCGGTGCCTGCGGCGCTCATTGCAGCCCGGGTGTTGCTGGCGATCGGCGCGGCCATGATGATGCCCGCGACCCTGTCGCTGATCCGCCTGACCTTCACCGATGAGAAGGAGCGCGCCTTTGCTATCGGGATCTGGGCCGCTGTCGCCTCGGGCGGTGCTGCTATGGGGCCGGTGGTTGGAGGCTTGCTGCTAGAATGATTCTGGGTGGGGCTCGGTCTTTCTCGTCAACGTGCCGATCGCCTTGCTGGCCCTGCTTGCGGGTGCGCTGGTGCTGGTCAACACGCGACACGCTCTAGTTCACCCCTTTGTTCTCCTCGGCTCCGCCCAGGTGATGGTCGGGCTGGTGGGGCTGGTTTATGCGGTCAAGGAGGTGAGCAAGCGTGAGCCGTCGTGGTTGATCGCAGGCATTGTCCTCGTCATCGGGATGGGCGCCATGGTGGCCTTTGTCCGCCGCCAGCAAGCAAGTGCCAGCCCGCTGATCGACTTTGCGCTGTTTCGCAATCCTCGCTTTACCTCCGGCGTGATCGCGGCCCTTGTGGCCTCCGTAGCCCTGATCGGCGTCGAGCTGGTCTTCAGCCAACGGCTACAGCTGGTCCTCGGCCTATCTCAACTCGAGGCCGGGCTGATGATCCTACGAGCTATGCGGGAATTTGGGTGATGGCGTGATTTGAAAGGCGGCGTATCGTGGTGGTGTCAAAGCCAACCAGAACCTCACGAGGAGCG
>NZ_JAAFZU010000044.1 GCF_018263905.1 Loktanella sp. SALINAS62 | reverse complement strand
CTTCGCTGTATCTCGTTCGCTTCATTGTCCGTCCCTTCGTTGGGTCGGACTCTCATTCCAAATGGAGGAAAAATCCCGTTGCAGGTCAGTGGAGATTGCCAAAGTAAAGGAAGGCACAAAATTTGGCCGTGCCAATTTTAGGTGCTTGCTGAAAGGGGATGCCATCACCGCTGACTACGTGCGTGAACAGGAAAAGGCCGGTCGCATGAGCCAGCAAATGATCGCGATAATTGCCGAGGGAAAGAATGGCCGAATCTATCTTCCTCCAAATGGCCACCACATCGCGGCTGCATTGGCACCCACCGTTTCAACTGAGGCTCAGAACTTCAGGAATGAAAACTTCAGAAGAGTTGCGAAGAACAAATCAAGGTCTGCCTCGCGCGCATTCGCGTCCTCCTCATCCTCCTCCTTTACTGGTTTACTTATTGGTTCTTTTTAAAGGTTAGTGTCCGAATTCCGGACACGACTTGGGGCATTTGCCGGACACGGGTAGGGGCAAAATTCGGACATGGCTTTTGGGTGATTCCCGTGTCCGAAATCCGGACATGGCTCAGCCGCGCCAGGGGCGTCGAGATCGCATTTACCTAATTCATCGGTGATTTCCGCAACGCCTGCGTTTTCGTGTCCGATTTTCGGACTCGGCACCAAAGCAACCGGTGTGAATGATCATGAACCACAAGAAGCTGTATCGGCTATATACCGAGGAGAAGCTGGGCGTCAGGCGTCGGCGGGGCCGGAAACGAGCCCGCGGATCGCGGATACCGATGCCTGAGGCGCTGAACCCCGGCGAGCGTTGGTCGCTGGACTTTCTGTCCGGTACGTTCCGCGCATCCCACAAGTTCCGCATATTGGCTGTGAATGGCGATTGTTGCCGCGATAACCTGTGCCTGATGGCTGACACCAGCATCTCGGGCGTGCGGGTGGGCCCCAAAAAGGGAAGTTTGGACGACGACTGACGCGCGATCTGGCGTTGGTCTCACTTGCCTGCTACGGCTTGTCGCATGGCACTATCAGACAACATGCGGGGCGCGGCGCTGATGGCTGCGGGCATGACAACATTTACCATTAACGACGCTTTCGTCAAAACGCTTAGCGACAGCGTGCCGTTGTTTCAGGTCATTTTTCTGCGGGGAATCGGCGTCACCATCGGATTGTGTTTGCTTGCTTATGCGCTGGGGCAGATACGGTTCGATTTGACAGGGCGCGACTGGCGCCTGATTTTGATCCGCTCTTTGGCAGAGGCGGGCGGGGCGGCATTGTTCATCACCGCCCTTTTCAACATGCCAATCGCCAATGTCAGTGCCATTTTGCAGGTCCTGCCGCTGAGTGTCGCGCTGGCCGGGGCGCTGTTTCTAAAAGAGCCGTTGGGCTGGCGCAGGCTGAGTGCGATCCTGATCGGCTTTGTCGGCGTGCTTTTGATCGTCCGGCCGGGTGGCGCGGATTTCAACGTCTTTTCGGTGTCCGCGCTGGCGGCGGTCGCCTGTGTGACACTGCGCGACCTTGTCGTCCGGCGGATGTCGCGGGACGTGCCGTCGGTCATGGTATCGCTGGTTGGATCTATTGTTGTGACTGGTGTCGCCGGCATCCTGACGCTGTTCGGTGACTGGGCGCCGCTGAGCGCGGACATGACCCTACCGATCGGGTTTGCCACGATTGCGCTGATCGTTGGTTATGTGTGTTCGGTCGCCGCCATGCGGGTGGGCGAAATCGGGTTTGTCGCGCCGTTTCGTTATACCAGCTTGTTGGTCGCACTATTGATTGGTCTGTTCGTGTTTCAGGAAATACCGCGGCCCGTGACGTTGCTGGGTGCGGGAATCGTCGTGGCGACAGGTTTGTTTACCCTTTGGCGCGAACAAAGGATCAAACTGAAACGCCGGGTCGTACCCGATCGCATCCGCTAGATTTTGCAGGGCTTTGCGGGGTGTGGGTGACTGTTGACACCCCTGCCGACCCGGCCTATACGGCGCGCATCCGGGCTGGGGGTAATCCCCCCAAATCCGATATCAAATGTCGTAGTGGTCAAGAACCGGGCTAATGCTGTCCCTGTTCCTCTGAATACTCACCGCACCGAACCTCCGGTAAGGGTTCGACTGCGGAATTTTTGTGCTTTGCAGACGTGCATCGCATGCCAAGTCAATCTGCGGGGCCGGTCCCCGCTCACATGTGAGAGAATAGGGAAAACCGCCCCATGCCAACGATCCAGCAGCTGATCCGCAAACCGCGCCAGCCCAAAGTTACACGTTCGAAGTCAATGCACCTTGAAGGCTGCCCGCAAAAGCGCGGCGTCTGCACACGCGTCTACACAACGACGCCGAAGAAACCGAACTCCGCCATGCGGAAGGTTGCCAAGGTCCGTCTGACCAATGGCTACGAAGTCATTTCTTACATTCCCGGTGAATCGCACAACCTTCAGGAACACTCTGTTGTCCTGATCCGCGGCGGCCGGGTCAAAGACCTTCCGGGTGTGCGTTACCACATCCTGCGCGGTGTTCTTGATACCCAGGGTGTCAAGGATCGTAAGCAGCGCCGGTCCAAGTACGGCGCCAAGCGTCCGAAGTAATGAGCGAAGGCGGGATCAGTCCCGCCCTACACTTCCATTCCGTAGGGCGGGTTCAATCCCGCCATTGCCCAAGAAAAGAGATTATCCATGTCACGCCGCCACGCCGCTGAAAAACGCGAAGTTCTACCTGACGCAAAGTTCGGTGATACCGTTCTGACGAAGTTCATGAACAACCTGATGGTCGACGGCAAAAAAGCCGTTGCAGAACGTATCGTCTACAACGCTTTCGACCGCGTCGAAGAAAAGCTGAAGAAGTCCCCGGTCGAAGTGTTCCACGAATGCCTCGACAACATCAAACCGTCGGTCGAAGTGCGTTCGCGCCGCGTCGGTGGTGCGACCTATCAGGTCCCCGTCGAAGTCCGCCCGGAGCGTCGTGAGGCGCTGGCGATCCGTTGGTTGATTGCTGCCGCGAAAAAGCGGAACGAAAACACCATGGAAGAACGCCTTGCAGGCGAGCTTATGGACGCTGTCAACGGCCGTGGTACGGCCGTGAAAAAGCGCGAAGACACCCACAAGATGGCCGACGCGAACAAAGCGTTCAGCCACTACCGCTGGTAAATCAGGAGCACCACCACAATGGCACGCGACTACCCTCTTCAGCGCTACCGCAACTTCGGGATCATGGCGCACATCGACGCAGGCAAGACGACCTGTACCGAACGGATCCTGTACTACACCGGCAAGTCCCACAACATCGGCGAAGTTCACGACGGCGCCGCCACCATGGACTGGATGGAACAGGAGCAGGAGCGCGGAATCACGATCACGTCCGCCGCGACGACCACGTTCTGGCAGCGTCAGGACGATCCGTCGGCTGATGGCACCTCCGACACCAAGATCCGCATGAACATCATCGACACGCCCGGCCACGTCGATTTCACCATCGAAGTCGAACGCTCGCTGGCCGTGCTCGACGGTGCGATCTGTCTGCTGGACGCCAACGCCGGTGTCGAACCGCAGACCGAAACAGTCTGGCGTCAGGCCGACCGTTACAAGGTTCCGCGGATCGTGTTCGTCAACAAGATGGACAAGATCGGTGCCGATTTCTACAACTGCGTCAACATGATCGCAGACCGCACCGGTGCCGTGCCTGCCCCCATCCAGCTGCCCATCGGCGCAGAGACGGAGCTAGAAGGCATCATTGACCTCGTGACCATGGAAGAATGGGTCTATCAGAGTGAAGATCTGGGCGCGTCCTGGGTCCGTCAGCCGATCCGCGCCTCCCTCCAGGATCAGGCGAACGAATGGCGCGGCAAGCTGATCGAGCTGGCCGTCGACATGGACGACGCCGCGATGGAAGCCTACCTTGACGGCACGGAGCCCGACGTCGACCTGCTGCGCAAGCTGATCCGCAAGGGCACGCTGGCGATGAAGTTCGTCCCTGTGCTCGCGGGGTCCGCCTTCAAGAACAAGGGTGTGCAGCCGCTACTGAACGCCGTGATCGACTATCTGCCCAGCCCGCTGGACGTGGTCGACTACATGGGCTTCAAGCCCGGCGATGACACGGAAACGCGCAACATTCCGCGCCGCGCCGACGACGACATGGCTTTCTCTGGCCTGGCGTTCAAGATCATGAACGACCCGTTCGTCGGCTCTCTGACGTTTACCCGGATCTACTCGGGCAAGCTGAAGAAGGGCGACTCCATGCTCAACTCCACCAAGGGGAACAAAGAGCGTGTGGGCCGGATGATGATGATGCACGCCATCAACCGCGAAGAGATCGACGAGGCATGGGCCGGCGACATCATCGCGCTGGGTGGCCTGAAGGGCACGACGACGGGCGACACCCTGTGTGACCCGGCCGATCCGGTCGTTCTGGAAACGATGACCTTCCCCGAGCCGGTGATCGAGATTGCGGTCGAACCTAAGACCAAGGCCGACCAGGAAAAGATGGGCATCGCTCTCGCCCGTCTGGCCGCCGAAGATCCCTCCTTCCGCGTGGAGACCGATTTCGAATCCGGTCAGACCATCATGCGCGGCATGGGCGAACTTCACCTCGACATCCTCGTCGATCGCATGAAGCGCGAATTCAAGGTCGAGGCGAACATCGGTGCGCCGCAGGTGGCCTACCGCGAAACCATCGGCCACGAAGTCGAACACACCTACACCCACAAGAAGCAGTCGGGTGGTTCGGGTCAGTTCGGCGAAGTGAAGCTGCTGATCATGCCGACAGAGCCGGGCGAAGGCTATTCGTTCGAATCCAAGGTCGTGGGTGGTTCGGTACCGAAGGAATACATTCCGGGCGTCGAAAAGGGGATCAAGTCGGTCATGGACTCCGGTCCGCTGGCAGGCTTCCCGGTCATCGACTTCAAGGTGCAACTGCTGGAAGGCAAGTACCACGACGTCGACTCCTCGGTCCTCGCGTTCGAGATCGCGGCACGGATGTGCATGCGTGAAGGAATGCGCAAGGCCGGCGCCAAGCTGCTGGAACCGATCATGAAGGTCGAAGTCGTGACACCGGAAGAATACACCGGTGGCGTGATCGGCGACCTGACGTCCCGTCGCGGGATGGTTCAGGGGCAGGACAGCCGCGGCAACGCGAACGTCATCGATGCCTTCGTGCCGCTGGCCAACATGTTCGGCTACATCAACACGCTGCGGTCGATGACCTCGGGCCGTGCGCAGTTCTCGATGCAGTTTGATCATTACGATCCGGTGCCGCAGAACATCTCTGAAGAAATTCAGTCCAAATTCGCATAAACGGCGTGCGGGCCTTCGGGCCCGCTCTGCCCCCTCAATTCGACATTCAAGGAGGCCATCATGGCTAAGGCAAAGTTCGAACGTAACAAACCGCACGTTAACATCGGCACGATCGGCCACGTTGACCATGGCAAGACGACGCTGACG
>NZ_JAAFZU010000043.1:41403-76792 GCF_018263905.1 Loktanella sp. SALINAS62 | reverse complement strand
TGTCGATCTCGACCTTCTTCACCCATTCATTCAGCGTTTGCGGCGCACAGCCGATCTTCGCAGAAATCGACAGGATCGCAGACCAGCGGCTGTCATGCTGCCCTTCGCCATTCAAAACCATCCGCACGGCACGTTCGCGCACTTCACGTGTATATTTGTTGGTTGTCTTGTTCATGATGCTCCATCCTACTCATCAGTTGGAGCCTCCGGCAAACCCGGCGCGGTTCACACACCAAGATTAAAGGACTGCTCGTAACGATCGAGGATATCGGTGAGCTCACTTTCTGACAGCCCCAGACGTTCCATTGGTTCCCGGTCCTGGGTGCCGTAGCTATTGGCAACCTCGAACTGTCGGAACGGGTAGTGCCGTCCGGTCACGCGACCATAGATAATCGCGATCACCACCAGAAGCAGCGTGCCGATCCCGATCGGCATGAGGGCGAACAGAAAACCGAGCTCGCGAACAGCGTCCGGGCTCATGGCGGCGGTCATCGCGACGGCACCGGCCGGAGGATGCAGCGCCCGACACAGACTGGTGCCTGTGATCGCAAGGCCCACCGCCAACGCGATGCGCAAGATCGGATCAGCTATCACCATGCAGACAGCGACAGCGATCAGGGCAGCGACCACATTGCCCACGATGGCGGACCAAGGCTGTGCAAGCGGACTGTTCGGCACAGCGAACAACAACACAGATGAAGCGCCAAACGGAGCAACGAGGTAAAGTCCCAGGTTCAGATCGATGGTCGGGGACAGAACAAATGCCCCCGCGAGAGACAAGCCGATGAAGGCTCCCAGCCCCGCGCGCATGGCCTCGACAGGCGAGATGTGCGCGACGGCAGGCCCGAATGAACGAAGATGAAGCAGATCACGGCCTTTCGTGTTGGCTTGTTAGGTGCTTCGAAATTGACCTTACGCAGTTGAACTATTGGATGAAGTACCAGCTGCTGAGAGCTAGACCCGTGGCAATGACAAACCAACGGATCACACGCTGGGGCACAAGACGTCCGACGACGACGCTGCCCCATCCACCCAAAATGCTTGCCGACGCGACGATAACAACGGCGCTGTAGTCCACGGCACCTGACAGGATGAACACCACGACGGCCAAACCCTGCATGATGCAGGCAAGCCAGTTTTTCGCTGCATTCAAGGCGTGAAAATCGCGGCCTTCCGTGAGAGAAAGAGAGGCCAGCATCATGATCCCCATCCCAGCCCCGAAATAGCCACCATAAACGGCAACCAGACCCTGCAGGGCCGTTGCGAAAGGACCGACTCCGTCAGTTGTCCGGCAGGCAGCCAACTTCTCACCGAACGTTGCGATGTACGGGGCTGACATAAAGAGGATGGTCGCGAACAGAATCAGGAATGGCACGAGAGCACGGAACGCGCCTTCATCGGTATTCAGCAGCAAAAGGCTACCCGCAACGCCGCCAATGGCTGAGATGATCGAAAACGGCAGAAGCCGGCGAAACGACGCAACGATTTCGCGACGGTAGGCTGTGGTCGATGCAATCTGTCCGGGCAGGACAGAAACGGCGCTAGTGGCATTTGCTGTCACAGCGGGCAGTCCTACCGCGACGAGTGCAGAGAACGTGAAAATTGTCCCGCCCCCGGCGAGTGCATTGATGGCACCGGCCAAAAGACCGGAACCAGACAGTAGGATGATATCAGCATAAGTCATGCCGCTTACTAGTCGAGGCGAGTGGCACTTTCCAGACAGCCTGATTAGTAAGCAATTCGCAAAATATTATCGCAGGCCAACGAAACCCTACTTGATTGGCGCAAATCCAAGGACTCACGTTTTGCGAATGGTGACTGCGACACATGTCATGGCCCCTGCTCCGCCCTTTGGGCGTGTCACCGCGCTCTAGGCTCCAGCCGGCAGACCGGCTTCCGCCCGCAACGTCCCGGCCCATCCTCCCTGTCCGTATGGCCCGCGCCCTGTCTCTCCGAGCCAGTGTGCGGGCCTTCGGCCATGGTCGTCCTGGTCCGTGCCGATGCGCCCTTGCGGGTGACGATCGCTGGGGCGCGGCGCGGGGTTCGGACTGCGCCGAACGCCGCTGCACCGCCAAGAAAAGAAAGAAAGAAGGGGACCGCCGGTCCCCCACCGCAACAGTAAAATACTGTGCGTCCTGCGGGGCCGTGTCCTCGCGCTATGCGCTGCGGACCGCACCACTCCCTTGTCCGCTTGATTTTCCCATTGCGGCGGTTCCCCCCCTGCCCTCGCCGGGAAGCAAGGTTTCAGAAAAGGGGCGCGCTGAAGCGCTTCCTCGTCTGACCCCTCGCCCGATTTTCGGCACCAGACCGGAAACGTGGCACCACCACAAAGGACCAAAGCTATGAACGACCAAACTACCCTGCCGGCAGAAGAACAGGCCGAGATTGATCGCGCCGCCAAGATCGCAGAGCAGAATGACCGTTTCCGCAAGACATGGGGCGCAGACTTCACCGTTCCCGGTCAGATCGTCGTGACGCGCGGCGTGGCAAGCCTGTCCGCAGGCGCACAGGTGCAGATCATGCGGGTCGTGCAGACCTTCGACACCTTCACCGAGGACAACGACCCATACGGCGATCACACCTTTGGCGCGTTTGAAATCACCGCCGTTGGCGAGGCCGTCAAGTTGTTCTGGAAGATCGACCTCTACGACACCGACTACACCTACGGCAGCGAGACCCCCGAGGACACTGCCGCGACCCGCCGCGTCCTGACCGTCATGCAGCGCCACGAATACTAAAGCCGCCCACGCGGCCAGCCGCGCCCACCAGGTGCGGCCCCCCCTCCCTTCCCCACAGATCAAGGATCAAACTCATGACCACCCAGACCCAGATCACCGCAGCGACTGACGAGCAAATCCCCTTCGCTGACCTCTATCTGTCCGACATCAACCCCCGCAGCGTTGTGAACGATGAAGCCATTGAACGACTGGCCGCGAACGTGCGCCAGCTTGGCCTCATTCAGAACCCGGCAGGCTTGCGCGATGCGACTGGAAAAGTCGGCATTGTGGCAGGTGGACGCCGCTATCGCGCCTTGGCACTCTTGCAGGACGACCCCCGGTTTCAGATTGTCACCGTCCGCATGGCCCCCGATCAGGCAACCGCCGAGTTTTGGGCGACGAGCGAGAACGCGCAGCGCGAGGACTTGCACCCCGCAGACGAAATCCGAAACTTTGGCGTGATGGAAAAGCGCGGCGTGAAGGTCGCAGACATTGCCGTCGCCTATGGCGTCACCGAGAAGCATGTTTACCGCCGCTTGGCGCTGTCTAATCTGCCCGCCCCGGTGCTGGACGCTTTGCGGGACGGCAGCATGAGCCTGTCCCAAGCCGCCGCGTTCACGATCAGCGACGACGAGGCCCTGACTTTGGAGGTGCTGGCCCTTCACGTGGAGCAAATCGCCAAAGGCTACGGCGGGTTGAACGACTACACCATCAAGACCCGCTTGAAGCCCGGCAGTGTCAAAGGAACCGACCGCCGCGCCCTGTTTGTCGGAGAGGCAGACTACAGGGCCGCAGGAGGCCGCATTGGTGGCGACCTGTTTGCCGACGTGACCACCTTCGACGACCCCGCCATTCTGGACGAGGTTTTCGCCGCCAAGCTGACCCAGACCGCCGCCGACTACTCCGCCGCGCATGGCTGGAAATGGGCCGAGGCGATCACCGATGGTTACATCAGCTATCGATTCGATCAGGACCGCAAATTCGGCAAGGTCTATCCCGTCGAAGGCGAACTGACCGAGGCCGAGGCCGAGCGTTGCGACGCACTGGCAGAACTGGCGAACGGCGATGCACTGGACGAAGAAGGCACAACTGAGCTGGACGCCTTGCAGACCAAGATGGACGGCGACTTTACCGACGAGCAGCGGGCCACAAGCGGTGTCGTGATCTATGTCACCAACGACGGCAGCGTGAAGGTCGAGGCCGGTTTCATCCGGGCCGAGGACAAGGCCGCAGCGGTCGAAGCAGGTATCTTGCAGCCGTCGCGCCATGCCGTGAAAGAGGATGCCCCCAAGTCGCCAATCTCGGACACCTTGCGCGGCGATCTGGACCGGATCGGCACAGGCGCACGGCAGAACGCGATGTTGGACGACCCGAAACTGGCGCTTCACCTTCTGGCCTTCCAGCTTTGCGGGAAAATAGGATACGACCGCGCCTTTGGCGTCCGCACTGACGACGTGCCGAACGTCCCGACCACCGAAACCGGCTATGTGCTGGACAAGCGCCTGACCGTTGCGGACACCGACGACCACAGCCCGTTCAACCGCGACCATGCCGCCGAGTTTGCCAAGTTTCGCAAGCGGGGCGGTGCAAAAATCATGGACCTGTTAAACCGTTATCTGGTCGCGCACCTGACCATCAGCAGCCCTGACCTTGGCGCGATGATTGACAAGCTGACGAGCAAGCGCACCCGCGACACCTTCACACCGACCGCCGAGAATTTCTTTGGTCGCGTGAACGGCGCTTACCTCAATGATCTGTGGAGCGACCTGCTGGGATTGGCCGCAGACCATCCCACCGTGACCACGTTCGAGAAGTTGAAGAAGGGCGAGAAGGCCGAAAAACTGGAAAGCCTGTTTGCGAACCCGGCGACACGCACAGCCCTTGGCCTGTCGGAAGATCAGATCGACCGGATCAACGCATGGCTTCCCGAAGGTATGGCCTGACCAACGCCGCAGGGCGCGCAAGCGCCCTGCCCCACCCATCCCGACCGGAGACAGATCATGTCACTCAAGACCTACACCCTCGCCATGCGGAACGGCTCGCCAGTCACCCGCAAGGGCCATATCGTCACCTTTGCCCGCGCCGGTCAGCCAGCCGTCGCCGTGGCGCTTTACAAGACACGCGGAGGCTACAACGCCGACCACCCCCGCACTGGCCGGTCAATCAGCACGTTCGACCAAGTGTGCCGGTTCGGAAAAGCAGTCACCTTGAAGGAGGCGAAAGACAGCCTTTTGACGATGCTGGACGAGTTGAAGGGCGACGAAGCATTGCGCCGCGTTGCGGACAGCTACGACGTGTTGAACCCAGATTTTCCGTAGGGTCGTGGCCGGTGCAAGACCGCCGATAGCGGTTGAACCGGCCCGCCCAACCTGCCACCGTTGACCCAGAGTTTCAGACTTTCCTTGTGGTGAGGAACTACCTGGCCCCGCATCGCGCGGGGCCTTTTTCTGTTCCCCACGCACTTCCGGCAGAGGTGGAATAATGCCCCTCCGGGCCAGGACGACGCCCTGCCCCGAAAGGCCCTGCGCTGTGCGCGCGGCACCCGCAGCCGCGGTGCGTTGCCGCTGAAAAAGAACGGACCTGCGATCCTACTTTTTCAGCATCCCGGCATCCCGCAGCAATTCGCTCAGCCTGCCTTCTGCGAACCAGCTTTCGCTCACAGTGGCCCCTTGGCTTTGCCGTCGAATGCCGTGCATCTTTGACTCAACGTCACCAATTTTCTGAATCCTGTCAGTGAGCAGTGCCAATTCTGACCGAATCGTCAAGCACTTATGACCTAAACCGGACTGTGGGCGCGGTGCCGTTCAAGGTCAGGTGAGCGGACGTGAACGAAGCTGACCTTCGCCGCAGATGCTCCAACTTCCAGTTTGGCAAACCGTGCAACAAACGGTCGGTTTTGATAGGCCGTGAGTGCCCGCTAAGAACACCAACGTGTCTGATGCTGCGTTTTGCATGACAGTTAGCTTTATCATACACTAAGCAGTGCGCTAAAGCCCTCAAACCCGAAAGAAGCTAACATGGTGAAAGATCTAATAGACAGTCTGGTAACCTTGGTTAAACCTGATGGCACAGTGATTGAAAACATCCCTGCGCACGTTCAATCAAAACTTATCATCATAACCGATGAAACTATCCCTATCGAAATCGGCGATCATTTGCTCCGAAAGCTCAATAACGGACTTTCTGACGACTTCATCGTGGAAAACTACTCTCACTACGACCATAAGATCATGGGCATGGATTCACATGCCCAGATCAAAGTGCGTCGTAGCGGCAGTCCGACAAACCAAGCCACGATCATCCATAACATCACCAACACCAACAACAACATCAACAATACGCAGCACGGCGATCACTCAAAAATAAACGTTCAATCTACGGACAATTCGCAAAACAAGATCACAACGATTTCATCAACGCAGCTTAAAAAATTCGTAGATGAAGTCACTCCTGTATTAGGTCAGCTTCCCGATGGACAGCGCCAAATCATCGAAGTGAAATTAACCACCCTAGAACAGGAATCTGCAAAGGCTGAGCCATCTCAGATGAAAACACGAGGGGCCTTGCAGGCTATAAAATCAGCCGCTGAAGGCGCAGCAGGAAATCTAGTAGCGACGGGTATAATCAGCTTAATTACTAGCATTTTTTAGGATACTGAGGCGCACCTTTATTACATATTTTCGCCCATGCGTCGTCGTCCGAGTAAAAATGCAGTGGCTGGGGCGGCGGACCCATTACCGCGCCACAAACAGTGGGTTTTGAAAGCCATACGTTGTGAGGGGGCTGATGCCGGAGAGGAAGCAGAGTTTGGATCAGTATTTAATCTATTTTGTGCCGTTCTTAGTCGTCGGCTTTGGCGTCATGCTAGCCCCTTTCATAACGTATGGTTGGCCTGACTGGTTGACGCGCTTTGTAGAGTTCTGCGCGGAAATGGCGAATGGTGTTTGGGTCGCTGGCGTCGCACTCGTGATCATGATGGGTATAGGTCTTCCTATACATGTTGCGGCTGTCATGTCGTGGCCCGTCATGTACTTTGGAGGACGATACTTTGCGCGACTAAGCGACGAATGGCAGACCCGTAGCTACGAAATTAAGCGTCGGGCGCGAGAGGAACGGGAGCAACGCGAAAAAGAAGAACGTTCCAACCGCAGCTAAGCATGCAGCGCTTTGTGCATAGTTGGTCGGGAGCGTCAAAAACGCTTGTTTATGGCAAACGCTCAAACCAACCCGACTGACGCTTTCAAATAACCCCGTTCAGAACCTAAACGGTTGGCCCAGGGCCACCACGTTATGACCGCCAATTTTCTACAGGTCGCACCCGATCCGCGGTTTGATGTGGTCCTGATGAATTCACCCTTTTATGGCCAGCACTACAAGCGGACCGGTGGCCGTCTGGTGTGCATCCTGCCCGCCAGCGCCTACTTTGACCACGGCAACACCGTAGGCGAATGGCACGATCTGCCCGTTGGCAGTTTTGCGGAAAGCGGCACGAATATCCCGACCGGATTTTGCGTGAAACACGTCCCCGGATAAGGCTAAAACAGACCACGATCTAAGGCGTTAAATCGCCTTAGATCCCCTATTTTATTGAGTGAAATCAAGCTCTGTGCTAGATTCAACCTAGGTAATTCAGCCAAAAAGGCCGCAGCTATGTCCCTTGTTTCCACGTCCGTTCAAGCGGTCTGGCAGTCCGCCGAGCTGTTGATTGCCTTCCATAAGAACAAGAACCAGACCAAGCGGGATGCACCCTTTTTCTGGCGTCCGAAGGAGGCATTTGCGCGCCTGCTGGCGAAGCCTGAGGATCAGGAGGCCGTCGTCGTCATGCGTGCCGCAGACGACAACGGCGCCGACGTTCAGATCAAGATGCACTCTGACAAGATCGTGGTCAGGCGCGACCGCGAGCTGGGCTGGTCAGGCGTCATTATTGATGAGCATCAGATTCAGATAAGAGTCGATGGTGCAATGATCCGCGTCGATCCCGACGGCAGCGTTATGGTCGAACGGGACTTTCAAAAGACCCATCTTGAAGGGACTGGCGAGATTTTCCGGTTCACACCCGACACCAAAATTACCGTGTCCGCCGACGGCGGCCGCATGTCCCGAGAGACCGACGCCAGCTTTGACGGCTTCACACCGGACGGCGTTGTGTCGCGCCGCAAGTGACCGCCAAGGTTGGGCCGTCCCTTGCGGCAGGCCCCGCCCTTTTCTGATCCGATGGAGCCAGACGCCATGACCTCGATCTATCACCGCGCGTATCTGCATGGTTATGCCCGGCAACCAGCGCCGCGCTGGCTGCGCCGGTTCATCGCGCGATCCGAGATCCACCGCGCTTGGCTGGCGGGCTATCTTGGTTTCTTTGAAAGTGACGGCGTGGCCTACGGCCCCGCTTACCCTTACCCGCAATTTCCCGACTGTGACGCCGACGAGGACGCCGCCGCAACGCAGTTCGTTGACGAAGGCTTTCCCTACCATCCGGACCGCGCCTAGTCTTGTCGATCCTTGGCAAGTGACCAAGCGATGCGCAGCCCGTAAGCGTCCAACTTGACCCGCGCCGCGCACTTTGCACATCGCGCCACCCGTTTAACCTGCGCCACGGTCTGAAGGTTCTTTTCCATCGCAGCGGCCACCCGCACCGGCACGACATTGCCGCAGGTATATTCAAGCCAAAGGGTGTGATCTGGGATTTGCACTAAGTCAGTCATGCCGAGAACACATAGCGAACATTCCAAGCAATGGTAGGCCGTCAGATTCGACCGGCCCTGCCCAAGGTCATAGCAAAAACGGCCGCGCGAGGCGCGGGCGTGCCGCCGAGGCGCTACCGCGCCCCCGGCACCACTTCTCTGTTCCTGTGGCCCAGGTTGCGCCAGTTGCCCGAACCGCGCAGATCAAAGCGCCAGTGCCACCAACGCGGCGGCGAACACTTTCGGGTCCAGGCTCGCAGCCCATTGCAGTTGGGCTTTCAACTCCCCAGCGTTCTCATTCTTTGCGAGTTTCGCAAGGATGCGTTGCGTTTCATCGGGACTGCCCAGCAGCGCCCTTGCGCTTCCAGTCGGCGTGTAGGCTGCGGCGACCATGAACGCGCTCAATATCTGCGTCCCTGTTTCCATCCACTTTCTTGTTCCTTTTGCACGAGCAACAAGATCCGTCGATCCGAAAGCGAGAGCTGCGCTTTGCAAGGCATCCTCAACGTCGGTTTCATCATCCAAGCCGCCAGCCAGACGTGCTTGAACGATCCATTGATCCATGCGGATTCGGAGGTCTTTCTTCAACATCGACAGCCTCTTTCTGCACTTTCTGCGTTCTTGGTTTTCTACCACGAAATCATTGATCCGTGAATCTGAAAGCGTGATGAACATGGCCCCTGCCCCGTCCTTTGGACGTGTCACCGCGCTCTAGGCTCCAGCCGGCAGACCGGCTTTCGCCCGCAACGTCCCGGCCCATCCTCCCTGTCCGAATGGCTTACGCCCTGTCTCTCCGAGCCAGTGCGCAAACCTTCGGCCATGGTCGTCCTGGTCCGTGCCGATGCGCCCTTGCGGGTGACGATCGCTGGGGCGCGGCGCGGGGTTCGGACTGCGCCGAACGCCGCTGCGCCGCCAAGAAAAGAAAGAAAGAAGGGGACCGCCGGTCCCCCACTGCAACAGTAAAATACTGCGCGTCCTGCGGGGCCGTGTCCTCGCATTCGGCTGCGGGCCGCACCACCCCCTTGTCCGCTTGATTTTCCCATTGCGGCGGTTCCCCCCCTGCCCTCGCCGGGAGGCAAGGTTTCAGGAGAGGGACGTGCACAGCACTTCCTCGCCTGACCCCTCGCCCGAGTATCGGCACCAGACCGGAAACGCGGCACCTTCATAAAGGACTGAAAAAATGGCTAAAGAGCGTTTGGACATTCACCAGCACGTCACCGACACAATCATCGCACAGATCGAGGCAGGCACCCCGCCGTGGCGCAAGCCGTGGACAGGTGGTCCAGGTGGCGCTTGTCTTCCCGTACGTCACAATGGCGAAGGCTATCGCGGCATCAACGTCCTCATGTTGTGGGCTGTCGCATCCGAGCACGGTTATGCGTCCGAACGCTGGATGACTTTTAAACAGGCGCAGCAGCTTGGCGGCACCGTGAAGAAGGGCGAGAAATGCGCCCGCAGCGTTTTCTATGGCACCTTCGAGCAGAAGGACGACGGACAGAGCGACGGCAGCACCGAAGGCGAGAGCAAGGCCCGCATCGGCTTTGCGAAGGCGAACAACGTCTTTAACGCGGATCAGATCGAGGGCTTGCCCGCTGAATACTACGTTCAGCCCGATCCCGCCCGCGACCTTGGCACCGAAGCCGACCCAGCCCTCGAGGCATTTTTCGGCAGCATCGGGGCTGATATTGTCAGCACCACAGACCCCCGCGCCTACTATCGCCCCGCGGCGGATCAGGTTCACATGCCGCCCGTTGGCACTTTCACCAATGCCGCCCGCTACTATGGCGTTCTGGCCCATGAAATCACGCACTGGACTGGCGCGGAAAAGCGGCTGGACCGGATCAAGAAGTTTGGCAACAAGGCGGCTTATGCGTTCGAGGAGCTTGTGGCAGAGATTGGCGCTTGCCTGTTGGACGTGCGCCTTGGCGTAGAGCCGGAATTTGACCAAAGCGCAGCATATATTGAAGGGTGGCTTGAAGCGCTGAAATCCGACAAGGGGCTGATTTTCAAGGCCGCAGCCGAAGCACAAAAGGCCGTGGATTTTGTGCTGGCAGCAGCCGACGCCGAGACCATCGCAGAGGACGACCGCGCCGCCGCGTGAACCTATATCCTGACAGTCTGCACCATCTTGAGCCCCGGCCTAAATGGTCGGGGTTTTTTGTTGCTTGTGTTGCTAGGGTGACGCGGCAGGGCGACGAGCTGCGCCCGCCCCCCTGCCCCGCCTTTTTCTTTCGGCGGGTCCCCCGCCAAGAGGGATACATTCGACAGCCGTGTTATTTTTATGGGCCGGCGATGACTTCATCGAATGACGCTGCGAGCGCACCACTATAGATAACCCTCGCAATCTAGGTGATTGGCTTAACGTTCAGTGGGTCGAGTTTTGCGCGAACTTGGCGAAACCGTTCACCTTTGGTACCTGCCGCAATCCGGCCAACGCAGCCGTGACCGTGACCGTGACCGCAGGCCTGTTGCAAAGCCTGACCCGCGAAAAGGTCGCCGCCGTCGTGGCGCATAAGTTGGCGCATATCCGCAACCATGACACGGCGATCAGGACCGTGACCGCGACATTCACCGGTGCGATCTCGATGCTGGCGAATTTCGCGCTGTTCTTCGGTGACTCGCGCGAGCGGCTTGGGATCGTCAGCACCATCGCCATGATGATCCTCGTACCCCTCGCCGCCGCCCTCGTGCAGACGGCGATCAGCCGGTTGCGCGAAAGCGAGGCCGACCGGATCGAGGCCAATATCTGTGGCAACCCCCATGTGGCCTGCCTCTTCGCTGGAGCGGACCCAGCAAGGTGCCGCACGAATCGACAACGGCGCGGCACAAAGTTATCCCACCACCGCCCACATGTTCATCATCAATCCCCTGCACGCCCACGGCCGCGACAAGCTATTTTCGATCCATCCCGCGAAGGAAAAACCGCGTTGCGCGCCCTGCGGCAGATGGCGCTGGGTCGCAAGACCCCCTCCCGCGTCGCCGCCGCCATGCCGAGCACGATGCCCAGGGTCAAATGGGGCGGACGTCCAAGCCCGTTGAGCTGATGACCGCCGCCGGAAACTGACATGATTCTGAACGCTCTTGGAACAAGGTCTTTCAAAGGCAATTTTGCCTGCATAGAGCCTTTTCGGATCGGATCACTGAGAAACCTGTCGCTTACGCAACCACATACTCTCAGCCTACGGTAAACTTGCAGGGCGTGTCTTAAGTTATTGAATTCATTTCAGGTTGGTGCTCATTTGTCGAACTGCCTCAGCGGACCCACCAGATGTCGTGCGGTCATTCCATCACACAGCCGCTAGAAAAGATTGCCAACTTCCAGATTTGTCGTCTATAGAACGTTAAAGAGTGCGCTATCGCAAAAAAGCGTTACTCGACAAACTATACAGACCGGCAGTCAAGCCGGCGGGCAAGGACGAACAGGTGAGCGAAACATTCCAGATCAGCACGCGCATCCGCGAGAACGCCGAACAACTTTCGGCGGCGTTGCAGGATCACATGGAAAAGGTCTTCGCCCCGAACGCCACCAAGGATTTGCGCCACTTTTCCGCCTCAGAGGCGGCTGAACTCCTCAATATCTCGGCCAGCTTTCTGCGCAAGCTGCATTTCGAAGGCCGCGCGCCAGAGGTCGATACCTCTGCCGGGGGGCGGCGTCACTATTCCGCACAAGATCTGCTGGATATCCGCACCACTCTCGAGGCAGGTGCCAAGAAACCAGGCACCTATGCCAAGGGTCGGCGGCCCGGTGACAATGTGCAAGTACTGTCGTTCCTGAACTTCAAGGGTGGCAGTGGCAAGACCACCAGTACGATCCACACCGCCCAGCGGTTAGCCCTGAAAGGCTACCGCGTGCTGTGCGTCGATATCGACCCGCAGGCATCCCTCACTACCCTGTTCGGCTTTCGGCCAGAAGTCGATTTCCTTGAAACCGGAACGGTTTACGACGCGATCCGCTACGAAGACCCCCTGCCCTTCCGTAGCATCATTCAGCCGACATTCTTTACCGGCATCGACCTGGCCCCTGCCGGTCTGCTGTTGCAAGAATTCGAACACGAAACGCCTCGTGCGCTGATGGCCAACGCGCAACCGCCGTTCTTTGCCCGGCTGGCCACCGTCCTGCGGGACGTCGAGGCGGATTACGACGTCATCGTCTTCGACTGCCCGCCACAGCTGGGCTACCTCACGCTGTCAGCGCTCTGCGCCTCGACCGGCCTGCTGATCACCATCGTGCCTAACATGCTCGACGTGGCCTCCATGTCGCAGTTCCTGCAGATGAGCGCTGACCTGCTCGATGTCGTCTCGCAAGCCGGGGCCAAGATGGAGTTCGACTTCCTGCGCTTTCTGATCAATCGGTACGAACCCAACGACGGCCCCCAGCAGCAGGTCGTGGCCTTTCTCCGGCAGTTGTTCGGGGATGAAGTCATGGTCGCACCGATGCTGAAATCGACCGCGATTTCTGACGCGGGCCTGACGCACCAGACCGTGTATGAGGTGGACCGGACCCAGTTTCACCGCAACACCTACGACCGTGCGGTCGATTCACTTAATCTAGTGAATGACGAGATCGAAATGCTGATCCAGAAAGCATGGGGCAGATAATGGCACGCAAAGGCATCCTGATGGGCGGATCACCCGCCCGGACCGAGACACAACGGACACCGCGCCGGGCCCCACAAGGGGCTGTCGGCGCATTGCAGTCGTCCCTGACGAAGCTGCAGGAAAGTGCCGTTCAGGACATCGACCCGGCCCTGATCGACGATGCTGGACTGGAAGACCGGCTGACATTGCAGGACGCCGATCAGGACGCGCTACAGGAGAGCCTTTCGACCTATGGTCAGCAGGTGCCTGTGCTGCTGCGCCCCCACTCTACGAAACAGGGCCGGTTCGAGATCGTGTATGGCCGCCGTCGGCTACGCGCGCTTAAGGCGCTGAACATGACCGTTAAGGCTATGGTCCGGCAATTGGACGATCACGCGCTGGTGCTGGCGCAGGGGCAGGAGAATACCGCCCGAAAGGACCTAAGCTTCATCGAAAAGGCCAGCTTTGCCGCACAGATGCAGGCGGCCGATTTCGACCGGCAGACAATCGCTGCGGCGCTGTCGATGGACCTGCCGATGGTCAGCCGCATGCTAAAGGTCGGCACGGCATTCGATCTGCCCTTTCTGCGGGTCATCGGCGCCGCACCCAGCATCGGCCGCGATCGCTGGATGGCGCTGGCCGCCCTGTTCGAGGACCCGGCGGCGAAATCCCGCGCCATCACCGTGACCGGACGCCCCGACTTCACTGGTCTGAATTCCGATGCGCGGTTCGAAGAAGTCTTTCAACGGGCCGAGATGAAGACACTGGCCACGAAGTCCGACCGCCCTGCCCCGCAAGCCATTGCCGCCCCCGACGGGACGGTGATCGCGCAGCTGCGCAAGGGCACAAAGGGTCTGACGCTGACGATCCCCGCAACCGGTTTCGACGACTGGCTAGCGACACAGGCAGAGGCCCTGCTGAACGAGCTTCACGATCGCTGGACCAGCGATCGTTCCGAAGGCAACGCAACATCAACGGAGGCACGAGACCAGACCTGAAAAGAAAAAGCCCCCCAGGCATATACCCGGAAGGCCCTTCTCAATACTCGCACTATGGAGATAGCTAGCACTTCCCGATCTGTCAACTCTGCCCGCCGGGCGGGGCCTGAATTTTTACGTCCATCGTGAACATGACATGACATCACCCACGCTTTTCGCTAGCAGTGGTCAGGCGCAGCCTCGCCCCGCGACGACGGTCGATAAATGGGACATCCTGTCGGCCCTGACAGAGGCGGCGTCGACGTTCGGCCTTTCGCACCGCACACTTGGCGTGCTCAAGGCGCTGATGACCTTTCATCCGGGCCGTCAGATTTCGGCACAGCCGCACGACGCCATCGTTTTTCCCGCCAATCGCACCCTTTCGGACCGGCTGAACGGCATGCCCGAAAGCACACTGCGCCGTCACTTGGCCCAGTTGGTCGAGCTTGGCGTTGTCGACCGGCGCGACAGTCCAAATCACAAACGTTTTGCACGGCGGATCGGTCAGCGGATCGCGCTGGCCTTCGGGTTCGACCTCTCGCCCCTTGCCCGTGCAGCTGAACAGATCACGCAAGCCGCTGCCGAACATCGGATGCAGGCCGAGGAGATTGCAGTGGCCCGCCAGACTGTCATCGCGCTGCGGCAAGCCGTCATCGACGAGTCTGGTCCAGATAACTTGACCGAGACCGCACGTCGGCTGTTAAGGCGCAAGACCCCGCTGGCGGAGCTGACCAGCATCGCAGATGCTCTACGCGATCGGCTAACACCGGCCAACACGGCCTGCGACGCCGATAAAATGAGCGGCGCCGACAATCAGTATGAGCGGCACATACATACTAAAACAAAATATAACCTTGACTCTGAAGGTCACGATCAGGGGACATCGCTACTTGAGGTGACAGAGACTTGCACAGAATACAGGTGCTATTTCCCAGCCACGGTGCGCAGTTGGCAGGAGTTGCACGACGTTGCCAGTCGGATTGCACCGATGATCGGGATTGATCCACCGGTCATGATCGCAGCGCAACGGACATTGGGTCAGAATGCAGCGAGCGTTGCCATATTATGCATTCTAGAGAGACTGCGCGAGATAGACAGCCCCGGAGCGTATCTGCGTCGCTTGACCCAACAAGGACGGGCAGGTGGGTTCGATGTGCGACCAATGCTTCAGGCCGTGGTCCTGCGTCGTGCTGGAAAATTGTCAGCTGACAATCGGTCCACGCATCACCACGCTTTTTAGGCTGTTCACTAGCCGACGTCCGAAAATTGTCAGCTGACAATTTTGTTCTGCCTTGGCATATCAGCATCAGCGCGCATCGGGAAATACCCGCCGCTTAACGGTCAATCTAGCGTTCTATTTAACCAAAGTGGACAGGATATCGCGAGTCTCAGGCATTTTGCTGAGACTCGATGTCAACCGGTGCCGCCACCGCGGCCCGCGGGACAAAGCGTCCGAATAGGCATCGGCGAGGTCGTCGGGTCTGTCCTGGGCGAGCAAAGTAACTAGAAAGGCGGCCTGTCCGCGATCCTTTACAGACTTGCCCTGATCCGGCCCGCCGGATCGCCGGTCTGCCACGATCAACTTGTGGATCGCAAACCGTTCGGGACGCGGAATCTGAATCAGGACGCCAGAACGATAGAGTGCGACAGCGTGGATGGGATTGGCGATGAGATAATTGAGGTAGTGCAGCGCCTGCGCAGAAACCCCAAGCGCCGGCAGCGGCTTGACGACCTCTTCGCCGAAAGCCGGCGTCAGAAATTCGACCATCGCCGCACCGCTGCTTTGCCGCCATTTCCATATCTGACGGTCAAATACGCCCGGGACCGGATCAAATTTCAGGGTCTTTAGGATGTCACCCGGATCCTCCTCGACCCGGTCGCCAAGTGAGACGGACAGTCGTTCAAAGCTCGCAAAATCGATGTCACCCGTTTGCGCCAGATCATCGGTGTCAAAGCGGACACCCAACTCGCCCTGAAACAGACTATAAGCTGCGGTGCCGACCAGCGTGCCACCAAGGCGAAATACCCCCGCGCGCGCAAAGGCCAGCAGCAGTGATCCGGTCTCTCTGTCGGTAGTGATCATCCCTTCGGCACGCAACAGTCTTGCCAATCGGCCCATGCTTTTCGACCGTTCTTCGGCCTCGGCTTTCAACCGCGCAGCCGAGGCAAGCCGGTCCCGCAGTTCGGGCGTATCCTCGCCAAGATAGTGAGATTTCATTTGGGTCCCGATCCGGAAGCGGTCATACAGATATGTCCGCCCGTTGCGGTGACGTGCCTCGACGGATCCGATCAGGCCCGAGGCCGTCTCTTCCAGATGCAGGCGCAACAGATCCTGATAGGCGACCTGTGCACTGCGAGACAGCGAAGTGATGTGAAGGTCGACCATCTGAAAGTCCCATCCGCGATTGTGTGCAGCAAACAGCTTTTTGATGCATATCCGTGCTTAAGCTGTAAGCCATAAAGCATACTGGCGCTGTGTGCATCAAAAAAATGTTTGATACACATCGCAGAGAAATTGGCCCACTTGCGTTGATGCCAGGCATGTCACTGACAGTGAAAAATCGTGATTTAGCGGTATGAAAGCTTACAGATTTAAAGCACAGTCAGCAGCAGCGATCAGCAAATCAAAACGGTGCCGGCCACGAGGATATACACTCCGTTCCGGCCCAGACCCGCGGGCAGGAGCGACAACCCGCCAGCGAGGCCCCACCAGCATCACGGAGGCGGTGAAGGGGGATGTCGCGGCGCTCAGGGCCCCGCTACTGGTGATCGCGATACCAGTGCCGTGGGGGGGTGCGCATGACCTCTGGTGCCGGCAGGATCGGGACCAACAAGAAAACCGCGAGGATCGGGTTCGTGCCCAGCTGGACGGTAATCAGAATGATCCAGACAATGGCCACGACGATCACCCATGGTGGCAACGTCGTCAGGTCCAGCACTTATGCCTCTACCAGCGGCACCAGCAGGTAGGCCCCCAGATTGCCGATGAAGCTTGCCATGAACAGCAACCATCTCTCCACGGTAGCCGGGCAATTTGCGGGTCCTGATCGCGATCAAGTCAAACGCCCCGACCGGCACAAGGGACATGACGGCCGCGAAGTGCAGCAGCGCCACGCCTGCCATCACAAATGTCAGCAGCAGCAACAGCGGGCGCAGCCGGATCAGCCAGTGTTCCGTTTCCTGCGGATGGGACGCCGGGTCTTATACGTCGCGTCTAGACCCCAGCCGATGACTATCATCATCAGCGCGCTGGCGGTGCCGGGCAGGGCAGCGGCGCACCAGCTTGCACCGGGCACGACCGCGATGATCATGAAAAATCCCAGCGGCGACCAGCAGAGGGTGGAGGCTAAACCGCGCTAGATGGCGATCATCATGCGACAGGTGCGCTGGCGGGTGATCTCCGGATTCTTGTAGTGCGACCCGATTTCGGTGGCCACGTGCCCAGCAGCGGGATCGAGCCGAGGATCAGGATCAATGCGAAGTGCCCGCCGATCGTCAGCGTGGTATAGCGCAATCCGGCGCGCTGGCGGGCCAGAAACCGACCGCATTTCACGATCTCGCGTACGGTCATCGTCGCATTGCGGATCGCGGTCAGGGCGGACCATGGCACCCCGTTGGGTCGCGGCCACGGTGGCGGTGCCCCAGTTCGCGCGGGTCAGGGCGTCCCAGACGACCAGAGCCACGGCAGTGAAGACGAATGCGACGCGGGATGCCTTGACGCCACGGCTGAAGATGGCCACCGCCGCCACCCCAAGGACCGAGGCTGCCATGGCAAAGCCCGACTGGCCCGTATATTCGAAGGCGACCATCAAAAGCACGACGCCCGTCGGCAGAAAGCCGGTCAGGGCGAAAAGGCGGGTGCTATTTGGCAGAAATATGGTGGCGCTTCGTATCCTGCCCCATTGTATCGCGGGGCCATCCTGCGCTGCTTGTGACCGTGTCATTTGGACGACGAGCGGCGGCGCATCCTCCGCTCCTAGAACGGGCCGCAACGGCAGAGTAGCCACCGAAAGAAGGGAGGGGAGCGGCAAAGAAGCCGGGCTAGGATCGAACTGGCAGCATGGGTCGATATCCGCGTGGCTAAGGAGCAAAGGCTCTGGATTGCGCACACCAAAGGCACGGGCGATTGCTGTCGCCCGGCCTGACGACATGGCTGTCGGAAGACCATGAAACGATGCGGTCTATTGAAGGCCGTTCGTCTTGCGGAAGATCTTCGCCAGTTCTTCGTCATGCTCACGCAGGAATTCACGCAGCAAAATCGCAGAGCTTGCGAACTTTTGAGCATCGGGGCTCAGGCTTAATAATTTGTCGTGTATGGCTAGCGCGAGGTCGCTCGAATGAGCCACGGTCACCCGCAGTTGCTTGAGGTCAGCGGCAACCGCGGCTGGTTCAGGCTTGCGAACCGGGGTCTGCGGAGTGTTTGTTGGAGCGAAGTTCACTGTTTCGTCCGAATACTGGTGTTCCGCAGGTGCCGCCTTTGACGTGTGATCGGGCTTTGTGTGAGCTGGAGGCGCTTTGCTTAGAACCGGCGTCGGCTCTGATTGTGACGTGTCAGCTTCAGCCTTACCGAGGCCGTTAGCCTTCGCTGTCGTTGCAATGGAAGCCCGGTCTCGGTCAGTGAGCCCCGGAACAGGCATCTTCTGGCGGGGCTTGCGTTCAACGGCCATTAAAATTCTCCCGTGATAAGAGCGGCCAAATCATCTGCGGCCTTCTGTATTTTTTTGATCGCCTCAAAGCTTCGACCGTCAGATTCCGCTGCATCAATTGCCTCGTCGCTGGTCATATCGTCACCAATAAACGATTTGATCGCGCTTGATCGATGCAGCCCTTTGATCGCGCCGTAATGACCATGAATCAGTTCTTCGTAAGCAAGCATCTGAGCGTTCGGAAATTGGCCTTCTTTCTGATAGATGACAGTGAGAAGGTCTTTGGGGTCAGTATCATTATCGCCCGTCGCTTCGAGGGCGATTTTGAAGTAGGCCAATGTCTTTTCAACGCCGGTTACTTCGTTCTTTTCGGGGCCACACGGCGAGAATACGCGGTCGCAGATTGCAAGAGCTGCCATCTGCTTTGCATCCTCTCCGCCCTTCGTGTCAATAATGACCCAATCAACGTCATCTTGAAGCCGGTCCAGCATCGTGTTGTAGCACTCCGCCACTGTCGCTTCGTGCGGTATATCAAACTCGATTATATCAATGCCTTCGTTGCGTGCGCAAACAGGGATCGCCCAGTTTGTAACACTGGCCTGATTGTCGAAGTCAATGATCTGGACGGTTTGACCGCTCCGCAAGAAGCTGTCCGCAATGAGGGCTGCTGTCGTGGACTTGCCAACGCCACCTTTGGTCGAAGCGAAAGTAATGATCTTCATTTTGGTGTCCTCAATGTCGGGGCCGATGCACGTCCTAGGTGGTAACGTGCAGCCTGAAACCTGTCACCTACAACCTGATATCTATTGGCTATAGGTTGTAACCCGCAACCTCAATTCTATTGTATACGACCTTCGGCCTACCGTCTGGTACCTCAATCCCGCCGTCTATTGCTTCTGACCTCTAACCTCTGACCGCTGACCCAAAACCTCGAGCCTCCGTCCTGCCGCCTCTGACCTGCTGCCTAGAAACTGGCGCCCCAGGCCTTGTGCAGCACGGATGGACTTGGTTCTCGCAGCAACGCCAGGCGCACCGGCAAATCGAGATTATTGCGATGCCGCCGGAGGTGTTGGACCGAAACGTCGTTTCCGCTCGCTGAGGAGCCATGAGGAACGCGAGTAGGGCAGGGGGTTGCACACACAGGGCAAGATCGGACTTCGCAATGAGAGGCCCGTGCTGGGGCCTCTGTGGAAATTTTCGCCCCTTCGGGACGGTCACCCCTTCGGAGTTCCGTCGCTACCCCGGTGGGCGCTCCGTCGCGTCCCTGCGGGTCGCTCAAACGGACTAACATTATAGATATGTGGCATTGTTATAGTTGTGAGTCATAACCTATAATGTTAGGGAAGAGGTAGCAGGATATGTAGCTTGCAAGACAGTTTCGTTTTAGGGCTTTCGAAATGCCGAAATCGTTCAAGACCACGGACAAGATCGCGGCGTCGAACATGCTTTTAGAGGGCGCTGCCCCGAAGGCAGTTGCTGCGAAATTTGGTGTCCACATTTCCACGATCTACGCTTTGCGAAAGGATCGGGGTCACGGCCATGCGAAGCCGGATCGTGCTTCCCACAACATCACATTCCGCCTGTCTGACGTCGAATTGCGGGCGTTGGACGTCTTCGTTGTGGATGCGGGATTGCCTTCGCGAACCGCCGCCTTGCGTTCATTGGTGCGCTCCGCGACGGGTTTCCTGGAGCTGCGTCGCCATGAAATACTAGATCTGACCGAGGCGAGACGCGAGTTGCGTGCGCAGGGTCGCAACCTCAATCAGCTTACCTACGCAATGAACCGGTCGGCATTGAGGGGTGGGGCCAAGCTGTCGCCAGAGGATAGGCAGTTTCTGGCGACGGTTCGGCATACCTACACCGTCGTCGATAGGCTGATTTCTGACGGCTTCAGCGAGGTGCGACAGCAAGGCAGGAACGCACTGCACGCGGGAGAACGCCTGTGAGCGGCGGGTTCTACGATGATATCATGATCCGGGCGCGGCGCAGTGCGGGCCATACGTCCGTTGGCGGTGCGAAGTCGCGTGGCAATCGTGTCTGGAAAAGCCTGACCTCGACCGGCAGCGCCTTCGTCAAGCGCATCCCCGGCGCTGGCGTTCAGCATCAAAAGCAACTGGCGGGACAGCTGGCTTATGTGAATGGTAAGGCCAAGGGCATCTTCGGCTTCGCACCCGGCGTCAGCATCGACAAGTGCGCTTTTGACCAGGCTGACCTCGATCAGATGATGAGTGCATGGGCGCAAAACTGGAAGGGTCGCCCCCGCAATGGTCATACGAGCCACATGGTGCTGTCGTTCCCCGACGACGTGTCCCAGGACGCTGCCTTCGTGATCGCGCAACAATGGTGCGCCGAAATGTTCGAGGATCAGACGCATATCGCGGAGACTTGGGAATACGTTGCGGCCCTGCACACGGACACCGCCAATCCTCACGTTCATGTCGTTCTGAATAATCGTGGCGAACATGGGACCTGGTTTTCCATATCCTCCGAAGGGATTTTCAATCCGCAGATGATGCGGGATCGCATGACCGACATTGCAGACACTTACGGCCTGCGGCTGGAAAGCCTGACGCGTGCCGACCGCGGCCTTTATGGCGCACCGATCACGAGTGCCGCGGTCTTTGCCGCCCGCGAAGGCCGCACACTCGCAACCCCCGAAGTCAAAAGCAGTCTGACCTCTGAATGGCGCAGGCAGGATATGCGGGACACCGCAGAACTTTACACCACCTTGGCAGAATTTGCCGAGACCATTGGCGCACCGATGATTGCGAAGCGTGCGTATATTTCAGCAGCAGCCCTATTCGCAGGCAATGAGGTCCCGAAAGGACAGATGATGGACATTGACCTTGATGTCACCGCCGCCCGCGAGGACATACGCACGTCTTTGATCGGCTGGGCCGAGCAGAACAAAGACGCCATTGACGCTTTGCCGGAAAACCGCCGTGCGTCGGTCATGTCAAAGATCGACACAGCTTTGAACATCATCGAAACGGACGTGACCCCGGACCTGACGGAAGACACGATCTGGCACGCTTTCAAAGAAACGCCGTCGTCGTATCTCATTCCAGACACGAGCGCTTTGGAAGCCCGCGCAGCCCTTTATGTTACAGAAGAAAACGCCGATCTGCTGCGAGAGTTCGTCAACGAAAATGTGCTGGATTCCTACCTCGTGACCGGGGAAGTGCCTGACAAATTCAATCTCGTTATGCCCGCCTTGGCTGACGCCTATGCGGAAATGCACAACCACACGCTCGCAGAAATCCCAAAGGAGATGAAAGCCTACGTCCAGAAAGGTGCCCAGATGGGTCTCGACCCACTTGCGGTGCAAGAGCGTCTTATCAATGCGATTGGCGATCCCGTCGAAAACGCCCGCATGGAACGGGGCGACATAGCCGCGATTGCCGCCGCTATGCCATCGCCGCCACGCGACATGAAAGCCTTTGATGATGCGTCCCGCCGCATTGAAGAGGCAACCACTCTCGTCGTGGAGGATGGAGTTTCGACCCCGCTTGATCGTTTTGAGGGGATGCAGATTGCGCTCTCTCAAGCGGAAACAGCGAAAGGTCAGCCCGGCAAAGAACGTGCGCTTGATCAGCTTGGAAACGAGTTGATCGACCTTGCGACGGCAAAGCAGCGCGGCGATCTCACGAAAGAGCAGGAGCAGGCTTACGATGCTGTTGCGGCGGAGATTTTTGCACGGCACGGCAAAGACATTAAAGCCGCAATGATGGCCGTTGCGACCAACGATTTTGGTTCAGCCGAGGATGATCGGCAGGTTTTGAGGCCCGAGCAATCCCGCGAACAAAACGAAGCGATGATACGGCAGGAGGCCGCAGGCCGCGTCCTGCAAATTGAAAGCAAATTCGGCGCGAAGGCCGTCGAGTCTCGGATGGTATCAGAGAACTACGAAGTCGCCGCTGGCCGCTACCGCGACTGGCAGATGGATCTTGGCAAGGTCGAAAAAGCGATCATCGCTGACAGCAAGGTCTATGATCGTGACGGCGTGGCCCGCGTCATGCAGGACGTGGCCAACACCGCGGCAACGACAGGCCGCGCCGATCTGGCGGACAGTGCAGCCGGCAGACAAATGCTGATCGCATTTGTGGCCTTGGAGGGCAGGGGGGCCATGAAGGAAGTGGCATCCGGCAAGATGGATGCACTCTCTCAATACGTCGATACGCCCGCCAACCAGCGGCTCGCAGCGAGGGAGCTTCTGAAGAGCGCAAAGTCTGTCGATGTGGGCTTGGCGCTGGACGAGATTGAAGCCGGTCTTGAGGCCGTCGATCCGAATTGTGCGCGGTCGCGGGGGCTTTCGATGTGAAAATGACCGTCGCCTGTCTGATCGCAGTTATCTGCGGTCTTGTCGCAGGATCCGGTATTGCCAGCGTGTTTTTGACCATCGCCTTAGGGCGAGACATTTTGGCAACCGACCTCATGCTGCACACCAAAACGCTCATGTCCGGCATGTTGATGCAACAGCCATACCTGACCGGCCATTTGATCGTGCTGGCCGTCGTCGCATTTTTTCTGCTCATAGCGCTTGTGACGGTCGCCGAGGACCGCCTTGTCAACTACGGCGACAGACGGTTTCAGTCCAAATCGAGCGTCCGCAAGAACCGGATGCTGAACGATCCGGGCGCAGGTTTTGTCCTCGGTGAGCATATCGCCCCCCCGGCACAGCACCCGGATCGACCGATCAACATCAAGGCCAACAACACCGACCCCGAGAAGAACAAGTCTCTGAACACACGCCGTGTCCGCTACATCGCGGCACTCTATAGCACTGTCAGCAACATCCTGCTGGTCGCGCCGACGCGCAGCGGTAAGGGCGTGGGTTTCGTTATCCCGAACGCGCTGACATTCCCCGGTTCGATGGTCGCGCTCGATGTGAAAGGCGAGCTGTGGGTCGAGACGTCAAGAGCGCGTGCACAGCTCGGCGACAAAGTTTTCCGGTTCGCCCCGTTCGACTTCAAGCACCCGACGCACAATTACAATCCCTTGGCCGGTGTCGCTGATATTGAAAACATGGAAGAGCTTTGGACGGCGATTGGTCGGGTTGCGCATCTTTTTCTGCAATCAGACGGCAATCAGGACTGGCTGGATGGTTCGATCCTGCTGTTCATCTCCGCAGGCATCCTTGCCGTACAACGTGGCAACGCGACGATGGGCGAAATCTACCGGATCATTTTTGGGACGGGCGAGGGGGCCGATATTGGCAAATCCTCTGCCGAACGCCTGCTGGAAGCGGCAAAGGAGTGCCAATATCCGCCCGCAGCACGCCAACTCAACTACACGGCATCGCTCGACGCAAAAATCTCGCAGAGCTTTATCTCTATCTTGAGCACGGCGGGCCTGTCGCAGTGGGCGAACCCCAAAGTGGAGCGCGTCACACGCACAAGCGATTTTGACTTCAGGGAGATGCGTCGCACGCCAATGTCGATCTATCTGGAAGTGCTGTCCGACGATGTGAAGGACCTCAATTCCCTGATCCGGCTTTTCTTTGCAGACCTTATTTCATTCCTGCGTTCGTCAAAGCCGGAGTCCGACGAGCCTTTTCCAGTGTTCATATTGTTGGACGAGTTTGACCAGTTGGGCCACATGCCCCTTGTCGTCCAGGCCATGAAACAAACGGCTGGTCACGGTGGACGGTTCGCAATCGTCACTCAGTCGGTTCCCGGCCTTCTGTCCGTTCCATACACCCCGGAGGAAGTGCAGGCGATCGAAAGCGCCTGTCAGGTCAAACTCTATCTTGCGCCCAAGGAAGACCGCACGGCCAGTGAAATTGAAACCCTGCTCGGGGATCGAACTGGATCAACCAAGAACCGTCAGAAAGAGGTCAAGACTGTCGGCTTTGGCGGTGGCGGTGTCACGACCGGCACGGAAAAGCGCCCGCTTCTGACGAAGCAGGAAATCCGGCAGATGGACCCCAACAAGATTTTGATTGTTCCCGATAGCCAGAACCCGATTTTGGGCGACCGCATCAAATACTATGAGTCAAAGCAGATCCGAGCGATCTACGAAGCTCAGGATAAGACCGTCTACCCTTACCCTGAAGCCGACGATCCGAAGCGCCGTGCCATGACCATGACGGAGGTTCGGGAACGCGCGACAAAGGCGTCAGAGGCGCAGAAGGTTGAGATTGAACAACGCGATGTGAACATGACGAAAGCGCGTGAACCGAAAACAACCGTTCCACAACGCCGGCGTGAAAAGGCGCCCGCAAAAGCAAAACCAAAGGGGAAGCTGGGGGCAGCAGCGCAAGCTGCGTTGGTTGATACAATGAACAGCGCCCAAAACCAGTTGAGACAAGAAGGCGGTCCGAAAGCCGCCTGATCCGGGTCCTTCGGCTGCGGTCATCGCCCAACGCGATCGACGAAGCGATAAACTGTTTTGCGTCTGAAAAACGTCCGGTCGACCGTCGTATCAGTCAAGCCATACCAGTACTGGAGGACGTAAACGCTTATCACCGTCTTCGGTAGGACCGGTGGTGGTCTGCGATCGCGCCTCGCGTACAAGTCGTCTGGAGATGCGCTGCGAAAAGGAGGACAGATCGACTCCAGTGTTTTTGTGTCGGGGGTGATGGTCACTATTCATGTCTTCACATTGGCCGCGGGCGCATGGGCATGGCTTTGTCGGAACCTAAAATCCGGGCCTTTATCCGGCCTCCGAAATCGATAAGATCACCGGCATGCGACAGAATATACTTCAAGCGTGTATCGCAGAACGGCCCGGACAGGGGGATGACCACCTGATTTATCGGTGGGCTGACTTTTGGGCGCCGCGCATTGCGTCAAATCGTCATGCGGTGTCTGGCATGCTCACGCTAATGGATGACGAGCGGGAGCTACCCGACGATCTGCTCGCGCTCTTCAGTGCTGTTCTCGCTGCCATGCGCATGAACCGCGAAAACCGCGAAAAGGACGCGCAGGGCATCTTTTCGCTGGTCGATGGATGGCTTGATACGAAAGCGGCATCGCACAGTTTTGACAACCGACAAAAGATGGGACTGTGCCGGGCGTTTATCGATGCCGGTTTGGAGCCGCCCGATGGGATCCGGTTTAGTTCCGACGTCGCCGGCGATGATGCAGACATCGCGACCATGGACATGCCCGATATTGCAGATTTGATGCGTGATCTGATCCCGGACAATGTCACGGGCTATCCGGCTTACATGGTCTTGCGGGAAGCCTTAGGGGCGATGCCAAGGCCCGCAGCGGCCCACTTTGTGAACGAAATGATTGCTCAGGGAATTTCAAAGCTGGTTTCGGTGGGACGGTATTTTCTGCTCGATCCGGTCGGCGGGATGCGCACCGCAGCGGCCCAAGGGTTTGCCGACCTTGCGCAGGCGGGCGGCGTGGATGCAGGGGTGCTCTCCGATCTGATCCAACTGCGCAAGTGGATCCCAGATCCGGAGACCAAGACGATCCTGGATCGGGGGATCAAGGAAGCGCTGCGGCGCGAACCCTCTGGTGGGTCTGCCCCCCGGTCATGGACACTTCATCGACTGGTGTCGTCATTGCCCGACGGCACCGGCAGTCAGAGCATCCTGGCGAGCGTCAGTTGCGGCAGCAAAAAATGCATTGCGGCACTTCTGCTCAAGACGGGTCACGGCATCAAGGACGCCTATGCCATCCCCTGCAGCAGTGCCAGCGATCAGCGGCGCACGCTCGCTGAAATCGAAGGGTCGATGCCGATGCATGTGGTGCCGGTGAATTATCTTTCTGAAGCACTGGCCGCGGCACTTGCCGAGGGTCTCGCTGCAGACGTGCCCCCCGCACCGGGCTTTCTGGATGTGGCAGAGATGCTGGGACTCCGCGACATCTCACCATCCGATATCGCCTCTGCGACGGCAGCCAATATCGCAGATCCGGACCCCCAGTTGGCCGATTTATCTCCGGCCAAACGTGGAAAACTTATTGGCCGCAGCATCTCTTGGGTGCGGGACCACGAAATATCTTCGAGCTGGTTTGTCAGCGATGCGGAACTCTCGTCAGCTTTGGAGGAGGTCAGGACCGAGCGTCAGGCCACGCAGGTGGTCTGGGCGCATTTGGAATCGCAACGCGGCTTCTGGTCATCGCTCTTTTCAAGGTCGGCGGCAATTCTGCGCCATGATGGTGGCGATGCGTGGCTTGTCTTTGCGGCCGTCGCGCATGCTCTGGACACCGGCCGGGCACTCAAAAAGATACCGATCTTCGAGATGATCGTCGCTCTGACGCTGGATGTTGCAGAACAGGATAGTCAAGGGCTGGGCCCAGAAGGCGTTTCCTCACTGGACGATCCGGAAACCGACGACGACGTGGGTCCTGACATCGCGCCCGAATCGAAAGGCGAGCTGGAGCGCCTGCTGCGCAAAACCCCGCTCAGTCCGGATCTGATTGATGGTTATTTGACGGCAGTCATCGTGGCGCCGCGGTTCGTGACGCCAACAGAATGGCTGCCGCCACTTTTGGGTGGCATCGAGTTTCCCGGTGACAACAAAGTACAGCGCGTGCTCGACATCATCATGCTGCGGTACGGTGATATTCAAATCGTCGTCTTCGACGGGGACATTGGGTCGGGCCTGAGGAAACGCGCGGCACACCAATTCAAAGACTGGCTCGCTGGTTTTGCCCTGGCAAGCACTATCGCAGCCGCTTGGCCAAAGCGGGCGCTCTCAAAGGATGATCAGAAAATCCTGAAGCTGATCAAGGAAGGCAGAGCAGATGACCACATCCAGAACACGTTGAAGCCGCTGCTGCCCGGTTGGCTCGCCGCCATGGCAGCAAGGGCGGTCGACGGATGAGACCCTGCCTCAATATGTGCTGATTTGCATCCGCTCCACTACCCGTATTCTTAAGGCCGCTTCGCAAGCGGTAGAATGCCCCAGAACGTCATCGCAAATGCCGCAACGGCAACAGCGGTCAAAGATCCGGCAATAGTGCTTTCGAAACGAAAACGAACGACGACAAAGGTGGAGCATGTTATCGACACGGCGATCAAAAATAGGCCCGAAAGTGCGGTCTTAACTCCAAAGTGTAGCCGGCCAGGTCGGTCCCGGTGATCAGTCAGGCGATAGTAAGCGGCTGGCGCCATAAACAGAATCGTCGCGGATGCGACCGTCAGCAACGATACCGTAAAGACGAGCTTCCCAAGATGATCAACCTCCTCGAACCGGGCTGCAAACGGCACGGTGAGCAAGAAGGCAAACAGAACCTGTGCTCCCGGAATGATCGTGCGCAATTCCTGAAGCAGTTCCTGATATTTCTCTCGCCCGTCGCTTTCTTCGTTGTCAGCCATTTTAGCTCAATGATGCCCTGAAGTAGGTGCGGAAGGCTCGCTCGGAACATTTATAAGCCAAAGGGCCACCCTTTCCGTTCCCACCCAATTCTGTCCCATGTCCGCACCTCAATCATTTGGTGCCACCTGACGAATCATGATCGGTTTCTCTGGGACAAGACCAAGTTTCATAGGTGAATCAATTCGTCGCACCGAACTTGTGGGTAACTACAAGATCAACGGGGCGCTTGCCTTGATCGGCCCCGCGAAGGCCACAAGTCTTTAGGGAACTGGTGGGTGTTCTCAAGCATCATCCGCATGACACATCGCAAGATGCTGCACGATGCACCAGTGGCCGGTTTGGCGAAGCTGCGTTGCAAGGGGACGAGGCGGCCCTCCGCTGGCACGGGGGCGGTGATCGGATAGACAGGCATCCGTCGTTCCAAATGCTCGCTATTTGTTCTCATCAGTCGAACGGAAAGCGACCAATGTCAAGCCGCTGTCGCGGATGACGCCCTCATGTCAAGAAAACAGATCAGATAAACTAGCCCGCAGTTTCCTTTCATCGACCGGTTTATTCAGCAGAGGAGCATCCTCCAACGCGCCGGTCAGATGTCTGCGACTGTAAGCCGTCAAAACGAGGAAGGGGCGATTTTCCAAACGCAAGGCATGTGCGACAGGCTCGGAAGTTTCACCGTTCAGTTGCACGTCCAGGACAGCGGCTTCCGGATTTTCGTCGTTTATCAGCTGAAGCGCTGCATCAACAGTCGCGACGGGACCAAGCACCACGCAGCCAAATTTTTCGAGAATGTCGCGGACATCGAGCGCGATCAGCCGTTCGTCTTCAACCACAAGTATCCGTCGACCGGCAAAGCTATGAGGCGGATTGCTGGTCGTCATTGTTCTACGTCCACTGGAAATTTAAGGCGATATTGCAGGCCACACGTCTTATATGAAAGCTCGGCCTCGCCGTTCAGTTCATGTGCAACGACATCCTCCAGTAAACGGGTGCCGAAGCCCTTTCGCTGTGGCGGGGTGATCTCGGGGCCGTCTGCCTCCTGCCACATCATCGACAGCCGCTCTGCACCCCTTTCAGCACCCGAAAGATGCCATTCGAGATGTATTTTCCCACCGGCGACGGAAAGGGCTCCGTATTTTGCTGCATTCGTCGCAAGTTCGTGCAGAGCCAAGCCAAACATGCGAGCCTGCCGCGACGATAATCCAACCGAAGTCCCCTCGATCGTGATCCTGTCAGGATCGTCCTGCCTATGCGGCGCAAGAATTTCATGCGCAAGCTCCAGCGGATCGGCAAGCTCGTCAGCGTTTTCGAATACGAGTCCTTCAGCAGTCGACAAAGCTTGGAGCCGATCAATATAGGCGTCGCGAAATTCTGCAGCTGTGCGGCCAGTGACCGATGTCTGAGACGCGAGTGCTTGAACAAGGCCAAACAAATTTCTGACGCGGTGCCCCAACTCTCTTGCCAGAACACCTTGCTCTCTGGCAGCACGCTCCAGTTCTCTGTGCGATCTCACCCGCTCGATGGCTGCAGCAAGAAGGTTTGCGTAAGTGCGCAGGAAAGCCACGTCGTCGTCGCTGAACTCGCGCAGTTCTTGGGAATCAACCTCCAGAATGCCAAATGGGTCGCCTTCGCCGGCGATGATGACGTTCACCATGCTTCTCACGCCGTGGCGCCGTAGCACGTCGGGCGTTTCAAACCGATTTTCCGCATCCAGATCCGGAGAAACCACGGGCGTGTCGGATCTCAGAGCATAGCCACCTGGCGACTTCTCATGGTCTCCAAAGGTTTCCTGGCCGACGACACCCGCTTGCCAATTCACGCCGCTGCGCAAGAGCATCTCACCACGCTCTGGAAAATGCTCGAGCACCTTCACAAGGGGCACATCTATCGCGGATGAGACCAGTTCGGTGGCACGGTGAAGCAAATCATCGATGTCGTTACATCGAAAGGCGAACAAGCCGAAATCGGCAAGTGCAGCACGTTGAAGTTCTAAAGTTGTTCGCATGGCGCGCCGCCGACCGTTCGACATTGAAGATTTCGATGGGTTTCAACCTATGATGTCGGAAAAAGGTTCCTCTCTGAGCAGGTTCCGAGTGAATTCAACGTTCTTGTCGCCATTGAGAACCGCGGTGCTCTCCATTCAACGCGCGACCGGCGCCGCCGCGACCACGGCGGCGCAGCACCAGCGACGTGACGTTCAGGGAAAGCGCGGTCGAGTTCAGGGCCGCATGCACAAGACCGGTGCGTCAGTCACGGCCGTGGATCTGGCGCATGTCGGCAAGGCCGGTTGCGGCGGCTGCGATCACACCTGCGCTCAGCGCGATGTCTGCCGCCCGCGCCCTGGTGAGCAGATCGCGCGTGATCCCCAACACCCCAGCCGTTTCGAGCGCCACCGCCAGCGTCCAGCCACCCATGGGCAGCGCCGGGTGGAGCGGGTGGCCCAGCCATGTCCCGTGCAGCGCGTTCTGGATCGGCTACGCGGCAGCCCTCCCGTTTGTGAGCCGCATCGACCTTAACAGCATGTCGCTGGATGACCTCAAGAAGCCGCAGAAAGATGTCGGAAAAGCCATCGATGGCTATGAGCAGAAGCAGCGCAAAGAGGCGCTGACAGCCGCAGAGGCCGTTGCCCGTGAACACGGATTTACCCTCGCGGAACTGACCGGTGCGTCGATCAAGAAAACCAAAGCAGCGTCACCACCGAAGTATCGTCACCCCGAGAACTCCGATCAGACGTGGACCGGCCGTGGCCGTCAGCCTGACTGGATGAAAGAGGCCATTGAGAACGGGCACACCAAAGATGAATTCCTGATCTCGCCTGCGTCGTGAAGGCCGAGATCACGGGCCGCCCACGCCACCTGCTCATTGGCCTCACCACCGTGAGCTTACTTGCTACAAGTGCCGCTTATGCGTCATCCGCTCTTGCTGAAGCTGCGACGTCGCGATTGCAGGCTTTGTTGAACGGCCACGCATGGACCATCGAGACCTTCGGGATTGATGGCACCGGGAACCGTCGACTGGCGACGATCAGGATCGACGGTGTCGACGTCGGCGACATCCTGATGAAAAGCTCGCGCGGCGCTGGCCTGATGGTGACGAATTCTGGTACCAGTGAGAACCTGCGCCGGTCAGGCGTTTTGCGGTTTCTGCGGTGCAGGAAAGATCTTTGCCAGTTTCCGAAGGTTCAGTGCGGTGGCGGAACAGAGGCAGCCCAATTACGCTCATGCTTCGGGCCGAAAGTGACTATGAATACTGTATAATATAGACGATCGCGCAGTCAGGCTCGATGTGATCGCGGCAAAATGTCGCAAAAGTGCGATAGCTTTGTAAAATAGGCTTTCTGCGCGGCGGATCCCGGGGAACCAGCGGGACGCGCCGGTGGTTCTTTTTGCATGCAGAAAAAACCTATCCCGACGTGCTTTATCGCGACTGTTCTTACATTCGCTTGTTTTCCCGCTCTGACGCTTGCGCAATCCTTGCCCTCGTATCTGGCCGATGACAGCCGATTTTCGATGTTTGGCGAAGCGCTCTCTGACACGGATCTTGCACAGGAGTTTGCAATAGCCGGAGGGGGCACGGTATTTGCACCAACGGACGAGGCATTCCGCCGGTTGCCCGATGCGCTGGTCGCGCGGCTGCAAAGCTCCGAGGCGGCGGATGTGATGGAAGCGATCGTCGCGATGCATATTGTGCCTTCGGGCGCCTATGCCGCCGACAACCTGCCGGTCGAGATGCAGCCGCTCTACGAGGACGCGAGGCTCGTGGTCAGCTTCACCGCAGGGGCGCTGACCTTGCGGCCTTCGCCTTCAGATGACGTAGGTGCCGTGGATGCGGCGCTCGCTGCCGGAACTGCAACGGATGCGCGCGTTCGGGTCAGTGATATTGCGATTGATGATGGGGTACTGCACGGGATCGATCGGGTTCTGTTGCCACCGATGGTCGGCGAGATGCTGGCGGTGGCCGAAAGTGCGGCGGCGGAAGAGACGACCGCCCTGGACAGCTCGGCGACCGACGGTAGCTTTGCCGAGCAGGTCGCGGCTGCCGATGACGGGCAGACCACGGGCATCGTGCCGGAGCCGGAGAGCGGCACGGGTGACGAGGTCAGACCGGGGCCGGAAGATGACGTGACGAGTGCGAGGCAGGACGCCGGGGCGACGGTTTTTATCTATGATGGCGAGAACGACGATGGCGAGAACGAGAGCACGGGTACGGGTGACACCGAAGGTGCGGACATCGACAAAATCGCGCCGGAAACTCCGGAAAATATCGTCGTTTTGCCCGAGCAGAACAGCCCTGGAAGGTCAGCAGAGCCCGAGGCGGCCGAGCGGGAGGTATCGGAGCCGCAGGCGGCCGGTCCCGCCACGTCGACGGCCAGCTCTGATGATACCGAAAGCGGGATTGAGCTGTCCTCGAAGATCATCTCGCTGGCCGAACTGCTGGGTCAGCCCGTGCGTTCGGCAAGTGGCGACAGCCTGGGTGAAGTGGTCGACGTGATGATCCATCTGGATGGTGCGCAGGCGCAGACCCTTGTATATGCAGAGCCTGACGGGTTCCTGCCGCTGTCCGAAATCGGCGTGGGCGCGCCGCCCAAGACCAAGCGTGTCGCCATTACCGAAATCTCGATTGATCCGCTTGACGGATCGATCATCGTCAAGGATGCGCACGGCGGCGAGCAAAGCGGCGATGGGTGAGGCTGTGGGTAGCGGCGCGGGCCATGCGAGCGCCTCGGACAAGACGGGCTCGGGCATGCGTGATGCCGATGACACCTCTGACGAGATGCACGACGCATCTAGGGACGCTCAGGGCCCGGCCCTGTCGCCACAGCCGGGCCGTACGTCCGACCCCGAAGACGAGGACGCAGGATCGGGTCGCCGCTGGCCCTGGCTGCTGGGCGGGCTAGCGGCGCTTGCGCTTGGGGCCGGGACGATGGCCACCCTGATCGCGGCGCAGGACGCGCCGACCAGCGAGACCCCTCCGCCGCCGTTGATCGAGACTGCACGTGTCGCAGCTCCGGGGCGGACGTCGCTGCAGCAAACGGGATTTCTGCGCCCGATGTCCGAAGTCACGGTTTCGTCCGAGATCAACGGACGCATCGCCGACGTGGCGGATGCCTTCCGGCGTGGCAATTTCGTATCGGCGGGCGAGTTTCTGCTGCGGCTTGAAACCGAGCAGTTGCAGGCTGCCGTGAGCGAGGCGGAGGCCGCAATCGCGCGGGCCGAGGCGGCCTTGGCGGAGGCGCGCGTCGAGAGGGATCGGCAAAGACAACTTGAAGGGAAGGGCTTTGCGTCGGAGGCGCGGCTGCAAAGTGCCATCGTCGACACGGCATCGGCACAAGCCAACCTAACGGCCGCGCGCGCAGGTCTGGTCACCGCGCGCACCCGGCTGGATGATGCGGAAGTGCGCGCGCCCTTCGACGCGCTTGTGACGGCGGCGACGGCGAATGAGGGCGACCTTGCCGCACGGGGTCAGGAGCTGGGCCGACTGGTTGCAGCCGCAGCGGCCGAGGTGGATTTCGGCCTGACGCCTGCCGATCTGCGCCTTCTAGGCGAGGCGTCACGTGCCGTCGGGGGGCGCGTCGAGATCCGTGCCGTAAGCGCGGCGACCAATCCCGGCGAGACCGAGCCGTTGGCCTACGGTGTCGTGACGAGGGTGGGCGGAAGCATCGAATCCGCGACGCGCACGGTGCCGCTGATCGTGCAGATCGAAAGGCCGTTCGAGCCTTCGGTCGTCGGCGGCAGGGCGCTTTTCGTCGGTGAACTTCTGAAGCTGAAGATCCCGCTTGACCTTTCGCGGCGGCGTGCAGTCGCGGTTCCTGCGCGCGCGCTGAAGGGTAACGACAGGATATGGCGGGTCGAGACGGGGGCGCAGGACCAGTCCGCGACGCTGCGCGGCATCGACGTGGAAGTTTTACGGCGTGCGGAGACCAGCGTGGTCGTCGAAGGGTCGTTGCAGCCGGGCGATCTGGTGATGGTCAGTGACCTGACCGGGGCTGCGGACGGCATCGCGGTGCGCACCGCGGGCCAGACGGAGGACGCGGAATGACCGGTGCGATACGCTGGTTTTTGCGCAACCCGGTCGCAGCCAATCTGTTGATGGCGGCCCTCGTGGCGGCGGGCATCGCCGCAGCGCTGACGACGACGGTGCGCACGTTTCCCGAAATCGCCACCGGCGCCGTCACCGTGACGGTTGCGTATCCGGGCGCCACGCCGACAGAGGTGGCGGACGCGATCCTTGTGCCTATCGAAGAGCGGCTTGAAGGGCTGGAAGGGGTGCGCAAGCTGTCGGGTTCAGCACAATCCGGTGTGGGTGTCGTGACGGCCGACCTAGTCGGCGGTGCCGATCCGCAGACCGTCAAGAACGACATCGAGACCGAAGTGGCGCGTATCACGACGTTTCCGGATGCCGCCGAGAGCCCCCGGATCGTGGAAGTAGATCCGACGGAGCTGGCCATTCAGTTCGCCATTTCCGGTCCGGTCGACATCAAAACGCTCAAGTCGCTGGCGCAACTGGCGCGCGACGGGCTGACGGAGCAGGAGGCTGTAAGCCAGGTCTCGCTTTTGGGGGTGCCAGTCGATCTGATCGAGATCGCCGTCGATCGCGCCAGTTTGCGCGCCTATGGCATCGGACTGGTTGAGCTGGGCAATCTGATTTCGGCGCAGAGTCTCGATCTGTCGGGCGGTGCCATCGATACCGGCGAAAGCGACGTCCAGATCCGCACCATAGGCAAGGCCGTGACCGCGGACGCGCTGCGCGAGAAGATGCTGTTCATCTCGCCTTCGGGGGGACAGGTGCGCTTGGGCGATATTGCCGTGATCCGTGAGACGCTGGGAGACGCCGACCTTACCGCCACGGTGTCGGGCGAACCTGCGGTTTTCGTCTCGGTCAACCGTGCGGGATCGGAACAGGTTCTGGCCGTGGCCGACGCGACCCTGGCCTATCTAGAGGAGGAATTTCGCCCGCGGTTGCCCCCCGGTGTCGAGGCGACCGTCTGGCGCAACGAGGCCGCGACCTTGCGGGAGCGCATTGACCTGCTTGCCAAGAACGCGGCCATCGGGCTAGCGCTGATCCTCGCCTTGCTGATGATCTTTCTGGATCTGCGGGTCGCGGCCTGGGTCGCGGCAGGGGTCGCGGTGGCATTCGTCGGTGCCTTCGCGCCGATGCCGTTTTTCGGAACAACGATTAACCAGCTGTCACTCTTCGGGTTCATCCTGGCACTTGGGATCGTGGTCGATGATGCCATCGTCGTGGGTGAGAACACTTTCGTGGAGCTTGAGGAAGGAGAGGCGAAGGGAGCTGCGGAACGTGCCGCGCTGCGGGTCTGGCGACCTGTCTTCTTCGCGGTGACGACGACGATCTGCGCCTTCACGCCGCTTTTGTTTCTGCCCGGCTCGTCCGGCAGCTTTCTCCAGCCAGTCGCGGCAGTGGTGATCTTCGTTCTGACCGCGTCGTTGATCGAAAGCTATTTCGTGCTGCCGCGGCATCTCAGCCATATCCGCCTGACCAAGCCCCGGCGCTTTTC
>NZ_JAAFZU010000043.1:0-41311 GCF_018263905.1 Loktanella sp. SALINAS62 | reverse complement strand
GTAGTCAAAGGGTCCGTGCGCCATCCCGTCTTCGCCATCGTGGTGTGCGTGGCCATTGCCGTGGCGGGTGCGGGGCTGTTGGCGGCGGGCGTCGTGCGCTTTGTTTTTTTCCCGTCGATCGAGGGGAATTTCGTCACCGCCCAGTTGAACCTGCCCGAAGGCACGTCGGAGGCCGCGACCCGCGCCCGTGCCGATGCTTTCGTGGCGGCGGCACAGCGCGCGGCGGATGATCTGAACGAAGAAGGTCTGTTGGAGGCAACAGCAATTTCCATCGGTTTTTCCACCGACGGCGGGCCTGACGACACCGGCGGGGTCAATCCGTCCTCTACCGCGCGGATCGATGCGCGTCTGCGCTCTTCGGCGATGCGCGAGACGTCGGCAGAGGCGTTCAAACAGGCATGGCGCGCGGAGGTGGGCGAAGTTGCGGGTGCTAAGGAGGTCATATTTTCCTCGTCAGTGGTCGGTGTCGGGGCGGCCATCAACCTGGAGATCGCTGCAGAGGACAAGACCGCACGAGATGCGGCCACGTCGCGCCTGCGCGAGGCGCTTTCCGAGCGCGCGGGCGTGTTCGACATTCGCGACGATTCCGTATCGTCCGCTCAGGAAATCACGATTGCGCTGCGCGACGCGGCGCGCGCCTATGAGGTGACGCTTGCCGATATCGCTCGCGAGGTACGTGGCGCGTTCTTCGGCGTCCTGGTTGATCAGTTCGCCCGTGATCGCGAGGAAGTCGACATCCGCCTGCGCCTGCCCGAAGACCAGCGCAATTCGGTTGCCGATCTGGAGCGGCTTCGCATTCCGACGTCCCAAGGGATGATCCCGATCACGGTGCTGGCTGATCTGTCGTTCCAGCCTGCGTCGACGGCGATCACCCGCGTGGACGGGCGCACCATCACCACGCTGCTGGCCGATGTGGATGTCGGCGTGACGACCGGCGCCGATGAAACCGCGCGCGTCATGTCGCAGGTCGTGCCGGGACTGCGCGAGGATTATCCCGGTCTGCGCGTGTCGGCAGGCGGCGAGCAGGAGGAGCAGGGGCGTTTCCTGCCTGCGCTGGCCACCAATTTCGGTCTTGCCCTTCTGGCGATCTATACACTCTTGTCGCTGGCTTTCGGAAGCTATCTGAAACCGCTGATCGTGCTTGGGGTGGTCCCTTTCGGCTTTGTCGGGGCCTTGTTGGGGCACGCGGCGCTGGGGCTGAACCTGACGATCCTTTCGCTGTTTGGGGTCATCGGACTGGCGGGCGTGATCATCAACGACGCGCTGCTGATCGTCGATTTCACCCGCGCGCGCGAAGCCCGTGGCGCGCCGCCGCTCGATGCGATCGTCGAAGCGACGCTTGGGCGGTTCCGGCCCGTGGTGCTGACCACGCTGACGACATTCCTCGGGATCACGCCGCTGATGCTCGAGACGTCGGTTCAGGCGCAGTTCCTGATCCCCACGGCAGTTTCGTTGGGGGCGGGCGTGCTGTTCGCGTCAGTGCTGCAGATGGTTCTGGTCCCTGCCTATTCCTCGTTGGGCATCCGTGCGGGAAGGGTGCTTTTCGGGCCTGACCGGCTGGGCTGATGCATGCGGGCGTGCGAGAAATGCGGGAACCAATCGCGGGCGATGACATTGGTGGTTAAAGGAAATGAGTTGGCCTTGCGCCGTCTTGAGAGCGCCTGCCGAGTGATAATGTCCGTCGTCATATAAAATGGGACATCAGAGCTGCTTGAACATTGGAGGCTCTGGTTCTGTTGTGTGATTGATTACGCTGCTTGTTTTTGATGTTGTAAGCGGCGCTGCCGGATCATCAGTTTCTTGATCTTCTCCCTTTCTCTAAGAATGGCTTTGTCCCGCCGTTCCTCCCGAGTGCCTTCGCGGGTGCAGCGCAGATCGCGCCGCCGCGGCGAAAGACCGCAATGTCCGGATACTGTTGAAAAAGTCGGCGATCAGAGCGTTCTGACCAGCATCCAAACTGAGCCGATTGCCAGTCCCGGTCACGCGGGGACTGGCATGGGCACCAACTTGGCCAGTTTGCGGAGGTTCTGGGTGCCGGGAGCGCCTGTCGCGGATCGTCGGGCGGGACGGTCTAGATCGGGACGTGCCGGAGACGGGCGTGGAATGCGTGGACCGGAGCCGGGCGCAGGAGCGGCTACGGGAGGCGCTGAACAGGCCGCGCGCGCGGCTGGAGCTGGAGGACGAGCGCGACACGAAAAAGGACCGGGAGGTCGAGAAGGAGCGCGGGATCGACAGGGATACGGATCGCGGCTACGGCCTCGGCGACTGAGCGGCCGCGGGTGTTGGACGGCTTTGAAGCGGTATGTTTCGACGCCTATGGAACGCTGCTGGAGATCACGTACCCGCCCGCGCCAGCTATGTGACAAGCGCGTCATTGCGCGATCCGCCCGGCGGGGATCTTTGCGCGAAGGTTGCAGGATCGAGTACGCTCAGCGTGATCTCCAGTTCCCCCTTTAGTGCCTGGCGGCGCAATCAAGGGACCGGTGGCACTCGGGGGATCGAATTATGCTGCAGACGGAGTCTGGCACAGCTTTGGATAGGCAGTCGTGATCGAGCTATCGTCCACCGCGAATAGGGCGAATGCACTATGACGCAGGTATCATAATCCCTATGCTGCGGGAAAAGTCCAAACTGGAGTTTCCGCCAATGAACTGTCAACTCCCGAAACTTTTCGCCAACTTGCTTTGCGGTTCCGTCGCATTGCCAGGGGCGGGACGCTTGGGTTCGTTCTGACGGCAGGGATCATCCTGTTTCTGCGGCAGTACATTCTCTACATCGTCAAGGCGGGTCATATTGCCGTCATGGTGGAGTTGATGGAGGGGCGCGATCTGCCTTCGGGCGGTGCCCAGATCACCCATGCGCAGGCCATGATCAAAGAGCGCTTCGCGACTGCCAACGTCCTGTTTGGTGTCGATGTTCTCATCAAGGGCGTTTTGCGCGCGGTCACCGGATCGGTTCAGGGTCTCGCCAACGTCCTGCCGGTCCCGGGCGTCAATCAGGTGATGGTCATTGTTCGCGCCTTCCTGCGCCTGTCCGTCGGCCTGATCGACGAGGTGATCCTCGGCTATCTGATCCGCGAACGGTCGGAGAATCCTTGGCGCGGCGCGCAGACGGCGCTGGTTCTCTACGGACAGAACTACAAACCGATGCTGAAGAACGCCTTCTGGCTGACGATCATCGTCTACGGGCTGGCGGCGATCATCTTCATCGTGATGCTGGCACCGGCGGCGGCGCTGGTCTACGTGATCCCCGGCGCGTGGTCGGCGGGCGGGGTCGTGTTCGCCCTGCTGTTCGCTTGGGCGGCGAAAGCGGCGCTGATCGAACCTATCGCCATCGCCTGCATGTTGCAAGTCTATTTCCGCGCCATTGAGGGGGCAGTCCCCGGATCCTGAATGGGACGCGAGACTGTCGCACATGACGGGCAAGTTCCGCAAGCTGGGCGAGCGCGCAGGCAACTGGACGCCAGAGCGGGGCAGGGGGCAGATGGCGGAACCCGGTGCGGCCGAATAACATGCCCGGTCCTGCGCTGAGGGCAAGCCGGTCAGGACCACGGGCAGGGACGACGACTTTCGCCGCTCCGCGTCAGTTCAGCGTGATCGTCTGTCGGACCAATGCTGTTCCGCCTTGGACATAGAGCAACTCATAGGCACCCGGAGCGTCGGGCAGGTCCATGGCGACCGGATTGCCGGTGGACAGTGGCACGCGGGCAAGCGCCGCGCCGTCATCGCCGCCGACCGGCACGATTGCCAGCGCGTCATCCGCGCCGCCCGGCCCCTGCCAGGCGATCTGGAGCGTGGTGCCCGCCGTAGCCTGCGGCGGTGCGGCCAGCCGGGCAGATGGCAACGTCGCCGCGAAAGGCATCCGCGCGATGGCACGCTGGCCGCCGCTGAGAACGTAGCGCAGCTCATAGGCCCCCGGCTCCTCCGGAACGGGCAGGGTCAGCTCCGCGCCGTTGCGCGTATAGGCGTAATCCTCGTATTCCGTATCCGGCGCGTCCGGTCGCGCGACCGTGACGTAGTCGCCCGGCCCATCCGGCCCCGTCCACCGCACCGAGACGTGCGTGCCCCGCACCGCCTCGGCCGGCGCGTCCAGCGTGGCTATGGCCTCGGTGACGGTGATCGGCTGCGATACCAAAACGTTGTAGTCCTCCTCCAGGACATAGCGCAGTTCGTAGGTCCCGGCTTCGGCGGGCATTGTCAGGCCGATCTCCGGACCTTCGAGGTAGGCGTAGTGTTCGTAGCCGTTCGGGGCCATTTCGAGGAGGGCGACGCTCAGGAAGTCCCCGTCATAACCCGGACCCGTCCAGCCGACCCGCAGCACGCTGCCCGCCATCGCCTCCTCCGGCGCATCGATGGTCGCCGCGACCGCGGTAACAGTGATGGGCCGACTGACAAGGATGCGCGGTCCTTCCGCGAGAATGTAGCGCAATTCGTAAAAGCCCGGCTCGCCCGGCATGACCAGGTTCAGCGGGCTGCCTGCTCCGACGTAGGTATAGTTCACGTAGGCACCCGGCGCGTCCTCGGGCCGCGCGACGGACAAGAAGTCGCCATCGTATCTCGGCCCCGTGAAGCTGACATTCAACGCGTTACCGATATCGGCGCTGTCGGGCGCGTCGATGGTGGAGGACACATCGATCACCTCGATCGCAGCACGCGCGAGGATCGTGCCGTCCTGGTCAGCCACGTAGCGCAGCTCGTAGGATCCCGGCTCGCCCGGCATGACCAGTTTCAGCGGGCTGCCCGCCCCGACATAGGTATAGTTCACGTAGGCATTGCCCGGACCGTCCGGCTTGGCCACGGTCACGTAATCCCGATTATAGCCCGGCCCGTCCCATTCGACCGGAATTGTCGCTCCGGCCGGGGCGGTCGCCGCAGCCGCCACGCGGGCCGGGACGGGCACGACCTCGACGGGAGCAGTGGCGAGCACGCGGTTGCCATCCGCCGTCACGTAGCGCGCCTCGTAGAAGCCGGGCCGGATCGGCATCTCCACCCACACCGGAGAGCCGCCTTCGACGTAGGAATAGGTCTCGTAGGCGCCGCCCGCCGCGTCCGGCTCGGCGATCGACACGAAGTCGCGGCCGGCGCCCGGCCCGGTCCATTCGATGTCGACCTTCGCCCCTGCCGGCGCTGTGGGGGGCGGGGCGACCGTGGCATCGGGTCGATGCGCCGCCAGTTCGAGCGTGACCGTGAACGGTGCGGCATCGGTGGGAACGGTCACCGCGGCGCTGGCACTTTCCTCGGTCCGGGTCCACAGAACGGTGGCGGTGTAGGTTCCGGGAAGAAGATCCACAACCGGCGCGGCGTCGAGCGCGTCCTGCAGCGGCGCGATGTCGGTGCCGTCCTCTTGCACCGTCCAGACAAGACCTTCGCCGATGGGCTCGCCCGTGCCCTCTATCACGGCGGTGAAGGTGACGGAGACGGAGTCAGCAACCGGCGCTTCGGCGACCGTTTGCAGCGCGATGGCCAGACTTCCCGCGTCCGCCGCCGTCAGGAACGTGCCGCCTGTTGCCTCTGCCAGGCAGGAGAGTTGTTCGGCCGCCTCGCCATCGACGTCAAAGCCGATGACATGGGCGGTAAAATCGATCCCGGTCTCCTCCAGCCGCCGACCGACCGCACATGGATCGGCCTCGCAGGTCTCGATCCCGTCCGAGATCAGGATGACGGTCGCCCGCTCCTCGGTGAAGGCGAGCCCTTCGGCGGCGTGCAGCACGGCTTCGGAAAGCGGGGTCTTGCCCTTCGGCGAGATGTCATCCAAGGCAGCGAGGATGTCCTCACGCGTGCCGGAGCCGGGTTCCACCAGCGTCTCGATATCTCTGCATTGGCCGCGTTCGCGGTGGCCGTAGGCCACAAGGCCGAGCGCCGCATCGGCGGGCAATCCGTCGATCAGCCCGACAAGGGCGCGGCGGGCGATGGTGATCTTTGCCTCGCCGTCGATCTGGCCCCACATCGAGCCCGAGCCATCGAGCACCAACGTCGTGCGCCCGTCCTGCGCGGCGACCGAGGTTGCAAGCGCCACGGACAGAAGCGGGGCGGCGAGACGGGAAATCAGATGAAACATTGTGGCTCAGCCTTCCGTGCAATTGAATGTCAGGTCAAAATCAAAGCTCCCGCCGGTCGTGCTTTTCATCGGACTGCCGGCGAGAGCGAGCTTGCCTTCCGATATATCCGCCCTGATTTCAGCACTCCGGCCAAGAGCGATGCGATACGCCTCGACGTCGGTCACCACGTCGAGCCTTCCTGCACGAGTCTCGCTGTTGAGGGAAATTTCCACGATGCTGTCGCAGGCGTCAACGGTCCCGGCCCAGAAGGCGCCCGAGCCCTTCGGATGGTCGCATACCACCGCCTCGTTGATGATGTGACCGTCGATCGTTCCGGTAACCCAGCCACCGCCGTCCTGCTGCGCGGCGTCGCGCGAGACACAAGAATGCCCCATTCCTTCTGCCGTCTGTGTCCCGGCGGATATCGGTGAGGCCGACGGCGCAAGAAGCATAAGACTGGCCAGGAACGTTGCGCGACCGCGCGTGATCATCGCTCAGCGATCCGTGCAATCGAAGGTTAGATCGACATCGTAGGTCTCGCCAGTCCCGCGCGACGTCAGTTCGTCGGCGAAAGTGACCCGATCCGCCGACATGCCGAATTCCCTGCCCGCGATCGGCGCCACCACGATCTGGTATTCCTCGGTCCCGGCCGTGACCGTGATCGTCCCCTGGCTGTTTTCGCGCATCACGAAAAGTTCGACGGAAGGCTCCTGCTCTTCCTCGGTCCGGGCCTGGATCGCGTTGGGTTGATCCCACGCCCCGCAAAACAGGGCCTCGCCCACGACAATGCCATCGATCGACCCCGTGACCGTTCCGGTGAAGCCGCGCTCGGATGCGGCGCGCGGGGCGCAGTCGATCGTGATGGACACCTCGGCGCTGTCGGCCCCGGCGGTCGGGCCCAAAAAGGCGGCGCCGGTATCGGTCACGTCCCACTTGGGAGCATCGGGACCTGGCCGAAAACCGGAGTTCAGCGTCAGTTCGCGATCGTCGATCCATAGCGTGCCACTCGTCCGTGCCGCCGCCGGTTCGAAATAGCTGAAGGTCAGACGCATGCCGTCGCCATTGTCATCGCGCCGGCCGTCGTCGTCGCCGGCGCTGAAGATTATTCGCTGATCGTTGTCCCAACGGGCGCAATCCAGCGGGATGCTGAACGGCACGCCGTCCACCTGACCTTCGGCGAGGCCGGGAACGGGAGAATCCTGGGCCAACGCGGTTGTGGGAGCCAGAGGCAAGATAAACAGCAGAAATTTCGGGAAGCGGCCTTCAAACACGTCGACGGTCTCCAGTGGATTAAAACTAAAGTGTCGTGCAAATTCTCGGATAGCGCATAGGGATATCGCCCTATGCCTCTCGATTTCCGGAGAGAGCCGACCATATCGCCGCGCGGGACCGTATTCCGAGTCGGGACAGCACCGCCTCGCAGTGTCGCCGGGCGGTATGGGGCGAGATGCCCAACCGCTCGGCGATTCGTGCGGACGTGAGACCTTCGAGCATGAGGCCCATCACCTCGGTCTGCCGCGCGGTCAGCCCATGCCTTGCAGCCGCACGAGCGCGAGTTTCCGGCCTCGTCGCAAAGTTGGTCTCAAACGTGATCCAGCTGCGGTTATATCCAGGAAGAGGCGGCCCCGGAATTACCCGTATCGCTTCGGTCGTCTCCGGCGCGGCATGGGTAACGAGCCGCATGTCCGGTGCGGAGGCCAGTGCCGCTTCGAGTTCCTGCTGGGCGGTGGCGCGCGCGTCCCATGCGGTGAAACCCGCCTGGAAGGCGGGCAGGACCAGCCGCAGGAGATCGACCGCGCGCGTCCCGGCGAAGCCCGGGTCATCGTCGCCGTCGAAGCCGAAGGCGAAGACCGCCTCGCCGATCGGCAGAGGCGCGGTCAGACCTATCACATGATGCATTCCCGCCGGCGCGAAAGCCTCCTTAAAATAAGCGCTGGCCTCGATCCGTTCTCGCAGCTGCAATTTCGCCTCGTGATGTACGCCCGGGCCCATCTGTCGGCGCCGAAGGTTGATCTCTTCCAGTTCGGGATCGCACATCAGCGCATTGCCGTTTCGGTCGAAGCCTCTGAACACGCGCGCAAGATAGGCCTCGATCTGCGGGCCGGCACCGTTGTTGATAAACCGAAACTGCGCTCCGAGCGTGAAGGCCGCGAAGCTGCGTTGCGCTCCGATCAGGGATGACAGGGCCGTCAGAATCTGTCTGACGCGCCCCTCATCGTCGAGCCTGTGGGACAAAAGCGCGGATTGTTGGGCTGTCAGAACAGCGATATCGGATGCGGTCAGGATCATGGGTCTTTGATAGGGCATTCGCCCCATGGATGGAAACGATCTGTCGTTGCAATGTTTACGCGATGCGCAAAATGTTCCCAAACCCTTTGATTATGGCGGCTTCGATCTGCTTCCTTGCGGCTACTCCGGCCGCGACCGCGGAGCTGACGCTCGATATTTCGGTGCTGAATCCGCAAAGCTTCGAGCAGGCTCCGCCGTCGGGCGATACGCGCTGGGTCATCGAAGGACCGGGCAATTTCAGCCTTGCCGAACAGCATGGTGCCTTGCCGTCCATGACCTTCAACCTGCCGGCGGGCGCATACCGCGTTACCGTATGGGAGATTTCCAGCGGTGCCGCAGCCGAGCACCGCGCCACGCTGCGCGATGGCGAACCGGTGTCCGCCTATCTGTTGCTGACCCCCGACAATTCCGGATTGATCGACGTGGTGATGGAGCGCATGAACCGCGAGGAGCCGGGGCCGCCGCAGACAGAGAGAGCCATGCCCGGCGCCGTCACTCTCGATGGCTCGACGCTTCTTCCGGACGATGACGTGATTGTCTCCGCGCCCGGCGACACTGGACCCAGCCCGCCCGCGCAGCTGCGCGTGGTTCACTCCTTCGCGCCCGGCGCGCCGATCGACGTGCTCCTGCCAGTCGTGCCTGACGATCCGAGCGACGATTTCGTCGGTATCGACGACGGGCGACCCGGATGGGCCATGCAGCGCCAGCGCGGCACTGACGAGGCGATGACGCTGACCGCGCCGGAGCTGCCAGGCCGATACCTTCTTCAATACGTCGCCGTGCCGTCGCTTGAAGTGCTGGCCGAGGCGGAGATCACGGTCGAATGAAGAAGGTGCTGACAGCGGCTCTCGCGGCCTGTTGCTGCACGCTCTCTCCGGCGAGGGCGGAGACCTGGCCAAACGATGTCATCTTTTCCTGCGACTCGGCCTTTACCACCGCGTCCGACCGACAAATGCTCGGATTGCCAAGCGAACTCCTTGGCCCTTGCTCGGAGCCGGACAGCAGCGGGGTCGACGAGGAAAAGGCGTATTGGACGGCGCTGGTCGCCGTTGCATCGGAATGGTTCGCGATGCACGCGGTCCCTCCACCCCGACTAGGCCAGAGCAATGATGTACTGACCATTTACGACATGGGAGCGACCGGGGGACGTTGGCGACAGACCCCGCTGGCCCATCATTTCGTCGCGCTCGACCGATTCCTGGCGAGGGTGACGGATGGCGGACCGGGCGACCCGACGGACCCCGCGAATCTCAGCCAGGTGGGCCATGCGCTCTATTCCGGCGCCGCTGCGGGCTACGCTGCCGGACCCGATCAGGCTGGCAGTTGCGCGCTGTGGCTGCAGGAGGGGCTGGCCGGGGCAGCGGGCGGCCTTCTCGCCCTGAATTACCGTGGGCGGCCGGCCGTTCCGGGGCGGGACTTCGACGTTCCGTGGCATATTCCCGAGGATCGCGAGGCCGGCGGCGGACTGTCGGGAACCGAGATCGACACGAGCTGCGAGCCCCGGGAGAACCCGAGCGGATCGGAGAGAGGCGACCGCGGGCGGTCGAACGCCATCCTGTTCACCCGCCTCGCCGAGGCGCTTGCGCGCGGCGGAACGGGCGGCAATCCGCACTTCAGACCCACGAGCCGGGCGATGGTGACGCTGGACCTTCTCTACACCTCCATTACGGCCCCGGCGGCAAACGAACGTGGCAAGGTCGCCGCCGCGCTGGACCAGGCGCTGCGGGTGCATCATCCGCGCGGCCTCAATCATTTCTACCCCGAGATCATGCGCACGATTGTCACCGAGGGCGCGCGGATGGACCGGCTTTTTCGCGAGGCGAGGACCGCGAAGGGGCGTGTCGGTGCCATGATCGGCTTTCCCGACCGCCGGGTTCACCCCCTTGCTACTCATGGCTGGACCATTGATGTTCCGCAGCACGCCCGTCCCGTCAGGGTCACGCTCACCGCCAGGCCGAACGTCGAGGAGAAGATGCCCGATCTGCACCTGATCGTGGACGGTGACCTGCACCGGACGGTGAAGGGAATGCTGCAGGCCAGCCTGATCTTCTTTCCCTCGGACACGGACCGCACGTTCAACGCGGGCGTTGCGCTCGCGCCGCGGCCCCAAGCGGAGCTTGCCTCGGCCCTCTACGAGCTGGAGGTGGACGTGCGCGAGGTCGGCCTTTGCGATGCGGAGACGATGGAGGCCCTGAGCAACCCGCAGATGTACAAGATGCTCGGTGCCTTCGCGGCGGGCGTGGGTGCCGGTGACGACCTTCCTGACGAGCTCCGCGAGCTTTTGGGAGGCATACTGGGCGGCGGATCGCCCGCCATCGAACCCACGATCGGCGCGCTCGAATTAAGACTTGGCGGGATCCGCGCGGGTGGGCTGGCCTGCGCCGATCCGCTGGCCGCCATGGGACCCGGTGGCGCTGGCGGCGATCTGGTGATCTCCCTCTTCACCCCAGCCCCGGTCACGGTCATGGGTGGCGGGTTCGACGGCATGTCGGTCGCCCATGACGGCTGGGAGGGCTGGCCCGCGAACGCGAAGGCGCAGGTGCACGTGCAATTGATCGGTGTGTCCGAGGACGACCTGGAGGAAGGGCGAAGCTACCCGGCGCGGCTCACCGGGCTGCAGGGCGCGGACTTCGCCCCGATCTTCAGCCGATACGAAGGCACGTTCTACGACTATATTCCCTATCAGGAAGCCTTCACCGGGCAGAGCCAGATGGTCATGCCCGAGGCCGTGGCCGGCACGGTGACGATCGAGCGGATGAGCGGCGGGACGGTCGAGGGGCGCCTGCGGCTCGCCGGAACTGCCCTGCGGTTCGATATCGAGCACACGATGCGCGAGGGCGGCGGATCGACGCCGACGTTCGAATGGGAGGGCGCGGAGACGCGCGTTCCGCTGTCCATATCGGGCCGTTTCGTTATCGCCGCGACGGATTCGGGCACCGTGCTGATGCGCGACGCCGGAACGTTGCGCACCATAGCGATCGATTGATGTCGTTTTTCACAAACACGTTCAACACCTCGTCACAAGAGACTCAGTAAGCGGTCAAAACCATCAACGCCGATGATGCGGCGGCAGAAAACAGAGCCCCGGACAAAGGAACATTCATGGGTAGCTTTTTGAAAACGGGTATTTGCACCGCGCATTTGTCGCTATTTGCCGCCCTCGCTCCGGTTCAGGCTATCGCGCAGTTTGACGGGCACGGCCCAGACGCGTGGCAGGTAACGGGTGTCGCCAGCGACGACTGGTTGAACCTGCGCATGGGACCGAGCACCGACTATCCGATTATCGGATCGTTTTCTTCAGATGCGATGGGACTGACCAAGACCACCTGCGTGCCATTCATGACCGAAGGCCAAGGTATCATGCTGTCACAGGCCGAACGTAGTTTTCTCGATCTGCCGCCGCGTTGGTGCCTGATGAGCAACGGGCAAAGCCACGGCTGGGTCGCTGCGCGTTTCTTGATGGAGGCGACAGGGCAAGCGACGCCGGATCAAACCAGCAACCGGATGCTCGCCGACGCAGTATCTCTGGTCAGGCGACTTTACGCCCGCCACGAGCAGTCAATGCGAGGCGAGGCTTTGGCGCCATTCGGCGCATCGCGGGCGCTGGACTTCTTTATGGCGGATATCGCAAACGACCTGGCGCAAACGCAGTGGCAAGCAGACCCACTCTATAACGCTCAGGACACGGATATCAGCAACTTTCGGGTGATGTCGGATCCTGACCAGCCAATGCTGCGGGGCATGATCACTGTGCGCGCAGAGTTCACAAACTTCGGCCAGCCCCAGACCGTCACGTTCAATTTGCGCGCCGATCCCGTCCAGCCCGATGCCCCGGTGCGGATCATGCGGATTAACCACGGTGAATGGTCAATCCCTTGATAGCGAAACAGAATCCGCCGAAGTGCCGCTGGCGACCCAAGACGCCGCCTTTGGCCGCTGTCTAAGCGGCTCGGGAAGCCCAACTTACCAAAACACAACATTTGATAGACCGTAGTTTCACCTAAAACGGCCGTATTTGACCAGCCATTTATGACCAAAGGTTTTTGTCCATGTCGAGCGGCAGAGGTGCAGACAAAGCGGTCAATCCCCGCTCTTCGAGTGGTGGGATAACGGTGTCGGTTTCTGTGACCAACAAGCACGGGGCGCATATCTTTGGCGTGTTTTTCACTTAACGCCACGAAAGCGCCCTAAATTCGTCCCATCCGCTGCTATGCTGCATCCGTGCTTGTCATTCTGGCTTAACGAGGTCGCATTATGCGAACTTACCCCATCCCGTTCAATGAAGAAGCCCGCCTGCGGTCCCTGCTTGCGGTTCCTGGTTTGACCGAAGGCAACCAAGCGGTCTTCGAAGCAATCTGCGAAGCAACGCGAAAATTACTCGACTGCCCTATCGCACACATAAGCATCGTTGAAGATGACACGCAGTGGTACAAATCGGTTGTCGGCATCGATTTGGAACGCATGCCTAAAGAGAATAGCTTTTGTACGTATACCATCATGTCCGATGCCCCACTGGTTGTTCCCGACTTGAGTAAGGACCCGCGGTTCAAACGGCATTCAATGGTGGCCGAGGGAGGTCCGGGAGCTCGGTATTATGCCGGAGTACCGCTTGTACTTTCCTCTGGGCATCGTCTCGGCAGTCTTTGTGCGCTCGACTTGGTCGCTCATGAAAAGCCCTCCGACCAGCAAATGGCCGTGCTTGCAGAGTTGGGCAAAGCCGTTGTCGCGGCGTTTGAAGCCACCCCGCCCAAACCTGTCGAAAAGACTGAGGATGAAGCTGTAAAAGCCGGTTTCATTGCGCTGATTGGCCATGAGCTGCGAACGCCTCTGACAATTCTCTTTGGGAGCCTACGACTGCTCGAAGCCTCAGGCGGAGGCGGCACCAATGAGAAGCTGATAAGTTCAGCACGCAAGTCAGTTGAACACTTGAAGAGCCTGATTGAAACGATCATCGTGTTCAGCGACGCAACCACTGGCGAGCTGCAGTTGAACGAACAAAGCAGTGAGTTGGATGCGCTCCTCCAAGAAATGGCAGATCTACGGCTTCCGGGTGCAGACGGCGAACTCAAATCGATTACCGTGGACAAGGCGTCGATGCCGCAGTCAGCCTTGATCGACTCAGACCAAATCAGACTTGCCCTCAACGCGCTGGTGCTCAACGCCATCAATCACGGTGGCCAAGAAATCACTTTGAACGCGTTTCGGGATTTAGAGGGTAACCTGGAAATTCAAGTCTCTGACGACGGAAATCTCGGAGACCACGTCGAGCTTGAGAAGCTATATGAACCGTTCGTTGTCGGTGGAAGTTTCAATCACAAAGACACGCGAGGCGGGCTTGGCCTTGGACTTCCGTTGACCCGCAAGCTGGTTGAGTTGCACGGAGGCGACTTTGAAGTCAGAGCCGACCCAGACCGCACCACTGCGATAATTCGCTTGCCAGCATGGCGTGCAGAAGTCTTACAAAAAACTGAATCATAGACGTCAGTGGTTCAGGCCGACGTGTTAGATGGTGCCGGACGGTGGCGAACGTGCTTTCAATCGGATTTAACTGGGTCGCGAGATATTCCTCGACGAGACCCTCTCCAGCGCATTCTCCTATGCCTCGCTGTGTCAATGTGCGGGATTATGAGTCCTCTCTGTACAATGGCCTACAGACCACCATTTTGGCACATTGCGATGCCGTCTGGGGAGGGCGGCAACCATCCAATCTATCGATGGTGGACACTATCAACCACTCTATCAGGCAGGCAGGGCAGTCAGACTCGACAGATACTTTTATGGTGCAGAATCCGCGTCATACATCCGGCGGAGTGCCATGTGAGTCCTTATCTTTCGACAGAGTGGATTTTGTAGCGTTTTTATTTCTCAAGCGCTTGTCTATCGCGCGCTTGGCGAACAGTATAATCACCAGAACAATACCCAAGGTGCCCAGAGCCTAAGCGGCCAGTAAGGGAAAGTTTTCCATTTTTCTCATTTCTTTTTTACTTCATACTATAATACCAACGTTCTGGGGGGGGCGGCGTTCCGGAGGTGCGGCAAGATGGCCCGACTCCGCTCGATCAATTGGCATTCCAGAGATCGTCCAAGGGGTTGAGTTCCGCGACGGGATCCGCCAACTTCAAGCCGCCGCCTGATCAGGCGTCACCAACTTTTGCCCATATCTCGGTAACTGGGAACTGTCGATCACAGTCGGCGTTTGTTGTTCATGAAAATGAATAAGCGGTTTTGTATTTGAGCAGGCTTGGTGCGGTCCACTCTGCGCGGTTCAGTGTCGTCGTCGGACTTTGCTTGAAACAAGCTCCGGTGCTTTCTGCGGTAGTGCTTCCGCCCTGCCTTGTCTCAGCGGCGCTCGGAAGCTGGGGTTTATTCGCAGCGCTGGCGCCCCAATCGGCTGTGCTGTTGGCGATTTCGGTCACGAGCTATAAACGCCCGGCGCCGAAATTCACACGGCGCATTGAAGCGGTGGTATTATTCGCAACACTGTTTCTACTTGCCTGCCTCATTTCGACACCGCCTTTTTTGGCTTTAAGAATGTCACCTTTGAACGCGTTTTTCGAGGCGACGTCAGGCATTACCTCGACTGGGCTGTCTGTGGCGCGCGATGCGACAGTGTGGCCCGTTGCAGCACATCTGCTGCGGGGCTGGCTCCAATGGTGTGGCGGATTCGCTTTGGCCTTTGCCGGCCTGACAATTCTGCACGACCACACTTCGGCGTTGCGCGAACTTGGTCAGTCCACTCTCGAAGAGCGTGACAAGATGACATCAATGCGCAAGCATGCGCAGCTTTTACTGGCCTTCTACGGCGCTCTCACTGGCGTTGCGGTAGCGGGTTGTCTTTTTTTGCTCCCGACATGGTGGGAGGGGGTTTCGATCGCGCTGGCATCAGTTTCGACAGGTGGGTTCACCCCACAGGCCGATAGCCTCGCCAGCTATTCTGTCGCCGCGCAGGTCTTCGTAATGGGGATCTGCGTCATGAGCTCGGTGTCATTTCTGTTCTACATTATGCTCTGGCGCGCCGGGTTCCGGAAGGCCATCGCAAGCGGTCACGTGGTTCTTTACATCGGTGTGGTTTGCGCCGGAACGCTCCTTTATGCCTTTGTGTCTGCACTTCTTTTTCCCGATACCGATGCAACGGTCATTGAAGGCAGCCTGAATTTCATCAGTGGTTTGACGACAGCGGGGTTCAGCGCGGCACCGGTTTCTTCATCACCACTTCTGGTCGTGCTGCTGCTCGTGGGAATGGTGATCGGAGGCGATATTGGCTCTACCTCAGGCGGTATGAAAATTGGCCGTATCGCCGTTGCTATCCAGATGGTGCGCCTAAGCTTCCATCGTTTACTATTGCCGACGCACGGAGTGCTTCATCTCCGGGATCGGGGAAAGCGTCAGACCAGCGATGACATTACAGCCGCAGGTGCCGTTCTGGTCCTTTATATCGCCACGGTTTTAATTTGCTGGAGCATCTTTCTTGCAGCCTCGCAGCCAGCTCTGCCAGCCTTGTTCGAAGTCGTTTCAGCGGTCTCAACCGTCGGATTGTCGTCAGGCATCACGGCGCCAGACCTGCCGCCACACCTTGTGTCAGTTCTGCTCGTGGCGATGCTGCTTGGCCGCTTGGAATTTATCGCGCTTATAGCGATTTTTCTGCCCAAAACCTGGATCCGTGGAAGGTACCTGGCATCGAAAAGGAGACAATAACATGCGTATCATCGTCGTTGGCGCGTCGCGCTTCGGGGTCGCCACCCTTAAGCAGGTTATGGACAAAGGGCACGAGGCGGTCCTGGTGGACCAAAGCCGGGAACGGCTTGACGACATTTCCGACGAAGTTGAATGCGGTCTGGTTCATGGAGATGGCACGCTACCTTCCATCCTGCGGGAAGCGATAGGCGACGGGGCAGACGTCCTCATGATGCTTACCAATCATGATGAGGCAAACATTCTGGGCGCCGCTGTCGGGCGGTCGATCGGGGTCGAACGCATTGTGGTCCAAATAATTCGGCCAGAGCTTTTGCCGATCTGCGAAGAACTTGGTCTTGATGAGGTGGTGATGCCACACGAAACAGTGGCACGCAGCATTGTCTCCTCTCTGGAGACTGGCGACAACACACGTGAACGCACAGAAACCGATGTCGAAAACGCGAACAGCACAGACTAAGGTTCTTTAGCTTACGTCGTCGATAATCTGCATAAAAACAGAGCGGATGATGCGGCAGCGCACCCCAACTGCGGCAATGTATTGCGTCCACGGAACCATTTTCACAGAGCATCGTTTACAAATCTGATAGGCTTAAAACGAAGGACCTGTAAAATGCCAAATTATGAAAATTTCTTTGTTTTTGAATATTGGCAATACGAGGTTATTCGTCACGCTTTCAGTTTCACTGCCGCAGTTTTTGCCGCAGCACTGCTCTACTTTGTTCTGACGGCAAGTGAAGCGACAAAAAAATACCGACGCACTTTCTATATCTCAGGTGTCGTCATGGTTTCGGCGACAATCGAGCTCGGTCTACTTTACCTGATGTGGAACTCGAGCTTTACCTACGACGCGGAGCAAATGGTCTACACCAGAGCAGAAGGGCAGATCTTTGCAAATGGCTACCGCTACGCGAACTGGCTGATCGACGTGCCGATGCTTCTGACACAATTTCTTGTTGTCCTGCAGTTTGCTGGCGCGGAGTTCATGAAGCGTTGGGCAAAGCTGACGATCGCAGGCGCCGCAATGATCATTCTCGGCTACATCGGTCAATACTACGAGCCGCAGGTTGCTGGCTTTGTTCAAGGGTCGGGCGCCGGATTCTGGATCTGGGGTGGACTGTCTTGGCTTGTGTTCTTCTACTTGCTCTACGTGGCCAACGACAGCGTGAAAACGGGTCTTGAATCCCTATCGCAGGATGCCCAACCGTGGATGAGCCGGGCGTGGACGCTCCTCATTGTTACGTGGTTTATCTACGGCTTCGTCTACCTTGTCCCCGGCATTCCTGGGATCAATCAGTCCGCCGACTGGGTGGTGATACGCCAGCTGGGCTATACATTTTCGGATGTGGTCTCCAAAGCCGTGTTCGGACTGATGCTGAGTCAGGTTGCGATCATTCAAAGCCGTTCCGAAGCAGGCTCACAGCGCGGCTGACCAGCACGGCACAGGAGGAGAGCTTATTCAGCCTTCTCCTGTGCCCTCACAGCAAAGCCGACCAACTCATGAGAGGACGACGTTATGCTTGATCGCGCCACGCCCTCAAAAACACCAAATCAAGTCGCGAAAAGGTCGAAAACTTCGACCGAACACCATGTTTGCTCTCGCGCAATTTCAGTCGCTCATTGCAATTTGCCTAGCCAGCGGAGCTTGACGTGACACATCAGCAACTCCGTGGGGACCAGGCGACTGAGGCGCTGATGCGCGACCTTCTGGGAAGCGGCCTTGTAGCAGAGGCTGCGGCGCATCACATGAACGGCGGCGGTGGCCGGATCCGTGCTCAAATTGCGCTGGATGCGGCGGCGAGGCTTGGCCTCGACACCACCACCGCGCTGTCCTGCGCTGCGGCATCGGAATTATTGCATAACGCATCTCTTGTGCATGACGACGTGCAAGATGCCGACAAAACGCGCCGAAATCGGCCAACGGTTTGGCAGAAGTTCAACGTAGCGACTGCAATCTGCGTTGGTGATTTAATGATGTCGGCCGCCTACGCCAGTCTTGCTGCACACCCGGACCCGGCACGCGCGCTCAAGATCATGCACGATGCCATCAGTCGGACTACACAAGGCCAGTCTGAAGATCTACGCGCGCGTGCCGGGTCGCTTAGAGAATATAAAAGTATCGCCATGGCAAAAAGCGGTCCCTTGCTGGCGTTGCCCATGCGTCTTGCCCTTAGCGCCGCAGGTGCCCCCGGCGACCAGACCGCCAAAGCTATCGGCGCGCGGCTCGCCATCGCCTACCAAGTGCTTGACGACATTAAAGACCGCGAGGCCGATCTTGCCATCGGTAGCGTCAATATCTGCCTGATCCTCGAAGCCAATGGCGCCAGCTCGATCGAGGCGGCGTGTGAAGCCCGTCGCGAAGCGCGCGAGGCGCTGCAGGAGATGCGTATCCTCGCAGCCCAATTGCCTGCCGGGTCAGGGCAGGCCTATTGCAACCTCGCCGACCAAATGGACCGCGCCTTGCAGGAGTTATTGGATGCCGCGTGACACGATGATCGAAGATCAGCCGCGTGCCATCGTGGCGGGGGCCGGTTTCGGAGGTATTGCTGCTGCCCTGCGGTTGCGCGCACGCGGCTATGATGTGCACCTTATTGATCGGTGTCCACGGCTGGGCGGGCGTGGGCAGGTATTTGAACACGAGGGGTTTCGACACGATGCGGGCCCGACCGTGCTGACTGCGCCGCACCTGTTCGAGGAGCTGTTCGCACTCTTCGGCAAGCGGATGTCCGATTACGTGGAACTGATAGAACCTGACCCGTGGTACCGCTTTCACTTTCACGATGGCGAAACCTTCGATTATGGACCCACGGAAGCTGCAACTGAGGCTGAGATTGAACGCCTATCGCCATCCGACGTCGACGGTTATCGCCGCATGGGTGCGTGGTCAAAGAAGATCTATGACGTAGGGTTCCAACGGCTTGCCGCCGCACCGTTCCATTCGATCGGGTTTATGTTGTGCCAGATTCCGCACCTGTTGCGTCTGCGATCCTACGAAAGCGTCTGGTCAATGGTTGGTCGGTTCCTGAAAGACGAACGCCTGCGCCGCGCCTTTTCGATCCAGCCTTTGCTGGTGGGGGGCAACCCGTTTGATACCACCGCCATATACGGCATGATCAACCATCTGGAGCGGACCCACGGGGTATGGTTTCCCAAGGGTGGGACCGGTGCACTGGTCGATGCGCTAGAACGGCTGCTACGCGAAGAAGGCATTTTGATAAGCCTGAACACGACCGTCGACCGCATCAGCTTGGATGGTAAGCGCGCGACCGGCGTTGTTCTGGATAACGGAGACGAAATACCTGCTGAAGTGGTGGTGTCGAACATGGATCCGCTCCATGTCTACCGCCAGATGCTACCGGCTCGTGTGCAATCGCCACTGGTCCGATTGCGGTCAAGCAATGGGCGTCTTTCAATGGGTCTTTACGTGCTGTTCTTCGGTGCCAACCGTCAATGGCCAGACGTTGCACATCACACTGTCTGGTTTGGGGAACGCTACAAGGAGCTGTTAAGTGATATCTTCCACCGCAATTTGCTGGCAGAGGATTTCTCTCTTTACGTCCACCGACCGACCGCGACCGATCCCAGTTTTGCGCCCGAGGGAAAGGACAGCTTCTATGTGCTCTGTCCCGTACCGAACCTTGCAGGTGGCCAGGACTGGTCAATCGAGGGACCAAAGCTGCGCGACCGGATTGTGGCAGCTCTAGACGAGTCCATGTTGCCGGGGCTCGCCGAAACAATCACGGCCGAGTTCGCCATGACGCCTGAGAATTTCAAATCCGACTATCTGTCGGTAGACGGGGCTGGATTTTCCCTGTCGCCATTCTTTACGCAATCGGCGTGGTTCCGGTTCCACAATCGCGGTGAGGGAGTTCAAAACCTCTATTTCGTTGGAGCAGGCACTCATCCCGGTGCGGGTCTGCCCGGTGTGGTGTCGTCGGCGAAGGTCCTTGACACTTTGGTTCCGGCGGCGGTCTTGGCATGACGCCACAAGAAACTTTATCTTATCATGCTCGAAGCTTTGCGCCTGCCACAAGGGCGCTGTCACGTGCTGATCGAGGGCGGATCGCGCGACTATATGCCTTATGTCGCACACTGGACGATCTGGCCGACACCGTCGGCGGGCCTGACATATCTGCGCGCCTGACCCGTCTGGAACTCGATCTGCGCAGCGCAGCAGGCACTGATCCGCTTGCCATCGAGGCCCGTACCCTGTTTTCTGGCAAGCCTTTGGGACTGGAGAGCTTTGCCGCGTTGGTAAAGACCTTGGCTTCCGATACTGCCGAAACCTGTATCGCCACCGATGCAGAGCTCGATCATTATTGCATGGGCGTGGCCGGGACCGTGGGCATCATGGTCTGTGCGCTTTTCGAGGTCGATCCGCAATGGCACAGGCGGGCCGCCGACCTTGGCAAGGCCATGCAACTGACCAATATCTGCCGTGATGTGATGACCGACGCGCAAGCAGGCCGTCGGTATCTTCCCTACACAATGTGTCCGCACGAACCTGATGCGATCGCAGGGGCCAGACAAAAGGCGCACGCGGACGTCCGCCGCGCTGTAGGCAAACTGCTTGCGCGAGCGGATCAACTATACGCGTCGGGCCGCATGGGTCTCCCTGCGCTGCCGCTGCGTCTGCGTCTGGCGGTGACGGCTGCGGCGGCGATGTATGCGGGCATCGGTGACGAATTGCGTGCCAATTCCTGCAACCCTGCAAGGGGTCGGGTGTTCGTACCGACCTGGCGCAAGTTTCTCTTGGTTACAGGTGCCACGGCGTCGGGTCTACGCCCGCGAGTTTTGGCTTGGAAGGATCGGCAGCATGCTGAGACCTGATGTGGATATTGCGATCCTCGGCGGTGGTTGCGCAGGTCTCAGTCTTGCGGTGCGTCTGGCATCGTCTGGGCAAAGCCTGTGCGTTCTTGAACCCCGTGAAGTCTACACAGATGATCGTGCATGGAGCTTTTGGCGCACTGCCCCTGATCCGTTTGAAGATTGCGTACGTGCATCTTGGACTCATTGGGACGTCACCGGTCCAAGCGGGCTGGTCGCCCGTGGATCGTCTGGTCTTCGATACGAGACGGTCGCCGCCGGGCCGTTCTACGACCGGGCGCAATCGATGCTTGCGGATTCGCCATCAGCTGACCTCGTCGTCGCAACTTCGGCAGGCAAGGTGCGCAAGACGGCTCATGGCCACCAAGTCGATACCGACAGAGGCACGCTGAGTGCGAGGCACGTGGTTGATACGCGTTCCCCGCGCCGGGTCCCGACCTATGGGCAGTTCTTTCTGGGGCGGGAGATCCGTACAGAGCGTCCGGTATTCGACGCGCACCGGGTCCATCTCATGCAATTTCGCAATGGGTACAGCGAAGGCGTGGACTTTGTCTACACCCTGCCGTTTGCGCAGGATCGCGCTCTGGTCGAGGTAACCTCGTTCGCTCCAGCATCGCCCGGCGGGAGCGTTTTTTCGGCGTGGTTGGATGCGGAAATTGCCGATTTGGATCCCGGTGATGTAGAGATTTTGCGTCAGGAAAGCGGCGCTTTACCGATGGAGGTCGGATTCGCCGAGCCGGACGATGATAGCGTAATTCGCATGGGGCTGCGCGGTGGTGCTGCGCGGCCTTCGACAGGCTATGCTTTCGCCCGCATCCAAGCACAGGCCGATCACGTCGCAGACGCACTGGCAAGCGGGGCCAAACCCCGGCCGATGCTGGACAGTCAAGCCACCCGTTTCATGGATCGGGTCTTTCTTCAGGTGCTACAAACGATGCCCGACCGTGGACCGGCTTTGTTCGAGAGCCTGTTCCGTAACGCGCCGCCGGACCGGCTGGAACGCTTCCTGTCAGGCTCGACCCATCCGTTGGACCGGCTCTCTGTCATGACTTCGCTGCCGCCGATGCCGTTCTTGCGCGCGGCGCTGACCAGGGCATGACCGCCGCGCCAATCTGGCAAACAGTCGTTTTTGCTGCGTCGGCTGCAATGGCCAGCACCTTGCAGCTCACGCTGAACCTCGACCTTGGGCGGCAATTGCTGCTGTTGGCTCCACTGATCGTAATCCTTGGACTGCCGCACGGAGCTCTTGACCTGCCCGTCGCGGAAGCGCTCTGGCCACTGAAGGGGTGGCGCGGCAAATTGAAATTCGTCACCGTCTATCTGGGGCTCGCGGCTACCGTAATTGCGGCCTGGGTTTTGGTGCCGGGTGTCGCCCTGATCACATTCCTGTCTTATTCCGTGGTGCATTTTTCCGATGACTGGTCGCGTGCGGTGTCGCCCTTGCGCTGGACCGGCGGGTTGGCGGCGATCGGCGCTCCAGCGCTGTTGCAACATTCCGCAGTGACGCGGCTGTTTTCCTATCTTGCGCCTTCCGGCGTGGCGGATGTCTGCGCAGATGTCGCCGCAGTCGGCGGTGGGTTGGCATTGTGTCTGCTGATCGGAACGCTGCTCCTAAAGCCCCAGGCGCGCGGTCAGGCTGCGATTGAGCAGATCATCTTGTGGTGTAGCGCGGCGGTTCTTCCTCCACTTGTGTTCTTCGCGGTCTACTTTTGCGGCCTGCATTCTGTGAGGCACTTCCGGGCGACGCTTACCGCACTTCCACAGGCACGACGCGCGATGCATATGGCTGTCGTTTTATCAGGACTTGTCACAATTGCCGCGCTTGCTGCCATTCTCGTTACCGAAGGCAGCTTCCAAGCAATGTCACATGGCACTGCAATGCGCATCATATTCATAGGTCTCGCTGCGCTGACGGTGCCACATATGTTTCTTGTGGATCGGTTTTGGCGATTAAGGTCGCCTGAGTATGAGCCCTCGAGGTGGCGGCGCGGTTGCCCACCCAACGTCTGCGCGAAGCTACTTGCAGTTTATACGGCCCGCTTTCTGAATGATTAGGAAATATCGCACGGTCTTGCAGCCCTCAATGAAGCCGAGCGTCAGCTCGGAATCTATGACTGCGTTCGCCATGATGTGCTCGGGATTCAGTTCGAGGTTTGTCTTTCCTGTACTCGGTAAGGACTTCTGCTCGCCGAGGAGCGCTTCTTCTTCTGGTAATCCCCCATTTTTAGCGGGGTGCATTCGTAGAACTTATGCGGCCATTTTCAGTTTCTGGGCGGGAGTGATGCCGCCAATGCCCATGTTGGGTCGGTCGTTGTTGTAAGTCCATAACCATTGTGTTGCGTGATCTTGAGCCTCCTTGATGCTTTCGATGATGTATTGGTCGAGCCATTCATGCCGGACGGTGCGGTTGTAGCGCTCGATATATGCGTTCTGCTGGGGCTGACCCGGTTGGATATGCTGGATAGTAACCCCATGTTTCTCCGCCCATTTCATCAGCGTTTCACTGATGTATTCGGGGCCATTGTCGACCCTTATGGTGCCTGGCTTGCCGCCATTCGATGATCCGGTCTAAACTGCGGATGACCCGTTCAGCTGGCAAAGAAAAGTCGACCTCGATGCCCAAGCCTTCACGGTTGAAGTCGTCCAGCACGTTCAACAACCGAAATGCCCTGCCATCCCCAAGGCGATCTGCCATGAAGTCCATTGACCAGGTCACATTTGGTTCCTCAGGCACCGCCAAAGCGTCAGGTTTGTCGCGCTTCAACCGCTTGCGCGGCTTGATCCGCAGGTTCAACTCCAGCTCACAGTAGATCCGATAAACCCGTTTGTGGTTCCATGGATGCCCCTTCACATTGCGCAAATGCAGAAAACACAGGCCGAACCCCTACGTCTTGCGGGCGTCGGTTAGCCCGGTCAGCAGACCAGCGATCTCTTCGTTCTCGGCGCGCAACTTCGGGCCATACCGACAACAGGTCTCACTCACCCCAAAGGCCCGGCAAGCCAGGGCGGTGCTTGCCCCACGTCGTGCCACTGCATTCTCGGCCATCTCGCGGCGTTGAGACGGCCCAATCACTTTTTCCCAAGGGCTTCTTTCAGTAAATCCGCCTGCATGCTCAGGTCCGCATACATCCGCTTTAGCCGAAGGTTCTCATCTTCCATGGCCTTCATCTGGCTGACCATGGACGCATCCATACCGCCATACTTTGCCCGCCACTTATAAAACGACGCGCTGCTCATCCCATGCTCGCGGCAAAGCTCAGCCACTGGCACACCGCCTTCAGCTTGGCGCAGGATCGCAAGGATCTGGGGTTCTGTATATCTCGTCATCTTCAGCTGAATCTTCTCATGCATCTTGCCGAGAAAATTCTACTTCCGCAGCCCCTTACTTTCGGGGGGGATTACCTTCTTACCTGGATCCTTGCCTCAGATGCCGCGTTATGTCTTCAAACGATCCAGGCAAAGAATGGCGAGATGCAAAGTAAGCGCCCCGTTAATCTTGCAATTACCCATATGTCGCGCTTGCCGCACCTCTCTTGGGTGAGAAGGTAGGTCGCGCCCGCTGGATCGCGACAATCACGGGTTTTGCGGTCGCCGTCGGGCCATCTGCGGGTTTCGGTAATTCCCGGACAGGGATTTCGCTAATTCCCGGACAGTTCCTGGAGTGCTCGGACACGGTTGATCATCGCCTGCGATGTCACGGTATTCTGCCGGTCTTGAACAAGGCCGGGAGGGACCATGCCAAGACAGAAGCAAGCGAGGCGCACGACTGTGCAAGATATACGATCCATACTGCGGCTGACGCATGAGCAAGGTCTGTCGGCGCGTGAGGTCGCAGCACGGCTGAAGCTCAGCGCGGTGATGCAGACGGACTACGCCGGCCACACCATTCCTGTGATCGATCCTGCGACGAGTCAGGAACATCGCGCTCAGATTTTCGTCGCAGTGCTTGGCGCCTCCAATTACACCTTCGCCTGGGCCAGCCTCAGCCAGAAGCTGCCCGACTGGATCGACGCCCAGGTTCGGGCGCTGAAGTTCTTTGGCGGCGTGCCCAAGGCGATCGTGTGCGACAATCTCAAGGCGGCAGTGGCCAAGCCGTTTTGGTTCGAGCCGTCGGTCACCAAGACCTTCTCCGATATGGCTGCTCATTACGATACGACGGTGCTGCCCACGCAGCCACGCAAGCCGCGCGACAAGGGCAAGGTCGAGGGCGCAGTCTTGATCGTGGAACGCTGGATTCTGGCACACCTGCGCAACCGACAATTCTTTTCTATCGAGGCGCTGAACGTGGCCATTGCCGAGCTGCTTGCAGATGCGGTGTGATGACTGGGATCAAGCATGGGAGGCAGAAGTTCACCGAAGAACTTCGCCTCTACACCGGCCAGCGTGCTCCGCCCTATTCACTTGTCCGGTCTTTTTCAAAAGGCAGAGCGTTCTCACCAAGTCAATTCATGCTAATCTTTTTCGGTCCGGCGCCGCAGCGCTTGCCGCTCTCTTTCATTCCCCGCCCGCGCCACATCGTCCATTTCGGACTTCGTGGAGGTCGAGCCGTCGGGACGGGTGCTGCGCTTTGTGCACACGTTCGCGTCATCCGCGACCGCCAATCCGGTTTCGCGGGGCAGGATGATCCGGCTTTCCATGCCGTAGCGCAGTCCGATCGTGGTAGTCTCGAGAAAGCAGTAGCGTGCGACAGTCTCGACAGTAGCGGGGTCACAGAGCACTTCGATGCGGGACGCCATTCGGTTCTTCTTGCCAAAGCTCGGCATCTGCTGGACATCAAGGACGCCCGGCTGGGCGCGAATGTTGGTCAAACCAATCGCCAAGTCCTCCGGTGTCTGGTCGTCCACATGGAAAACGATCGCACCGACAGTGTCCCGCACCGCGGGGCCTGCCGGAAGATAGAGGCTAAGACGCAGGGTATTGGCCATTTTTTCGAAGGTCTTTGTGCCAAAGCCGTAACCGATGGCTTTGAGCGTCACTTGGCCTGGCGGGCTTTCGGTCGGGCAAAGGTGGCTGAAGATCGCGGCACCGGTTGGCGTGATACGCTCACCTGAAACGCTATCATCGTGAAACCTTGCGCCCTTGAGGATTTCGAGCGTTGCAGGCGCCGGGACCGGCAGCGGCCCGTGTTCGGTCCGAACGGTTCCAGAGCCGAGGGGCAAGGCCCCTGCGCTCGCGGACCGGACGTTGAGCCTCTCAATTATCAAAGCCGACAAAAGAATATCGACGATCGAGTCCCAATCGGAAATCTCGTGGAAATGAACCTGGTCCAGTGCCACACCGTGGATCTTGGCCTCTGCCACGGCCAGCCGTCGCAAAATATCGCAGGCTCGGTCAATGACGGCCGCGTCGGTGGGTGCGCCAAGGTAAAGTGCCTGATAGTCTGGGTAATGCCTTGGACCACGCTTTTGGCCAGGCAGAGTGAGAGTTAGCCGCTTTCCCGTCAGCCCATGGTCTTTGGCGTCTTCCAGACCGATGGAAATGTCGGGAGAAATGGCTGACGCAAGATGTTGAGCTTCGTCCAACAGGAAAGGGGCGGCGTCCAGCGCCGCTGCGATGAACATGTCTCCCGCAATTCCGCCCAAGGCATCCAGATGAAGGTGGCTGACAGGTTCACTCACGCCCGACGGCCTTCCACAGGACCGATGTGTCCTGATCGCCATAGCCCTGTTCTATGGCGTCTTCGTTCATCCGTGCCACGATCGTGCCAAGTTTCGGCTTGATGTCGGCCTTGCGAGCCATTTCCAGCCCAAGCCGAATGTCTTTTTCGAGCAATTTCACGCTGAAGGTCGGGTTGTCGTAGTCGTCACGCTGGATGCGTTGACCCAGTTCCCTGAAGAGGTTGCTGACCGTGCCGGCCTGGCTGCTGGTGATGATCTCGTACAGCTTGCTTGGCGGCAGTCCCAGCTTTTCCGAGGTCGCCATCATCTCGGCGGTCATAGCGTTGATCGCACCGAACATCATTTGGTTGAGCAGTTTTACCGCGTGCCCCTTACCCGGGCCACCCATGTCAAAGACCGCTCGGGCATAGGTTTCGAGGACGGGTAGGGCGATATCAAGGGCGCCGGATGTTGCACCACAAGGCAGAGCCCAGCTGCCCGCCGCCGAAGGCCGTCCCAGTACGGGGGCATCGATCCATCCGACCTCCTGAACTTCGCTCAGCTCAGCCATGTCTTGGGCGGTTTCTGGGTCTGCGGTGGAATGATCGACGATGACCTGTATTTTTCCCTTTTGCACCAGCAGACCACGGGCCCCCGAAACCACAGACCGAATCTGCTCCGGACCGGGGAGGAACAAAAGGACGACCTCGGAACGGTCCGCGAGCTCGGTGATCGACCCAGCGAACTCGGCCCCAATGGCCTTGGCCTTTTCCGGGGTATTGGGCGAAGGATCCGTCACGGATAATCCGTGCCCCGCCGCCAGCAGCTTTTCGCCGGCGGCCTGTCCCATAATGCCGAAACCTATGATCCCGACCCGCGTCATGACGGCAACCTGCCCTTGAGATGCAGGTGCGGAGCAGCCCCACCGGAAAAGCACTCAGGCGTGCAGAGGATCTTGGGGTTCTTGCCAGTGAAGCGGATCGCTTCTCTCATGGCGTCGTCATAGGTGGGCATCGGGGTGTATCCCAGCGCCTTGGCGTGAAGCGGTTTTTCCGAACCGACGACCAGCACGCGCTGGCACCGCTTGGGCGGGATACTGCCGCCGGACAACATCGACATGCCATGGAACGGATGGTAAGTGAAGTAATGCGAGTAACTGTATGTATATTCTGGATTTGTTGACATTTTTCGGGCCTCGTCCGAGGCTAAATAATCCTCCTGCCGAGGATACTTCGTCATCTGCCAGAAGGTCTCTTCATAGGACGGGAACCAGCTTTTATTGAACCAGCCATCGAGGTTTGCCACCGCGATAACCACTGGATCGGGCCGCAGCGCCTTCCAGCAGCGTGACAATTGGCCTCCGATTGAGAGGCCCATCAAAACAGGGTTCGATCCCATCCCCGGCCCATAGTGGAAATTGCGCGGCACACCGACGACCAGAATGTCGGCGGGATCCTCAGTAGGAAGTTCGACATTGGTGCGGGTCTTAGCCAGCGGCCAGCATTTCTCCTCGACATAATCAAGCGTTCCGGCATGCACGCCCAACACTTCCGCGAACTGGCCGATCACGGCATCGACGGCAAAGAACTGCTTGCCGATGCCCGCTTCCATCGCCTTGCCGATGGACTGGAATTGGTCGCGCATTTTGCCTTTCGGCGCAGCGCCCAGCCAATCGTCGCGATGCATCGTCTTGGGCACATGGTGCGAGGCAATCGAGCGCCAGCCGGTAATCCCCGTGGCCACCATCTTGTGCCCGCCGGAGAAGCCACCATAGGGGTTGCCAGCGCAATGGCCGATCACGATGGGGATGTCTGCGGCGGCCATCAGGTGACTGCATTCGACAGCGTTACCCATTTCGTCCCGTCCGAGGTCCAGCAGCTGGGGATTCTCGGCATCATGATTGATCAGGCGGTCCGGCCAGAATTGGTCTACGATCGTCGGACCAAGGTAGTCGCGCCATTCATCGAAGGTATTCATCCGGTGTAGGCCGATGGCGCAGATTAAGGTAATGTTCTCGATCTTCGTACCACCCTTGAGCAGCTCTTCGACCACCAGAGGAATCGCAACTTTGCGATGCGCAAGCGCATGGGTTCCGCCCTTGACGCGGTCGGGGAAGGCGATGGCTGCGGTCTTGTCGGGCCCGGCAAGATCTGACAGGGGCGGCAGCCCGCCGGGTGCTGCAAGCGCCGCGCGCGTTGCTGCGACAGGGTCGACGCCCGGGGGGTCCTGATAGGTCTGGCCAAAGCGGACGATTGTCGCGCTGTCGGGAAGCTCCACCCGCATCTTGGTGTCGCTATAGTCAAGTTCGACATCTTGCATGGCAGCAATCCCTCTCCTGTAAGTCAAAATACTGCAACTATTTGCATTGCATCGTGCATGAACTTTCCTGCTTCGTCTATCGTTTTTTAGCGCTTTTATTACCTGCCTGCCCCCTTTGTGCAGAAATTTACCTCTTGTGTGCAGAAATGCCTTGACGGATTCGAGGACCCTGTTGCATCGTGTTATGAAACTAATTGCAGGGTTCTGTAGTGGATCGGAAGCTGAACATGCGGGAAGTCGCGAGGCGGGCGAATGTGTCGGTTGCCACGGTGTCCCGGGCATTGCGCAGTCCCGGTCAGGTCTCTTCCGCGACGATCCAAAAGGTGCGGAGCGCTGCCGAGGATCTGGGGTATGTCTACAACGTCACGGCTAGCGATATTCTCAAGGGGCGGTCGACTGTCGTCGGGCTGGTCGTGCCGACGTCGAGCAGCACGCTTTTCGGAGAGACGATCCACGGCGTGCAGGATGTGACGGCGGAAACCGGGTTCTCTGTCATTCAGGGGGCCACTCGCTATGATGCCGTCACGGAAGAGGCCCTTATAGATTCCCTCTTGGAGCGGCACGTGCATGCCTTGATCCTAACCGGCATGACCTATGCGAACGAAGACCGTATCAGGCGCCTGGCCCGGGACGGATGGACGCGCGTCGTTGTGGTTTGGGAGAAGCCCGGGTCCGATCCGGGAATCTCTTACGTAGGGATCGACAACCGCAGTGCCGCGGAGCGCATGACTGAGCATCTCATAGCACTGGGGCATCGCCGTATCGGGTTGATCGTCGGGCCCTATTCGCGGCAGGCGCGGGTCCGCCACCGTCTGGAAGGCTATCGCGATGCGCTGGAAAAAGCCGGGATCGCCTTTGATCCTGACATCGTGATGGAGCGCCGTCCCGACCTTCTGGAAGGACGCGAGGCGATGGACAGCCTTATGGGTATGGAAGTCCGGCCAACGGCTGTCTTCGCAGCCTCCGATCTCTTGGCTATCGGGGCGCTGAAGGCCGCTCGGCTTCGCGGGCTGTCGGTGCCGGGCGATGTATCCATCGCCGGCTTCGACGACATGAATTTTGGGGCCTACCAAGACCCGCCGATCACCACTGTCCGGGTCGAGGCATATCGCATTGGCCAACTTGCGGGCCAGATCGCGGTCGAGCCCATTGGGACGCCCGAGCGCAGCTATTGCCTTGATTGCGACCTCGTCATCAGAAGCAGCACAGGGCCTATCAAGACGACACCATAGTGACCAATTTGCAAAACCCGGGAGGAATATAGCAAATGACAAAATCAATGACCTTTGGGCGCCACGCACTGGCGCTGACGATGAGTGTCAGCCTGATGAGTCCGGCCCTTGCTGAAACCGTGTTAAAGGTCGGCCTGATCGATCCGCCTGCACATATTGACGTCGTGGCGATGGAACGAGTCGCAGATCGGGTGGAGGAACTGACCGACGGCGAGGTGATCATGGAGATTTACCCTGCCGCGCAGCTCGGTTTTGCCAATGACATGCTGTCGGGGATGAAGCTGGGCACGGTCGAAATGTTCGTCGGTGCGACTACCTGGCTGGGCGCCTTCGATACGGATTTCTGGATTTCGGGCACGCTTTACGTGTTCAATGGTCAGGAACAGGCTCGCGCCATGTACGAAAGCGAGATCTTTCAGGCCATGAGCGACCGATTGGTGGAAAACCACGGCATCCGGGTGATTGCGCAGAATTGGGACCGCGGTCCACGTAACTTCATCTCGACCCGTCCGGTCGCCACAATCGAGGATCTGGAGGGTCTGAAAATTCGCGTCCCCCCACAGGAAAGTTGGATCGAGAACTTCAAGTTGGCCGGTGCTGCCGCCACGCCGATGCCGCTGTCGGAAACCTTTACCGGCTTGCAGCAAGGCATCGTGGAGGCCACCGAACAGGCGTCGAACTGGCTCTACGGCAACAAGTATCATACCATCGCGAACAACCTCACGCGCTCCAAACACAACTACGAGGAAACCGGTGTGATGATCGCCGAACAGGTGTATCAATCCCTTACCGAAGAGCAGCGTGACGCAATCGTGCAGGCGATCAACGAGACCTCGGAATGGCACAACGAGCAAGTGGCCGTCCAGATCACTGAGGCCGAGGCACTGATGGCTGCGGAGGGCGTAAACATCATCGATGTGGATGTTCAGGCCTGGAAGGAGCATTTTCGCTCGAACTTCGACACCATCGTCGAAATCGTCGGCTACTCCGAGGAACTCACCAATGAGCTTAAGTCCCAGTGGGACTGAAGGCACTCCCCGCAATCGCGGAAGCGATTGCGCGCGGGGCGGTCCTGGTCTCCGGGACCGCCCTTGCGATAATCCTTCTTCTGATCGGCGCGCAGATCGGCTCGCGGTTCCTCACCGGCAACTCCCTGTCTTGGTCGGACGAGCTGGCGCGGTTGTTCTTTATCTATCTGGTGTTCATAGGCGCTACAGAAGCCTCGATGCGGCGCACGCATATCGCGGTCGATCTGCGCGACACATTCGGACTATCCGACGGCGTTGACCGCATCCTCGATCTCGTCAGGATGGTGCTTTGCATCGCCGTGCTGGCGGTCATCGCCGCAGGGACCTGGAAGATCATCCCGGTCGTGGAAAACATGCAGCGTCCAGCGACACGGCTGTCGACCGCGTGGATGTTCTATCCGATCTTCGCGGGCTCGTTGTTGATGATCGCGGCGACGGCGATCAACTTCTTTTCCTGCCTAACCGGCGGGTCGATCTATCGCGACAACGCGAAAAACCAACACGACTTGCTGGAGTAATCAAATGGCGACTCTCATCCTGGTTGGTGGGCTCCTGTTCCTGCTCCTCGCGGGGGTGCCGGTTGCCTTCGCCCTGCTGCTGTCGAGCCTCGCTCTGATCCTGTGGGAGGGAACGCTCCCGCTGCTGATCATTTCCCAGCGGCTTGGTAACGCTCTTGACAGTTTCCCGCTTCTGGCCATCCCGTTGTTTATTCTGGCCGCCGAAATCATGAACCACTCAGGTGCGACCGAGCGGATCTTCAAGTTGGCCAACACGGTGCTGGGGCGGATATATGGCGGGCTTGGACATGTGAACATTGCCGCCTCCATGCTGTTTTCCGGCATGTCCGGCTCTGCTGTCGCTGATGCCGCGGGGTTGGGCGCAATCGAAATCAAGGCAATGAAACAGCAGGGCTATGATCCGGGCTTTGCCGCTGCCGTCACGGCGGCCTCTTCCACGATCGGTCCGATCATTCCGCCTTCCGTGCCGATTGTCCTTTATGGCGTCATTTCAGGGGCTGCCATCGGCGAATTGTTCCTTGCCGGTTTCGTTCCCGGCGTTGTGATGGGGCTCGCGATGATGGCTTATATCGCCGTGATCGCGAAGCGGCGGAATTTCCCGCGCGACCCAGAATTCGCTGGAGTTGGCAAGATTTTTGCGGCCTTTGTCAGCGCTATTCCGTCCTTGCTGCTTCCGGTGATAATCCTGGGGGGCATCTGGGGTGGGATCATGAGCCCGACTGAGGCGGCCGCGGCCGCAGTGATCTATTCATTGTTCCTCGGGCTCGTGGTCCACCGCAGCATGACAATCGTCACGGTGATCGAAAGCTTCAGGCTTGGGGCGCGTTCCACGGCCACCATCATGCTGATCGTGGCAGCTGCCAATATCTACGGCTGGCTCGTCTCTACGCAACAGATCCCGCAGGTCGTGCAGGCTTTCCTCGTCAGCATAACGGAAAACCCGACGATCCTCTTGCTGATCATTGCCGCCGTGCTGCTGGTCATGGGCATGTTCATGGAGCTGATCGCGATCCTAACCATTGCCGTGCCGGTGTTTCTGCCGGTCGCGGTCGCTACGGGCATCGATCCGATTCATTTCGGCATCGTGACAGTGCTGACCCTGATGATCGGTCTGCTGACGCCGCCGTTCGGACTTAACCTGTTTATCGTTCAGCAGGTGTCAGGGGCGAGCTATTCATCGATCCTGCGAGAGGTATGGCCGTTTATCTTCATCCTGATTGGGGTGCTGATCCCGATCATCGTGTTTCCGTCCATCTCGCTTACCATTCTGGAGGTCTTCTGATGGGCGGGGGTGGTTCTGACTTGGCAAGATTGACCGAGGTGCTCACAGGGCACAGGAGGCTTGCCCTTGCAGTCAGTGGTGGCGTGGACAGTATGACGCTGGCCCATGTAGCCCATCAGGCGCTTCGGGGGGAAGAGGTCCGGGTTTTCCATGCCGTCTCGCCCGCTGTCCCGGAAACGGCGACAGAACGGGTCAAGGACCATGCGGCCCGGTATGGCTGGGAGCTCACAATATTAAATGCCGGAGAATTCGCGGACCCGAATTATCTCAAAAACCCCGTCAATCGCTGCTATTTCTGCAAATCCAACCTGTATGACCGGATCCGAGAGGCGACGGACGACACCGTTGCCTCCGGGGCCAATCTGGACGATTTGGGTGACTACCGTCCCGGGCTTCTGGCCGCAAAGGAGCGCAGCGTGGTCCATCCTTTCATCGAAGCGCAATTCAGTAAGGAAGACATTAGGGCACTGGCCCGCAAATTCGGGCTGAACGACATCAGCGCACTTCCCGCCCAACCCTGCATGGCCAGTCGGATCGAGACGGGGATCACGGTGGACCCCAGAGATCTGAAGTTGGTGGAAGACCTCGAGCAGAGTATTTTGGCCTACTCACCCGGTATAACCGTGCGGTGCCGAATCGTCGCCGGGGGTGTGCGGCTGGAGCTTTCGGAGGGACCTCAGATCGATAAAGAGTTGCGAGATGAACTGGTCAAACTGGCACGCCGCAAGTGCGGGCAGTTCGGAAAAACTCTTTTGGGCGTCGCCCCCTATCGCAGGGGTTCGGCGTTTCTCCATGATGCGTGACGAGAGCGAAAAACCACCCCACGTCCGTTTCGACTGGGATCGTCAGGCGCGGACGGGCATGGCCGAAGCGGTTCTCTGCCAAGGTAAAACATGCGCGAACCTGAGCGAAATTCTCACAGAGGCCAAGGCTCGGCAAGCCAACTTACTGCTCACGCGGCTTTCATCGGAAATGCATACCGAGATCAGTGCGGACCATCATCTAAATTACTGCGCATTGTCCCGAACCGCGATTTTCGGCGCAATGCCGACTCTCAGAGAGACGGGACTTGGCGTTGCTCTTGTCTGCGCCGGAACTTCGGATCTCGATGTGCTGACCGAGGCGCAGCGGACACTCGACTTCAACGGCATCCCCAACAAGGTGTTTGCCGATGTCGGCGTTGCAGGTCTTTGGCGGATCATGTCGGTGGCCGAGGAGCTCTCGCAATACCGTGTCCTTATCGCGGTCGCAGGGATGGAGGGCGCGCTGTTTTCTGTCCTTGCAGGCTTGGTTTCGGGTCTTGTCATCGCAGTGCCGTCGTCTGTCGGCTACGGCGTTTCCGCCGATGGCAAGGCCGCGCTGTCGTCAGCCCTGTCAAGTTGTTCCCCAGGGCTTGTCACTGTGAACATCGACAATGGCTTCGGAGCCGCCGCAGCAGCGATCAAGCTGTTGCGGCAAGGAACTCCGGACTCCACATCGGCCGAATGTCAAGATAATAGACTTTAGATCAGCAGCAGTGATCCGGAGCCATTCAAAGGTTAAGGTGCGCCAAACGACAAATTGTCTGCCTTACACACCACTGTAGAGCTTGCAGCGAGCTTCCACTCCCCGCCGTCCTTGCCGGTGATTTTCGCGGTCGCTGCGAAAAATGAGCACGCACGGCGAATGGCAGGAAGGTCCCACACTGCCGGGCTCTGTCGCAAACTTCACCCTGGTGGTCTATCAGTTTGCGTAATTTGTCGATGAGGTCCGTCCGATTTTTTCGTTCAAAGGCGCGCAGCTTTCGAAGGATGTCAACTTGCATTCCGTTTTCTTCTACGTCAGATACGCTGTGTCGTTTCAAGACCTCGACGTCATTGTCGCAGTAGGCTGCCCTTGATCATTCGCTACGGAGACAGCCCCTTCACTCGATGAATTCACATCCGCGTGCTTTCAGCGTTTCGTCGACCCAGCTTCTGTCGATTGTCCCACTGCGGATAGCCGCGATGTCTTTTTGCTCTGCGTTTTGTTTCGCTTCAGTTGCTGCGAGCACGGCTTCGGCGTCATCTGCTGGGACGCAGAGAAGGCCATCTCCATCCCCAAGGATCAAATCACCGGGGTTGATGACCATTCCATCAAGGGCAATCGGCACGTTCACCTCTCCGGGGCCATCTTTGTATGGGCCACGATGGGTTACCCCGGCCGCAAAGACCGGCACGCCGGACTCTCGGATCTCTTTCACGTCGCGAATGGCGCCATTGATCACAATTCCCGCGACCTTCTTTTCTTGAGCGATGTATACCATGATCTCACCCATGATTGCGTTGGTGAGATCACCTCCGGCATCAACAACAATCACATCACCCTCCTCAGCCATGTCGAGCGCCTTGTGAAACATCAGGTTGTCGCCAGGGCGTGACTTCACTGTAAGAGCCGGACCAGCCATGGTTCCGCTCGTGTCATGAAACGGCCGAAGACGACTTCCAGCGGCGGTCATGCGACTCATCGAGTCCGAAACGTTCGCGACGGGCAATGCTTCGAACTTCTTTGCAATTTCGGCACGCACTTTCACCTGTCGGCGCTGAACTCTGAATCCGATGGTCATATTATTTCTCCTGTTTCGGTGATGCGTTGGCATCGGTTGTGGGGATGTGACGATCACGCAGGCCCTCAAGGACCTGCTCAACGATGGAGAAGCCAACCCGGCGCAACGCGCCGTTGGTCGAGGCTCCCAAATGCGGGGCGGCCAAGAAGTTTGGACAATCGAAGAGTGGATTATCCGGAGCAGGCGGCTCCTGTGCGAATACGTCGGATGCGGCACCCGCGATCTGGCCGTGTCGCAGGGCTGCGGACAGCGCGGCTTCGTCTACTATGCCGCCACGCGCGCAGTTAACGAGGTAGGAACCGACCGGCATCGCAGAGAGTGTGGCGTCGTTGATTGCATCGCGCGTGGACGGCAGGAGCGGCGCATGGAGAAATAGGATCCTTGAGCTGGTCAGAAGATCGTCGAGGCTGTCCACCCGCCCGATATCCTCAGGCCAGTGTTCATCCGGGATGCCTGGGTCGAAGGCCCGAACCTCTGCGCCGAACCCAGCTGTGAGCCGATGGGCAGTGGCGCGGCCGATCGCGCCCAGGCCGAAGATCCCTGCCGGTAATTCCCCGAGCTCCCAGCCATTCCGGAGTGCAGACGGTAGGGGATGTCCTTTTTTCGTCAGGTTTGAGACCGCTTGAATGTTGCGGATCAAGGAAAGTGCGAAGCCGATCGCCAGATCTGCCACCGACTCCGCGTTGACGCCGGGCGTCGATAGGACGGTGATGCCTCTCTCCTCCGCCGCGTCGACGTCAATAGCGTCGAGGCCAGCGCCGTGTTTTCCGATGACCTTGAGGTTCGGGCAGGCGGCGATGTCATTGGCGGTCACTTTTTTGGCGCGAACGATGAGCGCATCGCAGGCGGATGGAAAAGCGATCTCCGGGCCGAACACGTCGGCCGATTTTGCAAGGCGATCAAATGCTTCGGGGTGAATGTCTTCCAAAACGTGAACTACTGGTTTTTTGATCATTTGCCTCACCCGAAATTCTGATGCGCTACCAGCTTGGACCGGAAGCCTTGGAGGTTGTCCAAATAGGCACGCGGTTTCACGCGCCTGAAAGATGACCTGAAACATCAGAGTCATCCTCAAGAAATACAATATAGAACCACGTTGGCAAGGTTTGGATGCATGTCGTATCAACAGATTCCGGTAAAAATCCTTACTTACAGCACTATTTTAATGTTTTAGCGTTTTCTCACGAATCTCTATCTCGCTGAAGTGGACACGATTGTTTTTATTTTGTATCACATGTGGCGATCGCACGTCGTCAGCAAGACGCGTGCAGTCACCGTGAAATCTGGGAGGATACCATGAACAATACCATATCACTTGCCGTCACCCTTGGAGTTGCAGCTCTGTCAGGAACTGCTGCTTTTGCTGACTATCCGGAGCGCCCGATCGAGATGATTGTTGCGTATTCCGCAGGTGGAGGCACCGATACGGCAGCCCGCACCTTGGCGCCCTTCATCGAGCGCTATCTGGACGGTGCGACTATTACTGTGGTTAATCGCCCTGGTGCCGGCGGTGAAATTGGCTTCACTGCGCTCGCGCAGTCGGAAGCCGACGGCTACACTATCGGATTTATCAATAGCCCGAACCTCATGACGATTCCGATCTCTCGCGAGGCTCGCTACTCTCTGGACGACATCCAGCCGATTGCTGACGTCGTCTATGACCCGAACACCTTTGCGGTCTTGCCAAATTCCGAATTCACCACTCTTGATGAACTCGTCGCATTCGCCAGCGAAAACCCCGGCGTCGTAACCTACGGCACCTCTGGTATCGGTGGGGATGATCACCTTGCGGCACTGTCTTTCTCGCGGATGGCCGGGATCGAGATGACGCACGTTCCCTTCTCGGGCGCTGCAAATGTTCGCGCAGCGGCGCTTGGGGGCCACGTCACTATGGCTGTCATGAATATCAGTGAAGTCGCATCATACGTTGATGAAGGTTCGCTCGTTGCTCTTGGGCAGATGAGCGAAGAGCGGTGGGATGGCGCTTCGACCGTGCCAACGTTTGCCGAAGAGGGTTACGATATTGTCATGGGCTCAGATCGCGGTGTTGCGGCACCTGCCGGTATTCCGGAGGAAGCTCTGACCGCCTTGCAGGACGCGATCGCACAGACGCTTCAGGACCCTGAGTTTATCGAGGCAGCCGAAGAGCAAAATCTTCCGTTGAACTACTTGGATGCGGAAGCGTTCGATAGCCACCTCGAAAAGGTGAATACGGCGCTTGAGGAAATCTGGGCTGAGACTCCCTGGGTGCAATAACCTCGACACATAACTGACGGCGGCGGGCCATTGTGTCTGCCGCCGGTCTTCAATGTCTTTGGGAGGAGGCAAACGTGACCAAGCGCACCCTTGAACTCGGCGCGGCCGTTTTGGTAGCAGCCCTGTTCGCATTCTTATTCTTCGAAGCACTGGGCTATCGTGGCCGGTCATCTTACGTGCCGTCTGCGGCCACCGGTCTTGGCGTTGCCATGTGCCTCTTTTGGGTGATCTCGGTAATGCGGCTGAGCCCGGAAGAGGGCAACGCTCGGCTTCCGGTAACGCGCTCAGATCTGCAGCAGTTCGCCTTGATTGTTCTTACTGGGATCCTTTATCTGTTGGGTTTCGCCTGGATCGGCTTCTTTACCTCTACAATCATCGTGGTGCCGTTCCTTGCCGCCGCGCTTGGATACCGCAACTGGAACGTCCTGGTCTTTACAACACTGGGCTTCGTTATCCTTTTGTATGGCGTCTTCCGACTGCTTCTGTCGGTGCCGCTTCCACGTGAAGCTATTTTCGCGCTGTTCGGAGGCTGAAGAAAATGGACGTATTTCTCAATATCATAAACGCTGCACCCGGCCTGCTGGATCCTGCTGTAATCCTTGCCATGATCGCGGGCACTGCGATCGGTATCGCTGTTGGTGCGCTTCCTGGCCTTTCAGCGACCATGGGCATTGCCGTTTTAATACCACTTACTTTTACGATGGAACCGCTCGTAGCCCTCGGAATGATTGCCGGCATCTATAACGGGTCGATGTATGGCGGATCGATCCCCGCGATCCTGCTGCGCATTCCCGGCACGCCGGCCGGGATCGCCACTGTCTTCGATGGGCATGAGATGGCGAAACAAGGCAAGGCTCGACTCGCGCTCGATATCTCCCTCGTCTCATCGTCGTTGGGCAGTGCGGTGAGCGCAGTCGCACTGCTTTTGGTGGCACCCCCGCTTGCCATGATTGCACTGAAATTCGGCCCGGCAGACTATTTCTGGCTGGCCGTTTTTGGAATGACGACGATTGCGGTTTTGCTGGCGGGTAACCCCGCTAAGGGCATTCTTTCGGCCTGCTTTGGTCTTGTTGTAGGCATCGTCGGAATCGACGGCATCAGCGGCGCGGAACGCTTCACCTTTAATACGCTGGAACTGATCTCGGGGGTTCATATCATCGTTCTGCTCACCGGCCTCTACGCAATTCCCCCAGCCATCGACTTGCTGATGGGACGTAATGCCATTGAGACCGGAGAGATTGAACTCGGAGACAGATCGAAGGGATTCAAGTGGTCCTCGCTGATTCCAACTTGGATCCGGGCATCGGCCATCGGTCTTGTAATTGGCCTGATCCCGGCGCTTGGGGGTAATATCGCCGCGCTGATGGCTTGGAATGAAGAGCGGCGTTATTCCAAAAACAAGGCGAACTGGGGCAAGGGCGAGCCAGCAGGACTCGCTGCACCGGAATGCGCCAATAACGCTGATACCGCTGCCACGCTGATCCCCGCACTGACGCTCGGTATTCCAGGCAATGCCGTGGCAGCCGTTATCCTCGGCGCACTGTTGGTTCACGGACTGCAACCGGGCCCTGAACTCTTTCGCGCCAATGCTGAGGTCACTTACGGCTTCATGCTGACAATGCTCGTGACTTCGGGCCTGATGTTCGTCATCGGCAAGCTTGGGGCCAAAGCCTATGTCAACGTGCTGCGTGTGCCGCGTCAGATCCTTGGTCCGATGATCCTTGCTCTGACGGTGGTGGGCGTCTACGCGATCCACAATAGCATTTTCGAGGTCGTTCTGATGCTTTGCTTCGGCCTCATAGGCTTTGCGATGGAACGAATGGCTATTCCCACAGCCCCGGCGGTTCTTGCCGTTATTCTCGGCCCGATCGCCGAAGAGAACCTACGGCGATCGCTGCTGATCTCAGGCGACAATCTGTGGTATCTTGTCCAAAGCCCAATTTCGATCGTGCTGGCGGTTCTCGTCCTCGTCGCCCTTGCTGCCCCTTGGCTACCCAAGTTAAACCTGCGCTCAACCCGTGTCCCTGATGGGTCCGAGAACGACGAGGAAAAATAATTGACATGAGTGTCAGCGACGAAGTTCACGCGGAATTGCGCCGCCGACTGATTGCCGGACATTTTGATCCTGGTCAGAAGTTGAAGGAAGAACATATCGCAGCGGATCTCGGTGTGAGCCGAACCCCGGTCCGTGCCGCAATCCAGCGGCTCGTCTCCGAGGGGCTATTGGAAGCTACTCCCAAGCGCGGTGCTGTCGTCAGTGAGTGGCGCACCACCGATACCGAAGAGGTCTTTGAACTGCGCCTGCTAGCGGAGGGACAAGCCGCTGCTTGGGCGGCGCGGCACATAACGACCGAGGATACCGACCGCATGGACGCGCTCAACGCTCGGATCGAGCGGGCTGTGGATGAAAAGCCGAAGGGTTACCTCGATGAGGTGAAGGCTGCGAATTTATCTTTCCACATGGCACTTTACGAGACCTGCGGCAGTGCGCGGCTGCGCATGTTTGGGGCAAACCTGCTCGAGTATCCGCTGGTTACGGGCGGGTTTTATATCTACTCGGACGTGGATGCCCGAGAAAGCATCCGGCAGCACACTGAAATCGTTAATGCACTGCGATCTGGCAACCCCGACTGGGCAAGATCCGCTCTCACGTCACATCTCTGCGCGGCTATCGAACGCTTTCGTAGGTATCGCCGGGCGGAAAGAGATGGTGCCAAGAAAGGACCCCCGACGCAGGAGGTGTTTATTCCCGCCGATTCCCGTTGAGGACAAGGATTTCCTCAGAGGTTTTCCGCCCGGGCAGTCGCTTTGCATCCACCCCGAAGTTCATTCGACTGGCAGCCTTCCTGACCGCGTGCGTGTGGCGACTGACGAAGTCAGAAAGCGCGCGCTCGTAGCAAACAACGGCACGGACAAAACCCACCGTATTTGGCCACTCTTTTATGACCAAGGGTTTTTGTCCAGACTGACCATCCGCTATGTCGACTTTCTTTCGTGCGCTGCACCTGCACAAAAATTATTCGCGGTTGCGGCATCATCGACAGGGAGGGCGGGAAGCGGAAGTTCGCGGCAGCGGCGAGCGCACGATGGCCCACGAAGTAAACGGACATTCCGCCAGAGCCTCATCGCGCGCAACAGCTCCAGGGGGATGACCTGCTAAAGCCTGGCGCTTTCGCAGGGCGGCTCCGAAGAGATACCCCTACCGCGCATTTAAACGAGCACTTGGGGCCGCACGACAGGTCCAGCCTGACCAGATCCACCTTTGAAGACGGTATACGCATCCAGGTCTATCTGGACGGGCCCTGCATCAATCTGGCTTGGTTTTCCTTCACTGCGGGCAGTTCGCCCGAGACATGACCGGACTCTCTGTCAGTCGCGCCAGAACCGCGGTGCGAGAAGCACAAAGACGGAAAGCAGTTCCAGCCTGCCGATGATCATCCCGATGATCATCAACAACTTTGCCGACGTTGGAAATGCATCCATGGCACCGGTCGGCCCAACTGGCTGACCCCACGCGGGGCCGACATTCGCGATAGCTGTCCATGCGGCTGTCAGAGAGAGTGTGTCCGATCTTCTGTGTAACTGGGATCTGGTCCATGCTTCCTGAGAGGAGCAAGGACGATGACGATTTCCAAGGAACTGCTGGACGA
>NZ_JAAFZU010000042.1:43593-48674 GCF_018263905.1 Loktanella sp. SALINAS62 | reverse complement strand
CTTCGCTGTATCTCGTTCGCTTCATTGTCCGTCCCTTCGTTGGGTCGGACTCTCATTCCAAATGGAGGAAAAATCCCGTTGCAGGTCAACTCATCGAGGTCCTGAAGCCATGTTCGCGCATGTTTTCACAGATGGGGACAGCATTACCAATCTGAAACTTTTGGATAGCTTCAAGTCATTACTGAAGGACCGACGGTGGCCTCTGATGTTGATTTTCTAAGGTGCCCCTGTCCTTGCCACTCAGATTCGTAAGGAAGAACAACTCGCCCGGCTGCTTCGGACTGAGCTTCGATGGTATCGATCTGTCACGAAAAGCCGACGAGAAGAAATTGACTCATTTCGTGTTCAGCTACGGCGACAAGGCCCAACTGGAGTTTGACGATATCGAGATGGACGATTTTTAGAGTGGCTGACCTTCGCCACTTGTGAACGCTGGGGGTTGGTTATCGAGTTGTTGATCGAGGCATAAGCGATCGGAGCATCCGCTTGCCTAGCGGTGCAAGCTACCGGCAAGGACTGGTCGCGGCTGGAACGCGCCAAACGACAACCGTCGGTGCGTCGAAGCTGGGTCTTGCTGGTATCCGACCTGTCATGCCGTGACGCGGCGGTTGACTGCAAATGTGACAAATAGCGCTTTTACAGATCAATATTTGGGCACCTTTTGTCCCCGTTGTTGATTTGACCACCACAAAGATGACTCTTTGCTGGGCACCTGACAGCGTCAATTAGCCACGCTGATGCGCGGCAGACATCTCTATCGGTGGCAGTTTGAACATCCGCCGTATCGGTCAATTCGTGCAGGGATATGGTCCGGCCCTTGGGGCTTTGGCGGTATGTGTCCTGCCCATGGACAAAGGATATATGATGATAACGAAGACACTTTTCTTCACCACGGCATTATGCGCCGTCGGTCTGCCCGCTCTGGCACAAGATGCCGACTGTCCGATCAAGGTCGGCGTGCTGCACTCCTTGTCGGGGACAATGGCGATTTCCGAGACCACCCTGAAAGACGTGATGGAAATGCTCGTCGAAAAGCAGAACGCCGATGGCGGCCTGCTGGGCTGCCAGATTGAAACCGTCGTCGTCGATCCGGCCTCTGACTGGCCCCGCTTTGCAGAACTGGGTCGCCAGCTGCTGACCGAAGACGAGGTCGACGTGATCTTTGGGTCGTGGACCTCTGTGTCGCGCAAATCGGTGTTGCCGGTTCTCGAAGAACTGAACGGCCTGATGTTCTACCCCGTGCAGTACGAAGGCGAAGAATCGTCCAAGAACGTTTTCTACACCGGCGCTGCCCCCAACCAGCAGGCCATCCCTGCGGTGGACTACTTCCTTGAAGAACTGGGCGTCGATAAGTTCGCCCTTTTGGGCACCGACTATGTCTACCCGCGCACGACAAACAACATCCTGGAATCCTACCTGAAGGAACAGGGGATCGCGGAAGAGGACATTTTCGTCAACTACACGCCGTTCGGCCATTCTGACTGGTCGACGATCGTGTCCGACGTAATTGAACTGGGCTCTGACGGCAGCCAGGTCGGTGTGATCTCGACCATCAACGGCGACGCCAATGTGGGTTTCTACAAAGAGCTGGCCGCGCAGGAAGTGTCTGCCGACGACATCCCCGTAGTCGCCTTTTCGGTGGGCGAAGAGGAACTCTCGGGTTTCGACACCGCTGAGCTTGTGGGACACCTCGCAGCCTGGAACTACTTCCAGTCCGCAGAATCCCCCGCGAACGAAGAATTCATCGCGTCATGGAAAGCGTTTATCGGTGACGAGAACCGCGTCACGAATGACCCGATGGAAGCCCATTATATCGGCTTCAACATGTGGGTGAACGCGGTCGAGCAGGCTGGCACCACGGACGTGGACGCCGTGCGTGAAGCGATGTGGGGTCAGGAATATCCCAACCTGACCGGCGGTACAGCCGTCATGGGCACCAACCACCACCTGTCAAAGCCGGTGCTGATAGGAGAGATCACCGCAGACGGCCAGTTCGACATCATCTCATCAACCGATCCTGTACCGGGCGATGCGTGGACAGACTATCTGCCCGATAGCGCAGTGCTGGAATCCGACTGGTCCGCGCTGGACTGTGGCATGTACAACACCGAGACCGAGACCTGCGTGCAGCAGACATCCAACTATTGATCCTGATCATCGGGGGCGCGGTCGTCGCGCCCCCGTTCCATTTCTGGAAAGACCATCATGTTGCGCCTGATCCTTGCCATCGCTCTGTCACTGATCGCAGCCCCGACACTGGCGCAGAACGATCTGCAAACAATACTGCAAACCCACGCTGACGAGGTCGCGTCTCCCGGTCGTCAAAGCGTCGGGCCTGTGATTGCGGACCTGCTGGAGTCGGAATTACCGTCTGTGCCGGTATTCCTTGAACGCTGGCAGGACCGTGACATCGTGCAAAACACCGAAGACGGGCGATTTTATCTGACAGGTGACGAAGAGAACGGCACAGTGACACTTTTGGATATCGTGTCGCGCGATCCGGTCGCCACCGCCCCCGAAGGTGTCATAAATCAAGTGCGCCCCAATGGCGGTGTGCGCCGGGTGATCGGTGCGGCGCTTGTTCAATTCCGTCTGTCCGACCCAGACCCCGATGCGCGCCGTTCTGCGCTTGCATCTATCGCGCGCCGCCCGAATGCCGATCAGATCGAACCCCTGCGAGGGTCCATCGCAGGAGAGGAGTCGGCCCTTATCCGGTCCGAGAAAGAGCGGCTACTCAACATCCTCGTCGCCCGCTACGGAGAAACGACGCAAGCACGGGTAGAGGCGATCGAGGCGTTGTCGGGCGTCATCACTTCCGACGCACGGGCGGCCCTGTCCCAAATCCTGGAAACCAAAGATCGCGTGTCCACCGACGCGCCAGAGGGTAACGTTGCAGGTCCCCTGACATTGTCGCGCGCAGAGGCTTACGCCCGGCTGGTCGATGCGGGTCTTGCGTCACCCATCATCACACCCGCTGCTATTCGTGACGCGCTGTTGGCCAATGTCGCGGGCGACGCTGTGGATGGGACGCCGCTGGTGACCCTGAACACCGACGCTGCGCGGCGTGCTGTCTATGATCGGCTTGCAACAGACGGCCGGGTCGACCCGTTCGTGACCGACACGCAGATCGACGCCGCCATCGATGCCCACCGGTTCGATGCGGTCTACGTTGAAGAAGACGCCGACGTCACGGCGGCCGCATTTCGGACCCTGCAATCCGTGGACCGCCAGGTGACACTGAACCGGACCGCCGATCTGTCGCTTGACGCGCTTTCGCTTGCGTCGATCTACTTTCTGGCGGCCATCGGGCTGGCCATCACCTTTGGTGTCATGGGCGTCATCAACATGGCCCATGGCGAATTCATCATGCTGGGCGCCTACACCGGCTATGTCGTGCAGCAGTTCGTGCCCGACTACACGGTCAGCCTGATCATCGCGCTGCCGCTCGCCTTTGTTGTCGCGGCTGCCGCTGGCATCGCGATGGAAAGGTTGGTCATCCGGTACCTTTACCACCGCCCATTAGAGACACTGTTGGCGACATTCGGGATATCCATCGCGCTACAGCAACTCGCCAAGAACATCTTCGGCACGCAGGCGCGTCCGCTGACCAGTCCCGACTGGCTCGGCGGGCAGCTCGTCATCAACGAACTCATCGCCATCAGCTATATCCGCATTGCCATCTTTGTTCTGGCACTCGGCTTTCTTGGTCTGCTGCTGTTCATTCTCAACCGCACCCGCCTTGGACTTGAAGTGCGCGCCGTCACCCAGAACCCCGGCATGGCGGCGTCCATGGGGATCGACCCGGACCGTATCAACATGCTGACCTTTGGTCTTGGCTCCGGCATCGCCGGAATCGCGGGTGTGGCCATCGGGCTTTACGCGCAGGTCACGTCCGAGATGGGTGCGAATTACATCGTGCAAAGCTTTATGACCGTGGTCGTCGGCGGTGTTGGCAACGTCTGGGGCACGTTGGCGGGCGCTGGCCTGATCGGTGTGCTGCAAAAACTGATCGAGGGGTTCAATCCGTCCAACACGCTGGCAGCACAAACCTACATGATCCTCTTTATCATCCTGTTCATTCAGGTCCGGCCCCGTGGCATTGTCGCGCTCAAGGGTCGGGCGGCGGAGGGCTGAGAAAATGACAGACAGCCAGTTTTCCCTTGGTGAAATCGACCCACAGCTCTCTTTTGATGGCATAGATTTCGACGAAGCTCGCGGGCGCAATCCCGCTTGCAATTCCCGCTTGCACCGATGGCAAAAGGGTTTTCCTGTCGCGGTGGGTGCCACTCATTTACTGAACCTGCGGGTGTTCCGAACACCGACCGGAGCGTCCAGATGACCGACGTCGCCCTTCCAGAACGCACCGGCAAACCGCCGATCAAAGCCACCTCTACGGTGATCTTCCTTGCGGCGCTGGCAATATTCGTGGCGCTGGTGACAGCCCTTGCTGCGGCTGACCTCATTTCGACCTCCTTTGTGAAACTGCTGGGCAAGACGCTGTGTCTGGCGCTGGCCGCCGTCGCGATGGACGTGGTATGGGGATATACGGGTATCCTGAGCCTTGGTCACATGGCGTTCTTTGGCCTTGGCGGATACGCCATCGGCATGTGGCTGATGTGGGCGCGGACAGAGTCAATCGTCCAAGCCAACCTTGCCTCGCAGATCCTGCCCGCGACACCGCAGGAACTGCGGGACGGCATCGGCACCCAGATTTTTGGCGTCGTTGGCACGTCCGACATCCCGCTGGTCTGGTCATTCGCCCATTCATTGCCGTTGCAACTGGCGATGGTCGTGTTGATCCCCGGCATCCTTGCGTTGGTCTTTGGCTGGCTGGCGTTCCGAAGCCGGGTCACGGGCGTGTACCTATCTATTCTGACGCAGGCGATGACGTTGGCCTTGTCGCTTTACCTGTTTCAAAACGACAGCGGCCTGCGCGGCAACAACGGCCTTTCGGGCTTGCAGAACATCCCCGGGTTCGATGGTGCATCGCAGGCCACGATCAGCCTCGCCTTCTTTTGGGCCTCTGCTCTTGCACTCGCGCTTGGCTATCTGCTTTTCGCTTGGGTTGTTTCGGGCCGCAT
>NZ_JAAFZU010000042.1:25171-43504 GCF_018263905.1 Loktanella sp. SALINAS62 | reverse complement strand
CCCTGACCGCCATTGTCACCGGCATCGCGGGTGCGCTGTATTATCCGCAGGCCGGCATCATCAACCCCGGAGAGATCGCGCCGATCGCGTCGATCTATCTGGCGGTGTGGGTCGCCATCGGTGGTCGCGGTCGCCTGTATGGGGCGGCCATCGGTGCGATTGCAGTATCGCTGGTATCTAACTGGTTCACCTCTGGCGGCGCGCCTGACATCGACCTTGGCATCTACGAGATTCGCTGGACCGAATGGTGGCTGGTGCTGCTGGGCGTCAGCTTTGTGTGCGTGACGCTGTTTGCGCCCAAGGGTCTTGGCGGTCTGGTGGATCTGTGGACCGACCGCCGCCGCGCCGACAGGCAAGGCGACTATGGCCCCGACAAAGGCGCGAAACGCGACGTGGAGGGCAACCAATGACCTTGTTGGAAGTCGACGGTATCTCTGTCTCTTTTGACGGCTTTCGGGCCATCAATGGCCTGTCGTTCGTCATCGGAGAGCCGGAGCTGCGGGCGATTATCGGACCCAACGGCGCGGGCAAGACCACGTTCATGGACATCGTCACCGGCAAGACCCGCCCCGACACAGGCAAGGTATTGTGGGGTGACGACAACCTTAACCTCGTGGGGCGGTCGGAATCAGACATCGCGCGGGCGGGGATTGGGCGAAAGTTCCAAAAGCCCACGGTATTCGAAGATCAAACCGTGCGCGAAAACCTTGCGATGGCGCTGAAGGACCGGCGTGGCCCCTTTGCAGTGCTATTCAGTGACGGCGGCAGCACCGAACGGATCATGACGGTCGCCAAAGAGGTGGGGCTGGAACGACAGATCGACCTCTCTGCCGGAACGCTCAGCCACGGCCAGAAGCAATGGCTGGAAATCGGGATGCTGCTGGCGCAAGAACCGCGGCTTTTGCTGGTGGACGAGCCCGCTGCCGGGATGACGCCCGCCGAACGTGAACACACGACCAATCTGCTGAGACGGCTGGCAACCCGTCATGCCGTCGTCGTGGTCGAACACGATATGGAATTCGTGCGCCGTCTGAACTGCCGGGTGACCGTGCTGCACGAAGGTCGGGTTCTGGCCGAGGGCAGCCTTGACCACGTCACGCAAAATCAAGACGTCATCGACGTCTATCTGGGGCGATAGCCATGTTGGAAGTCCGTAATCTGACGCTGCGCTACGGCCAGAGCGAGGTGCTCCACGGGATCGACCTGACCGCCAAGGTGGGTGAGGTCACAGCCGTCATGGGCATGAGCGGCGTGGGCAAGACGTCGTTGATCAAAGCGATCGCCGGTCGACATCCGTTCAGGGGCGGCACGATTACATTGGACGGTGTCGATCTGGGCCACCCGACCGCCGCGCAGGCCGCGCGGGCCGGGATAGCCTACGTGCCACAGGGCCGCGAAATTTTTCCGCGTCTGAGTGTCACGGAAAACATCGAAACCGCGTTCGCGTGCCTGCCACGATCCGAACATCGCATACCGGATCGCATCTACGAGCTTTTCCCAGTCTTGGCCGAAATGCGCAATCGCCGGGGGGGTGATCTGTCTGGCGGACAACAACAACAGCTCGCCATTGCCCGCGCCCTTGTAACCCGTCCACGGGTTCTGCTGCTTGATGAGCCGACGGAAGGCATACAACCGTCCATCATCAAAGATATTGGCCGCGTTATTGCCGCTTTGCGCGCAGAGGGCGAAATGGCGTTGATCTTGGTCGAACAGTTCTTTGAATTCGCAGTGTCGTCTGCGGACGAGATTTTCGCCCTACGCGGCGGAAAAGTCGTGCTTCACGAACGCGCCTTAACCATGGATCGGAAAAAACTGCTCCACGAAATCTCGATATAACCCAACCAGTATTGCAGGCGCGCAATGGCTCAAACGGGCGCTATTTGGAAAGCGCTACTCTTTATCCCGATAGTCGACGGCTGACATTTTCCCGTTGCGGAAGACATTGGTTTCCATGCCCGGGTTGATGTCGGTGTTCTGTGCAGCGCACACGATCCAGCCAGTGGAAGAGCGTTCTGCCACGAAGATCATGATGCCAAGGCGATCCCCCAAAGCCTCATCAGCCTTGTCGCGTTGTCCGCTCAGTTTCCAGCGGGTATGAACAATGGCGATATCCTCGCTCATCTGGCGCAGTTTGACGCGCCGTGCCGAGATCGTGCTGTTGCGAAAAAACGTCGTAAGCCCGTAGTGATGGGCGCGTTCGATATCCGCGCGATTGTGCCACCAAAGGCCCACCACGTTCACGAAATCCGCATCCTCTGAAAAGAGAGCCGCCAGCGCGTGGGCGTCTTTCCGGTTCCAAGCGTCTTGGAAAAGTCGGGGAATGTCATCTGGCGTTTCAGCTAAAGTCAGGGGGCACCACCGGGGTCAAAGTGTCATCATTTGGGACGTCTTTGACTGAAATGATACCCGAAAACTGGGCGCTGATGTAAGCGCCGTTTCGCAGTCTATTGATCGTCACGACAAATGAGATCGCAGATGCGTGGACATCACTCACGTCCCGATGCGTCGTGCGGTTCTTTATCTTGTGGGCCCGCAAGGCGTGGCATCAGCTGAAACACCAGGTCAAGCAGATCGATGTCCGAATATGGTGGTGGATTGCAACTGAACAGGTTCGACTGAACTGCCGCTAGCCGGCATGCGGACCCGCACTAAAATGCCTGCCGCGACTCGGTTACAGATCAACGGTCGCCCGGCAATCGATCTGTTCCGGGCTGCCTACTATTCATGATCATTTGCGCTACCTCGACATTATTGTTCAAGGAAGGAAACCAAATGATCCTTTACGCCATGACTGCAGTCATGTTCCTTGCCATCGATGCTGTCATGCTCAGCTTTGTCATGAAGCCGATCTTTTCACGTCATCTGGGTGACGCCATGCGGGACAGCCCGATGCTGGCGCCAGCCGGTCTATTCTACTTGGCATATGTTGCCGGCCTCGTTTTCCTTGTGTCAATACCGGCCTTGCGGGATGCCGCACCCGGACGCGCGGCGCTACACGGCGCGATCATCGGGGCGATGGCTTACGGCACTTACGAGTTCACCTCGATGTCGATCATGAAGGACTGGTCCTGGCAGATGGTGGTCACCGACACAATCTGGGGTGCCGTCCTGACAGGCTTTTGTGCATGGGCCGGCGTCGCCCTCATGCTGCGCTTTCAGAGCTGACGCCAGCACGCCAATCCGGTTCTGGTCACCGGTCCCGGCACGCGCCTGTTCCGCAACCCGGAACAATGCTGCTTGCCTTTAGCGGCCAGCGAACGGCGCCGGATGCAAGCCAACGCCGCCCATTGAAACATCAGCCGTCCGGCGTATCGACGCCGCGTTCGCGCAGCCAGGCGCGCATCGCCGCGAGCTCTGCTTGCTGTTCTGCGATGATGTGCCGGGCAAGGTCCATGTTTTCAGGATCGGACCCGGCGGCCAACTGAATACGGGCCATGTCGATCGCGCCCTGGTGGTGCGGAATCATCCCAAGCACAAAAGCGACGTCAGGGTCTTCATGGCGCAGCCCTGCCATCATCTCGTCGTGCATACCCATCATTGACCGGGCGTAGGCGGCCGTGGCCGTCGCGGCATCGATCCGCAAGGGCGCGTCCGATGCCATCGGTGCCTCTGTCACACTGACAAGGGCCTGCGGCCCATGCGGATGCTCTTCCGAGTAGGAATGCGTCGCCATGTCGGACTGTTCGGCGTTGATCTCTGCCATGGTCCGCGTATCGGTGCCGTAAAAGACGGCATGTAGCCCCCAGTAGGCGGTGCCGAAGATCAGCAGCGCTGCGGCAAGCCCGACAGGCACACCGATCAAGGCGCCCCTGATCCAGCCCCAGAAATGCAATTCGCGGGTTTGGTCGACGGCGATGACGATAATGATTGCCATGATCAACGCGTGACCGATCAGGTCGACCCGGCCAAAGGGGTAGACCGCCGTAATGAAGATGACCAGAAGTGCAATCGCCGACAGCCTGCGGACCAATGGTGTCGCCAGCAGCCCGAAACCCATCGTAAACTCTGCCACGCCGGCCATGGGTATGAAAATGTCGCGCGGCAACCCGAACGTCAGGAAGGGCCGTTCTTCTACCAAGGGGAAAAACCATTCCGGATAGGCGAATTTTTCAAGGCTCGACCACATCAGCGCGATGGCCACGCCCCAGCGCAGCACCTCAAAGCGGTGTTTGCGCCAGTTGGGCCGGTCCGACGCTTCGAGCACCAGATAGGCGGACACGGCCACGCCAAGCGCCAGATAGTCCAGCAGATGGAACGGGTCGTAGTCGCGCAACGCCAGCACCCACAGGAATATGATACCGGCGGCCGACAGGGGCATCGTCCGGCGCGACACGACGCCAATGGCAATCAAAAGCTGGACCCAGCTGACCCATTCGGCAGGGGTCTGAAGATCGGGCGTCAGGTAGACACCGCCGACCGAAAAGATCGCGACGAAAAAGCCTGCGATGATGATGCGGACAAAATCGTCCAGCCGCAGCCACAGCGGCAATGCAACCCGGTCCATCCTGTCGAGCGTCAACTCTCCTGCCGCACTGCGCTCAAAGAGACGCGTCGCAATAAAGAAGACAAGAACAAGCGCGATCCCGCTCCAGAACCAGCTATTGGTCAGCGTGTACGTGACGGGCGCGGGTGCGGCATCGACGATGTAGGGCGCGAACCATTTGACGTGCGCAGAGGCTGATGCAGGTGCCACAATGGCGGCAAGCACAAGCAGGGCGCCAAACCCGGTCGCGCGGCAGGAAGATCGAAGCATTGAAATCTCCTTTCGAAAGAAACGGATCGTCAGCTTTTGTCGGTGAGAGTGGAGAGGTCGATCGGACCCGTGGTCGGCGGGTGAGACGGAAAAGTCGACCGCGACAGGATCGTGCCTGCCTCGTCTACGACAAGACGCAGGGCGCGCCCACCGAAATAAAAAGTCAGTCGCCAGCGCCCGGCGTCGTCGTCGACGCCAGTTTCGCACCGGCTGGTGATATCTCCTGCCCGCATTCTTGCGGGAACATCTGCGGCAGGTATACCAAAGGCGTTTCCGATGATCCCTGCATCGACAACAAAACCGTCGGTGGAAATCGAGACATCGTTCATGACGCAACCCCTGCTGCAGCGCGGACCGGAATTTGGGCCGGCAGCGCGATATCCGCGAGGGTCGAACGGTCGAGTTCAGCCAAAAACGTCTTTTCCGCAGCCTGAAGTTTGCCCTTCAGTCGGCAGACCGGAAACACCGAGCAGACCCCATCCGCAGCGAAACATTCCACAAGAGACTGATCGTGCTCAAGCAGCCGAACGATTTCGCCCAAACCGATCTCTGCCGCATCGCGGGCAAGCATCGCACCGCCGCCCGTTCCCCGGCGTGTCGCCACGATACCGTGCCGTGCAAGCCGCTGGATGATCTTTGTCAGATGGTGTCGGGACACGCCGAACTCATCCGCAATCTCTGCTGTCGAAAAAGCGCGATCCGGCGCGCTCGCCATCCGCATCAGGGCACGGAGCCCGAAATCGGTGAAGCTGGTCAGGCGCATGACGCGGTCTCACTCATAATAAGTATTTGCATTACCTATTATGCCATGTTCTTCCGGACTGCAATGATCAAGCACCAATCGTATAAGAAATTGGCCTGCTACGGTCGCCGACGGATGACTGAACAGCTGTAGGAGATCTATGTCGTTCCCAACGTTCGTGTCATTCGGGTCAACGGGGATCGGTGGGAATCGTCATCCATGCGGACAGACTGAGTTGCCTGTGACGGGGCCACATTGTCGTTGTCATAGGTTTCAAGTCCCAGAAAATGCGCGACGAGGTCCAGAGCAGCCGGGTCGTCGTAAATCACAAATCGCCTCATGACGGCTCCACCTTGTTTCCGCGTCTTTGATTCGTCCCTCATGGTCAAAAAATGCGGTTTGAATGTGTCGGTCATGCGGGATTTGGCCCCCGATTTTGGCCAAAACGCGATTGTGGTGTCGCATTTTTGCAGCGGCAGACCAGACCCGTAGCAGGCTCCCGGTCGCGTGTGAAAAGTTGATCCGGCAGCTCTTAATCACCGATGTCAGTCGCACTGCGCCCACGCAATTTCAGGTTGTTTTGTTAACTTTTGTGGGGCTTCTGCAATTTCCGGTGGTGGTACACGCCATGCGTGTCTGGGCCTGAGGGGCTGTGAAGCGGCGGACCAGTGATTAGGCCAACAATGGAAACAGTGCTGCCATAATTCTGCTATTGTTTCCAAAATCGCTTGTAATGCAAAATCTGTGAGTTAACGTCCTGTTAATACATACGCTTGTTCAGCAAGCCGTCCTTTGCCAACCCAAGGATTACTGCTTTCCCATGTCCATACGCGCACGTGCCGAAAGGCATCTAACCGTGGATCACGCCGGATCTGCTGTGGCCGATCAGTCGGTAAAAGCCGACTGGAGCGCCTATGCTGCGGCCTATGATCTACTGTCCAAACACAACCCAGAGTATCAAAAGATACTTTCCGACTTTGAGTTGTTCCTGTCGCAAATTACGTCACCTCAGGTGATTTATGACATTGGCGGCGGCACTGGAAATTACACGCAGATTGCCGCCCGCGTCTGTCCTGACAGCAATGTCTGTCTTGCCGAACCCGATCCGGGGATGATTGCAGCCGCGCGTGCCAAATTAGCCGCATTCGACAACATCAGATATGAAAACCGCGCGCTGGAAGACATCGATGCGCCGGGCACAGCCGATTTGATCGTCTGCGTTCACGCGCTTTACGCCATGACGGCGCCGGAACAGCGCCTGACCGATCTGCGGCGGCTGTTGCGCCCGGGTGGGGTGCTGTATCTGGTTGATCTTGGGCGCCTGATGGATGTGACCGACTGGCGCAGTTATCTTTTTTCACATTTGAAAAAAGAGCACGGGCTTGCGGGTGCGTTGCGGATTTTCTGGCAGGGCCGCGAAATCGCCAAGCAGAATACGGTCATCCGCCGCGCGCAGAAAAAAGGCGTCTACTGGACCCACTCTGACGCAGAGATTGCGGCGGCTGCGACGGCAGCAGGACTGGAAATCATCCGTCAGGACACGGTTTACCGTGGTTACAGCGATCTTTTGATCTGCCGCGCGCTGCCATGATCAACGGACAAGGGCAGGGGCGATCATGAACCAGCAAGTTATCGATGCGCTCAAACATTCCCGCTACAGATTGCTGACGGACAACGAAGGGTTGGAAGACGTTTATCGCCTGCGTTACAACTGTTACCACGCCGAAGGATCGATTGCCGACAACGAACGTTGCATCATGTCCGACGCATTTGACGAAACGGAAAACTGTATCCATGTCGCGGTCGAGATGGACGGAGAGATTTTGGCATCCGTGCGTCTGCACGTGATGTCAAAGCTTTGCGCGACATCGCCGACATTGGACGTGTTTCCCGAAATCGCGGATCATCTGGCACGCGAAGAAACAGTGCTGGATTCCACCCGCTTTGTGATTGACCCCATGGCCCGCAAGCAGCGTGTCCCGCTGCATTTTCTGGCCCTGCGCATCCCGTTTCTTGCAACGATGTTCTACGACATCGATCTGGCGCTCGCCCCGGTACGGGCAGAGCATACGGCATTCTATCGCCGTTACCTTGGTTACGAGTTGGCACTGAAACCCCGCAGCTATCCGGGTTTGAAAAAGCCGGTTCATCTGCTGACCGCAAAGGTACGCGAACAGCGCGCTGCAGTTCTGGCACGCACCCCGGTTTTCGGACCGGTGGATGATGTTCCGCAGTCCAATATCGCCTTTCCAAAACTGACCGGGGTTTATGCCAGACCCAAATCAGGCCGGCCCGACGCGGCCTAGGCCAGCCGCAAGTGTCAGATAGCTCTGCCTTAGATTGTGCCAATAAAAGTCACATCGCGCCTGACGTGTGATTTAATTTCAACATATTCTGGACATAGAGGTAAAGAAAAGCATAACGGCAGCAATTGGTATGACGGACTTGAACACGACTTGGGCGAACCCGGCCGACTGGTTCAACCCTGTGGGTCGCGAACAGCGGATCAAGGATTACGTCGACCTTGCCAATCAGCTTGCCTGGAAACGGCAAGCCAGCTTTTTTGCTGCGGCGGTTCTATCGGGATTTTACTTCGACGCTATTTCGATCTTTGCGTCCTATGGCATCGTCGTCCTGACCGAGCTTTTCGACATCTTCCTGACGCGCCGGTCCAAATCCTGGGATGGTCGTGATCCCGTCATCGGTCGATTGATCCTGAAACGAATTGCCATCAACACTGTCCTGAGTGCGGTCGCGATTTGTGTGTTCATCGTCAACATCGCTGTGCAGCAGCAATCGGGCGGGCATTTCACCCCGCTATTCTTTCTGTTCTCGGCGTCAGTCTTTGCTGCGATGTACAACAGTCAGATGATCGGCATCTTGCTGCTACGCCTTTCGATTTACGGATTGGCCTTTGTTTACATCGCGTTTCTGGACGTGCTGCGCTATTCGCCTCCGCTCAGCTCTCCGATCTGGTTAGAGTTTTTCACAATCATCTTCGTGCTGTATTTCATCATCGATATCGCCATCAAATTCTATCGTACGTCTCAGGATCGGCTTGAACAGATGGCGCTTCTCAAGAACGAAAACCAGCGCACAAAAGCCGCATTAGAGGTCAAATCGCAGTTCTTGGCGACCGTCAGCCACGAATTGCGGACACCGCTGACGTCGATCATCGGGTCGTTGGAACTGGTCAAAAGTGACAAGCTTGGCATGATGCCTGCCACGCTCAAGCCGATCATCAGCATTGCGGCCCGGAATGCGCAGCGTCTTGCCACCCTGATCGAAGACTTGCTTGATCTGCAAAAACTTGATGCGGACGAAATGGTGTTCCAGTTCAAACCGCTGGATGTGAATGATCTGGTGGCAGAAGCCGTCGAAAGCAGCGCAGGCTATGCCAGCAAGCTTGGCATTGATGTCAAAACCGTTTTCTGCGCGGGGGATTGCAGGGTTCTGGGGGATCGAAACCGCTTGATTCAGGTCATGAATAATCTGCTGTCGAATGCACTGAAATTCTCTGACGTGGGCGGTGACGCGGTGACAGTGCGTGTCGACAACTTGGATGACCGGATACGCATTGCGGTTCAGGACAAAGGATTGGGCATTCCGGACGACGCACAGGACAGGGTGTTCGGCAGGTTTAGCCAAGTCGATTCGTCTGATGTCCGAAAGGTGGGTGGCACCGGGCTAGGTCTTCACATCACCAAGCAGATCGTCGCGCGGCACAACGCCGATATCGATTATGTCAGCGAACTGGGCGTCGGGTCTACGTTCTACATCGAATTTGACCGGCTGATGGATTGCGATGGCATTGCGTCGAACCAAAGCGCCGTGGCCTGATTACTGCCGTTTCAGCCTCAGGCCTTGGCTGTGACAAAAACGGGCCGCCGCATCGCTGCGGCAGCCCGTCTGATGTCGCGCAATCGGAACCGGTTACAGGTTCGGATAGATCGGGAACTTGTCGCACATTGCTTCGACTTCGGCGGCGACGCGCGCTTCTGTTTCGCCGTTGCCGTCCTCACCGTTGGCGGCCAGCCCGTCGACGACCTGCCCGATCCAGCGGCCAATCTGGCGGAATTCTTCTTCGGTAAATCCCCGCGTCGTACCTGCGGGCGAGCCTAGGCGAATGCCGGACGTGATCGTGGGCTTTTCGGTGTCGAACGGGATACCGTTCTTGTTGCATGTGATATGCGCGCGGCCCAAAGCGGCCTCTGTTGCATTGCCCTTGACGCCCTTGGGGCGCAGGTCAACCAGCATCAGATGCGTGTCGGTGCCGCCGGTCACGATGTCCAGCCCGCCCTTCATCAGCTCGTCGGCCAGCGCCTGTGCGTTGGCGATGACCTGTCGCTGATAATCCTTGAAACCGGGACGCAGCGCTTCGCCGAATGCAACGGCCTTACCTGCGATCACATGCATCAGCGGACCACCCTGAAGCCCCGGGAAAATGGCAGAATTCACCTTTTTCGCAATTTCGGCATCATCGGTCACAATCATGCCGCCGCGCGGGCCGCGCAGGGTCTTGTGTGTCGTCGTGGTGGCGACATGCGCATGCGGGAACGGCGACGGGTACAGGCCAGCGGCAACCAGACCTGCGAAATGCGCCATATCTACCAACAGATACGCACCCACACTGTCCGCGATCGCGCGCATCTTTTCAAAATCGATGATGCGCGGAATGGCGGACCCACCGGCGATGATCATCTTTGGCTGGTGTTCGCCCGCCAGATCCGCGACCTGATCATAATCCAGTTCCAGATCCTGTTGGCGCACACCGTATTGAATGGCGTTGAACCATTTGCCGGACTGGTTTGGACGCGCGCCGTGGGTCAGGTGGCCGCCCGCATCCAGCGACATGCCCAGAATGGTGTCGCCCGGTTGCAGCAGCGCCAGAAACACGCCCTGGTTCGCCTGGCTTCCGGAATTGGGCTGCACGTTGGCAAAATCGCAGCCGAACAACTGCTTGGCGCGGTCGATGGCCAGATTTTCGGCCACATCCACGTGTTCGCAGCCGCCGTAATAGCGACGGCCCGGATAGCCTTCGGCGTATTTGTTCGTCATCACGCCGCCCTGCGCTTCCATGACGGCGGCGCTGACAATGTTTTCCGATGCGATCAGCTCGATTTCCTTGCGCTGACGCTTCAGTTCCGCCTGCATGGCGACGTGCAGGTCGGGGTCGCGGCTTTCAAGTGTTTCGGTGAAAAAGCCGTCGTCGCGGTGAGAGGCATTCATTGTCGTATCCTTTCGCACGGGGGGCCAACAGACCCATTGACGCCCTCATAATCCATCACGGCGTCTGTCTAAAGCACCAATTCGCCGCAGCAGGATGCGTCTGCGACTTGCAATCGCCTGTGCAACCGGAAACCATGCCTTGGCTGACGTTTTTATAGGACCGCCATGCCGTATCGTTCCATTGCCTTTGTTGCCAGCCGCGCCCCCAGCGCCCAAGAGGCGCTGACCGTGCTGGGCGCACGCCACGGCAACGTGCCGCAGCATCTGGCCGATGTGATCGTGGCACTGGGCGGCGACGGGTTCATGTTGCAGACCTTGCACGAAACACAGAATATCGGTGCGCCCGTCTACGGCATGAACCGGGGCACCGTCGGCTTCTTGATGAATGCCTACGGAGACGATGATCTGTTGGCACGCCTCGATAACGCCGAACAAGAGGTCATCAACCCGCTGGTGATGAACGCGCTTGCGGTCGACGGGTCCATGCACGAAGCACTCGCCATCAACGAGGTCAGCCTGCTGCGCGCGGGCGCACAGGCCGCCAAGCTGCGGATCACTGTGGATGGCCGTGTGCGCATGCCGGAACTGGTCTGTGACGGCGCACTGGTTGCCACGCCCGCCGGGTCCACCGCCTACAATTATTCGGCGCACGGCCCGATCCTGCCGATCGGTTCCGGCGTGCTGGCGCTGACTGCGATGGCGGCCTTTCGCCCCCGGCGCTGGCGCGGGGCCTTGCTGCCGAAATCCGCCGTGGTCCGGTTTGATGTGCTGGACGCCACCAAGCGCCCCGTGATGGCCGATGCCGACGGCCAGTCGGTGCGCAACGTCGTCAGCGTTGAAATCCGGTCCGAACCCGACATCTGCCACCGCATCCTGTTCGACCCCGGTCACGGACTAGAGGAACGTCTGCTGCGCGAACAGTTCGTTTAGACGACTGAAATCGCCGCGATATCCAGTTTTGCCGTGTAGTCCGCGCCATAGGCCACGATCCCGATCGACCGCACGTCGGCGGGCGTCACGGGTGCGGTCAGCCCGTCGCTGTTCGGCGCGAAATCGGCCAGCGGCAAAACCACCTCGGTCAAGTCGGGTGGCGCCACGAACCCGGCGGCAAAATAGTTCCAGGGGCGTTCAGACCGGATCGTTCGCAGATGCACCCTATAGGATTCACCATTGCCGCGCACCGTCAGGATCAGCCGCGTCGCGTCCGCAGGCAGCCCTGCCACATCGCGCCGGATCTGGATGAAACCGCCGTTGTTGGCGGTGCTGACCGTGCCGCGCAGCGCGGCATAGGTCCGCCCGTCCGCGGCGTGAAAATCCACGTGTCCTTCGGATCGGCCGCCCATCACCTGATCGGAAATGAACCGCCACTTGCCGCTTTGACCGAAATCCAGCTGCTTCACAGCTCTCCCTTTCGCCAAATCAATTCCCCTGACACGGGGCGATATCCCTGCATCATCTTGCCAAAAATACCTCCGGGGGGGCGGCGCCAGCCGCGGGGGCAGCGCCCCCACGCCATCAGCGGCCGTAGCCCAGCGGCTTCAGGCTTTCGCGGATTTCATCCAGAATGGCCGGGTCGTCGATCGTCGCGGGCATCTTGAAATCCGCGCCGTCCGCGATCGATACCATCGTGCGGCGCAGGATCTTGCCGGACCGCGTCTTGGGCAGACGATTGACCACCGCGACCAGCTTGAAAGCCGCGACCGGGCCGATGCTGTCGCGCACCATCCTGACGCAATCGGCGACGATCTCTGCATCCGACCGCGCTGTGCCCTTGTTGGTGCAGACAAAACCCATGGGTAACTGCCCCTTCAGGTCGTCGTGCACGCCGATCACGGCGCATTCTGCCACGTCAGGGTGGTTGGCAAGTATTTCTTCCATCGCGCCCGTCGACAGCCGATGGCCCGCCACGTTGATCACGTCGTCTGTGCGCGCCATCACGTACAGATAGCCGTCTTCGTCGATCAATCCCGCATCGCCGGTTTCGTAAAATCCCGGAAAGTTTGTCAGATAGCTTTTCACGAACCGGTCTTCGGCCTGCCACAGGGTGGGCAGCGTGCCGGGGGGCAGGGGCAGCTTGATTGCGATGGACCCCAGTTCGCCTGTGGGCATTTCGGTGCCATCGTCGGCCAGAATCCGGATGTCGTAGCCCGGCATCGGCACGGTCGGACTGCCGATCTTGACCGGCAATGCCTCTATTCCTGCGGGGTTGCCGACCATCGGCCAGCCGCTTTCGGTCTGCCACCAGTGATCATAGACCGGCACCTGCATGACGTCCTGCGCCCAGATGATCGTATCGGGGTCCGCCCGTTCGCCCGCCAGATACAGCGCGCGCAAGCTGGAAATGTCATAGTCCTTGATCAGCGCGCCCTTGGGGTCTTCGCGCTTGATCGCGCGGAACGCCGTGGGCGCGGTAAAAAAGCTGCGGACCTTGTGATCCTGAATGACCCGCCAGAAGGTGCCCGCATCGGGCGTACCAACGGGCTTGCCTTCAAACACGACGGTGGTGTTGCCAGCGATCAGCGGCGCGTAGCAGATATAGCTGTGCCCCACGACCCAGCCCACGTCGGACGCGGCCCAGAACACCTCTCCGGGGTTGACGTTGTAGAAATTCTTCATCGTCCAGTGCAGTGCCACCAGATGTCCCGCCGTGGGACGAACCACCCCTTTGGGGGCGCCGGTGGTGCCGGATGTATACAGCACATACGCCGGGTGATCGCCCGAGACCGGCACGCAATCTGCAGGGGTGACGCCGTCCTGCACCGCATGCCAGTCGAAATCGAAACCGTCGGTCAGGTCGCAGGGCTGCTGGTCGCGTTGCAGCACAATGGTGAAATCCGGTTTGTGGCTGGCTTGCGCGATAGCACCGTCAAGCAGCGGTTTATAGGCGACGACGCGGTTCGGTTCCAGACCGCAGGACGCGGCGATGATCGCCTTGGGCGTGGCATCGTTGATCCGCACCGCCAATTCGTTGGCGGCAAACCCGCCAAAAACAACCGAATGGATTGCGCCGATCCGCGTGCAGGCCAGCATGGCGACAATCGCTTCGGGTACCATCGGCATATAGATGATGACCCGGTCGCCCACGCCGACCCCTTTGTCCCGCAGCGCGCCTGCCAGCGCCGCCGTCTGGTCGCGCAGGTCGTGATAGGTGACGTAGCGCACCGTATCGGTGATCGGGCTGTCGTAGATGATGGCGTTCTGTGCGCCGCGCCCGTTTTCGACATGGCGGTCCACGGCGTTGTAGCAGGTGTTGACCTGCGCGTCGGTGAACCATTCATAAAGCGGCGCGCGGCTGTCGTTCAGGGCGTGGGTCGGGGGTACGACCCAGTCGATCGCTTTTGCCTGTTCCATCCAGAAGCCTTCGGGGTCGTCCTGCCAGCTTTTGTAAATATCGGCGTAGCGCATCGTGTCCTCCCAAACCTTGCCGGTCTTGGATAGGCACTGGCATGGCGTCGGGCAAGCCATGTCGCGCCCGCCCGGCGCAGCGTGTGAAATAATTGACAGTGGGCCGTCCGGTGGACGGCTTGGAGGCTCTGCCCCCAAACCCCCGGGATATTTACGGCAAGAAGAAGGGGCTAGCCGTAGTGCGCGACCGGTGTGCCGGCGATGGCCGACATGTTCAGCAAGCCACGCGTCGTGATCGACGGGGTGACGATATGCGCGCGGTTGCCCATGCCCATCAGGATCGGTCCGACCTCTAGCCCCTGGGCGCGGATTTTCAGAATGTTGCGCACGGCACTGGCGGCATCGGCATTGGCAAAGACAAGGCAGTTGGCGGCCCCGTCCAGCCGTGACCCCGGAAAGATGTGATCGCGCAGCGTCGTATCCAAGGCGCTGTCGAGATGCATCTCGCCTTCGTATGCGAAATCGCGCGGCGCGGCATCCAGCAGGTTCAACGCGGCCCGCATCCGGCGGCCAGAGTTGCTGTCAAGGTTTCCGAACTGGCTGTGTGAACACAGCGCGATCTTGGGTTCGATCCCGAACCTGCGGATATGACGTGCCGCGGAAATCACCGTTTCCGCGATCTGTTCGGGCGTCGGTTCTTCGTGGACCTGTGTATCCGCGATGAACAGGCTGTCGTTTTCCAAGATCATCAGCGATAGCGCCGCGACCGGGTGCAGACCGCCATTCCCAAGGATCTGTTCGATGTAATTCTTGTGCCACAGGAACTGGCCAAAGGTGCCGCAGATCATGCTGTCGGCCTCGTCGCGGTGGACCATGACGGCGGCGATGGCGGTGGTATTGGTCCGCATCACCGCCTTTGCCAGATCGGGTGTCACGCCGCGCCGCGCCATGATGTCGTGGTAGGTGCCCCAGTAGTCGCGGTAGCGCGGATCGCTTTCGGGGTTCACGATCTTGAAATCCACGTCCGGGCGGATATCCAGCCCGGCCCGTTCGCAGCGCGCGGCGATCACATCTGGCCGTCCAATCAGGATTGGCACGTCGGTGGTTTCTTCCATGACGGCCTGTGCGGCGCGCAGTACGCGTTCGTCTTCGCCTTCGGCAAAGACGATGCGGCGGGCGGCACCGCGCGCCGCTTCGAACACCGGGCGCATGATGAACGCGGATTTGAACACGCTGGCGTCCAGTTTCGCCTTGTAGGCTGCCAGATCCGCAATCGGGCGCTGGGCCACGCCGGTGTCGCCTGCGGCCTTGGCCACGGCGCTGGCGACCACGCCCATCAGGCGCGGATCGAACGGTTTGGGGATCAGGTAATCCGGGCCAAAGGTCAGTTGTTCACCCTGATAGGCTGCTGCCGCTTCGGCGCTGGTGGTCGCGCGGGCCATGGCGGCGATGCCTTCGATGCAGGCGATTTTCATTTCGTCGTTGATGGTCGTGGCCCCGGCATCCAGCGCCCCGCGAAAAATGAACGGAAAGCACAGCACATTGTTGACCTGATTGGGAAAATCAGACCGGCCTGTGGCGATGATCGCGCGTGGGTTCGCTTCGCGCGCGGCAGCGGGGTCGATTTCGGGGTGCGGGTTCGCCAGCGCAAAGATGATCGGCGTATCGGCCATGGTGCGGACCATATCGGGTGTCAGAACACCCGGACCCGACAGGCCCAGAAACAGATCGGCCCCCGCGATCACATCTGCCAGGGCGCGTGGTGCGCTGCCTTGGGCATAGGCGGCTTTCTGTGGGGTCATGTCGTCGGTGCGGCCCGCGTAAACCAGCCCCTGAAGGTCACAAAGATAAACGTTTTCGCGTTTCACCCCCAGCTTCAAAAGCATGTTCAGACAGGCGATACCGGCCGCCCCACCGCCGGTTGACACCACCTTGATGTCTTCGAAATCCTTGCCCGCGATTTTCAGCGCGTTGGTGACGCCAGCACCCACGACGATGGCCGTGCCGTGCTGATCGTCGTGAAAGACCGGGATGTTCATGCGCTGGCGGCAGATCTCTTCGACGATAAAGCAATCGGGTGCCTTGATGTCTTCGAGGTTGATCGCGCCGAATGTCGGTTCCAGCGCGCAGACCAGTTCGGCCAGCTTTTCCGGGTCGCTTTCGTTCAGTTCGATATCGAAGCAATCGATGCCTGCGAATTTCTTGAACAGGACGGCTTTGCCTTCCATGACGGGTTTGGACGCCAGCGCCCCGATGTTGCCCAGCCCCAGAACCGCAGTGCCGTTGGTCACGACCCCGACCAGGTTGCCGCGCGTCGTGTAATCGCGCGCCGTGTCCGGGTCTGCCTTGATCTCCAGACAGGCCTCTGCCACGCCCGGCGAATAGGCCCGCGACAGGTCACGCCCGTTGGCCAGCGGTTTCGTTGCACGGATTTCCAGCTTACCAGGACGGGGGAACTGGTGGTAATCCAGCGCCGCGCGCCGCGTGTTTTCGGAATTGTCGGTGCTCATGGCGCGGCCTTTCGTATAGGTTCAGCCGCACCGATAATGCTTTTGCGGGTCAGGGGGAAGCTACGTAAATCACCGACCGCGCCCGGTTTTTTCCTGCAAGGCTTCGATTTGCTTTGATGCATCGGCCTTTGTCATGTCGGGATCGAACGGCTCTTGCGCTTCTTCCGACAAGGTCTTGAGATAGCTGGCCTGCGCACCGGTCATCGCCTCGTCGCCGGTGACCCAATCATCAACGGGTTTGTCGGCATTGCCGGGGGCATCTTGTTTGGGGGTGTTGGTGTTGTCTGTCATCACGCTTCTCCAGATGTGTGTTCCTGTAATGTTCTGAATTGCGATTCGGTTCCATTTTGTCATGGGAACGTGATCTGGCCAGGGTGACAGCGTGACATCCGGCGCGGGTTTTACGCGGCCGCGCCGGAACGAATTTTGAAAATGGTGTTGCAGGTCAGCGTTTAGCGGTCATCCGGTACCTCGGTGCCGTCAACGTCCTGGCTAAGCCGTTCAATCAGCTCATCCGCTTTGGCGCTGGACATCTGGTCATCAAAGGGATGACCGGTCTTTTCGCACAGGTCCTGCAGGATCGCGGCCTGTTCGCCGTCCATCTTGTGATTATCTGCGGTCATGTTCGCCATGGCTGCGTCCCCTTACAGATTCTGGTCTTCGTTGGTTTGCTTGCGCAGCTCTTCTATCCGCGCGACGGCCTGACTTTGTGTCAGGCTGGCATCGAACGGTTCGCCCGCCGCTTCGCACATGACGCGCAGCATATCGGCCTGATCGGATGTCATCGGCGCGTCTGCGTCGCTGGGCGTATGGGCGGCATCGGTTTCAAGAACGGGTTTTGCGGTGGGGGGGATCATGCGGACTCTCCTGTCATTCATCATGATAACGCGGTGCGTAGGGCGGTGGTTCCGCAGCGGCCGCCCTTGCATCCCGGTCCCTTGCCCGGCAAGGTCATGCCAACGAACGGAGCCATCCCATGCCAGACCCCGACGACCTGATCGCCGCCGCAACCAAAGTCAGGCTGCGGGCGCACGCGCCTTATTCGCAATTTCAGGTCGGGGCCGCGATCCGCGGGGAATCCGGTGCGCTGCATATCGGCTGTAACGTCGAAAACGTGGCCTACCCCGAAGGCACCTGTGCCGAAGCGGGGGCCATTGCCGCGATGATCGCGGGCGGTGATACGCGCATCAGCGCCATTGCCGTGATCGCGGACAGCCCGCGCCCCGTCAGCCCCTGCGGTGGGTGCCGCCAGAAAATCGCTGAATTTGCAGACGGCGACACGCCGGTCACGCTGGCGACCACGGACGGCCACGTGCAGCACACCACCGTTGCGGCCCTGTTGCCCGGTGCGTTCGATCAAGATTACATGACCAAGGGCTAAACCATGGACGTGCGCGCCCTGATTGCCCGGGTCCGCGACGGCGACACGCCGCGCGATGCAGACCTGACCGCATTCGCCGCAGGCTTGGCCGATGGCCGCGTCAGCGACGCGCAGGCCGGGGCGTTTGCCATGGCTGTCTGTCTGCGGGGCCTGTCCGAACAGGGTCGGATCGCATTGACGCGGGGCATGCGCGACAGTGGCCGTACGCTGGACTGGGACCTGCCGGGTGCTGTCGTTGACAAACATTCCACCGGCGGCGTGGGCGACTGCGTATCGCTGGTATTGGCCCCGATGCTGGCGGCCTGCGGTGTCTACGTCCCGATGATCTCTGGCCGGGGGCTTGGCCATACCGGCGGCACGCTTGATAAACTCG
>NZ_JAAFZU010000042.1:0-25092 GCF_018263905.1 Loktanella sp. SALINAS62 | reverse complement strand
GGCGGCATCGCCCCCGCCGACCGCCGTCTTTATGCGATCCGCGACGTGACCGCGACGGTGGCGTCGGTCGATCTGATCACCGCCTCGATCCTGTCGAAAAAATTGGCCGCCGGGCTGGGCGCCATGGTGCTGGACGTCAAGGTCGGCTCCGGCGCCTTTATGAAATCGCAGGATGATGCGGCCGCACTGGCCCGCGCGCTGGTCGATACCGCCAACGGCGCAGGCTGCCCCACTGCTGCGCTGCTGTCCGACATGAACCAGCCGCTGGCCCCCGCGCTTGGCAACGCGACAGAGGTGGCGATCTGCATTGACCTGCTGGAAGGCAACACCGCCCATGCCCCCCGCCTGCTGGATCTGTGCCTGTCGCTGGGTGAAGCCGTGTTGACGCTGGCGGGGCAGGGCGATGGCGCGCGCGCCCGCCTGACGGGTGCGCTGCACAGCGGTCAGGCCATGGAACGCTTCGCGCGGATGATCCACGCGCTGGGCGGCCCGCCCGATATGGGCGAAGACTGGCGCACCCACCTGCCAGACGCGCCTGTGGTCGTGCCCTTGCCCGCATGGTCGGACGGCCACATCGCCCGCATCGACGGAGAGGCGCTGGGCCTTGCCGTGGTCGTACTGGGCGGCGGGCGCGCGGTCGAACATGACCGGATTGACCCCGCCGTCGGCTTGACAGCGGTTGCCCGGTTGGGGCAACGGGTGTCCCTTGGCGATCCCGTCGCCACCGTGCATGCCCGCACCCGCGATGATGCGGACCGCGCCGCAGCGGCGGTGCGGGCTGCCATCACGCTGGGGGATGCCCCGATCGAGGCTCCTCTGATCTTGGACAGGATTTTGACATGACACGTGCTTTTCTGGTCGTCATCGACTCTGTCGGGATTGGCGGCGCTCCCGATGCGGACCAATTCTTTAACGGCACGGTGCCTGATACCGGGGCCAATACCATCGCCCATATCGCGGACGGCTGCGCCGCATTGGACCGTGGACCGCTGGCCCTGCCGACGCTGGATGCGCTGGGTCTGGGCCGTGCGCTGACGCTGGCCAGCGGCGCTGTGGCGGCCGGTTTGGATGCGACCCCGACGGGGGCATGGGGGGCTGCGACCGAAATCAGCCGTGGCAAGGATACACCGTCGGGCCATTGGGAACTGGCAGGGGTGCCGGTGCCGTGGGACTGGCATTATTTCCCCGACACGCAACCGGCCTATCCCGACGACCTGACCGTCATGATCTGTCAGGCCGCAGGCACCGGTGGCATTCTGGGCAACCGTCATGCATCCGGCACGCAGGTCATCGACGACGAAGGCGCGCGCCACATCGCAACCGGCTGGCCCATCGTCTATACCAGCGCCGACAGCGTGTTGCAGATCGCAGCCCACGAAGACCACTTTGGCCTGGATCGCCTGATGAAGCTGTGCGCCGATCTGGCCCCCACGCTGCACGCCATGCGGATCGGGCGCGTGATCGCGCGGCCCTTTGTCGGGTCTGTCGAGGACGGTTTCAAACGCACGCCGCACCGCAAGGATTTTGCCATCGCACCGCCCAGCCCGACGATCTGCGACGATGTCAAAACGGCTGGCCACCCCGTTCATGCGGTCGGCAAGATCGGGGACATTTTTTCCATGCGCGGCATCGACGATGTGCGCAAAGGTGCCGACCGCGATCTGATGCGCCACTTGAACGATCTGGTGGAAACGGCCGCCGACGGTGCCTTTGTCTTTGCCAATTTCGTGGAATTCGACAGCGAATACGGCCACCGCCGTAATATTCCGGGCTATGCCGCCCATCTGGAATGGTTCGATGCGGCACTGGCCGATCTGCTGCCACGCCTGCGGGACGGCGATCTGTTGATCGTCACTGCGGACCACGGCAACGATCCCAGCTGGATCGGCACCGATCACACGCGCGAACGCGTGCCGGTGCTGGTCCACGGAATGGGCGCGCGCGCGCTTGGTCCATTGGCCTTTGTCGACGTCGCCGCCACGATCTCGGATCATCTGGGCGTGCCCCACAGCGGACCGGGAAGGTCATTTCTATGAATTTTCGCAGCCAACCCAAGGTCGAACTGCACACCCACATCGAAGGCATGGCGCCGCCGGATTTCATCCGCGATCTGGCGCGTGAAAAGCGGGTCAACCTATCCGCCATCTTTGATCCCGACGGCGGTTATGTGTTTCGCGATTTCGCGCATTTCCTGTCGGTCTACGATCAGGCCTGCACCGTCCTGACCGGGCCAGAGGAATTTTACCGCCTGACCCGCGCCGTGCTGGCGGAATCCGCCTTTCATGGCGTGATCTATACGGAAACCTTTCTGTCGCCGGATTTCTGCGGTGGCGGCGACGTGGTCGCGTGGCGCGATTATCTGGCCGCCATCGCGCAGGCGGCATCCGACGCCGAACGCGATGACGGTATCGTGCTGCGCGGCATCGCCACCGCCGTGCGTCACCACGGGCGGGACGCCTGCCGCAAGGCCGCGCGCTGTGCCGCCGAAACTGCAGGGCCGTTTCTGACCGGGTTCGGTCTGGCCGGGGCGGAACTGGACGGACGGCCCGCCGATTTCACCTATAGCTTTGACATGGCACGCGAAGCGGGGCTGCAACTGACCGCCCACGCAGGCGAATGGGGCGATCCCGGCCGCATCCGCGAAACGCTTGATGCATTGGGCGTCGCACGGCTGGGGCATGGCATCCGTGCCATCGAAGACCCCGCGCTGGTGGCGCTTCTGGCCGAGCGCGGCATCACGCTAGAGGTCTGTCCGGGGTCCAACGTCGTGCTGCGCGCGGTCGATAGCTGGGACGATCACCCAATTGCCAAACTGCGCGAGGCGGGCGTGCCGATCACCGTGTCCACCGACGATCCGCCGTTCTTTCACACCACGATGACGGCGGAATATGAAAACCTGTCGCGCACATTCGGCTGGGGCCACGATGATTTTCTGGCGATGAACAAGGCCGGGATCGCCGCCGCATTCTGTGATAGCGACACCAAGGACGCGATCCTCAAACGACTGGAGCCCGCAACATGATTACCGATCACAGCACCGCCGACGGCCATCTGACCCATGTCATCCACCCGCTGGTGCAGCACAAGCTGACGCTGATGCGCCAGACCGCGACATCGACCGCCGTGTTCCGCCAACTTCTGCGCGAGATCAGCCAACTTCTGGCGTATGAGGTGACGCGCAGCCTGCCGCTGACGACCGAACGCATCGACACGCCGCTACAGCCGATGGACGCACCCGTGCTGGACGGCAAGAAACTGGCGCTGGTATCGATCCTGCGGGCGGGAAACGGCCTGCTGGACGGCATCCTTGAACTGGTGCCGTCGGCGCGGGTGGGTTTCGTCGGGCTTTACCGCGACGAAGAAACGCTCAAACCGGTGCAATATTATTTCAAGGTGCCGCAGGCGCTGGACAACCGCATGGTGATCGCCGTCGATCCGATGCTGGCGACGGGCAATTCATCCGTCGCGGCGATTGACCTGCTCAAGAACGCGGGGGCGACGAACCTGCGTTTCCTGTGCCTTTTGGCAGCGCCCGAAGGCATCGCCCGGATGAAAGACGCGCATCCCGATGTGCCCATCGTCACAGCAGCGGTAGACGAACGCCTGAATGACAGTGGATATATTGTTCCAGGACTAGGGGATGCGGGCGACCGCATGTTCGGCACAAAATAAGCGGCCTCTTTTCCATAAATTTCTTTACTTGAGGTCGGCTATTTGCGATTCTCTGCACAATTGTGGCTGAGAATTGGAATTGTTGACGTGACAGGTATGTCGAAAAGTATTGCGATGGCCGTGGCGCTGGCTGCGGGCGCAGCGTCGCCATCGCTGGCGCAACGGATTTCGATACCAGCGGAATTTCCGCCGTCCAGCTACACCGGATCGCAGTATGTCGACAGTCAAGGCTGTGCCTTTGTGCGGGCCGGGATGGATGGCCGCACCAACTGGGTGCCCCGCGTGGACCGCCGCCGCCAGCAGCTTTGCAACTTTCAGCCCAGTTTGACCGCCGACGAAATACGGGCGATGTCGAATACCGTTGTGGCAGACCTGCCGATCCTGAATATCACCGCCGAACCGCAGGCCGATGACAGCACACCGACGCCGGCCCCCCGCGTTGCGCGCGCAGCACCTGCGGCGACCCCCGCGCCGCGTCCGGCACGTGTTGCTGCCGCAGCGCCAGCGCCCGTAGTCGCACCGTCGCCGCGCGTCGTAGCGGCCCCCGCGCCAGCCCCGCGCAACATCACCTTGGCGCAGGCCTGTGTCGGTCGGTTTGGCATTCAACCCAGATTCATCAGCTCCAGCACGGGGCAGCCCATTAACTGTGGTCCGGCCCCGCGCGCAACGGTCGCAGCCGCGATACCGCCTGTCGCGCAACGTGGTCCCGAACGTATCACATTGGCCCAAGCCTGCGCCCGCATCGCATCGGGCGAACGGCTGGTCAGCGTTGGCGGTGCGCCGATCGCCTGTCCGCAGACCGCCACAGCGCCGCTGCGCGTCGTCAGGGCGCAACCGAACCTTGATGCACGGTCGCAGATGGCATCCAATGGATGTGGCATCAATTACCTGTCCGGCGAAACACGCTATCCGGTCCGGTGCGGCCCGCAGATGCAGTCGCCGTCTGGTGTTGTGACGCGCAGCATCGCCAGCCCCGCAATGGCAAGCGTATCGACCCGCACTGCGCCACAAACGCGCAACGGTGTGCCTGAATCGAATGTGCCCGCCGTTGTCGCGGCCCCGGCGTCACCACCCAACGGGTACGCGCCTGTCTGGGACGATGGCCGGATCAATCCGCAGCGGGGCCTGCCGCAAACGCAGGCCATGGTGAAAACCGCACCGCAGGCACGCGTGTCCAGCCGGTCTGTGGCCCCCGTGACCGCGCCCGCACCCCGCGCGGCATCGACCGGGCACAGCTACGTGCAGGTCGGCAGCTTTGGCGACCCTGCCAACGCAGAGCGCCTGATCGCAAGGTTGCAGGCTGCAGGTCTTCCGGTGGCATCCGGGCGTTCCGGTGGGTTAAAGGTCATCGCCGCCGGACCCTTCGCATCCGCGTCTGATCTGCAGCGGGCGTTGGGCATGGTGCGCAGCATGGGATTTGCCGACGCTTACACGCGCGGCTGATCAGGTCTAGGCGTCGCAGATGCCCTGCAATTGAATCCATTCCGCGTCTGTCAGGATGGGGGTCAGCTGTTCGGTGTCGTCACCGCCCCGGGTCAACAAAAGCGCCGCGTTCTGTCCGCGTGCCGTGCGCAGCGCAGCATAGGGCGCACTGGGCACGCGCGCTGCGGCAAATGCCGCCAGCAACGCGTCTTCTGATACGACGGACTGTGGCCGATCAATCAGGGTCTGCGCATATCTGGCCAACGTCCCCGATGGCAGTTCACCTGTCGTCATCAGATGGACTGTGGCGCGCAATCCAGCCAGTTCCAGCACGGGGCGCAGAGGATCGGGATCGTTCGCGACTGCGGCAAGGACCTCTCCGGCGACGACGGCGGGATCATCGTAGCGCGCCAGCACTGCACGGTTGATCACGGTGATCTGTCCGGGCAACAGCACCGGACCGGGCAGGGGGGCGGGCAGCACGACGGTCTGGCCTGCCGCATTTGGACCCAACAGACGTGCGCGCAACCGGTCCAGTGCGGCGACGCCGCGCGGACTGCGGCAGACGGGCCCGGCCTGCGCCTGCATGTGGCCCAGAATACGCGCGCCCAGTTCTGCGCGACGGGCGTCCGGCGTGGCGGCCAGCGCCTGATCGCGCAACGCGTCCGGTCCCGATATCGCAGCCACTGCCAGCACGGCGGCGATGATCGCGCCTGACATCCAATATCGCAATCGCCCCGGTTTGGGTTCGGACCGTGCGATCGACACGCGCACCGCTTCGATCGCTGCGATCATCGCGGTGTCTTCGATCTCTAGCGTTTCGCCGGCATCCGGGCCGGGACGAAAGATGGCGGGCGTATCATGCGGATTGACCCGTTCGACAGCAGGCAATGACCAATGGCTCAGCGGGCGTTCTGCCATATCGCTGACGATCAGCGTGGCCTTGCCGAACGACACCAGCACCTCGCGGCGCTGTTCTGTTCGGATCGGCCGCCATAGTCCAAGGCTTTCCAGTCGGTCATATTGATCGAGTGCCGTCATCTGCCTCTGCCGTGTTGGGTCCACAATGTCTAAAGCGCGGCTGGTGGTTGCCGCAACGCTATTCTGGGGATTTCGACACAAGCCCGAAGACATGACCGCCGCTGCTGGCCAAGACCCTTGCCCCGGTGTCGATGGTCCGACACGATCCGCCGCATGACGGTCCGGTCTTGCAACTTCACGTTCCCATGTGTCGCCGCCGCAGGTGGTGTGCGGTGATCCTGTCACCGGCACGCCGGTTTCTGTTTGTGCATATCCCAAAAACGGGCGGTACGTCCTTTGCCACGGCCTATGACGCCCGTGCCGCGCGCGACGATATCCTGATCGGGGATACCCCAAAGGCGCGGCAGCGCCGGCGTCGGCTTGATGACCTGTCGGCACCCGGCCGCCTGTGGAAACACAGCCGCATCGCCGATATCGACGCGCTGATCCCGCTGGATCAACGGTCTGGATTTTGCACGATGGTTCTGGTCCGCAACCCATGGGCGCGGTTGGTCAGTTATTACCACTGGCTCAGGCCGCAAACGTTCGATCACCCTGCGGTCATGCTGGCATGCCGTTTGTCATTCAGTGACTTTGTGAACCATCCCCATACGCAGGCCAGCCTGACGGCGCATCCCTATGCGTCCTACGTTACCGACCGGCAGGGCGTGCAATGGCCCACGCATTTCGTGCGGCTTGAATCCTATGCACAGGACATGATCCCGGTCATGGCGCATCTGGGGTTTGGTTTGCCGCTGCCGCACATTAACGCATCCGACCGGCCCGACGATTGGCGTGGGTGCTACAGCGACCGGGACGCCGCAGTGGTGGCCCGGCTGTGTTCGGCAGATATCGCACGGTCCGGCTACTGCTTCTGACGTTACGTCGCGATGGTTTCCAAAATGTTAAATAATCCCGCCTCGCCCCGCTTATTGCACTGCGTCGGCACGCCAGTGCCCGAAACTTGCCGCTTTTCGGACCAACAGCCGCCCCGCGAATCAATCTTTCTGTGATGACAGGTCACTTGCCGCCACACGTCAGCCACACTTGGAAAGGTCACGCCATGTTCGATTTCGTCTGGAACAGCACCCCAGCTACGGCACCCTGGACACAGGATTTCGGTCATGGCCTGATCAGCGGCACAAAGCTTGCCACACAGATCGGCTGGCGCACGGTGGATGCGATCGTGCCGGGCGATCAATGCCTGACCTTTGACGGCGGTTTGCAGACGGTCACATCTGTGGAGTGTCATGCGGTGCAAACCGGTGGTGCGGCATCCGATCCGACGACATGGCCGCTGACGGTGCCTGCCGGTGCGCTGGGAAACAAGGAACCGCTGCTGTTGCTACCTGATCAGGCCGTTCTGGTCGAAAGCGACACCGCCGAAGCGGTGTTTGGCGATGCCTTTGCACTGATCCCGGCAAAGGCGCTGGATGGATTGCGCGGCATCCACAGATCCCCGCCGCCCGACACGATCAACGTGTTCTTTGTCCGCTTTGCGCAGGATGAGATCGTATTTGCCAATTTCGGTGCATTGTTCCAGTGCCCGGCACAGGCCGATCTGCTGGCCGACCCGGTGGACCCCGCCTACAAGATACTGACGCTGGATCAGGCAAAGCTGCTGGTGCAGTGCCTGACCCAAGAAGACCTTGGCCATGCCGATCCCCGGCAAGCCGCGCAGGCATTTCGCATCGCCGCATAAGCCTGCGTTCCGCCCTCTGGGACGAAAAAGCGCGACCCTTGGACAAGGGCCGCGCATTTTTGTTTTTGATGTCGCGTTTTCGCGCTCAGGCGGCAGCGTCGACGCCTTCACCAAAGCGGGCGTAGAACGTGCCGTTCTTGTCGGCCAGTTCGCGCAGCAGATCGGGTGTCTTGAACCGGTCGCCGTGGGTTTCGGTCAGCATATCGCAGGTTTCGGCGGCAAAGGGCGCGCCGATGATGTCCAGCCAGCTGAACGGACCGCCCGACCAAGGGGCAAAGCCCCAGCCCAGTATCGCGCCCACGTCGCCTTCGCGGATGTCGGTCAAAACCCCGTCTTCAAGCGCGCGGACCGCTTCCAGCACTTGCGCGAATAACAGGCGGTGCTGCACCGTGATCAGGTCGGGCTGTTCATCCGCCACGGGATATTGCGCGGCCAGCGCGTCCCACAACCCGGTGCGCTTGCCCTTTTCGTCATAGGCATAGAACCCGGATTTCGATTTGCGCCCCATCCGGCCCTGATCGGCCATCCAGAACAGCACCTCGTCCACCTCTGCGTCGGGATAGGCATCGCCCATCGCCAGTTTCGTGGCCTTGGCGATTTTCACACCCAGATCGATGCTTGTTTCATCGACCAGTTGCAGCGGGCCCAGCGGCATCCCGACCAGCTTGGCCGCGTTTTCGATCAGGGCGGGGTTCACCCCCTCTTTTACCATGCGGATGCCTTCGTTGATGTAGGGAATGATGCAGCGGTTGGCATAAAAGAACCGCGCATCGTTGACCACGATCGGGGTCTTGCGGATCTGGCGCACGAAATCCAACGCCTTTGCCACGGCCACATCGCCGGTCTTTTCACCCTTGATGATTTCCACAAGGTTCATCTTGTCCACGGGCGAAAAGAAGTGGATGCCGATGAACTTGTCCGCGTCCTGTGCGGCGGCCGCCAGTTCGGTAATCGGCAGGGTAGAGGTGTTGGTCGCAAAGATACAATCGGGGCCGACCACGTCCTGCACCTTTTTCGTGACCTCGGCCTTGACGCCCATGTCCTCGAACACGGCCTCTACGATCAGGTCGCAGCCTTTCAGGGCGGCGTAATCGGTCGTCGCCGCGATCAGGCCCAGTACCTGTTCTTTCTTCTCGGGCGTTGCTTTCTTGCGGCTGATGCCCTTGTCCATGTAGTCAGCGGTATAGGATTTGCCCTTGTCCGCCGCGGCCTGTTCGGCATCAATCAGGACGACCTGAATGCCCGCCAGCGCCGATACCAGCGCGATCCCGGCACCCATCATGCCCGCGCCGATCACGCCGACCTTTTGCACCTTCTGGTCTGCCACGTCGGGGCGGTTGGCGCCTTTTTCCAGCTTTTCCTTGTTGATGAACAACGACCGGATCATCGCGCTGGACGACGGGTTCAACAGCACGTTGGTGAACCAGCGCGCTTCGATCTTCAGCGCGGTGTCAAAGGGCACAAGTGCGCCTTCGTAGACCGCCGACAGCATCGCCTTGGCCGCCGGATAGACGCCTTGGGTATTGCCGTTGACCATTGCGGATGCCCCGACAAAGGTCATGAAACCCGCCGGATGATAGGGCGCGCCGCCCGGCATTTTGTATGCCTTTTCATCCCAGGGCTTCACGATACTGGGTGATGACAGCACCCACGCCTTGGCCTTGTCCAACAGGTCGTCGGCGGGCACCACCTCGTCGATCACACCGGCCTTCATGGCGGCGGTGGGATCATTCATCTTGCCCTGCAACAGCAGCGGCGATGCTGCCATCGCGCCCAGCTTGCGCGACAGGCGCGTCGTGCCGCCGGCACCGGGGAAAATCCCGACCATGATTTCCGGCAGGCCGATCTTGGCCTTGGGGTTGTCTGCGGCAAAGATGCGGTGACAGGCCAGCGGGATTTCCAGACCGATCCCCAGTGCGGTGCCGGGCAGGGCGGCAGCAATGGGCTTGCCGCCCTTGTTGGTCTTCGCGTCCATGCCCGCGCGTTCGATCCGGCGCAGCACACCGTGCATGTCCATCACGCCGTCGAAAATCGCCTGCGCGGGGTTGTCGGACCCGTCACGCATCGCCGCGATGATATTCAGGTCCATCCCCCCGGCAAAGCTGTCGGGCTTGCCCGATGTGATGACGATCCCCTTCACTGCATCGTCTGCCAGCGCCTCACCGACCATCCGGTCCAGATCGGCAAAGCCCTGCTGGTTCATCACGTTCATGGACTTGCCTTGCGTGTCCCAAGTGATGACGGCGACACCGTCGGCGTCGGTTGTCATGGTAAAATCGGTCATGGTTTTGTCCTTTCGACTGTCGGGGACGGCTGCGGCGATCCGGGCGCGCGCGTGCCGTCGTGTTCGGTATGAAACAGGTATCCGTCGGCGGCCCCCATGCCGGTCGTCAGCTGGCAACACCGCCAGATGTCGCCCTGACGGACCAGTACCTTGGTGGACCGAAAGCGCGGCATGACCCGCTTGCCGTCGGCTAGAATGTCGGTGTCGTAAGTGCCAATGACACGGGCGTCGCCGTCGGGTTGCAGGTCGGTGACGGTCCGCAACATGTGGGTCACGCGGTAGACGCGGAACAGACCGCGCCACGCGCTGAACTTCGCGGCAAACTCTGCGTCGGTTTCGATCAGTGACCTGCGGTCGTGGGATACGATCAGGGTGGGCCGGGCAAAGCGATCGGCCCAGCCCGCGCCGTCATTGGCATGGGCATGGTCGATCACCCCGTCCAGCCAGTCCTGAAAGTATCTGCGTTCCACGACGGCAGCCCCGGATCAGACGCGTTCGATGATCGTGGCCGCACCCATGCCAGACGCGATGCACAGCGTGGCCAGACCCGTGCCCTTGCCCGTGCGTTCCAGCTCGTCCAGCAGGGTGCCGATGATGATCGCGCCTGTCGCGCCCAGCGGGTGGCCCATGGCGATGGACCCGCCGTTCACGTTGACCCGGTCGGCGTCCACATCGAACCGCTGCATGAACCGCAGCACGACCGACGCAAAGGCCTCGTTCACCTCGAACAGGTCCAGATCACCGATCGCCATGCCGCTATCGGCCAAAATCTTTTCGGTGACGGGCACGGGGCCGGTCAGCATGATGGTGGGATCGGTGCCGATCTTGGCCGTCGCACGGATGCGCGCGCGCGGTTTCAGACCCATCGCATCGCCCCATGCCTTGGACCCGATCAGCACGCCAGCGGCGCCGTCCACGATGCCGGACGAATTGCCCGCGTGGTGGATGTGATTGATCCGTTCCAGATGCGGATATTTCATCAGCGCGATCTTGTCGAAGCCGGGCATGGTTTCACCCATATCCTTGAACGACGCTTTCAACGCGCCCAGGCTTTGCATGTCGGTGCCGGGACGCATGTATTCGTCCCGCTCCAGAATGGGCAGGCCGTTCACGTCACGCACAGTGACGACGGATTTATCAAATCGGCCATCGGCCCATGCGGCAGCGGCGCGTTTCTGGCTTTCGACGGCCAGCGCATCCGCGTCATCGCGGCTGAACCCGTATTCGGTGGCGATGATGTCTGCGCTGATGCCCTGCGGCACAAAATAGCTGTCCATCGCGATCGACGGATCGACGGCAATCGCCGCCCCGTCGCTGCCCATGGCAACCCGGCCCATCATTTCCACGCCGCCCGCGATATAGGCCCGACCGGCGCCGCCGCGCACCTGATTGGCGGCCAGATTGACCGCCTCCATCCCAGAGGCGCAAAAGCGGTTGATCGCAAGTCCCGGGATCGACTGGTCCAGATCGGACGCCAGCACGGCGGTCCGGGCCAGACAGCCGCCCTGTTCGCCGACCTGCGTGACATTGCCCCAGATCACGTCCTCGACCGCGTGGCCCTGCAGATCGTTGCGCTCTTTGAGCGCGTTCAGCACACCAGCGGACAGCCGGGCGGATGTGACTTCGTGCAGCGCACCGTCCTTGCGGCCCTTGCCGCGCGGCGTGCGGATCGCGTCATAGATATAAGCGTCGGTCATCGTCTTCTCCTTCAGGCCGCGTCAAGCGCGCGCGGCATCAGATCATAGGGGTGTTTCCATCCGTCCGTGGCGGCCAGCCGGTCCAGCCAGGCGTCCACGTGGGGAAATGCGCTGCGATCGAACCCGTAGGGTTCGTCGTAATAAAGGTATCCGGCGCAGGCGATATCGGCGACCGTCAGACGGTCGGCAGCCAGCCAGTCGCGCCCGTCCAGATGCTGGTCCATCACCTTCAGCGCCGATGTCAGGCGCATCAGCAGAAAGTCGTTCACATCCGCGCTGCGCTTGTCGGCAGGCAGAAAGTTCGTGTTGAACCGCAAAGGTCCGGCCAGCCCGCTGACTTTGTGGTTGTCAAAGAACATCCAGCGCAGGATCTCGCGGCGTTCGGCGGCAGAATGCCCCCCCAGCTTGCTGGTCTTGCTGCTGATGTAGTCCTGAATGACCGCTGACTGAGTCAGCACCATGTCGCCGTCCACCATCACGGGCACCTCACCCATGATGTTGAGCGCGCGAAACTCCGGCGTGCGGGTCGCGCCCTTGAAGAAATCGATAAAGACAGGCTCCCACGCGACATCCGCCAGCGTCATCGTCAATGCGGCCTTGTAGGCGTTTCCGCTTTCGCCAAAGCAATGCAGCTTGATCGTCATGTCTCGCCCTCCCGGTGAATGTCACGCCTGTGCGTGGCGCTGTGTTTGAGTATTTTTGGCAAGATGATACCAAAGGCCGTCAATCTTTTCTTAACCTCGCCGTCGTCATCTACTGATGCGGTACAGGCTGGAGAGCCGATGACCGCGCAAGGTGATGCGTCCGTTAACGGCCACATCGTCGGGGCAAGGTGAACATCGTATCATCTTGCCCCAAATACTCCCGCCGGAGGCTCCTGTGGCTGCAACCGGGGCGGGCGTCACTTCTTACGCGCCTCGAGCTCTGCATTGAACAACCTCAGTCTGTGCCCGAACGTATCGTGATCCAGCACGCTGTCGAAATTCTCGAACAGGAACGAAAGCGCCTCTCCTTCGTCCAGACCCGCCTCCTTGGCGAAGCGTTTCAGGCGGCGATAGCCGTCTTCGGTCATCGCAACGGGGAAGCGGCGTGTCAGGCGCAGGCGTTTGGGCATCGGGCTCTCCTTTTGGGGCAGCGTAGGGCGGGACAAAGCCCGCCGCCACCCATCAAAAGCTTGCGGCCTCCAGCGCCATGACCGTATCCGCGCCGCTGTTGATACGGGCCAGATGCATGCCGGTCGCGGGCAATTGCCGCGCCATGTAGTAGCGACCGGTGGCGATCTTGGTCTCGAAGAACGCTGTATCGGATGCACCATTGTCCAGTGCTTCCATCGCGGCCTTTGCCATCTGCGCCCACATGTAGCCCAGGCAGACGTGACCCATCAGGTGCATGAAGTCATATGAACCCGCCAGCGCGTTGTTGGGGTTTTTCATCGCACCCATGAAATACATCGCGGCGGCCTGCATATCCTTGCTGGCCTGTTTCAGCGGATCAAGGAAATCCGACTTCAAGGCCTCATTGCCTTCGTTTTCCTTGATGAAGCTTTTGATCATGTCGAAAAAGCCCATCAGGTGCTTGCCGCCGTCGACCGCCAGCTTGCGGCCCACAAGGTCAAGCGCCTGCACACCGTTGGCCCCTTCGTAGATCATGGCGATCCGGGCGTCGCGGGCGAACTGGGACATGCCCCATTCCTCGATATAGCCGTGGCCGCCGTAGACCTGTTGTGCGGCGGTGGCGTATTCGAACCCCTTGTCGGTCAAAAAGCCCTTGATCACAGGGGTCATCAGCGAAATCAGGCCGTCCGCCTGCGCGTCTTCCGCACGGTGTGCGCGGTCGATCAACATGGCACCCCAAAAGGTGAACGCGCGCGCGCCTTCGACAAAGCTTTTTTGATCCATCAGGTTGCGACGGATATCGGGATGCACGATCAGTGGATCGGCGGGACCATCGGGATTTTTGGCCCCCGTGACATCGCGGCCCTGCAGGCGGTCGTTCGCATAGGCGACCGCGTTCTGATACGCAACTTCGGCCTGCGCGTAGCCTTGCAGGCCCACGCCCAGACGGGCTTCGTTCATCATGACGAACATGGCGCGCATGCCCTTGTGTTCCTGTCCCAGCAGGTAGCCGGTCGCGCCGTCATAATTCATCACGCAGGTCGAATTGCCGTGAATACCCATCTTTTCTTCGATCTTGCCGACGGACACCCCGTTGCGGTCGCCCAGGCTGCCGTCGTCCTTGACGATGAATTTCGGCACGATGAACAGCGACACGCCCTTGATCCCCTCGGGGCCGCCGGGGATTTTGGCCAGCACCAGATGGATGATGTTATCGGCCATGTCGTGATCGCCGGACGAGATAAAGATTTTCTGGCCCGTCACCTTGTAGCTGCCATCGTCCTGCGGTTCCGCCTTGGTCCGCATCAGGCCCAGATCCGTGCCGCAATGCGGTTCGGTCAGGTTCATGGTGCCGGTCCATTCGCAGCTGGCCAGTTTGGGCGCAAAGGTGTCTTTTTGCGCGTCTGATCCATGCGCAAGGATCGCCGACAGCGCGCCATGCGTCAGGCCCTGATACATGTTGAACGCCATATTGGCGGACACCATCGGTTCGTTCACGGCCGTGTTCAGCACATAGGGCAGGCCCTGACCGCCGTATTGTTCCGGCACGTCCAGTGCGGTCCAGCCGCCTTCGCGAACCTGATCAAAGGCATCCTTGAAACCCTTTGGCGTGCGTACGACACCGTTTTCCAGGGTGCAGCCTTCGGTGTCGCCCACGGCATTTAGCGGGTGCAGGACGTCGGATGACAGCTTGCCGGATTCTTCCAGCACGGCGGCGGTGAAATCGCGGTCCAGATCCGCGAATCCGGGAATATCCTGTTCGGACACTTTCAACAGGTCGTGCAGGACGAATTGAAAATCCTTGTGCGGCAATGTGTAGGTGGTCATCTGCTGTCTCTCCTCCGATTGTCGTGTCGCGGGTCAGGCCGCGTCCGACGTGTTCCTTGAAATTTCGGCAAGCTGTTTGGCACCCCAGTCCATCTGGGTTTGCAGTTCGGCGATGGCTTCGTCCAACTCGGCGCGCTGGGCCTGCATGTCCGCCAGATGTTTTTGCGCCAGCTCATAGGTTCGGCTCAGCTGTGTTTGCTGTCCATCGTCCATATGATACAGATCCAGCAGCTGGCGGACCTCTTCAAGGCTGAAGCCAAAGCGCTTGCCGCGCAGGATCAGCTTCAGCCGGGCGCGGTCGGACCGCGTGAACAGGCGTTTCTGGCCGACCCGCTGGGGGAACAGCAATTCCTTTGCTTCGTAAAAGCGCAGCGTCCGGGGCGTCACGCCAAAGGCGTCGCACATCTCGCGGATGTTGAGCATGTCAGTGGTCATCGAACATTCCAGTAATAGGTGACTGTCTTGTTCCCAAAGTGAGGGTCTGGGAACATTCCTACAACCCTGTTGACGTATACGTAAACGAAACGCCACGTCACTTTTTTGGTGACCAAAGGTCAGTCGCGGATCGTCTGGATGTCAAACTGGAATCGTCATGGCGCGGGGGGCAGGGGGGCAGTTCGATCACATCTGCCCTGATACCGTTTCGTCAGGTGTTTCAGGCCAGTGGTTCAGACCGTCGTTTCAGCCCAGTGTCTTGGCGGTATCGTCGCGCAGCTTTTTGAGTTCGGCCATGGTTTCATCCAGTTGTCTGCGCTGTTCGGCCAGTTCGTCCAGCTGTTTGCCGGCCAGATTGACCCAGGTGCGCATCTGCGCCCTGTCGCCTTCGGAATCGCGGATCATCAACCACTGGCGAATGTCCTCCAGCGGGAACCCAAAGCGACGGCCCCGCATGATCAAGGTCATGCGCGCGACTTCACGCGGACCATAGAACCGCGACCGGCCTTCGCGTTCGGGCGACAAAAGCTCTATATATTCGTAGTATCGCAAGGTGCGCGGCGTCACGTCGTACTTGGCGCACATTTCCTTGAACGACAGGCGTTTGTCCGGCATCGCGATTTCCTCCTGCCCCTAAGCTAACACGCCTGAACAGAAGGGCAATCGCCGCTAGTTCAAGACGCCCGGTGCAAACCAGAAGAAACCATACGCCATGATCAGGGCGGGCACCGTCGAATAAATGGTCGCCCAGAACGCGGCTTTGGGGTCCAGTGCAATCGCCGGGAACAACGCATCGCCATCGTTGCTGATTGCATTGCCCATCAGCGCGGCAAAGGGGATCAGCCCGTTGACATACATCGTCGTCACAAGCACCTGCGGACCGCATCCCGGCACCAATCCGATCAACACCCCCATCAGCGGCAACAGCGGCAAAACAGAGCCGAACAGCAGTTCCAGATCGACGCCGCCGAATGCCACCAGATAATCATAGGCCAGATAAGCACCGATCACCCAGACAGAGATGAAAGACGTCTCCTCTGCCATGCGGGTAATCGGGGCATCATGCATATTGCTCATGGCGACCAGGCGGCTGGTGGCCCAGATGAACAGACCGATGGCTGTGCCGGTCAAACCGATAATCGGCAGTGCGGGGCCGTATATTTGTTCCAGATCGCCGCCAGCCAGTTGCGTGATGCCGATGATCAGGCCGGGCATGGCCAGCAGACCGAACAACCAGTCCTTTATGCGGGGCCTTCCGATGCGCGGCACCTGCGGCATGGGTTTGTCCGGCGGGGTCAGCGAAATCGACGGCAGCCGATCCACGATCCAGCCCGACAGGATACCGACGGCAAATGACAGCGGTAGCACCACAGCAGCCGCGTCGGGACGCGTAGCGATCAACAGGAACGCGGCGTCACCCATCGTCGCTGTCAGGGTCGCCACGACAGCGCCAAAGCGGACGTTGCCCGATGAATAGGCGGCCACCACAACCACGGCCCCGCCGCAGCCGGGCGTGGCCCCCAGCAACGCCGCCATCGGCACCTGCCAGCGGTTCGCGCCCTTTAGTGCTTCGCCGATGTTGAACTTGAACACCCGTTCCGCCCCGTAAAACAGGATCAGCGTCGCCGCGACGAACACACTGACCTGCGTATAGGCATCAACCATCAGACTGCGGGTCAGCGAACCCAATTCCCCGGGCGCGACGGCCAGCAGAACGAACAGCAGTGCGACCAGCAGGCGACGCGGTCGAAAATGGCCGATCCGTACGGGCGGCTGGGCGGCGACATCTGTAAGGCTCATGGCATTCCCAGTTGCGAATTATTCTCAATAAAAGATATAGGGGTTGCGCCGCGCGCCGCAAGTGCCAAGTTGACGCGCAGTTCAAAGGGCGACCGCATGACCGAAATTCCCCCGACCCCGGCTGATCCGGCGGATAAAACCCAGGCTGACAAACGCGAAAAGATTGCCCGCCAGTTCATCGCGATGATCCCCCATGCCCGCGCGCTGGGCATGCAGGTCACAGACGTCGGCCCCGGTCTGGCAGAGGTGACGATGCCATACGATCCGCGCCTTGTGGGCGATCCCGACACCGGGGTGATTCATGGCGGGGCGGTATCGGCCCTGATGGATACCTGCTGCGGTGCGGCGGTGATCGCGCATCCCGACGCGTCGCTGGGCACCGCCACCATCGACTTGCGGATCGATTATATGCGCGGCGCAACCCCCGGCCAGCAGATCCGCGCGGTCGCGACATGCTACCGGATGACCCGGTCGGTCGCTTTTGTGCGCGCCAACGCCTATGACGACGACCCCGACAACCCGGTGGCCTGCGCAACCGGCGCGTTTACCGTCGAACGTCCAAAGGACACACCATGAGCCGCCGCCCCGAACCCGTGCAGGTCGTCAAGCAACGCCGCGACACCGCCCTGCAATCGCTCGTGGCGGGCGTGCCCTATATCCAGTTTCTGGCCATTACATTCGATCGGCGCGGCGACGAGCTGACGGGTCTTTTGCCCTATGACGACATGCTGATCGGGAACCCGATGCTGCCCGCGATCCACGGCGGTGTCACGGCCGCCTTCCTCGAGGTGACGTCGATCATCACGCTCAGCTGGTTCAGCCAGTGGGATGCGCTTGAATCGGGCGAAACAATCGAAGACGCGCCGCGTCGCCTGCCCAAAACCATCGACTTTACCGTGGATTATCTGCGGTCGGGCCTGCCGCGCGATGCCTATGCGCGTGCGCGGATTACCCGGTCGGGGCGGCGTTATGCCTCTGTCCATGTCGAAAGCTGGCAAGACAACCGCGCGCGTCCCTTTGCACAGGCCACCGGGCATTTTCTGATGCCGCAAAATGGCTGACACGCTGACGCACCGGCGCGTCCTGCATATTGCGCTGCCGGTCGTCATTTCGAACGCGACGGTGCCGATCCTTGGCGTGGTTGATACAGCGGTTGTCGGGCAGTTGGGGCAGGCCGCGCCGATTGGTGCGGTCGGCATCGGTGCGATCATCCTGACGGCGATCTACTGGATCTTCGGTTTTCTGCGGATGGGCACCTCTGGCCTGACAGCGCAGGCAATCGGTGCGTCCGACACGGCCGAGGTGGCGGCCCTGCTGTCACGGTCTTTGATGATCGGGCTTGTGGCGGGTGCGGCGATCATCGCCCTGCAATGGCCCTTGTTCGCAGGGGCGTTCTTGGTGTCACCGGCCAGCGCAGAGGTCGAAATCCTCGCCCGACAATACATGGGCGTGCGCGTCTGGTCCGCACCCGCCGCCATCGCGCTTTACGGCATCACCGGCTGGTTGATTGCCCAGGAACGCACGGGCGCGGTTCTGGGACTGCAGGTCTTGATGAATGGCATGAACATCGGGCTCGACCTGATTTTCGTGCTTGGCTTCGACTGGGGCGTGCCGGGGGTGGCGTGGGCGACATTCCTTGCGGAATGGTCGGGCCTGCTGTTTGGCCTGTGGCTGTGCCGTGCGGCCTTTGCCGTGACCGCATTGCGCGACTGGCCGCGGGTCTTTGATCGCGCACGGCTGGTCAACATGGGCCGCGTGAATTCCGACATCATGATCCGGTCGGTGCTGTTGCAGGCGGTGTTTGTCAGCTTTTTGTTCTGGGGGTCGGATTTTGGCGATGTCCAGCTGGCGGCCAACCAGATCCTGCTGCAATTCCTGCATGTCACGGCCTATGCGCTGGACGGTTTCGCCATCGCGGCAGAGGCATTGGTCGGGCAGGCCATGGGCCGCCGTGATCCCGGACACCTGCGCCGCGCAGCACTTTTGACCAGCGGCTGGGGGCTGGCGGTCTCTGCCGCGCTGGCGCTGGCGTTTTTTGGGGCCGGTCCCGCAATCATCGATATCATGACCACGGCGGACCCGGTGCGCGATGTGGCGCGCGTCTATCTGCCATACATGGTCGCAGCCCCGCTGCTTGGGGTGGCGGCGTGGATGCTCGACGGCATCTTCATCGGCGCGACCCGCACCACGGACATGCGCAACATGATGATCGTCTCTGCGGCCGTGTATTTTGCGGCGGTGATCCCGCTGATGGCCGTTTTCGGCAACCACGGCCTGTGGCTGGCGCTGCTGCTCAGTTTCATTGTGCGCGGGCTGACCCTGGGACTGCGCTACCCCGCACTCGAACGCGCGGCCGTGCAATCGGGCTGACGCTGCGCATCATCTTGCCTCAAATACCTCCGGGGGAGGCGCGATAGCGCCGGGGGCAGCGCCCCCCGCCACGTTATCCACAACTACTGGTCGCCAGCCACTCGACTCCGCGCCCCGCAACCCCGATATTGTGGGCATGTCCCTGCCTCCCGGTTTCCTTGATGAATTGCGCACCCGGCTGTCGATTTCCGACGTGGTCGGGCGCAAGGTCATGTGGGACAGCCGCAAATCGAACCCCGGCAAGGGCGACATGTGGGCGCCATGCCCGTTCCATCAGGAAAAATCCGCGTCCTTCCACGTCGATGACCGCAAGGGGTTCTATTACTGCTTTGGCTGCCACGCAAAGGGCGACGCGATTTCTTTCGTGCGCGAAACCGAAAACGTGGGATTCATGGAAGCGGTCGAGATTTTGGCCGGAGAAGCCGGCATGACCATGCCCGCCCGCGACCCCCAAGCGCAGGAAAAGGCCGACGCCCGCACCGAACTGGCCGATGTGATGGAACAGGCGGTGCAGCATTTCCGTCTGAACCTGAACACCGCCGCCGCCACGCAGGCCCGTGAGTATCTGACGCGGCGCGGTCTGGACGGCGATGCCTGCCAGCGCTGGGACATTGGGTTTGCCCCCGACCGGGGCGGTGTGCTGGCCGCGCTGACGGCCAAGGGCATCCCGCAGCAGATGGTGATCGACGCAGGTCTGGCCGCCGCATCCGAACGGGGTGGCGCGCCCTATGACCGGTTTCGCGGGCGCATCATCTTTCCGATCCGCAACGCACGTGGGCGACCGATCGCGCTGGGCGGCCGGGCGATGGACCCCGATGCCAAGGCGAAATACTACAACTCTCCTGAAACGCTGCTGTTCGACAAATCCCGTACGCTTTACAACATCCAGAACGCCCGCACGGCGGCAGGCAAGGGCCAGCCCCTGGTCGTGGCCGAAGGGTACATGGATGTCATCGCCCTGTCAGAATCGGGGTTCGGGGCCGCTGTGGCGCCCTTGGGCACGGCGGTGACCGAACATCACCTTGCGATGCTTTGGCGGATCGCGGACGAACCCGTGATCGCGCTGGATGGTGATACTGCCGGACTGCGTGCGGCGATGCGCACCATCGACGTGGCGCTACCCTTGCTGACCGCCGGAAAATCCCTGCGCTTTGCCATCATGCCTGCGGGTCTGGACCCCGACGATGTGCTCAAACAGCAGGGCAAGGGCGCGATGCAGGCGATCTTCGACGCTGCCATCCCGATGGTGCAACTGTTGTGGCAACGCGAAACCGAAGGCCGCAGTTTCGACAGCCCGGAACGCCGCGCGGCACTTGATAAGGCCCTACGCGACCGCACTGCGGTCATCACCGATCCCGGTCTGCGCGGCCACTACGACCAAGCGCTCAAGGAATTGAAGTGGCAGTTGTTCAAGACCCGCAAGCCGCAGGCGCGCAGCGGCCAGCGCAACGTGGCCTTCAAACGGGGGCAAGAAGACTGGCACCGTGATCTGGCGCCCTCTGCGTCCAACCGCAGCTCTGCGCTGGGCAGCGGCACCGCCCGCGACGACCATCTGCGCGAAGCGGTGATCTTTGCCACCTTGATCGCAACCCCGGCGGCCATCGAACCTTTTGTGGCGCAGATCGAACAGATGGACTGCACAGACCCCGATCATGCCGCCCTGCGCGCCCTGATCCTGCGCGCCGACCCCGCCGATGACATGGCAGCCACCATTGATGCCGCCGGTCTGTCGGCCACGGTGGACAGGCTGTCGGCGCAGAATATGGTCCGGCTGTCGTCCGGCCTGCGCAAACCCGGCGATCTGGCGTTTGCCGCGGCCTGTCTGGCAGAAGCTTTTGCCAAATTGTCCACCGCGCGTACGCTTCCCCAAGAGCTCCGCGAGGCGCAAGAGGATCTCGACGCAGGCGACGAAGGGCTGACATGGCGGCTGCGTCAGGCGACGACAGCCCGCGATCGTGCGGCGATTATCGCGTCGGGCAGTGCCGGTGAAATGATCGTGGCCGACAACGGCGCGGAACTCGACAGTGATGAACTTTCGGCCGCGCGTGCGCTTTGGGACGCGCTGGCGATTGCAAACCCTGACAAGGACCCTAAATAGCGTGGCTAAGAGGGCGTCCGGGCAGGGCGTCCTTAGGATAGATGCAACATCAGCCGATTTTGATGCTCTGCTGGTTGCGAATCGCGCCAATCGCGCGTTGATTCGGAAATAGCCGAATCACCCGAATCATTGGGACTGATCGTTGCCGGAACGAGGGAGACCGCACCATGGCCGCCAAAGACAACGACGACCGCAAGGACAATTCCGACAGCGATATTTCCCTCGACCTGAGCCAGGCCGCCGTCAAACGCATGATCGCTGACGCGCGCGAACGCGGCTACATTACCTATGATCAGTTGAACGCGGTCATGCCACCGGATCAGGTATCGTCCGACCAGATCGAAGACGTCATGTCGATGCTGTCGGAAATGGGCATTCAGGTCACGGAAGAAGAAGAATCCGAAGAGACCGAAGAAAACAAGGCCAGCACCGATGTTGCGACCATCGCCGGATCGCGCGATGTGGTGCTGGGCGGGGCAGAGGCTGAAAAGCTGGATCGCACCGACGATCCGGTGCGGATGTATCTGCGCGAAATGGGCAGCGTCGAATTGCTGTCCCGCGAAGGCGAAATCGCCATCGCCAAACGGATCGAGGCCGGCCGCAACACCATGATCCTTGGGCTTTGCGAAAGCCCGCTGACATTTCAGGCCATCACGATCTGGCGCGACGAACTGCTGTCCGAAGACATCTTGTTGCGCGACGTCATCGATCTGGAAACCACATTCGGCAACCAGTTGGGCGACGAAGACACCGAAACGCCGGTCGTTGCGACCGCACCGGATGCAAAATCCGGCGACGACGGTCAGGAATTGGACGCCGACGGCAATCCGATTGCCAAGGACGATGACGACGACGATGACGAACAGGCCAACATGAGCCTGGCCGCGATGGAAGCAGCGCTGAAACCGCGCGTGCTGGAAACGCTCGATATCATCGCCCGCGACTTTGCCAAACTGTCCGACATGCAAGATGCCCGCATGGACGCGACGCTGAACGAAGACAGCAGCTTTTCCGCGAACGAAGAAACCACCTATCAGGTGTTGCGCGCGGAAATCGTGGAAATGGTGAACTCGCTCCACCTGCACAACAACCGCATCGAAGCGTTGATCGACCAGCTTTACGGGATCAACCGCCGCATCATGCAGATCGACAGCGCAATGGTGAAACTGGCCGATCAGGCCCGGATCAACCGCCGCGAATTCATCGATGCCTACCGTGGCCGCGAACTGGACCCGAACTGGCTGGAAGAAATCGGTGAAAAGACCGGACGCGGTTGGTCGATGCTGCTGGAACGGTCGTCTGACAAGATCGAGGAACTGCGCGGGGACATGGCGCAGGTCGGGCAATACGTCGGCGTCGATATCACCGAATTCCGCCGGATCGTCTCGCAGGTCCAGAAGGGTGAAAAAGAAGCCCGCGCCGCGAAAAAGGAAATGGTCGAAGCCAACCTGCGGCTCGTCATTTCGATTGCCAAGAAATACACCAATCGCGGTCTGCAATTCCTTGATCTTATTCAAGAAGGCAACATTGGCCTGATGAAGGCCGTCGATAAATTCGAATATCGCCGCGGGTATAAGTTCAGCACCTATGCGACATGGTGGATCCGTCAGGCGATCACGCGCAGTATCGCCGATCAGGCCCGGACGATCCGTATTCCGGTGCATATGATCGAAACGATCAACAAACTGGTCCGTACCGGCCGTCAGATGCTGCACGAAATCGGCCGCGAACCCACACCGGAAGAGTTGGCAGAAAAACTGCAGATGCCGCTGGAAAAGGTCCGCAAGGTGATGAAAATCGCCAAGGAACCGATCAGCCTTGAAACCCCGATCGGGGACGAAGAAGACAGCCAGCTTGGCGATTTCATCGAAGACAAGAACGCGATCCTGCCGCTGGACAGCGCCATTCAGGAAAACCTGAAGGAAACCACCACCCGCGTGCTGGCCTCACTGACCCCGCGTGAAGAACGTGTGCTGCGGATGCGGTTCGGCATTGGCATGAACACCGACCACACGCTGGAAGAAGTTGGCCAACAGTTCAGCGTGACGCGCGAACGGATTCGTCAGATCGAAGCCAAGGCGCTGCGCAAGCTCAAGCATCCCAGCCGGTCGCGCAAACTGCGGTCCTTTCTGGACCAGTGACCGCGCCCGCCGCATGATACGACCGCAAAAGGGCAATCAGATGATTGCCCTTTTGCATTTCAACCGAAAGGAGCCGCCCGATGTCGATCCTGTCCAAATTGTTTGGCCGCGCCGCAGCACCGGCGCCACAGACCGAAACGCACAATGGCTTTCGTATCGTGCCAGACCCGCAACCCGACGGCAAAAGCTGGCGGTTGGCGGCGCGCATTGAACGGGACGCAAACGGTCAGACGCAAGTGCACCACCTGATCCGCGCCGATGTGCTGCAGACCCATGACGAAGCGATCGCCGCATCGCTGCAAAAGGCGCGTCAGGTCATCGACGAACAGGGCGATGCCCTGTTCCGCTAAAATGCGGCAGGCCATTCCAGCGAACAATCGTCCTGCCGATCAGCGGTCCGCCTGGTTGGGGTCGTTGGTTGTTCCCGGCACGCCGGGCGTATCCTTGTCTGTCGTGGGGTCCGGTTTGCGGGGTGGCAGGCCTGTGTTGTCGGCCTGTTCGGGATCGTTGGTGGTGCCACGTCGGGCGGGTGTCTTGTCGGTCATCGGTTTAACCTCTGGGCATCAGGAAAATTTCGCGCACGTCGTTCACGTCAGACGCGTTCAGCGCCAGCATGACGGCATCCGCCACGTCTTCGGGTTGTAGTTTGTCGGGTTTGGGTTCGTCGAAAAACGCGGTGTTCACCATGCCCGGTGCAACCACGGTGCAGCGGCCACCCCATTCTTTCATTTCTTCGGCAAGGTTCCCGGCGTAGCCATGCACGAACCATTTCGTCGCGCCGTAAACCGATCCCGCGATATGCCGCCGTCCTGCCGCTGACCCGGTCATGACCATGTGGCCCTTGGACTTTTGCAGATGTGGCATGGCCGCCTTGGTGGTTTTCAACAGCGCCATCACGTTCAGATCGATCATCGCCTGCCATTCGTCGATCTGCCCGGCGTCGGTGCCGCCGTGCGACGTTCCGCGCCCGGCATTGGCAAACGCGGCATCGACGCGGCCAAACCTGTCGGCCAGTTGATCCAGCGCTGCGACCTGTGTGTCGTAGTCAGTCGCATCACCGGGCTGGGCGATCGCCTTGTCACCCAGCTCTGCCACAAGCGCATCCAGCTTGTCCTGCGATCGCGCGAACAGGCCCACGTTCCAGCCGTCGGCTACTGCCTTGCGGGCCGTGGCTGCGCCGATGCCGCTCGATGCGCCTGTGATAAACAGCGTCTTGTCGCTCATGTGATCTCTCCTATGGTTGCTGTCCAACGTTTTCCCCTGACCGAAAGGTTCCGCATGCAGACCACCTTTACCGTTGCGACAGATGGTCCCGGCCTGACAGAAATCACGCCCCGTATCGCCAGTTGGGTCACAGACTGCGGTGGCGACGGGTTGCTGACGCTCTTTGTCCAGCTGACCTGCCACTGAACTTTCATCCAGCGGGAACCGGAGCCCTTTGGGTTGATAGGCCTATTTGCGCAGGTGGAGCAACCGACATCCGTGCGGAGCTTTCAGATGGCGCAGCGC
>NZ_JAAFZU010000004.1 GCF_018263905.1 Loktanella sp. SALINAS62 | reverse complement strand
GCTGAGGCGGCCTTCAGCTTTCCACCCTTGAGCTTGTCCTGCCACCATTTGCGGTGCTGAATCGCTTCAGCCGCGCCGACATCCACGATACGACGATCTCCACCAATGGCCGCGATCAGATTGCGGACCGCGCGGATCCGCGGGTTCCGCCACAACCGCATCTGCTGCGTGCTCTTGAACCGGTTATCATGCGAAGCGATATCTTCAGTATGCGCTACAAGCCCGGACAACATCAGGCCCGGGTCTTCCGTCCCGCCCAGAACTGCTTCAGCCACGTCCGGGACCGCGTCACCCGATGCTGACTGGGTCGCCTCGACCCTGCGAAGCACGTCGATCAAATCCAGATCCGCAACGGCGTCAGCTGTCAGAAAAGCGTAGCCCCGTCGCGCAGCCAGATCGCGCGCCGCCCGAAAGCGCGCCTCCGCATCGCCATCACGTCCCGCAAGCAGCGCTTCCCAGCCGTCAAGATATCCCGACCACACCCGCTGCGCCTTCGACAGCGCAATCGCGCGCGAATCCGTCTTCAGGCTTTCCCAGATGACATCGCGCGGCTCCACACCCGCAAACCGCGATGGCACCCGACGCTTCAAATAATACGTCCTGCCGCGCAAAAGGAGACCGTTCGACATCACACACTCCAAGCAGATGGGTAGCAGAATGTGGTGCAAAATGGGTAGCAGATCAAGGCTACAATGTTGACACAAGGAACGAGATAATGCCCAAGCGATTGACTTAGCTGTTATATTTTATTTTAATTTAGAATTAAGATGGCGGACTGGGGAGGATTCGAACCCCCGACCCCTTGATTCGTAGTCAAGTACTCTATCCAACTGAGCTACCAATCCGCGTGAGGCTGCATTTAGCCCCCGTCTTCGGGTGATGCAACCCCCGAATGCGGGAAAATTCAGGCGGCTGCCGGGGCAAGCGCGAAATCGGCCTTTGGCAACCGCACTTCGAACACGGTTCCGGTGCTGTCAGTGCGGGCCAGCGTCAGACGGCCACCGTGGCCACGTACAAGTTCGCCCGCGATGACCAATCCCAGACCGCTGCCCCCCTTGCGTGCGCCACCTGAAAAAGGCTGGAACAGGTGCTCTTTTGCCTTGGCGGGCAGTCCGGGTCCGGTGTCGGTCACGCTGATACACCAGGATGTGTCGTCCTCGTCCGCCTTCACAGAGATTTCGCCGGCTTCGCCTGTTGCCATGATCGCCTGCCGGGCGTTGCGGACCAGATTGGACAGCACACGGAACATCTGTTCCTCGTCAGCGCGCAGGGTCATGGTGGCGGGAAAATCTTCTGCGAATGAAATCGGGTAATCCCCGGCGGCCAGACGTTCGCCCTCGATCACCTCGGACACGATCCCTGCAAGGTTTACGCGCACCAGCCGTGGTGCAGGTTCATCAGCGCGGCCAAAGGCCAGCGTGCTTTCGCACAGGTTCACCGCACGACTGATCGAGCCCACCAGTTTGGGCGCCATGCGTTTGACCAGCGGATCGTCGGACCCTTCGATGCGGTCGGTGAACAGCTGCGCTGCGGTCAGGATGTTTCGCAGGTCGTGGCTGACCTTGGCCACTGCGCCGCCCAGTTGCGCCAACCGTTCCTTTTGCAGCAAAGCACCCGTCAGCTGGGTCTGCATGGCCTGTAACGCGACTTCTGCATCGCGCAGTTCGCGCACGCCTGCGGTGGGCGCGATGATGCGGCGCGCATCCTCTGGCGCGGCGGCATACGCCATCATGTGGTCCACCACCCCCTTGATCGGGCGGACCAGAAAAATGCGCACGGCGATAAACAACAAAAATGCCGTAATGATCGAAATGACGGCCGACAGCAGCAGCACATTCAACCCGTATTCCAGCATCGCCGCCCGCAGCGGCATCTGCATCATCGTCACCTCGATCAACCGACCGGCCCCCTGCACGGGATCGCCGATCACACGAATGATCCGGGGATTGGTATCCAGCAGCGTTCGCAACGCATCCGCGATCAACCGGGTCGCGGGCGGATCGCGCATGTCATAGGTGGCAGAAATGGGCGACGGTATGGGCGACGACAGCGCCAGCATCCGCGCATCATCGCGCCGCAGCACCACGTTGAACACACCCGCGTTCTTCAGCAGTTCGGCTTCCAGTTCAGGCGAAATCATATCCCCCGCTTCGACCGCAAGCGATGCGATCTGCGCCCGTTCCAGCCGATCCAACAGGTAATCTTCGCGGAACCGCGCGACAGAGGGCACAAAGATGAACACCTCTGCCAGCATCACGAAGATGATGGTCAGGATCAGGAAACGTCCTGATAAGGTGTTCAGCATGGCCCCTCCTGTCGGGTTACGGCAGCCAGCGTTGCACCAACCTGACAGCCGCCTTTACCGTTCCGCTTTCGAACAGCTTTGGTGTGAAATACGCCCCAGCCGCCCTTTTGTTCACTTCGTTATAGGTCGGATAGGGTAGAACTGTATTGGAAATCGCTGTCATTTTCAGCCCGTTGGCAATCGCCATGGCCCATATCGCAATCAGCTCTCCGGCCAGATGGCCTGCGATGGATGCGCCCACTGGCTTGCCGCCGACGACCATGACCTTGATCAGCCCGGTGGTGCGGCGGTCAGCGTTTGCACGGTCGTTGTGGGAAAATTCACTGCGCACGACGGTCAGTTTCGAACCATGTTTGTCGCGCGCCTGCGCTTCATTCAGACCGACCTGCGCCAATTCGGGGTCGGTATAGGTGACCCATGGCAAGTGATCGGTCCGCGCCTTGGCAGGCAGACCAAACATCAAGGCCCGCACCAGCTGACCGCCATGATAGCCCGCGACATGGGTAAACTGCAGACCGCCGGCCACGTCGCCCGCGGCATAAACCCGTTTGTTGCTGACGCTGCGCAGGCTGGCGTCCACCTTAAGCCCGCTACGGTCATACTCCACCCCGGCCTTGTCCAGATCCAGCCGATCCACGTTGACAGCACGCCCGACCGCCATCAGCAGGTGCGATCCGGTGAAATCGCCCTGCGCCGTGTGAACGGTAATCTTGCCATCCATGCCGCTGATGCGTTCCGCTTTTGTGTTCTCGTGGATGTCGACGCCTTCTGCGCGAAGTGCATCCAGCACCACGGCGGTCATTTCGGGGTCGTCCTTGCCCAGCGCCGTCGCGCCTTCGATCACGGTGACCTTGCAGCCCAGCCGTCGGTGCGCCTGCGCCATTTCCATCCCGATGGGCCCGCCACCGATCACCAGCAGGTGGTCCGGCCGTTCACGCAGGTCAAAAATCGTTTCGTTGGTGTGGACGGCAACGGTGTCGATGCCGTCGATTGGCGGCACAAGCGGGCTGGACCCGCTTGCCACGACGAAACGGCGTGCGGTGATGATCGTATCACCTGCCTGGACCTCTGTCTGGGAAATGAAACGCGCGGTTTCGCGGATCACGGTGCAACCCAGCCCCTCGAACCGATCCTGGCTATCGACGGGCGCGATGGTGTCGATCACGTCCCGGACATGGTCTTTGACGGCGGCATAGTCGACCGATGGCCAGACCTCTTCCACACCAAAGACGGCATTGCCGATACCCGCATGGGCGCGCTTGCTGCTTGCAATCAACGCTTTGGACGGAATGCAACCGTAGTTCAGGCAGTCGCCACCCATCTTGTGACCTTCGATCAGGACCACGTTCGCCCCCATTTGCGCCGCCCCAGCCGCGACGGACAAGCCGGCAGACCCAGCCCCGATGATGCAGATATCGGCAGAAATGCGATTGTCCATATCAGACCCCTTTTTTGCCGCGCACGGCTTTCAATATGATCGGCAAAGCCGCCATCAGGCATAGCCCGGCGATTGGAAACAGGATGGACGGTTCAAAAATGATACTCATGTCGGGCGATTCACCACTGTCAAACACTTGACTTAGCCCCGCGCCGACGGATGTGAACACGATTGTGCCCGGCATAATGCCAAAGAACGTCGAGACCGCGTAGCGAAACAGTGGCACGCCGACCAGCGCCGGTACCAGATTCGCCACAAAGAACGGAACAGCAGGGACCAGACGGATCAGAAAGAGCATCGACCACTGGTTTTCATCGATCCCGTCCTTGATGCGTTTCACCAGACCTTCGCCAGCGTCCATCTTGCGGGACAGCGTTTCCCCCAGCCCCCAACGCGCCGCCAGAAACAGCCCGACCGCCCCCAACGTCGCACCCGTCACATTATAAAGTGCGGCAGGCAGCACCGGAAATGCATCGGGAAAGCTTGCAAACAGGAATCCCCCGGTCAGGGTCGCAATCGTTCCGCCTGGCAGGCTAAAGGCCACGATGGCCGCGTAGGCCGCGATGAAACCGACCACGCACAACAGATAATTGGCGTCCCGAAATGCGATCAACGCCTCGCGGTTCTGTCGCAACGCGTCAAATGTCAAAAAGTCACGCAGGAACCAAAACCCCAGTATTGCCACGACAACAATCCCGATCAGGGGGAGGCGGCGCAGGATTGGGTTGGCTCGCGATTCGGCTCTGTCGCTCATGGGGGTGCTTTCTGCCCGATGGGCGTCAGGTTGTTTACGAACCCAAGATGGCATAACGACGCCTGCCGCCTAGTAGGTTCACGCGAGGTTGACCGCAAATCAAGCCAACGTTGATATGGTATCGAAACTGTAACAAAACCGGGGTCCAAAAAGTGGCAATGTTTCAGCGACAACCCGAAGGGGGGCGTTGACAGGCCAATGGTCTGCGCCTAAAGGACGGGTCTGAATTGTTACGGGCCTTGCATCCATCAGTGGATCGGCCCCCGAACCGGAGTTTCGCCATGAAGCGCACATTCCAGCCCAGCAACCGGGTCCGCAAAAACCGTCACGGCTTTCGCGCCCGTATGGCGACAAAATCCGGTCGCAACATCATCAATGCACGTCGCGCCAAAGGCCGTGCAAAGCTGAGCGCGTAAGCGCACACCGCTTGACCGATCCGACCGATAGGCTGCCGGACGCCCCCGAACAGGGTGCGTCGGCAGCTTTTTCGCGTTTACCCGTCCTGAAAAAACGGCGTGATTTCGTGGCGGCGAGCCATGCGCGCCGTTTTGGCACGCCCGGCATCCACCTGCAGGGGCGCGATCGGGGCGATGACGATCCGACGGTCCGTGTCGGTTTCACCTGTTCGAAGAAGGTTGGCAACGCCGTCGCCCGCAACCGTGCCAAACGCCGCCTGCGCGAAGTGGCGCGTTTGACCCTGCACGACCATGCGCGGCCCGGTTGGGATTACGTGCTTGTGGGCCGGGCGGGCACGACGGCAGCACTGCCGTTTACACAGTTGCAATCCGATCTGCGCCGCGCACTGCGCAAGGTGCATCCATGACGCCCGCCGCACATCTGCTGGCGCTGCCAATCCGCGCCTACCGCCTGCTTTTGTCGCCTTGGGTCGGTCATGGCTGCCGGTTCCACCCCACGTGTTCCGCCTACGCACTGGAAGCGCTGTCGCGGCATGGTGCGATCAGGGGCGGTTGGCTGACGCTGCGACGGCTGGGCCGCTGCCACCCTTGGGGCGGGTCCGGCATCGACAACGTGCCGGACTAGCCCGGTTGCTATTGGCGACGCACCTTAAAAGGCGTAGATGCCTGTCATGCTAGATGATCCCGAAATCCATCCGCTGTTTCACGGCGCCCCGGACACAACCGCGTTCCGCAAGCTGCGCAAGCGGCTGGTGCGCGACACACGTGAAGCAATCGACCGCTACGGCATGATCGAACCCGGCACCCGCTGGCTGGTCTGCCTGTCGGGCGGCAAGGACAGTTATACCTTGCTGGCGATTTTGCACGAATTGAAATGGCGCGGCCTGCTGCCCGTTGATCTGCTGGCCTGCAATCTGGATCAGGGCCAGCCGGGATTTCCCGCGACCGTCCTGCCGGAATTTCTGGAACGCATGGGTGTGCCGCACCGGATCGAATACCGCGACACCTATTCCATCGTGATGGACAAGACGCCACAGGGACGGACCCTGTGCACCATGTGTTCACGCCTGCGCCGCGCGAACCTGTACCGTGTCGCCCGCGAGGAAGGCTGCAGCGCCATCGTGCTGGGCCACCACCGCGACGATATTCTTGAAACCTTCTTCATGAACTTGTTTCACGGCGGCAAGCTGGCAACGATGCCGCCCAAGCTGCTGAACGACGAAGGCGATCTGTTTGTCTATCGCCCGCTGGCCCATGTGGCCGAAGCGGATTGTGAAAAGTTCGCACGCGACATGAATTATCCGATCATCCCCTGCGATCTGTGCGGGTCGCAGGACGGTTTGCAGCGCCAGCAGGTCAAACGCTTGCTGGACCAATGGGAAGCAAACGCGCCCGGTCGGCGCGGGAAAATGTTCAGCGCCCTGATGAACACACGACCCAGTCACCTGCTGGACCCTGCACTTTTCGACTTTATGGGGCTGACGCGCGATCACAAAGACCCCGAAAGCTCTTGACCTTTGCGGGCCACGCAGGTTGAACCAACCGGATTCTAAATCAGCGACGGATGGCTTCTTTTCATGGACAATCAAAACAAGAACCTGATCCTTGCAACGGCCCTCAGCTTTGGGGTGATCCTTGTCTGGTTCTTGCTGTTCCCGCCGCCCGCACAATCGCCTGCCGCGTACGAAGAAGCCGTGCAGGAACAAAACGACATCACCGTGCCGAACGCTGCCCTGACGGATAGCGGTGTCGCGGCCCCGACCGATAACGTGGCCGAAGCGCCGCGCATCCCGATCAGCACACCGGAAATTGACGGATCGATCTCTTTGCTGGGTGGCCGCATCGACGATCTGAAACTGGTCAGCTACCACGAAGAAGCCGACCCGACGTCGCCAGAGGTGACGTTGCTGTCCCCCGCAGGCACGCCAGACGCCTATTTCGCAAGCTTTGGCTGGGCTGCCGTAACTGGTGTGGATGCGGCCAATGTCCCCGGCCCCGACACGCTTTGGACATTGGAAGAGGGCGAAACGCTGACACCTGACAGCCCCGTCACGCTGGCGTGGGACAATGGCGCGGGTCAGATTTTCCGCACCGAAATCGCCGTCGATGACAAATTCATGTTCGACGTGACACAGTCGGTTGAAAACACGGGCGACGCCGAAATCGCGATCCGTCCCTATGGCCTGATCCGCCAGTATGGGGTGCCATCCGATCTGGAAAACTTTTTCATCCTGCACGAAGGTCTGGTCCGCATGACCGACGGAGAGCTGGAAGAACTGAAGTACAACAAGATTGAAGATTACAGCGTCGACCCCGCCGAAGGCACCAATGCCGAACGGGTGGACGTCACCACCAGTGGTTGGATCGGTTATACTGGTCACTACTGGATGACCGCGCTGATTCCGCAGGACGGCACGGCGTTCCGGTCGACATCCAAATATTTCCCAACCCGCGACATCTATCAGGCAGAAGCTGTCCAGAACCCGGTCAACGTGTCCGCAGGGGCCACCGCCGCTGTCACCACGCAGTTGTTCGCCGGGGCCAAGGAATGGGAAGCCATCCGCGAATACGAACAAAGCGGTGTGGCAAATTTCATCGACAGCATCGACTGGGGCTGGTTCTTTTTCCTGACCAAACCGATTTTCTGGCTGCTGCATGAAATCAATGTGCTGATTGGCAACATGGGCTGGTCGATCATTGCCCTGACATTCGTGCTGAAACTGCTGGTGCTACCGCTGGCCTACAAATCCTACGTCTCGATGGCCAAGATGAAGGAACTGCAGCCCGATATGGAAGCGCTGAAGGAACGCGCCGGTGACGATCGCCAAGCGCTGCAACAGGGCATGATGAAGCTGTATAAGGACAACAAGGTGAACCCCGCTGCGGGCTGTTTGCCGATCCTGATCCAGATCCCGATCTTCTTTTCGCTCTACAAGGTGATCTTTGTCACGCTGGAACTGCGGCATGCGCCGTGGGTCGGCTGGATCAACGATCTGTCAGCACCCGATCCGTCATCGATCCTGAACCTGTTCGGTCTGCTGCCTTGGGGCACGCCCGAAATCGGTTCGATCTTTGCCATCGTCAGCCTTGGCATCCTGCCGATCCTGCTGGGCGTCTCGATGTGGCTTCAGCAAAAACTGAACCCGACGCCAACCGATCCCACGCAAAAGATGATCTTTGCCTGGATGCCGTGGGTGTTCATGTTCATGCTTGGCACCTTTGCATCCGGTCTTGTGCTGTACTGGATCACGAACAACACGATCACGTTCATGCAGCAGTATATCATCATGCGCAGCCATGGCGCGAAGCCGGACGTCTTCGGGAATATCAAAGAATCGTTCAACCGCAGAAGAAGCGGCAACAAACCGGCCAACAGCAACAAGCCGCCAAAGTCGAAGGCAAAATAACAACGAACCTCTGCCACGCTTTGGCGGCAGCCTGACACACGCAACAGCCCCTGCGCGCACCGGAAACGGATCGCGCGGGGGCTTTTTGCTTTCGGTCAGACCACTTTCGGTGTTTATGCGACCGTGATCGCGGGGCAAACGTGGGCCCTGTGACACGGCAAAGGTGATCTGATGCAACTACCCTTCCCCGAGGCGGAACGCCCCGAAGATGCAACCCTAGAAAAAGGCCGTCTGCTGTTTGCTGGCGAAACCGAATTTCTCAAAGGCGTGGTTGCGATGGACGGCCTGCCCCCCGCCGACCGATTGGAAGTCTGCTTTGCCGGGCGGTCCAACGTCGGCAAATCGTCCCTGATCAACGCCTTGACGGGGCGCAAGGGCTTGGCGCGCGCATCCAACACACCGGGCCGCACACAGGAAATCAACTTTTTTACCGCAGGCGATTTGTATGTCGTCGATTTGCCCGGTTACGGATTTGCGAATGCGCCCGTTGCCGTCGTCGCCAAATGGCAGGCGCTGCTGAAACAGTACTTGTCAGGCCGCCCCACGCTGCGCCGCGTTTTCGTGCTGATCGATGCCCGCCACGGTGCAAAGGCAGTGGACGAAGAGATTATGACCCTGCTGGACAGGTCCGCCGTCACTTTTCAGGCGGTGCTGACCAAGACCGACAAGATCAAAGGATCGGCACTGGCCGAATCGCTGGACAAGACACGAATCGCACTGGCCAAACACCCCGCCGCCTATCCCGAATTGATCCTGACCAGCGCTGAAAAAGGCGATGGAATCGATACGCTGCGCGCGATCATTGCCACCATCTGAACCGACCGGATATCAATTTTTTTCGGGACAGCGCTGACGTCAGGCCTAGCTGAATTGTAGCACCACTAAAAAGGGGCTGTGCTGATGCTAGGAAATTTGACGACCAAATTCTGGAAGAAGTTCTTTGCCGTGATCGCTGTCGGCGGGGTTATCTTGGGTGTTCTCACCTTTGGTGCGATGAGCTTGGGGCTCATACCAGTCGCTGCCCGCGCACCACATCTGGGCATCACCACATTCTTTCTGCACTACACATTTAAGCAGTCGACCGCCCGGGCGGGTAGCAGTATCACGCCGCCCGACGATCTGATGTCGCCTGACCGCGTGGCGTTGGGTCTGCAGCATTACAACAATGTCTGTTCCAGCTGTCACGGCGGCCCCGAACTGGGACAATCGCCCGTCGCCCTGTCGATGCGCCCGCGTCCGCAGCATCTGGCCGCCGTAGTCGATCAGTTTTCCGACCAGCAATTGTACATGATCCTGCGTGATGGCGTCCGGTTTAGCGCGATGCCAGCTTGGCCCGCAGACAGCAACTTTGACGAAATATGGTCAGTGGTCGCTTTTCTACGCACCCTGCCCGACATGTCCGCTGACGAATATGTCGCCGCCACCAACCACACGATGCCACAGGATGCGCCCTCTCTGGCTTTTGAACCACAGCAGCCGTTGCGCGATCTGAACATCGGGCAAAAAGCCCCCCCGTTGGACGAATATTTTTACGCATCGCCCGGCACGGGTTGGAATGATTATGCCATGGGGGGACAAATCATCGCGACCTGCACCGCCTGCCACGGTGCAGACGCAAGCGGCAGCCCGACTGGCGGTCTTGCCCCCAATCTAACGGTCCAATCAGCAGAGTATATCGCCAAGGCGCTGCGCGAATACGCGTCTGCCACGCGTCCCTCTGGCGTCATGACGACAGTCGCCGCCAGCCTGACGGATGCACAGATTGACGGTCTGGCCCGCTATTACGATGGCCTGCCCGATGTCCCGTCCACACAGGACAAAGCGGCCGCTGGCGTTCCTGTGCGCGGCCAGCAGATCGCGCTGAACGGCAAACCTGACGCGCTTGTTCCCGCGTGCTATAGCTGCCACCAAAACATCGACGCGCAGGCCAACATGGTCGTGCCCGCCATTGCGGGTCAGTCGGCCCCGTATCTGCGCAACAAGCTGGAACAATTCGCTGCGCGCGACTGGGCCGGCACGGATGTCTGGCGTCCGATGGGCCACATCGCCCATGCCCTGACCGCACAGGATCGTGCGGATCTGGCAGCCTATTTCGCGTCGCAGCCCATCGGGTTGTCCGCGCCGTCACTGCCACAGCCTGTTGGCGATATTGCCAATGCCGAAGCGCTGATCGAACAGGTCTGTGCCGAATGCCATACGCGAACAGGTGTCGGGACGGCCAGCGGCGCATACCCCAACCTGACGTTGCAATCGCCCGCTTACCTGTCGCAACAGCTTTATGCGTTTCACGCTCAGTCGCGTGACAACCGACGCATGACCATGGTCGCAGAGCGTCTGTCAGATCAGGACAAGACCGACCTTGCCGCCTATTTCGGCAACGGACCCGCCGTGAAATCCCCCACACCGACCGACACCTTTGCCACGGACGACGAAATCGAAAACGGCGAACGGATCGCATTCGAAGGAATCCCCAACAAAAATGTCCCCTCGTGCCTGTCGTGCCACGGGGCGACACAGGTGGATACCTTGCCGATCATCGCACGGCTGCATGGGCAATCGGGCCACTATATCGAAAACCGGCTGCAGGCGCTTGGTAGCGACGCGTCCGGCGACCTTTATTCGCTTAGCCCGATGCACCGCATTGCCGACGCGATGGACACGCAAGAACGGCACGATGTTGCCGCATGGTTTGCCGCCCAACAACCTCTGGCGAAGTGATCTCGCTTGAGGGTCCCCGCCCCCTCGTTTACCGTCACAACACGTGTAACGGGAGCTGACAATGAGGGCGCAGAACATGGACCGGGACTGGATCAGCACTGCGCGGACATTGTCCGAAGCGGTTCCTTACATGCAGCGATACGCGGGCGCTGTCGTTGTGGTGAAATTCGGCGGCAATGCGATGGGCGACGCCGAAGCGATGGCCAGTTTCGCGCGTGATATCGTGCTGATGAAACAGGTCGGCATGAACCCTGTCGTGGTGCATGGCGGCGGCCCGATGATTAACCAGATGCTCGACAAGCTGGGCATCAAATCAGAATTCATCCGCGGCAAGCGTGTCACAGATCAGGCCACGGTCGAAGTCGTCGAAATGGTGCTGACCGGCCTTGTGAACAAGCGGATCGTGCAGGCCATCATGGACGAAGGCGGCCGCGCCGTCGGCCTGTCAGGCAAAGACGACGACCTGATGGTTGCCGCCGCTGACGATCCGGAATTGGGCTTTGTCGGCAAGCCTGTCGAAATGAATGTGCAGGTGCTGCGCGATCTATATCGTGCCGGGATCATCCCCGTGATCGCCCCTGTCGCCACGGGCATGGACAGTCTGGAAACCTTTAACGTCAACGGCGACACGGCAGCGGGTGCCATTGCGGGCGCGTTAAAGGCGGATCGCCTGCTGCTGCTGACCGATGTGTCCGGGGTCAAGGACGCCGACGGCAACGTCGTCACGCAACTGTCACCCGATCAGGTTCGCCAAATGATCGAGGACGGGGTCATCGCGGGCGGTATGATCCCGAAAACCGAAACTGCGCTCAAGGCGATCGAAGAAGGCGTGCGCGCCGTGGTCATCCTTGATGGACGGTTGCCCAATGCGTCCTTGTTGGAATTGTTCACGGAACACGGTGCGGGGTCGATCATCCGGTCAACCGAAACCCGTGTGAAGTCACGGCAGGAATAGCGCGTGACCCTGAAACTGATTTTGATCCGGCACGCGAAATCGGGCTGGGATAATCCCATGCTTGACGATTTTGACCGCACGCTGACGGATCGTGGCCTGCGCGACGCCGCGCGCATGGGCGAATGGCTGCGCAATAACGGACATATACCGGACGTGACCCTGTGTTCAGCCGCGCAGCGCACACGTGAAACCGCTGGCACGCTTGAACTGCCCGGCGAAACCGACTTTGTCGACGCGCTGTATCTGGCATCGCCAGATGTGCTGCTGCGCCATATCCGCAAACAATCGGCGCCCTGTGTCGCCGTGATTGCGCATAATCCGGGGATCGCGGATCTGGCCGCGCTGCTTGTCAGCACACCACCGGACGCGCCCCGGTTCAGCGATTACCCCACCAGCGCCACCACCGTCCTGTCATTTGACATCGACGATTGGTCAGACATGAAAACGGGTGATCTGGTTGCGTTCCGCACCCCGCACGATTCCAACGCATAAGGGCCGCACCCAACGGCGCGGCCCTTTAGACGAACAACAGAATCGCTGCGCTCAGTGCCCCAGAATCTGGCTCAGGAACAGCTTCGTGCGGTCCGACTGCGGGTTGTTGAAAAATTCCTTTGGCTCGTTCTGTTCGACGATCTGGCCCTGATCCATAAAGATCACCCGGTTCGCCACAGCCTGCGCAAAACCCATTTCGTGGGTGACGCACAGCATGGTCATGCCTTCCTCTGCCAGCTCGATCATGGTGTCGAGCACCTCCTTGATCATCTCGGGGTCCAGCGCCGATGTCGGTTCGTCGAACAGCATGATGCGCGGCTTCATGCAAAGAGACCGCGCGATTGCGACCCGCTGCTGTTGACCGCCCGACAGCTGGCCGGGGTATTTCAGCGCCTGATCGGGAATTTTGACCTTTTCCAGAAAATGCATCGCTGTCGCTTCGGCTTCTTTCTTGGGTGTCTTGCGGACCCAGATCGGCGCCAACGTGCAGTTTTCAAGGATCGTCAGATGCGGGAACAGATTGAAGTGCTGAAAGCACATGCCGACCTCTGACCGGATCTTGTCGATGTTTTTCAGGTCCGACGACAGCTCTGTGCCTTCGACCATGATGGTGCCCTTCTGGTGTTCTTCCAGACGGTTGATGCAACGGATCAGGGTGGATTTACCCGATCCGGATGGACCGCAAATGACGATACGTTCGCCGCGCTGCACGGTCAGGTTGATGTCGCGCAGCACATGAAATGTGCCGTACCACTTGTTCATATTGGTGATGTCGATCGCAATCTCGTCACTGACCTGCATCTGACTGCGGTTGATCTGACGGTCCTGAACGGTGTCTGACATGGCGGTTCCCCTAGCGGTTTTCACGCTGAAGCTTGCGCTCCAGGTACATGGAATAGCGGCCCATCGCGTAGCAGGCGATAAAGAACATGAGCCCGATAAAGACGTAAAGTTCCCAGTAGATGCCGTTCCAGTCGGTGCTGGCCCGGATCGAATTGGTCAGCCCCAGCGGGTCAAGCAAGCCGATGAACACCACCAGCGTCGTGTCCTTGAACAGCCCGATAAAGGTGTTCACGATGCCGGGGATCGAAATTTTCAGCGCCTGCGGAAGCACGATCAGGCGCATCGACTGCCAGTAATCCAGCCCCAGCGAATCCGCGCCTTCGTATTGGCCCTTGGGCACGGCGGCCAGACCGCCGCGCACGACCTCTGCGATATAGGCGGCGGAAAACAGCGTCACCATGATGATGACCCGCAGTGTCAGGTCAAAGTTTGTGCCCGGTGGCAAAAAGTAGTTCAGCAGCAGTGATGCCGTGAACAGCCACACGATCAGCGGCACGCCACGGATGATTTCGATAAAGCCGATGGCCAGCTTGTTGACCAAAAACAGATCCGATGCGCGGGCCAGTGCCAATACGATCCCCAACGGCAGCGACAGGATGATCGCCGCCATGCCGATGACGACCGACAGCATGAAACCGCCAAATTCGCTGGACGGGATAGCCATGATGCCAATGGGCAGAATGCTGTGCACGGCATTCGCCAACGGCACCGCGATGAATGCCCAATACAGACCAACAATCAGGACAGTACCGATCAACGCAACCATCTGATTAAGCCGACCCAACACACGCGCCGTCAGCCCACCCACCACAAAGCCCAGCGCGATGAACGCGGGCACCCAGACGGACCCACCCCACAGCAGGAAATAGATGACAAAGGGTGTCAGCATCGACGCGGTCAACCAGCGGCGCGGGATCGCCCCGAACAGAACCGGCGCCAGACCAGCCAGCATCAGGAAGAACGCCAGCGTCGGTCGCCAATACGCTGACTGCGGATAGAACCCGAACACAAGCTGCTGCCACCGATCAGAAATCACGGCGAAACACGCCGCTGATGCATCCGGCCCCAATGTCGCATCACGAATTTCGCGACATTCCGAAAGCGATTGCGCATCCCAGATGCCGTTCAGGAACCACGGGCCGATGTGACTTAGAATGAACCAGATCGCATAAAGCGCGACGATCGTCATGATCCCGTTCAACCATGTCGGAAACAGGTTTTCACGCAGCCACTTGATCGCACCCGTTTCCGTCACCGGCGGTGTTTGCTGCGCCAGCATGGTTTCGCGGAAATAGGCGTTGGTGACTTGGCTGTCGGTATCGCTCATCTCAACGCTCCTGCAACTTCATGGAATTGTTGAACACGTTCATCACAAAGGAAATGATCAAGCTCAGCGCCAGATAGAACAGCCCCAAAAGCAACATGCATTCTAGCGCACGACCTGTCTGGTTCAGGGTAATCCCGCCCAGCGTCGCCCGCACATCGGGATAGCCCACGGCAATCGCCAGCGAAGAGTTTTTGGTCAGGTTCAGGTACTGCGACGTCAGTGGCGGGATGATGACCCGCATAGCCTGCGGCAGGATGATCAGGCTCATCGTGCGATTGGCACGCATCCCCAGCGCTTCTGACGCTTCGGATTGGCCTTTGGACACCGACAGGATACCAGCGCGCACGATTTCGGTAATGAATGCACCGGTATAAAGCGACAGCGCCAGCCACAGCGCCACCAACGGGTTCGAAATCTGCATTCCGCCGCTGAAATTGAAACCACCCAGCACGGGATAATCCAGCCCAACCGGACGGCCCAGCACGAAGAACAGCAGAATGACGGGCAGGAATGCAATGACGATGGCCGGCCAGACCATCGGCAGTAGACGCCCGGTATCGAACAACAGCTTTTTGGCATAGCGGCGATAGACCAGCGCGCCGATGACCGACGCGATGAAGACGGCGATCAGGATGCCGCTGTTCGGTCCCCAGATCGGGCCCGGCAGGTAAACACCCCGATTGGTAATCGCGATAGCGTCAAACACCATGTAGGCATCTGCAATCCCGGCTTCGTCGACGCGAAACGCGCGCGGTTGTGGCGTCGATTCTGTCATCACAGCGTAGATCAGCACGATCCACAACAGTAACGGCACATTGCGGAACGCTTCGACGTAAACGGCCATCAGGCGGCTGACGAGCCAGTTTTTGGACAGGCGCAGAACACCCGCAATGACCCCGATGATCGTCGCCAGCACGATGCCCAGAAACGCGACCAACAGGGTGTTCAGGATACCCACAAAAGCCGCATCGATATGCGTGCTGGCAGAGGTATAGCCTATGATACTGGTGCCAAAGCCTGACCCGATATCGTAGCCCGCACGACTGTCAAGAAAGCCGAAATCCGGTTCCTGGCCCAGATTGGCAAGGTTCGCCAGCAGGTTGCTGCCCAGCTGCCAGATGGCCAATACGACCAGCAGGAACGTGACAACCTGAATGGTCATTGACCGGTAACGCGTGTCGTAAATCAGCTGACTAAGATGAAAGCCGCTGCCCCGAGGGCTGTCCGAGATTGACGACATGGGCAGGTCTCCCGATAGGATGCTGGGTCTTGGACTACGGCCACAGGGCACGCAGTCCAAGGCTCAGCTGCACGGTTGAATTGAAGAATCGCAAAAATGAACAAAGGCCCGGCACCATGCCGGGCCTTTGTCTAAATTCTTAGCGGAAAGGCGGTGCGTACAGCAGGCCGCCTTCGGTCCACTGTGCGTTCAGACCACGCGCCAGACCGATCGGTGTGTTCTCACCAATGTTGCGCTCAAAGATCTCGCCGTAGTTGCCACCGGCCATGATCGCGTTCTTGGCCCAGTCGTTTTCCAGCCCGATCATCGCACCCAACTCGCCTTCGGTGCCCAGAATCCGGTTGACCTCTGGATTGTTGGTCGGCGCTGCGGACATGTCAGCGATGTTCGCGGACGTGATGCCCAGCTCTTCGGCTGCGATCAGCGCGTTCAGCACCCACATCGTCAGGTCGCCCCATTCGTTGTCACCGTGGCGGACCAGCGGGCCCAGCGGTTCCTTGGAAATGATTTCGGGCAGCAGAACGTGGTCTGCGGGGGCTTCGAACGTCGCACGTGTCGCGGCCAGACCGGATGCGTCGGTGGTGTAGACGTCACAGGCACCAGCCAGATACTGCTGCTGTGCTTCGGCATTGGTCTGGATCGGAACTGGCTCGTAGCTGATGTTGTTCGCGCGGAAGTAATCAGCAAGGTTCAGTTCGGTCGTCGTGCCAGTCTGGATACAGACGGTCGCGCCATCCAGATCCTTGGCGGATGTGACGCCCAGATTCTTGGGGACCATAAAGCCCTGACCATCGTAGTAGTTCACGCCGATGAAATCAAAGCTCAGGTCGGTGTCACGCGACATCGTCCATGTGGTGTTACGGGCCAGCAGATCGATTTCACCGGACGACAGTGCCGTAAAGCGTGTCTCGCCGGTCGTGGGCACGAATTGCACGGCGTTCTTGTCGCCAAAGATGGCAGCAGCGACCGCACGGCACACATCGACGTCGAAACCTTCCCAGACGCCGTTTGCGTCGGGTGCAGCAAAACCGGTCAGGCCGGTTGTCACGCCACAGTTCAGATTGCCACGGGCCTTGACGTCATCGAGTGTCGCAGCACTTGCAGCAGCGGCACACAGACCAGCGACCGTCAGCGTTCCGAGAAATACGGTGTTTTTCATTTTTACCTCTTCCTGAGTTTCCGCCCCACAATGAGAGCGGCCAATTATTCCGCCCGATTGGGCGGTTGTGTTGAGAAGGTTAACCCTTCGTCTTGCTCAAGTTGGGCGATTCATTGCCGAAAGGTCAAGTGTTGGCTCGGCATAATCGAATGTGCGACGCTGGATTAAAAGTCAAACGCCCGCAAAAGCGGCACTTTGCAGGTCAAACGACGCGGCTCATTCGCATGAAACGCGCGCCATCTTTCAACGCCTGCGCCTTGATGGCGGCAACGGCGCTGGCTTCGTCATCCTCACCCCACTGGCTGATCTGAAAATCCTCATCCACATGGCTGATCTGCCATGCTGCATCAGGTGTCAGCTTGTCCGCCGCAACAGCCAGCGCTAAAACCAGCGATCCAGACAGCTGAACGATGTCGTGAAAACCCGTCAGTTCCCACGCGTCAAAGCGTTCGACCTCGGCCCGTAGCCGTGACAGCGACGTATCCGGCTGTGCGATCGGCATGACCCCGGCGGTGACGTGCAACGGCGCGTCCAATGTCTGCGCCACCCAATCCAGCCAAGGGTCCCACGCCGCATCCTGCAATGCGACCAGCGCGTCCGGCGCCGTCGCACGGTAGCACAGCAAATCGTTCTCTGCGTAGGACGCCAGCATGTTTGCCACAGCGTTACTTTGCGGTGCCACCTTGTCGATGGCGGAATTTGCGGCACGGGTCACGGGCATCGTCTGCGGGTCGATCAGATCTGTCTGCGCTTGCCATTCCGCCGCGACCGCATCCGCCAAGGCGCGGGTCGGCACGACCAGCGGCGTCTTATAAGGCGTCTTGACGGGCCGTCCATCCAGATCAACGGCATAACCACCGTTGCGCTCCACAACCTCTGCCATCGTCCAGAATCGTTTGGGTGCCCAATCGTTCATGCGTCCACTCCTGTCAGCGCGTCGACGGCTGCGTCGAGTTGCGCGAAATCCGTGATAACTTTATCCGCAGCCAACAGATCGACGGCGTGATAACCCCAAGTCACCCCGATGGTCGAGACCCCGGCCGGCCGCGCCATGTCCATATCGAACGTCGTGTCACCCACCATGACCGCGTGGCGAGCCACTACCCCGGTTTCCGCCAGCGCCTGCAAAATCATCGCGGGGTGCGGCTTTGATGGGTGATCGTCCGCGGTCTGCACACTGGCGAAATAACCCGCCAGCCCATGGTCCGCGACTAGCGAATCCAGTCCGCGCCGCGATTTGCCCGTCGCAATGGCCAGCAGCGTGTCATCGCACGCCCGCAACCGGTTCAGCGCATCCAAAGCGCCCGCAAAGAACGGTGCGGTCATGCGACTGCCCATTGTGACCCGCTGGTCATGAAACGCCTGCTTATAGGCCACAGACAGGCGATCCAGTGTGCCTTGATCGGCCCCCGGCACAAGTGCCGCAAACAACACGCCGATTGACAGACCGACGCCGCGCAGGCAGGCCGCATCCCCCGGATAAGGCAGATCAGTTGCCACAAATGCCGCGCGCATGGCGTGGATGATGGCCGCACGGCTGTCGACCAGCGTGCCATCCACGTCAAGAATCACTAACCGCGATGGCATCAGTCGGGCATGTTGAACGGATCGACCGGCGCATGGGCTTCGACCCAGCCGACAAAATCCCATGTCCGTTTCATGTGGTCGGGCATCGGTGCGGTCAGATGCAGGATCGCGCCGGTTTCGGGATGTTCGATGGTCAGCGACCGCGCATGCAGGTGCATCTTGCGGCTGATATCGCCCCCCATGCCCGCGCCCCAGCCATCGCCCAGATTTTCCTGACCTGACCCGCCATATTTGCCATCACCGATAATCGGATGGCCCATTTCGGCCATATGAGCACGCAACTGGTGCGTCCGGCCCGTGATCGGCACCAGTGCGACCCAGGACGCACGCCCACCCAGCGTGTCCAGCACCGCATAATCCGTCGTGGCGCGCTTGGCGCCTTCGGTGCTGTCCACATCGCGCGGATGGATGCAGTGCATCTTTTCGCCTTCGCCGTGCTGGCCGTGGCCACCGGCCTTGACCAGACCGTATTTCACGGTGCCCGCGCGCGGATGCGGCGTGCCCGCGACTGCGGCCCAGTAAATTTTACGCGTCGCATGGTGTTTCAGGTTCTCGGTCAGCGCCTTGGCCATCATCCGGGTCCGCGCCAGCAGCAGCACGCCGCTGGTGTCGCGGTCCAGCCGGTGTACCAGCCTAGGTTTTTCATCATAGCCAAAGGTCAGCGCCTCGGCCATGCCATCAACGTGGCGCGTCGTTTTCGATCCGCCCTGCGTCGCCAGCCCTGCCGGCTTGTTGATCGCGATGATATGATCGTCGCGGTAGATCACGCAGGACTGGATCAGCGCGGCATCCGCCTTTGTCACGCCCTGTTTCAGCATCGACCGTTCGGCCAAAACCTGTTCTTCGGTCGGCAGCGGCGGGATGCGAATTGTCTGGCCGACGTCCAGCCGCGTGTTTGATTTCACCCGCCCGCCATCGACGCGCACATCGCCCTTGCGGCACAGCTTTTCAATCCGACCCTGCGTCAGATGTGGAAACAGCCGCCGCAAATAGCGGTCGACCCGCTGGTCTCCGTCGTCCGGCCCGATTGTCCGTGTTTGCACACCGCTCATATCATCATCCTTGTCACGATCAGGCCCGCGAACAGCGCCAACAGGGCCAAGCCCACGCTGGCCCCCACATATATCCCGGCCTGCATCATCTGCCCGCCTTCGATCATTCGCACGGCGTCCAGCGAAAACGCCGAAAACGTCGTGAATCCGCCCAGCACGCCGGTCATCAGAAACGGTGCCAGCCGGTCGCCCATCCGTTCCGTCAGCAGCACGACCACAACGCCCATCAGAAAAGAACCCAGGACGTTTACCGCCAGTGTTCCCCACGGAAATCCCGGCCCGATCAGCCGCAGCGCACACACGCCGGTCAGCCAACGCAGCACAGCGCCCACCGCGCCGCCCAATGCCACAAGGAAGCCAGCCGAAATCATTCGCGCTCTGTGGCCTTTGACATCGGCAAAGTCAATTCGACCGCCCCTTTCGCTTTGCCCGCAGCCCGGCGAAAAAATCCAGCCGCTTTTTCAGATCCCGTTCGAACCCGCGATCCACCGGCAGATAGTAGATGCCGCGTTTCATGCCGTCGGGGAAATAATCCTGACCGGAAAATCCGTCTTCGGCATCGTGGTCATAGGCATAGCCTGCACCGAACCCCTGTTCTTTCATCAGTTTGGTCGGCGCATTCAGGATATGGGCGGGCGGCGGTTCGGACCCGGTCTTTTTCGCAGCCACCATTGCTGCCTTGAACGCCACGTAACCCGCATTCGATTTCGGTGCGAGCGCCAGATAAGTCACCGCCTGCCCCAGCGCCAGCTCGCCCTCTGGACTGCCCAGCCGTTCGTAGGTTTCCCATGCTTGCAGGCAGATATGCTGCGCCTGGGGATCGGCCAGACCGATATCCTCCACGGCCATCCGCACGATACGCCGCGCCAGATAGCGCGGGTCTTCACCCCCCGTCAGCATCCGCGCCAGCCAGTAAAGTGCGGCATCCGGGTCAGACCCGCGCACGGATTTATGCAGCGCGGAAATCAGGTTGTAATGTTCGTCCCCCGATTTGTCGTATTTTGCGGCACGTTTCATCAACCGGCTGGTCAGCGCGTCCACCCCCAAAGGCGCATCCGTTTTCCACGCCGCGATCTGTTCGATCAGGTTCAGCAGCGACCGCCCGTCGCCGTCGGCCATATTGATCAGCGCCGCGCGCGCCGGCCTGTCCAGCGGCAGGCTGCGTCCCAGTTCGTGTTCCGCGCGCTGCGCCAGCCGTTCCAGATCATCCTCATTCAGGCGGGTCAGGATCAGCACCTGCGACCGCGACAACAGCGCTGCATTCAGCTCAAAACTGGGGTTTTCCGTGGTCGCACCGACCAACAGGATTGTGCCGTCTTCCATGTGGGGCAGAAACCCGTCCTGCTGCGCCTTGTTGAACCGATGGATTTCGTCGACGAACAACAGCGTGCCCTGCCCGTTTGCGCGCCTGATGCGTGCGGCTTCGAATACCTTTCGCAGCTCCGGCACGCCGGTAAAGATCGCGCTGATCTGGACGAAATGCAGATCTGATTCGTTCGCCAGAAGCCGCGCGATCGTTGTTTTACCGACACCGGGCGGCCCCCAGAACACCAGCGACGACAGCGCACCGGATGCCAGCATCGCACCCAGGGGTGCCTCTGGCCCCAGCACTTGCTGCTGTCCAATCACCTCTGATAAGGCGCGGGGTCGCAACCGGTCCGCCAGCGGGCGCGGGCCGGTCGATGTTTTTGGTGCAGGGTCCGTGTCGAACAGGTCAGCCATATGCGACAGATAGGCCCTGCCCCGCCACTTGGCAAAGCGTCAATGCATCTGCTTGGCAAAGCCGATCCAGACCGCCTGATAATCGATGCCACCCATGTTCATGTTCCGACCTGCCGGTTCCATCGTCAGGTGGCAACGCCCGGCCCAACGGCTCCAGTTGGACGGCAGCAACGCGATCATGCGGCCAATCCCTTCGTTGCGCGCAGTCCGCAACATCTGATTCACAAGCCGCACACGCACCCGTTGCCGTTGGGCTGCCGGCAGATCGTGGACGATAAAACCGCGCGTCACTTCCCATGTGGCGGTATCGATCGGCGCGTCACCAAACAGCAGATCGTTCGGGATAGAAGACAGCAGACCATTTTGCGCGTCACGGATCATATAGGAATAAACCCCACATTGCGCGGTTGTCGGCGTCAGGCGCACACCGGCCAACACGCGTCCGTCAACATCATGTACCGCCAGCCAGCGCGATGCCGGTGTGTCGTACTGATCAAATTCCATCCCCATCGTCTGTGGCAGATCCCAATTGTTCCGCACAATGAATGATTCACGACGGGCCCGCAGAATATTTGCGAAAAGCTCGCCGTGGTTGTGTAAATTAGCAAAGGAAAGCGTGGTCGCTTGCATGATAGTCGCTCCGAAGTCTGATAATGGACGGCACCATGCCGCCAAAACGGAGTCATGCTTAATTCTAGATTTAGAGCAACTTGTAGTTGCGTGCGCGCTGAATCGCCTCAGTCGTCGTACGCGCCTTTAAACTGCTGCGTGCGGCGGCCAGCCGGGCCTTTAAGGCACTTTCGGATATACCTAATTTGGCAGCAGCGGCGGTATGCCGGTCCCCCCCTGCGATCAAGGCGAGTGCTTCTATCTGAGCGGGAGAAAGCGATCCCGGTGGGGCGGCCAACCGATGCATCGTTTCAATGATCCCGGCAAAGGTATCGATTTCATCGCGGCTGAACTCCCGGTCCGCACGGGCAGCGGATGCCACAGTCCGCGACTTGATCGACCCTGTGGCGACGACCAGTCCATAGTTCATCCCAAAGTTGCGCGCCTGACCCAAGATATCTTCGGGGTCCGGCAACGTGATGTCGCTCCACCTTGCGGTGCCGGTATTGCCGAAACCCCACAGGATAATCGGATCACGCAGGGCATAGGCCCGTTCCGTATAGCGGTCAGTCCAGTCCGTGGGATAGCTGTGATAATGCATCAAGGGCAGCGCGAAACGAAAATGCAGCGCATAGAACAATCCCGACGGCGAGATTTTGACAAGGTCGCGCGTGTGACGTGCGATTTCGGCTTGGACGGTCATGCTGTTTATAGTTCCAGTGGATGCAATTCATCAAATATCAGACTTTTAAGCGTTCCGTTCAATTATCCTGCCGTATAGCTCTCACGTATAATCTACTCACAAAAAAAGCCCGCTCTTTCGAACGGGCTCTTTTCGTTGCGTGATCTTGTTTATGCGTCTGCGGTGTCGTCTTCGGCCAGCCGGGCCTTGTCCGATGCGCCCTTTGCATCGCGGTCGCGGTCGACCAATTCGATGATCGCCATCGGGGCCATATCACCGTAACGGAAGCCGGCTTTCAGAACCCGGCAGTAACCGCCCTGACGATCCGCATAACGCGGGCCAAGGATTTCGAACAGCTTGGCCGTGTGAATGTCCTGCTTCAGCTGTGCGTTGGCCATCCGGCGGGCGTGCAGATCGCCCCGCTTGCCCAGCGTGATCAGCTTGTCGATGACGCGCTTGAGTTCTTTGGCTTTCGGCAAAGTCGTTTTGATCTGCTCATGTTCAATGAGCGAGCCAGCCATGTTCGCGAACAGCGCTTTGCGGTGTTCGTGTGTGCGGTTCAGGCGGCGGTATCCACGTGCGTGACGCATGTTAAGTCTCCATTTCGTTTTATGATGGGCCTACGCTGCGGTGACGCGGGCTCCGTTATTGGGGCACCATGCCCAGGGTCGTCATAGGGGCGGGCATATCCCGCCCCCGAATTTTTTAGAACTGGTCTTCGTACTTCTTTGCCAGATCTTCGATGTTGTCTGGCGGCCAATCCTCGACATCCATGCCAAGGTGCAGACCCATGCCTGACAGCACTTCCTTGATTTCATTCAAGGACTTGCGGCCAAAGTTCGGCGTGCGCAGCATTTCAGCTTCGGTTTTCTGAATCAGATCACCGATATAGACAATGTTGTCGTTCTTCAGGCAGTTGGCGGACCGGACAGAAAGTTCCAGTTCGTCGACCTTCTTCAACAACAGCGGGTTGAATTCCAGACCGTCATCGTCGCCACCAGCGTTGGCCGACTCAGGTTCATCAAAGTTGACGAAGACCTGAAGCTGATCCTGCAAGATGCGCGCGGCATAGGCAACGGCATCATCAGGTGACAGCGAACCATCGGTTTCGATCTTCATGGTCAGCTTGTCATAGTCCAGCACCTGACCCTCACGGGTGGGCTGCACGTCATAGCTGACCTTTTTGACCGGGGAATAGATCGCGTCGATTGCAATCATGCCGATCGGCGCATCCTCTGGCTTGTTCTTGTCAGCGGACACGTAACCTTTGCCGGTGTTGACCGTCAGTTCCATGTACAGGTCTGCACCGTCGTCAAGGTGGCAGATCACGTGATCCTTGTTCAGGATTTCGATGCCGGCGGTTTCCGAAATGTCGCCTGCCGTCACGATGCCCGGACCTTTGGCCTGAACGCTCAGACGCTTGGGACCGTCAACGTCCATACGGATGGCGACGCCCTTCAGGTTCAGCACGATGTCTGTGACGTCCTCGCGCACCCCGGAGACGCTGGAAAATTCGTGCAGCACGTTATCGATCTGCACGGCGGTGATGGCGGCACCTTGCAGCGACGACATCAGGATGCGACGCAGCGCGTTACCCAATGTCAGACCAAAACCGCGTTCCAGCGGTTCTGCGATCACGGTCGCCTGACGTGCCGGGTCGTTACCCGGCTTGACGTCCAGTTGCGACGGCTTGATCAGTTCAGCCCAGTTTTTGTGGATCATATGTCCCTCCATCCTTGCCATCCCCTATGTCCGAAGGGTTGACGCTCGAGGTTTCAAAACGGCGCAACGGGGCCGTGCGAACGCACGGCCCCATCGCAACAATCGGGCTTAGACGCGGCGGCGCTTTGGCGGGCGGCAGCCGTTGTGGGCCATCGGGGTCACATCACGGATCGAGGTGATGTTGAAACCAGCGGCGGCCAGCGCACGCAGCGCGCTTTCACGACCGGAACCGGGGCCTTGCACTTCGACTTCCAGCGTCTTCACGCCATGGTCCTGTGCTTTCTTGCCGGCGTCTTCAGCGGCCATCTGGGCGGCATAAGGGGTCGATTTACGCGATCCCTTAAAGCCCATTGTACCGGCAGAGGACCACGCAATCGCGTTGCCCTGAACGTCGGAAATCAGAATCTTCGTATTGTTGAACGAAGAGTTCACATGCGCCACACCAGCGGCGATGTTCTTGGAGACCTTCTTCTTGCCCCCACGACGAGTATCACGTGCCATGATGGAGCCTCCTTATTTCTTCTTGCCAGCGATGGCCTTTGCGGGGCCCTTGCGCGTGCGTGCGTTGGTGTGGGTCCGCTGACCGCGCACCGGCAGGTTACGACGGTGACGCAGGCCACGATAGGAACCCAGATCCATCAGACGCTTGATGTTCATCTGTGTCTCGCGGCGCAGGTCGCCTTCGACTGTCAGATGTTCGTCGATGTATTCACGAACCTTCAGCACTTCGGAATCTGACAGGTCGTTGATGCGACGTGCGCGATCAATCCCGACGGCTTCGCAGATGGCTTCTGCAGTCGTGTTGCCGATACCGGTGATGTAGGTCAGGGCGATGGGAACGCGCTTTCCAGAGGGGATGTTGACCCCAGCAATACGTGCCAAAATAGCAATCCTTTTCGTTGCGGGTCCGTGGTGCCAGACCCTTTTTTCACAACGCGGGCCTACCGATTTTCAAGGCAGGCCGGTGTCATATCTAATCTTCGGGACATCCGGGGTGCGACCCCTTTGGCCAGAATCATTCCCTTTCGGGATGCGCGTTATTAAGAGCGTGACGACAAAGGGTCAACCCCCTGTCAACCCGCCAAAGATCAGGGCAAAGCCACCTTGATCGATGCAGCCACGTCATCCATGGATTGCAGCCCGTCAACCGTGCTCAGATCGCCTTTGGCATAGTAGTAACCGACCAGCGGGCTGGTCTGCTTGTAATAGGCCAACAGCCGGGTTTTCAGGCTTTCTTCGTTATCGTCGGCACGGCGGGTAAATTCCGCCTTTTCACCGCAGTTCGAACAGACACCGTCGGATGGAATTGGTTTTGTCTGGTCGTTATAGACCTCGCCGCAGTTCGCACAGGTCGAACGCGCGGTGATGCGTGCGACAAGCGCTTCGTCGTCGACTTCCATCAAGATTACGCGGTCCAGCTTTTCCCCAAGCTCTGCCAGCAGATTTCCCAGCGCATCCGCTTGGGCCAAAGTGCGCGGAAAGCCATCAAAGATATAGCCGTTGGCGCCGTCATCGTTGGTCAGTTGCTCACGGATCAGGCCAATAACGATCTCATCGGTGACCAGCTCACCACGGTCCATGACTCCGGCGACCATCTTTCCCAGTTCGGTGCCCGATGTGCGGGCGGCGCGCAGCATGTCGCCGGTCGACAACTGCGCCAGGTTTCGTTCTTCGACCAGGCGACGCGCCTGGGTTCCTTTGCCCGCCCCCGGCGGTCCTAACAAGATAATGTTCATCGGCGCGCTGGTCCCCTCCGCTTCGTGCCGCCACGCTTGCCGCGTAACTGTGATTTTTCGATCAGTCCCTCATACTGATGCGCCAACAGATGTGACTGGATCTGCTGGATCGTATCCATCCCTACCGAAACAATGATCAGGACAGAAGTTCCGCCAAAGTAGAACGGAATGGCGAACTGGCTGCGGATGATTTCCGGCAGCAGTGCGACCAAAGCCAGATACCCGGAACCCAAGACCAGAACACGTGTCACCACGTAATCAAGGTATTCCTTGGTCTTTTTGCCGGGCCGGATGCCGGGCACGAAACCGTTCTGGTTTTTCAGGTTTTCAGCGACTTCTTCGGTCTTGAACGCAACTTCACGGGTGTAGAAGTAGGTGAAGAACACGATCATGACGGTAAAGAACAACAGATAAAGCGGCTGCCCCGGCCCGAAATAAGCCAGCACCGTGGACATGATCGGGTTCGTGGACCCGCCCGAAAAGGTGCTGATCGTCGTCGGCAACAACAGTAGTGCGCTTGCGAAAATCGCGGGGATCACGCCAGCCGGGTTCACCTTGATCGGCAGGTGGCTGGACGATCCGTCATAGACCTTCATGCCACGCTGTTGGCGCGGATACTGGATGTGAATCTTGCGCAGGCTGCGTTCCATGAACACCACGAACGTCAGCACGGCGATCACCATGATGATCACGCCGACAATCACGAACGGGCTGATTGCACCGGACCGTCCCTGCGACAGGAACTGCGCCAGCGCTGCGGGCACTTCGGCGATAATGCCGACAAAGATGATCAGCGAAATACCGTTCCCGATACCACGCGCGGTAATCTGTTCGCCCAACCACATCAGGAACATCGTGCCCCCGACAATCGTGATGACGCAGCTTGCAACAAAGAACAGGCCAGGGTCGGCGGCTAGACCGCCCGCCTCCAGCGATTTGGCAAGCCCGTAGGCCTGCGCAGTTGCCAGCACCACCGTGCCATATCGGGTGTATTGGTTCAGCTTGCGGCGTCCCTGCTCGCCCTCTTTCTTGAGGTTCTTCAGCGGCTCCCACATGGCGCCTAGCAGCTGCACGATAATCGACGCCGAAATATACGGCATGATTCCCAGCGCGAAAATGCCCATCCGGGCCAGCGCACCGCCCGTGAACATGGACAGGATACCACCGATGCCAGCCGCGGCGTCATCCATGAAGGCGCGCAATTGCACGCCGTCGATGCCCGGAACCGGAATATAGGTGCCAAGGCGATAGACGCACAAAAGGCCGATCGTGAATAAGATGCGGCTACGAAGCTCTGTCGCCTTACCGAAGGCGCCCCAGCTCATGTTAGCTGCCATTTGTTCTGCTGCGGATGCCATATCAGGCCTCTTGGGATAAGAAAAACGCCGCCAATCGGTTCCCCGGTCGGCGGCGTTTGGAAAACGTTGACCTTACTTAAGACAGGTTGCCCCGTCTCACAAGCGATCAGGCGTCTGCGGCCGCTTTCGGGGCTGCGACGGTCACGGAACCGCCAGCCTTTTCGACGGCTTCAATCGCGCCCTTGGATGCGCCGGTGACGTTCAGCGTGATCTTGGACGTCAGGTCGCCCTTTGCAAGAACACGGATACCGTCCTTTTTGCGGCGCACCAGACCGGATTCGATCAGTGCGTCTTCGGTCAGGTCGGATTTGATATCAATCTTGCCAGCGTCGATGAATTTCTGGATCAGGCCCAGATTCACGACAGAGAATGTCTTGGCGTTGATGTTGTTGAAACCACGCTTGGGCAGACGCTGGTAGATCGGCATCTGGCCGCCCTCGTAGCCCTTGATGGCCACACCGGAACGTGACTTCTGACCTTTGATACCACGGCCACCGGTCTTACCCTTGCCGGAACCTGCACCGCGACCGACACGCTTTCTGCGGTGGTTGGCGCCTGCGTTATCGGACAGTTCATTCAGTTTAAACATGTGTCGCTCTCTCCTTGGCCGGAAAACCCCACCGAAGCGACGGAAACGGGGCACGCGGCATTGCATTGAATCGGTCGCAGGTGCGCCGACTGGCGGCGTATAGCCCCACACCCGTGGCGCGTCAAGAATACCGGGCACGTTTAGGCCCGCCCCAACGCAAAACGCCCCGTCCATCCGGACAGGGCGCTTCATCACGGCTGTGGCCGTCGGTTCAGACGGCGCGTTCGGCTGCTTCGCGGGCGACAGCGGTAATCATGCCGCGCGTCACGCCGATATCGGCCAGTTCGTAATCGGTCATCGCCGAAAGCTCGTCGCGGGTGCGCCGATAGGCGTTCCGGCGCGCGCGAGCATTACGCAGGCTGGTGGCAACGCGTGCCATCAGTGTTTCGTTGCGGATTGCGGTGTTTGTGGTGGTCGTGGTCATCTGTACGTCCTTCGGGTTAGTGCCCGCGTTCTGTGCAGGCCGGTTATCTCTCTCGTGACCTTCAGATACGATCGACCACCCCATTGCACAACGCACAGCAAGGGAAAGCCGCTATGCATATGCTGCAACGCAGAACGCCCGCAGCGGATGACTGCGGGCGTTCAAAAAGCGAGGTAAAGAAAGGCTTAGCCTTTTTCTTCGACGATCTGCACCAGATGCGGGATCGCGTTGACCATGCCGCGGACCGAAGGCGTGTCTTCCAGTTCGCGGGTGCGGTTCATCTTGTTCAGTCCCAGACCGATCAGGGTCTTGCGCTGCTTTTCGGGGCGACGAATGGGCGAACCCACCTGTTTGACGACGATTGTTTTAGCCATTGTCATCTACTCCTTACGCGTCGACGGTTGCGTCGGCTTCGGTGGCGTTGTGGGCCACGTCAGACTGCTGATCGACGGTGTTGTGCTTTGGCATGATGTCCGCGACTTTCTTGCCGCGACGCTGTGCGACATTGCGGGGCGACTGCTCTTTGCGCAGACCGTCCAGCGTGGCGCGGATCATGTTGTACGGGTTCTGGGAACCCAGCGACTTGGACACAACGTCCTGCACGCCCAGCATTTCGAACACGGCACGCATCGGACCACCGGCGATGATCCCGGTACCTGCGGGGGCCTGACGCATCACGACGCGACCGGCGCCATGACGGCCTTCCATGTCGTGGTGCAGCGTCCGGGCGTCCTTCAGGGCGACGCGGATCATGTTGCGCTTGGCGGATTCAGTTGCCTTGCGGATTGCCTCGGGAACTTCTTTTGCCTTGCCCTTGCCGAAACCGACGCGGCCCTTCTGGTCGCCGACAACGACGAGTGCGGCAAAGCCAAAGCGCTTACCACCCTTGACGGTCTTGGACACGCGGTTGATGGCGACCAGACGGTCGGCAAATTCCGGTGCTTGTTCTTCACGGCGGCCACGGCCACCCCGGTTGTCACGTTCTGCCATGTCTGGCGTCCTTTCTGCATGGGCAATCGCGCCCGTTGGTCCGACCGCAGTGCGCAGGCGCGCCCCGGTCATCGAGGACGGATCAAATCACGTCCTTCAGGTTTGACACGGGCGGGGAAATCCCCGCCCGATGCCTTAGATCTTCAGACCAGCTTCGCGGGCAGCATCGGCAACGGCCTTGACCTTGCCGTGGAACAGGAAACCGCCACGGTCAAAATAGGCTTCTTCGACGCCAGCCTTCTTGGCACGCTCGGCAATCGCCGCGCCTACCTTCTTGGCTGCTTCGATGTTGTTCTGGCCAAGGACGCCCAGATCTTTCTCCAGCGTGGAGGCAGAGGCGAGCGTAACGCCGTTCACATCATCGATCAGCTGCACGCTGATGTTCTTGTTGCTGCGGTGCACGCTCAGACGCATGCGGCCAGCGTTGACACTGCGCAGCTTGTTCCGGACGCGCATACGGCGCTTGAGGAACAGGGATCTTTTGCTGTTTGCCATGTTACTTCTTCTTCCCTTCCTTGCGGAAGATGTACTCGTCCTTGTACTTGATGCCCTTGCCCTTATAGGGCTCCGGCTTGCGCCATTCGCGGATGTTCGCCGCGACCTGGCCCACAAGCTGCTGGTCGATACCTTCGACAATGATTTCGGTCTGCTTCGGGGCGGTCACTGTGACGCCCTCCGGCACTTCGAAGTTCACGTCATGGCTGTAACCCAAGGCCAGCTTCAGGACATTGCCCTGCATCTGTGCCCGGTAACCCACGCCGTTGATTTCCAGTTCCTTTCGGAAACCGGTGGTCACGCCCTGCACCAGGTTTGCCACCTGGGTACGGGCCATGCCCCACTGCTGGCGTGCGCGCTTGGACTTGCCGCGCGGTGTGACGCTGACAGCACCGTCTTCGACGGTCAGCGTTACATCGTCAGTTGCCTTAAAGCTGCGGGTCCCTTTCGGGCCCTTCACTTCGACGGTCTGGCCGGAGACTTTCGCCTCAACCCCGGAGGGCAGCTCGACCGGTTTTTTACCAATACGAGACATCAGTCCCTCCTTAGAATACGGTGCAAAGCACTTCGCCGCCAACATTGGCCGCGCGTGCATTTGCATCAGACATCACACCCTTTGGGGTGGAGACAATCGACACACCCAGGCCCTGACGGACGCTGGGCAGGTCATTGACGGCCATGTAAACACGCCGACCGGGCTTGGATACGCGCTTCACCTCTTGGATGACGGGCGTACCTTCGTAGTACTTCAGCTCGATCGAAAAGGCCGGGTGACCGTCCTTGCCGTCTTTCTTTGCGTAACCGCGGATGTAACCTTCGTCAGCCAGCACATCCAGCACCCAGCCACGCAGCTTGGACGCTGGTGTCTCGACGACGGATTTGCCGCGCATCTGACCGTTACGGATACGCGTCAGCATATCACCGATGGGATCGTTCATTGCCATGATATCTCTCCCTTACCAGCTCGACTTGACCATGCCGGGGATCTCGCCGTTGGACCCAAGGTCCCGCAGCGCGATCCGGCTGATCTTCAGTTTGCGATAATATGCGTGCGGACGGCCCGTCAGCTGGCAGCGGTTGTGCAGACGCACCTTGCTGGAGTTGCGGGGCAGTTCGGCCAGTTTCAAGGACGCCTTGAAGCGTTCTTCGACGGGCTTTTCACGGTCGTTGATGATTGCCTTCAGGGCTGCACGCTTATCAGCATACTGCGCCACCAGGCGTTCGCGCTTTTTCTCGCGCTCGATCATGGATTTCTTAGCCATATCTATATCTCCCTGACGCGATCAGCTGTTGAAGGGCATGTTGAAGGCTTTCAACAGGCTCTTGGCTTCGGCATCGGTTGCGGCGGTGGTGCAGATCACAATGTCCATGCCCCAGTTCTCGTCGATCTTGTCGAAATTGATCTCGGGGAAAATGAGGTGTTCCTTGATGCCCGTGGCATAGTTGCCGCGACCGTCAAAGGATTTACCGGACACACCGCGAAAGTCACGGATGCGGGGCATTGCGACGGTGATCAGGCGGTCCAGGAATTCGTACATCCGGTCACCGCGCAGGGTCACCTTTGCACCCAGGGGCATGTCTTCACGGACGCGGAAGCCGGCGATCGACTTCTTGGCACGTGTTGTCATTGCCTTCTGGCCAGCGATCGTCGTCAGGTCTTCCTGCGCCGTCTTCGCTTTTTTGGAATCGCGGACAGCCTCGGCACCGCAGCCGATGTTCAGGACGATCTTGTCCAGACGCGGGATCTGCATGTCGTTGGTATAGCCAAACTCTTCCTTCAGCGCAGCGCGGACGGTGTCACGGTACTGCTGCTTCAGGCGCGGGGTGTAGTTTGCTGTATCAAGCATCAGATTGCATCCCCTGTCGTCTTGGCGAAACGGACCTTGTTGTCGCCGTCCATACGGAAACCGACGCGGCTCGCTTTGCCGTTGGCATCCACAATCGCCAGATTGCTCAGCTGGATCGGCATCGCCTTGGGCGTGCGGCCACCTTCGCTGGACTGGCTTTGCTTCACATGGCGCACGGCCATGTTCACGCCGTCGACCACGGCCTTGCCAGCCTTGGGATCGACGCTTTTGATCTCGCCGGTCAGACCTTTGTCTTTACCAGCCAGAACGATGACCTTGTCACCTTTGCGGAGTTTTGCAGCCATGGTTACAGCACCTCCGGCGCAAGAGAGATGATCTTCATAAAGTTCTTCGCACGCAACTCGCGCACCACCGGCCCAAAGATACGGGTGCCGACGGGTTCGTTGTTGTTGTTCAGAATGACGGCGGCGTTACGATCAAAACGGATCGCGGTGCCGTCTTCACGGAACACTTCCTTGGCGGTGCGCACGACGACAGCTTTACGCACGTCGCCCTTTTTCACGCGGCCGCGGGGGATGGCCTCTTTCACCGAGACGACGATGATATCGCCGACCGATGCGTAACGACGGTGCGAACCGCCGAGCACCTTGATGCACTGAACACGGCGCGCGCCGCTGTTGTCAGCAACATCCAGGTTGGTCTGCATCTGGATCATGTGATGTCCTTTTTCGACCTATGGGGTATGTCCCGATTTCCGACCGGGGCCCCAGGGTTTCGTTGAATTGGGGGTGGACGTCCTTAGGACGCGATCACTTCCCAGCGTTTGGTTTTCGATTTCGGCGCGCATTCCTGAATGCGGACCTGATCGCCGACGTTGAACGCGTTGTTCTCGTCGTGGGCGCGGTACTTCTTCGACTTCCGCACGGTCTTGTGCAGCAGCGGATGCTTGAAGCGACGCTCGACCGACACGGTGACGGTCTGTTCGTTCTGGTTAGAGGTGACAACACCGGACAGGATACGCTTTGGCATTGATTAGGCCTCCGACTTGGCCGCGTCAGCGGCTTTCTGGTTGAGAATCGTTTTCACGCGGGCCGCACCACGGCGCGCATTGCGGATCGCAGCCGTGTTTTCCAGCTGGCCGGTGGCTTGCTGGAACCGCAGGTTGAACGATTCTTTCTTAAGGTTTACAAGCTCTTCCCGTAGCTGATCGGGCGTCTTGTCGCGTAGTTCGTTGGCGCTCATGCCATTTCCTTTCCACATCACTGGAGGGCCCCGAGAGGTCACCCGTCATCCAGTGGAGTTCATGATGAAGGCGCCCAATAGCGGGAATGGCATGGGTTGGCAAGGGTCGATCTAAAGCAGCGCCACGAGATCTACTTTGATGTGGAGAGTATTACTTCCAGCGAAATGAAGGTATGGGGATAGCGAATTGGCGCTTGTATGGACAAATCCATGACGATCAATCAAGAAGATAGCCTTCCAGAGTTCCTAACTGACGACGAAATACTGTTAGTGACACCAGAAGAAGAAGTTGCTGCTTCGCTCGTCATCCATTGTTTTGACCAAGCGGAGTGCATACGATGCCTCAAGTTTGGAGACGACTGGCAAAAGCTTATCAAAGGTCATCTATACTTCGAGAAAGTTTTGTCAGAAATCCTCCGGGGGCAACTTGCTTACCCAGAGGAAATCAAGCTTGCTAGAATTGCATTTCAGCAAAAGCTGCAGTTGATCAGCGCAATGGGCTTACTACCACGTAGCTATATTGCCTCAATTCGATTTTTATCGGGAATCCGTAACAAGCTTGCACACGATCTCGATTTCGAAGTTTCGGACGAGGATAAGTTTAACTTTCTAGGGTTACTCCCGACAGCGCTTAGAGCGGCGATTGAGGAAAAGTCAGCTGAGGGCAAAGACGATTTTGGCGAACCCATTTATCTTTTGCTAAGTGTAACTGAGGCTTACAGGCACCACCTATGGGCGAAGCGCGTTATTGGGAAGAAACGCGTGCTTACACTTCAGAGGGCTGCGGCCAACTACCGAAAGATCGCCAGCGAGGCCGCGGAGACCTTTGAAAACACAAGAGCCGGTCGCGCCGATGCCAGTGTGGGTAATATCACCCCCACCGATAATTGAAACTGACGCTGATCCGGTCCTCTTCGGCCATGTTCATCGGGACCTCGTGGCGCAGCCAGCTTTCCCACAGTAGCACGTCGCCGACCTCTGGTGCGACATAGATGAACTGGCGCAGCGCCTCGTCGGCGTCCTTGGTGCGGGCGGGGGCGGCCATCATCATGGGCAGGCGCGGGTCTTCGAACTTGATCGCGGATGTGCCGGTGGGCATCGCCACATAGGTCGTTCCGGAAATCACCGAATGTGGGTGGATGTGGGCCGTGTGAATCCCGCCTTCGGGCAGAATGTTGATCCACAGGTCTTCCAGCTTCAGCTTCTTGTCGCCCAGATCGAACGACAGGTCGGCGGCAAAGGTTTTCACATGTTTATCAAGCGCCTTTTTCAGCGTCTTGAAGATCGGCATCCGCCACGGCAGGTCCGTCAGCGAGGCATAGGACGTGTACCCAGGAAAGTCGTTTTCTTCGCACCAGTCCTGCCCGGCCTCGTCATCCTCGGCAATCGACAGGCAGGTCGCTTCCAGCTCTGCCGGGTCAATGGGTTTGCCATGCGCGGACAGCGGCGCCTGATACAGGCGGGTCACGAACAGGGATCGGGTCTGGGTCATGGCTGTCATCTTTCGTGTCAGGGCGGAACTGCGGCCACGTCGGCGGCAGCGTTTTTGTAAAATGTCGGGTCTTGTCGCCACTGTTCGGGCCTGAGTTCAACCCCGATCATTGCGCCGCAGGACGATGGGGTAAACCAATTATTTCCAGTGCCACAAGCGTTTGGGCCAGTGCGCTTTTCCGACCGATTGCCAATTGGCAATCGCAATGCAAAAGGCCCCCACCATCTGGCAGGGGCCCTTCGACAGTTAACACAGAACCGGGGTTACCAGTCTTCGCGGACCACGGTGCGGGTCTTGATCGGCAGTTTCATCGCGGCCAGGCGCAGGGCCTCGCGTGCGGTGACTTCGTCGACGCCGTCGATTTCAAACATCACACGGCCCGGCTTGACCTTGGCTGCCCAGAAGTCGACCGACCCCTTACCTTTACCCATCCGGACTTCGACCGGCTTGGAGGTGACGGGCAGATCCGGGAAAATCCGGATCCAGACGCGGCCCTGACGTTTCATGTGACGCGTCATGGCACGACGTGCAGCTTCGATCTGGCGCGCGGTGATACGTTCCGGTTCCAACGCTTTCAGGCCAAAGGTGCCAAAGTTCAGGTCAAACCCGCCCTTTGCTTCACCCTTGATGCGGCCCTTGTGCATCTTGCGGAATTTTGTGCGTTTCGGCTGTAGCATGTGTTCTACTCCTTACCGGTCGCGACGCGGGCCACCAGGACCGCGCGGGATAGCGCCTTCCTGAAGCTCGGCATGTTTGCGATCGTGCGCTTGCGGATCGTGTTCCATGATCTCGCCTTTGAAGATCCAGACCTTGATCCCGATGATACCATAGGGGGTCATGGCTTCGTACAGCGCGTAATCGATGTCGGCCCGCAGGGTATGCAGGGGCACGCGGCCCTCGCGGTACCATTCGGTCCGTGCGATTTCGGCGCCGCCCAGACGACCGGCCAGGTTCACCCGGATACCCAGGCCACCCATGCGCATCGTGTTCTGCACCGCACGCTTCATCGCGCGACGGAAGGACACGCGGCGTTCCAGCTGCTGTCCGATATTTTCGGCCACCAAAGCAGCGTCCAGTTCCGGCTTGCGGACTTCGACGATGTTCAGGTGCAGTTCGGATGCGGTCAGTTTCGCCAGCTTCTGACGCAGACCTTCGATGTCTGCACCTTTCTTGCCGATGATGACGCCCGGACGGGCTGCGTGGATAGTGACGCGGCACTTGCGGTGCGGACGTTCGATGATCACGCGGCTGATGCCGGCCTGCTTGCATTCCTTGCGGATGAACGCCTTGATCGCGAGGTCTTCAAGCAGAAGATCGCCGTAATCCTTGGTGTTCGCGAACCAGCGGCTGTCCCAGGTGCGGTTGACCTGAAGACGCATGCCGATAGGATTAACTTTGTTACCCATTACGCTTGCTCCTCAACTTGGCGCACCAGAATGGTGATTTCAGAGAACGGCTTGACGATCTTGCCGAAACGGCCGCGGGCCCGGGGGCGTCCGCGCTTCATCAACAGGTTCTTGCCCACATAGGCCTCTGCGACGACCAGTTCGTCGACGTCAAGGTTGTGGTTGTTCTCTGCGTTGGCGATGGCCGACTGAAGACACTTCTTCACGTCCTGCGCGATCCGCTTCTTCGAGAAGGTCAGATCGGTCAAGGCGCGTTCGACCTTTTTGCCGCGGATCAGTTCTGCGACAAGGTTCAGCTTTTGCGGGCTGGTACGCAGCATCCGCAGCTTTGCACGGGCTTCGTTGTCGGCCACGCGGCGGGGATTTTTGTCCTTGCTCATGGCTTACTTCCGCTTCGCTTTTTTGTCGGCGGCGTGACCGTAATAGGTCCGCGTCGGTGAATATTCACCGAACTTCTGACCGATCATGTCTTCGCTGACGTTGACGGGGATGTGCTTCTTGCCGTTGTAGACCCCAAAGGTCAGGCCAACGAACTGAGGCAGGATAGTGGAACGACGCGACCAGATCTTGATCACTTCGTTGCGGCCGCTTTCGCGCGATGCTTCGGCTTTTTTCAGCACATAAGCGTCGACGAACGGGCCTTTCCAGACGGAACGAGCCATATTAGCGGCCTTTCTTCTTTTGGTGACGCGTGCGGACGATCAGGCTGCTGGATGCCTTCTTGCGGTTACGCGTCTTGGCGCCCTTGGTGGGTTTACCCCAGGGCGTGACAGGGTGACGACCACCAGAGGTCCGGCCTTCACCACCGCCGTGCGGGTGGTCAATCGGGTTCATGGCGACACCGCGGACCGACGGGCGCTTGCCCTGGTGACGGGTGCGGCCAGCCTTGCCGAAGTTCTGGTTGGAGTTGTCGGGGTTGGACACGGCACCGATGGTGGCCATGCATTCCTGACGCACCAGACGCAGTTCGCCCGAAGACAAACGGATCTGGGCATAACCGCCGTCACGACCGACGAACTGGGCATAGGTGCCGGCGGACCGTGCGATCTGGCCGCCCTTGCCTGCCTTCAGTTCGATGTTGTGAACGATCGTACCGATGGGCATACCGGAAAACGGCATTGCGTTGCCCGGCTTGATGTCGGCGCGCGCGGACGCGATCACCTTGTCACCGATGGACACGCGCTGCGGCGCGAGGATGTAATTCTGGGTGCCGTCTTCGTACTGGATCAGCGCGATGAATGCGGTGCGGTTCGGGTCATATTCGATCCGCACGATAACAGCGGACATGTCCAGCTTGTTACGCTTGAAATCGACGATGCGATAAAGACGCTTTGCGCCCCCACCAATACGACGCGAGGTGATCCGTCCGGTGTTGTTCCGGCCGCCCGATTTCGTCAGACCCTCTGTAAGGGATTTGACGGGACGTCCTTTCCAAAGCTCCGAACGGTCGATTAGCACCAGCCCACGCTGGCCCGGCGTCGTCGGCTTGTACGACTTGAGTGCCATGTTAGCTTCTTCCGTTTGCTTGGCGGACCGAAGGCGCAAGGCACCCCGATCCTGATGTGATAGGCCCCCGTAGGTGCCCGGTTGGTTCGATCAGCCCCGGTTTCCCGCAACCTGATCGGCATAAACACAAAGCCCCGGACGAATCCGAGGCTGGGTGGATGGGCGGCTTATAGGGACGTGCCGCTGGCGTGGCAAGACGGCAGCACAAGAATCTGCGATGGCCCCTATCCGCAGCCCATACCCGCAGAATTACAGACACGTGAAAAGCACTGCGGCGCCCGGTTTCATCCGGGCGCCGCAGAATTAAAACATTGGATCAGAAGTGGAAACGCACCTCTGCCGTGGCACCATGACTACGGATGTCATCGCCAAACCGCGCGTCAAGCCGCAGCTGCGTGTCAACCTGCGCAAACGGACCCTCGTTCATCAGTTTTGTGAATGTTCCTTGCAACATGCGCGGCCTACCATGACTATCAGTGGCTGTAGTCAGGCTTTGCGGCGAGGCACAATGACGACCACCCTGCTGATGAATCCGAATTCCAACGCGGCGACAACGGATGTGATGTGCCGTATCGCAGCCACCTGCCTGCTGAACGCGCCGGTGCCGTGGACCGCGCCGGTGGGGCCGAAGATGATCACAACGGCAAAGGCGCTGTGTGCCGCAGCGGATATCATCGCCAAGGCGGAGATACACGATTGGCCGGATATGATCATTGTCGCGGCGTTCGGTGATCCGGGGGCGCTGCGGCTCGCCCGACGTGCGCCCTGTCCAGTGATCGGGATTGGTGCAGCCGCCGCAAGGGAGGTCGCATCCACTGGTGCGGCCTTTGCGGTCGCCACGACAACGCCCTCGCTTGTCCCGTCGATTGATGGCTTGATGATGTCACATGCACAGGGCGCAACTTATGTGGGCTGTTTTTGTGCGAATGACGATCCGGACGTGCTGATGCTGGACGCGCAAGCACTTGATGCGGCACTTCTCGTGCAAATCGCACGCGCCGCGGATGCGGGCGCACAACATGTCATCATCGGCGGTGGCCCACTTGGCGCCGCGGCAGAACGTTTGCGCGACGTGTCACCCGTACCATTGATCAATCCGATCCTGAGCGCCGCGCGCGCGGTGCAACGCACCATCGAAAATAAACATGTCCAGAACAGATGACATCATCGCGGCCCTAGTCGCGGCGCACCGATCCGGCAGCAGGGTCTTGGAAACCGGCGCGGTCCTGTCCCGCGCCCAGATCATGTCGATCCAGTCCGGCGTCAGCGCGGCACTGGGCCCGGTGGCGGGTTTCAAGGTGGGCGCTGACCCCGACGGGGGCCCGCCGGTGATCGCACCCATTCAGGCCCGATACCAAGAACGCGATGGTGGCGTCAGGCAGACGACCGACCCGGTCGGGATCGAACTCGAGATCGGATTTACGCTGACCCGCGCGCTGCCCACGGCGTCATTGCCGGACCGCGTTCAGGATTATTTCCGGCCCTGCATCGTGCTGGAACTGGTCGGATCACGCATGACTGGTGAAAACGCCGCACGTCCCGATCTGAAGTTCGCAGATTTTCAGATCAACGCCGGTATGGTGAACGGCCCCTGTGTCATGCACTGGGACGGCGCGGATTTCGGGACCTTGCCGGCACGGCTTGCGTCGGAAACGCAGGTTGTCCTTGACAGACCCGCGACGGTGCCAGGCGGATCAGCGCTTGCGAACCTCGCATTGCTGGTGGCGCACCTTGGTGATTATTGTGGCGGTCTTCACGTCGGGCAAACGGTCATCACCGGGTCATTGTGCGGCTTGCCGTGGTTCGGGCCGGAAGCCGTCGTGACCGGCTGGATAAAAGGCTTTGGCGCAGTTTCGATCAACCTGAAAACGGCAAATGCGGCCAGCGAAACGGGCTAAGGATCGGGGCGATCAAATCCATCAGCCGGCCTTCGTCACCGATCTTGCCAATCAGTTGCATGCCGATGGGAAGGCCACTGGCGACAGGCGCCGGAAAGGCGATCGCGGGCAGGCCCGCGGCGTTGACCCAACCGGTATAGACCGCATGCCCGCGTGGTCCGACGCTTTTGCCCGCTATCACGGGCGGGTGACTGTCCGCGGCGGGCCAAGGTTGCGCCGCAGAGGTCGGCATCAGGATTGCGTCAAACCCCCAAAGATCGCGCGCAGCGGCACGCAGAGCATTGATCTGGGTAAGGGCGGACTGAAATGTAGTGGCCAAGATCGCGTCGCCGCGGGCCGCCATCGCTCGGTATTTGGGTGCGGCGCTTTGCGCGACGTCGGGGTCGTTGCGAAAATATGCGGACAGCCCCACGTCCACGACCTGACCCCAGACGGTATTCAGATCTGCAAGATCATAGGGCAATCGCCCCGTTCTGACGTCGTGTCCCTGAGCCGCCAGAGCGTCGACTGCGGTCGCAAAGGCCTGCAGGATGGCCGGATCGCACGGCGAACCTGCAAGGATGGGAACAGCAAGTATTCGGCAGGCACCAACAGGGGCCGGATCATGTCTGCGCCCCGACAGTACCGAATCCAGCAACCGCAGATCGCGTAACGACCGGGCGACTGGACCCGCGACTTCGAAATCAAGCAGCAGCTGCGTCAGCCCGTCGCGCCGGGGCACATGGCCAAGACCCGGTTTCAGGCCAACGAGCCCTGTGTACCCTGCGGGTCTGCGGATCGACCCGCCGCCGTCCGTCGCAAGCCCCGCGAAAGCCATCCCAGAAGCTACCGCCGCGACGACTCCGCCTGATGAACCGCCGGGTGTAAGTGTGGGATCAAACGGGTTTCGCGTCACGCCAAAGGTTGTATTGGCGGTATATCCATCGATTGCAAATTCTGGCGTATTGCCTTTGCCAATCACCAGCGCACCGGCGGCCCGCAGACGCGCGACCGGCAGTTCGTCATGGTCTGCGATCCGGCCTGCCAGCGACGCGTTCCCCCACGCCGCAGGCAGCCCCCGCGACACAAGGTTGTCTTTTATCACAACGGGTACCCCGTCGAGAGGACCCATCGCCAGCCCTTTGGCCCAGCGGTCCGTGGCGGCCTGAGCGTCCGTCTGCAGGGTTTTGGATCGTGCAGAATAGGCGTTCAGCAAAGGGTCCCATTGTGCGATACGGTCAAGCACAAGGTTCACGGCGTCATGCGGCGTGGCAGTCCCGGCAGCAAATGATTCCAGCAAATCAGTGACGTCAGCATGGGCGAGACGGTCCGCCACAGCGTCAGCCTGCCGTCGGTGCGGTCAGCAAACCATAGGTCTGGGGTTCGCGATGCTGGGCAAGGTCAAAGATATTGCGGCGGATTTCAGCGCAACGATCAAGGTCGATGCGACTGGTGATGACTTCGTCCGCCACACCCTGCGCCTGCGCTACGATTTCACCCGTCGGAGCCACGATCATGCTGCCGCCGATCAGATCGCAGCCTTCCTCGCACCCTGCCTTGGCCGACGCCAGCGCCCAAAGTCCGTTTTGATAGCAGCCCGCCTGTATCGACAACGCGTTGTGGAAATATTGCAGGTGATCGTGTTCCGGTGCGGGTGGATAGTGCAGCGGTGTATTGTATCCAAGCGCAACCAGTTCCGCACCCTGCAGGCCCAACATTCGCCAAGTTTCAGGCCACCGCCGGTCGTTGCAAATACACATCCCCACCTTGCCGCCCACCGCGTCAAAAACAGGAAATCCCAGATCGCCTGTTGCGAAGTAGCGTTTTTCGAGATGCTGAAAGGGCCGCCAATCTTCGGGTTCGCGATGTCCGGGCAGGTGAATCTTGCGGTATTTACCGACGATCCTGCCACATTCGACCATGATCGCGGTATTAAAACGGTGTCCGTCCGGTGTCAGTTCCGCATAGCCAAGGTGAAATGTCAGGTTCAGGCGCACCGACAGATCGAACAGCGGTTGCACGGCGGGATTTGGCATCTCGGTTTCGAACCAATGGTCCAGCGCGGCGCCTTTCATATACCAGCGCGGGAAAAACGTCGTCAGGGCAAGTTCAGGAAATACGACCAGCGTGGCCCCACGGTCGGCAGACTCGGACATCATCGCGCACATCCGTTTTACTGCACTGCTGCGCGGTTCATCGCGCGCAATCGGACCCATCTGCGCAACAGCGGCGATCAGGCTACGCATGCTGCGCTTCTGACCGTCGCGCAGCCCGGCCAGCCCGAGCGTTGCGGACCACGCTCATGTGTACGCGATCATGGCATCGACCTCGACCGCTGCGTTGACCGGCAAGCTTGACACACAGACGGCGGTGCGCGCATGGCGGCCCGCGTCGCCGAACAGCGCAATGAAAAGATCGGACGCCCCATCGATCACCGCAGGCCCAGCGCCAAACCCCGGCGCGGCGTTGACGAATCCGCCAAGGCGCAAGATCGCATCAATGCGATCCAACGATCCCAGCGCCTCCTTTGCGCAGAACAGCAGGTTGAGGGCGCACATCTGCGCGGCCTTGCGGGTCTCTTCCATGTCCGAGGCGTCTGTCACCGGGCCGAACCAGCGCGGCTCGCCATTCCATTCGCATATTTGACCAGACAACATCAGCAGTCCGTTCCACGTGCGCGCCTTTACAAAACTGGCACGTGGCGGACAGGTGGACGGCAGCGCCAAACCCAGGTCCGCCAATCGACGCTCGATACCGCTCATATGGCCGGTTCCTGTTCCAGCACGCAGGCAACGGCGCGGCCCGGTCCCCTGTTCACCAGCGGCGGACGCGCCTCGCGGCAGACCGGCAGCGCAGACGGGCAACGCGGGGCAAAAGGGCATGACGTCGGCGGTTCTTCCAGCGTCGGTGGCGCACCAGGAATCGCATCAAGGCGCGAGCCCTTGACCGCACCGTGCAGGTTCGCGGCCAGCAGCCCCTTTGTATAGGGGTGGCGCGGGTCCTTGATGATCTGTGATATGGTCCCGGTTTCCACGATTGTGCCCGCATACATCACGGCCACCCGGTCCGCGATTTCCACAGCCACGCCGATGTCGTGGGTCACGAAAATCACGGACATGTCCATCTCTTGCTGCAACTCTCTTAACAACAACAGCACCTGCATCTGCACGGTCGCGTCCAGCGCCGTCGTCGGCTCATCGGCCAACAGAAGACGTGGTCCGCAGGCCAGCGCCAGCGCGATCATTGCCCGCTGCCGCATGCCGCCCGACATCTCATGCGGGTAGTTGTCCAGACGGCGTTCCGCAGATGGGATGCGCACGCGTTTGAGCATGTCCAGCGCCCGTGATCGCGCCGCGACGCGGGAAACGCCTTCGTGGCGGATCACGGTTTCTGCGATCTGGGTGCCAATGGAATAGACCGGGTCCAGCGCAAGCGACGGATCCTGAAAGATCATCGCAACATCGCGCCCACGAAAATCAGCCAGCGCACGACCTTTCAGCGCCAGCACGTCGCGCCCGTCGAACCTGATCCTGCCGCCAATCTGCGTCCGGCGTCCGGGCAGCAACTGCATGATGGATTTGAGCGTGACACTCTTGCCCGATCCGCTTTCGCCCAGCAGGGCCAAGACCTCTCCTTTGGCGACCGACAGGCTGACGCCGTTGATCGCGTGGACGGTGCGTTCGCCGGAAAAACGGACGGTGAGGTCTTCTATCTCAACAAGTGCTGTCATGTCGTGGCCTCTGGATGGCCGGAATTGGGATCATGCAGGTGGCAGGCGACCTGATGCCCCGGTCCCAGCGTCGTGACCTTGGGCCGGGTCATGCCGCAGACGGCACTGGCCTGCGGGCAGCGGGTGTGAAAACGACAGCCGGACGGCGGGTCGATCGGATTGGGTGGATCACCCGCAAGCGGTGGCACCTGCGTGCGCGCATCGGGGTCCATCGACGGCATCGCGGCAAACAGCGCCGCCGTGTAGGGATGCGCCTGCTTATGATAAAGTGCCTCTGCAGGTCCGACCTCTACGATCTCGCCCAGATACATCACCATCAGCCTGTCAGAAATGAAGCGTACGACGTTCAGATCATGACTTATGAACATGTACGTCAGGTCAAAATCCCGCCGCAAGTCATCGAGCAGGTTCAGCACCTGCGCCTCGACCGATTTGTCGAGCGCCGAAACGGCCTCGTCCAGGATCAGCAGACGCGGACGCATCGCCAAGGCACGTCCGATGTTGACACGCTGCCGCTGGCCGCCCGACAATTCGTGCGGGTAGCGACCGGCAAAGCGCGCGGGGTCCAGACCGATACGGTCCAGCAGATCGCGCGCAATCGCCAGCGCCTCGGCTTGTGGGACGCCGTTGACCTTTGGGCCAAAGGCAATGGTTTCCTCAATGGTAAGGCGGGGGTTGAGAGACGCAAAGCTGTCCTGAAACACCATCTGCACGCCGCGACGCAGGTTGCGCAGGCTAAGGTCTGCGCCCAATTCCTGCCCGTCGTAGATGATCTTGCCCCCGGTGACCGGTACCAGCCCGATTAACAGGCGCGCGGTCGTGGATTTGCCGCAACCGGATTCGCCGACCACGCCCAGCGTCTCGCCTTTTCGAATTGTAAAATCGATCCCGTCTACGGCACGGACAACTTTTTTGGGGGCGAAGGTGCCCGATCTGACCGGGAAATGGCAGGTCAGGTCGCGGGCGGTGATCAGCGGCTGCGCCGGGCCGCCGACGTCGGCCAGCGACGGCGCAATGCTTAGGGTATTACTGGCGGACATTCATCGCACTCCTCAGGCCGTCGGACAGCAGGTTCAGGCAGAGCGACGTGATAAAGATCATCATCCCCGGCAGGGCCGCCACCCACGGATTGATGTAGATCGCGGTGCGCAGGGTATTCAGCATCAGGCCCCATTCCGGCTCTGGTGGTTTGACGCCAAGTCCCAGAAACGACAGACCGGCAGAAATGATCATGCACACGCTGGTCAGGCTGGTCGCATAGACGAAAATCGGCCCCAGCACATTGCCCAGCACCTGAACGCGGACGATCGTGAAATTGCCTGCCCCGCTGGCCCGTGCCGCATCGACGTAGTCCAGCTTGCGCACCGAAGCGGTAACGCTTTCCGCGACCCGCGTAATCGGCGGGATAAAGACAATGGTCAACGACACCAAAGAGTTGACGATCCCCGCGCCCAACGCACCGGAAATCGCGATGGCCAGCAAAACAGAAGGAAACGCAAAGAAAACGTCCGTCACCCGCATGATCAGCGCATTGATCCAGCCGCCGACATAGCCGGCGATCAGCCCAAGGGTGGTGCCGATGACAAAGGCCGTGACGACCGGCGTGATGCCAAGAAACAGCGTCAGCCGCCCGCCATAGATCAGCCGCGACAGCATGTCCCGGCCCAGTTCATCAGTCCCGAGGATGTGCCCTTCGGTCCCGATCGGTTTCAGCCGGTTGATCATCGACCCGGTGTAAGGATCGGCAAAACCAAGCCACGGCGCGAAAGTCGCGGAAAAGATAAGCGCCAGAAGGATCGCGGCACAAATCAGTGCCGCAGGATCTCGCCGCAAGCGGTGCCAGACCCCGGCCCAATAACTGACAGTAGGCGCGGCCGGGACTTCGATTACGACGGATGCGGGTGTGGTGGTAAAGGTCATGCGCGCGAGATCCTTGGGTCGATCATGGATTGGGCGATGTCCACCAACAGGTTCAGCGTGACAAAGAACATCGCCAGCACAAGGATCGTACCTTGCAGCATTGGCAGGTCCCTTTGCAGGATCGCGACGGACAGCAGGTAGCCGGAGCCCGGCCAATTGAAGACCGTCTCGATCAGGATTGATCCACCCAGCAGATAGCCCAGCTGAAGGCCGATAACGGACAGCGCCGTGGGGGCTGCATTTCGCGCGACGTGGCGCAGCACGCCGGTTCGCGTCATGCCCTTGGCATAAAGCGCTTGAACAAAGTCCTGATCCAGAATGTCCGACACCAACGCCCGCGTCGTGCGCATGACGATTCCCATCGGCACCACGGCCAGTGTGATCGCGGGCAGGACAAGGTGGCGCATGTGTTGCCAGTCCCAGACCCAGGCGCCCGACCCACCCGGCCCGGCCCCCATCGACGGCAGCAACGGCCAGGTGATCGAGAAGATGATGACCAGCACCATCCCCAGCCAGTAATTCGGCGTGGATACGCCAGCAATCGCAGATGCGGTGATGATGCGGTCCCAGACCGTATCGCGCAGGTAACCCGCCATGAAACCAAAGAAGATGCCCAGCGGAAAGCCGATGACGCTTGCAGCGGCGGCCAGAAGCAACGTGTTTCCGACGGCGCGTGTCACTTCCGGTCCGACCGGGCGGCCCGTGGCGATGGACCGCCCCAGATCGCCCTGCACAGCGTTGGACAGCCAGATGCCGAACTGCACCGGCAATGGTTTGTCAAAGCCGTAGACAGCACGCATTTCCGCCTCCTGCTCGGCGGTGGCATCGATGGGCATGATGGCGACCAGCGGGTCACCGGGGGCAATGTGCACGAGCAGGAAACAGATCAGGCTGACGCCAAGGGCGACAGGGATCACAGAGACCAAACGGCTGAAAAGATATCCAAGCATGACAATCGGACGGGGCGGCGCGGTGGCCGCCCCTGCCCTTTTACTCCATCGTGATTGAGCTGAAGTTCTGGTACCAGTTCTGCGCCTGCACGAAGCCCTTTACGTTGGCCGCCATGGCGCGCGGTGCCACGTCGTGGGTAACCATCAGGAACAGCGCATCATTCACGAATTTTTCGTGCGTTCGTTGCAGGACCTTGATCTGCTCATCGGGATCGAAAGTGGTGCGGATCTCATTGAACAGCTCTTCCATCTCTGGGTCGCAGTAATGACCCCAGTTGGTACCGTTCGGAGCGATCAAATCGCAGGACAGGTGGCGGATCAGGCCGGTGAACGGGTCCTGGATGAAATAGGTAAAGTTGATCGATTGCGTGTCCTGACTGCTTTCGTCCGCTGCACCGGCACGCCAGATGTTGATCATCGTGTTCCATTCGACGACCTCGAATTCCACGTCGATCCAGACCTCGGCCAGATTTTGCTGGATATATTCATTCATCGGCAGCGGCAGCATCTGCCCTGAACCAGAGGGCGAGATCAACGCTTTGACTGCCAGCCGGTTGTCCGGCCCATAGCCTGATTCCTCCATCAGCGCCTTTGCCGCGTCCACGTCGTAGGACACCTTGAATTCCGGCGTGCCGAACCATTGCGACCCCGGTGGCAGAAAGCCTTCGGCGGGAACCATCATGCCGCCCAGCAGCGTCGACATGCCTTCACGGTCGATGGCCAGATTGGCCGCTTTGCGCACGTTGATGTCATTCCACGGCGACCCGTCCAGCCGCGACAGGTGCCATGTCCAGTTGTGCGGCAATGTATTGGACACGACGCTGAAACCATTGCCCTGCAAGGCCGGGATCACGTCGGGGGCAGGTGCCTCGATCCAGTCGACCTGACCGGACATCAGGGCGGCGGACCGCGCATTGGGTTCGGGCAACGGAATAAGGATCAGCTTGTCCAGTTGCGGCACCCGGGTCGTGTCCCAATACGCTTCGTTCGGTAAAAGTTCGGCACGTTCACGCGGCACAAAGCTGTCCAAGATCCAAGGGCCGGTGCCCGATGGATCCTCGGCAAAGGCGTCCCAGCTTTTATCCAAAGCTTCCCACTGGGCAGGTGACGACATCAGGATCCATGCCAACTGATAGGGCAGCGTGGCGTCGGGCACGTTGGTGGTGATCTCCAGCGTCAGCGGGTCGATGGCGCGGTAGCTGGCGACAGCAGGCATACGGGATTTGCCCTGCGCGGACTGGCGCGGGTCATATTGTTCGGATGTATCGTCCAGCAACTTGTCAAAGTTCCAGACCACCGCGTCCGCCGTAAAATCGGACCCGTCGTGGAATTTCACGCCTTCACGCATCTTGAACGTCCATGTCAGATCGTCCTCACCCACCGACCATTCGGTCGCGAGCCCCGGAATCAGCCCTGACGGTTTATCCGCCGACGTAAGATCCCAGTTTATGAGTGCGTCGTAGACTGTATAGCCGATGAACCGCATGCCCTCGCCACCCTGATCGGTCTGGCCTGTGGTCAGCGGGATGTCCGACGCGGTCATCCCGATGCGCAGTGTCCCGTCTGCCCACGCAGGCAGCGCCATAAGGGCAAGGCCGACAGCCGAGCCGAGAAGTGTCGTTCTGATCCGTTTCATCATGTCTGGTCTTTCCCCGTTTTTTACGTCCCAGGACAGGTGGTCCTGTCTCTGAAATCATTCGGAGATCAAGCCATGGCCGAGTCAAACAGCCGATGCTTGCTGCGGGAAGGATTGCAACGAAGTCCTATGAGTGCCTCAGATTTAATCTAAATTCACGGAATGATGCGGATTAGACGTCAATTTTGTAATTTCTCGACGGTTCTGCAGCCATCCTGTCGGCCGGGACTGGAGAGACCCCTGTAAATTTCACAAAATGTACGGACATATTAAAATTCTTGATCACAAGAGAGCCCGCGATGAACGATCTGTCCGACAACTATGCCGGGGTCTACAACAGGACCGTCGGTTTCGGTAAACGACCCTGCCTGCTGCTGATCGACTTTGCGCAGGCCTATTTTGACCGCGATTGCCCACTTTATGCAGGGGTCGACGACGCGCTGGCATCCGCCTTGCGTCTGCGTATCGCCGCTCGTGCGGCCGGTATTCCGATCGTGCTGACGCGCGTGTCCTATGATCCCAAGGGCATCACCGGCGGACGCTTCTTTGAAAAGGCGGCGCCGCTCCGGGCGTTCCTGCCCGATGCGCCAACAGGCAACTTCGCGGCGGGCCTTGTGCCACACGACGACGAAATCATCGTAACCAAGCAGTATCCCAGCGCCTTCTTCGCCACGTCGCTGGCATCGACCCTGACCAGCCTTGGCTGCGACAGCGTTCTGTTGACCGGGCTGACGACATCCGGTTGCGTGCGCGCCACATGCGTCGATGCGATGAGCCACGGTTTTCGTACGCTGGTCGTGGCAGAAGCCTGCGGCGACCGGCACGACGACCCGCACCGCGCGAACCTGTTCGACATGAACGCAAAATATGCAGATGTGATTTCAGAGGATGCGGCGACCGAATATCTGGGCGCTTTCGTCGAATGAAACGGTGGGCGGGACCAATCGGCCCCGCCCGTTTTCAGACGATCGCGCAGGCGTCGTCAAAATCCAGTCGCGGCAGACGGTCATAGACCTTTGACGGATCACCATAGCCGATGTTGCACAGGAAATTAACCTTCCAGCCACGGTCTGCCAAAAACGCCTCTTCGACCTTTTCGGTATCGAAACCTGACATGGGTCCCACGTCCAGCCCCAGCGTCCGCGCGGCAAGCATCAGGTAGCCGCCCATCAGCGTGCCGTTGCGAAATGCCGTTTCGTGCGCGACCGCTTCGGATCCGGTAAACCAGGGGCGTGCGTCCGTGTGTGGGAAAAGTTCTGGCAGCTTGTCGTAAAACGCCGGGTCCCAGGCGATGATCGCGCAGACCGGGGCCGACATCGTTTTGTCGAGGTTGCCACCCGACAGCGCCGGGCGCAGCTTCGATTTTGCTTCGTCACTTGTCACGAAAACGAACCGCCCGGGCGAGCAGTTGGCCGAGGTCGGTCCAAATTTCAGGATATCCCACAGGTCGCGCAATGTCTGGTCGGGCACATTGCGGTCCTGCCAGCCGTTCTGGCTGCGGGCTTCGGTGAAAAGCCGGGCGACGGTCGCCTCGGACATTGCGGCGTCGGCATCAAGCATATTTTATCCCTTATGATTAAAAAGAAGGCGGCGCGGCACGCAGTGCGAGCGCGGTTTCGATGGCATTGGCAACGCGCGCGACGCGCCCATCGGCAAAGGCCGGGCCCATAACCTGCAAGGATAGCGGGCCGTCAGATGTCATCGTGACAGGCAGGCTAAGCGACGGCAAGCCGAGGATCGAAGCGGGCCGCGTGAAACGGGTCAGGCCAGCGATGACGCGGTTCAGTTCCGGATCGTTGCCGATATCGACCAAAGCCCCTTGCGGGGGCACATCCGCAAGCGTCGGCATCAGTATGATGTCAACATCGCCAAAGACATCGACCATGCGTTGCCGCGCGGCCTGCCTGATCTGACCGGCCCGCAGGTAGGACTGTGCCGGGATCGCCGCCGCTTGCACCAGCCGCGCCCGCACCTGCGGGCCATAGGTTTCCGCATGGCGTTGCAGGCGGTCGGCATGAACGGTTGCGGCTTCGCTGATCGCGATGATGTTTGCAGGCTCTGTCAAATCGTCAAAGAAGGCCAACGGTATATCAGTCAGGCCGTGGCCCGCGTGTTCAAGCAGACGGGCCACATCTGCCATCGCCGCCTGCATCCGATCAGACGCGGCCTGTTGCAGGGGGCCGGCCAGCAGTCCGATCCGCAGCGGCCCGCCAGCGTCATCAATCGGCTGTCCCGCGATGATCGACAGGATGGTTGCGGCGCAATCGACCGATGCGGCCAAAGGTCCGACGCAGTCCTGCGTCCATGACAGCGGCATCGCGCCGTCAACCGGAACAAGACCCTGGGTCGGCTTGAACCCGACGACGCCGCTGCACGCCGCCGGAATCCGTATTGATCCACCTGTGTCAGAACCAAGCGCCGCTGGCACGATACCCGCACCCACCGCGACGCCAGACCCGGACGAAGATCCCCCGGTGATTGCCCCCGGCACCAAAGGGTTATCAGGCATGCCGTGGTGCGCGTTGTGCCCGGACGGCCCCATTGCAAATTCGCTCATGGCGAGGCGCCCGATATCGACCTGTCCGGCGGCGTCCAGCCGCGACAGGACCGTGGCCAGCCCCCCTGCCGTGATCGCAGCAGATGGATGCGCGCCCATCCCGACCCGCTCTTGCGGTCGGTCGAACATGTCCTTGTGCGCCAACGGAATGCCGGCAAGCGGACCGGCCGTATTTTCGACGACGCGGACGCTGGCAAAGGCGGTGCTGACGCGCGCCTGATCCACGGCTGCCTGTGTCAGTTCATTTGCGGTCACGCGGCCCGCATCCAGCGCCGCGCGCAGTGCTGCGATGGTCGGTAATGGGGGAAGTGTCATGCTGGCTCCGGCGGGAAAGGCTGTTGACGCTGAAGCCCATCCGTGACGGGCAGCAGCGGATTGTTCCGAACAGCGGCCAGACGCGCAGTCTGGTCCGCATGAATGGCGCGATCCTCGTCCGTCGGAGCGCGACCCAGAAAAGCTGTCAACACGGCGTCCGACATCATCCGAAGCTCTGCGGTTGACGGCCACGGACAAGTTGCGACAGCGATACCGCGACCACCAGTGCCCCACCGTAGAACAGGCTTTGCACAAAGGCATCCGCCCCCAGCATCGTCAGCCCCGTGATCCCGGTAATCAGGAAATACACCGACAAAAGCGTACCCAGCGGATTAAACCGCCCTGGATACAGCGTTGTCGCCCCCAGAAACGCCGCCGCGAAAGCAGGCAGAAGCAACCCGGAACCAGAGTTCGGATCTGCCGACCCCGTCATCCCCGCGTAAAGCACGCCCGCAATCGCAGCGAGCGTCGATGATGTCACCAAAGACATGACCCGCACCCGATCGACCTTGACCCCGTTCAGGCGTGCGACCTCTCGGCCACGGCCAACGAACAGCAGCTTGCGGCCCGCGATGGTGTATTCCAGCACCCACCACATGATCAGCGCCAAGGCGAGCCCGTAGTAGAAGGCAAGCGGGATGCCGAAAAGTCGCTGGATCACCACGACCTCGACCAGATCCATCGAAATGCCCGAAATTGTACGGCTTTGCGACATCCAAAGTGTCAGGCCCTGCAGGAACGTGCCCACGCCCAGTGTGATGATCAGTGAATGGATGCGAAAAAACAGGATGAAAAATGCGTTGACCGCCCCGATCAGCGCCCCGATCCCGATGGCCAGCACGATGGACAGTCCGATCGGAAGGCCAAGCTGCACATTGGTCACGGCGATCAGCATGGCCGAAAATACAAGCACGTTCGCCGCAGACAGATCGAAATCCCCAGCCGTGAGCGGCACGAGAACGGCAAGGGCCAGCACGACCAGCACGGCCTGCGACCCGAACATCGAACTGAATGTGCGCCATGTCAGGAATGTGTCCGGAACGGCGACCGCAAAGATCGCGATCAGCACGGCCCACGCCCCAAGCAGGGCGAAACGCTCGATATCCTTTTTCCAGGCACGTGGCGTCCGGGCCATCGGGGGATGAGTGGTTTGTGCGGTCATGCAAAGACCTCCGTCTGATGTGGTGTTTCCGTATCGGGCAGACCGCTACCAAGGCAGACGCGCGCGATGCGGTCCTTTTCGACATCCTTGCCGGCCAATGTCATCACAGGACGCCCGCGCCAGAACACGACAACCCGGTCGCAAAGCTGTGCAAGCTGTTCGTGATCTGTCGACGCGACCAGAATCGACATGCCCTGCGCCGCCGCGTGATCGAGGGCCGCAAAAATCTGTTGCCGTGCCCCGTAATCGACGCCCTGTGTCGGCTCGTCCAGACACAGCAGTTTGGGTGCTTCGGCCAGCCATTTGCCCAAAAGCACCTTTTGCTGATTGCCGCCCGACAGGTTGCCAAGGTCCGCATCGGGGTTCGCAGGCCGCACGTCGTGATCTGCAATCAGACCAGCCGTTGCCCGGCGCATCATGCCATGACTGAGCCCCGGACCGCGACGCATCCGCGGCAGCGCTAGAAAAGTTGCGTTTTCCGTGACCGACAATGACCCGACACCGCCCTGCCCCATCCGGTCGCCGGGCAGCAACGCGATGCCCGCCGCATGTGCCGTGGCCGGTGGCAGGTTTTCGGCGTCCAGATAGGTGTCGCCAATCTTGATATGGCCCGACCCCTGCATCGCCCCGAACAAAAGATAGGGCACATCGGCAAATCCCGATCCGATCAGACCGGTGACGCCCAGAATCTCGCCCGCTTTCAGGTCCGCGTCGAACCCTTTGCACCGCCCACCCGTCAGGGCTTCGATGGTGACATTGCGTTTTGTCGGGGCGGGGCGGGGCGCACGCACATAGGCGGCAATTGCGCGCCCGACGATGGTATCAAGGATCTGCTGGCGGCTGGTGTCCTTCGTTTTCATCATCGCAGCAAGGCGGCCGTCCCGCATGACCGCCACGCGGTCAGTCAGGGCCAACACCTCGTCGATGTCATGGGTCACGATGATGACCGACGCGCCGGTCGACCGAATGTTGCGCAACACGGTGAACAGCTTTTCGACGTCGGCTACCGACAGGAACGGCGTGGGTTCATCCAGCACCAAAATGCCCTCGCCCGCCCGGCCCGCGTCCGACCGCCGCAGTTCAGCGAAAGCCCGCACGATGGCAACAAAGGCGCGTTCCACCGGCGACAGAGTTTCCACCATGGCGTCCGGGTCGATATCCAGATCGAATTCCGCCATCAGCGCTGCGATCTTGCGCCGCTCTGCCCGCCATTTGATGCCATATGGCCTGCGCGATGTGTCCGAAATCAGCATGTTGTCGACGACAGACAGGCTGGGAATCAGCGCCAGATGCTGATGGACAAAGGCGACACCCATCTGGCGGATGCGCGCGGCATTCAGCGGTAGCGGCAAATCTTCGCCCCACAGCCGCACGACGCTGCCCGGCTGGGGGGAATTGAACCCAGCCAGCACCTTGATCAGGGTTGATTTGCCCGACCCGTTTGCCCCAAGCAACCCCACGATCTCTTTGCGGCGCAAGGTCAGGTTGACGTCGCGCAGAACCTCGACAGAACCGAACTTCATCCGGATCTGCGACATGCGCAGAATATCAGCGTCGTGCGGGCCCGTTCCGGGGGATGCAAGGGGTTTTACTGTCATGGCTTATTCCAGCATCCAAAGTGCGCGAAACCCGGCGATATGGGCGTCGCCGTAGCCATCATCAAAGTTCGCGGGAATGCCTGTCGTCTCGACGTTCGACTTGTCGAAAATCACCAGCGGCACCCCCAGATCCTCTGGAACCGGCAGACCGCACAACACGCGCATCTGCGCATCGACCGCCGCATAGCCCGCCCAGCCAAGGCTTTCACCGATATCCATTTCGACCGTGCCTTCGCGCACCATGTCCAGCACAAAGGGCGTCCCGTTAAAGCTGGCCATCGGGACGTCGGCCCCGGCGATCCGCAGGGCGGGCGTCACGAATTGGGTCATGCTGTCGTAGATCGGAATGATATAGTTGATGTCCGGATTGGCCAGCAGCGCCGACTGCACGCCGGACTGGATGCGCGTTCCCCACTCTGCCAGCGGCACGTTCAGATACTGCTGCGCGCAATCGGGGCAATATTCTGTCAACTGCGTCTGAATGCTTTCGACGAAAGGCAGCGATGGCAGAACATCGTCCGATCCGATGATCAGGACATTTGGCGCACCCTCGGTCTGGACGTAGGCCCACGCGGCGAGCACTTTGCCAACGGAAGAGAACGGCACCTTGGCCGATGCGTCGACAAAATCCGCCTGTTCCTGTGTTTCGTCATACAGGTGCGTGGTCGTGATCATCGCACCGGCGTCCTTTGCCTGCATCAATTGCGGGCCAATCACTTCGGGGTTCAGACCACCTGCAAGGTCGATCAGATCGTAGCCTTGCGTCACCGCCTGATCGACACCCTGAATATAGGAATCCATCCCGCCCTGCGTTTCCCAGACCGTATATTCGAAACCGACGTCGGCGGCTGCCCGGCTCATCGCGTCTTCGAGTGCGACGGCAAAGGGAACGGTCATTGTGACAGGGATCGAAAACACCTTTTTGTCCGCCATGCAGGCCCTGGCATCAAAGGGTTCGCCTTGCGGGACAAAGTCCGGGATAATGCGGTGCTGAGCGATCAGATCCTGCGCATCGGACATGGCATCCGCCTGTGCAAGTGTTGGCAGCAGCAGTGGCAGCAGCAGTGGCAGCAGCCAGATGGCATTACTATTTTTCATTCTCAATCCCCTGTGTGTGACATTGTGATTAATATGTCCGGACATTCATGCGGGATTTGAAAGCGGGATTCGCTGTTTGGTGGTGTAATTTTAATGTTTGCAAAAATTTAAGGCAGCCAGACGATGCGTTTGCACATTTATTATGTCCGTACATACTTTTCCAGCATGTGCCGACGTGCCCCGAGAATGCCACCAGCCAGACCTGGAATCGAAAAGATCGCAAAGCACAGCGGGTAGCTGCCCAAAGCATAGTAGATTGCGGCAAAGATCGACGGCCCCACGATCACACCGATGAACGTGTAGGACAGGATGGCACCCGTCGCGGCCCCCACCCGCCCCGGCGGTGCCGTCCGCGCAATCGCGGCAAGAAATACGCCGTTCCAGCCTGACGCGCAGGCCCCAAGGCAGATCAACATGATCGACAGCACTGACGAAGGTAAGACAGGCTGGAAATAAAGGAACAAGGACAGCGCACCGCCGACAAACCCAAGAAGCGAAAGAACGCGGAATGGCCCAAAACGGTCTGCGACGATACCCCAGCCGACCCGCCCGGTTGCGCCTGCGATCTGCAAAGCCGCGCCAAGCATGCCAGCCTCGGGGATCGTCCAACCGATTTCGACCAGTGAAACGACGGCAAAGGCTGTCACTGTCAGCTGCATCGCGGAAAACAGACAACCAAGCGCTGCCAAGGTGCGCAGCGAAGGGTCAGCCATAACCGCCCGCTGTTCTGCGATCGCAGTCGCCAGAATGCCCGGCCCCGGCCTGCGCACGGGTTGCGGCGTGCGGCCAAGATGGCGCAGCGTGATGATCAAAAGCACCAGCGGCACCACCGCCAGCACCAGCACAGCCGCTTGCCACCCCGACAACCAAAGCGCCACCAGCGGCAAAAGGGCATTTGCAACCACAGCCCCCAGCGGGACACCGCTTTGCTTAAGCGAAAAGACGAGACTGCGCCGTTTTGCTGGCGTCACTTCTTGCAGGATGACGGAAGATGCGGGGTTGTTGATGCCGTAGGCCACGCCAAATAACACCGATGCCAATATCATCAGCACCGGGATGGCCGTGGCAAGCAGGATCAGCCCCGCGATCAGCAGGACAAGTTCCGACGCGATGATCGCCTCGCCACTAAGCCGCGCGACAAGGCTGCCGGCACTCAGTGACGCGAAGAGCCCTGCGAAATAGATGAAACTGACCTGATATCCGATCCAGTAAGCGCCCACATTCAGGGTTTCGGCCACGACGGGCGCCAGCGCCGTCAGCGCCAGCACACTGGATGTTGCAGCGATCTGGACCGCCGTCATGCGTGCCAATGTCAGCCACAGAAGCGCCCCGGCCTGCTTTGTCTCGCCAAAGGCCGTGTGAATTGACATAATACGCTGTGTCACCTGCAAACTCCACATTCTTGTGGCCCAAATTGCACATATGTCCGGACAAATAGCAAGAGGCAGTCCCCACGTTCATGTCCACACATCCTGATCGAGTATCACCGCTTTATCTTCAGATCGCGCACAAGCTGGAACAACGCATCCGCGACGACATTTACCCTGTCGGAACGCTGCTGCCGACAGAGGCAGAGCTGGTTACTGCATTTCAGGTGTCCCGCCACACGATCCGGCAGGCGATCGAACAGCTTAAACGCAACGGCACGCTGTCCGCACGCAAGGGGATCGGCACCAAGGTCGAAAGTCGCGGAACCGACTGGCGCACGCAGTTTCGCGGCCAGTCCCGTCACGATCTGTTCGACTTTTCGCGCGATTCAGAACTGCATTTTCAGACGAAGTCAGAGGTGACGGCACGCAGCGAAATCGCCGCAGAAATGGGTATCCAGCCCGGCCGCAAATTTACGTATGCTGCAGGCCTGCGTTATTTCAAAGGCGAAGACATACCGTTCTGCTGGAACGAGGTCTATCTGGATGAAAGCGTGGCCGAGGTGCTGCAGGGCGTCGACGTGTTGCGAAAGGCGCTTTTTCATATGGTCGAAAGCTACACGGGCGAACGGATCGCGTCGATCCATCAGGAACTGACCCCCGTCCACATCGACGAGCACATCGCGCAGAAACTGGATCTGCCGGCAGGCACGCTCGCGTTGCGCATGACCCGTAGATATCTGTCATCGCGTGGACGATTGCTGGAATATGCGATCCAAACGCTGCCCGGCGACCGATTCCGCTACCGCACGATCCTGTCCGCAGGCGAACCCAAAACCTGAAGCGCCCAACAATTGACCATCACAGCGCAAACAGCGCAAAATTTTCCAGCGCAACGACAAATCAAGCGTATGTCCGGACAAATTTAATGGAATGCTCTGGAGATCCGTCGCTCGATGAAAAGTATGTCCATACAAACACAACACAGAGGGTTTTGTTATGGACATGGGTGTATTCATCCCGATCGGGAACAACGGCTGGCTGATCTCGGAGACCGCGCCGCAGTACAAGCCGTCTTTTGAACTGAACAAACAGGTCGTGCAAAAAGCCGAAGGTTACGGTCTTGAATTCGCGCTTTCCATGATCAAGCTGCGCGGCTTCGGCGGCAAGACGGAGTTCTGGGATCACAACCTTGAAAGCTTTACGCTGATGGCGGGACTTGCCGCCGTCACAAGCAAGATCAAGCTGTTTGCGTCCACCGCGATCCTGACCCTGCCGCCTGCGATCGTCGCGCGCATGGCCAGCACGGTCGACAGCATCGCGCCGGGTCGGTTCGGCATCAACATCGTCACAGGCTGGGCCAAAAACGAATACACCCAAATGGATATCTGGCCGGGCGATGCCTACTTTGGCTACCGCTATGCGTATGGGGGCGAATACGTGCAGGTCATGCGCGATCTGTGGGAAAACGGTTCGTCCGACTTCAAGGGTGAGCATTTCACCATGGACGACTGCAAGCTGTCACCGCGCCCCGAAAAGGTCGAGATCGTAGCCGCCGGGCAATCCGCCAAGGGGATGGCCTTTGCCGCTGAACACGCCGATTACAACTTTGTCATGGGGGTGGGCATCAACACGCCGCTGGCGTTCTCGGATGCTGCGGCAAACCTTGTGGCCGCTGCGGAAATCACCGGGCGGGACGTGGGCGCCTATGTCCTGTTCATGATCATCGCGGACGAGACCGATGAAAAGGCGATGGCGCGCTGGGAACACCTGCGGTCGGGCGTGGATGCCGACGCATTGGCATGGATGGCCGATCAGGGGTCTAAAGATACGACGGCGGACGAAACATCGACCGCCAAGCATATCAACCTGCCGGAGGGTGCTGTGAATTTCAACATGGGGACGTTGGTCGGCTCTTATGCCACCGTCGCTGCCATGCTGGACGATGTGGCAAGCATCGACGGCGTGAAGGGTATCATGATGACCTTTGACGACTTCCTTGGCGGTCTTGATACATTCGGCCAAAAGGTCCAGCCCCTGATGAAGTGTCGTCAGGACAAGCTCGCAATCGCCGCTGAATGATGGATGGCGCAGTGCAAGGCGGCCAGGATCAGGTCCAACCCGCCGATCCATTTGCGCGGTTCGATCTTCATCTTGGTCCGCGACAAGGCGATCCAGCTGCGGTCGTCGATCAGCAGAACGTACCCTGCGGGATCGGTGCGTTGCTGGAACGCTATGCAGCCAACCAGACCAGCCCGCAGGCAGAAATCGAAAATGCCGTAGAACGGTGTGGCATCGCACCCGCGTCAGAGGCGGTCCTGTCGATCCTTGATGCGCAAGACGGCATCGCAGAAGCCACGCGCCGATGGGCCAACGGCACACCGCGACCATTGGAAGGCGTGCCATTCGGCGTGAAGGGCATCGTGGATGTTGCCAATGGTGAAGTGACCTGCGGTTCCGTTTTGACCGGGACACGGATTGCCGAACGGGATGCAGCCAGTGTGGCACGCCTGTGCGCGGCGGGTGCGATCCCCGTCGCAATGTTGGCGACAACCGAATTTGCAGCCGGGTCGCCCTTTAACCCGCGCCACGGTGCCGTGACGAACCCGTATGACGCCAGCCGTTGGACCGGCGGGTCCTCTACAGGCTCTGGTGCTGCCGTGGCCCGCCGCATGCTGCCCTTTGCCCTTGGGACCGACACTGGCGGATCGATCCGTGTGCCATCGTGCTGGTGTGGGGTGACAGGACTGAAACCGACGCGGGGTCTGGTATCAACCGACGGTGTCGCGCCGCTTAGCTGGACGCTCGACCATCTGGGCCCGATGGGTTTGTCGGCCACTGACCTGTCACGGGTCATGCAGGCGATGACCGATCTAGAACCTGTTCCCCTGCGCCCGCTGCGGATTGGCGTGCCCGACGGGTGGTTTACGGAACTGGTCGATGCGTCCGTCCTGACCGCATGGACGGAAGCGTTGTCGGTGATCCAAAACCTTGGCGCGCACTGTGTTCCCGTCAAAACCGCCGAACTGTTCGGCGACATGGCCATGAATCATGAGATTGGCTGGACGATCCTTGCGGCAGAGCTGTCGGCAACTCAACGCCACAACGCCCCTCGCCGGTCCGAACAGGATGCAGGCTTGCAGGCGCGCATCGCGCGTGGTGATGCAGTGATGGCCACCGATTACCTGCTGGCGCTGTCGCATCGGACGATGCTGATCGACAGGCTTCTAAATCGCTGGGATGTCGATCTTTTGCTGACGCCGGGACTCGGCGGCGAAGCTGGTCATCTGGACGGGCTTCGGATTGATGTGGACGACCAGACGTTTGGGTTCGACATCATCTCACGCAATACGATGATCTGGGATCTGACTGGATTTCCCGCCTTGATGCTGCCCTCTGGCAAAGGGCGCGGTGGTCTGCCGCTTGGCATCCAGATCGTGGGGCGGCCTTGCGATGACGCGCTGGTGCTTGCGCTGGGGGCTGCGTTCCAGTCCGTGACCGACCATCATCTGATGCAGCCATGACTGATCTGACCCGGTTGACAGCCGTAGACGCCCTGGCTGGAATGCGGCGCGGTGCGTTTTCGGCGCTTGACCTGACACGCGCCTGTCTGGCCCGGATCGCAGCCCGCGACGGTGAACTGCAGGCGTGGCTGTGTTTGAACCCGCAGGCCGAAGCCCAGGCCGCCACGATACGGGCCGATGATCCGCGCCCCTTGGCTGGACTGCCCGTCGGGATCAAGGATGTATTTGACACCGCCGGGATGCCGACGACCTACAACTCTCCGCTATTTGACGGGTACCAGCCTGCCCGTGATGCAGCGGCGGTCGCCCTGCTGCGTGCGGCGGGCGCCATCGTCATCGGCAAGACCGATACAACCGAATTCGCAGCTGCGGGCCGGAACGCGGCGACGGGCAATCCGGCAAACCTGCGGCACACGCCGGGTGGATCATCTGCCGGATCGGCCGCCGCCGTGGCCGACTTTCACGTGCCGCTGGCATTATCGACCCAGACAGGCGGATCGACGATCAGACCCGCAAGCTATTGCGGCGTCACCGCGATGAAACCCAGCTTTGGCCTGATTTCGACCGAAGGCATGAAACGCTACGCACCCAGTTTCGACACCGTGGGCTTTCACGCGCGCGATGTCGACGATCTCGCACTTGTGTCCCGTGTGTTCGATCTGCCGACGGCCCCTGCATCCGGCCATGTCAGGATCGGCATATGTCGCACCCCATACGCCGATCAGCTGACTACCCCGATGATCGCGCTGATGGATGCGCTGTCCGATCGTCATCCCGACTGGATAGTCTTTGATTTGCCACCTGCCTTTCAAGAGATCGACGATCTGCACCGCGCCGTGATGTTCGCCGAAGGTGCCGCAGCCTTTCTGCCGCTTTTGCGTACCAACGGCGACGACCTTCACACCGATTTTCAGGCGCGCATCGCAAGCCGCACACCTGCCACGATGCGCGATGCCTTTACCGCCCGCGACCGTCTGGCGCGGCTTGCAGGTGAGCTGGAAAATCTGATGAAATCAGCCGGCATAGACGCACTTATTGCGCCGGCCGCACCGGGCACGGCACCGCTTGGCCGTACGCCGGGTGATCCTGTGTTCAATTCGCTCTGGACGGCGCTGCAGGTGCCCTGCATCGCGCTTCCCGCCGGTCACCACGACGGTTTGCCGATCGGCCTGCAGGTCGTTGGTCCCCGTGCGTCCGACGGGCTGCTGCTGCAGGTCGCGGGCAAAATTGCACCCTTGCTTGCGTTAAAGGAGATGTCGCTTGACACAGTCTGAAGATTTCAAGGCCGGCATGCGCCGACTTGCCGCCGGTGTCAGCCTGATCACCACGGAAGGGGACGGGCGACGCTATGGCCTGATCGCGACCGCCGTCACATCAGTTTGTGCCGAACCGCCAACCCTGCTGATCTGCGTCAACCGGACAGCGTCGATCCACGCACACCTGACGCAGGCGGGGGCGTTTTGCGTCAACGTGCTGTCGGTCATGCAATCGGACATCGCAACCCGATTTGCCACGCCGGTGGATCGTGACACGCGTTTTGAAACTGGCACTTGGACGACCCGCGAAACCGGATCGCCCGCGCTGCAGGGGGCATGTGTCAGCTTTGACTGCCGCACGACACATCAGATGACACAAGGCACCCATACTGTCCTGTTCGGAGAAATCGTCGACGTCTGGCTTCAGGACGCCGCCGCGCCACTGACGTATCACGAGGGATGCTTTGGCACCCTGGCCAAGATTGCATGAAAGGAGACTTGCCCATGCAACACCTGAAGGAAATGACCCGAAGCACCATGTCGCCTGCGATGGCCGATGCCATCGCGGCCCTGCAACGGGGTGAGGGCGTGATCGTTGCCGACGATCCGGACCGCGAGAACGAGTGTGATTTTGTCTTTGCGGCCCAAACCCTGACAGAGGCGCAGATGTCCCTGATGATCCGCCACGGGTCGGGCATTGTCTGCGCCGTCATCACAGAGGATCACGCCCGCCACATGGGTCTGCCCCCGATGGTGGCGGACAACGCCTCTCCCTACCAAACGCCGTTCACCGTCTCGGTCGAGGCTGCAACCGGTGTCACGACCGGCGTGTCGGCCCGTGACAGGACACGGACCGTCGCCGCCCTGTGCGCCGACACCGCCAGTCCCGGCGACTTGCGCAGCCCCGGCCATGTTTTCCCGCTGGTCGCACGATCAGCAGGCTTGCGTGTCCGTCGGGGACATACAGAGGCCACACTGGCCCTGATGCAGCTTGCGGGCCTGCCAGAAACGGGGGTCCTGTGTGAAGCGATGACGGACGACGGTCGCATGGCCACCTATGCCGACATTGCGGGCCTTGATGCGGCGCGGGACATGCCGCTTATCACGATTGACGACATCATGACCTGCATTGGCGATCCTGACTGACGACGCCGTTACCATCGCACGATGTTGCAGACCCAGAACACCGCGCGCCCCTGCAAAGGCCGCGGCGTTTTCGCGTGATACCTTGCCAGTCGTGGCCAAGACCGCCGTGACCCGTCGCGGACCTGCCATGCATGATTTTCGAAGATCGGTTTTTTTCGACCACGGGTGTCCCATCACGCAGCGATCAGACACGACCATCAGTTTCATGCACTTTCTTCGGAACCGCCATAAGAACAGCTGGTTGGTATACCCACACTGGGTATGCACAACCATCACTAACTAAAGGCGCGTTCACAATGGCAAACGACGACGGAAAACACGAGGGCGGCGGCAGGGGCTACGGACGTTTCGCTGCAATGATCGCAACATCCACGATCGTCATGTTCGGGTTGATGTATCTGAACACATACCTCATTTCGCATATTTTCTGGTCGGAAACGCGGTTCTACATGGCGCTGCTGATGGGCGCGACAATGGCGATCATCATGCTTGCCTATATGTTAAAGATGTATCCCAGCCGCACCGTGAACGTCGCCATCTTTGCGGGCGCAGCCGTCACCTTTGCGCTGACGCTCTGGCTGGTGCGCAGTCAGGTCACCGTGGCTGACACCAGCTACATGCGTGCGATGATCCCGCACCATTCCATTGCAGTCATGACATCAAGCCGGGCCAATATCTCTGATCCGCGGGTCCGCAAACTGGCGGACGAGATCATCTATGCGCAGGACAAGGAAATCGCAGAGATGCGCTATCTTATTGCCGAACTGGAGTCAGGCGACGACGCAGCGGGACAGCAGGATGAACCTGCGTCTGTCGTTTCGCTGGACGAAGCCCTGTCATATGCGCATGTCGCCGTCCTTGATCCCGGCTTTCTGACGGATGAGGATATCGCGAAAGTCCTTCCCGACGGGCCTACCTGCACCTTTGTCTACACGCAGAGCAGCCCCCCGGTTCTGGCGATTGGCGCCGACGGCGCGGCCTTGGTCAAGCTTGGCGGCAATCTGATCCGTCTCGACGCTACAGACGCCGCCGCACTTTCAAGCGGTCCGACCTTGACCACAGATGGCATGACCATCGACCTCAGCGCACCGGGCCAAGAGCCTGCGCTGGACGCCGTTGCCGGGCGACAGGACACAAATCTTGTGCTTTCGCTCGATGCAGGATTGCGGGCGGGGTACCGCGGTTTCTACGACTGCACGACCTGATTGAAACACCAAAGGATCGACAGGATGCAACACATGGAGATGATGGACGGAATGGGCTGGATGATGAGCGGCATGGGGCTGATTGCAGTCCTTGTGATCATCTTCCTGATCGCTGGGATCATCTATTTCGTCCGCAACTCGCGTCGGTAGAGCGCAACGTACCGGCGTCACGAGTTGCTACATGGCTATCGCTGCATCGGCCGACGCACGGGCACGATCAGCGCCATCGCGGGCATGAACAGACACCGCGAAAGTCTGCCAGCCGCGTCGGGGCGTGTCAGGCAGCGGCCCACTGCGGCGGTGCGGTTAGCCGCGCGCGGATCGTCATGGCACCCAAACGAAAAGGGCCCCCGGACATGATCCGGGGGCCCATTGGCGCATCGCCAATATCGTTTATTCGTCACGGCTTTCGGGCGTATCGACGATCATGGTGTCGAACTCGTCCCCACCGACCACGTCGTCAGCCACGGGTTCCTGCACCGGTGCTGCAAGGGCTGCGGCCTGTTCGGCCTCTTCCCGGCGCGCTTCGATCACGACGTTGTCGCGGTCGGATGCGATCTTGCGCATCCGGCTGGTCGCACCGCCGGTCCCGGCGGGGATCAGACGACCCACGATGACGTTCTCTTTCAGGCCGACCAGTTTGTCACGCTTGCCCATGACCGATGCTTCGGTCAGCACGCGCGTGGTTTCCTGGAACGACGCGGCAGAGATAAAGCTGCGGGTTTGCAGCGACGCCTTGGTGATGCCCAGCAGGATCGGTTCGCCCGTTGCCGGACGGCCGTTGCGGGAAATCGCCTTTTCGTTGGCTTCGTCGAATTCCGCCTTGTCGACGGTTTCGCCTTTCAGAAGAACGGTGTCACCGCTGTCCTGAATTTCCCACTTTTGCAGCATCTGACGCACGATGACTTCGATGTGCTTGTCGTTGATGCGCACACCCTGCAGGCGATACACGTCCTGCACCTCGTCGATCATGTAGTCTGCCAGCGCTTCGACGCCCATGACCGCAAGAATATCGTGCGGGGCCGGGTTGCCGTCCATGATGTAGTCACCCTTCTGGACGAAGTCGCCTTCGGCCACCGGGATGTGCTTGCCCTTGGGCACCATGTATTCGACCTTTACGTCCGGATCGTCGGACGATTCAATCGCGATGCGGCGCTTGTTCTTGTAGTCCTTGCCGAACCGGACATAGCCGTCGATTTCCGCGATGATGGCGTGATCCTTCGGGCGACGTGCCTCGAACAATTCGGCCACACGCGGCAGACCACCGGTAATGTCCTTGGTCTTGGCGCCTTCGCGCGGAATGCGCGCGACGACGTCACCGGCCTGGATGTCTTCGCCGTCTTCGACGGACAGAACAGCATCAACCGACATGGCATAGCTGACGGGGTTCCCGTCATCCTTCATCACCGGTTCGCCGTTGCTGTCGGCGATGATGATTTTCGGTGCCAGTTCGTTACCCTTGGGGGCCGCGCGCCAGTCGGACACGATGCGCTGGGTCATGCCCGTCGCATCATCGGTGTCTTCGCGAACCGCGATCCCGTTGACCAGATCGACGTATTTCACGCGACCGGCTTTTTCGGCAATGATCGGCAGGGTGTATGGATCCCATTCGAACAGTTTGTCGCCACGGTGAATGTCCTGGCCTTCGGTGACGAACACCTTTGACCCGTAACCCACCTTGTGCGTCGCGCGTTCGACACCGTTGCTGTCCACGATCGCAATGACCATGTTCCGCCCCATCACGACCAGATCGCCTGCCGTGTTCGCCAGCAATGCGGCGTTGCGGAATTCGATCTTGCCGGGCTGGCTTGCTTCGAGGAAGGACTGCTGGCCACCCTGCGCCACACCGCCGATGTGGAACGTCCGCATCGTCAACTGGGTGCCGGGTTCACCGATTGACTGCGCGGCGATGATGCCGACAGCTTCACCGATGTTCACACGCGTGCCACGTGCAAGGTCACGCCCGTAGCAAGTTGCGCAGACACCGTCTTCGGCTTCGCAGGTCAGGGGCGACCGGATGCGCATCTTGGCGATGGCAGCAACGTCGATCATGTCCGCCTTGCGTTCGTCGATCAGTTCACCGGCTTCGACCAGAACCTCGTCCGTGCCCGGACGCAGGACGTCGTCGGCACTGACACGGCCCAGTACACGTTCCGCCAGCGACGATACGACCTCGCCGTCGTTCACGGCGGCTTCTGCCGTGATCGCGCGTTCGGTGCCGCAGTCGATTTCGCGAATGATGCAATCCTGTGCGACGTCCACCAGACGCCGCGTCAGATAACCAGAGTTCGCAGTCTTCAACGCCGTATCCGACAGACCCTTACGGGCACCGTGGGTCGAGTTGAAGTATTCAAGAACGGTCAGGCCTTCCTTGAAGTTCGAGATGATCGGCGTTTCGATGATCTCGCCCGACGGTTTGGCCATCAGACCGCGCATCCCGCCCAGCTGTTTCATCTGCGTGACCGACCCACGGGCACCGGAGTGCGCCATCATGTAAACGCTGTTGGGTTCCGCTTCGGACCCGTCGGCGTCTGTGCCGGCTTGGCTGATGGTGGACATCATGGCGTCGGTGACCTTGTCGTTGGCTTTCGACCAGGCATCCACGACCTTGTTGTACTTTTCACCTTGGGTGATCAGACCGTCCATGTACTGCTGTTCGAAATCCTTGACCAGGTTGCGGGTCTCGTCGACCAGCGCCCATTTGGTATCCGGCACGACCATGTCGTCCTTGCCAAAGCTGATGCCGGCCTTAAATGCCTCGCGGAAGCCCATCGTCATGATCTGGTCGCAGAAGATGACCGATTCCTTCTGACCGCAGTAGCGATAGACGGTATCGATGATCTGCTGCACTTCTTTCTTGCGCAGCAGACGGTTGACCAGGCTGAACGGCGCCTTGGCGTTCAGCGGCAGCAACGCGCCCAGACGCAGACGGCCGGGCGTGGTTTCGAACCGCTGGACGACTTCGTTACCTTCGTCATCAATCTGGGACATCCGCGCTTCGATCTTGGCGTGCAGATGCACCTCACCAGAGGTCAGGGCGTGTTCGACTTCGTCGATATCGCTAAAGGACATGCCTTCGCCCTTCATGCCCTGCCGCATGATCGTGGTGTAGTACAGACCCAGAATCATATCCTGCGACGGCACGATAATCGGCGCGCCATTGGCGGGCGACAGCACGTTGTTCGTGGACATCATCAGAACGCGGGCTTCCAGCTGCGCCTCAAGGCTCAGCGGGACGTGAACAGCCATCTGGTCGCCGTCAAAGTCAGCGTTGAAGGCCGAACAGACCAGCGGGTGAAGCTGGATTGCCTTGCCTTCGATCAGGACTGGTTCGAACGCCTGAATGCCAAGACGGTGCAGCGTCGGCGCACGGTTCAGCATGACGGGGTGTTCGCGGATCACTTCATCCAGAATATCCCAAACCTCGGGACGTTCCTTTTCGACCAGCTTTTTGGCCTGCTTGACGGTGGACGACAAACCCTTGGCTTCGAGCCGCGAATAGATGAACGGCTTGAACAGTTCGAGCGCCATCTTTTTCGGCAGGCCGCACTGGTGCAGTTTCAGTTCCGGACCTGTCACGATGACGGACCGGCCCGAAAAGTCGACGCGCTTGCCCAAAAGGTTCTGACGGAAACGGCCCTGCTTGCCTTTGAGCATGTCAGACAGCGATTTCAGCGGACGCTTGTTGGCCCCCGTGATGACCCGGCCACGACGACCGTTGTCGAACAGCGCATCGACGGATTCCTGCAGCATCCGCTTTTCGTTGCGGACGATGATGTCAGGTGCGCGCAATTCGATCAGCCGCTTCAGACGGTTGTTGCGGTTGATGACGCGGCGATACAGATCGTTCAGGTCGGACGTCGCGAAACGACCGCCATCCAGCGGCACCAGCGGGCGCAGTTCTGGCGGAATGACGGGGATCACGGTCAGCACCATCCATTCCGGACGGTTGCCGGAATCGATGAAGTTTTCGACGATTTTCAACCGCTTGATGATCTTTTTCGGCTTCAGTTCGCCTGTCGCTTCTTTCAGATCGGCGCGCAGTTGCTCTGCCTCTGCTTCAAGGTCGATCTGCGCCAGCATTTCGCGGATGGCTTCGGCACCGATGTTCGCCTGAAACGCGTCAACGCCATAAGCGTCCTGCGCATCGTTGAACTCTTCCTCGGTCATCAACTGGCCGTAGGTCAGGTCCGTCAGACCGGGTTCGATCACGACGTAGTTTTCGAAATACAGGATGCGTTCCAGATCGCGCAGCGTCATGTCCAGCATCAGACCGATGCGGCTGGGCAGCGATTTCAGAAACCAGATGTGCGCGACGGGTGCTGCCAGTTCGATATGGCCCATCCGCTCGCGGCGCACCTTTTGCAGCGTGACTTCGACGCCGCATTTTTCGCAGACGACGCCGCGGTATTTCATGCGCTTGTATTTGCCGCACAGGCATTCGTAATCTTTGATCGGGCCAAAGATCCGCGCGCAGAACAGACCGTCACGTTCGGGTTTGAACGTGCGGTAGTTGATGGTTTCCGGCTTCTTGATCTCGCCAAAGGACCACGACAGGATCCGTTCGGGCGATGCCAATGACACCTTGATTTCGTCAAACGTTTTCACCGGAGCGACCGGGTTGAACGGGTTATTTGTCAGTTCCTGGTTCATCTTCAATTCCTTGAATTGGGGTGCGGTAAGGTGGGATGGGGCGGCGTGTCGCCGCCCCTAGGGCAAGGGCCTATTCCCCGTCTTCCGCATCCAGGAGTTCCATGTTGAGGCCGAGGCCCCGGACTTCTTTGACAAGCACGTTGAACGACTCGGGCACACCGGCCTCAAAGTTGTCCTCGCCCTTGACGATGCTTTCGTAGACCTTGGTCCGGCCCGCGACGTCATCGGATTTCACCGTCAGCATTTCCTGCAGGGTGTAGGCCGCGCCGTAAGCTTCGAGTGCCCAGACTTCCATCTCGCCGAAGCGCTGACCACCGAACTGTGCCTTACCACCCAGCGGCTGCTGCGTGACAAGCGAGTACGGCCCCGTCGAACGGGCGTGGATCTTGTCGTCGACCAGGTGGTGCAGTTTCAGCAGGTATTTCACACCCACCGTCACCTTGCGGCTGAACTGTTCACCGGTGCGGCCGTCGAACAGGATCGACTGACCCGACGTGTCGAACCCGGCCCGTTTCAGGCTGTCGTTCACGTCCGCCTCTTTCGCGCCGTCAAAGACGGGTGTCGCGATCGGGACGCCGCGTGTGACGTTGCCGGCGGCTTCCAGCATGTCCTGTTCGGACATCCCCTCGAAACCTTCGTCATAGACGTCGTCACCATAGGCGATGCGCAGCGCTTCCTTGACCGGGGTCATGTCGCCGCTGCGGCGATAATCGCCCAGTGCCTCATCAATCTGGATACCCAGACCGCGTGCGGCCCAACCCATGTGGGTTTCAAGGATCTGACCGACGTTCATGCGCGACGGCACGCCCAGCGGGTTCAGACAGAAATCGACCGGCGTACCGTCCGCAAGGAACGGCATGTCCTCCATCGGGACCACCTTGGAAATCACACCCTTGTTGCCGTGACGTCCGGCCATCTTGTCGCCCGGCTGCAGCTTGCGCTTTACCGCGACGAACACCTTGACCATCTTCATGACGCCCGGCGGCAGATCGTCGCCACGACGGACCTTTTCGACCTTGTCCTCGAAACGGGCGTCGAGCGTGCGCTTCTGCACCTCGTATTGCTCGTTCAGGGCTTCGACGATCTGGGCGTCTGCTTCGTCTTTCAGGGCAAGCTGCCACCACTGGCCACGGGACAGACCGTCCAGCGTTTCATCGCTGACAATTGTGCCAGCCTTGATCCCCTTGGGGCCTTTGACGACTTCTTTGCCCATGATCATGTCGTGCAGACGGGCATAGATGTTGCGGTCCAGGATCGCGAGTTCGTCGTCGCGGTCGCGGGACAGGCGTTCGACCTCTTCACGTTCGATCTGCAACGCACGTTCGTCCTTTTCCACACCGTGGCGGTTGAACACACGCACTTCGACGACCGTACCGAAATCACCCGGCGGCAGACGCAGCGACGTGTCACGGACATCGGATGCCTTTTCACCAAAGATCGCGCGCAGCAGCTTTTCTTCGGGGGTCATCGGGCTTTCACCCTTGGGGGTGATCTTGCCCACCAGAATGTCTGCCGGTCCGACTTCTGCACCGATATAAACGACACCGGCTTCGTCAAGGTTGCGCAGGGCTTCCTCGCCGACGTTCGGAATGTCGCGCGTGATTTCTTCTGGCCCAAGCTTGGTGTCACGGGCGGCGACTTCGAATTCCTCGATATGGATCGAGGTAAAGACGTCGTCACGCGTGATGCGTTCGGAAATCAGGATAGAGTCTTCGTAGTTGTAGCCATTCCACGGCATGAAGGCGACGACGACGTTCTTGCCAAGCGCCAGTTCCCCCATGTCGGTGGACGGGCCATCTGCGATGACTTCGCCCTTCTGGACGTGATCGCCCACTTTTACCAGCGGACGCTGGTTGATGCAGGTGTTCTGGTTCGACCGCTGGAATTTGCGCATGCGGTAGATGTCAACGCCTGCGTCGCCCAGTTCCAGATCGGACGTCGCCCGGACCACGATACGGGCAGCATCGACCTGGTCGATGATGCCAGCCCGGCGCGCCATGATGGCGGCACCCGAATCGCGCGCCACCACTTCTTCGATACCGGTGCCGACCAGCGGCGCCTCTGCTTGCAGCAGCGGCACGGCCTGACGCTGCATGTTGGACCCCATCAGCGCGCGGTTGGCGTCGTCGTTTTCCAGGAACGGGATCAAAGAAGCCGCAACAGACACCAGCTGTTTCGGCGACACGTCGATCAGGTCGACGTTTTCACGCGGCGACAGGGTGTAATCGCCGTTCTTGCGTGTCGAAACGAGTTCGTTTTCGAAACCGCCTTCTGCAGTCAGGTTCGCGTTGGCCTGCGCCACGGTGTGCCGCATTTCTTCGGTTGCGGACATATAGGACACTTCGTCCGTCACCTTGCCGTCCGTCACCTTGCGGTAGGGCGTTTCGATAAAGCCGTACTTGTTCACCCGTGCGAACGTCGCAAGCGAGTTGATCAGACCGATGTTCGGTCCTTCGGGCGTTTCAATCGGACACATCCGGCCATAGTGGGTCGGGTGGACGTCGCGCACTTCGAAACCGGCACGTTCGCGGGTCAGACCGCCCGGCCCAAGCGCCGACAGGCGACGCTTGTGCGTCACTTCGGACAGCGGGTTCGTCTGGTCCATGAACTGCGACAGCTGGGACGAACCAAAGAATTCACGCACGGCAGCGGCAGCAGGTTTTGCGTTGATCAGGTCCTGCGGCATGACGGTGTCGATTTCGACCGATGACATGCGTTCCTTGATCGCGCGTTCCATGCGCAGCAGACCGACGCGATACTGATTTTCCATCAGTTCGCCCACGGACCGCACGCGGCGGTTACCCAAGTGGTCGATGTCGTCGATGTCGCCCTTGCCGTCGCGCAGTTCCACCAACGCCTTGATGCAGGCGACGATGTCTTCGCGGCGCAGCGTGCGCTGCGTGTCTTCGGCGTCCAGGTCCAGACGCATGTTCATTTTCACGCGGCCAACGGCGGACAGGTCATAGCGTTCGCTGTCAAAGAACAACGTATCGAACAGGGCCGATGCGGCGTCCACGGTTGGCGGTTCGCCCGGACGCATGACGCGGTAGATATCCATGAGCGCGGTTTCGCGGTTCATGTTCTTGTCTGCCGCCATCGTGTTGCGCATGTAGGCGCCGACATTGATGTTATCGATGTCCAGAACGGGGATCGTGGTGACGCCAGCGTCGACCAGATCCTTGAGCGTGCCACCGATGACATCGCCCGCCTTGTCCATTTCCAGCGTCAGTTCGTCACCGGCTTCGACAAAAATCGCGCCCGTGTCTTCGTCGATGATGTCGCGGGCCACGAATTTGCCCACGATGTGGTCATAGGGGACCAGCAGTTCGGACACGTTGCCGTCTTCGATCAGTTTCTTGACCGTGCGGGGTGTGACCTTTTCACCTGCCTTTGCAATCACTTCGCCGGTTTTGGCGTCGATCAGGTCATAGGTCGGACGGGTGCCGCGGACGCGTTCCGGGAAGAACTTGGTCGTCCAGGCATTCGCTTTTTTGTCGAGGTTGAAATCGACGGTGTTGTAATAGGCATCCATGATCGCTTCTTGATCAAGGCCCAGCGAATACAGCAGCGTCGTCACCGGCAGTTTGCGGCGACGGTCGATCCGGCAGAACACCAGGTCTTTTGCATCGAATTCGAAATCGAGCCACGATCCGCGATAGGGGATGATCCGGCAGGCGAACAACAGCTTGCCCGAGCTGTGCGTCTTGCCCTTGTCGTGGTCGAAGAACACGCCGGGAGAGCGGTGCATCTGCGACACGATCACACGTTCGGTGCCATTCACGATGAATGTGCCATTCTGCGTCATCAGGGGCATGTCGCCCATGAACACGTCCTGTTCCTTGATGTCCTTGACGGACTTCGCACCGGTATCTTCGTCCATATCGAACACGATCAGACGCAATGTCACCTTCAGCGGTGCGCTGTAGGTCATGTCACGCTGCTGACACTCTTCGACGTCGTACTTCGGCTTTTCCAGCTCGTACTTGACGAATTCAAGAACGGCTGTTTCGTTGAAATCCTTGATCGGGAAAACCGACTGGAACACGCCCATGATGCCTTCGCCGTCGAGCGGCGCTTCACCCTCGCCAGAGCGCAGGAAGAGATCATAGGAAGATTTCTGAACCTCGATGAGGTTCGGCATTTCAAGGACTTCGCGGATTTTGCCGTAGTACTTACGCAGGCGCTTCTGGCCGAGGAAGGAGGAAGCCATGTGTGGTGTCACCTTATCTGTCTGTCGCCTCTCGTTTCGCCCGGGCTGCGAAACGGATGCTTATGACCGGGAGCAAGCGATCTATTCCCGGCCTTCGTCCCACCGAAGGCCTCTCGATCACCTCACCTACCCAAAAGGGGGGTCATTTACGCTGACCAACCTTTAAGACAGGTGCGGCTGGACCTGCACGCGGCAGGTCCAGCCTTGTTTATCAGTGCGGGAAAACCCGCAACGCGGCTTAGGCCAGTTCGACTTCGGCGCCAGCTGCTTCCAGCTTTGCCTTGATCTCTTCGGCTTCCGCTTTGGACGCGCCTTCTTTGACCTTGCCACCGGCTTCGACCAGATCCTTGGCTTCTTTCAGGCCCAGACCGGTGATGCCGCGCACTTCTTTGATCACATTGATCTTCTGTGCGCCGGCGTTCTTCAGAACGACGTCGAATTCGGTCTTTTCTTCGGCAGCTTCGCCAGCACCGGCAGCGGGGCCAGCCATCATCACAGCGCCACCAGCGGCGGGCTCGATGCCATACTCGTCCTTGAGGATGGTTTTCAGTTCTTGTGCTTCCAGCAGGGTCAGACCAACGATGTCTTCTGCCAGTTTCTTCAGATCAGCCATTTGACTTCTTTCCGTTTTCTTAAGTGTGTTCCAACGTCAGGGCATTCAAGCCCCAAGGCGGTTCAGGTTGCTTATGCAGCTTTCTCTTCGATGGTCGAAAGAATGCTCGCGATGTTCGAAGCAGGTGCGCCAATGGCCCCGGCGATGTTGCTGGCAGGTGCTGCGATACAACCCACGATGGAAGCGATAAGCTCCTCGCGGCTTGGCATCCCGGCAACGGCTTTCACACCTTCTAGGTCCAGTGCGGTTTCGCCCATGGCACCACCAAGAATGACCAGCTTGTCATTCTTTTTGGCGTATCCATCGACCACTTTCGCCGCAGCGACAGGGTCTTCGGAATAGGCAAGAACCGTCATCCCCGTCAGGTACTCAGCAATGGAAGCGCTGGGTTTGCCTTCAAGGGCGATCTTGGCGAGCTTGTTCTTGGCAACGCGTACGGACCCGCCTGCTTCACGCATCGAAGCGCGCAGGTCCTGCATTTCGGCAACTGTCATGCCTTCGTAGTGGGCAACCACAACGACGCCAGAGCTTTCAAAGATCTGGCCGAGCTCTTCGACCAGTTTTTCTTTTTGTGCTCTATCCACAGTTTCACTCCAAATTTGGGGGTTTCCCCCCGGCTCAATTTTGCCGTGCGGCGAACCGCCCGACAGTCGAGGTCCGCAATCACGGGATGAGCCGGGTAAAACCGAGGAGAGCCTCAGCCGATCCGGTCGTAACCCGCCTCGGGCAGGAATTAACGGCCATAGGCCAACCCACCGTCTCGGACGAAACAAAACAGCGCACGACGAATCATGCGCTGACTTGCAAGAGTCTCTTTAGGGTGGAGATCGGGAAAAGAAAACCCCACCGCGCGGAATATCGCGCATGGCAGGCCCGGCAAAACGTCAACCGGCTGACACAAAGGATCGAAAACACCCCAATACCCGGTACGCAAAAGGGCGGCCCCTTTCGGAACCGCCCCTGCGATCAGTTCAGACGATGATCAGTTGCCCGTGGCCGATGCGATATCGACGGACACGCCCGGACCCATGGTCGAGGTCAGCGAGACCTTTTTCATATAGGTGCCCTTGGCACCGGACGGACGTGCCTTGGATACTGCGTCGACGAAAGCCTTCAGGTTTTCTTCGAGCTGCTTGGCATCAAAGCTGGCCTTGCCGATTCCGGCATGGACGACACCGGCTTTTTCGGCCTTGAACTGGACCTGACCGCCCTTGGCGTCTTCGACGGCCTGCTTCACGTCCGGCGTGACAGTGCCGACGCGCGGGTTCGGCATCAGGTTGCGTGGGCCCAGAATCTTGCCCAGACGACCGACGATGCCCATCATGTCGGGCGTCGCGATGCAGCGATCGAAATTGATGTTACCGGCCTGAACCTGTTCCATCAGATCTTCGGCGCCGACAATGTCTGCACCGGCTGCGGTGGCTTCGTCAGCCTTTTCGCCACGGGCGAACACGGCGACGCGGACTGTCTTGCCTGTGCCGTTGGGCAGGGTCACGGTGCCACGGACCATCTGGTCTGCGTGACGCGGATCGACACCCAGAACCATCGAGATTTCGATGGTTTCGTCGAATTTTGCCTTGGCGTTGGATTTGACCAGCGACACGGCCTCTTCGACCGTTACGTTGGATTTGCCTTCGAACTGGCTGCGAGCTGCCGCAGTGCGCTTACCGACTTTTGCCATTACTTCACCTCGATGCCCATGGAGCGGGCGGAACCCGCGATGATCAGCATTGCGCCCTCGATGGACGTTGCGTTCAGGTCTTTCATCTTGGCTTCGGCGATTTCACGCACCTGCTTGCCAGAGATGGAACCCGCAGTCGCCTTGCCGGGGGTTTTGGACCCGGATGTCAGCTTTGCGGCTTTCTTGATGTAATAGGACGCGGGGGGCGTCTTGATTTCCATCGAGAACGACTTGTCCGCGTAATACGTGATCACGGTGGGGCAAGGTGCGTCTTTTTCCATGTCCGCTGTCTTGGCGTTGAACGCCTTGCAGAATTCCATGATGTTGATGCCGCGCTGACCCAATGCCGGACCGACGGGCGGGCTTGGCTTTGCGTTGCCTGCGGGCACTTGCAGCTTCAGCGTGCCGACTACTTTCTTGGCCATCTGGCCTCTCCTTTTTTCAGCGGCGGGACCAGTCCCGCCCTACAATGCCCCCTGCGGGGCGACTTGCCGTGGTTCGCCGCGCTGCGGCTCCCACGTCTGACGCACTCAGCCCTGTTTAGAGACCTGAGTGAATTCCAACTCGACCGGGGTCGCCCGGCCAAAGATCGACACCGTCACCTTCAGGCGCTGATGTTCTTCATCGACTTCTTCGACCATGCCGTCGAAGTCTTCGAACGGACCGTCGTTGACCTTGACCTTTTCACCGATCTCGAAGTGGATCAGCGTGCGCGGGCTGTCTTCGCCCTCCTGCACGCGACCAAGGATCGCCTGCACTTCGGCATCGCGCATCGGCATCGGGCGGCCCTGCGGCCCCAGGAAACCGGTGACCCGGTTGATCGAGTTCACCAGATGATAAGCTTCGTCCGACAGTTCCATATGCACCAGCACGTAACCGGGCATGAAACGACGTTCGGTCGTTACTTTTTTGTTGCGGCGGATCTCGATGACCTCTTCGGTCGGGACCAACACTTCGTCGATCTGATCTTCAAGACCCTGCTCGGCAGCTTTTTGACGAATCTGTTCTGCGATCTTCTTTTCGAAGTTCGAAAGAACGCTAACCGAATACCAACGTTTCGCCATGTTCCTCGTCACCTCGTGTTCGCGGCGTCGCGCACCCGCCGCCAATGGTCAAAAACTTCGGATGATCCGCGCCACCCGCCGGGACAATAAATTTTGGCGTGCAACTCGATTCGCCGCACGCCATCCCGGTCGCTTCGCGGCTATTACCGCCCGCTTGCGTTGAATTCAAGGGCCGGGGCGCAGTTTATAGCGCGCCCTTAGGTTCAACTGCCGAAGTAGGTCAGAACGACTTGCAGTCCCTGACGGATGCCCAGATCCACAAGGCTAAAGAACGTCGCCAGCAACGCCGCCATGATGAACACCATGATCGTGGTCAATACGACTTCGCGGCGTGTCGGCCATACGACCTTGGCGATTTCGGCGCGCGTTTCATTGATGAACTTGACGGGGTTCGTGGCCATGAACGTTGTTCCTGCATGTCAGACCTGTGCGACATACGCCGTGACGCGATCCAGTTCAACCCTGCGGACGCAGCAGCGTTACGCCGTTCATCGCGTCAAGCGTATTGATCTGTGCCTGATAGAATTCGACCGACAACGCCCGTTCTTCGGCGTCAAATGCCTGATAGGCGGGGTGCGTCGGGCCGATCGGAAATTCGGTCCGGGCCTGATGCGCCAGCGGTCCATCCAGACCGGCGCGCCGCATTTCCAGCACCCGTGCGACAGCCGCTGCCGACAGGCCCGGATTAACCAACCGTCGGATCGGCACCACATGGCGCGCGGCATCGCCCAGCATGACGTTCAAAATCTGGTCATAGCACAGATGGTAATCTTCCTGACGCCAGACCGTGATGGTCCGCACACCCGGCGTCAGACGCAGGCGCGCGACCAGCTCTGCCCAGTCCACGGCACTTAGCGGGTTCTGATTCTTGAACTTTTCCACGGGGATGAAATGTCCCGCCAGAAACGCCTGACCATAGGCCGAATTAAGGAATCCAGCCGGTTCACGCACGCCCAGACAAACATCTATGCCGTCCGGCGCGATCTTTTGCGCCAGCGCCATCAGCCGTTCACCCGCCGTCGCATACAGCGGATAACCGATACGGTGCATCGGTCCATCGGTCGATTTGTCAAACAGCACGCCGATATAGTTTTCTTCTGACAGCACCAGACGGTCGCCGCCCTGCAACATTTCGTCCAGCACCACATCAGATGGCCGCGGATCAGCGTTGAATTTGCGCGGGTTGAACGGCAGATCGAACCGCGCTTCCAGCCGCTTACCGGGCGCGCGCAGGGACTGTGGACCAAAAAACTGCACGCCCGCTTCGGCCAGTTTGTCGCTGACATTGCCAATCGAATGCTGCAAATGCGTCGTCGCTGTTTTGTGCGCGCCGATATGGAAAACAACTTGAAACGGGGGATGGGACATATCGTGTCACCTTTGATTGGACTGGCAGGGGCAGAAGGACTTGAACCCTCGACCTACGGTTTTGGAGACCGCCGCTCTACCAACTGAGCTATACCCCTACGTCCAAGGCACGAGGTAACCGAGGACCGCAGCGGGATCAAGGGGGGTTTGACCCGCATCGTCACACATCCTGCTTATGAAGACCGATGGCCTGCGCGTGGGTCACGCTGTCAGCCCGCTGCTGTGCGGCAAGGATGGTTTTCTTCCACCCATCATTGTGGACCACAGCGGCAGGTCGCGCCGCCTCGCGCCCATAAAAATCAAGCAATTCCTCGACATTCTGGAAATCTGAAAATTCGACCAGCAGTCTGTCCGCCAGCCATTTGACCGGCAGGTTTAGCAGCGTTTCAGCCTTTTGATAATGATAACTGATAACGCCGCGAATGGCCTGCGCTGTAATCTTGCCAGCCTTGTTCCATTTGACGTCGATCATATTCAGCCGCAGGCCGATCAGTTCGGCAGCGACCGGCAGGCTGATCTGGTCCAGCGTTGGATAGATCCCGCGCGCCAGACGCTTGTTTTCGATCACCAGCGCCACATCGCGCCAGATCGCGCCGAATTCACTGTCAGAATAGGCGACGAACCCCGCAGAAATCGACGGGCAGGTGAACGTCCCATCGGGGCGTGACATACGGGTGCGGGGCAGTGGCAGATCAACGCTGGCATAGGCGGGTGCCCAATCCTGCGGTCCGGTGCCCCACATCCAGTTGCCCGTCGGTCGTCCAGATACGTAACCCGGCACCAGTGTTTCGGACAACCGTGCGGGTTGCAGCATGAACATGTCCGTATCGAACAACATGGTTGCAGGCTGCGGTCGATCATCGGCGCAAGCGTATAGTTTGTTGCCCTGAGGATACGGAACCGCGAACTGGGGGGAAATCGGCCGAAGCGTCACACCATTTGCGTCAAAGAACTTCAGCGTACGGGGATGCAGCTGGTCGATCAATTCAGCCCGACAGTAGCCGTACAGGTGGATATCATCCAAAGCAAAGGCACGCAAAGATGCCGCCAACAGAACCGCTGGCCATTCATAATGTCCAGGTTCCACCATGAAAACGGCGGCGACCGGGGTTTGCACCGGATGCGTCAACAGTTTGCTCCACCTTGCGTTGCACAAACGCTAATCGGCCAATGCGGCGAAAGACAGACAAAATTGGAACGACTTTTCCGCCGGGTGGAACATCATCGCAGCACGACAGTTGTAAGCCGAACAATAAAAGGACGACTGACATGGCAATGACCAGCCTCAAGGATATTTACCTCGATCAACTTCAAGATATGTGGAGCGCGAACACACAGTCGCTTTCCGTTGTGAACGAACTGGGCCGCGCTGCAACTGATCAAGAGCTTTCAGAAGCATTGATTGCAGGCGGCAAAGGCATTTCAGACGGAATCGCAGAACTGGAAAAGCTCTGCAACGATCATGGAATCAACCCCAGCGCCGAACACTGCAAGGGCATGGAAGGCCTGGTCAAAGAAGCCCGCGCGCATGGCCTGTCGGACGACATCGCCGATGATGACGTGCGCGATGCGGCGATCATCCCACAATATCAGCGCATGGTTCACTATGCGCTGGCTGGCTATGGCACGCTGGTGGCCTTTGCCAATCGTCTTGGTCTGGATGGTGACGCTGCGGTTCTGGAAAAATGCCTCGACAACACGTACGACGGCGACCGCCACATGACCAAAATCGCGACAAAAGGCGGCGTGAACAAGGCCGCCGCCAGCTAAGCGATCTGACCGACTGACCGACGGCATGGGGCCGCACATCACTGTGCGGCCCTGTTTTATGTCCGCGCACCTTTTCGCAAAAAGGCCGCTTCCTTTTGGGAAGCGGCCTTTTGTGTTGTCAGCGTGTCTGGGGCGTGGCCTGAGCCAGGCCCTAGGCAAGCAGT
>NZ_JAAFZU010000041.1 GCF_018263905.1 Loktanella sp. SALINAS62 | reverse complement strand
CCCAGAACCGCAAAGTCCTCGCTCCAGTCAAACTGGAAGGCTTCACCAGGATCAAAATGCAGCGGCACAAAGGTCCCGCGCCCCGTCGTCTGCTGTTCACGCTGTCGATCTGCCCGCCACGATCGCGCAAAGGCCGCCACCCGGGCATAGGACCCGGTGAAGCCAAGCGCCACGAGATCGGCGTGCAACTGCTTCACTGTGCGCCGCTGTTTACGCGACTTTCCGGCTTCGGTCTTCAGCCAACCCGCCAGCTTCTCGGCAAAGGGGTCAAGCTTGCTCGCCCGTTCCGGCGTCGCGAATTTTGGCTCGATGGTATTCGCCGCCAGATGTTTGGTCACTGTATTACGCGACACGCCTGTCAGCCGCGCAATCTCGCGGATCGACAGCTTCTGCCGCTTATGCATCCGATGGATGATGTTCAAAAGTCCCATGTGGATCACTCCGTTGCCCCCGCTGCTTTATGCTTTGGGGAAAGGTTCACATGGCTCAGTTCTCAGTGAAAATAATGCGCCTTAACGGCTCAGTTCTGGGTGCAAATCAACA